>JAWKLK010000005.1:0-288790 GCA_041392785.1 Saprospiraceae bacterium
ATCAAGGATTCTCATATTTCTTTAATATATTTTCTGTGATACATGTGTATAATTCCAGCAAAACGGAATCTGATTGCAAAATTTCTTTGTGTCGTGATATGGTGGACAAATCTCCTCTGCGGGCAGGACCTGTGAGTTTGCCAATATCACCATCCATCATAGATTGAAAAGTTGTCTGTAAAATCGCTTTAAAATTTGTTATGTCAATTTCCTGCTTATCACAATATTGATAGGTCTGTTCAAAAAGATAGTACGTAAAATTGTTCAGAATTACAGCGACTAGATGCATCTTAAGTCTTTGGTCGTCCGATGATGATATGCAATTTGATGTTAAATTTGACAAAAGTCCGTTGATCGCATTATTTGCAATATTATTAGATGCTGTGACTACTACAGTAGCATCCATCCAATCTTCACCATCATGTATTGATTGAATTGGCCAAACAACTCCATAATTTTTACTTTTTGATGCCAATACGGATGAAGATATTGATCCTGAAAAGTGAATAATGACTTGGGCTTTTGTCAAAGTAAAAGATAAACTGTTTACAATTTGAATTATTGCATCATCATTGACACAACATAAATACATATCCAAGTCTGATGGGAGATGCGACACATCAGTTGAAAAAGGTGAATTAAATTGATCCGCAACCTGTTTTGTACGGCCAAAATCTCTTCCCAAAATAAATGCTATATCTACACCATTTGATGCGATAACCGAGCCAAAAGATTTAGCAATATTACCTGTACCAATAATGGCAACCCGCATTACTATAAATTTTTAATTTTCAGAAACTTCTTCCCTGATGCCAAAAAAAGGCCCATCATCATCAATATAGTACCAAGCCAAAAAAGATTTATACCTGGGAATACAGATGCCATCACAATAATATAGTCATTTCTTGGGACATCTTTTGCCAAATCAAAATATACTTTATCTTGATTTACACTTTGGATGGCAACCTTAAATGTGAATATTTCCTTATTTGGGTCAATATTGCTAAACCTAACATGGGTTCCAAACTCAGGGCTAAAATCTTTTAAACTATGAATTTGCTTATTTCTAACTATAAAAACGGGCTCAACAAATACAGACTTTTGGCCATCATTTAACTCAACTATGGCCGATAAGGCAATATCACCATTTTCTCGTTTATAGTTTTTATGTTGTGGGTTTGAATTTACACCTTTAAATGACATTGTAATGCCATTGACAGTAATATGCTCTCCTACCTTAATGTTATACTCTGTGTAATTTAACGATGATTCTGGACTGAATAAAAGAGATGATTTCTCTTCATTTAGTTTCAAAATAATTCCAAAATCATTTATGACAGCAGGATATTGGTACAAAAGAGCACCATCAATACCCATGGCAGGCTGAACAAAATAAACAGTGTCATGCTTTGTGTCCACTATTGCCATATCAATACCAAATCCAGCATCATGACTGTGTTGAGAAAACTCACTGTTCTTAGGATTGGAGATGATTTGTAATGGGACAATAGAATAAGTGTCATTTATACGTAACGTATCACCAATAGTCATTTCATATGTCTGATACTTAAGGTTAGACTCAATTTCCTTAGATTTTTCGACACTTTCTATTGAAGGAGGTACAGCAACAACAGCTGTAAAAATATCTTTGCTAATTGTGTGCTTTGTGTCCGGATTATATGCAGCAATCTTTGACATATCATTTGCATATACAGCATTTGGGTGAAGCTGAAATTGATGTTTCACTTGCATATTAGCATCCATTTCTTTGAAATCAAGCGTATAGATTCTCTCTCTTCCTATTAAGGTATCAGAGACATAAGTCAATAGATGGTTTTGGGAGAATAATGGTTTGCCTTTGATGAGTTGAACGTATTTTTGAACATCTGTTTCATTAAATACTTCACTAAAAATAAAAGGGTTCGAAGAAATAAATTTTTGATTTAAAGCACTGCCAATGATACCAATAATCATCAACCCAAAACCCATATGAGACAAAGCTGAAAACACAACTTTAGACGATTGTCTAACCCTATTAATCAAATAATGTCCGTTACTTACCACAGTAAAAACACCCGAAAAAGTCAGTAATGTATATGTCCAATGAAAGTAATCTAACCAAGTTGAAACTAAAAATGTGAATCCTATGGAAATCACAACATACATCGCTATGCTTGTCCAATATTTTTTCTGCATCATGCTCCAGTTGATTCCTAGATATCTTAGATGGATCGCCGCAGCTGATAAAATAGAAACTATAATTGCGACCCAAATCTGATATTTATTATAATGCTGAATTGGGTCATTAATAACTCTTCCATTATAACTGCTGTCAAAAATTGTGATTACCTTATTTATCACAGGCAAACTAGTGGACACAATAATCAAAAATGCACTAAACAACAAAACTAAAGAGCCTATACTTATCCAAAATTCTCTAGAATACAGGGCTTCATCTTCACTTTTTACTGGAAAGTTGTGCCATCGTTTAATCCACCAATATAGTCCAAATATCAGAAAAAAACCAACAAGAAAAATCAATTGTATATCAAGGCCCATATTAGTGAAAGCGTGTGCCGATGTATCTCCCAAAACACCACTTCTTGTCAAATATGTAGAATACAACACTAAAACAAAAGTGATGATATAGTAAAAATAAATACTCTTACCAGTTTGGTGGTTATGTCTTATAATGAGGTGGATATGTAAGCCTGCGACCAAAGTAAGCCAGGCTACCAATGAGGCATTTTCAACTGGATCCCATGCCCAATAGCCACCAAATGTCAAAGCCTCATATGCCCAAAGACTACCCATGAGTATCCCTGTACCTAGCATACCCGCAGAAAACAATACCCATGGATAAGATTTTTCTAACCAGATTTTCTGATCATTTTTTATCAAGCCTCCCAGCGCAAATGCGTATGGTACAATAGTAGATGCAAAGCCAAGGAATGTAATAGGTGGATGAATGGTCATCCAATAATTTTGCAAAAGTGGATTAAGTCCCCGACCTTTGATCAATGACAAATAATCCGCGTTTTGAAAAATAGGTGCTTCATTCATATGTCTTAGCAGAGCCATAGGATTGCTCCCCACTTTTAACCCTTCAGTCCCAAGTGGTATATATATTCCTAAAATCATTGTAGTCAATATAACTTCTGCTAAAGCAATAACAAGGATCACTGGAGCTTCATAGTCTTTGGAATAAGCTATTAAAAGTACACCTAAAACGATATGCCAAAACATCCAAAGCAAAAAACTACCTTCTTGTCCTTCCCAAAAAGCAGATAAAATATATTTTAATGGAAGATCATCAGACACGTGATCAAAAACATAGGCAAATTCATACATGTGGTGATACATGACATATGCAATGAGCCCAATAACTGTAAAAATGGATGCTCCATGTATGTTAAAGCTCAGCCTTCCTAACTTTTGCCAAGCAACATCTTTTGTTCTAATATGATTAAAATATGAAAATGCAGCCAATATTGCTGATACGAAAGCGATGATAATAGCAATGTGGCCAATAATTCCAAGCCAAACATGCTCCCCGTTATACTGGATTTCACCCATTTTGTGATCTTATAGAAATCTCTTCATTTTTATATTTGGATGGGCATTTTAACAAAATATCAGATGCCTGAAATATGCCATCTTGCATCCTACCCGTCACCACAATTTGTTCTGACATTTCAAAATCTTGAGGCTTTGGCTTATACACATGCACTTTCATTTCCTTACCTTCATCATCATACATAAAAAATGAGAACAAATTAGGATTTTTTTCAGCATCAAATACAATGGGTTTATCTTTGGATAACTTGCCTGCTATCTTAACCAAATCTCCATTTTCAGCGGATTCAATCTTTGCATATGTGCTGACATCTTTTGATGAAGAAATAATCACCACAATTCCAATAACTACTAATATCAAAGCTAAAATTGTATTACGACGCATATTATAATGGTTGATTTATGAATAAAAACATTAAAAAAACAACTGTGATACTAATAAGTTGGCAGGAATTACATTTTGTCAGGCATCTCAATTCCAAGCAAATCAAAAGCGTACCAAAGTGTTAGTCCCACTGTCTGGGCCAATCTCAATCTAAATGCAATGATATCTGTTGACTCTCCATTCAAAATGCGAACATCATGATAAAAACGGTGAAAGTCTTTGGCCAATTGGTAAGAAAAATTTGCTATCAAACTAGGATCATAAGATTCGGCACTTGTTTTTATTATCATTGGGAAGTTCAGGATTTGTTTCAATAAAGCTCTTTCAAACTCATTGATTTTAAAATCAGAAGTAAACTGATACTTGTCCAAATCGATTCCTAAATCGTTTGCCTTACGCAGAAGCGACTGTATTCGTACATAGGCATTTTGAATATAAGGACCTGTTTGTCCCTGTAGATCAACAGAGTCCTTTGGATCGAAGATCATTTTTTTCTTTGGTGATACCTTGATGATAAAGAATTTCAAAGCCGCCATTCCAATTTTTCGTATTATTTCATTTTTTTCTTCATCTGGCAAGTGTGAAATCTCGCCCCGTTCCGCTGTCATGGCAGCAGCTTCATTGATCACTTCTGCAATGATGTCATCTGCGTCCACTACGGTACCCTCACGTGACTTCATTTTACCAGTAGGCAATTCCATCATACCATACGATAAATGATATAGTCCCTCAGCAAAAGGCTCTCCAAGTCGTTTTAATATCTCAAACAACACTTTGAAGTGGTAATCTTGTTCATCACCGACAGTATATATCATTTTTGTTACATTAAAATCTTCGTACCTCTGCTGGGCAGTACCAATATCCTGGGTAATGTACACTGATGTACCATCTGACCGTAAAATAATCTTTTTGTCCATGCCTACATCAGTAAGGTCTATCCACACACTGTTATCTTCTTCTCGGTTGAAAACACCTCGACGCAAGCCAGTTTCCACCGCCTTTTTACCAAGTAAGTAAGTATCTGATTCGTAGTAAGTCGTGTCAAATGCCACACCTAATCTAAATAATGTCTCATCAAATCCCTCATATACCCATTGATTCATGCGATGCCAAAGTGCTTTGGTTTTTTCATCTTCTGCTTCCCAAGCCAGAAGCATATTTCGTGCGTCATTGCCAATGTTACTATAGAGATTGAAATACTGGTTTTTATAGGATTTGAAAAATTCGATAGGCTCCGTAAATTTTGTTTGCGCTTCAAAAATCTCAGTAGCTTGTAATGTGTTCTGCCAAAGTTTGTATTCCTCTTGGAATTTTTTCTCAAATAATACATAAAAATCCCCAACGAAATGGTCTCCCTTTATACCTGTTGATTCAGGAGTAGTGCCTTCTCCCCACTTTTGCCATGCATACATACTTTTGCATATGGCAATTCCTCTATCATTGATGATCTGCGTTTTGATAACATCATAGCCATTGGCAGCATAAATTTTACTAATAGACCAACCCAATAAAATATTTCTTATATGTCCTAAATGCAGTGGTTTATTTGTATTCGGTGATGCAAACTCTACTAGCACTTTTTCAGGCTTGTGCTGAAAAGAAATTAATGGGTCAACTCCATACAAATTATCAGAAACTGTTTTCCAAAATAGGTCGGATAAGGTGAGGTTCAGAAAACCTTTTACAACATTAAATGCAGTCACATTTCCCTGTAGGGCAATAAAATGCCTTCCAATTTCATCCCCTAAAGATTCAAGAGGCATTCCAAATTTCTTTAAAAATGGAAACAATACAATGGTGTAATCTCCATCAAACTCCTTTCTGGTTTCGTTTAAAGTTATTTCGTCAATAGACAAATCAACACCAAAGTGCGATTTTGCAATATGTTGAAAATCCAATTTAAGAGGAAGAAGAAAATCCATAACAAGGTATTCTATATTTGAATAAAAAATGCAAAGATAGCCATCTCTTAACGCTATAAAAAAAAATAAAGGAGGTTAGTTTTATGAACTGACCTCCTTTATTACACTAAAAATAGGGATTAGCTACATTTTTTTACCACCAAAATCAACACTTAATGTCAATTCGTGAGATCCATTGTTATAATCTTGTACAACGCTGGATGACGAATTATAAGAATAAAAGATGTTCAAAACTGATGCCCTTGTTCCAATCAAGAAGCCTACTCTTTTATCAGCACCAAAGGTATAATTTAGACCACCTGTCAATTTATCTTGTAAGAATCCAAAAACTAAATTCAAGTCCATGTGTGTTGGTACTTGATTGAGTTTCTTAAATATAAATCCAGGTTGCATTGATACATCTGGGTGGATCTGCATTTTGTATGCCATCTGGAGTATAAAACCCAAGGTTCTGTCTGTTTCATCATCAGATTCTCCACTTATCCTAGAACTCACAGCCGATGGAAGTGCAATACCATAATTGAATTTCTCCATGTAAGTACCATAGAGTCCAAAACTTGCATCAAAATATTCAGTTCCAGATAATGCCTGTACTATAAATGGATCAGTAGGATCGGCATTACCAAAGCCTGAAAGCGAATGCTTGATATATTCTCCAGTGATACCAAAACCGATTCGGTTATTTTGAGTTTTCACAGTGTAGCTCAAGCCTGCTGCCCCTTTGGTTGATTCCAAAAATCCATACCTATCCGAAACTACATTTACGCCTATTCCTAAACCATTTCCAATTGCCCCATTGTAAGCCAATGTTATGGTTTTTGGAGTTCCACTTATTCCAGCCCATTTATTTCGGTAATTTAGTAGGACATTATGATTTCCTTTTGCCCCAAAAGCTCCAGGATTTATAAGTTGAGGTTGTAACTGTGCTTGTGTGTAAATGTATCTCTCATCAAAATATCTAGATTGAGCGGTGGCATTTATACCCCAAAGCACTAAAACTCCAAATAATATTAGTCTGTATTTATTTATTATATTCATGGCATTGCTATTATCTATTGGTTTATAGGATATTATCTCAATATTGTCATTGTATTTTTATAAACTTCTCTTGTTCCATTGTCATTATAAACAGTGAGTACCCATATGTAACTTCCTTCTGGTAAATCTTTACCTTCAGAATCTAAGCCATACCAAGTATTATCATAATTGACATCAGAATACACTACTTTGCCCCACCTATCAAAGATTGTAAGCTCTGTTTGGACTTGATCTATACAAGAAATTACGAAGAAATCATTGACTCTATCTCCATTTGGCGTGATGATATCTGTACTCTCAAAACAATCAGGCCCTCCAGTAGATGAACAAACTTCAATCTCCATGTTGGAGATAGTCACTGTACAATTATTGGTATCAGTTACGGTCACATTGTAAACACCTACTCCTAAATTTTCAATAGTATTGTCTATATCAGTTGTTGCGCTCCAATTGTAATTATATGGTGCGGTGCCTGTATTATTAGCATTTAAAGTAATAGAACCTGTGTCTTCATCCTTATCAGTACATTGTATTGTAGGTTGAGCTACAAGTTTAGTAGGTTGGGTTAGCTCGATTGGTGATGATAAAACAAGTCCAGCACTATTTTTTACTTCAACAATATAACTACCCGCTTTAAGATCGGTAATAGTAAACGATAGAGAATTCATCTGCACCACTTTCACGACTGTTGTACCTGAAAGTATTCTCACATCGACAGGTGTTGTACCTGCTGTAAGCACTACATTCAGAGCTCCATCGGACCCATTAAAACAGGTTACTCCCGAACCATTATAATTTGATGTTGTCACCGATCCTATGACCGGCTTAATCACTTCAGTTCCTTTTTCACCTACTATAATACCTGTTTGAACAGAAGTACAACCGTTAGCATCAGTTACAGTCACATTGTAAGTACCAGGAGCTAAATTTACGGCAGTTGTGGTTTTCACTATGTCTGTAGCATTGTTATTTCCAGCTGACCAATTAGTCTTATAATTAGGAGTTCCCCCAGTTATATCAAGTGTAATGGAGCCATTTGACACACCATTGTCGGCCATCGTAACGCCTGTGACAGCAATTGCAACAGCTTGTGAAGGTTGTGTTATAGTAAATGTGGCAGTGGCAGTTTGAATTGGTGAACCTGCATCAGATACAGTCACCGTATAGGTTCCAGCTTTTAAAGTTTGTGGATTAGCTCCTATTAAGCCACCAGTCCAAGCTGTAGTATATGGAGTACAACCTCCATTGATAGTTAATGTGATAGATCCGTCAGTACCACCAAAACATTTGACATTAGCGCTAGTGCCCGTCAAAGTTAAATTTGTTTGACTTGTACCGACTGTAAACGAGGCAGTAGCTGTACAAGATTTTGTATCTGTGACAGTGACAGCATATACGCCAGCATCAAGGTTTGTAGGGTTTGCAACATTGCCTAGATTAGGATTCCAAGCAAATGTATAAGGAGATGTGCCTCCAGACGTACCAGTAATATCTATTGCGCCTTTTTGACCACAATTGACATTGGTAATGTTTCCAAAAGTTGGAATATTTATCGCTGTTGGTTGGGTAATAGTAATTGTTGATGTACAAGATACAGCACCAGCACATAACACTTCCAATGTATAGCTACCTGCTCCAACACCAGAGAGATTACACCCTGATGAAACAGGCTGTGCCGCACGGATAATACTTCCTGATGCATCTTTCCACTGACACATACATCCAGTAGCATTAGTAACAGTCATTGTTGCTGCTCCATTTTGCATACCAAAACAAGAAACATTTGTAATTGCTCCTGGGGTTATAACACACGGATCTACAGTGGTGTCACAACTTATTGTTATACTGCCATTTGTACCTGTACTAGGAAGTGTTATAGGCCCATCACCAATAATTTCAGTAGAAGCAACTGTAATCTGTGCTGTTTTAGGGCAATCTAAAAGCTGAAAGCACAATTGGAATATTTTTTCACCATTTGTCTTACTAACTGGATCTGATGAAGTTTGCCATAAAAAGTTTAGTTTACTATCAGGAACTCCATTATTAGCCACCAAATTAAAATCTGTTTGTTTTAAACCTGTAAGATTGTAACTTCCAGTACTAATATACTTCAATTCTGCTGGATTCCATGTAAAAGCAGCATTTGCTGCTACCACATTTTTAAATTCATCGACTGAAACATCCACGCATACGGTTTCTCCTTTCTTACCTGAGTTTGCTCCAACATTTAACTTCGTTGTAGCACTGTTTGATATGACGTTAACTTGACCATACTGATAACAGATTGGAACCTCAGATTGCCCTGTTGCACCCCAAATTGTGGTTGGGACGCCCAATCCTAAATTGATACATGCTGCATCACCAACAGTTCCTAATACTTCAAAACACAATTCAAAAATAACGGTTTCATCAGGTAATGTGAGTACATCTCCACTTTCAATGTACCAAATATATATCAATTTTCCGCTTAAGCTGTCTGCCTCATTAAATTCTAAAATTCTTGGAAGTACTCCAGGCACAACTTTCGATTTGTATTTTAGTTTTGAGGCGTCCCATGTAATAGCACCTTGACCATTTTCCATATTTTTGAAATTCTTAACGGAAATAGGAACGCACACAGTAGAGCCAGGTACACCTTCTTCAAGTCCACCAATCAAGGTAAAATTTGCTGGATTAGAGCATGCAGGATCTACGCATGGATCTGATGTACCATCGCATTTTACTTTTACAGTAGATGGAGTTGAATTAAGAGTCAACTCCATAAAATTTGGTCCAATTATCTCGACGGATAAAGGTTTATTGCCAACGCTAACTTGTGACTGTGTACATTTGGCACCTAAGGTTTTAAAATTCAATCTAAAGAGTGAAGTTCCATTGGCAATAGTTTTTGGTGTTTGACCATCTTGCCAAGAAAATGTAACTTGTCCATTTTTGACTCCGGCTCCGTTTGGTCCTGAAAAGTTATTACTAGACAAACCAAGTGTAGTATTCATTCCGCTAACATCTTGAAACTGTAGATGAAGCGTGTCATAACTAAATGACATTTGAGTAGAATACAGATTTGTAAATCCAGAATTAACAACCACATTTACAGAAGCCACGTCACCAGAAGCATTAACTTCTATATTTTCTAAGGTTATATTAAGCTGCGCAATAACTTCTGAATTAAAAAACCCAGCTGCAAAACATATTAAAAATAAAATCTTCCTCATGATAGGAATTTTAATTTGATTTAAACTTGTGAATGCAAAAATACTATATTTAAAAAGTATTGTTAGAATAAAACGTTTTATTGACAAAATTTGCTGTAAAAGGTTGCAAAATCATTATGCTAAATGTATACAACAAATTATGCGCCAAAAATTTTTTTATGATACTCTTGAAGGGAAAACTGTTCATTTCAAATGCAAAATTAGGGAATTTTTTATTATAAATCACTATTTGATAAATAATATTATCTAAAGTCAAAAAAGCCCAAGAATTAATCTTGGGCTTTTCGAATATTTTATTGTTTATTTTAAAATCTATTTGCTCAAAAACACCATTTTCTTATTTGCTTTCTGTCCTAAGTATTCTAATTCGTAGAAGAATACCCCGCTAGAATTAAGATCATTTTCTGAAATTTTCACTTCATTGTGACCTTTAGCAAAATCACCTTTGATAGATTTTATAATTCTACCTGTAACATCATATACATTTAAGGATGCAGTTCCTGCTTCAGGTAAGTAAAACTCTATTCTTGTAAATGTTTCAAATGGGTTTGGAGTGTTTTGGAGTAAAACCATTTCATTTCTTGAACCCTGTCTGAATTCCATTTGCAAATTCAAGGTATTTAAATTCTCGTTATAAACTTCTGCCGCAAGAGCATCTGATGTAAGTGTAAGTGTATTGGAAATTGTATTATTCGAAGTTGCTCTGAAAACCAATGTGAAAAGTACCTGATCCTTTGATGCAGAAACAGTGTTTGTTTCTGACCATGAAACAGTTATTTTACCATCAGTGCTATGTATACGATCTTCAAGACTCAAAATTCCTGATTCAACGTTTTCAAATTGCATTGCTTTTGCATCAAAGTTTAATGTCCATTGTGCTCCAGCAATATTTTGAAAGTTATCAGAAGTTACATCAATTTTCACAACTTCACCTTCAGTATAATTTCTGTCTTGAGCAACAAATACAACTCCTGCACCTGATCTTGAATCAACAATCTCAGAATTGAATTTACCAGTTGCATTGCCATTTAAGTCACCCACTTTTACAGCTACAAAATCATTATTCATATTATCTCCATTCAAAGAATTGATAACTATTGATTCTGATGCATTCCATGGATAAGTGATATCATTGATTTGCTGAGCTTTATTGAAAAATCTCCATGAAGTATTATTTGTAAATTTAGTATCAATTCCTAAAATTACTTTTCTAAGGCTACTTAAGTCTGCAACAGATACGTTGTTATCCTTATTCACGTCCGCAGCAAAGTACTTATATGCAGATGTAAATGATTGAATACCGAGGATATGTCTTTGTATCAAAACAAGGTCTAGGGTAGAAACACCATCAAGATAATCTACATCTTTTACAGGAGTTACAGTATATTTTGTGTTTTCAGCCATGCTGGCGAAGTTGAACTCGCCTTTGTCATCAGTCATTTGAACACTTTGCTCATTGCTATTGCCATTCATGACATTTACCTCAACATTCTCAATGGTTTTAACATCCTCTGTGGCAACATGACCTGCAATTCTAGAACCACCACAAGCTGTACCATTTGCCTGTATATTTAATTTTACTGTACAATAATCTGTATTTCCTTCAGCATCCCAAACGCTCATGTCTAAATCAACAGAACCTAAATCGTCGCAAGTGAAAATCATGGAAGAAGAACAATCCTTTTGACTCCAGAATTGTGCTAATCCTTGGTCATATCTTGATTTTGTAGATAATCCATTATTGTCAAAATAATGATCAGTGGACTGAACTGGTTTAGCACCATTGAAAGTGAATCTCAATCCACATCCAGTAAGTGGGCAATTGTCGGTAGACCCTTTATCGAAGTCTTTTGCCCAAATAGCTATGCTTCCTGTTGTAGGCATCACCACTGTGGTTAGCTCACTAATGCAGTAAGGAGTTGGTTTTTTGGCATCTACTACTCTGAAAGGATAAGATTTTGTAGCCAAGTTGCCACAATGGTCTTCCACAGTCCAAGAGATTGTATGTGTACCCACAGGATATACCCCGCTTGCATCATTTTTAGTACCGCTTATTTGTCCTCCTGATTGTAGTGTTACAACCCAAGTCCAATCCAACTCACCAGCAGGTGTGCAATCAGTAGCACTATTTGTCAACACTACTTCACCGCTACAATCAGCGCCAAATACTTGGGTATCAGCTTTTGAAGTAGTTTGGATTACTGGTTTATCTTCATCAACTACTTTTATAACTTGAATATCTGTCCACATATTTACATCTTCTGTAGGTATTGATGGCCAAATATAGGTAGTTGGATCATTGTTATCTCTAAACTTGCACCAGTCAATCACTGTCCATTTTCTTAGTATTTTATAACAAACACCGTCGACAAAAGGGAACAATTGATCTTCGTAGGTATAAGCTACTTGACTACAAGCTTTAGTACCCAATACCGGCTCACCTGTTTTGGAAGGTTTTGTATCAATATTGATACATCCTTTTAATGTTACATCAGCAGGGAAGCTTGTTGGTCCAGCATATGGATTGTTATCTTTTACTGTAATTATTTGGGTACAGCTGGAAGATCTAGTGCCAGAGTCGGTGACCACAAAAGTACGCGTAAATGTACCTTGTCCACAATTATTTAACTTTCCAGATGTAGTCCATGTCATTTTAGGATTAGGGCAGTTATCAGTATAATATGGAGTGCTAAGTGCACTAGTTGAATATACAGGTTTGCCTTGTGCTGTGGTAGAAGTGTCTGCTTGACAATTTATAGTCACACTAGCAGGACAAGTGATGATTGGCGGTACTTTATCCTGAGTGGTCGCTATAACCATACAAGTATTTTTATTATTGTTTGCATCAGTCACCTGTAATTCTATAGTAACATCTTTTCCAACATCACTACAGTCAAACTGAACATATCCTCCCCAAGTGGAAGTGCCCATTCGTCTTACTAGGAATGATACATCTGAACAATTATCATGACTACCGTCATCAAAAGTGGTAGCAAAGACATGTGCCCATCCATTATTAGATAGTGTCACTACTGTGTGCTCATCACATACGGCTACCGGTGGAGTCTTATCATCTACATAAATTTCCGTAAATGCATAAGTCACATTACCACATTCGTCATAAACTGAATATCTTATCCAAGTACAACCCAATGGTAGACCATTGATTACATATCTGTTTTTATGTGATGTTGGGTGATCAGTAATTTGGGATACACTTGTACCGCCATCTTGTGTGACATAGATGCCATCAGTAGGTGCATTTCCATTTTGATCTGCTAATAAGAAAGCTACACTATAATCCCAATCTGAACAATCATATACATTGATAGGCTCAATTACACTCCAAGAACCTGTACAAGAATATGGATCAGCTAAGATCACTGATGAAACTTTGGTTTGGCAAGCACCGCTTGGTGCAGTGACATCCGTAGGAATAGTGGCAACTGGACCTTTTTCATCCACTACTTTGATGATTTGGTGCATTTGTCTTACACCACCAGTACACCAATCTAGGACAGTCCAATATCTCAATACTTTGTAAGATTCTGCACAAATATCAATTCTAGTATCTGTATATGTTGTATTGATTTTACAAAGAGTATTGGTACCTATGAAAGCATTATAAATAGTATCTACAGGTGCAGAAACACCATTTCCACCATCACAAACGGTCTTCCATGTTTGAAGTGTGTTTGCAGAATTTAATACCATTCTTAAAGAATACTCCCATCCTACAACATTTCCTGCAGTACATCCAGATAAATTTGCACCACCATAAACCGTTGGTGTAGATACTTTATATCCATTAACTATTCTAAGAATATTATCATTATGCTTGATGTATGGACCACCTGTTTCGGAAGGTTCAGGATATCCAGAATTGTTTGTATCCCAATTGGTGACATTCACTGGATTCCATGCATATCCACCATCACACTCTAAGTGAGGTCTATTATGAAGCGTTCCGTCATAATTTTTCGGAAACTTTATATCATCTATAGATATAGGGCTGAAATAAATGGTTCTTTCACAAACAGTGGAAATATTATTATATTGATCTTTTGCCTGATACTTGATCACTCTTTTTGCAATATAATCATCATCACATCCTAATTCTGTGACCACATCAGATAATATTGTAGCTGCAAAAGTTCCCTGACAATTGTCCGTTGCTATCAACGTAGCCAATTGCGCAGATGCCTGATAATCAGGATCCCAACATGTGACTACTTCGGGAGTAGAAGGACAATCAATGGTTGGCGCAAGCTTATCTTCAAGCTTGATCATACCCCAACATGAGTTATTGCCGAGCCAAACTTTCACTTCGAGAGTTTGTCCGACATAAGAGCCATTTACATGACTATAGCCAGTATAACCAGGAATGGTTATAAGCTGACCATTTTGATTTTTAACTTGTACAACGTAGTTACAAGTTGGAAGCACACCGTTGTCTTTAAGCATCATACCTGGAGTGATGTCTACAACACAATCATCATCCATAGATACTTGAACTAAACTGTTACAAGCAAGCGGACAAGGTTGCGTTTGAGCAATCACACCGGAATACCACACTGTAAAGACTACAGTCATCATACTCAATTTGAAAACCTTTTCAAAAAGAGTACGGGTTGAATTGGTAAAATTCTCCGATTTCAT
Source organism: Saprospiraceae bacterium (assembly GCA_041392785.1). Taxonomy (GTDB): domain Bacteria; phylum Bacteroidota; class Bacteroidia; order Chitinophagales; family Saprospiraceae; genus OLB9. The sequence continues at coordinate 14,793 of JAWKLK010000005.1, forward strand.
GAGATAATTAGATTTAAGTTATAAACTAAAAATGATTCCAAATTAATCTCAGACTTATCACGAAGGACTGTTGCAAATGTTGGGCAAGGGGATGCCTATATAAAATGTACAATTATTATACCAATTGATTTTCTAATGAAAATTTAATTAGTGTTCCTGTATTATTTACTCCAAACTTTTTCATTATTCGCTTGCGGTGTGATGCCACAGTTTGATCACTTATATATAGCTCTTCGGCAATATTTTTAGTGGATTTAAACTGTACTATCAATGCTAAAATTTGCTTTTCACGCTTTGTCAATTTTTGCTTAAGAATGAATCTATCCTCGTATTTCATGGCATCTTCAACCAGACTTGATTTCTTCTTCTTTTTCTGCACCAATTCTGGAGCTAAACGAAGGCCATCACTCAGATATGTATTTCCATCCATAACTTTATCTATACATTCAAGTAAGTCTAAAGCATGATTTGATTTTAACACATATCCATCAACGCCTTGAATGAATGCTTGGCGAACGAATTTAGATTCACTTATATTAGATAAAACAATGATTCGAAGTGTCGGATTCTCTGTTTTAAGTTCAGAAATAAGTTTGTGAGAATCCTGTTCCGCTATTGTCAAATCCATGATGAGTAAATCTATGGGATACGCCAGCATCTTTTTAAGCTCAATCATTGAGTACGCTATTCCTACAATCTTTATTGACTGCATACTCATCTCTGTCAGAATGGCCTGCATACCTTCGGCAAACATTTTTTGCGTATCAGCTATTACAGCTCTTAATGCCATTTGATTTATTGTAATTAAGGTTAATTAATAAAATTCGCTTCAGATACATGTATGTAAATATTATTGACACATCTATCTCCCCTTATAATGGCAAATTGAATGCCAATTTTCAATGTTGGTGCATTCTAGGAATCCTAAAATTCTGCCTTTTTTTATTTTTACTTTGCATCTAGCTATATATAAATATCTTTATGCATTACGAATAATCATAATATAATAAAAAAATTAATTGAAAATATTTTGGTTAATTTCAAAATCTTCGAATTTTGTAGATAAAATTTGACTACTAGGCAGAGTTTATGTAATTTTGCGAACAAATGTTCGTATTTATGTCCAATGCTAGCTTCTATCCACTTACTGTTTCTGAAATTAGACGCTTGAATAAAGAGAGCGTGTCCATTACTTTTTCTATTCCTGACAATCTGAAATCAACATTTCAATTTATTTCAGGGCAATATTTAACAATCAGATCTAAAACTGTAGGTGAGGAAATCCGAAGATCTTATTCCATTTGTTCTTTTGAAAATGGAGACACCTGCACTATTGGGATTAAAAAAGTAAAGGATGGTGTCTTTTCATCTTACGCCAATTCAGTACTTAAGAAAGGAGATATACTAGAAGTTATGCCGCCACAAGGCAGTTTTACCATAGCATCATCAGAACATAATCATGTTGTATTTTTTGCAGCTGGCAGTGGCATCACACCGATACTATCACATATTAAGAGTCTTCTATTCAACTTCAGTCATACAAAAGTAACCTTGTTTTTTGGCAATCGCAACTTTGAGTCTATCATGTTTAGAGAAGAGCTGGAGGGATTGAAAAACAAGTTTATTGATAGGTTTGCCTTATATCATGTCTTTTCAAAAGAAAAAATAGGTTTGCCAATCTTCCATGGTAGGATAGATATAAATAAAACTAAGGAACTTGTTCAAACATTTTTGGAAAATGATGAAATAAGTCATTTTTTAATATGTGGCCCAAATGAGATGGTGTTTTCCGTTCGTGATGGCCTATTATCAAAAAACATCTCAGAAAATAAAATAAAGTTTGAACTATTCAATGTCTCAAATTTAAAGTCAATTGCGAACCCAGATGAAAGCTTGCCCCATACGCCTGAAATCATAAGTAATATTTCGATACAAATGGATGGCGATATTTTCGAATTTGAATTGTCATCTGCAGGACAAAACTTATTGGATGCAGCCTTAGAAAACGGTGCTGACTTACCATTTTCTTGCAAAGGTGGTGTATGCAGCACTTGTAAAGCGAAAGTCTTGAAAGGAAACGTACGGATGGATATCAATTATGCATTAGAACCTGATGAGGTCGAAAATGGCTATATTTTGATGTGTCAAAGTCATCCTTTATCTGAAGACATATACATTGATTTTGATCAGAAATAAGAATCATATGAATCGCGAAGGCATCATATTAGCAGCAGCGGATCTCTTTGAATCCAAAGGTTACTCTGCTACGAGCATGAGAGATTTAGCTGAAAAAGTAGGTCTGATGCCCTCCAGTCTATATTCCCATATTAATTCCAAACAAGAAATTCTTAAAGAAATTTGTATGTCATGTGCTGATTTATTTACCAAGGGAATGGAGGAAATATTGATGAAAGCCGATGATCCAGAATTACAACTGCAAAAATTAATAATGTTGCATATCGAAACTGCCTACGATCATCCCTCATCAATTGCTGTATTCAATGATGACTGGCGACATCTCAATGAGAAAGATTTAGTTTATTTTCAGAAAATGAGAACTCAATATGAAAAGAATTTCAAAGAAATATTAATTCAGGGTAAAAAATCCCATAAATTTAGCTTTCAAAATTTAGAAATCGTATTTGTGACTATATTATCATCATTCAAATGGGCTTATAAAGGTGTTGATAAGTTTCCAAAAAACTTAGTCATAGATGAGTTAAACCATTTTATTCTAAATGCATTAAAATATTAAAATAATAATCATGGATATAACCAGTTTAGAGTCTAAATTTAATTCTAGGATTCAACAAGAAGAGAAAATAGAACCCAAGGATTGGATGCCCGATGCCTATAGGCAAACATTGATACGTCAGATTTCGCAACATGCGCATTCAGAGGTAGTGGGTATGCTTCCTGAAGGTAACTGGGTCACTCGAGCTCCAAGTCTAAAACGCAAATTGGCATTATTAGCTAAAATCCAAGATGAGGCAGGGCATGGATTATATTTATACTCTGCGGCGGAAACATTAGGCGCATCCAGACAAGACTTGATTAACCAGTTGCACACGGGAAAAGCTAAGTATTCTAGCATATTCAACTATCCTACCCTATCTTGGTCAGACATTGGCGCCATAGGTTGGCTTGTCGATGGGGCAGCTATCATGAATCAAGTTGCACTTTGCAGAACATCTTATGGTCCATATGCAAGAGCTATGGTAAGGATTTGTAAAGAAGAGTCTTTCCACCAGCGTCAAGGATATGATATTTTATTGACGATGTGTCGAAATTCTGAAACACAAAAAGCGATGGTACAAGACTCAATCAATAGATGGTGGTGGCCGTCGCTGATGATGTTTGGACCGAATGACTCCGAGTCACCACATACCGCACAGTCCATGGAGTGGAAAATAAAAAGGGTCAGTAATGATGAATTGCGACAAAGATTTGTAGATATGACTGTACCACAAGCTGAAATATTAGGAATTACACTTCCTGATCCAAAACTAAAATGGAATGAAACCCGCAATCATTATGATTTTGGAGACATCAATTGGGATGAATTCTGGCAAGTCATCAAAGGTAATGGCCCTTGTAATAAATCAAGAATTGAAGCAAGAATAAAGGCACATGAACAGGGGCAATGGGTGAGAGAAGCTGCCTCAGCTTATGCTGAAAAACATCAAAAATCAAATCAAAAAGAACAAGTAGCATAGTCATTAAATATGGTAAGAAGTTTTTTTTCTGTTTGTTTATTCCTTTTTTTAGTCGTGACAAATCTCTTTAGTCAAGATAAAAGTAAGATTGATCCAAAATTATTATTATTACCAGAAGATAGTCTAGAGTCTTTTGTAATCGTCTTAAAAGAACAGGCAGTTCTGAGTGGATTGAAACAGAAAATGACTAAAAACCAAAAGGCAAAGTATGTGTATGAAACATTGTTAAAAGTCGCTGAAAGCTCGCAGCAAGAATTGATCAAAGACCTGAATTCCAACAACATACCATATCAATCATTTTATATAGTAAACTGTATTGAAGCAAAAGGTAATATCCAATTAATTAGACGATTGGCTCAAAGAGATGATGTCGCTCAAATTATTGAGAATGGATATTTCCAAATGCTAAAAGGTGTCAGAGATGACAGTCAAGATACAGGTGATAGGACACCTATCTGGAACCTAACAAAAATCGGTGCCCCAAATGTGTGGAACAAAGGTTTCACTGGCCAAAATGTGGTAGTCGGTGGTCAAGATACCGGTTATGGGTGGAGTGTCGCTGCAATCAAAAGTAACTATAGAGGCTGGAATGGGACAACTGCATCTCATGATTACAACTGGCATGATGCCATTCATATGAATGATCCAAGCAATACGGGAACTAATCCTTGCGGATATAATCTTTCCTTTCCTTGTGACGATAATGGACATGGCACGCACACAATGGGCACCATAGTAGGCAGTGTAAATAACTCAAACAATGACATCGGAGTAGCGCCAGGAGCTAAATGGATAGCTTGTAGAAATATGGAAAGAGGAGACGGAACCCTGACAACCTATATAGAATGCTTTGAATGGTTTTTAGCACCATATCCCTACAACGGCACCCCTTCCAATGGAGATTCGGATATGATGCCTCACGTTATAAATAATTCGTGGGGTTGTCCCATATCGGAAGGGTGCAATAGTTCGAATTTCGCTACAATGGAGGCCGCATTAAACAACTTAAGATCAGCAGGTTGTGTCATCGTTGTTTCTGCTGGCAATGATGGCCCAAATTGCAATACAGTAAGTAATCCAGCTGCGATATTCGAAGGAAGTTTTAGTGTGGGGGCGACCAATAGTAGTGATGCTATTGCTTCATTTTCTAGTAGAGGTGCTGTGACAGTCGATAATTCAAACAGGCTGAAACCAAATATCTCTGCCCCTGGAGTTAGCATTAATTCGTGTTATCCGGATGGAACGTTTGGTTCGATAAGTGGAACAAGTATGGCTGGACCTCATGTTGCCGGAGCTGTGGCACTTGTCATTTCAGCTAATAGTGAATTGGCAGGGAAGGTGGATAAAATTGAAGAAATTCTAGAGCAAACAGCAATACATTATACATCTAGTACCACTTGTAGCAATGTCAGTGGGACCCCAAATAACATATTTGGTTATGGCAGATTAGACGTAGAAGCAGCAGTAGATATTTCCAATCTCAGTGCCTATCTTCCTTATGTGTCTATCAATGGAGATTTAAGTATTTTCGCCATATCTGGTGGTCTCATTTTCACAACACGCACAAATGAAAAATACAGAGTGACCGTAGGAAATACTGGTAATTTGTCGATATCTAGCTTCACCATCACAAATAATACCCATGATGTAATGAACTCCAGCATCTATATTCAAAACCCTGGAAAAGGTATCGTTTTAAAATCACCAAATGGCACACTTTACCGACTAAACATAGGAGCAAACGGTGAGTTACAAACAACATCCATTGCATCTTACCCAACACAGGCAGCAATGTCAATGTCACAAGATATCCATATCGATAATAGTAATCATGGTTTAATTCTAAAAGATGCTGCCGACAACTGTTATTTAGTAAATATTACTACGCTCGGCAATCTAATAAGTATTCCAACAAATTGTCCATAACAAAATATAAAAGTAATGAAAGATTGGCCTTTATTTGAAGTTTTTATCCGGTCTAAAAATGGTCTGAACCACAAACACGTAGGAAGCCTCCATGCAGCAGATGCATCAATGGCTATTCAAAATGCAAGAGATGTCTATACTCGCAGAAATGAAGGTATTTCCATATGGGTTGTAGAATCAAAAATGATTACTGCATCTGATCCTGATGAAAAAGAATCATTGTTTGAGCCTGCTACTGATAAAATTTACCGACATCCTACTTTTTATATCTTACCTGACGAGTTAAAACATATGTAAGCATGACGTCATCAGAAAAACAATTCATATTAAGACTTGCAGATGACTGCATGATATTAGGACAACGTCTAGGCGAATGGTGTGGACATGGCCCAGTGCTAGAGCAGGATATAGCACTAACCAATATCGCACTTGATTTGATTGGCGAAGCAAGAGCATATTATCATTTTATCGGCGTTTCTGAAGGAAAAAAAGAAGATGATTATCCTATGCTGCGTCTCGAGCGAGAATTTAGAAATTGCCTCCTCGTAGAACAACCCAATGGACACTTTGGAGATACTATAATTCGTCAATTTTTATTTGATACGTATCACTACTTTATGCTTGAAGGTTTGTGCCGTTCCAATGTTAAAACCTTAGCTGAAATCGCAGAAAAAAGCGTAAAAGAAGCGCGTTATCATCTAAATTTCTCTAGCGAATGGGTTAAAAGATTAGGTGACGGCACTTCAGAAAGTCATGATAAAATACAAGTATCGCTTAATGACATTATCGAATATTATGACGAACTATTCACTCCTGTGGATTACGAATTAGAATGCATAGAACTAGGAGTCTGTCAAGATTTCAAACAAGTTGAAACAAAAGCAAAAGCATATGCAAAAGAAATTTTCACATTGGCAACTTTAGAAATGCCTGAAAATTATTTTAGCAGAACTGGTGGGAAATCTGGTATTCACTCTGAATATATTGGTTTTATCCTTACAGAACTTCAATACATGCAAAGAGCCTACCCAAATATGACTTGGTAGAGTGACTATACGCAATCAATAATGATATATTTGCAATTTAGGTTGCACTTTTTAGACACCTGAAATTGTAAAAAATATCAATTATATTTGCAACTTTTTTATAATAACATAAAAGGAATTTGACACCTTTTATAAGTTACTTCAAATATTATGATAACGTATAATGATGCTTTAAAGCAGTTAGATCTACCGTACATAGATAGAGAGATATTGGCTTATTGGGAAAAACAGAATATTTTTCGGAAAAGTATTGATCAAAAAGATGCAAAAAATGCTTTTGTTTTTTATGAAGGTCCACCATCTGCCAATGGCAAACCTGGTATTCATCACGTCATGGGTAGAACAGTCAAAGACATTTTCTGTAGGTTTCAAACTATGCAAGGCAAGCGCGTGGAGCGTAAAGGTGGTTGGGATACCCACGGTCTTCCTATAGAACTCAGCGTAGAAAAAGAGCTAGGCATCACTAAAGAAGACATCGGCACCAAAATTTCCGTTGATGAATATAATCAGAAGTGTCGCGAAACCGTGATGCAGTATAAAGATGTGTGGGATGACATCACTAGAAAAATGGGTTATTGGGTGGATTTGGATAATCCATATATCACTTTTAAAAATGAGTACATAGAGTCGGTATGGTGGTTATTGGGACAGTTATATAACAAAGGTCTTCTATATAAAGGCTACACTATTCAACCCTATTCGCCAGCAGCGGGAACAGGACTTAGCTCCCACGAGTTAAATCAACCAGGTTGCTATCGAGATGTCACAGACACTACTGTAATAGCTCAGTTCTTGGCCATCTCTGATAGTTTACCACAATTTCTAGAACATTTCGGGGATATCCATATTCTCGCTTGGACTACCACACCTTGGACCTTACCATCCAATACTGCGCTAACTGTCGGGCCGAATATTGAGTATTCTCTCATCAAAACGTACAATCAATATACTTATAAACCTATTCAGGTGATCCTAGCAAAAGATTTGGTAAATAAGGTGTTTTCAAATCCATTTGTAAAGGTAGAATCCGCAGAAGAACTGCTGACATATCAAAAAGAGCAGAAAAACATTCCATACCTTGAAATAACAACTTTTCTCGGTGCTGCATTAATAGGTATAAGATATGAACCTTTACTTCCATATGCAATGCCGTATGAAAATCCGCAGAATGCCTTTAGAGTTATTGGAGGCAGTTTCGTGACCACAGAAGATGGTACTGGGATAGTACATACTGCTCCGACCTTTGGAGCAGATGATGCCAAGGTGGCCAAAGAAGCAAAGCCAGAGGTTCCTCCAATGTTGGTCAAAGATGATAATGGCAATCTAGTGCCTTTGGTAGATTTGCGCGGAAAATTTCTAGAAAATCTAGATGAAATAGGTGGAAAATTTGTGAAAAACGAATACTATCAGGACGGCCAAGCACCTGAAAAATCAGTTGATGTAGAAATATCTATTAAACTAAAAATTGAAAATAAAGCCTTTAAGGTAGAAAAATATGTGCATAATTATCCCCACTGTTGGAGGACAGATAAGCCTGTCCTTTATTATCCACTTGACAGTTGGTTTATTCGCTCTACAGCGATGAAGGAAAGGATGATTGCACTTAACAAAACCATCAATTGGAAACCAGCACATACAGGTGAAAAACGGTTTGGAAACTGGTTAGAAAATCTAAATGATTGGAACTTATCGCGGTCAAGGTATTGGGGAATTCCACTGCCCATTTGGCGGACAGAGGATGCTTCAGAAGAGATTTGTATAACTTCAATGCAGCATTTAGAAAGCGAAATAGTAAAAGCCAACAAAGCACTTGGTATGGACCAATCTTTGCCCAAAGACCTACACAGACCATATATAGACGAGGTGATCCTAGTGTCACCAAAAGGCAAGCAAATGAGTCGAGAGACTGACCTCATTGATGTATGGTTTGATTCAGGTGCTATGCCATATGCACAGTGGCATTATCCGATGGAAAACACATCTTACATCGACAATGGCACAAAATATCCGGCTGATTTCATAGCCGAAGGGGTAGATCAGACAAGAGGCTGGTTTTTTACACTTCACGCTATTTCAAGTATGATATTCGATAAAGTCGCTTATAAAACTGTGGTTTCCAATGGTCTTGTTCTCGACAAAAATGGAGTAAAAATGTCTAAAAGGTTGGGAAATGTCATCGATCCATTTGAGACCATCGCTACATATGGTGCAGATGCTACTCGATGGTATATGATATCCAATGCACAACCGTGGGACAACTTAAAGTTTGATCTAGAAGGCATCGATGAAGTCAGAAGAAAGTTTTTTGGCACACTCTTCAACACTTATAATTTCTTTGCGCTTTACGCGAATATAGATGCATTTAAATTTTCCGAATCTTATCTGGATCCAAAAGATAGACCTGAAATTGATAGATGGATAATATCTCTTTTACATACACTTATCAAAGACTTGCAAAACGATTTTTCGGATTATGAGCCAACTAATGCTACTCGAAAAATCATGACGTTTGTTGATGAGCATTTGAGTAATTGGTACGTGCGACTTTGTAGAAGAAGGTTTTGGAAAGGCGACTATGGTAGTGATAAAATAGCTGCATACCAAACCTTATACGAATGTCTTAATACCATTGCAAAACTATCAGCACCTGTGGCTCCAATGTTTTCTGATTGGCTGTATCTGAACCTCAATAATGCAACACAATACGAAAAATACGAATCAGTACATCTAGCTGACTTCCCTAAATCCAATCCAAATTTTATTGATATAAATTTGGAACAAAGAATGGATTATGCACAGCGGATCTCATCTGTTGTGCACTCTATCAGGAAAAAAGTGGGACATAGAGTACGCCAACCATTGACCAAAATCTTACTTCCTATTCTGAATCCTTCTTTCATTGATCAGGTAGAAGCTGTAAAAGACTTAATATTATCAGAAGTCAATGTAAAACAGATAGAATACATCACAGATACTGATGGGTTTATTAAAAAGAAAAGTAAAGCCAATTTTAAGACTTTAGGGAAAATTCTAGGAAAGGATATGAAAAATGGCGCTGCCTTGATAGCAGATTTCGATCAGAATACCATCGGTAATCTTGAAAAGAACGGCAGCATCAGTCTTAGGATAAACCAAACAGAATATACTATTTCTCTTGAAGATGTAGAAATAAGTTTTGATAACATTCCAGGTTGGCAAGTTGGTGTGGATAAAGATATCACTGTGGCCTTAGATGTCACACTGACCGATGCACTGATCCATGAAGGTTTAGCCAAAGAACTTGTCAATAGGATACAAACAATACGGAAAAATGAAGATTTTAATGTGACAGATAAAATCAATGTGTATATCGAATCACATCCAGACATTATGGTGACTATACAACAATTTGGAGATTATATCAAAGAGGAAGTGCTAGCTGAAAACATCCTAAATAGCCATGAAAAACAGGGAGAATTAATTGAAGTTTCGGATACCATATCCTTGCATATACATGTGGTGAAGGCTTAATCTATAAGTATAAATGTCTATATGACTTGCTCACTACTAGTACAGTAAAATATAAAATGTCCAGTCTTCTTTGTAATAAAACTGGACATTTTCTTATCTATAAAAAAAAGAATTTACCTATTTACGCCACTTCCTCCACCAGTAGATGGTTAAGTACGTTATTCATGGTTTTTGCCAATAACTGATAGACATCTTCAAATCGACCATCATAATACGGGTCAGGAACTGCTAGGTTTTTATTTGGCTCTGAAAGATTTCTAATAAGATGTACCTTGTGTTTTGTGTCATCGGAGGCATATGTGTGCAAAACATCTGAATAATTCTGGCTATCCATAGTAAGTATGATGTCAAACTCCTCCATATCTCTAGAAGTCATTTTGCGTGATCTCTGACCACTGATATCGATTCCATGCTCTTTCGCAGCAGCTATTGCTCTTGCATCAGGCTGCTCACCAGCATGCCATCCTGATGTTCCAGCAGAGTCCACGACCCAATTTAGCTTTTTATCTACCAACATTGATTCCATGATCCCTTGCGCCATTGGAGATCGACAAATGTTTCCTAAACAAACCATTAAAATTTTCATACCTAAATATTAATTTTAATTGTAATGCATTTTTTATTGAATTACAATGCATTTGCAAATGTAAGGATAATTTTATTTACCAATTTCAATGATGTCAAATTATTTTGTTAAAAATATTCAAACACAGATTCTAATTATCATTGTCATAAAAAGTCACAATATCATATACAACCTGTTATATTTGCATCTAGCAATACACTTTTTTAAGAACGAAAATTTTGTGATTTATGTCTATTAATAATAAGCTTTTTATTTTTGCAGACATTCATGCACTAAACTAATCTATGTCCAATAATGCCTACTAGGAAGCATACTACCATTCTCTTGATGTCAATTGCCACACTACTGATGGCCATACAAATTTTATTTTTTCATGGTGGATATTTTGGATATGATGAGATTTGGTATAGTAAAATAGCTGCTTCAGTCATCCAAGGAGAATTCACTCATTTTCATCTTTATGCTTACCGCTATTCAATGTTTTTACCATTGGCTATGCTGTATAAAATATTCGGTATCAATGATTTTTCCAATTTCCTTTTTAACATGATTCAGCATTTGATTCAAATCTACATTATTGTTCAAATTATCAATAAAGACACCTTCAAGACAAAGTGGTTGGCGGTATTATATTATATATGCATGCCCATTGTTACTCTGTATATTGAAAAAACCATGCCTGATATCGTCGTAATGACTGGCTTTACCATGATGTTATATGGCTATTATCAAAATAATTTTCAACTCAAATCAAATGATCGCGCCCCATTTCTTTGGTTTATATTTGGGGCGATTTTGAGCTTTTTTGCCAAAGAAACATTTCTCATCTTCTACCCTATTTTCTTGATTTTAGCAGCAAATGATGTTTTCATGAGAAAAACCAATATCCGTTTCTGGAAATGGGTTATGCTGAGTTTGTCATTATTTTTATTACTTTATCTTTTGGGTAACTATATCTGGTTTGGTGATCCCTTGCAGCGTATGCATACCATTTTTTCATTTAGCTATGTGCATGACTGCTCTTATGATCTGCAACCTCGCTCTGTACTTTTGAAAAGAATTGGATATGAACTTTGGTTTAGCTTTATAAGAAATGGTATTTTATTGCCACTTTTGTTTTTACCTCTGCTCATCCAAGGCTACTTCGACCCTTCTTATAGATTTCTCTATAAAATTTGGCTTGGGTGCATGATTTTGGCAAATTTTATGACTATTTCTTACTCATCGTATGTACCATTGTGTCCTGATCCAAGACATTTTATGTTTGCTTTCCCAATAGGTGCGATTGTATTTGCCAAAGGCTTTGACCACTTGCCCAAAAACACAACCTTACTTTTATGGTCTATTTCAGTGTCTGTCTCAATGTTGGCCGTCAGTTTAATATATCATTTTGAGCATACTTGGTATTTATACATACCGCTTATGATTGGATTAGTGCTGTATTTTACTTCAAAAATCATTCTCTCTTTAGTGTTTATTTGCATCGGGTTATTGAGTATGTATCTGGTACATTTAAAATACAATCATAAAGTTAACTATGCTGATCAGAAGAAGCTTACTAGCTATGTACTAGACCATGCCAATGAAAAAACGCTTGTAGTAACCGACCCTGCTAATGTGGCTATTAGCGGTTATATTCAAAAATTTGATACAACTTGGGTAAGATTTGTTGATTTTAAAGAATATGATACCATTCCTAAAGATATGTACAAAAAATCTTTTTTGATTTTGAATGGTATGACCCTCACCTATGCTAATCAGCAGTGGGAAAATTTACCTGAATTTGTGCAGCATGCCCACGAAACCCTTAATGTGGTGTATAAAAATAAAAGTGGCGATGTGTATCAGATTCGTTGATATCACAACGCCACTATAAAGCTGAATTATCTATTCCTTATCTGTCTCTTCTGGCAGACCTGTTTCATTTTTAATTGTGTCTTTAGGAGGTTCGATAGTTTCATTTCCTTTCAAATATGTAGGTAGATTCAATCCCGCCATGTTAAATAGATCGTTGAGAGGAGGTACCGATTTCATCATCCCTGACACAAAATTAGCCGTGGCACCATTGCCATTTTCTGTACCCTGACCAGAATCCCAAACGGTGATTTTATCAATTTTGATATTTTTAACAGCTTCCACCTGTGTTTTTACCAGCTCAGGCAATTTTTCTATTAACAACAATTGAAAAGCCTTTGATGGATCACCTCCAGCAGCTTTGACTACTTTTTCATATCCTTCAGCCTGCTTTGTCAATATCTCATATAGTCCTTTTGCTTCTGCTTCCATTTTTGCATAGATGGCATCCGCCTCTCCTTTAGCATTTTCTCGGATCCTCTGTGCATCTGCTTGAGCTTCGATGATAGCGCGCTGTTTTGCAATTTCTGCCGGTATAACTACATTGGCAATTTGGGTGGATCTTTCGCGTTCAGAACGCGCCAACTCTGCTTTCTGTTCGGCAGCATATGCTTCTTCGAGTGCTTTTGCTTGTTGGACTTTTTCTGCCGTGATCGCTATTTTTAACGACTCAGCTTCTTTTTCCCTACGAAATGCCTCTGAACTGGCGATATCAATCTTGGCCTGATTCTCACCTTTTACAGCTATTGCATTAGCTTCGGAAATTTTTATCCTAGTGTCTCTATCCGCTTCTGCTTTACCTATAGATTCATCTCTAGAGGCAGAAGCAATGCTTACTTCTCTATCCTTTTGCGTGATTGCCATTTTCACATCTCGATCCCTATGGGTCTCAGCGATGGATACATCTCTCTCCCTATCAGCAAGAGCTTTTCCTGTTTCACCTATTTTTTCTTGTTCTGCCACACTAATTTTTGCTTCATTGATAGCTTTGGCAGCGGCTTCTTTTCCAAGTGCTTCGATATATCCAGACTCATCTTTAATGTCTGTCACGTTTACGTTTATCAACTTAAGACCAATCTTCCGTAATTCAGTATCCACATTTTTGGAGATATTGTCAAGAAATTTGTCCCTATCAGAATTTATTTCTTCAATAGACATGGTCGCAATCACTAATCTCAACTGCCCGAAGAGAATATCTTTTGCTAATTCCTGTATCTGCTCATGTCTCAATCCCAATAATCTTTCGGCTGCATTGCCCATTAAATCAGGATCTGTAGATATCGCTATAGTAAATCTACATGGCACATCAACCCTGATATTTTGCTTACTCAAAGCATTGGTTAGATTGGCCTCAATGGCGATGGGCTTTAGATCTAGGAAAGCATAATCTTGGATAACCGGAACGATGAAGGCACCACCCCCATGAATACATTTTGCTGACGAGCCACCCGTACGGCCGTACACCACCAAAATTCTATCTGAAGGGCATCGTTTATACCTCGATATAAGGTAAATCATCAACATAAATAAGGCTACAAGCCCTACAAAAATTAATACTATTGGCGTAAATTCTTGCATATATAAAATTTTAAAATATTACAATTATGGTTTGGGTTCTACGATCAAAATTTGCGTTTCTAAAATATCCACAACTACAATTTCACTACCAGTAGGAATGGTATCTGAGTCTGTCATGGCATCCAATTCTTTGACTCTACCGTCTAGTTGCAAATGCACTTTGCCGATTCCTGATCTTTTTTCTGGAATTCTCAAATAAGTTTCTCCATTTCTGCCTAGCGTATTTTGAATTTTGAAAGTATTATCCTCCTGCAATCTCAAAAACTGATGAATGATATATTTAAATGAGAAAAAGAAAATCAAACCTACTATAACTGCCACCAAAAAAAGTAGCCATTTTGAAGGAATAGAAGAATAAAATGCAATACCTCCCCAACTAAATCCCAACAAGAAATTTAAAATGTTTCTAAAACTTAAAAGTTCACTTGGGCTATCCGGGTGCTCCACATCGGTATCAATGCTATCTAAATCTAATAAAGGCAATCCATTTATTATCACAAAAATAATGGACACTGGAATGGCTAGGTACCAAAAAAACTTTAGAAAACTATCGGCGTGCTGTAAAAATTCCATTTGTGTAAAAGTCAATATATTTCAAACAATCGCAATTGTTATTAAATTTCAAATATAGTCATTAATACGATAAAATTTCGCTTTTTATAGATAAAAGTTATGTTTTTGTTAAAAATGAAACGTCAAAAGCAACACAATTCAAAACAAATTATAAAAATAAATAATATATTTGCCGCAAATTGGAATTTGTTTGATGTTTGATTCGTATAGACACAAAGGTTTGAGGCAGAAATTGGTGCAGGAATTACGTCAAAAAGGAATCAAAGATGAGCGAATTTTGTCTGCCTTCAATGATATACCGAGACATTACTTTATAGATAAAGCATTTTCTGACTGGGCATATAAAGATGTCGCCTTCCCCATTGATGCCGACCAAACCATCTCCCAACCTTATACCGTAGCCATTCAAACACAATTGATGGATGTTCAAACGGGAGATAAAATCTTAGAAATCGGCACTGGATCAGGTTTTCAGGCCTGTGTATTAGCCTATTTGGGTGCAAAAGTTTATACCATAGAAAGACAAAAACAATTGTTTGACAAGTCGTCAGAATTCTTACCAAAAATAGGATTCAATCAAGTGCGTTTGCTCTACGGAGATGGGTATTTAGGCGCACCTAGATTTGCCCCATTTGATAAAATCATAGTGACAGCCGGCGCATCACAATTACCTCAAACTTTGTTCGACCAACTCAAAGATGGCGGTATCATGGTGATACCACATGGCAATGCCGACATACTTGATATGAAAAAAATAACAAAATCAGCGGATGGTAACCATAAAATTGAGACATTTGGCAAGTTTAGATTTGTGCCATTTGTGAAGGGGGTTCAATAAAAAGGCCACCCGTAGGATGACCTTCTTCTATTTTAGAGTAAAAAGCGGATTACACTTCTACACCTTTCATCATTTTATTCCAATACAAATACGGCAACCCATATTTCTTGAGCATCCACAATCTCCAATCTTCTTGTGAACTGTCAAACACAAACATACGTTTCAATTTCGGATCTGGTGTGAATTCATTTTTATAATTGAATTCTGCTAAAATCATTTTGCCATATCCAGTCACTAATGGGCATGAAGAATATCCCTCATAGATTTTATTATTGAGTGTATTGTTTTCTATAAGATGGAGGATATTAGCTATAAGCACAGGCACTTGCTTACGAATAGCTGCTCCTGTTTTGGCAGTGGGTAGCGCAGCTACATCTCCAAGTCCAAAGATATTTGGGTACTTGTTGTGCTGCAATGTATTGATATTTACATCCAACCACCCAGCTTGATTGACAAGTGATGATTCTCTCACAAATTTTGGGGCTGCTTGTGGAGGTGCAAGATGTAACATATCAAAATCCATTACAATTTCGTCTGAGTTAGGTGCTGCTACTTCAGTTCCATCAGAGGTCACCACACATTGGCTATCTTTTGAGCCTATGTTTTTAAATGTTATTTTTCTATTTTGTCCGTCAATCTTAATTGGTGAATAAAATGGTTTGAAATCAATATTATAGCGCTTAACTACTTTCATCAGATTATCTGCTACCTGCTTAACTCCAAATATAACTGTGCCCGGTGTTGCAAAAGTGACTTTAGTTCTATCAGACATATTGTGCATTCTGAAATAATCTGCAGCTAGATATGCTATCTTCTGAGGAGCACCGCCACACTTTATCGGTGTGGTAGGTTGGGTAAAGATGGCATGTCCGCCTTTGAAGTTTCTTAGTACATCCCATGTATGCTCCGGATTAGTGTAATTAGAACATACTACACCATGTCCAAGGGCATCAGACAATCCTTCAATCATACCAGGTTCCATAACTAATCCTGGAGAAACTACTAAATAATCATAGGTTATATCTCCACTTTTCTCAGTTGTAACGATGTTTGAATCTGGTTTGAAACCAGTGGCTCTTTCTTTCAACCAATTAACACCACTTGGCATGAGTTCCGACATAGGTTTGGCAGTTTTATTCATATTATAAGTTCCGGCACCTACCAGTGTCCATGCTGGTTGATACCAATGCGTCTCTGCAGGTTCAATCAATGTTATATCTACTTTTGCTTTTATTTTTTTCAAGCGGGCGGCTACCATAATTCCTCCCGTTCCGCCACCAATAATTACAATTTTCTTTGTGTTGCTCATGTATTTTTGATTTTTAATAAGGTGAATTGTCTACAAACATAAAATTTAAGTGTAAACAATTATGTAACTAATGTTACGCAATTCTTAATGCATTGAAAATTCAAAATAATACAAGCACGTTAAATAAAATAAAATATCCAAGTCCATATATCAGCGGATAAATATTTAAAACCAATAAAAATTAATTTATAACACTAAATAGGGTTTACAATTGTCTAAATTTGCATTTAAAATATCTTAATCTATAAGTATGCAAAATTTACTTCATGATTACATTTCAAAATACATTCCCTTAACAGAGGAAGAGAAAAAAGCGCTTATTTCATTAAACTTATTACATTTTTTCAATATTAGACTGCATCAACCAAACCCAATTTAATGACAGACCAAGGAAATCTAGAAGGTGCAATTTTACTTTAATAAAATTAATTAATTGGTATGGTCACAGTTATTCGAGTACCAACATTTGGGGTAGAATTAATATTCGCATGACCACCTATAACTTCAGCACGTTGCAGAATATTTCTTAGACCATTCCCCATTTTGACAGTTTCAATATCAAACCCTATACCATCATCTTCTATGTATGCTTCGACTTTGGTTTTATTCAGAGCTATGCTAAATGTTACGTTTTTTGCTCTGCTGTACTTTGCACAATTATTGACTGCTTCCTTTAAAATCATGTAGAATGCTTGTCGTTTTGCCATTTCAAGTGAAATGCTATTAATGGCATCAGAGATTTTAAAGGATACATTAATATCAGCTGGTTCGAGTACATCCAAACAGGTGGCTTGTATTTTATGAATGATATTGGGTAGTGTATCATTGCCAGGATTTATACTCCATACTATATCAGACATGCTTTGCATAACATATCTGGTTTTTTCTACGATTTGAGATAATGTATTGGAAGAAGCATCATTTTTTATTATTGCCATTTCACCCATCAGCATAATACTACTCAGATTACTTCCCATTTCATCATGCAAATCTTTTGAAATGGTTGAACGTAAATGCTCCATTTTCTTTCTTTGTTGTTTTTTAAAATGGTAAATCAAATAGATTAGACCGTAGGATGCAAACAACATCATCAGAAAAAACCACCAGCGCATATAAAATGGACTCAATGATACTATAGACAAGGAAGTAACCACACTATCTTCAGTATTATGGATATTTGTCGCTTTCAGTTCCAAATTGTATTTGCCAGGTGCTAATTGATTGATTATCAGCTTGTGATCCGACCCTATTTCGGACCAAATGGTATCATTTTCTGATTTTAACCTGTACTGCATGGCATATTGTTGGGAATTCAAATGTGAAGGGAAAGCAATATTCATGCTGATTAGAGAGTTGACTGATGGAACTGTAATTTTTCCTGACTTCAATACATCTGATGTTTTGTTTTTATTGTTTATAAGGATATTTTCAAATAAAAAAGTTGAATTCTTTAGTAAATCTTTCAAATTTTTTGGTTGATAATAACTAAAAAACTGCCAGCGGTGTGCTGCAACAATACCTTTTTTAACTGTGGATATTCCAAAAAGGTATATATTGTCCACTAATCCATCACCTTCCTTAAAATATCTTACACTCTCATCCTGGATGTTAAATCTACATAAACCTGAAGCTCGGGTGCATAACCAAAGATTAGAATCATCATCAAAAGTAATATAACTTAGACCTTCATCTGGAAGACCATTATCCATATCAAACACCTTTACTGTTCCGTTGAGCATATGATATTTGAAAAGTTGGCCTTTGCAAGTAAAATAAATGTAGTTCGAATGATCAGATACTAGGTTGCGTACTTCATCTAGTGTGACAAAACCATCTATGGATAATTGCCTAAGGCCGTCTTTCTCAACTTTATAAATATTGGTTCCTGCAGTAATTGTTTCACCAGTATCGAGGCAAACTACATTATTCAAAATGTTAGAATCATTTGATCTTTTCTTAATCTGCTTCTTAAACTTGATAAGCTCATAAAGAACGCTGCCGGATGTAAACCATAAACTGTTTTCATCCGTACTCATGCTTGTAGTGAAACCGCTTTTAGTATATTTTTCATCAACCACCATATTTTCAGAAATTCCTACTTTCAGAATATTTCTTTTTGTGGCAATCCATATACAAGGTACTTTAGGATCATAAACTGCATGTTCTACCACAGCATTTCCTATGTCCAATACTTTTTTTAACCTTAAAGCAATAGGATCGAATAATAAAATACCATCTTTCTCAGTCACTATAACCCATTGATTATCAAGATACTCAATTTCCTTTACAAGCAAAGTCCTAGATGGATATATATAATTATAGTTGAGAAACTGTTCGTTTTGGATATTTATTTTTGAGATATTGGTACTGGTGCCAAAATATATTGTTTGATTTTTAGTCATCAATAATGACAACAATTGGGTATTATAAAATTGATTTTTAACTAAGTATTCTTGTTGTTTCTTTTTTAAGAACTTACTCTCAGGATCATAATTATATACACCATCATCAGTGGCGATTAAAATATGCCTATTTGAAATTTCAAGCCAGTCGCTTACAAATTTATCCGTAGTTTCAAGATGAAAAATGATAGAATCTTGCATTAACCCATCTTCATTAAACATCAAAAGTTTATTGCCGCTGTCATTGGCAAGAAGCAAACCATTCTTAAGGGGTTTTATTTTTTGAAACCGATTATCTGCAAAAGTATTTTGACCAGAATAGGATGGAAATGTATAGATTAGTTTGCAATTACCGATGGTATCGCATTTAAAAATGCCATGATTGGATGACACAAAAATACTAATACTTGATACATATATATTCTTAACTATAGTTTTTATAGGTAGATTAAATTTTAACAAGGGTTGTTTTGTCTGGCCATCCACCTTGAATACAACACCTTGAGCAGTACCCAAATAGAGGTTGTCATTGCAATCATTTGAAATACTTGTAATTTTTTCAAAGGCTTCAATATGATCTCGTGGAGTAAACTTTACAAAACCATAAAAAGACGCGTATTTAAACAATCCAAAATTACAACTCACCCAAATTTGACCATCCATGTCGGCATGTACATCGTAGATTTCAATACTCTCATTAAATTTACTTTTTAATAGTTTTGTTACATTTTGGAATTTCTTACCATCAAAGATACCTATACTATTATAATCTCGAATCCAAACAAGACCGTTTCTATCTTGGACCATTTCAAAAACCAACATATCCAAGTCGATCTCCCTCGATGTGTAATTGTACACATTATAAAACAACTCTTGACTGTTTGTCTTATAAAAACACAAAATTATAAACAAAACAATAAGTGATTTAAACACTACTACTGATTTCAATATCAAAAATATATCTTCCTTGTAATATAAATGACTAAAATAAAAATAATTAATAGTTCACTTTGTTTGGCTTGTTTACATCAATTAATAATATCATCTTATAATCCTATTTGTTACCTACTTTTTGAAGAAAAAAATTCACATCATCATGTGACATCACATTTTTGACAGATATTTTTCCTTGACATACTTTTGCTGTACATAAGTTTAAAAAATATATGATACAGCGTGATGTCTATCCTAATTTTAAATTAATTAATTCCAAATTATTGTGCTAAACAGCATTGATACTTACTCTTTTTTTATAAAATTAATAACAACATGAAAGCCTTTAAGAAATCCAAAAATATCAACGAAGCCATAGTTATAAGGCCAGAATTATCCCTCCAACAAGCAATCAAAGCTTTTGGAAGAATTATCATCCCTGATAATGGTGGATATCAATGCTGCATGCCTGAAGATATATTATATGTCCAAAGTGTAGGTAATTATTCAGAAATCTATTATTCAGATGGTAATAAAAAATTGCTTGCGCGTACACTCAAAGATATTGAAAAGAGGTTGCCTCATCACAGCTTTTTTAGAATTCACCGCAGTTATGTGGTCAATGCATACCACATTAAAAAAGTATGTATGTCCATAGATGCGTGTTGTGTTCATATCACAGGCAATCATACACTTCCGATCAGTAGGGAAAAACGCAAATTGTTAATTTATAAAGGTTTATAATCACATAAAGTTAAAATTTTTCAGAACATAGTTTGATCTAAAATTTGAATGAAAAATCCCTTTGTATAATTTTTATTATCCCTTATGTATAAGACATTATTTATTAAAAAAAATAAAAGTAATATGAAACCATACAGTTTAATTTTATGCTATCGCAACAATTATAAAAAGTTTTTTTTAGTTCTACATGCTATTGTACTTGGAAATATAGTACTTTTTGGGCAATGCCCTGAAACTAGAGTAATTGCACAATCCTATTTGACTGCATCGTGTGGAGGTCACTATTTTCAATCTCTTATCGGAGCTGATATCCCTGTCTATGGACATGTTGGAAATATTTACTTATCATCACCACTTACAGATGTGGTGAAAGTCTCATCCAATGATGACATACATTCTTCAAAATTGGTAGTTTTTCCAAATCCTGCTAATGACATTTTGAATGTACAATGGGAGAGTGATAAGAATACTACTCTTGAGTTATATTCAGCATTCGGTCAAATCATTTCTACTATTACATCAGCTTCTACATCAATTACTACTATTGACATTTCTAATTTGCCTTCCGGATATTATGTAATAAAATCAAGAACAGAAGACAATTACATTTTTATTTCAAAATTTATAAAACAATAAAATCCATGAAAATTTTAAATTTAATCCTATTACTGCTTTTGGTACAGATAGCTTACAGCCAAAATCTCAGTTATCAAACCATTGTCCGCAATGCGGCTGGAACTCCGGTAGCAAATACAGATGTTTATCTTCGATTTACCATTTTAGAAAGTGAATCAGGTGGATTATTGTACAGAGAGGTGCAAAAACCTACCACCGACCAATATGGGTGGATTTCAACTATAGCTGGGAATGGAACACCTGTTTCTGGTGTATTTGCAAATATAGATTTTAGCTTGAAGCGGTATTTAATGGTTGAATGTAGTCAAGATAATGGAACCAACTATGCTACCATCGGTGTCACTGCTATTGAACCTACGGGAACGGGTATCAAAGGTGATAAAGGTGATCCTGGCGATGTTGGGCCAAAGGGAGACACTGGTGCAACAGGTCCTATTGGTCCAAAAGGAGATACAGGAGCCCAAGGTACGCAAGGTGTAAAAGGTGATAAGGGTGACAAAGGTGATGCTGGGACTGGCGTGAAAATCATAGCATCTATAGCTGATGTTAGTGCTTTACCCAATCCTTACACAGGAACCATTGGAGATATGTACATCACCCAAAATGATGGTAATGGCCATGTATGGACTGGTACTGCATGGACTAATGTGGGTCAGATCAAAGGCCCGAAGGGTGACAAAGGAGATAATGGTGATACTGGTCCAGTGGGTGCCAAAGGTGATACAGGCGATGCAGGTCCAATTGGGCCAGCTGGTCCGATTGGGCCAAAGGGCGATAAAGGTGATAAAGGTGATCCTGGCGATGGTTCTAATGCTTGGTCATTGACTGGAAATGCCGACATTACTCCAGATATAAACTTTCTGGGTACTACAGATAATAATGATTTGTCTTTTAGAACCAATAATATGCGCCGAATGCTATTGAAGTCCAATGGCGTCTTAGGCATGCTAGGTGGAGGAGACAATACTGGCTTAGAATTTGGTAGCGATGTCACTGATAAACAGACAGATGCCGGAAAAATCCAATATGGCGGATTTGGTGGTGGCGATCATGTGTTGAATATAGTAGGTGGAGGAATTTCTGGAGGCTCGCGAAAAGTGAAAATTTGGGCCGAAGGTGGCGCCGAAGTCAGAGGTCCCCTATTATTATCTGGTTCTCTCAGAATGACAGGCGGCAATCCTGGAGCTGGTAAAGTGATGACATCTGATGCCGATGGCAATGCAAGTTGGACTACTGTCAATATTGAAGGCAGCCAACTGGAGAAAGTAACTCAAAATGGAAAGACAGGTTGGCGTCTTCTCGGTCATACTCCTGCGTACTACCTAGAAATTGGAGATAAAGCTGTGGATCTTTCTTATTCTCCAAACTCAATTGTTACACGTGGAGCTTCTGGGAGATATGGTTTTGCCACAGGTATTGCAACAATAGCAAGTGGAGAAGCATCTACAGCCATGGGTTCAAGCACAAATGCGAGTGGTAGGGAAAGTACTGCAATGGGATCATTGACATCAGCAGAAGGTGCATATGCTACTTCATTAGGCTATGGTACTAATGCAAAATCAATTTCTTCTACGGCCTTAGGTCAGTATAACGAAGAAATGATTGGAGTCAGCAGCACAAATTGGGTTGCAACAGATCCATTGTTTGTCATAGGCAATGGTGCTAATGAAATGGAAAGAAGAAACGCACTTACCATCCTAAAAAATGGTAATATGGATATCAATGGAAGTATAAAAATACGAGGTGGAACACCTGGAGTTGGCAAAGTGCTGACTTCTGATGCAGATGGCAATGCTTCCTGGCAAACACCTACTCCTGGCGGAGGCACTACAACATATACTGCTGGGCCAGGTATCAATATTACAGGTACTATCATCTCCAATAGCGGTGATAATGACAATTCTTCAACAAATGAACTTCAGTCTCTTACACTATCTGGAAATAGTTTATCCCTTTCCAATGGTGGTGGCGAGGTCACATTGCCAAGTAGTAGCACACCATCAGGTTCTGCTGGTGGTGACCTTTCAGGAACATATCCCAACCCTATTGTAGGAAATAATGTGATCACTTCATCAAAAATTGCAGATGGTGCCGTACTGTCTGAAAAGTTGTCTGCTTCAGTGGTGACATCAGACAAAATAGCCAATAATGCTGTGACTATCAATAAATTACCCATCGGCGCAACCCCATCTACTTTTCTAAGAGGTGACGGTACGTGGGCTACCCCACCTTCATATCTTAGTCAATGGACGACCTCTGGATCAAATATATACAATAACAATAGCGGATCTGTTGCAATTGGTACCACTAGTCCGTCAAACCTGTATAAACTAGATGTGAATGGAAATACAAGAATAACCGGGGATTTAAATATTGATAATGGAGGAGCTTCAAGTAGTATAATTTTTAATAGAAGAAAAGGTTATATTGATGCAGTTGATGGTGCTGCAGAAATACATTTAATGCGATATGTAGATCAAAAAGTAATGATCGGTGGTGGTGATCCTACTCAAAAATTGGATATTGATGGACGAATTCGGATTCGAGGAGGAAACCCTGCATTAGGGAAAATACTAACATCTAGCGCTGATGGCACTGCAACTTGGGAGTCAAATGCATGGGTTGTAAATAGTAATAATATTATAGCAGCAACATCTGGAAACGTAGGAATAGGTAATGTCAGTACAAGTGATAAACTGCTTGTCGCTGGCAATACAAAAATTGAAGTTAATTCGTCCACTGCAAAACCAACGCTTGCATTGGTAGAAACTGATGACGATTATGCGCGTTTAAGTCTTCAAAACAACATCAACAATGGATCTTGGCACATAGCAGGACGTAGTTTTGATGGATCTAGTGGTGCAGATAATTCCCAATTGAATTTTTACTTCCAAAACAATCAAGGTAATGGCGATAGAATGACCATACTTGGCAATGGTAATGTTGGTATTAATGAATCAAATCCTCTTCATAAATTAGAAGTTAATGGTAACGCCTACGTTAAGGGTGTGCTCAAAATCAACGGTTTAAGTGCCCTAGATGCTTCAATTTCTAATGGTTTTAATACCATGCTTATTACCGCTCCAAGTCTATCAACTGATTTGTATCAATTAGGATTTGCCGGAAATCAAAGTGGTGGAGGATCGATTCAAACAAGTTTTTACCCTCTTGTTACAAATAAAATAGATCTAGGGGCTTCTTCAAAGAGATGGAGAACAATTTATACTGTCAACTCAGTAAGCACTTCTTCAGATTTACGACTTAAAAAGGATATTTCAAATTTACATGATGGATTGACTAGGATCCTAAAGATGAGACCAGTCTCTTACAAATGGAATGAAGGTGATACAGATATTCATCTTGGATTTATTGCGCAGGAAATCAAAGAAATTCTCCCTGAAATAGTAAGCCAGGATGACAATGGTTTTTTAAGTATGAAATATACAGAGTTGATACCAATCTTAACAAATGCGATTCAAGAACAAAATAGTATAATTGAAAATCAAAATAGGGAATTGTCAAATTTGAAATCCGAAGTAGATCAATTAAAAAAATTAGTAAATAGTTTAATTAAAAAATAAACTTAAAAATTATAATACAAACATGAAACGCAATAATTTTTTATACCACATCTTATTGATAATCATATTTCCTTCTGTTTTAGCACTTATTTCATGTTCGAAAGAGAGTGAGAGTAATCAGAATAATCCCACTGACAAATCCTATATCAAGTTCAAGCTTGATGGGAAAGAAGTCTTTTTGAACTTTGGGGCTACTTGTGTGTATTCTGATGTAGAAAAGTCATTCATTTTAGGAGCATCATCTTCAGACAACAAGTCATCAATTCAGGTTATTGGAGAACTTGAAATATCTGAAAATAAATCGTACGAAATAAAAAATAATAAAATTTTGTTTTTCTATAATCCTTTAAGTATTGGAGTTTCCGAGTCAACTCTTTCTATTATTGATCATCCGGATTGTAAAGGTACACTGTTATTTAAGAAAATAAAAGTTGTTAATTCTGTGCTGGACGCAACCCACGCACTCAGTGGTACTTTTGAAGGCACGGCAATGGATATAAATGGAAAAACCTTCAACATTACTGAAGGTATTTTCCATGATATTAGAGCAAATTAATGCAAACTTACTTAAATCTCAATAAAGCAGCATTTATCGTGATCAATGTATTTTTGAAACCAAGTACTGTATTTTGGATAAGTATACTAACCTTATCTTTAATTCATGTCTCCTTTTGCCAGACAAATTTAGAGTGGTCCACCTACCATGGCGGTATATCAGCTGACGCCTTCAGGGATTTGACAATAGACCAATCTGGATTTTTGTATGCTATTGGTTCTACCACAAGTGATAATCAAATAGCCACAACCAATGCTTCTCAAAGCTCAAAGTCTGGAGGATCTGACGCATTCGTTGCGAAGTATAATCAAGACGGCCAACTGATTTGGTCCACTTATGTTGGTGGCAATGGCGATGATTATGGTCAAGCCATTACTATAGACAGAAATGGTTTTGTCATCATCACGGGTCTGACATTTTCTGATAGGGAAATAAGCACTTCTGGAGTTCACCAACAAAATTATGGTGGAGGTGGTGACGCATTTATTGCTAAAATGACTGCTGATGGGAACCTAGTATGGCAATCCTATTTTGGAGGCGAAGCATTTGACTTTGCCAATGATGTGGAGACAGACCAAGCTGGTAATATCCTATGTACGGGTTGGACAATGTCCACTACTCAAATTGCTAGTACAAATGCTTTACGCTCTATAAACGCAGGAAATGAAGATATTTTCATAGCCAAATTTGATCCAGCGGGGCAAAGGACATGGAGCACATATTATGGTGGCAGTGAAGCTGAACGTGGTCTTCAGATTGGAGTGGATATAAATAATAGTATAATTATCTCAGGATGGGTACAGAGTCCCGATCAGTTCAATACTCCAGATGCACACCAGCCAAACTATGGTGGCGGCACCTCTGACAACTTTATTCTAAAACTTAGTGAATCAGGCCTACTGCAATGGGCTACCTACTATGGTGGTACTGCCAATGAATATATTGATGCTATGTATGTCAATGAAGCTGGTGAAATATTTGTGGCTGGTGCTTCTGATTCGGATGCTGGTATTGCTGCAGCTGGAGCTTTTCAGGTCGCAAGGAGTGGAGACTTTGACATTTTTGTAGGCAAATTTTCAGCATCAGGAGTCAGACAATGGGCAACTTATTATGGCGGAGAAGGTATTGAAAATGTCTATAAACTGATTCAAAAACCAAATAACGATCTTGTATTGACAGGATTTACAAATTCAAATGAGATGGCAACACCTGATAGTTATCAAGCCAATATACAGGGCGGCTTTGATATAATTCTTGCAAATTTTGGCGAATCAGGGCAATTACAAAATGCCATATACTTTGGCGGTCCACAAGATGACTTTGGCTATGGAGTAGTGACAGATAGGTCAGATAATATCTACATAGTAGGTTATACCAATGGAAGTACTAACCTATCTACAACAGGTGCACATCAGATGGCTTACGGAGGAAATCCACAGGATGGTGTCATTGCAAAATTTGCAACTTGTACTCCTTTTGATATCGCTATTGCTGGAAATTTTGTACTGTGTCAAGGTGAAGACATCTCATTGTCTGTTACACCTTATACTAATGCAATATGGAGAGGCCCCAATGGATTTATGTCAAATCTTCCCACTATAGTGATACCTGAAATCACCTCTCAAAATGCAGGTACATATACTGTGACAGTAACGAACCAGCATGGTTGCACGGCTACGTCATCCCAAACTATCATGGTAAACAGGCTTCCGATAGCTATTGCAAGTTCGAATAGTCCTGTTTGCAACGGTAGTGACATCATGATACAAGTTTCAGGCGGTACTTCATATCAATGGGAAGGGCCTCAAGATTTTCACTCAGTTGTCCAAAACCCCGTCATCAGTAGTAGCACTCTTAGTATGGCTGGCTTATATACGGTCACCGTGACAGATCAAAATGGATGCTCACAAATCACTACTTCAAATGTACTCGTACTAACTGGTGAAAATGTAGAGATTTTTTCCAATAGCCCTGTATGCGCTGGAGACACATTGACTTTGGATGCTTCTGCTGGCCAAGGCTTTATCTGGAATGGGCCTAATGCCTTTTTCTCTCGAGAAGCGATGCCAAAAATTGCAACAACGACATCAGCGCATAGCGGCAATTATACTTTGACGGTAACACATCAAAACGGTTGTAGTGCCATGATCAATGTATCTGTAGCAATAAAGGATAAGCCAATCGCACAGATAGAAGGAGATACAGCCATTTGCCAAGGCGAATCACTTGTTTTGAATACATCAAATATAGGTAATGTAATATGGAGCACTGGATCTACCAATAAGATGATCGAAATTTCTCCTTTGCTATCAACTGAATATCAACTTATAGTTAATGAAAACAATTGCATTGACACCGCTTATCATGTTGTGCTTGTGAATCCACTGCCTCAACTTCTCCTTACTTCTGACCACTCTGAAGTTTCTTCAGGGGAAACTACTCGATTGCATGTTGTGGGTGCAGATGATTATCAATGGAGCAGCCACAATGACCTTTCATGCTTTTCTTGTGCAGAACCAATAGCCACTCCGCTAGAGACTCAAACCTATTGCGTCCGCGGAGAAACCAATGGCTGCTCCGCAGAAGAATGTATTACTATTACAATAAAAGACCTTTGTAAGATGGATTTGCCCAATATCATTTCGCCCAATGGTGACCAATTGAATGATGTGTGGTGCAGCCTTGAAAAAGATTGTATTTCTTCCCAGCATTTACAGATTTACGATCGTTGGGGCAATTTACACTACACCACTTCAGGCGCTGAAGTCTGCTGGAATCCCATTATATCAAATCCCAACCTTCAGCCACAGGTATTGACATATCTGCTACGGACTACCAGTAAAAACCATCAAGAAGAATATTTTACAGGCACTGTCACGCTTATAAAATGATATAACTTTTATAATAGATAAAATTCACATCATCATGTGACACCACAAATTTTTTAAGCATTTAAAATTCACACAATTTTGCGAAATAATAATTTTACATGACTTGGAAACTTCTAGGTTCATAAAAATTCATAATCCACTTAAATTTATTAATACAATGAAACACTTTTTTACACTTTTCATGATGGTGTTGTTTTTAGCAAATGCTATTGGGCAAAATGTGGGTATCAACAATCCTACACCTCAAACCGCTTTGGATATTATTGGTAGATTAAGACTGCATCCTATTGGAGTTGAAGTAACATCTGCTTATCCATCATTTCCTGCCAATCAAGGATATGTATCTTATTACGGTACCCCTGGAGTAGATTTTTCAATTTTTTCACCGACAGGGCATAAAGGGAGTTTCTTAGTTATTGAAAATACTACGCCAAATGTCCTTACTATATCGGGTTTAACAGATGTGCCTTCTGGTAAACTTGTCTTATTATTTTATTCGGATCTGGGCTGGATAGTCATAAATGAAATTTCAAAAGAATGGTCAATGAATGGAAACGCAGGAACAAATCCATCCACTAACTTTTTAGGTACCATAGACAATCAAGCTCTATCTATAAAAACTAACGATATAGATAGAATAAGAATTAGCAATGAGGGAAAAGTGGGAATAGGTAACTCTGATCCAAATTTATCATTAGATATCACAGGTGGATTTGGGATCAGATCAGTAATCGGCATACCCTACTTGAATAATTATAATATCCCTATTAATGTCTCATTTATTGAATTGCAGCAAGATGGTAATGTCACGGGGCCAGTCACTATTGCAGGTCCTGACCCTTGGATAGATGGTCGGAGAGTTGTGATTAGAAATATATGCGGCTATCCCGCTACTTTTGGTACTACAGTTATAAATAGCTTAGAAACTAAAGAGTTTATTTGTAGAAATATTGGTGGTTGGTCAGCTATTTCAGAAAATGATCCCAGCCAGCTCGAAAAAATAATCGAAGGTAGCAATACTGGTTGGAGACTCTTGGGGAGAGACCCAAATGATTACGGAGATATTGGAAATCATGCAGTAGATTTTTCTGTATCAGCCTTAACTTCTACAATTTTAGGAGCAACAGGCGATGTTTCATTTGCTGCTGGATTTGAAACAACTGCAAGTGGTCACTTTTCTACTGCTTTTGGAATTGATTCTGATGCTACCGGTGAGGCTTCTTTAGCCGCAAACAGGTCATGGGCTGCAGGTCTACGATCGGCTGCATTCAATGAAGCCCAAGCTCATGGTAAGAATTCTTTTGCCACAGGAAATGGGTATGTAGGTGATACTGGTACCAACGCGGCAGGCATATCCGGAGGTGGTGCCTTTGGTGTCAATACAGCTGCTTTGGGAGAAGGGACACATGCTGTAGCCTTCTCTTCTACCGCAGTAGGCAGATACAATGAAGGAGGATTTAATACTTCGAACAGAACATCTTGGGTAGATACCGATCCACTATTTATGATAGGAAATGGTACTGCTGATAATGCCAGAAGTAATGCACTACTTGTGCAAAAAAACGGTAAAATGAGCATCGGCCCAGCCGCACCCGCCCCATCTTCTATCTTGGATATTCAAAGTACAACTGCGGGTTTTCTACCACCCCGTATGACCTTAGCACAAAGAAATGCCATCGCCGCACCAGCAGAAGGCTTGATGATATCGTGTACAGACTGTAGTACAAAAGGACTGCATCAGTACATCAACGGAGCGTGGCAAGCGATGACGTCAAGCAATACCGGCAACTATGGCACCGTAGTCAATCCCGTCACCGGCAAGATATGGCTCGACCGCAATCTGGGTGCTTCACAGGTAGCAACCAGCCCTACCGATGCTGCCAGCTATGGAGACCTATACCAGTGGGGGCGCAATGCCGATGGGCATCAAATACGTACATCAGGTATAACCGCTACTCTGGCAAGCAATTTTTTTACTCATAATGGTTTATTTATCACTACCAATACGAGTCCCAATAATTGGTTGAGTTCTGTAGAGACCCATATGTGGTCAGGTACCGCTGCGGAAAACAATCCATGTCCTTCGGGATTTCGCATACCAACAGCGGCAGAGTGGGAGCAGGAAAGGCTGACCTGGTCGTCTAATAATGCCACCGGAGCTTTTACCTCACCGCTGAAATTGCCCATGGGGGGCTACCGCAACTTTTTCGATGGTTCGCTCTACAATGTCGATACAAACGGCCGCTATTGGAGCAGTACGGTGAGTTTCACAAATGCCGGCTTCCTCTACTTCGTTAGCACCTCTGCCTACTGGTCCTCCAACATTCGAGCAGACGGAAATTCTGTTCGTTGTATTAAGGATTGATGAACGATCTTTTGCATAGCAAAAGTAAAGGTCTGTGTGACCTTTGAGTGACGAAACCGCAAAGCGGATGGGTGGCCACTTTGATGAGCGCACGCAGCTTTAGCGGAGTGGAAGGGTGACACTTTAACTACCTGTCCAGCAGGGCAACTTCAATAGCAACAATGCCAACATGAACACCAACAATCGGGCGAACGGAAACTCAGTGCGTTGCCTTAAGGATAATTGCATTTTGAAGTCGCAACCCATTTAAACTTTCTGAATTTCAACTTTACAAAGTGCGTATTAAAATTGTAAAAATTTACTTACTTTTGTACTATAAAAGTCTCAAGGATGGGTATGATAAACAAATATATTTCTATAGACCCTGAAATAAGATTTGGGAAACCGTGTATTAAACAAACAAGGATTTCGGTAGAAGATATCTTATCTTGGTTGGCATCTGGCATGACTTATGATGAAATCTCTGATGATTATCCACAAATTACTAAAGATCATATTTTAGCTGCATTAAGCGTGTGTATAACAAATTGCACAAAAACAAAAAGAGCATTAAATTTGCGTCACCTGAGTATTATTAATCATTAAAAAACGAAAAGGTGGACACTAAAGATCAAATTTTAGAATCCATCCTGAGAAATGTTAGAACCGAGGTTAGTACATTTTTAGATCAAGAATCTGGAATTAAATGCCCCATTGAGTATGAGTTAAGGCTCATAGAAATGAGTAGGAGTTTCGCTAGAACGTTGCTTGTACAATCACAGGGTAAAATACCAAAGAGTCGGAACTCAAAAAAAAAGTAAACACGTATTTTGGGAAATTGGAGATTAGGAAGGATCACGTTTTGTGCTTTGGTACTAAGAAGTTTGCCATAACGCGATGTTTACAAGTCTTACTTTGTTTATTGGGACAAAGTAAAGTTTTTGACGAGGCGAGTGAATTGCTTGAAAAGCTTGTAGGGCTTAACATAAGTGGTATGCAGATACAAAGAGTAAGTGAGTATTACGGATCACAACTCGACCCTGCCATAGAGCGAAATATAGAGCGTTGTATACCGAAGCTTGACGGTGTAAAAAAAGATGAAGCAGTGTATGTGATGACCGATGGGAGTATGCTTCTGACGCGAGACGAAAAATGGAAAGAGACAAAACTTGCTAGGATATTTACAGACAATAACATATTGGAAGTAAGTAATACAAGGTCAGAAATTAAAAATTCGGTGTATGTAAGTCACATGGGCGGAGTAGAAGTGTTTTTACCAAAATTAGAAAGGCATTTATGCGATTATAAGAAAAAGGTAATAATAGGAGACGGGGCGAAATGGATATGGAAGTGGGCTGAAGATAATTATCCAGGGGCGACGCAAATTCTTGACTTTTTTCATGCTAAAGAGAAATTAGTAATCTTAATAAAGTTGTTTTTAAAAGAACAAGAGATGCAAAATTGGATTGACATACAATGTAAACTTTTGATGGAAGATAAGGTACATCAGGTGATAGAAAATATAAAAAGGCTCAGGTGTAAAAGCGAAGATGCAAGAGAAATAAAAGAAAAAACCCTTCATTATTATGAGGAACATGAAGAAAGGATGTTCTATAAAACGTACAGGGACAGAGGATTATTAATAGGATCAGGCCCAATAGAGGCAGCACATAGGAGTGTATTACAAACACGAATGAAACTCTCTGGTCAAAAATGGAGTATAAAAGGTGCTAACGCTATAGCCAACCTGAGGTGTTTATACAAGAGCAATGCGTGGGGCATTCTAGAAAAATTTGTTAATGCCGCTGCTTAGTGCAATTTGTTATACACACGCATTAAGCTTTGCATCCCAGAGAGAACCTTCATTGCAACTTTTGACCATATGAAGCTATTACTAGATGCTAATATTTCATGGCGTATTGTGAAGAACATTGAGTCTTAT
This sequence comes from Saprospiraceae bacterium, assembly GCA_041392785.1. GTDB lineage: Bacteria > Bacteroidota > Bacteroidia > Chitinophagales > Saprospiraceae > OLB9. The sequence continues at coordinate 47,758 of JAWKLK010000005.1, forward strand.
GTTGAAAAATGCATTCATGTCGATAATTGTGATTTAAAGGTTCCAGCACAAGACATTGAAATTTGGAATTTTGCAAAAGCCAACCAATTTATTATTATAACCAACGATGAAGATTTTAAATTTTTCTACAATTTATGGATATCCACCAAATATCGTAATTTTAAAAACAGGCAATCTAAGACGTAATATTGTTCAGGGATTATTATTTGGATGATATAAAATTACTTCATGCATTAAGTGATACAGGCATCCTAGAAGTTATTGGAAAACACTAAAGGTACTAAAGTTTTCAACTTTAAAAACTTTTAACTAACCTATTAAATCATGTACAGAGCAATATTCTTCTTGACGTTCACCATTTACTACACCATTGTAAGTGCCCAAACTATCAGAGGCAAGCTTTCGGTACTCCCCAATCAATCCATCAAGCTCGAGGGCTTCAACGGTTTGAAAACTTATCAGATATCTACCACAACGTCCGATAGTCTGGGCAATTTTAAGTTAAATTACGAAAAAGCAGATTATGGAGTAGGTTATCTAATGTCTGCCGACAACAAACCACTTATAGTTATCCTAAGCGGAGAAGATATAGAAATAAAGGGTGAAGCATTGAGTGCCGCAGAAACCATCCGGATCATCACAGGGCAAGAAAATCAATGGTTTGCGCAATATGCCGCAGAACATCCTAAACGTGAGCAAGTACTCGGTGCTTGGGCTTATCTGGACAAGACATACACGATAGACTCTTTATTTGCAGGGCAAAAGACACCCAAAAAGGCCATACAAGCAGAAAAACAACGCATTCATGCAGAAGATGTAGCATTTATAAATAAGTTACCAAAGGACAGTTATGTCAGTTGGTTTTTGCCCACTCGCAAACTACTAAGCTCCGTATCAGCTGTGGCTCAGCATCGCCCTGAAGAGATACCCGCTACCTTGAAAGCCCTTCGCTCCATTGATTACTCCGACTCGCGACTGTACAAAAGTGGCTTGCTGAGTGATGCCATTGATAGTCATGTATGGTTTATAGAGAACAGTATGAGTCCCTTAGATTCAGTACATGCTCTTCTCATTCGTTCCATAGACATCATCCTTTCTCAACTAAAGATGGACGAGAGAAAATACAACGACATCACCGATTATCTTTTTGGTCTTCTGGAGCAGCGGAGTATGTTTCCCGTTGCAGAGTACCTGTCACTTAAGGTCTTGGAAGACAGAAGCTGTACAGTGGACATTAAACTGGCCAATAAGTTGGAAGGCTATCGCAAGCTCAAAATTGGAAACAAGGCACCAGATATCACTTTTGGAGCACATAGCTATTTTCCCGAACATATCCAGGCTGGTTCATTAAGTGCCATCGACGCAGCTTACAAAGTAGTCGTCTTTGCTGCCAACTGGTGTAACCACTGTCAAGAAGTGATGCCCAAACTGGCCCATCATTACACTAAGTGGCGGGCAAAAGGTATAGAGGTCGTTCTTGTCTCTCTGGATGAGAATATGGGTGAATTTACCACCTTTGCTGCACCTTTACCTTTTACGGCTACTTGCGATTATAAAAAATGGGAAAGCCAGCCAGTGAAAGATTATCACATCTTCGGTACGCCATCATTTTATCTTTTGAAAAACAATTTGGAAATTGTACTAAAACCCTCTACAGTAGAGCAAATAGATGCCTGGATAGATTGGCATGTGAAATGAGTCTTTGAGCTTCGTAAATTATTCCAGATGTATTTAAAAAAAAACGATTACACCGTAGTTAATCATTTCACCAGCAAGGCATGGATCAATCTGTTTGTGTGTACTAATTCGTCATTTTTCATTCAAAATCACATCATCATGTGACACGCCAAATTCTTTTGGTACTGAAAACAGGCATAATTTTGCTAATATTTAAGCACCCTATAAATATCAGTAATATGAAACATCTAGTATTATTTTACATGTCTATTCTACCATTCATGTCGGTGCATGGAGCAAATGTTATTTGGGATGGCGAAGGTGATGGTATCAACTGGTCGGATGCCAATAACTGGGATTGCAACTGCTTGCCTATTGAAGGGGATAATGCCGAAATACCACATATATATAGCACCATTACTGTTCAGATCAATATTAGTGTAAATGTTGACAACATCCATGCTTATGCAAGTATAGAAGTCTCAGGCGGAGCCCAAATCAATGTCTTGCATCAATTCAGGTTAATTAACGGTTCTGATTTATCGGTTCAGCCAGGAGTAATCATAAATGCTGAAGATCTGGTATTTATCTCTGTTTCAGACCCTTCTGGTCAAGTATGGAATGCCGACTGCACCAATTATGGCACTATCAATTCGGGTGCAATAAATATGTATGAATACTGCGATCCTTCTTATCCATGCTACACATTATTGACCAATAATGGTACCATAAATACTAGTGATCTTGGAATCATATTTGAGCACCACACACAAGTGATTAATAATAATAGTATGACCTTAAACGGTTATTTAGGAATTCAGATGTCTTTTACCAATGCCGCGCAGTTTACTAACAATGGAAATTTCAATTCCAATACATATAATTTTTTCAAAAATACCACAAATAGTGCTACAGGTGTAATGACCATCAATAATTATAATAATAGTGTACATCCCATCACTTACGACTATACATCTCCGATAGAAATATTGGATAATTTTAGCAATCTTGGTGCTATTATAATGTCCAATCCACAAGCAGGAGCATATTATGGTATCCAAGTACTCCCTACTGCGACTTTTACTTCCTCTGGCACCTTAAGCATCACATCACACAGACATCCTATACGCAATGAAGGTACAACCACCATTTCAGGTACTTCCTATCTACACGCAACGGAATCTGTTTATCAAGCTGGAATAGAGAATGTGAGCAATTTCAATCTCAATGATGCATCCACAACCTTTACATGCACTAGCAATTTTCGGAACTTAACAGGTGGAGTACTAAATATAGAATCGTGCAAATCGGTCAATCTTCTGTCATTATACAACCAAGGTACTACTACCAATCAAGGAACAATCACTTTCGACCCAACAAATACTTCTTCTGTTTCTTTGACGCAAATTGGCACTTTCTCGAACGAGGGCATTATGATAAATTGTGCTTTTCCGGTCATCCTACCACCAGCAGAAAACCAAGGTTTATTTGTGCAACGCATTATGGGCACCCAATGTAGCAATATTACAATAGCCTCATTCATATCAGGTTTAAAAATAAACATCACCAACGGTCCAACAGTAGGAATTTTTGCAGACGCAGCTTTGACCACATCCGCTGGCAACTACAACTGGGTTTTGGATGAATTTACACCCAACATTGCATGCGTCAATTTGGACATTTTATATATTCAGATACAAAAAACTGGATGCGCGCCCTTAGTTGTACCTATACGTTTTCAATACCCAATCAAGTCAGATATTTGGTATGCGGATGTGGATGGCGACGGATGGGGAAATACTGCCTTAACAACAAGTTATTGTGGTAATTTTTTAATTGGGTACACACAAAACATTCCAGATTGCAATGACAATGATGCTCAAGTTTATCCAGGTGCTCCAGAAAATTGTAATGATAAAGATTATAACTGCGACGGCATCACAAACGGAGCACTTTCTCCACCATCCACTTGGTATCAAGACAGTGATTTTGATGGTTTTGGCAATCCAGCAATAACATTGATAAACTGCGCTGCACCAGCAGGTTATGTAAGTAATAATATTGACTGTAATGATAATGATTTCCAGATTCATCCTGGAGCTTCAGAATTGTGTGACAATCTCGATAATAACTGTAATGGCTTGGTTGATGAAGGTATCCCTATGGGTACATCTACTTTCACTAATGGAGGAATGAATTCGCTTTGGAGCAATCCTGCAAATTGGATGCCTCCTACCATCCCACAAGCATGCTTCAATGTCGTCATTCCCTCTGGACTTACCGTCAATGCAAATGTTGGCGTACCTATAGAGTGCAGATCAATTACGGTTTTATCAGGAGCAACCCTAAACATCAATGGGGCTAATGTTACGGTTTCAGGGAGCGCATCAGCGGGTATAATTAATAGCGGTACTGTAAATATAGCACCAAATTCAAACATCACTATATCTAACACCTTAGGACATGGAATAGACAATTATAATACGGTGAATACTTCCGTGGGCATTCCCAGTATTTTGAGTTTTAATAACATTGGACAAAACGCATTTCAAAACAACAATTCTGGCATTGTAAATTGTTTTGGCCCATTATATGTAACCAGCATTGGCATTGGGAATAGAGCAATAAGCAATAATGGAAACTTTACATTCAGGGGCTTGTGGGGAGGCATCAATGTTCAAGGATACTTCGTCTTCAATTCTGCGGTATTTAACAATTATGGATCTGTGGATATACAAAATGGATTCAACCTGCCGCAATGGGTTATTTTCAACACTGGGACATTTTTCAATCGAAATTTGCCACCAGATATTGGGTTTATTAACTTACCTACACCATCAGTGCCTGCAAATGTCAGTGACCAAGGTATATGGAATGCTGGTGGAGCAACCTTGCACAATTATGGCAATATCCAAGTATTTGGAAACAGAATCGCGGGAGAAGGAATGTTGATCAATCATGCTGGTGCAACATTCATCGGCAGTTTATATTGAATCCAGTACTGGGTTCTATTTTTCTGAATTATGATATTATCTTTCTGAAAAGTAAAGGAAAATAACTTATGTTTGCTTCTGCAAAATTAGTTTTCACTTGTTAATTCCATTTACATTAGTTTTGTGTATTAGTTTGGCTTGACAATGAGGCTCAAAGTATTTTTTATAAAATTGTGGAAGTTTATGAAAAAATCAATAAAAACGGAATTTATAATGATATGTTAGATCAAATAATATATAATAGCAGGCCAATGAGACTTCAATTTATGCTGCTCGTCAGCTTCTTTTTTCAAACTCAAATTGAGTCTCAGGTCACTGTGATGGTCAATTTAGACATGACCCAAGTGATAGATTTTGATCCATCGATTGATGCTGTCTATATGTCAGGAAGTGTAATAGACCTAAGCCATGGATTCGGATCAAGTGCGGTATGGCCAATGCCAGGTACGGATCATCTACTTAAACTGACTGATCCAGATGGTAATAATGTGTATGCATTAACCATACAAAATGTTATTTCTTCTCAGTACGCTTTTAAATTTTTTATTGTGAGAAATGATATACCTTCATGGGATTATGGAGAATGGGATGGTGGATCAAATAGAAGTTTGGAAGTGTCGACTTCGGATATTTCCCTAAATTTGGACTTTGGAAATATGAATATGACTTCTACAGACTACTTAGTAATAAATGAGTTCATGGCTACAAATAGCCTTTTTCAAGACACCGATGACGACTATGAAGATTGGTTGGAAATATACAATCCTACAACTGACCCAATTGCATTAAATGGCTACTCACTTTCTGATGATAAAAAAGATGTTGGTAAATGGGTTTTTTCATCTATGACACTTTTCCCTGGCCAGTATCTCATAATTTGGCTTTCAGGAAAAGACAGAATTTCCATGCCAGTCCACACTAATTTTAAACTCAACTACGAGAAGGAAAGTGTTTATCTTTTTAATCCTATGGGAAATTTGGTGGATTCATTGCCTATAGTGCCTCAAGATGCTGGCATTTCTTACGGAAGGTATATGGATGGTCAACCTTTGTGGAAATATTTTAATTATCCGACACCAGGGGCTAAAAACAGTACAAATGGGTATGATTTTCTATTAAAACCTATTATTCCATCTATGGTAGATGGATATTATACAGTACCTATAGAACTTAGTTTTACGTCATTGGACAATGGCGCAACAATCAGATATACCACTGATGGGTCTGATCCAGATATAAATGCAAAAGTATATGAATCGCCACTTAATTTGACCGATAGAAAAGGTGTACCCAATATTATTTCACTCATTCCTACCAACAATGACCCAAATACAGGTCCTCCCCTCTATGAAGGGTGGCAGCCCCCTTTAGGTGAGGTAAGTAAAATTCATTCGATAAAAGTACGACCTTTTCACCCTGATGCACCGCCAGGTCCAATAAGTACTTTCACCTACAAAATCAATGATCAAGGTAGTGATCAGTTTACATTGCCTGTGATTTCACTCAATACTGATCCTGACAATCTATTTGATCCCGAATCAGGTATTTATGTTGAAGGAAACCATGAAAATTTCTTTGAAGACTGGGAGAAACCGGCACATATTACTTTCTTCGAACAAGATGGCACATTAGCTTTCAAAGATAAAATTGCTATCCAACTTAATGGCAACACTACTCGAAGCAGGCCAAGGAAATCCATAAGAGTAATGTACAAGGATCATATAGGTAAGAGTTGGCTTGACTACAGACTTTTTCCAGATAAAACCACAGATAACTACAAACAATTTATACTTAGAAATTCAGGTAATGATTGGGATTTTGCTGTATTTAGAGATGCACTTTTTCAATCTTTAGCCAAAGGATTACACGTCGAAACACAATATTATAGACCTGTTATTACCTTTATAAATGGCGAATATTGGGGTATTCATAATATTAGGGATAAGTACAACGATCATTATTTAGAAGGGAAATATGGTTTTGGCAGTGAAGATATATGCATAGGCAGTGATAGAAGTAATTTCAGATGGGGTAATTCAGCTGGACTTACGCATTATAAAGCAATGTATGATTTTATCCTGAAGAATGATATGTCTAATCCTGTAAACTTCGGCCAAGTCATGAATATGATTGATTTGGAAAGTTTTACAGATTTTCAAATCACAAATATTTTTGTAAAAAATACAGATTGGCCGGGCAATAATACACTGTACTGGCGATATATGCAGGATTTTAATCCTGATGCAGGAATGAAAGATGGTAGATGGAGATGGATGATCTTGGATACCGATTTTGGTTTTAATTTACCATTTCAATACGTTCCTGGACTTTCCGATGGTCCAAATCACAATACATTAAGTATGGCCTTGGCTAGTAATGGGCCTTCATGGCCAAACCCCTCGTGGTCAACTCTAATTTTGAGGAAGTTAATAGCCAATCAGGAATTCAAGCACCATTTTGTAAACAGATTTTGTGATTTGCTGAATACAAGATTTAGTGTAGAAAATGTGCAAGCATACATTGATTCTTTTGCCACAGTACTAAAACCAGAAATATCAGAACACGCTGCTAGATGGAGAAGACCTGAAAATATCGATGTATGGATGGATAATGTAGAAGCATTGACATCTTTTGCATCATTGCGTCCTGCCGCTCAGTTTGATCACATACAGTCCACATTGAATACCAATAATCTGTATACAATTACCGTAGATGTCACAGCACCTGAGCATGGATATATCAAAATAAATACAATAGATATCCATTCAAGCACCATGGGAGTATCCGATCAACCGTATCCATGGACAGGCAAATACTTTTCTAGTGTACCTATCCAAATCGAAGCTATATCTTTACCAGGATTTACCTTCAGTCATTGGTCTGGTATTCACTCGGGCACGGATCCCAAAATTACTATTCAGTTGAATGCCAATAGCACACTCACAGCACATTTTGTAATATCTAATGCCCAACAATTGATGCATTTTTGGTATTTTAATACTGATATCCCTAATGACGAGCCTCTTACAGCCATCACACCTTCTTTTACAATATCACAAGCCGACCTTCTGTATACGTCATCACTGAATGGCTATCCTTTTGATGACGGTCATGTACTTTTTAGAAAAGCTTCCATGGAGCGACGCAATGCACCAACAGAAATAAACTATTCATCTGAAGGAAATCATAATTTACCCTATTCTGCTGATGATATGCGTGGGATTCAAATAAAGCAACCATTTAAAGCTGATCTTGAGAACCGAATTCAGATTAATTTTTCTTCTCTTGGATATGAAAATATAAAATTTTCCTTCGCGGCAAAAGATGAAGATGCAGTAGAAGCCATAAGTATTTCATTGAATATTAATGGTGAATGGAAAGCGATTTCTCCAAGCTTAATGGTATCGTCAGAATTTACTCTGCATACAGTAGATTTTTCAAATCAAGATGCGATAAACAACCAAGAAAATGCCTCCATTCGCATGGATTTTATAACCAATAATCCTACTGCGGATTTGGGAAATAGAATTACTTTTAACAATTTATCTATCACTGGTCAGGCTATACATTCCGGAATAGATGATGACGATATCAAAATTTTACTTTCACCAAACCCAACGTCACAATTTGCCTTTATAAGTGGCATAAATTGGGATGAAGTACTTTCTATTCAAATTTTTAATATGGAGGGCCAATTATTGCACACATATCCAGATGTACATACTGGTATATTTGTAGGCGATCTTCCTTCAGGGATATATATTGTGAAAATAGATGCTAAGAAAGAAAGAGTCTTTTATTCAAAGTTAGTAAAACATTGAAATTTATTTAACTCATTAAAAGAAAATTAGATTAACTTTGCAATTATCTTATTTTAACTCTCAAACAGACATAAAAACTTTATGAAAAATTTGAATTTCCTTTTCATCAGCATTATTTGTTTCTTTTCTCAGATATCATCCGGACAAAGATCAATTGTAGAGATGATGTCATCTTTTAGTGCTTCAAACTCATCCAATTTTATGCCGTACAACTATACTACTAAATCATATAGATTGGCCTATGATGAGGAAGAAAAAGTAGATTCTATCTTAGATATCAATGGGGAGCAAGTAAAATTGATGCTTACAGGAACAAAAAACTTCGAATGGAATGGTAATGTATTGAAGACTTTAGAAACATCGACTACATCTGATTTTGCTACAACGCAAATCTTTGAATTTGATGCAAATTCTAACATTGTAAGGGCCGAAACATTGTTAAATGGAACAAGTGATGAAGTGATGGATCTTATGAATGAAAAAATGGTGTATTCATATGACAATAAAAATAGAATAACAAAAATTCAATTGTTTAAAAATACTATCGAAAATGGCAAAACCGTCATGAATGCCGTTTATGATGACACCTCTGAGCTACCTATTAGCGCAGAAATAGATATGATGGCAAAAATGAAAATAGACCGAGAACCCATTACTGATGGGTACAAATATCATTTCAAGATGGAAATTCCGCAAGAATTGATAGATATGGCAAGAGATGAATTGGGATCAAATGCTACAGATGATGAAGTAATGAATGCGCTCGGCGCCTTCGGAAAGATACCTAAAAAATACAGTGATGTTACGTTTGGTAAAGATGGAACCATACAAGAGGATGTTTATGAAGAAAATCAAGAAGTAGCGGACAAAATGGAATTGGTGTCCAAGATTGTCTTCGACAAAAATTTTAATATTTTGAATCAGAATGATTTTGAGTCCGGAGATATCATATCTACTATTGTATATGAATACACTGATATGCAAAAAGTCAAATCTATTAAGAAGGACGAGAATGAGAAAAAAATAAATGAATTTGATAAGAATGGTAATATTACGAAAGAGTACACTGAATTAGGATATTTATTAAAAAATTACCGTAATGAGAGGCTTACCGAAGTACGTGAATATACAGATTTCGATGAGTTAATAAGTTATGAAGTTTATCACTTTTGATAATTAGTACTATAGATTAATAAAGGCATGATTTTGTAGCGTATTTACTAACTGAACCCGTGATAGGTGTTCATTAGGAATAAATTTTGAACTCCGAAATTGTGTCAAATCCCACTTCGGAATAAGAGTTATTTTTAAAATATGGAAAACTATTAAAAAGGGTTATATTTGTCATTGGCTTAAGCCCTTGTTATAATGAAACTAAATATTCGTTTATACTTTAAAAATCTCAATGTCTTGACATTCATAGTATTATATGCTATGAGCGCTTTTGGAATGCAAGAAACACTGCTTGGAGATAAAGAAAAACTTTCCATACCATTCACAGATATCAATGGATTTATTGTTGTGGATGTTGTTATCCAAAACAAATTATATCAAAAAATGATATTGGATACAGGTGCTGAACATACCATCCTATTTCCAAGTCCAGTCATCAATATTCTCCAATTACCTACACATAAAAAAATTAGAGTTCAAGGGGCAGACCTACGCTCTGATGTATTTGCGAATGTCACTAATGGCGTAAAAATATCTTTGGCCAATACATCTACTGTCCCATCTAATATGATAATCCTTGAAGAAAATTCTTTTGATTTTTCTCAATATTTAGGAACAGAAGTTACAGGAATAATTGGTATGGAATTATTCAAATCTTTGATTTTACAAATTGATTATAAGAAAAATCTCGTAACATTATATGATCCTTCTCGATTCAGGCCTGAGTCATTGAAAAATCATGTTAAGTTTCCAATAAAAATAGTCGATAATAAGCCCTATATTAGGGCAAATGTATTGGTTTCAGGGGAGAAGATGTCTACTTCCACACTTTTGTTAGATACGGGTGCAGGTATGACTGCAATGCTTCATAATAACACTGACACAACATTGACCTTGCCAGAAAAAGTGGTCAAGGGAAGTATAGGAAAAGGCATTTCAGGAGATGTAGAGGGTTTTTCAGGAAAGATCAGAAAATTGGAATTTGCAGGGCTTCAGTTTTCAAATTTAATCACCCATTTTCAAGCTCTTGACTCAACTCTCATAATACACAAAAAAATAGTAAGAAATGGAATCATTGGAAATCAGGTGCTTTCTAGACTGGATTTTTATATAGACTTCTTGAATGAAACGATATACATTAAGCCCAATAAAGACTATAACAAGAATTTTGAGTTTGACCGTAGTGGGATCACGATTTTTAGTTTTGGCCCAGATTTGAATCAATATTATGTCAAGTATGTTTTGGAAAATTCACCAGCAGATGAAGCAGACATCAGACCCGGTGATGTGATTAAGAAAGTGGGGTTCTGGAATTTCAGAGTACTTTCATTAAAGTATATCAGTAGGAAATTAAGTGATGATATAGGTAAAAAAGTTACACTTACTATTGAGAGAGATGGTAAGAAGATGAAGAAGTTTATTATCCTTAGAGAGCTTTTGTGATGTTGTATTATATAAAGATGGAATTTATATACATGTAGGAGTTTAAAATTTCGAAAACGACCGAAAATCTTTGATGTAGACATCCAAATATATATTACTGAATATAATAGCTTCCATTTTACCAGGTTTCAGTTCAAAGGTTTCTATTCCCGATTTACCTAGGGCTACCTTCAGCTCCATGTCGGATTTTGTCTTGATGTCATTGACCATTTGATCTATAGTACTCTGTGCTTGATCTATGTAGGAATCCATCGGAAATGTCAACTGTGCCTCTAATTCACGTTTAATTTTTCCTTCAGCAAGCCATGCTGCAGTTTTGTGCAATATATTTTTGGTGCGCAGCTCAATATCTGCAATTTTCAATGAGAATGAATTAGAATGCAGATCATAGTTTGGCTTTGCTTTTATAGATAAAGTGCCGTTAATAGATCCATTTACATCCATAACGACTCTGATATGCTCATAATCACAATTGGTCATTACGTTATTGACAGTGATGGTTTTCCCTTCTGCCGTGAAAGTCCTATTATTTAAGTTTTCTCTTAGCGATGTATTGACATCCATCATATTTATTTCAGCAGCTAGCTTTATGGTAGAACTATCTGACATGTTTTCTGACCATACCAATGGTGGGGTATGAACACTTATATTGTTTGCTGGAGGTGGATAAGAAGTCATAGTATTCATTGTTCTTACCCCAATTTTTCCTACGGAAGTAAATCTTTGATTTCGTAAATTATTCAGGTAGATTCTTTCAGGTTTGATGTGGATGTAAGCTAGTAATGGTGGCGGCAGTGAAAATGGTGAAGCCAACATGTCAGATATTTCTTTCATTTTCTGCTGTAATGAAAAATTATCAGCAACAGAAGCATCAATACTTTGCTCTATTTGTGTTTTTGTTTTTTCTATCACAAGATTTGAGATGGACTCTATGGGTATATGGATACCTCCAATAGAAAGTTTGGGTTTTTCTACCCATCTGTGGTGAGAAAGACTTGTCTTGGTGTCCATACGCCACATGGAATCAATATCAAAAGAAGTAATAAAGTTCATCTCTAGAACACCTTTTGCCTTCAGTGTACTCAAAAAAGTTTTCTTTTCTACCTCGATTCCTATAGGTGTATTAATGAGAATATTTTTCCCAGAAATTTCTATCGTTGCATCAGATGGTTTTGAAAGAATCATTTTAACATCGTATTGCGGAATGCTAAAATCACCACTCAAGGCATCTCTTATGGCATTATTGAAGGTGTCTTGAATTGCCTTTTTGTCCAATCTATAATTGATTACTATATCAGAATAAAAGTCCTTTTTAGTATTGTTGAAATAGACTGGTTGCGCTGAATTACTTTTATTGCGAGTGCTACAACTCGCTATTGTAAAAAGAGCTATTAAGATAAACAAATATATTGAAAAATAAAAATGACGCATTGTCATAAAGTGCCTACTTTTCTTCAATTTTTTGATTCAATGGATCATTTTCAGGCGTGGTGAATTCTTTTTGTTTTTTGCCAAAAAGAGAGAAATGTGCATATCGTTTTGGGTTAAGACGTAAATCTTGTAATAAAAAGTTGAGATTTCTTGTTGTCAACTCGATATTGGTATACAAATTTTTGTCATTCAATAGTTTAGCAATGGTGCCATTACCAGAACTAGCTTTTGCCAATACCTGATTCAATTCATTTAAAGTAGTGTTGGCATTGGTTAAGGTTTTTGTAAGCTCATCCACTGCTATTTTTGAACCACCTAAAGTTGCATTGGTTTTTTCCACTGTTTCTTTAAGATTTGATTGCGCCAAATCCGTAGTTACTTTATTCAAGTTGGCAATCATGGATTCAATATTTTGATTACTTTTTGCCAATGCCGAAGTAAGACTATTCATGTTGCCCATAATTTTTCTGAGGTCAGTGCTATTTTGCAACAATATTGTATTGACCTGTTCAGTAAGTTTATTGGCGTTTAATGATGTATGTTCAATATTCCTCACAGTAGCATGAATGGCACCTTCTTCTCCTTCTTTACCTAATGTTTTGAATAGTTCTTTTGCTGATTTTGTGAGGTCTGAGCTATACTCTTCTATCTCTTTGTCACCAATCATACCTTCAATAAAACCTACTACTCTGCCTTCCAAAACATCTCCGCTTTCTACACAATCAGCTCCTGAACAAGGCTTATCAAAAGAAATAAATAATCCTTTGCCATCAATGATTCCTGTACTTTTAAGATTTACAATCGCATTTTTAGGTATTTTGAAATCATTATTGACTAAAAAAAACACATCCATCAATTTGACATTCTCATGATTCATTTTTATAGATGTGACGCTTCCTATTTTATATCCATTGACCAAAACTGGAGAAGACACTTCCAATCCTGTGACGTCTCCAAATGTAGTTTTAATCTGTGTATCTGAGGATAAAAGATTTTTACCTTTGAGGAATGTATATCCCCAGATGGCGACTACTAGCGACAATACGGTCAAAAGACCAATTTTTAATTCTCTAGTCATAATTTGTTGGACTTCGTCATGTAAAAATAATGGTTATTAACATGACTTCAAACAAAATGTTTTTAGATGGTGAATGGATGTCTATAATTTGTCCTTCGAAACGATAAATGTGCCTTTGTACCCCATTTTTGTTAATTGAGCTTTTACTGATGCTGCTTCTTCTTTGGTTTTATAATATCCCATGACATACTTGTAGTAATCTCCTGATTGTATCACATTAAGATTTCCAAATTTATTCAAAAGGGGAGATTCAATAGTTGAATTTTGTTCTTTTACTGCTGCAATTTGTACACCCCAAACACTTATATTTTCTTCTACTTGTTGAGATATTTGTGCTTTTGAGATGATATCAGATTGCTTCAAAGTACTGTTATAAAACGTATCGAATGCACTTAAAATAGCCCTAGCAACATCATTTTGACCTTCTTCAGAAATCAAATATTTTTCTTCCTCATCATTACTAAGAAATCCTGCCTCTATTAATACTGCTGGCATCGAAGCTCGTCGCAATACCGCAAAGCCTGCTTGCTTTACACCTCTACTTTTGAAACCATTCCTGCCTTTGAAATTATTCTCAACATCAGCTGCGAATGCTATGCTTTTATCCAAGTAGGCATTTTGGTACATAGACATCATAATATGCCCTTCGGGAGAATTTGGATTGTATCCATCATAATTTTTCTCAAAATTTGATTCTAATAAGATGGATGCATTTTCTCTTTTAGCAACATCAAGGTTTTCATCCGCTCTATGCAATCCCATCACAAAGGTTTCTGTGCCTTTTGTATTGGCATTAGAAATAAAATTGCAATGGATACTTATGAAAAGATCTGCATTTTCTTCATTGGCATATTGTATTCTTCGGAATAAAGGAATGAATACATCAGTATTGCGTGTTAAAAGTACTTCTACATCTGCATACTTACTTTTGATCAAATCTGCTGTCTTCAAAGCCATCGCTAGGGTAAGATCTTTTTCTACACCATGATCGCCCTTACACCCAGGATCGTGACCACCATGTCCTGCATCGATTACAATTTTTTTTACTTTTTTGTCTATGATGGCATCGTTTATAAATTCAAGTTGAGTAGCATTGTTGGATTTTATGGTTATTTTAACAGGTGTTTTGCCATTTGCTTGAAGCAATATAGCAAAAAATAGCGTTATTCCAAAACACCATTTTAATACATTGTTGATTATTTGAGGAAAATTCGAGACCATTGATGTACTTTTGTGCTTTTAAAAGCGCAAATATAATAAATTAAAATAATATATAATATTTAAATTGTTTGAAGGTAATTTTATATACATATGTTTTATTTATAATAGGTTTTTCTAATAGTATTATTGGACAAGAATTGGATTCGATATCTGCACAAAGCATAGATACCATCCCTAATGCAGTATCCATCCCTTTTTCCATGCAAATTGATAGTTTTAGTGTTGAAAGTGATAGTACATTGTTACCATACAAGCTTTCAAAAAATGCTTTAGATTCCGAAGTCACTATCAATGCTGGGGATTCTTCTTGGGTAGACTTGGTCAATAATAAAAAGCATGTCTATGGCAATGCAGAAGTAGAATATGAAAATATAAAATTGACTGCAGATTATATTATTATTAATTTTAAGGAAAATCTGATAGAAGGATTTTGGTTACCCAAGTCCAATTCTAAACCGACCGACATCAAACCCACTTTTACAGAATCTGACCGAAAATTTACATATAATGAAATTAAGTATAACTTTAAAACAAAAAAAGGTCTAGTCAAGCATGCTGTGACAAAAGAAGATGAATTTTACCTTCTTGGTGAAAAGTCTAAATTTATAGGAGCCACATTAGACTCAACTGGGGTTGTAATAGAAGATGACAAATTTTATAATGAAGACGTAGTTGTGACTACTTGCAATCACGATCCTCCACACTTCGGAATCAGGACAAATAAACTTAAATTTGTCCCCAATAAACTAGCGGTCATGAGTGTCGCACAATTAGAGATTGCGGGTGTTCCAACCCCTATCTTTTTGCCGTTTGGATTTTTCCCGTTGGCCAAAGGAAGGAGTTCAGGTCTGATATTTCCTACTTTCGATTATCAAGAGAGATTAGGATTTGTGATAAGGAAGTTGGGTTATTATCATCCTATCAATAACAACTTAGACGCAAATATTACTGTAGATTTCAGTACTAGAGGGTATTTTCTTTCTAGACTATCTGCAAATTATAACAAACTTTATGCCTTCACTGGGCAATCAACTTTAGAGTTTAGTAATCAAATTTCAGAGAATGCTGAAACGGGAAAGCGCACCAGTTCTAAGTCTTTTTCCATCAATGTGGTACTCAATCAAGGAGCCAAAGCGCATCCTTATAGAAAGTTGGGTGGTTCAATAAATATCAGTAGTGGAAACCATTTTCAGAATAATTATAGTGATTCTAAATCCCAAACCAAAACCGAATACACATCCGCATTTACATATTCGCATTCCATGCCGAGGACACCTTTTAGCTTCAATATGGGTCTAAATCATAGACAGAATATTATAACTCATGATCTAGAGATCACTTTGCCTTCTGCACAATTGAATATGAATACGATATATCCTTTTAAGCGCGCAAATAGTACGGAAGAAAAATGGAGTGATAAAATAGCCTTTGTTTATAAAGCTGATTTCAGAAATTATGTCAAAACCGTGGATTCTACTTTATTCACTCAAAATACAATAGATAAATTGCAGACAGGATTATGGCAAAATGCATCGCTAAATACAAGTGTTCGACTTCTCAAATATTTTAACATCAATCCTAATGTGACCTATAATGAATATTGGTTACTAAAAAGATATAACCTTACTTTCGATCCCACTGCAGAGATCAGGGATACAATTACCGGAGATTTGATAGGTTACGAAGCTCCTCAAGAATCTTATTATAATGCATTTACTTCATTTAGGACTTTTTCTGCAGGAGTCTCTTTGAATACTCAAATATTTGGAACTCTTAAATTTTCAAAAGGGTATTTCAAGGGATTCAGACATGTAATGAAGCCCTCAATTTCTTTGAACTATAGCCCTGAAAACAAAACTGCTTATGAGCAAACTGTAAATACAGATACAAGAGATCAATACAATTCACCCATCACTTATAGTATTCTTCGTAATGGACCATTTGGATCATTAAATGGAACAGTAAAAAGCCTCAGTATTGGATATTCTGTCTCTAATGTTTTTGAGATGAAATACAAAGCTAAGTCAGATACCATTGCTAAAAAACTACGCATCCTTAATAATCTGAACTTTTCAGGCAATTATAATTTTCAGGCTGATTCTCTAAAATGGTCACCACTTACCTTCAATGGCAACACACAAATATTAAAAGGAATCACTGGGATAAACCTTAGTGGGATGTTCAGCCCTTATGTGTACAATTCAAATGATAAAATTACTAATACCACATTGTGGTCACAATCTAAAAAACTTTTGAAATTGAAAAATGTCAACATTACAACTACCACCAGCTTTAGTTTGGGAAGTCTAATGAACTTATTCAAAAAGAAAGAAAAAGATTCAAATTCTAATGATAGTGATCTTGCAAAGAAGGAAGAAGAGCCATCGGAACAAACATCATTATCAAGTTGGTTTAATTCTATTCAAATATCTCACACATTGATTTTTAGTTATTTATCAAAAAGTGCTGGTGATACAGCAGCTATCAGCTTTCATGCAATGAATGTAAGTGGCAATATTAAACTATCAAAAAACTGGGATTTTAATATTGGAAGTATAGGTTATGATTTCATAAGGTCAAAACTGACGTACCCAAGTTTTACCTTTTCTAGAAATCTGCATTGTTGGAAACTGACCACAACATGGGCCCCAAATAATGGTTATTATGCCTTCTTTATTGGAGTGAACTCGTCGTCACTAGAATTCCTTAAATACAACTATAATCAAGGAGTGACTGGATTCAGGTGATAGGTAAGCCAAATAAGTTTGGTGGATTTTTGAACTTTCAGTTTTTATTTCGGTCTCGTATCTGCAACAAATACAAATCTTGCTCGTCCAGCGTTTCTGCTGCATTCAATATTTTAACAAAATCCATCCTGTTTAGAATTTTACTGCCACTTTCTGAAAAGGCAAATGCCAAGATTTGGATTTCTTTGCCATTAATGGCTGACATTAAAATTTGATCAAACATCTTAGATAAGAGGAGGTTTGAATATTGTTTTTTCCTATGTTCTTCTTCAATAGCCAAATCAGAAAAATAATACAAATTTTTACAAGTAAAATCAAAGTCATGCACTGTAAGATCTCGTTCTCGTAATTTGCCAGTTTTCAATTTTTCAAAAATAGATGAATTTATGTGCCAAAAACTAGCTCCTCCCACTAAATAATCATTGACAAATAACCCCAAAATATTATTGCTAGCACTTAGCCACCATTCTTTCTGTCTTTGACTTGGGACACTGTGTTCGCCAAAACATTTCTGATAAATCGCATCCAACTTTTCAAATTCTGAAACATCTTTCAAATGCCTCACTTCCACATTATTATACTGATGATTATACGTCATTTAGGCAGGCTTTGATTGAATTCCAAAAATATTACAATTTTATACTAAATAGTATAGGTATTGACTATATGAAAATATTCTCCTTAATCAATTACACTCAATACAATATAGCCCCTTCTTGGTTTATTGGTGAAATATAGGAATTTAAACCTACTTTTTTATCAACAAACCAAGTTTCAGCACGCTGTGCAATGGTCTCTGCAATAGAAGTATTATCACACAATCCAAACATGGACGGACCAGCTCCAGATATACTAAATCCCAATGCACCGACTTCCATAGCCATGGCTTGCATCTCATAGAAATATGGGATCAAATGTGCCCGCTGAGGTTCTACTACCAAATCTTTCAATGACCTGCGTATCATATCAAAATCTGATGTATACATAGCTGCTACAAATGATGCAAGATTACCTGATTGCCGAATAGATGTTTTAAAATCTACAGTTGGTGACAAAATACCTCTCGATTCTTTGGTGAGTACTTCCACGTGGGGATATAGTACCACCGCGCATAATCCATGAGGGATATAAAGTTTTTTGACATCGATGGTGTCATTATCTCTGATGAGCACCATACCACCCAAGAGCGATGGCGCAACATTGTCAGCATGTCTAGCACCAGATGCCAATTGCTCACCATCAACAGCAAACTGAAGTAACTCGTTTTTGCTTAAACCAGCGCGCAACAATTCATTTACTGCAAAGACACCACCTACGGCACTAGCTGCAGAAGATCCAAGTCCACTTCCAAATGGCATTTTCTTATGAATTTCCATTTCTATCGGCCGATCTGCCTCACCCAAAAACTGCAAAAATTTATAGGCGGCATAACCAGCTGTGTTTTTATGGACTTCATATGGAAGTCTGCCTTGAGCCCCTCTGATATCATTAATGACCAATCCTTTTTCCTTGCCTTCTCGCACTATAATCTCATCGCCTGGTTTTTCTAGCGCAAATCCTAGAATATCAAAACCTACAGCGACATTGGCTACAGTAGCCGGAGCAAAAACTTTTATCCCTGATTTACTCATCCGTGACTGGCATTTATTATTTCTGCAAATATACCCGCGGCAGTGACTTCAGCACCAGCTCCGGGACCTCGTATGACCAACGGTCTGTTCTTATATCTTTCTGTCGTAAAAACAATCATATTGTCACTTCCAGCAAGGTTATAAAATGGGCTCGCAGCATCCACTTCCTTAATACCACAGCTGATTCCTTCTGCTGTGGCAGAAGCTATAAATCGCATTCTCGAACCATTTTTCTGTGCCTTGTCTAACCTTTCTTTAAATTTAGTATCCGCTTGGATGAGCGCTTTGAAAAAATCATCTATTGATGGCGCATCCATACAGTCAGATGGCAAAATTGGGTCGATGATTACATCTTTTATCTCAGTGATATATCCAGCTTCGCGTGCCAATATCGTTATCTTCCTACTGACATCTGCCCCAGAGAGATCTTCCCGTGGATCGGGTTCTGTGAAGCCTTTTTCTTTAGCCTCCAATACCAAGTCTGAAAATGGTCTACTCCCATCAAAATTGTTGAATATATACGAGACAGATCCCGAAAGTACTGCTTCAATATTCAAAATTTTATCACCACTTTGGATTAAATTTCGCAATGTAGAGATCACCGGCAACCCAGCACCTACATTGGTTTCAAACAGGTACTGTACATTGTGCTTTCTAGCTAATGCCTTTAAGTTAGAATAGGTAGTATAGGCAGATGATGCACCTATTTTATTTGGCGTGGCTACAGTGATACTAGCTTCAAGAATCTGAGGGTATAAGCTTGGAATCACTTGATCTGCGGTACTGTCGATAAAAATTGAATTAGAAAGGTTCATCGCTATCATGTTCTCAACAAATCGTTGCGGCTCAGAAGCTGCATTAGAAGATTGTAGTACTTGACTCCAAGTTTTAGTGTCTATCCCTTTATCATCAAATGCCATTGTTTTACTATTGGCAAGACCGCAAATTTTTAATTCAATTCCATTTTGTTCGCGGAGCAGGTCTTTATGATTATTGATTTGGTCGATCAAGGTTTTACCTATCAGGCCTACACCAATCATGAATAGATGCACCGTTTTAGTGCCAGATAGAAAATAAGCGTCATGAATAGCATTGAGTGCTTTGGCTTCATCAGAAGCGTGTATCACAAATGAGATATTCAATTCGGAGCTACCTTGTGCTATTGCTATTACATTTATACCATTTTTGCCAAGAGCTTCAAACAATTTTCCAGCTACACCTGGTACATTTTTCATTTGTTCGCCTATCACAGCTATAACGGTGAGATTCGACTCAATTTTAGAAGGATTGATTAACCCTTCAGAAATCTCAGATGAAAATTCATGATTTACAGCCTCTTGTGCTCTAACTTTGTCTTTTTCATCAATTGCAATACAAATAGAATGCTCTGATGACGCTTGAGTGATGAGGATGACATTGACTTTTTCGCGCCCTAAAGCTGCAAACATTCTACCCGAAACACCGGGCACCCCCATCATACCACTTCCTTCCAAAAGTAAAATGCATAAGCCAGACATGGAGCTAATACCTTTGATAGGCGATCTGTGTGTATCATCATATTCTGAATGGATCAATGTACCCACAAATTCCGGATTAAATGTGTTTTTTATATAAATGGGAATATGCTTTCGCAATGCTGGTTGAATGGTCGGTGGATAGATGACTTTTGCTCCGAAATGAGACATTTCCATTGCCTCATTATAACTCAGTTTTGGGATAGTAAACGCCTGCTGTACCTTGCGTGGGTCAGATGTTAAAACTCCATCTACATCAGTCCATATTTCGAGGACTTCTGCCTGTAATGCACCTGCAAAAATTGCAGCGGTATAGTCAGACCCTCCCCTACCTAACGTAGTGGTAACTCCTTCCATATCTGACCCAATGAAGCCTGTGATAATTTGTATTTGTTTTGGGCGAGCAACAAAGTAGGCCTGGATCAATTGGTCCGTGACTTCATAATTCACTTTGGCTGCGCCATAATCTTTATTAGTTTTGATACATTCCCTTGCATCCAAAAAAGCAGCATTCATGCCTTTTTCTTTTGCAGCATCAGCTATAATGGTGTTACTCAATCTTTCGCCAAAACTCAAAATATAATCCATCGTTCTGGCAGAGGCTTCACGTACTAGAAATACACCTCTCAACATATCTCCCAATGTATTGAAATAATCATCCAAAACTCTCCTCGTTTCTAAAAAACTATGATGTGATAGAAGATATTCAGCCGCTTCTATATGTCTGATTTTTAGATTATTAAGCAATTTTTTGTAATTTTCATCTCCTTCACTTGCTTGGGTTCCAAGCGCAATAAGCTGGTCAGTAATACCACTGAATGCTGAGAAAACGACTGAGAAGTCATCACCTCTGTTAACATAGGTTTCTAGTAAATTCAATATGTTTTCAATACGCTGTGGAGTTCCTACGGATGACCCACCAAATTTCAATATTTTCATTTGTTATAGTCAAATTATAATGCCTATTATTAAAAAAGATGCAAAAGTATCAAATTGGAGTCAATTTTATGTATTTAATTGATTCTTTGGGAATTGAATTTATACTTATAAAAGAAATTAAATTCGAAATGCAAAGATTATTACATCGTATAACCAATAGTATCTTCGTTAATCATCTTTTCTATAAACTGTAGAAAATACGATGTATCAAAAGTTTTCATAATATGGCTATCTTTGCAGTCTAAATGGTATTTTAATGGCACTTATTAAGCCTGTGATGGGCAAAATTCCAGTTTTTGGCGAAAACTGCTACCTCGCAGAAAACTGCACTATAGTCGGAGATGTCGTGATGGGAGATGCATGTTCTGTATGGTTCAATGCGGTGATTCGCGGAGATGTGAATATTATTCGTATAGGAAATAAGGTTAATATTCAGGATGGAGCAGTTATTCATTGCACTTATCAAAAATATCCTACCTATATTGGGAATAATGTGTCCGTAGGTCATAATGCTATCGTACATGGCTGTACAGTAAAAGATAATGTGCTTATTGGTATGGGTGCAATAGTTATGGATAATTGTGTAATCGAATCCAATTCCATCATTGCAGCTGGCGCAGTGGTCACACAAAATACGCATGTGGAAAGTGGATCCATTTATGGTGGTGTTCCTGCAAAAAAGTTGAAGGACATTAGCCTAGAATTGACAGAAGGCGAAATCGATAGGATTGCAAATAATTATGTAACTTATGCGTCTTGGTTTAAATAAGTCATAAACTTTCATATTATATTTTTGCCAAATATGTATAAAGTTGTACTTTTGTGCTGTAAGATCTAATATTCTTCTAAAATAGTTACATTTTGATTGCTTATTTAAACGGTCTCATCGCCCATAAAACACCTACATTTGTGTACATCGATTGTCATGGGGTAGGATACCATGTCAATATAAGTTTGAATACCTATTCAAAACTTGAAAATCTTGAAAAAATTAAAATTTTCACCTATCTGAGTATCAAAGAGGACGAACACTCTCTCTTTGGATTTTTTGATGATGAAGAGCGCTCCCTTTTTATACTTTTGATTTCGGTTTCAGGGGTTGGTGTTAATACAGCAAGAGTTATATTATCCTACATGACTCCCGATGAAGTAAAATCCGCCATTATCCATGAAAATGCAATGGCATTAGGTAAGGTAAAAGGTATCGGACCAAAGACAGCAAAGCGTATCATTTTGGATTTGAAGGATAAAGTTATGAAGGTTACCGGCTCGGATCCTATTGACTTGAGTTTTGCAAATGAACAATCGGGGATAAAGGATGAAGCGGTTTCTGCTTTGGTGGCATTAGGATTTGCGAAACCTATCGTAGAAAAACACGTCAAAAGCCTATTGTCATCGAATTCAAATATCTCACAAGTTGAGGAATTAATCAAGTTGGTATTAAAACATATGAATTGAGTTTGAAAAAAGTCAATAATTATATACATAAATCATACATATTGTCGTTATACTCCGTTGTACTTAGGGCGGACACTAGTCTGTCCTCCAATAATTGTTATCATAATATCATGATTTACAAGAAATAAAGTACAAAAAAAGAAAGTTTATTTATGAATTTTATACGATTTTATATTATATTAATTGTAATGCTTGCTTATCAAATTAGCGGTTTTACAATCATCCCATCATTTGCATTGCCGGATCCTTACAGTGGTTATGATGCACCAAAACTAGATACTATACCATTATCAGACAGGGTAGGTGATTATATAACAGATGGCAAAAACAACCCATTTGATATCAAACCAAAAAATCTTGATCAAAAAGTGGAGTATGATCCGGTGTCTGGTCACTATATTATCTACGAAAAAATAGGTGATATTTACTATCGCACTCCATCATATATGACATTTGATGAGTATATGGATTATGAAGGACAACGTCAAGAAAAGAATTACTTTAACAATTTAGCCGGTATAAAGTCAGAAAAAAAATCCAAAAGTGGGATTATAGACCCATTAGACAGAATAAACCTAGAGAATAGTTTGATAGATAGGCTGTTTGGTGGATCAGAAGTAAATATCAATCCTCAAGGTAATGTAGATGTAAGTATAGGAATGCTCTATACAAGTAGTAAGAATCCTAATTTACTTCGACCTACATTCTTCAATATAGACTTTCCAAATCCCGTTATAAAAATGAGCGTGGATGGAAAGATTGGTACAAAAATGAATCTAAATTTCAATTATGATACGCAGTCGAGTTTTGATTTTGACAGAGAGATAAAATTAGGATTCAACTCAGGTGCGTTTTCCGATGATGACATCATCAAGACAATTGAAGCTGGTAACGTGTCACTTCCCTTGCGTGGAAATTTGATCCAAGGTGCGCAATCCCTTTTTGGGCTTAAAACACAACTGCAATTCGGAAGGCTTTTCCTTACAGGAATAGTGTCATACCAACGTAGTAAAGCGAATAATGTAAAAATAGAAAATGGCGTTTCTGTTCAGGATTTTGAAATTTATCCTGACGAATACGACGAAAACAGGCACTTTTTCATAGCTCATTATAATAGAGATACTTATGAGCGTTCTCTGCGCGATATACCTTACATTGGGTCATCACATCAAATAGCGCAAATAGAAGTATGGATATCAGACGACAGACCAGAATTTCAAGATAATGCTACTATGGTAGCAGCAATTGCAGACCTAGGTGAACCTGAACCAAAATATTTTACATCATCTCAAACGGTTCAAAGTGTCATCCAGTCTAAAGACGAACAGGGAATTTTATTGCCAAAGA
This sequence comes from Saprospiraceae bacterium, assembly GCA_041392785.1. Lineage (GTDB taxonomy): Bacteria > Bacteroidota > Bacteroidia > Chitinophagales > Saprospiraceae > OLB9. The sequence goes on from JAWKLK010000005.1 coordinate 72,231, forward strand.
ATGGTGCCAATAGCATTTACTCAAAATTGTCACAATACAATAATATCAATGATGTAGACAAGGTGAATACTATTTTAAAGACTGATTTTGGAATGAAACAATCCACTGATTTTGAAGTATTCAGAGGAAGAAGATTGAGTCCTTCAGAGTATACTTATCATCCGAAACTTGGTACCATTTCACTCAATAGTAGACTTAGACCAAATCAAGTACTTGGTGTAGCCTATAATTATTATTACACTACCATTTGTGATACATTATTTCAGGTAGGACAGTTATCTGCATCTTCTGTTTTGCCTTCCAATCAGACAGATACTATAAATGCGGAACCACCCAAAGTACATTTCGTCAAATTATTGAAACCCACAAACCAGCTGACCAGCTCTCCTATGTGGGATTTGATGATGAAAAATGTATACCCATTGCGAACTACACAATTGAATCCGCACGATTTTGAATTTGATATTTATTATGAAGATGATTTTTCAGATGGATCGTTAAAGAAGTATATTCCTGAACAGGATTTAAGATATTTACCATTGTTACAATTATTTAATCTGGATAGATTGAATCGGTATAGTGACAGACAAGCTGATGGTTATTTTGACTATGTAAGCGGTGTCACCGTCATCGAAAGAAGTGGGTCCATCGTATTTCCAGTGCTTGAGCCATTTGGAAGTAATTTATCATTGGAAAACTTTGAGAAACTGTTGAATCGAGATCTACCAGACAGTCTTGAAAATGTTTTAGCGAACAAATACAGATACCAATCACTTTATGATTCCATTGTGGTTTTGGCAAGACAGAAAATTGAAAAAAATAAATTTGTGATGAAAGGAAGGGTAAAGTCATCTTCCAATAATGGTGAGATTCCACTAGGACCTTTCGTACCTCAAGGATCAGTCAGAGTAACTGCCGGAAGTAAAACATTGATAGAAGGTCAGGATTATGAAATAGACTACAGTCTCGGTAGGCTTAGAATTATCAATGAGACTTATCTGGCACAAGGAACTCCAATCAATGTGTCGTTTGAAGACAATTCGGTCTTCAACCTCCAAAATAAATCCATGCTAGGGCTAAGGGCAGAATACGTCCTTAATAAGAAAAATAGTATTGGTGCCACATTCTTGAAATTGAAAGAACGGCCTTTTAGTACAAAAGTCAATGTAGGTGATGATCCTATCAATAACACAATATATGGATTGGACTACAATTATAGCAATAAAGCACCATGGATTACAAAATTGGTTGATAAATTACCTTTCTACTCTACAACACAAGAATCCAATATCAACTTTATAGCGGAGGCGGCACTAATTCGTCCGGGACACTCCAAAGCCATCAATACTTCCGTTAAAAAGGATGGCGAAGATGTTGAAGAAAATTCAGGGATTGCAAATATAGATGATTTTGAAGGTGCTATCTCGACTTTTAACTTAGGAGGATTGAACCCAAATAACTGGGTTTTATCTAGTACACCAACAGAATTCAAAGAATCCAGTCTTGATAATCAACTGATTTATGGTGCTAACAGAGCTAGGATCAATTGGTACACATTAGATCAAGGAATTGCAGCTCGTTCATCTGAGGATAATATAGATCCTTATACTCGACTTATGAGTCAGACCAATTTATTTCCTCTGAGACCAATATTGCCGGGTCAAAATCTACTTTTACTTTTGACATTTCATATTATCCTACTGAAAGAGGTCCTTATAATTTTGATAGCAGAGGAGGTTATTCAGGTTATACATCAGGATTTGACGTGGCTGATGACAAAATTGTACTTAGAAATCCAAGTTCTAGGTGGGGTGGTATCACAAGAACATTTCAAAATTCTGATTTTGAAACGGCCAACTATGAAAGTATTGAATTTTGGATGTTGAATCCCTTTATTGATTCTAGAAATCATATGCACGCCAATGGGGAAGAAGGAGAGTTTGTCATAAATTTAGGTAGTGTATCAGAAGATATATTAAAAGATAATTTACTTTATTTTGAAAATGCAAATCCTACCACACAAAGACAAGCACCTACTACTAAGACAGCATTCGGTCGTGCCACTATCTCTATACCATTGGTGAATGGTTTTGATGTCAGTGAAGGCTCGAGTCAGGATATTGGATTTGATGGTATCAATGACGCACAGGAGCAAACTCACTACAGCTCATGGCTGAATGAAAATAATCTGACAATGGTTCCAGAAGTTATGATGGACCCATCAAATGATAATTTTATATTTTTTAATGACCAAAAATTCGCACAGGAAACCAATATTCTTAATCGATTCAAAGAATATAATGGCCCTGAAGGAAATGCGCCTTTGGATAGATCAAGCAACCAAAATGTGGCTAGTGCAACAAGTTTCATTAGAGGCAATAATTTGCCGGAGACAGAAGACTTAAATAATAATAGAACATTGGATGTCAATGAATCTTATTATGAATATAGATTAAAATTAAGGAATAAAAATGGGCAGATAGACACTTCAAACCTGCAATATTTCAGGCAGGTTACAGTTTCTTCTGATTCCAATCTTTGGTATAGATTTCAGATTCCAATTCGTCAGGTGACCCCTAATTCAACTATTGGAAATATAGAAGGATTCAGAAACATTCAGTTTATGAGAATGTACATGAAAGGATTTGAATCGTCTAAGACCTTCAGGCTTGCAGAGTTTCAGTTACAACGCAGTATTTGGCGTAAACAAGAGCCTTTGTGTGATGGTCAGTCTGGAACACCAGCTTCAAAAGAAATAGATTTTGTTATAGACGATGTTGGACTTGAAGAAAATGGAGCAAAACTTCCTTTCAATTATAGGGTGCCAGAGGGAGTAAGTCAAACGAGAGTTTTTGCAGCAAATGCTGAGATAAATCAGGATGAAAAATCTATGGCGTTACGTTTTAAGAACCTGTCACCAGACTGTGAAGTGAGCGTTTCAAAATTGGCAAGGCTAAATATGGTAGTGTATAAGAGACTACAAATGTTTGTCCACGCAGAACATGCATTAAACAAGCCTGAACTCGAAGATGGGGATCTAACATTGTTAGTTAGGTTAGGGAAAGATTTTGTAAATAACTATTATGAGTATCGACTTCCACTCAAAATGTCGAAGGTTAAAGACGGACAAACTGCAAGTAATATTTGGAAAAATTTTATCAATATTCCTTTGGACTCACTTTTGGAATTGAAAAGAACAAGAATTAAAAATTCATTAGCAGCCAATGAATATGTAAGTGGCACCATCAATTCTGCGAAAAATGATGAAGTCCTGATCGTAGGAAATCCATCACTTGGTCTAGTGAAAGTGGTACAAGTGGGTGTGATCAATACTAGTAGTAAAGGAGAACAAATAGATGGTGAGATTTGGTTAAATGAACTTCGAGTTGTAGGATTCGATGAAAAAGGAGGTGTGGCAGCACAATCAAAAATTCAAATTCAAATGGCTGATCTTGGGGAAATCAATGCATCAACCAATTATAGCTCTATTGGATTCGGAGGATTGGACAAAAGATTACTCGAAAGAAATAGAGAAGAAACCATTCAATATGATATCGCTACAAATATAGACGTAGGCAAATTGTTGCCAAAAGGTGCTAAGCTTACAATACCTATGTATACTCAGTATAGTAAAACCTTAATAAATCCAGAGTATGATCCTTTTGATCAGGATATTAATTTAAAAGAAAAACTGAATATCATTCCCAATGAGGATTTTAAGGATGAGGTAAACGAACGATCTAGAAAGAGTACCACCATAAAGACATTCAATCTTACAAATGTAAAGACGCAAGCTGGCGGGACTGGTAAGCCATGGTCACCATCAAACTTCAATGTATCCTATGCGTATACGGAAACTGAGAAAACAGACCCAATCATTGAATCCGATTTAACTGTTAATCGTTCCATCGGATTGGATTATGTGTATTCGCGCAAGTCTAAGTATATTCAACCTTTTAAAGGGTTAAAATCATCCTATCTTAAGCCTATAGCTGATTTTAATTTCAGTTTGTTACCAAGTAATTTTTCATTTATATCTAGAATGATTGATTATAAAAATACTAGGACATTCAGACAACCGGAAACACCTGTATTTATTTTTGATGACTTAAGATTCAATTGGGAAAGGAATTATGTATTAGATTGGGATTTTACCAAGTCGATCAGATTTAACTATAGAGCTAATACAAATTCTATAGTTGATCAATTACGCCAAGTGGGAATCAATGATAATCCAGATGATAGAGATTATGTAGATGAGTATAACAATCCTTATGCAGAAGCATCACAAAATCCATCTGTGGTAAATACCTATAAATGGAACAATATTAAGAAACTTGGTAGAAGTAAGAACTATACTCATTCTGCTTCATTAAGCTATAGATTGCCATTTAAATCTTTCCCAATTTTGGATTGGATCAATGCATCAGCTGATTATAGGGCAGGATACACTTGGGAAGGAGGAAGTTTGATCACTATCGACCAACTCACTCCACCTACATTTCTAGGCAATACCATCTCAAATAATGTCAGCGGCAGCTTTAATGCCACCTTATCACTTGATAGGCTTTATGGCAAATGGGGCTATCTAAAATCTATAGAAACAGGTAAAGCTAACCCAAAAAAGAAATCTGATCGCAAAAAACAAACGCCAAAAAATGTCTCCAAAGATGATCCAAAGGGCAAAGGTGGCGGAAAAGAGCAGGAAGAGGATATCATGAAGGGGATAGAAAAACTATCTGTTGATGGATCAGATGATGAGATAGCAGGAAAAGATGGTAAAAACTCCAAAAAAGAAGAAAAGAAAGCAGATAAACCAAGGGTACCTACTTTGGCAGAAAGGATAATAATAAGGCCACTTCTAAGCTTAAGGTCAGTCAAGTTTAACTATAAAGATGATCGAAATACTGTCATTCCAGGATTTATGCCTCAAAGTAGCTTGCTTGGATTAAGTGAAGGATTCGAAGCACCGGGTTTTGATTTTATTGCAGGCTTCCAACCAAATTTACAAGGAGAAAATAATAATTGGCTGATTAAAAATCAACAATGGTTCAATGCGAGTCCTAACTTCAATAGTGCACTCTCACAGACAAAACGCCAAACTGTTGATGCTAAGATACTTATTGAGCCATTTAAGGATTTCAGCATTGATGTGACCATGAAGCGATCCAGACAAGAGAATCATACCGAAGTGTTCCGTACTAAAGGAGCTGATGGTGAGTTTATGCAGCTTGCACAGTATGACATTGGGTCATTTGACGTGACATATTGGGGATTTTATACTTTATTTGACAATAGTTTGGATATATATGATGTCTTCAAAAAGAATAAGGAAATCATAGCTAGAAGATTGCCAAACATAGCCAATCCAGGTGTACATCCATCCGATCCAAGCTATGTAGAAGGTTACGGCCCCACTCATAATTTGGTTAATATACCAGCATTTATTTCTGCATATACTAAGCAATCGCCTTATAAGGTTAATTTGGATCAAAAGAGTGTATTTACAAGCAATACATACATTCCTAAGCCGAATTGGCAGATCAATTATAATGGACTTTCGAGAATGAAGGCATTCAGTAATGTATTTGCAAATTTTACGATTAGGCATGGATATTCTTCTACCCTTAAGGTGAATAATTATGAAACTCAGCCGAATTATAGTTCATCACAACCATTTGGCGAACTCAGTCCAAACCAAAATTACTACTCGCAGCTTGAAATCAGTGCAGTAAACTTGAGTGAGCAATTTGTACCATTGATAGGTGTCAGCGTAAAAACCAAAAAAGATATGAAGTTCGATTTTGAATTCAAACAAAGTCGATTATTGGATTTGACATTGTCTACTTTACGAGAGCAAAAGAGTAAGGAGATCACCGTTGGTGCTGGATATACCATCAAAATGAAAAAGACATCCAAAAAGAAGAAGAAAAAGAAAGTGGAGGATGATGATGATTCCGATGATAAAAAACCTTCTTTATTGGGAAGTCTTACGAAATCTAATAAGAGTGCAACACAAAAAACCAGAGATATCAGAATCAATTTTGCTTATTCTTACAGAGATGATTATACACAGATTTATAATTTATTGACTGGTACTGTACCACAAGCAGATAGAGGAGGAAAGACAATAACCTTGAGTCCGAATATTGAATATGATGTCAATAAAAATCTTTCTTTGAGATGGTATTTTGATTATAATAAGACAATACCATACACCACACTTTCATTTACCAATACTACCCTAAGATCTGGGATTACTTTGAAATTTAATATAAATTAGCGGTATTATGCGGTATTTAATGGTTCTTTTCATGATATGTATTTTGCATGATTTCACGGTCGCCCAAGGATTCAAGGGAAGTTTGATTTTGGGCGTTAATGCTGCACAGATTGATGGGGATTCATTGTACGGTTTTAATAAGGGTGGTATCAGTGTAGGTGGCAGATTATCCTATACAAATGACAAATCTTGGGATGTGTGCATGGAGATGCTTTATAGCCAGCGAGGTTCTGCAATAGAATTTTTTACTTCCAATGAAAATTGGAAAAATTCATTAAATTATTTAGAAATACCAGTTATTTTCCACCTTAAAGATTGGTACTCAGATAAGGATGAATATTATAAGGTTAGAGCTGAATCAGGAATTTCTTATGGTTACTTGTTTCAGGTGAAATCACCAGTCTTTGATGAAGAAATATTTAAAAAGCATGATGTAAGTTGGTTAGTTGGTGTGGGATATAATTTCAATAAGCATTTGGGGATAGGAATAAGATATACTTCATCTTTTACAAAAGTAGTAGATAATGATATTTCACAGTTTCACAGTTATTTTTTGACCATCAGGACTGAATATACATTTTGATACTGTAAATTTGTGAAAATTAAAATATCGTATTATGAAGTATTTTGTATTTGCCGTTACCGTATTACTTTTTTTAATTTCTTGCAAAGAAAGTAAAAAAACCGAAGCGCCGATTGCTAATAAGTCAGATCAAATTGTAGAATATGGCCCTGAAGTTCCAGGTATTACGGAGGAAGTCATGATCAATTTATTGAATCATTGTACGTATATTGACTATATATTTAAAGATTTGCCATTTAGTGTAAGTCAAGGAGAAGACCCTAGCATCGATCAAAACATTAGATTCATAGATATTACAAAGCCTGTAGGCCGTATACCAAAACATTGCAAGCCGATTGCAAGAAAATTTTTCCAAATCAATGGGGAGATTGTGTATGATGCTGATCTTTATTTTTCAAAAGATTGTACATTTTATGTCTTTGTAGATAAGCAAAACAAACCACTTTTTGCAAATTATCTTACCACTGCTGGAATAGATTTTTATAACAAAGTTTTCCAGCAAGCATCTAATGCTTCGAAAAACTTAGGACAGTAGACTACCCATCCATTATATTAATATCCATTTTATGCACCTAGCGGTCATAGATTTAGGTTCGAATACATTTCATTTACTCATAGCCAATTGCAATAAAGACGGTATTGAGAGTATTGTGTATAAAAAAAGAATTTTTGTTGGTCTTTCGGAGGGTGGGATCGATAGCATATCTTTGGAAAAAATCCAACTTGGGTTGGATGCCATTACGGATTTTAAACGAAAATTACTTGAATTTGATGTTTTGAGAACACGAATTTTAGGTACTGCAATACTCAGACAAGCTTCTAATAAAAATGATTTTATTTTGCCTACAGAAGACATTATGGGGCAAAATCTTGAGATCATTAATGGGCAGAAAGAAGCAGATTTGATTTACAAGGGTATCTGCCTTAACCCTAAATCATCATTAGGAACCCACCTAGTTATGGATATAGGTGGCGGCAGCACTGAATTTATCATTATAAAAAATGGTGAAAAAATATGGTCACAAAGCTATAATATCGGAGTGGGTGTCTTGTATGCCCGATTTCAAAAAACTGATCCAATCTCTTCCGAAGATAAAATGAGGATTAAGAAATATATCATTGAAACCTGTGAAGATCTTTGGATCGCAATTGATGCAAATCCATGCGAATTTGTCACCGGAGCTTCTGGCTCTTTTGAGGTACTTCAAAATATTGAGCAATCCCCTTTGGATTTATTGGACTTATCTCCCTTTACGCTGGATGCTTTTGATCGCGTGTATGATACTATAATCAATACATCTTATGATGCAAGATTGCAGATGAAAAGACTACCGAAAGAACGAGCTAAACTCATTGTAGTGGGTATGATTTTGATGCAAACTGTAATAGAAAAAGTACAACCAAATGCACTTTTCATCTCACAGTTTGCATTAAAAGAAGGTGCCCTATCGGAAATGATCACAGCTGCATTCACAGATAGTCACTAATCTGTAGGGCTTTATTTAGTTCCTATAAATATGCAGGTGAAAGAATCAGGTGACTCTTCAATAATAAAGGAGCAAGTAAGGGTATTGCCAACGAGCGTCCCATTACCTGAAATGAACGTTTCTTCTTCTATTTCAGTTTTATTAAGTGTCAAAGTTGATCCTGATACTTTTCCTGTAAGGGTTGTTGTATCATCATCAGAATCTATAACAAAATTGACTTCTGTTTTAGAATCTCCTTTGGCGCTAATCATTATTGTAGTTGGATATGTTTCGTCATCATCACAATCAACACTACCAATATAGGTACCAAAAAACTTCTCATTCTCTGCATCTTTACCGCATGAAGCGAAAACCAAAACAACCAAAATCATTGAAAAATAGGAAAAAATACTTTTCATAAATGTAAATTTAAAAGTGTAAAAAATTATCTCAATAGCAAATGTATAAAAACTTTTAAAGTCTTCAATAAAAAGGAAATAATATTCACGATTTAGCAAATAAGCAAATGGTGCAACATCAGATAGCACCATTATCCTTTAAATAATTAATAACTTCCGCGGGTAGTGAAATAATTTCTAAGGTGGTTGAATAAATGAGATTTATTGGAAAATCCACCTTGCCATTTCCTTAAACGTTGCTCTTTTTCCGTACATCAATATACCTGTGCGATAAATTTTTGCAGCCAGCCAAATCATAAAGACAGTAAATATTATCATCAATACAATGGACACCAACACTTGCCAAATCGGAGGTTGAAATGGGAGTCTTACAGGCATAACCACAGATGACAGAAGTGGAATCATACTAGACCACACTGCCAATGAACTATGCGGTGCACTAACCGCTGACATACCTATATACATTGAGAATATTAATGGCAGCATCACAGGAAAAGTTAAGGCATTTGATTCATTTATATCTTCACCAACGGCACTACCAATGGCTGCGAAAAGTGCGGCATAAGCAAAATAGCCGCCTATAAAATATAATAAGTACAATGGAATCAATATATGCCAATCCATACCTTTGAGTTCAGTCAATACCTGCTGTGCCATAACCATAGTCTCTGATTGATCCATAGTATTTAACCCTTTGATATTGGTTGTTTGTGTTAAATCTTCGGGATTTAATCCAAAAAGAGATGTACCTATCATGATTACAATGGGTATCAAAATAACCCATAGTATGATCTGCGTCAAACCTACTAATCCTACACCTACAACTTTGCCCATCATCAATTGAAATGGCTTTACAGTAGAAATGAGCACTTCCACAACTCTGTTTATTTTCTCTTCCATTACTGATCTCATCACTTGAGCTCCATACAGCAAGATGATAAAAAACATAGCATAACCTACTATTCCACCTATGGCAGAACTCACTAGTGTGGTCATACTCGATACCTTACGATCTTCTTTTATTGTGATGGGATTTATAGTGATTTTCGTATCAATTTTACTCAATGCATCTATATCGATGTGTAAAGCCTTGAGTTTGAAATCGCGTAATTTTTTTTCAATTGCTCGTTTGATACTTGAGGATTCGTCTATTGCTAATTGGTCATCAGAGTGGTATTGAACTGCATATTCTGAAGCTAATGTGTCCTGTATAGGTATTATTTCCAATACTCCTGCAAATGTACCTTCCTCTACCCTTCTTATGGTATTGTTGATTTCAGAATTTTCAAATTTAAAATGTAGATGATCCCCTGCATCCAAGGAGCCATTTAGTACATCTGAAGGATCATAAACGGCTATATTTTTCTGATCGTCTGAACCAGTGGTCATGATAAGACTTGCCACTACGATCAGTAGTAAAATACCTAATGGCGTCAAAAAAGTAGTCAATAAAAACGTTTTGTTTTTGACTCTTGTGATGTACTCTCTTGCTATAATTAATCCTATTTTATGCATATGTTGACGCTACTTTTTTTATAAATATCTCACTCAATGATGGTAAAATTTCTTGAAATTCCAATATCTCTATATCTCTACGTATGAGTTGCAAAAGTATATCATTAGACTTAGTCCCCGGATGACCTTTTATGACCAAGGTATTGTTTTCCCCTTTTTCAATTTCGGCACCATCTATTTGAATATTTTCTGGCAGTTCTCCAGAAAATTTTATATGAAAGGTGTAGTTTTTATACTCATTTTTTATAACATTGACTTCACCATTCAGTATGATTTTCCCCTTATTGATGAGTACAATACGATCGCAAATTTGTTCTACTTGCTCCATTCTATGAGTAGAAAAAATGATAGATGCGCCAGCTTTTTTTAAGTTAAAAATTTCATCTTTTATTAAGTTGGTATTGATAGGATCTAATCCAGTGAAAGGTTCATCGAGAATAATGAGTTTTGGATTATGCACTACCGTAGCTATAAATTGTACTTTCTGGCTCATGCCCTTAGACAATTCAGATATCTTTTTATCCCACCAAGATTCGATATCAAACTTTTTAAACCAATAGGAGATATTGCTCATGGCTTCTGTTTTAGTCAAACCTTTTAACTGTGCCAAATATAATAATTGCTCACCTACTTTCATCTTTTTATATAGACCTCTTTCTTCAGGCATATAGCCTAAGTCCAAAGGATTGATCTGTTCCAACACATTTCCATTCAATGATATGGTACCACTATCTGGCATTGTGATGGTGGTGATCATTCTGATTAAAGTAGTTTTTCCGGCACCATTTGGACCTAGAAGACCAAAAATAGATCCTTCCTTTACAGCTAAGGATACATCATTCACAGCCTTATAGTCTTGATAGGTTTTCGTGACGTTCTCTATTTTCAAAACATCAGTTGTCATCATCTACTTTATATATTTTAAAAATTCAAAGATACATTTTACGTATGTGAACTGAGAGCCAAGTGTATTTTTTTTTTCGACTTAATAAAATCATTGATCGACCGGAAAGGATGTTTCGGAAACAATAGCACTATTTTTCCTTATCCAAACATCTCTTTGTGGGAATGGAATAGTGATATTATGTTCTCTAAAAAGTCTATCTATTTCAAATCTTAGATTACTTTTGACATCTTCGGCGCGCATGACATAATTTGAAAAGTAGTAAAGCGAAAAATTAAGTGCACTATCTCCAAAATCATTCATACGCACGAAGGGAGTAGGATAAGACAGTATTTGGTCTTGACTTCGCACTGATGCAAGTAATATTTCTTTAACTAGCTGGGTATCACTGCCATAGGCTACGCCCACATCTATCTGAAATCTTACAACATTATCAAAATGTGTCCAATTAATGACGGATTCATTCACCAATTTACTATTAGGAACAAGCATGGAAACGCTGTTTCTCGTCTCAATCCTCGATGCTCTAAGTCCTATTTTCAAAACTCTACCTACCTGTCCTTGCATTTCTAATATATCACCCACCATAACCGATCTCTCAAAAAGGATTACAATCCCTGAGAAAAAATCATTGAAAGTTTGTTGTAATCCCAAGCCTATACCGACTAATAATGCAGCTCCTGCACCATAAATCACTTTCATATCAGGTACCACTTGTTCTAAAGCCATAAAGATACCCACCACAAAGATGACATACTTTATTAATTGGTTGATGGCAAATTGACTTCCTTCTTCCAATGAGTTCTTTTGGTATAGCGATTGTAATGTAATATTGGTAACAAACCATGCTAGCAGTCTCGATATTGCAACAATTATAATAGCACTAATGACATGTGAAAACTGAATGGTGACTTCTTCACCTTTAATACTACTTTGGAAAATGACAAAGTCAAAATTTGTTTTTACAATTAGAAAATTTAATACCATTAATATTCCAATGGTTAATGTATAGTATCTTTTATTTTGCTTCTGGTAATACGCATCTTGGTCTATCAATCCATAATCTGGCGGAGTGCGTTTGGCCCAATTTCTTAAGTAATAATAATACAAAATATAATCTGCCAGATATCCCAGACACACTACGATAATCACCCCAAATGCTATTTTTACATAGGTTTGTGCATGAGGGTAAAAAGATGGAAACAGGGAATTTATATCCCATATATTCACAATTAATGCTGCAATAATACTTCCAAATAATACGCTTGCCACCGTGCTGAATACATTAAAAGAAAGTTTTGGGTCTATGGTAGAAAATTTCTTTCCAAGTCTCAAACCAATCCAATATAAGAGGGCAAGTACGATAATAGTAAGAAATAAAAAAGTAATTTGGGTTTCTGAAGGCTGCATAATTTGTTTATTCAGTGATAATCGCAAAGATAATTACAATAAATTAACTAAAGTGCAAACGATTTCAATACGTACTTTCAGGATAAAAAATGGGTCTTATTAAGTCTATTAAAAAACGTACCTTTGTCCTTTAATTTAAAAATTTATTTTTATTATATGAAAATAGGGATCACAATTGGTGATATAAATGGCATTGGACCAGAGATTATTATAAAAGCATTGGCACACCCCAAAATACTGAATACAATTACTCCGATAATATACGGGTCATATAAAGTGATGTCCTATCACAAAAATATTGTAAAAGAAAGCAATATTCAATTTCACAGTATCAATAATGCAAGTCAGGCGGTAGACAATAAAATAAACCTTGTCAACTGTTGGGAAGAAAATGTGAATATTGCCCTAGGAAAAGCTACTGATGAAGGTGGAAAATTCGCCGCCAAGGCTTTGGATAAAGCTATGGAAGATATCAAGCAAGGCCAACTGACAGCTATTGTCACAAGTCCAATTAATAAAGCAGCTATGCAGCTTGGGGGATTTGCATTTCCTGGTCACACTGAGTATTTTGCTTCTGAGGATAATAATAAAGAAAGCCTGATGTTTTTGGTTAGTGATGCTCTAAAGGTCGCACTTGTCACCAATCATTTGCCAGTTTCTAAAATTGCTGGGCTTATCACTAAAGATTTGATAATCAATAAGATAAAATTATTACATCAATCTCTCATTGTTGATTTTGGTATAGAAAGACCAACTATTAGTGTGCTGGGATTGAACCCTCATGCATCGGATGAATCCACAATAGGAAATGAAGAGGAAACTATAATAAAACCTGCTATAATTGAATGTAAAAAACAAGGAATTTTTGTCACTGGTCCGTATGCTGCTGATGGTTTTTTTGGAAGTGGTCTGTGGAATAAAACAGATGCAGTTTTGGCTATGTACCATGATCAGGGTTTAATACCGTTTAAAACTTTATCTTTTGGTTCAGGTACCAATGTGACTGCTGGCTTATCTTTTGTGAGAACATCGCCGGATCATGGCACCGCTTATGACATTGTTGGTCAGAATTTAGCAAACGAATCATCAATGTTGAAAGCAATCTTCTGCGCACTAGATATTGCAAAAAACCGAAATACATACAAATCTGATCGTGAAAATTCCATCATTAAGAGAGAACGCCAATCTGCCGGAATCAACGACTAGTAAAGCGTATGGATATAATGCAATATTGGTTTGAGGCATTGATACTCGGACTATCATTAGCTTTGTTGGTGGGACCAATTTTGATTGCACAATTCAGTGGCGTGCTACATGATGGGCTCAAAGGCGGTATGATTGTAGGTATAGGGGTTTGGGTAAGTGATATTATTTACATTATTATCACTTATCTAGTATTAATAAATCTGAAGAATATTGAAATAAGTTCTATTTCTTACCAAACTCTAGGTTGGATAGGAGGAGCTTTGCTTGTTTTAATGGGTATAAGAAATTTTTTTAAGAGTGGTGTAGTTTTATTGGATAATGAAAGAAAAAAACACATCATATACTCCAAGCATTTTACTAAAGGGTTTTTAATAAATACGCTTAATCCTTTTACAGTTTTATTTTGGCTAGCTACTCTTGGACATTATATTATGGTAAAGAGAGTTGCACCAGAAGTGATTGTCCTTATTGCGGGTACCATTTTATGCTGTATCATATTGACAGATAGTTTAAAAGTTTATTTTATGTCAAAATTGAATGGAAAGTTTATTTCCGACAATTTATTGACTATCAATAAAATTTCAGGGGTAGCTCTCATAGTTTTTGGGATAATTCTATTTTTTCGGAGTCAAACACTATAAAATTAGGATTTTATGACAGGTTTATTGACACATTATAAGAATTTGTATCATTGAGTAGAAGAAATAAATCCGAAGATCATAGCTCTGTATTAAAAGAGCTTAAGATATCTAAAGTAATTCTACCAGCTATTATCGGAATAGCTGTTGTAATGTATATGATGCAAAGACAATTGCACCTCGAGGACTTGAATTCTGTACAGTGGAGAGATCAAGCTATTTTTTGGGTTTCAATGGGTATTCTTACCTATATCATCAGGCATTTATTCTATGCATGGAGATTGAAGATCGTATCAGACGACGAATTTTCATGGTTGAAAGCCATGCAACTCATTGTCATTTGGGAGTTTTCTTCAGCAGTTTCACCTACGAGTGTTGGTGGTTCAGCAGTGGCATTTCTTTTAATCTCACAAGAAAAAATTTCTGCAGCCCGTACTATCGCTATAGTGCTGTATACGATGGTATTAGACACCTTATTTTTTATAATGACACTAATAATTCTCTACTTCATTTATGGACCTCAAATCATAAGACCGGGAATGGTAGGTTTGGGTGATATAGATGGGTATGGGATTACATTTATCACTGTATTGTTATTTATGATTGGGTATGGATTCCTATTTTTTTACGGATTATTCATCAATCCACGATCAATAAAGAGAATATTTATTTTTGTGAGCAAATGGCGTATTATGGCTAAAATAAGGGAAAGCATGAGAAATACGGCAATGGATATAGAAACGGCATCCAAACAAATCACAACCAAACCAAACAAATTTCATATACTTGCTTTTACAGCTACTGCAGGTGCATGGATTATGAGATTTTTAGTTATAAATTGCTTGATTTTGGCTTTTGTGCCCAATATTCAAAATGACTTTTTTGACCAAATGATAATATTTTCGAGAGGAGCTGTGATGTATGTGGTTACAGCATTTAGTCCTACTCCGGGAGCAGCTGGCGTGGCAGAATATTTGTTTGGGGGCTTTTATAGTGATTATATTCCTTCTGGTATATCTGTAATCATAGCAATTGTATGGAGGTTGATTACCTATTACTCTTATTTATTGATTGGAGTCATCATAATTCCTATTTGGCTTAGACAGATACTTGCAAGAAGGAGTCATAAAGACGAAGAGCTAGATATTATTGTGTAACTCCCAATAGTTTTGATCTTCAACCTCCTGTAATAGATTGAGATAATTTTGGTATCGCAAGAAGGCTATTTGACCATTCTCTACGGCATTTTTAACCGCACATTTTGGTTCATTCCTATGGGTACAATTATGAAATTTACAATCAGAAGATGCATCAAATATCTCCCTAAAATTATGTGATATATCTTCAATACTTAAATGCGAAAATCCCAATGTCTTGATTCCCGGAGTATCTATGATGGCGCCTCCTGACTCTAAAAAAAACATCTCTGCAAAAGTAGTAGTATGTTGTCCTTTACCCGAAAAGTCTGAAATTACACCTGTTTCAAGTGTTATGCTAGAATCAATGACATTGATGAGCGATGATTTACCCACACCTGATTGGCCACTTATAAGAGTTGTCTTATCTTTAAGTTTGACTTTTAAAGCTTCTATACCATCTCCATGTGTGGCTGAAACGAGGCAAACATCGTATCCTATATTGCTATACATTTCCTTCATAGTATTAAAAGTGGCTATGTTTTCTTCACTGTAAAGATCCTTTTTATTGAATAAAATAGTGACGGGAATATTGAATGGTTCGGTCATAAGTAAAAATCTGTCAATAAAGCCTTGTTTTAAATCAGGTTCTACTACAGTGACAATGACAAAAGCTTGATCTATATTACTTGCGAGTACATGGAGTTGGTGTTTCTTTCTTGGAGATTGTCGAACTACATAATTTTGGCGAGGCATGATAGAAGAGATGATAGCTGTTTTTTCTTTGACATCTTCTATTTCAAATTCCACATAATCCCCCACCGCTATTGGGTTTGTAAATTTGCGATCTAATAATTTGATTTTACCAACAATCCTGCCCATAAATAGACTATGGTCTTCTGACCTAATAGCGTACCAACTCCCTGTAGATTTGGTAATTAAACCTTTCATTGTAATGGAGCGATGCTTGGAGTTTTTGATTGTTCGTGGACTGCGTTAGCCATCTCTCTGATCAAGTAAGGATCCTTTTCTATTGCATTTCCTACTACGATTATATCTGCTCCTGCTTTGGCACTTTTGGCTGCTATGTCTGGAGTGCTTATACCTCCACCAACGATGAGAGGAATTTCAATACCTTGACTTACAGTTTCTATCATAGATGTGTTGACAGGATGTTTTGCACCACTGCCTGCATCCATGAATATTTGTTTTAGACCTAGCATTTCTCCTGCCATCGCTGTACACAATGCAATGTCATCCTTAGTGGCAGGAATAGGATTAGTGTTACTCATGTATTGGACACTTGTCATGACACCACCATCTATCAGTATATAGCCTGTAGAAATGATTTCAAGAGGGCTTACTTTTAGGAAAGGAGCTGTGATGACATGTTTTCCAATGAGAAGCTCAGCATTTCTACCACTTATTAGAGATAAAAATAAGAGTGCATCTGCTTTGTAACTCAGCTGAAAGGAATTGCCCGGAAATAAGATCAGTGGAATATGGCATTTTTCTTTTATACTCTTGAGTACAAAATCAAGCATATCATTGACAATGAGACTACCACCAATAAAAAAATAGTCTGCTCCGCTTTCTTGAGCAGTTTCAAGAACATGTTGAATTTTTCCAAGTCTTATTTTATCAGGATCGATTAAAACTACGAACTTCTTCTGTCCATGAGCCTTAGCCTCTCTAAATTCATTATAAATTTTCTGCGATGTCATCAGTTATGAACATTAGATTGGGGTAAAGGTACGTGTTTTTTTAGAATGAAGAGTGTTTAACTTTTTATTCAATTGATTTTGAATCAAAAAGGTCATTATAAAACTGCTGCACAAAAGCAAATTTTTGATGTCTTACAATACATCTACAACCACTTCCTAAATCTCGCTATGACATCATATATTCCATCAGAAATAAATCTTGGCACCATATCCAAAACCCAACCACAAATCGTACAATAATGCAATTTTATTAATAATTGACGCACTGCCTGAGATTTGTAATATACATTCCCATCATTGATAAAGATCAATGTTTCCGGCAAAAACCGAAATTGGTGTTCTAGAAAATACTGCTGGGTTGCTGGGCTGCTGAGCGGTCTAATATCAATGGTCTCAAGCGTATCCTTTTCTACTATCCATCGGGTAAGTGATGAACAGAGTATACATTCACTATCAAAAAAAAGGATTGATTTCAAAAAATATTAGTATAATAAAATAAACTAACATTAAAACTCATGTTAGGTTTTGATTATTGATTAATTGCGGTATCTAGTACTTTATCCGTTTTTCCAAAATCTGAAATATCTATATCCACCATAATATCTGGAGATACGCCTTTCTCGATACTTTGCCCTTCTTTATCCAAAAAATCACTCACTGAAACCGATATAATCCAACCATTTGATAATTGATACGGTAAATTACCGCCACCTCCACCGGATGTTTTTGCTCCAATGAGTGTTACATTTGGCAAACCTTTCATCATAGCAGCAGCATAGGACGATGCACTATAACATCGATCATCAATCAATAAAAAGATTTTTTTATGATTCTTATGCCCATTTGGGAAAGCATACACAGGTAGTGGCTGTGTCACATCTTGGTGTTTTGGACCGGATTTTTCTATATATGCACCCAGATACGTCTTTTCATTCACTAATGTACCTAATAGATCGGGTATAGCATTGCTATCTCCTCCCCCGTTATTTCTGATATCGATGATGAGTTTTGAATATGTACTGTTTTCCAATTGGATTAAGATATCGTGTAAATAAGCGTAGTCATTCATTGTTTTAATATAAACATATTGAATGCTGTCACCGATATGAGATATGTACATTTGTCCAACACTATCTAAATCAGTGCTTAAATATTTATTTTGTATCAGATTAAAATCAAAAGCATTTGCAACCTCATAAGTGAAATCAAAAGTTTTTCCTATTTTATTGAGACCATAAATACGGCAATGACTATCTTTTAATGCTAAGATTGCTGTATTTATTTTTTCGAATAATTCTTCATCTTCTGTGTTTTCATCTATTAATGGTTGAAATATGGCATTGATTGAATCCCAGTTTACTTCTTTTTGTTTAAAAAATATGTAATGCTGGTCAGTGTAAGTCCAAAATTCTTGCCAAATAGATACTGAATCGAAAGATTTTTTATTGCATGAGATGATACTAATTGCAAGAACTATTATTGTGAGAGTGCGCATTATTTGATGTGTTTATAGGTAAATGAAAAAAGAATATCATGACTTTTGTATCGGATCAGTTTATTGTTGAAATTAGCCGAGTGCCAATAATTTTTGAGATTTACGCCGACACCATATTTGTCAGAAATAAACCATTGTAAACCAAAAGATATATTGATAGAATTATATCTATTGATCGTCACTATATTTCCGCTTTTTAGCACAGATGATGTCATATTTTTTCTTTCAGGGTGAAAAGTACCAGGTTTTAAATAAGATTTGGGATATGGGTGACCATAAGCAGGATGGATGACATATCCTAGTAGTGCTGCTTGAATGGAAGTGACAAAATATAAATGACTATTATCTCCGCTTTTCATGTTATTTCTATAGAAAAATGAAGGACCCACACTTAAGGAAGTAAGATATGAAATTGGGTTATTTGTGTAGATACCTTTACGAGATACAGGTGTGTTTAGAAGGGTGAGATTTTCTATATTAAAGCCAAAAAAATTCATTTCATCTATTTTCCAATTATAGGTGAATTGGTAGTATGGACGAAGATTTTTAATAAGCAACCATCCATCTGATTTTGCTGTTTTGGAAGATGTAAAATAAAATCGATGTGAAGCAATGCTTTGATGTCGTGATTTTACAATTTCTCCTCCAAAAACAGGCGCGAAGGCTTGCTTTGCTATAGCAGAAAATCGTTGATCTTTAATATTGATGCCTGAAAAACCGATAGCTGCTGTATATTCTGTATAGATTGATTGATGTTCTGATTGAGCAAAGGTATCAATGGTCGAGATACATAGGATTAATACGACTACTTTTAGCTTTGCATATTTTTTATTAAAAAAGATGATGACTAAAGTCCCAAGAATAGTTGGCAAGAACCAATTCAGAAGCGCACTCATTACATCATTTACTACTAAGAATGCAGATACAGATGCAATATAAGCACCAGACATATACCCAATATGGAGCGATAATGAATTGGATTTAGAGATATTATTTTTTAGTAAATAGCTTTGTGCTCTTGCACTTAAGACTAATCCAAAAATACCAAAAACCAACTGAACAATGAGGATACTAGGCAAATTCCTTATAGAAGATAAGGTCATTATGACAAATCCAATAATGAATAAGCCATTGATGATTTTCAATCTTGATAAATTCTTACCAGAAATATTAGATTTGAATAGTCTGATTCCTCCCCACAGTAGGTACAAAGTGAAGAATCCAATAGTGAACAAGAAAGGATTGAAATGTCCTGGTAATACAGATACAACTAAACTTAAAATTACTGAACCTGTCAAACTATAGGTAAATCCTTTACCAATAGTTTTATGTAACGCATGTCCTTTTTTGGTAAATAAAATCAAAGTTCCAAGTATCAATGCAACTGAACCTAACGTGGCATGTAATAAAATTAAATAATAATCCATTTTAATAAATTTTGAGACACAAAAGTGCAACTGTTCTTTTAAACTCTCAAAACTTTGGGGTAAATGGTCAAGAAATGGGGTAAGTATCAAGTCTTGGGGTCAAATACAAGGCCTTTTACGCTATAATGCCGTACTTTTCTCTAAAAAAATCTACATTTGTTCTTGACACAGGAATGGTATAATTACAATTTTTAAATTTCAGAAAGGCATTATTTTTATTACCAATTATAGCCGACACAAAGGAAAGGTTGACACCGTATGATCTGTGACATTGTTTAAAATTTTCAGGTAAGAGATCAAAACATTGGGTCAATGTAGCTCTGATAAGTGTGTTTTTTGTAGTATCTTCAGAATAAAAATAAAATTCAACATAGTTGTCATCTGACTTAAAATATATCAATTTGTCTATTGCAATATAGTTTTGGTTTATTATGATAGAATTATTGCTAATATTGCCTACATTCGAATTAGTAACCGCGTCTCCAAATGAAAATTTTTTATACCTTTCATATAAATATCCCAAATAGACTAGTAATGGAATAATTATACATAGAACAGCTATTGCAATAAAAAAAATAAAATTGGTGAGGTTAAATGATTTGTCAAAAACAATAAGCCAATACGCGTAAGACATTGTGATGTTGAATATGATGTTGGCCGATAAGAAAAGAATTTCATGTAAGATAGACCAATTACTTTTTGTCCTGTCTTTTATAAAAATGTCAGTAATGATGTAATAACTTGCTGATGCTAGAATCACTAGAAAACCATAGCCCAAAAGTATAAGGTATTTGGATGAGCCGTCATAGGATGATGTTCCAAATGGTTGAAAAACCAGAAGTACAAATTCCAAAGCCAATGCAAATAAGGTTGCTATTTTGATAAATACATACAGTGATGCCTTGGGGTAAGGCACTTTAAATAAAAACATCTTTAAAATTACTTTTACCTAAAAAAATAAAAGAGGTTGGGTCACAAAAATTACCCAACCTCTTACAAATTAAATCAACTAAAAATGATTACTTTTCCTTACCTGCATTTAAGAAATCTTGATAAGCTTTTAACTCATCCCACTTACCATCTGCAGCCATACCAGCTTGTTTAGGCCAAGTAGTTGGATCTGCTAATTGGAAAGAGGAACCTGCACTATCAAGTATATGCTTGATACGATCAGAAGATGTTTCAGCCAATTGTCTCCAGGTCTTGATGCCTGCATTATGCAGTAAACCTTCGATCTTTGGCCCAATTCCTTCCACTGCTTTTAGATCATCCTGTGCCCATTTTTTAAGCAATCCTATCTTAACCAAGTATTTCTCAAGTTTAGAATCGGTTTCACCATCAGTGGCAACATCTGATCTACCAGTATCTAATGCTTTTTGTAGGTCGATCAGTTGATTCCAAGCTCTCTCATTTGCCAATTTAGCTTGTTTTGGCCAAGTAGTAGGATCGATGATTCTATATTTGTCATCATATTTATCCAGTACCGCTCTGAGTTGTTCTGGAGTTGCACTTGCAATAGAGGCAAAATTAGAATACCCATTTGTTCTTAAAACCTCATCCATTTTTGGACCCACTCCTTCGATAATTTGTAATCTATCTGTTCCAATAGCTGCAAAAAATGCATCAGAATCACCAGACTTGGTGGTGGTATCAGAGATACTAGATGATATATTAGTAGTATCGGTTATAGAAGTAGCAATGCCAAATTTTTCGTCTTCATATCCACGTATTTGTCCTCTCAATATTGAAGAGTCAGAAGCGTGTCGTTCTCTACATTCATCGAGATCTTCTTCCAATTCTGCAATGCGGCGTTTATAAGCCGAAACATCTACGGATGCTGTGGTTGTCACTGGAGCAGCTACTACTTTAGCTTTGCTTTCAAATTCAGAAATACGCCCTTTTAATAGAGAAACATTTCCTTCAGCCTCCATACGTAACTTTTTGCAATTTTCTAGATCCGCATTGAGTGATGTGATTTGAGATTCAAGATTTCTGATCTTCGCTTCTAAATCACTTATAATGGCTTTTAATCTGCCCCAAAGCAACCATCCAAGTCCTAATCCTAAAAGTCCTGAAAGCAACCAAAGTAATAGGGGATTGCATGTACAAAAGTCAAGTAAAACGAACATAATATTTATTTTTTTTAATGGTTATTTAATGATTTGTAATTCTGTACGTCGGTTTTTAGCTCTGCCTTCATCAGTACTATTATCTGCTATTGGTTCAGATTCTCCTTTAGAAGTAGTGCGTATCTTATCTTTTGCCACACCTTTTGATACCAAATAATCTCTGATAATATTTGCCCTCGATAGTCCAAGTGCATTGTTGCTATCTTCAGGTCCTACACTATCTGTATGTCCCGTCAATGTGACAGTTTCACCTGATTTTGTAACTCTTGCGGCTACATCATCAAGATAGGAATTCACATCTTGTGAATTCAATTTCTTATTACTATTGGATGGGAAGTATATCAATGTTCTATCATCGATTTCCTTTATCTGTTCCGTGGTCACCCTTGTACCAAAGGCTATGGATTCAAATAGAGATGTACGTGTTGTTGAATCACAAGTAATCACTTTTGTAATCAAATTTACCTTGTTGTCGGGAAGTTCAGAAAATAATTTTCGCACTTCTTGTGCCCTGGCCAACGCTAGTGCTTCATTTTCATCTGGTTCTCCATTCTCGCAATACCAACCGGCAATTTCCAAAGATTTATTGCCTTGTATCGTGGCCAAGATGGAATCCCTCATTGCTGACCATCCTTCACCTAAGACAGGTGTACTTTTACCCCAATTAAATAAAATCGGGCCAGACTTAACTTTGAGGTCAACCGCAGGAGCCGGTACAACCGATGAGGTTGTGTCAGCTGCTCCAGTACAACATCTGTTATAATCCTTATTGTACCACCATCCCAAGAGAAGCCATAATAACACTAAAAGTGCAATCAAAAACGCTCTCATGAATTTATTGGTTTTAAAATGTTAATAAATATTTAAAAAGCTGAAATATAGCCCATTTTTATAAATTATGTGTAAAAATCAAGTTAAATATCTATAAAAATTTAGTTTTCCTAGGAAATTTTTTCAATTATAAAGGAATTGTAGTAAAAATTTATCAAATATCTTTAATTACACTTACTGCCCAAAAGAAAGTTGAATTTTCTATTTTGTCCTTTTTTTGTTTATATTTACCATAGGAAAATTAAAAAACATTTTGTCACAAAAAACAAAGATGCAGTTGAAATGTATTCTACTGCATCTTTTGGAGCTGTTAATTAGCGTTATATTCCTATTTTTTACACTCTTCTATTAAAGCATTAATCTTTTCGTCAAAATAGGTTCTATCTTCTTTATTCAGCTGATGAGACTTTAAAAAACCAGTGAGTCTTTGACTCAACGAGTCAGCAAGTTTAAGACTTTCCATTTTAATGCCTTGGGCTTTCTTTTTGAGCGAGTCAACTGCTACGGTATCGATCGGTGTCTTTTCTTCTATAGCGCGTATCTGCTCAAAAAGATCGAATCTGTTTTTATTGAATTTAGCCGCTTGACATTGAAGATCCTTAATGGATGTAATCTCTTGGTCAATGACCTTTCTGTTATCAGTGCAAGATGCAAAGACAAGTAATACAAAGATTATCTTACAAATATTGGCCATTTTATTTCTGTGTTTACGTTATCACCAATAGCCTTTCCTACCACAAGACCTTTTGAATTGTCAAAGACATAATGAATACCACCATACAATCTGCTGTTAGCACATTCTGAAGCCATCTGATCAAAATTTTGAAAATTTCTAGCCTTATAACCAAATTGCAACTGTGTATAGTCTGTAAATGGATAATCTCCATTGCCGTTTGTAAATAAATCAGTAAAAATTCTAGCTCCCGCACCCATTTCACATGAATGCCCAGACGTATATGCGGGAAATGGAGGTGTACCAATAACTGTCTTGAAATTTGGATCAATGTATTTCTGAATATAAGAAATTGGTCTGATCAATACGTAATCATACTTACCTTTCCAGCAAGCTATGAAGGCATCATTTTCTGCTATACCCATTCTCGCAAACGCTACACTCGCTTTAGATAAAGTGACACGCTCTGACTCAAGGATTTGTCTTAAAATATTGAAAGTATGACCTGTAGGAGTGCACGTTGCAAACGGATCATCTGCCCAGTATTTTGCTATTTCTACTTGCTCAGATGTATTATTTTTGACTGTATTATAAACAAACATTGCTTCTCTAAAAAACTCAGAATTTTGATCTGTTGAAAAAGTCACCGGCATGACTGGTTGCACTTTTGCGATATTGTTAATCAAAAATGGTCTATTGGTACCCCATTTTGGGCTCAAAGGTGTTTTTACTGTCGATGTAGGCACCCAACAATGTTCATCAGAAGGTACTGTGTACGGCAATTGGAATGGATCAATATATGATTCATGTCCACCATCGGTTTTTGAATAGTCATACATCACATCTGCAATTTTAACACCAAACTCAGTGGATCTTGTCACTACATTCTGGTCCGCTGTAGCTGAAAGATTATCTAGTGTTACCTTGTATAAACTATCGACACTTAAAATATTTGCTGGTGATAGTTTACTTCCAAACATGTACTTGATCATTTTATGGGTAGCAGCATTGGATGCTATTGCCCAA
Source organism: Saprospiraceae bacterium (assembly GCA_041392785.1). Lineage (GTDB taxonomy): Bacteria > Bacteroidota > Bacteroidia > Chitinophagales > Saprospiraceae > OLB9. Next base: position 97,096 of record JAWKLK010000005.1, read on the forward strand.
TTGTATTCTTTATCTGCTACTGGTTGTGGCAACGTGTAATAAGCCAAACCATTAAGTTGGTTCTGTAGGCTTATACCGTTTTCTATACCGTGAATTACGGCTTCGTATTGTGCGATGCTGACATAGCCATATGCTCTTGCCGCTTGGGGTGGGAAAAATCCGGGAGTTGTCTTTACAAACTTACAAAGCTGATCATAATATTTTAAAAGGTGATCTGCTTCATACCTTTCTGTACTTTTACTTGAGATATCAACTGTGTCTTTATTACATGATGTAAAAAATAACACAGAAATTAAAAAGAAAATAAACTTCCTTTGCAATGACAGGGATAAATTTGATCTAAAGATTTTCATTAATTGAAGATTAAGCATTAAGTGATAAAAAAGGTAAAGCAAAAAGTATACCATAATTAATTTTATATATTATGTATTTTCATAATAAGACAATAATTTAGTTTAATAATTTGTGGTTTTTAATATGTAATCACATTATTGATAATGATAATATTTTCCAAAAAGTGATGTTTTTTTCTACATTTTAAAGTAATACCTTGGGAAAAACTATTCAAAATCACTCCAAATTTGCATTATTCCCTTATCCTAATTTGAAAAATTAATGTAAATAACCTTATTTTGCATGACCTAATCATTTATTTTGCATGACCCCATTCTGGCATAAGGTGTATATCAACACTCTGAACATTATTGTCTTCATCACGGTTGTTTACCTGTATTTCTATGGCCATGATTACTACAGTACTTCTCTTGAAGAAAGGTTTTATCATGATGCGCACCAAAATCTAAAGCCCAGCGGGACATTGGGACATGGTTTCGGAATATTAGGTACATTGATGATTTTAGTCGGAGTTTTTGGCTATATGGCAAGGAAAAGGTCTAGATCCTTGAGAAATCTAGGTGTGTTAAAACACTGGCTAGAATTCCATATCTTCTTATGTACATTGGGTCCCGTGCTTGTCTTATATCATACCTCATTTAAATTTGGAGGTATCGTTTCTATCAGTTTTTGGAGCATGGTGGCAGTGGTAGCATCAGGCGTTTTAGGAAGATTCATTTACCTTCAAATACCAAGAACTATCCAAGGGAGAGAGTTGAGTTTGCATGAAATTCAATCCTTGAAAAGTGATGCGCAACATCAATTATACGATTTAAAAATTGATCAAAGTAGCAGACAATCCATAGTGCAGATTCTAGCCATCCCTGCACAAGAAAATTTATCTTGGTTCCAACAGTTTTTAGTTGAAAAAAAATATAAAGCACAAATCAAAAATACGCTATTAACTGCCAATGTACATGGTGCTAAACTGAAAAATATGATGTCACTGGTGTCAAATGAACTGTCCATTAATCGGAAGATCCAACGCCTAGTGACTATGCAACGTTACTTCAGATATTGGCATATTGCGCATTTGCCTTTTGCTATCATCATGTTGGTGATCATGGTGATCCATGTAGTAGTGACGATTTTATTTGGATATACTTGGATTTTTTAATGTAGTGTATGGAGGCATTTTTGATATATGGCGTAACTTTCTTGGCATGTCTTTTTGTCATTTTGATCTATATCCGCAAGCTAAAAAAGCAATCTGATACAAACAGTCTGAAGATTCAAGTAGCCAAAGTAGAAGGAGTGCATGAGCCTGTATCTCTTTATCCTTTTATCAATGAAGACATCTGTATAAAAAGTGGAGCTTGTGTGATAGCATGTCCCGAACAAGAAATCATTGGAATCAGAAATGGAAGAGCCACCCTCATCAATGCTAGTAAATGTGTCGGCCATGGAGCTTGTTTCCATGCTTGTCCAGTAGAGGCTATAACGCTGAGAATTGGTACAGAAAAGAGAGGTGTGGACCTGCCACACGTACACCAAAATTTTGAAACCAATGTACCTGGTATTTTTATAGCCGGAGAATTGGGTGGTATGGGCTTAATAAAAAATAGTGTTGAACAAGGAAAACAAGCTATGAATAATATTGGTACAAGTGTAAAGAAAAATCACAGATTCGAATACGATGTAGCCATTATCGGCGCAGGCCCTGCCGGTATTTCCGCATCACTTCAAGCAAAAAAATTAGGTCTTAAAGCAGTAACCTTGGATCAAGATACTATAGGAGGTACCGTCTTTAGCTTTCCACGGGCTAAGGTGGTCATGACTGCACCAATGGATCTACCTTTGCATGGAAAAGTTAAACTTGTGCAAACATCAAAGTCTGAATTATTAGAATTATGGAATTCCGTAATAGAAAAAAATGATATTACAATAAAAGAAAACACCAAAGTAGAAGAAATAGTTTATGAAAATGATGGCTTTAGTGTTAAATGCAGCAATGATTTTTGTCTGACAGCACAAAAAGTGTTGCTCGCCATTGGTCGCAGAGGAAGTCCAAGAAAATTGAATGTGGAAGGGGAAAATCTAGAGAAAGTAGCGTATAAATTACTTGAACCTGAGCGCATTCATGATCAAAGCATCCTTGTTGTGGGCGGAGGAGATTCGGCAATAGAAAGCGCATTGCTCCTAGCTGACAATAATGACGTCACATTATCCTACCGCTCTCCTCAATTCAGCAGATTGAAACCCAAAAATAAACAAAAAATTGATGACGCCATAGTTGCAAAAAAAATCCAAATGCTCTTTGAGTCCAATGTAGATAAAATTTCTGAAAAATCGGTAGATTTTCTGCTAGCCGATGGCACTAAAAAGACTATTAATAATGATTTGGTATATATTTTTGCCGGTGGCGAACTACCAACTAGTTTTTTGGAAAAGGCAGGGATAAAAATCTCGAAAAGATTTAACTTTACCATTTTATCACACGATAAAAAATAAGCTATATGTGGAGAGTTTTACTAATGATATCCGCTTGTCTTTGGCTGCATTTGACATCCGTTGGTCAATTGTCTCCGGGCAAACTCTCTAAATACCACAGTCATCTAGAAGGTCTCTCCAATTGTACCAAATGTCATGATTTAGGCAATCAAATTTCAGAACAAAAATGCCTTAACTGTCATGAATTAATACAAACTAGGGTTCAACAAAATAAAGGATATCATGCTTCTAATGCTGTCAAAGGAAAAAAATGTACTGAATGCCATAGCGAACATCATGGCGTGGGTTTTGAAATGGTGCGCTTTGATAAAAAAATGTTTGACCATAATCTGACGGGGTACCTCTTACAAGGCGCACACAAATCCGTCAACTGCTCAGACTGCCATAAACCCGCCAATATAGAAAATATAGCCATAAAACTTAATTCCAATACGTATCTCGGACTGACACCGACTTGTATTAGTTGTCATGAGGATGCTCATAAAAATACGCTGGGAAAAGACTGCAAAAAATGCCACAATGAAGAAAAATTTGTTCCAGCTTCGCGGTTTGATCACAACAAAACAGAGTTTCCTCTCACAGGTGGGCACAAAGGAATAGAATGCATCTCCTGCCATAAAATTTCCCAAGAACAAGCAAAGAAATTTCAAAATTTTGCAGGATTGAAAGCCAATAATTGCAATGATTGTCACAAAGATGCCCATGATGGTGCCTTTGGGAAGGACTGTAAATCATGCCACAGCACAGAATCATTTCATACACTAAAGTCATCGACATCTTTTAATCACAATCTTACTGGTTTTCCTTTGGAGGGAAGGCATGCAGGATTACAGTGTAGATCCTGCCATGATGACAACAATATGACTAAGCAGTATCAAGAATTTAAGAACAAAACTCCCATTGTTTGTAAAACTTGCCATGAAGATCCACATGTAAGCAAGTTTGGCAACGAATGTAAAAAGTGTCATACTCAAACATCTTTTTCTGTGGTTCGAACTTTGTCCGAATTCGACCATACTTTGACTGGTTTTGTTTTAGAAGGCAAACACACTATGGTTGATTGTCGTAAGTGCCATACGTCAAAATATATGACAGCACCACTCGCTTATGACCAGTGCAAATCGTGTCATACAGATTATCATAATGAGCAGTTCAATAATCTCGCCAATAGTGACTGCAACACTTGTCATACTGTTCAGGGTTTTTCTCCTAGTACTTTTGACTTGGATAGACACAATTTAGCGTCTTTTACTTTAAACGGCGCACATATCGCCACGCCATGTTTTGCGTGTCACAAACCTGATGACAAAAACTGGTCATTTAGAAATATTGGTAATACATGTGTAGATTGTCACGACAACATTCATATAGGATATATTTCAGAATCATATTTAAAAAATGAAGCGTGCCAGAATTGTCACAAACCTGAAAGGTGGGCAGATATAAACTTTGATCATAATCAAACGGCATTTGCGCTTAAAGGAAAGCACCAATCCATCCAATGTAGGTCTTGCCATTTTAATGAGGACAAAGGTGACCTTGTGCAAAAATTTAAAGGCCTAGAACAAAACTGTTTTTCGTGCCATGATAACGTTCATGGAACCCAATTTGACGAAAGCGGTGTCACAGATTGTAAACGATGCCATGGATTCGACAATTGGGACAGAAGCAACTTTAATCATGACAACACAAGATTTAAGCTTATCGGAGCACACACAAATTTAGACTGCAGTAAATGTCATTTTCAGCAGCTTGATGGAGATACTGCACGAGTGCTTTATAAAACCAATAAATTGGATTGTAAGGATTGTCACTTATAATGCCATTAGTGAATACCCCTATTTTCGTATTTTAGAGTAAAATTTTCTTCGAAATCTTGAATAAATGCCAACAAATGTCTAATTTTATATCGCAATTAATGTTTGACTGATTTTGTGCTTTAAAAATTTCGTTTATTTTATTTTAATCATAATCCAAATTAATCTTTGGAGTCAGTCTCCGCATGAGCCAAACCTCCAAATTGATTGTGCCTCTTGTCATTCACCAGAAAGTTGGAATTTTGATAAGAATTTTGCCACCTTTAGTCATGACAGCACAGCATTCCCCCTTACAGGTCAACATAGCTTTGTGGAATGTAGATCCTGCCACTCAGACCAAAAATTTTCAGGAACAAAGCAAGATTGCAACCAATGCCATACTGACATTCATCAAAATACAGTTGGACAGGATTGCGCCAGATGTCACACATCAGAAACATGGATAGTAAAAGATGTGACGCTGCTGCATGAAATGACTTCCTTCCCATTGATGGGTGTTCATGCGATTATGGATTGTACAGCTTGCCATACAAGTGAAAACAACACACGATTTTCGCCCATTGGCGTACGTTGTGTTGATTGTCATAGACAAGACTTCATCAATACGCAAAACCCCAATCATATTATCAATAATTTTGGAGAAGACTGTGCAGCATGTCATAGTCTTACAGAAAAAGAATGGAATACGGATATAGTTGACCATAGTTTTTTTCCACTTATCAAAGGACATGATATCAAAGACTGCGCAGCTTGCCACATCAATGACAATTTTGCCAATACTTCAGCACAGTGCATCACATGCCATAGCGATGATTTTGCAAGTGCACAAAACCCAAACCACCTTTCGTCAGGATTTTCAAACGCTTGCACAGGTTGCCACACCATAGACCCAGGGTGGATGCCCGTGATTTTTACTCAACATGACAATACATACTTTCCTATCTACAGTGGCAAACATCAAGGTAAATGGACGGAATGCAAAGAATGTCATATTCAAGAAGCTAATTTTAAAATTTTTAGCTGTATAACTTGTCATACTAATCCTGAAACGGACAATAACCACAACGGTATTTCAGGTTATAGCTACACAGACAATGCTTGTATCGGCTGCCATCCAAATGGTGACGCTGATATGGCATTTGACCACAATGCCACGCAGTTTCCATTGACTGGGGCGCATAAATTTGTGGACTGTAATCAATGTCATAACGTTGCTTTTGAAGGCACATCTACACTTTGTATTGACTGCCATACCAATGATTTTAACAATAGTACAAACCCTAATCACAAAGCCCTTGCTTTTTCTACAGATTGTATTCAATGTCACACAACCGAACCCGGATGGGCACCAGCAACTTTTGCAGATCATAATGCATATTATCCACTAAATGGAGCACATGCATTCATTGCTAATGATTGTGTTGCCTGTCATAATAATAATTACAACCAAACACCAAATACATGCGTGGGGTGTCACAAAAATGATTTCGACAATACCGATAATCCAAATCACGCCGCGAATCAATTTTCGACTGATTGTACGGATTGTCATGGAGAAGTTGCTTGGAGTCCATCTACCTTCAATCACGATGGTATGTATTTCCCCATTTTCTCGGGCAAGCATTTTGGCCAATGGAATGCATGCGTAGATTGTCATACCTCTGTAGGGGATTTCAAACAGTTTTCTTGCACAGGATGCCACATCAATCCAGAGACTGACAATAACCACCAAAATATAGCAGGATATAGCTATCAAAATGATGCTTGTCTCGCGTGTCATCCTACTGGTGATGCAGATGCCACATTTGACCACAATATGACTAATTTTCCTCTGACTGGAGCTCATACCATGGCTGAATGCAGCCAATGCCACACGTCAGGATTCCAAGGCACATCAACGCAATGTGTCGATTGTCACAGAATGGATTTCAATAATTCTTCTAATCCAAACCACACCGCTTTAGGGCTTTCAACTGATTGCATTCAGTGTCATACAACAGAACCTGGCTGGGGTCCGGCAACATTTGCCGATCACAATAATTACTATCCATTATTTGGGGCACACGCGAGTATAGCAAGTCAATGTGTACAATGTCATAATGGCGATTACAACAATACTCCAAATACTTGTATCGGCTGTCATAGACCCGATTATAATGCTACATCAAATCCAAACCACCAACAACTCCTGTTTCCTGATGATTGCACCCAATGCCACTCTGAAAATACTTGGGTACCATCCACATTTGATCATGATGGCATGTATTTTCCTATCTATACTGGCAAGCATAGGGGTGAATGGAATGAATGTATGGACTGTCACACAACCCAAGGCAATTGGGCCCAATTTTCATGCATCGGTTGCCATTCCAATCCGGAAACTGATGTCGAACACGATGATGTAGGTGGTTATATTTATGCTAGTAATGCATGCCTCGCTTGCCACCCATCTGGAGATGCTAATGTCATTTTTGATCATAATACCACGGGATTTGCCTTGATGGGCGGACATTCGGGCGTAGATTGTATAGCCTGTCATGCTTCTGGTTTTCAAAGCATGAGTTCGGCATGTGTAGATTGCCACCAAACGAACTTTGATCAATCTTCAAATCCAAATCACCAGCAGTTGGGTCTGTCTACGGACTGTACCCAATGTCATACTACAAGTCCTGGTTGGAGTCCTGCGACATTTAATAATCATAATACTTTCTATGCATTAAATGGCGCACATGCGTCCATTGCTAGTGACTGTGCTGCTTGTCATAACGGAAATTATACCAATACACCAACCACATGCGTAAGCTGCCACCAATCTGATTTTAATAACACAACAGATCCAAACCACCAGATATTACAGTTTCCAACCGAGTGTGCACAATGCCACACAGAATCAGCATGGCAACCATCCACCTTCAACCACGATGGTCAATATTTTCCTATTTATTCTGGAAAACATCAAGGCGAATGGACACAATGCATGGATTGTCATAATGTAGCTTCTGATTACAGTCAATTTACTTGTTTAGGCTGCCACCAAAATCCAGAAACCAATAATGACCACAATGGCATCCCTGGCTATATTTACGAAAGCAATGCCTGCCTTGCGTGCCACCCAACTGGAGATGATGATATTATTTTTGATCACAATATGACTGGTTTTCCTTTGACTGGAGCTCATATTACCGCTAATTGTACGTCATGTCATTCGGGAGGATTTCAAAATATATCACCAATTTGTATGGATTGTCATATGTCAGATTTCAACCAATCCACCAATCCAAATCATCAACAAATAGGTATATCCACTGATTGTTTACAATGTCATAGTACAACTCCTGGATGGAGTCCCGCATCATTTGCAAATCATAATGATTACTACGTTATTACTGGCGCGCACACTGCCATAGCAAGTGATTGTGCAGCTTGTCACAATGGAAATTATTCAACCACACCTAACACATGCATAGGATGCCACCAAAGTGATTTCAATAACACTACAAATCCTAACCATTCATCTCAGATGTTTCCTACAGATTGTACCTCGTGCCACTCGCAAAATGCTTGGACACCAACAAGTTTTGATCATGCTATTTTCTGGCCTTTGACAGGAAGTCATGCTGCGATTGCTAATGATTGTGTATCTTGTCACAATGGTAGCTACAACAATACTTCACCTGAATGTGTGAGTTGCCATCAAAATGATTTTTCAGGCACTTCAAACCCCAACCACGGCGGACTAGGATTCAGTAGCCAATGTCAAACGTGTCACACGACAAATCCTGGTTGGCAACCTGCTACCCTCCCAAATCATAACGATTATTATGTGATTGCTGGCGCACATACTGCCATAGCAAATGATTGTGCAGCTTGTCACAATGGAAATTATTCAACCACACCCAACACATGCATAGGATGCCACCAATCTGATTTTAATGGCACATCCGATCCCGATCACGAAGCATCGCTGTTCCCAACAGATTGTACCGCTTGTCATTCGCAAATTGCTTGGACACCATCTAACTTTGACCATAATTCAGTTTATCCATTACTTGGAGCCCACGCAGCTATAGCCAATAACTGTGCTTCTTGCCATATTGCCGGAAATTATTCAACCACACCCAACACATGCGTAGGATGCCACCAATCTGATTTTAATAATTCGAGCAACCCAAATCATGGATCACTTGGCATTTCGACGGATTGCATCGAATGCCATACCACGGATTCAGGCTGGGCTCCGGCATTATTTCCTAATCACGATAATTACTTTGCCATTGTGGGTGCACATGTAGGTTTAGACTGTGTGACTTGTCATAATAATGATTACAATAATACATCAAACACCTGCATTGGTTGTCACCAAATTGATTATAACAATACTAGTGATCCAGACCACCAAACTGCCATGTTTCCTGCGGATTGTACGTCATGTCATTCGCAAAACGGATGGGTTCCTTCTACATTTGATCATGACAATATGTATTTTCCCATCTATAGTGGCAAGCATGATAATGAGTGGAATCTCTGTAGTGATTGCCATACCAATTCAGGCGATTACGGCGTCTTTAGTTGTCTTAATTGTCATGAACATAACAATCAAAATCAAGTGGACGATGATCATGACGGTGTTAGTGGATATCAATACAACAGCAATGCTTGTTATTCATGTCATCCAAATGGAGAAGATTAATGCCAATACAAAGAATAGTTATAGCAATTCTTGCATGGGCCATGTTTTTTCCAGCTTTAATACTGGGTCAAGAAAATAACACTTTATTTGGAAATATAAGTTATATAAGTAGTTCTCATGTCTATGCAAAATTTCAAAACACTTCTGCTATTGAAATTGGAGATACACTATCCGTACTTGTGGATGGAAAATGGGCAAGATCATTGTTAGTAGTGCAAAAATCAACTACATCTTGTGTGACAATCAAACTCATTGGTAAACCCATTTTTGTAGGTTCACAAGTGCAATATCAACCAATACAAATGACAGAAACCATAAATATTGTCGATGGTATACCTACTAATATCGATACTATTGCTCCTAATGCGGCCATTCTCATGGATACTTTCCAACAAGAGAATAATCTCAAATCAAAAAAGCAATCAACTTCAGGAAGAATTACTTTGTCCACAAATGCTTCGCTAAATCCCGGTAGTGAAGAAAATTACCAAAGAATAAGAGCTGCTTTTTCTCTAACCACAAAGCATATCCATGCGACTCCTGTCTCGTTTAGCACTTATGTCACGTACCGTCACCGATTTGGAATAGATCAAGTAGAAACACAATTCAACGACGATTTTAAAGTATTGAATCTCTCACTTCAGTACGCACCATCTGACAAATATAGCATTTGTCTTGGAAGAAAAATCAATACCTATGTGACCAATATTGGGTCCATAGATGGTTTGCAAGGTGAATTAGAGTTAGGTAAAAATATCATTGGTGCATTCATTGGCACTAGACCCGATTTTGCTGACTTTACTTTCAATCCAAAACTGCCGCAGCTTGGTATCTATATTGCAAGAAATCATAGCAAAAAAAATAGTGCAACATACACCACAATTGCAATTGCCGAACAACAAAATGATTTTAAAACTGACAGGAGATTCATATATTTTCAACACAGTAATGCTTTGATTAACAATGTCAATTTTTTCTTATCATCAGAATTTGACTTATTTAAAAATGTCCATGGCGAACAGAGCCAAAAGCCAATTTTTACCAGCTTATATACATCCATAAGGATCCGAGCTAGAAAAAATTTGTCTTTTTCAGGGTCTTATGACAATAGAAGGAACATCATTTATTATGAATCATATCAAAATTACATAGACCAATTATTAGCTCAAGAGACAAGACAAGGATTCAGGGTACAAATGACATACAGCCCAATCCGGAAAATATCTTTTAATGCATCAACTTTTTATCGTTTTCAGGGCAGTTACAGCAATCCTACCAAAAACTATATTGCATATTTAAACTTTAATCAAATTTTACGTAGATCAACATCTGTTTCTATAAATTACAACTTGCTGCAATCATATTATTTTGAAGGAACTATCTTAGGAGGTCGAATAAATGACAATTTCTTTAAAGGCAAACTCAATTCTGAACTAAATTACAGAAAGATCAATTACACATTTTATAATGGAGCTACGCAGCTAACTCAAAATATATATGGTTGTAATATCTCTTATAAAATAGCAAAATTAACATCAATTTTATTAAGTTATGAGCTAACAAATGAACCAACCAAAGCCTGGCACCGTTACTTTGTAACTTTGACACAACGCATCAAAAATTAATAGTTATGAATCGTCATTTTTTGTATTTATTGATAATAGTTTCAAGCATATTTATCATCAGTTGCGACTCAAAACCAAAGGTTATCACCGCTGATACCGCTGGTCAAAGCACAGAGTCAACCATAAACGCAGCTACAGCTGCCACTGTTATGGACGCCCATAAAGTCACGGTCAATGATGTACTACAAACTGAAAAATATACTTATCTCAATGTATCAGAAAACAACAAGACATTTTGGATTGCGACGTCAAAATTAGATGCCCAAAAAGGCGATGTCTATCTCTACAGAGGTGGCCTATTGAAAACGAATTTCGAGAGTTTGGAATTTTCAAGAACTTTTGACACCATTTATCTAGTAAGCAATATCATTAATGCGGCAAAACATCCAGGAAGTTATCAAGGAATGGCTATAGAAAACTCGCCAACTTCACCCATCAACATTGATGCGACTAAAATAAAAAATGCCATTGCCCTAAGCGAACTATTTAAACATAAAGATAAATATAAGGATCAGACGATTACCGTAGTAGGTACTTGCACCAAGGCAAACTATGGCATTATGGATCGCAATTGGGTACACATCAGTGATGGTTCTAAGGACGGTAGCAATACCCTCGACCTGACAATTACATCAGAAGAAAGGATTCAGGTGGGCAGTACCATCGCATTACAAGGAAAAATAGCGCTCAATAAAGACTTTGGAGCTGGATACAGATACAATGTCATTCTGGAAGACGCAGTTCTGGTTCAAATGCAATAAAAAGCTGATTTTGTAATTATTTGTAATTTTATTTAGCGCTAAGCTGTTGATTTTGTATTTTTACACCACCTAATCAATAGCACCAAAAATGAACAAAATAACCACCTTAGATGAGTTTATCATCAAAACAGAAAAAGAAAAAGCGGACTCTTCAGGTAGTTTTAGTCGCCTATTAAGAGATATAGGGATTGCAGCCAAAATCGTAAACAGAGAAGTAAACAAAGCAGGACTGGTCAATATCCTTGGTGTAGCAGGAAGCCAAAACTCAACGGGAGACGATGTTCAGAAACTTGATGTCTTTGCAAATGAAAAATTTATCGAAACATTGTCCTATAGCGGCGAGGTATGTGCCATAGCTTCTGAAGAAAATCAAGATATTATCACCCTAGACCCTCAACCCGGACGCCAAGCAAAATATATTGTGGTAATGGATCCTCTTGACGGCTCATCCAATATCGATGTCAATGTGTCTGTAGGGACGATTTTTGGCGTATACAAAAGAAAAAGTGCTGACAATCTTCCTTGTACTTTGGAAGATGTACTCCAAAAAGGCACTGAGTTGGTAGCAGCTGGATATGTTCTGTATGGCACATCAACGTTATTGGTATATTCTACGGGGAATGGTGTGAATGGTTTTACACTGGATCCATCCATTGGTGAGTTTTGCCTTTCACACAAAAATATTACTATCCCTAAATCGGGTAACTATTATTCAGTCAATCAAGGTTATTATCTGAAGTTTGACTTAGAAATGCGTAGGTATATCGACCACTGCTCGGATATGAACTTTAGGCTAAGATATATCGGAAGTATGGTGTCTGATATTCATAGAATTTTATTTCAGGGCGGTATTTTTCTTTATCCAAACACTAGAAAATATCCTAAAGGTAAGCTAAGGCTTTTATATGAATGCTATCCAATCGCTTATATCATTGAACAGGCAGGCGGCGTAGCACTTTCTACAAGGCTGGAGAGAATTTTAGATCTTGAAATAATGGAGCTGCATCAAACTTCATCTATCGCTATGGGATCTCCCAACATGGTGAATGATATGAAAGAGTTTGTAGAAAGATACGGAGCTATAGTAAAATAAAAAGCCACATACTGAAATCAATATGTGGCACAGCTGGTTAAAATTTCACTAGTTTATCAAGTTGTGAAGTGCATTTGATTATAGTCAGTGTATCCAATATAATTGTTACCTAAAATTTTTTCTTTTTTATTTCAAATGACATAAATTTTAGTTTTTGGAAATAAAAAAGCCACATATTGAAATCAATATGTGGCAACAGCTGTTTAAAATTTCACTAGTCTATCAAGTTGTGAAGTGCATTTGATTTATAGTCAGTGTAACCAATACAATTGTTACCTAAAATATAGAAAAATTTTGAAATTTTTTTTTAATAAATTTAATACGCTGATAATCTACATTTTAATAATACCAATTAAAATGTATCAAAAAGTATTGTCACCATTTTTAGGGGCAAATTGTAGATTCACCCCGACATGTTCGCATTATATGATTGAAGCTTTACGCGAATGGGGTCCGATAAAAGGATTATATTTAGGACTAAAAAGAATTGGCAGTTGTCATCCATGGGGAGGATTTGGAGATGATCCGGTACCAAAAAGGAAAAGGTAAGATGGCTCCATTTTGTATACTTATCTACTAATGCCCAGATTAAGAAAAATGTAATGCATAAGGCAAAGTTTTAAATGCATTACCTACCCTATGCAATACATAATTCAATTTTAATGTCATTACAATATAACCAATTTTAGATTTATTTTATTTTTTAATCCTATTTTAATGATGTAAAGTCCTGAAGGAAACTGAGTATTTATCCAAGTATTTTCAAAAACATGATCATGGTAAACTTCTACACCTTGCGTATTAAAAATAGAAATTTTTAATTTTTGCTCATTTGGTACTTGAGTGTTCTTGATCATAAAACCAGCATGTGATGGATTTGGGATTATACTATATTTCTGAGAATCATCGTAATCTTCCAAGTTAGATATAATAAAAGGTAAACACGGTGAAGTCGTTTCACATATACCTTTTTTCACCTTCAATGCATAATTCCCTGATTTACTTGGTATAAAGGTAGATAGGATTTCACCTTCGATTTTTGAATTGCCATTATCACAATCTATCCAATGGAAGCTTTCTGCTGTTGTATCTACCGCTTGCAATTGGTTACCGCTAATTTTTATCATATTGTTTGGCGTTGAGTCTATTTGTACCATATAAGTTACAATACTATCACAGCCTGTAAATCCTTTGAAATTTATACCATATTGGCCTGACTCCTTTATAATAAGATCTTCGATTTTGATAGAATCACAAGCTTTTAATTGTACTTCATAATTTTGGTTAATACAATTACCTTGTCGATACATAAAAGTGTAAGATTCAGTTGTGTCTTGATGATTTCCTATAGCTACCACCTTGAAAAAAATTGTACCATCTACAATTGATGGTGGTATTGGTTTTTCAGCTTCCCATGTATTACTATTTTTAACAAATGAAATTTTATTCCCAAGTGATTTATCATTATGTGACCATTGCAAATATACTTGATTCAATAAATCTGGATAATCCACTAATGCTGATATTTCCATTGGGATATTAATAGGATGATTATTCAAAGTTATTGGTTGACTTGTATTTATTTTTGTTATTTTAGGGAAATTGGTTCTACCTTTAAGGGACGTTTTCCATAATCCGCGGCCCCAAGTACCAGCAATAAGTGAATTGGATGCAAAATGAATTTCTAAATCATTGACAGCTACGCCTGGTAATTGAGTCCCTAAAAGCTCCCAAGAACTACTTTCCATAGATTTAAAAAATACACCTACCTCAGTTGCAAGATAAATTACTCTTTCTTTGCTATGATCAATTATAATGTCATTTATCGGAATTCCACCTAAGTTGTACGTAATATTATTCCAAGTTGTGCCTAAGTCGTGAGAAATGAATATGTTTTTGTCAGAAGTTTCATAAATGCTAAATCCGACCAAAAAAGTAGAGTCATGTTTTGGATCTATGGCTATAGTATTAATGTAGTAATTAGGCAAATTTGATGAATGGTTATTCCAAGTTTTACCTTTATCTAAACTCACCATTACACTTGACGCATGTGTCGAAACCAAAATGTTTGAATTATTGCTCGCAAATAACGCATTATTCATAGGACCCATATCAGGGGTTCCCACATTTTGCCAATTTTCAGCTTCTCCCCATTTTTCATTTTTGTATAGATTAGTTCCTCCATGATACACTACCATTTGGTCGTCAGGATCAAAAAATAATGGAGCAGCCCAGTGTGCAGTCAAATAGTTATTTTCGGAATTAAAACAAAATTCCTTGCTAAGTCCACCATCCAGTGTTCTACTGTGAGTACCGTATTGATAACTGCTAATTAAATATTTATCATTCAGAGGATGAACGATAGCATTTGTTCCATCTGCACCGTCAAATTCAATCCATGTATCTTCGTTTCTTATGCTACTACCGCTATCTTGCGATCCACCAATTGTAACATCCTCATTAGACTGAGAATTTCCTATTTTATAAAATTCTCTGATACAGGTGCCTTCATTCAATCTGGTCCAGGATGTTCCGTTATCTATACTTTTGGCCAAATATCCATCAGTTGCAGCATAAAAGATACCATCTATACATTGTATATTTACTAAATCGGCGTGGATGTAGGTTTTGTCTGGTTTCTTATTATTCCATGATGTGATTTCACCGAAACTAAGCCCACCGTCTGTGGAACGTTCAGCATTTACATAACCGCCTATGATTATTTGACCATCAATATCTGAAAAGGCTAAATCTGAAAATATATTAGAATGTAATTTACCCAATTTTTGAAAACTTAGACCATAATCTTTAGTAACAAAAAGTTCCTCTAGATTTGCATAATAAATATATGAAGGATTTTGTTTTGAAACTGTTATTAAACCTGGATATCCATTATTGCCAATAATGTTTGAACTTTTCGTAAATGAAATTCCCATGTTACTTGAAATATCAATCGCATCTCGGTTATTTGTATTGAAATTGTATATATAAACAAAATCCTTATTCGTAGGATGAAAAGCGATCTCAGAAACCCATGCATGTGGTATAATCACTTCAAAAGATTTTAAATTATCATTTGATCTGTACAAACCATCCGTAGTGCCAATAAAAACTACATCTTTTACCAAAGGGTGATAAGCTATTACTTTTACATTTACCTGATTTCCCAATCCACCGAATCCATTTGTTGGGTTTAATATCGTCGGTTGCCAAGTCTCGCCACCATCTATGGAGCGAAAAATTCCATTAGAAATATTTGTCCAAGATTGATTGCTATTTATTAGAATTTCATTGTTATTTTTTGGGTTCATATCCATCGTATAGACTCCTGCCGTCTCGAGTACATCAGTGGTGTTTTTCCAAGAAGTGCCACCATCAATAGTTTTCCAAAATCCACCACTGCGTGAACCAATGTACATAATATTTGAATTGGATTTATCAATTTCAAAACATTCTACTCTCCCCAAGCCTGCATTGTAGTTATGCGTTATTGAATCAACTCGATGTGGACCTAAATTAGTCCAAACTTCATCACCTATTTTTGTTTTTTTGTTAAATTCTTGTTGACATATTTTCTTTTTCTGGATTGCTGATAAATAATTTATATTCTTTCTATCTCCACTAGGATAGTATCTTGGTTCAAAATGTTGCTTCCATCTTTGGAAATTTTTCCACCCAGAACCTTTCTTTTTAATATCAATTGATTTGAAATAAGTTTCTGCTTGATCACATACTTCATAGAAATTGACATTTAAATCTTGCATTGCATGGGTATATGATTCTTGAGTCTGTGCTTTCGATATAAAGAATATTAAAGAGCCAAATAAGAGAGATCTTTTTACTTTTGCTAGCATGATACAAGATTTAGAGACATGACCAAGGGCCAAGTTAGGGATTTTTCGTGTAAAAGATTTAGCAATTATGAAAACTGGTAGGAACAAAGAGTGCCAATGTGGAGAATTGTAAAAAGATAGGAATTCAGTGGTGCAAGTTACTTTTTTGAATATTTATCTGTTTTGATTGAGCAAGAAAAAAATCTTCGATTGCTTGCGTCACAAAAGCATGATCGTCATAAATTAGGATATTCATAAGGTTAACATTTTGAAATTTGGCCCTAGTAAAATTGCTTATTTTAAAATCAATTCCTACTTCATATTGTTCTACAAATCTCAAAATAACTTTATAGTTCGTTGGTTTCCGCCATGTTACTTTACATTTATATCCTACACCAATATATTTATTGATGGCGTTTTACCTTTAAGTGCCACTTTATTATTAGCGGTGAGTCTTGTTCCTTATCGTTTTTTTAATCCCATCTTGAAAATGTATCCTATTTTTACTCATGATTCCATTACTGACCTTGACACATTCGCCAGAGATTATATCTACTAAACTATAAAACGAGTCGGTTTTGGGTTTCGCCAAAAGCCATTGACTTTACACTTTTGTAAAGCCAATGGCAAACAATTAGTTAAATAAAAATGATTTGTGTCCCGAATCCATGTGCGCGATTATAAAAATCACCCACAGTCAATACGGCATCGATATCGCCATATAGGTCTTTTTGCTCATAATGAAACATATCCATGGCCAATTTGCATGCCCACAGTTTTCCACCTGACGCTTTTATGATATCGATAAATTCTCTTACCGGAGGCATATCCAGTTTTTCCATTTCTTTTTTCATCATGAATGATGCAAGTGCTTCCATGCCTGGAAGTCCGCCCAACATGGTAGGCATACCCATAGATGGATTGCCTACAGTAGATACATGAAGATTGTCCATTTTTTTATCGTGGATCGCATCAAGTCCAAAAAAAGTAAAGAAAATCTCCGATTCAATACCTTCCATTCTAGCACCATTAGCCAACACTAAGGCTGCATATACACTGTCAATATTGGATTTTGACAAGATTATCATCATCTTCCTTATATTGCCTTTATATTCCTGACTAGTCATATTTTTATTATTTTAAAGATCAAAATTGTTTAGAAAAGTAGCCGCTTTAAATACAGCTGGCTGGTTTAGGAATGCCAGCAAGTTTTGTGGAAATTTTCAGTGGGCCATTTGGAAATAATTCGTACAACTCTTTGATAGAAACTACGCCACTTCCTCCTACTTTTCTGATACTTAAAGGAACTTCATTTTTGTATTGGTCTTGCAAATATGCCAACACAGAAAAGTGTTTGGGTGTCAATTCTATCTCAAATTCCTTTGCCATTTCTTTGGCTATGTCTTCATTCCACTGTGAGAGATCAGTCATATATCCTTCTTCGTTGACGCTGATGGTTTTACCTGCTATTACTTTGTCCATGATTGTTTTTATTTAAGATTAAAAAATTATTTTTATAATGATTTTATAGGTCTTTTCCTTTGGTTGTCATCGTAGGCGAAACAAATGGAATCGGAATGCCTTTGAGCAACATATTCCAATAGATCCATCTGAATGCCAGCTTGCCAAAATGATTGATAGAACTCTCTTTGAGCAATCGCAAAGGTCCAACTCCTGCTATCGGAAATGTTCCAGTAACCGGCTCGTGATCATAGTTGAAGTCAATAAGTAATGCTTTGCCACCTCCTGTCTCAATAAAACAGTTGGCATGACCATCAAACTTTCCTTTGAAATCCTTGCCATTCACATAGTTGAGTATATTTTCAGTTAAAATCTCAGCTTCAAAATGTGCTACAGATCCAGCTTTTGATGCAGGTACGTTTGTAGCATCTCCTATGACAAAAACATTCTTGTTTTTAAGTGACTGTAGGGTATGCTTATCAGTAGGTATAAAATTGAGTTCGTCACCAAGTCCTGATCGCGCTATTACTTCACTCCCTTTATTAGTCGGCACTGTGACTAGCAGATCGAAGTTTACCTCTTTTCCACTGTAATCTACAATAGATCTTTTCTCATTATTGACTTCCATGATAGCAAAGTCAGTAACAATCTCAATGTTTTTCTCTTTGAGTAAATATTCTAATGCAGCAGTAGACTTAGGTTTAGTAAAAGCACCAGACAAGGGTGTGACATAAGTGATTTCAACTTTGTCTCTCATACCTTTTTTCTTGAAGTAAGCATCTGCTAGGAAAGCGAATTCAAGAGGAGCTACTGGACATTTTATAGGCATCTCAGTGATGTGTACTACTAATCTGCCACCTTGCCAATCTTTTAATTTTTTACTGAGAGCAACAGAGCCCTCAAAGGTATAAAAGTCAAACACACTTTTTTGCCATTCCGATCCTTTCATACCTTCAATTTCCTCTGGAGCTATCTCAGATCCTGTCGCAATAATCAAGATATCATATCCGATGGATTGTCCATTTTGTAGTTCAACCTTATTGTTTTCAGCATCGATTTTTTGAATTTTACTTCTTATTAGGTCTACAGCCGATGGTATAAATTTTCCAATTGGTTTTACTACATCTTCGGGTTGATAGGTGCCAAAGGGTATAAAAAGGAAACCAGGTTGGTAATAGTGTTTTTCCCTTTCGTCAATGATGTGTATATTCCACTCATCTTTGTTCATGTGTTTGTGGAGGTGGTTAGCCATCATGGTGCCTGCTGAACCTGCTCCAAGAATTACTAAATCTTTCATTTTTTTAACTTAATTGGATGATTAAATCAAATCACAGCACAAAGTTCAGATGTAATGCATCAGTGCTGTGTGACCATCGTCATAGCGAATAATGATTATTTACACCCTGAAAAAATGAAATTATAATTGTGTAGTATTCTGTTATTTTATTTCAAAATATATTATTTATTAGTATTTTATACTGTAATAATTGTGTTAAAAAATAGATTGTATTGAATGGCAACACTAATGTTTTTTGGTAACATTGGTTACAGATATGAAGTATCAGGAGGGAAAATTCTATTCTGCGGTAAATTTTTCATATTTTGAAAGAAATTTCGGATCAAAGCTAGCGCCATGTCCGGGACTTTCATCTACGGTCACCTGCCATCGGTCGCCATACTGTAATCCTCCTATAACAGGATCTTCAGACAGCATAATTGGTGAATCCAAATCATGAAAAATGATATGATCCCATGCTAGATCAAAATGGACTAATGCTGAAATCCCCAATCGAGACTCACTGAATGACCCTACTTGACAATATACATTGGCAGCTTGACATATCGATGCCACTTTACTTGCATTGAGGATACCGCCTGATTTGCCGAGTTTGATATTGACAGAGTGGGCGGCATTTTGACTCAAAACTCTATACGTTTCATAGTGGTTGAAAGCGGATTCATCAGCCATAATTGGGATCGGGCTCAAAGAAGTGAGTCGTGTTTGATCTTGTGTATTGCCAGCTTGGATGGGTTCCTCACAGTGTTCGATATCAAACTCTTGCATACCGCGTACAGCATATAATGCCTCTTGATAATTCCAACCTTGATTTGCATCGACTCTAATAGCTATATCCGAACCGACAGCTTTTCTTATACCTTCTATCCTACTCACGTCATTTTTTGATGGTTTTTCACCAAGCTTAACCTTTAATGCTGTAAAACCTTGCTCCTTGAACTTGAGTCCCTTTTCTACCATTTTTTCTTTTGACAACAGACTTATGGTGTTATCTGTATAAATTTTTTTTGTATTACTTCCATTTAAGAACGCATACAGTGGAAGCCCATCCATTTTGGACACTAAATCATATAACGCCATGTCAAAAGCACCTTTGACAGAAGCATTTCCCACAATCATTTTGTCCATCAAAGCTACATGCTTGTGAATCTCGCGAGGATTTTCACCAATAAGAACCTTAGCTAATTCTTTGGCAAAAGCGACCGTTCCTGTCTGTGTTTCACCATGGATAGATCTATATGGACAACATTCTCCTGTCCCAAATAATCCATCAGAGTTATAAATGATGACTACAGTATTTCTTGCATGGGTCAGGGCTCCTTTCGAGATGACAAACGGTTCATGCAATGGTATTTGAATAGGGATAATTTCAATTTTGGTAATTACAGATGTGGCCATGTCATTTATTTAAAAAGTACAAATATAGCCTATTTTCAAATTTGTTTTTATTTAATTTTTATTTCTAATTTATTTTATTGATGAGAACGGCAGTCTGTCTAAAAACTACCATTTTCATCCCAAAAGCAGGTAAAAATGACTCATTCAGGTGCATTTTAACCCAAAAAACGCATTAGAAAAAAGTGTTATCTTAGCGTCATAAAATCCTAATGCTTAGCGATAGACATATACCCATGGAAAAGTTGACATATTCCTTTACAAATAAAGAAGTTACGCCTTGGGGCGGAATGGTTTTTATGAAGCAAATGTTGGACAAAATTGGTTTTAGAGAGCTCATTATGTCCTGTGATGATTTGCCTGCCCAGAACTCTAATCGAGGTCACTCTATACCTGTCATCATAGAGTCATTTCTAACGAGTATTTGGTGCGGTGCAAATAGGTTTTTACACACAGAGATTACAAGATCCGATACCGCCCTTTGTAAGATATTTGGATGGAATAATGTCCCTGGAAATGATGCTTACAAACGATATTTTCATAAGTTTAATCAAGGCACCAATCAACGTGTAAACCAACATTTTATAAGCTGGTTCTTCAAAAACCTAAATCTAAATTATTTCACCTTAGATATAGACTCCACGATCATGACCAGATATGGTCAGCAACAAGGTGCTTCCAAGGGGTACAATCCCCAAAAGCGAGGGCGCAACTCTCATCATCCCTTGATCGCATTTGTAAACGATGCGCGCTTGGTAGCTAATTTTTGGTTACGTAGCGGAAATACAAATTCGGCCAATAATTTCGTAGCATTTTTGGAGGATACTTTAGCTAAATTTGGTGACAAAACAGTAGGTTTAACCCGACTTGACAGTGGTTTTTGCAGTAATGAGGTCATGTCTTATCTTGAGTCAAAAGATATGAAATATATAGTGGCAGCCAAATTCACACACCCAATTCAACGCATTATTAACACAAATGATTTATGGCTGACAATAGATGAAGGCATCCAAATATGTGACAAAAATTATCAAGCAAATACATGGGAAGAAGAACGAAGGATCGTCATTGTAAGGCAAAAAATAAGTGAAAGACCACAAGCCACAGGTAAGCAATTAAGTCTATTCCCAGAAGACGAAGTACATAGAAATTATAGGTATTCGGCCTATTTCACCAATGAAAAATATTCAGCTACCGATGTATGGAGAAATTATAGAAATAGAGGGGATGCAGAGAACAGAATCAAGGAGTTAAAAAACGATTTTGGAGCAGAAAGTTTTAACTTAAAAGACTTCTTTGCAACAGAAGCAGCCTTACAATTTGTGATGATAGCTTACAATCTAATGTCACTATTTAGGCATCTAGTACTACAAGAGAAAACACAAAAAACACTCTCTACTTTAAGATACAGAACTTTCGCAATAGGAGCGTATTTTGAAAAAATAAATGGAGTACTAAAATTACGAATTTCGCTTGTAAAAAAACGTAGAAATTGGTTTGCAGGTCTCTGGGATTATCCTTTAGAGTATCCACTAAAAATCCCTAATGCGTAATTTGGGTTTAAGCGACCTTTATTTTCGATGAAGGGAATAATGGCAAAACCAATTATTAGTGTCGATATTTTTTTCATTGTCGCAGTCTTTTTAAACTTGTGCTCTAACGTTTTGGCTAGTGCCGGCTGACCGAAAGGGAGTCTGTACGTCCAGTGCATTGTTCTCACCAGTATTATTATTTAACATATGTTTCATCGATTGTTTTTTTTATTTTTTCTATTGTTTCAATTTCTACGCTTCCTAAGATTTTAACAATTCTCCGTTTATCAATAGTTCTTATTTGATCCACGGCCGCCATTCCCTTTACATTATGTTTTGATATACTAATCCTTGTTGGATATTTCTTAGTCGTTGAGGTTATTGGAATAATTACAATTGTGTTCAAATAGTGGTTCATTTCATCGGGTGATATTACCACACAAGGTCTTGTCTTACTTATTTCACTTCCCAAAGTTGGCTCTAAATTAACTAGGACAATTTCGTATTGACTAATTTTCATACCCATTTTGATTCTTCTTCAAAAATGTCTTGGATTAATAATTCATCATCTCCATTTTTTCGCATTTCTTTGAAAGATTTTGCCCAATCGGTTCGTGGTTTAGTATTGGGTTCTATTATAATGTAGTTTTCTTCCATTCTGATATTTACAGTTTCTCCAATATCATACTTCTCTAGAATAGTTTTACTTAATTGAAGTCCCTTTGAATTACCTATTTGAATTATTTTGGCTAGCATGTTATATTTTTATTGCAAAGTTATTACATTGTAATCACATCTCCAAAATTATTTTATTGATGAGAAAGGTTTTATATCAGCAACAAATATATAGCAACTTTCGCTTTTTTTCTTGCATTTACCACATAGAAATTTCTATTGTGAACATGAGATTTATTAAAACATACCATGTTAAAGATTGATATAATTTAATACTTGTGCTTATCTTTCAAACGATATTGAAAAAATAGGTTATTTTTTGTGTTGCGCTTTACTATGGCTACACAAAACCATTCAACCATATGATTTAAATCAGTTAGATAAATGCTAGGTACTCTATTTGATGACAATTTAATTTATAATTACGACCTTTTGGATTTCCTTGGTGCCATCATTAAATAATATCTGAATAAAATAAATTCCCTTTGCATCTATATCGACCTTTGCAATATCTTCTCCATATTCCATTGTTTCAGCACGAAAAATTTTCCCGTATATATCAATGACATTTATACACTTAATGGATTTAGATGTTTCGATATTTATTTCCCCTTCAAAAGTAGGGTTTGGAAAGATGGTCACAAAATTATCATTTCTGTTTGTACTTTCATCTTCCGTATTTGTAAGGCAAGATGACTCGATCAAAGCTTGATATGCAGGTGGATATGGCGCATCTTGAAAAATATTGTCCAAATGCCCAAAACTGCCATAATGAGCCAAATTATCATCAGCTAGCACAAAAGCCATCATAAGTTCTAAATCAAAGTCATCAAACATAATATTCATCCAGCGCTGGTACAATTCCTTCAACCTTGAATCATAAATGCTCTGATAAAAACCTTTTGCATGAGGCGGTGGCGTACCAAATTGCGAGTATTCCACCAAAGGAAGTACATTAGTTTCATACGCTATCAGATACTTCCCATTAACTTGAGCTATATCTTGATGACGCGCCATATTTTCTATTATTTCTGTTTCTAAATTGTTCTCGAGCATTTGTAGCACTTGATCTACAGTAAGGTTTTCTCCAAGGGATTCAGCCAATAATCTATCGCTATCATTCAAATACAGATTGCCTGTGCAGCTTATTGCATCATATGTATCATTGAGATTAAAAAAATCCATACCATTCACAGATTTCAGAGCAACATCAGCTAAAGACTGTTGTCCACAGAGAAGGCGAGTAAGGCTATGATTTTTGAATTTATTTGTAAAAATTTTAAATGCCTGTCCTGCAAAATAAGCATATTTATACTGATGTTCCGAATGAATAGAACTTCCCTTATTTGCAACCCACTGATTTGATGCATGGTTTGTATTCCATACTTCATTACTATATTCCAAAAATATCTGAAGATTTGAATTCAATTCATTATCCAACAAACTTGCTAAATTTTCTATAAAAATTGTGTCTGCAGCATGAGGAATATTTATCCACATATTCTTTCCAAGAGTATTACATAACTGAATGAGATATTCATAAGATACTCCTTTTGTACTAGTTTGGTTATAATATGTTGGTACTACCCTTTCTTCCCACTTTTCGATAGTATTATGATTGGTTTCTGTCCAATTCAAAAATCTTATGGTGCTGAATGGCGCCAATTTTTCCAAGAATGCAGGATTAAATACATCTTTTCCAAGCTCTGTGTTGGGCATCATAAGATGTATTTCTCTTATAGGATCTTCTATATCTGAATAGTTTAGACTAAGTATAATCTCTCCTTTATTCTTTGGGGATATATGATAGATTTTCATATTACTTGTTTCCGAAACAAGTGAATCTACATCATCACCTTCCAAAAATATATTCCCACTGCCTTCAAAATGTAATGTATAATTTCCCTTAGGATGAATACCATTATTGTCTAAACAAATTATGCGTTTTAGAGAATGTGGATTACCATTATTTACTATTGGCACAAAAAAAGGATAACCTGTGACCTGTGAAAATCCTACAGAATTGGTAGCCACTGGGTTCAAATCTTCATCCAACCATTCACTAGCCTGCATCATTAAATCTGCAAAAGGCATTTCTTTTGACCAATATTTATTAAAATAAAGATTGATTCCGATATCTCTACATGCCATTTGTCCTAAAACAGAGCCATTGATAGCAATTAAAAACCAAAAAAAATTAAAAAAATGTTTCATTTTAAAACTTTGTGGATAAATAAAAAAAATCTACTCAATTTACTTATTTATATAAACTTTATGAACTGCTTCAGTTACACTATGAACATGCAATTTTTCATAGATGCGTTTTACATAAGTACGTATGGTATCTAGACTCAAAATGAGTTCTGCTGCTACCATTTTATAACTTAGGCCTTGCGCCAACAAATTTAAAATCTCCAATTCCCGTTCAGTCAGGTTATTTTTTCCAGAAGAGGCATTACCTTTTGCGAAAGGTAGTTGTAATACTTTTCGTGCTATAGATGGACTCATCGGCGCACCGCCATTATAAACTTCCTGAATGCTATTAAGCAAAGTCGACAATGAGTTTTTCTTCAGTAAATATCCAGTTGCTCCTGCTTGGAGAGCCAGAAAAATCCTTTCATCATCATCAAACACAGTATTCATGATTACTTCAATATCGGGAAAAATTGGTTTCAATATTTTTACTCCTTCTATTCCATTCATTCCTGGCATATCTATATCCATGATTATGACATCAGGCGTACTTGACCGCGTATTTTGAATCACATCCGAACATTGCTCATATGCACCTGTAAGCACAAATCCTTTTGCGCCATTGATGATGGTAGAAAGTACATCCCTCAAGCCACTATTGTCTTCATAAATCGAAACTCGGATATCTGACATTACAATTATTTAGCACAAAGTTACGTGCTTATTGAATATGATGTTCAGTTTAGTTTGTCACATAATGATGTGATTTTTCATAATAAATATAACTTGGGAATAAGCATCAAAAACTAGAATTATTAGGTACTTTAATGGTATTAAAACTATCTTTGTATTTTTTCAATACAAGTTCAGTTATGATCAGAAAGACAGTGCGTAATGTAGAAGATGCGCTCCAAGGCATATCAGATGGAATGACATTGATGGTAGGCGGTTTTGGGCTGTGTGGGATACCTGAGAATAGTATTCACCATTTGGTTGAAATGAATGTTTCAGGCTTAACATGCATCTCCAATAATGCTGGTGTCGATGATTTTGGTCTTGGATTATTGCTCCAAAAAAAGCAAATCAAAAAGATGATCGCATCCTATGTAGGAGAAAATGCTGAGTTCGAACGCCAGATGTTGAGTGGAGAACTGGAAGTAGAATTAATCCCTCAAGGTACACTAGCAGAGCGATGCAGATCTGCACAAAGTGGTTTTCCAGCTTTTTTTACTCCCGCTGGTTATGGTACAGAAGTCGCTGAAGGCAAAGAAGTCAGAGAGTTTAATGGAAAAATGTATGTGATGGAAATGGCATTTGATGCCGATTATTCGATTGTGAAAGCTTGGAAGGGCGATGAGGCAGGTAATCTAATTTTCAAAGGAACAGCGCGCAACTTCAATCCGTGTATGTGTGGTGCAGCAAAGATTACTATTGCAGAAGTAGAAGAACTCGTACCTGCAGGCACATTGGATCCCAATACAATACATATCCCAGGTATTTTTGTTCAGAGAATTTTTCAGGGAGAGAGATATGAAAAACGCATTGAACAGCGAACAGTCAGACCACGTACAATTTAACAGATACATTTTTGAAATTTTAGAAGATCAAATCATGGCTTTAGATAAAATAGGAATAGCAAAACGCATAGCAAAGGAACTCAAGGATGGATATTTCGTTAATTTGGGAATAGGTATTCCTACTTTGGTGGCAAACTATATCCCAGAAGGCATTCATGTGGAAATACAAAGTGAAAATGGAGTCCTGGGCATGGGGCCTTTTCCTTATGAAGGTGATGAAGATGCTGATATCATCAATGCTGGAAAACAGACCATCACCACATTACCAGGTGCAAGTTTTTTTGACTCAGCATTGAGTTTCAGTATGATCAGAGGTAAGCACGTAGATTTGACTATTTTGGGCGCTATGGAGGTTTCTGAGAGTGGAGACATTGCCAATTGGAAAATCCCAGGAAAGATGGTCAAAGGCATGGGAGGTGCTATGGATCTGGTAGCTTCTGCTGAAAATATCATAGTAGCTATGATGCATGTCAATAAAGCCGGAGAGTCAAAGTTACTGAAAGATTGTACCTTACCCTTGACTGGTGTGAGATGTGTAAAGAAAATTGTAACAGAGTTGGCAGTAGTAGATGTGACACCGGAAGGTTTCAGATTGGTAGAAAGGGCACCAAATGTCACTGTTCAAGAGATCATTGACGCTACTGAAGGGCATCTCATTGTAGAAGGAGAGATTCCGGAGATGGTATTGGATTAAGAAGACAAAACAGCGGCGGCATTTTTTGTTTACTTTTTTTTGCTGATTGAAAAAAATAAAAGCCTTGCAGACCTGAGGCAATAGCCTAATCAGAGTTGAAGCAACCATCACTATAGGCATAAAAAATGCTTCAACATTGGACAAATTGGTTACTAAACTATTTCCACCACACTAAAGGATACAAGTCAGGAGATCAATTCCAAAACCGAGTATTAAAAATACTTCCATTAGCTTGAAAAACTCTCCTCTATTTTCCTTTGGATTTCGACAATTTTCTACACTTTCGCTTAAACCAATCTTTCACATTATCACTTAGAAGTGGGCTGATCTTTTTAAAACACTTTTTATGATATGCATTAATCCATTTTATTTCTTCATTTGTCAGAAGCTTCATATCGATCAAATCATGGTCAAATGGGTACAAAGTCAAAGTTTCAAATTCTAAAAATCCTTTGTAATCTGATTGAGACACTACAACAAGGTTTTCTATACGTATTCCATAATGCCCTTCTTTATAATATCCAGGCTCATCACTGGTAAGCATTCCAACTTCATGTACCGTTTTACCTCTTTCTGCAAAACTAGGAGCGATGCCTTGTGGTGGTTCATGAACATTGAGAAAATAACCCACACCATGACCAGTTCCGTGACCATAATTCAATCCCGTTGCCCAAAGAAACTGCCTTGCTAAAGTGTCCAGTTGTATCCCCGTGGTGCCTTCAGGAAATATGGTTCTAGCTACGGCCATCATTCCTTTCAATACATTTGTATAATTGACTTTATGTTCAGATTCTGGTTTGTCAAGAGCAAAAGTTCTAGTGATATCGGTAGTCCCATCATGATATTGACCGCCACTGTCTACCAGCAAAATTCCTTCAGGTAAAATTTCCTTGCAAGTTTCTTTTTGCGGATGATAATGGATTATTGCACCATTGCTATTGTAACCAACTATAGCTGCGAAACTCTCACCAAAATAAAGAGGTTGCTTAGATCGGTTTGTTGCTAAGGCATCAGCTACATCACATTCATTGATTTTTGCCTTTTTCTTTAATGATTTCTCTAACCAATAAAAAGTTTTTGCAAGTGCTGCACCATCTTTTGCCATAGTATTTCTCAAATAAGCAATCTCAGTACTGCTTTTGATAGCCTTTTTCCACTTTGGTATCGAAGCCTGATCTAAAATTTTACAATTGACCGCATCAAACAGTTTCTGACTCATCCCATTCAAATCCGCTAATAGCATGCTCCGCTTAGGTAATTTTGATAGAAAACTATTGATTTCATCGTATGGATGAAGTTTTACATTTGCTTTTTTAAAGTAGGCAAACAGTTCTTTAGGTACTTTCACACTATCGATAAATAAATGTGATCCAGCTTTGCCAATTACTGCGTACGCAATTGCCACCGGATTGTATGCTACATCTGCACCTCTGATATTAAATGTCCAAGCAATGTCATCTAGGGCAGATAAAAAATGCCATTGTCCACCTAATTTTACCATTTCATCTTGAATACCCTTAATTTTTTCTTCTATGGATGCTCCAGCATACACTGTCTCATGTAGGAAGATTGGATCTTTTGAATTTTCAGGACGATCTTTCCAAATAGAAGCAATCAAATCTACATCATGTAATATACGGATACCTTTACCTTCAAAGGCATTCTGTAATGTCAGTAAACTATTTCGCGAAAACATATATCCGTTTACAGATACTGCACTGTTTTGCTTTAATGTCTCCTTTAAAAAATCAACATACGGAGTACCAAACTGATTATACATCTTATGCAGTGTAAAGCCTGTATCTTTAAGCTCCATTTCTGCTTGCAGAAAATATCTACTGTCAGTCCATAACCCTGCATGATCTTGTGTCACAACCACTATTCCAGCTGATCCATTAAAGCCACTTATCCAAGCTCTTTCTTGCCAGTGTGAAGATACATATTCACTTTGATGCGGATCATTGCTGGGGATTATAGTGGCATCTATTTTATGTGATTGCATGACACGTCTCAATTCTGTTAATCTGCTCTGGATATCATTCATGGTGACTTGTTTTAAATATGAATAATTTTTATAATTGAATATGAAAAATTAAAAATGAAATAAATAAATATTAAAAAAATATTTAATATGTAAATTAAAACACTTAAATTTGCGACGTAAATATACGATATATACTCATTATGCAATATCAAATCGCAAAATCTAGTAGTTTGATAGGCATTCAAAGTGTATATGGTTACTAATAGATTAGTCAAACCCATACTTATTCACAATATGATTAAGCAAAGTCTTAGCCAAAAAATGTTGCAAAAGTTGTCTCCTCAGCAGATTCAACTTATGAAATTATTGCAAATACCAACTGCGAATCTCGAGGAGAGGATAAAAGAAGAGTTAGAGACCAACCCAGCTTTAGATGAGGGGGAAGATTCTGAGAGGAATGTTTTTGACTTAGAGTCTGAAGGTTATGGTAATCAAGATAACGAGGCTGAGCAAAATAGCAAAGAAGACGCTGAATTTGTATTCGATGATTATCTGAATGAATATCTAGACGATGATCCTTCATCATATAAATTGAAAGGTGATGACTTTGTAGATGAAGAAGAAAGGCGCATGCCTGTACCCGTGGAGAGTACATTCCATGAAATCTTAGTGCGACAGTTAGGCCTTTTAGATTTATCTAAAAATGATCAAATCGTTGCAATGCATATCATAGGTTCTATTGATGAGGATGGATACCTTCGCCGTGAGCCTGTTGCTTTGGTGAGTGATATATTATTTACGTATCAGATAGAAACTGATTTAGAAACAATCAACTGCTTAATTTGTCAAATTCAAAAATTCGAACCAGCAGGTATTTGCGCTCGGACTTTGCAAGAATGTCTAATTTTGCAATTATCAGACAAATTTGAAAAGTCTTCTGATCCTGATATAAAGGAATATCGTAGGATTGCTTTAAAAATCCTTAAAGACTTTTTTGAAGAATTCACTAAGAAGCATTATATCAGAATGAAGAAGATGCTGAATCTAAAGGATTCGGTACTGAAATGCGCTATAGACGAAATTCTAAAGCTGAATCCGAAACCTGCCGGGACTGTAGAAGGCAATGCATTAACCAATCAATATATCATCCCCGATTTTATCATATCTAATAGAGAAGGAGAACTAGAATTGAACCTCAACAGCAAAAATGCACCTGATCTACGTATTAACGATCAATATATGGATATGCTGAAAGGTTATAAAGAAACTATTCAAGGACGTAAAGCCACTAGACCAGAAAAAGAAGCTGTGCTATTTATCAAACAAAAAATAGATAGTGCCAAGTGGTTTATTGATGCTATAAAGCAAAGGCAAAACACATTATACCGCACGATGTACGCCATCATGCAATATCAACAAGATTATTTCATGTCAGGCGATGACAGGAAAATAAAACCTATGATTTTGAAAGATGTGGCAGAAGTCACAGGGCTTGACATTTCCACTGTAAGTAGGGTGGCAAATTCAAAGTTTGTACAAACTGAATTCGGTGCCAGAAGACTCAAAGATTTCTTTTCCGAATCTATGCAGGCCCAAGATGGCAGTGAGGTTTCGACTCTAGAAATAAAAACCATACTTGGTGATGAAGTGTCAAATGAGGATAAAAGAAAACCTCTCTCTGATGAACGACTCATGGAAATATTATCTCAAAAAGGATATAATATCGCTAGACGAACCATCGCAAAATACCGAGAACAACTCAATATTCCAGTGGCAAGACTGAGAAAAGAATTGATATAGATTATTTGAGTTTTTCGTAATCTCCTTGTAACTTTTTTAATTTAATTGATGTTTTCATCCTAAAATAATAAATTATGACTTTTGATAGTATATACGATGCTGTAAAAACACAAGCGGCAAACTTGGCACCTTTTGGCGCAAAGCTTAAATTTGATCTTGATGGTAATATTATCTTTATAGATGGTACTGGTACAGAAAATGTAGTAAGTAATGCTAATGACGAGGCCGCTTGTACCATTTCTACAGATATGGATTCCTTTATTAAGCTAAAAAATGGCGATTTAAATCCAATGATGGCAGTCATGACAGGAAAGGTAAAAATCAAAGGTGATATGGGTTTGGCAATGAAACTTCAGTCGCTTATCCAATAGTTTTTAAAAAACTAAATCCACCTTTTCTAGCAATTAAAAAGGAGTTATTTCACTGTGGACAGAGAAATAGCTCCTTTTTTTTAGGCTTTATTAATCCGATGTTCTGACGGTAGTATTCTCTTGTATCCAACAAGGTACAAAATAAGAGTCACCTGCCTTTATTCCTCTGAAGAATATATCTTCCTTCTTAGGCATGTATTGTCGGTATCTATTGATCAATGCATTTGCCTCTGATGATACGGATGAATCTACATTCTTAGCCTTATTCCACATATCGATTGCAGGCCAAGTAACCACTTGACTTTCCCAGCCTCTACCTGTTCCACAAAGCGGTCCACTCGATGCATATAAGTTACCTATTAGCAAATAGGGTTCGCCCCAACCTCCTTTTGATCTAGCAGCATCGTAGGCATATTGTCTAGATTTCGAGAAGTTCCTAAGATCCCTATAATAGATTTTTGCAATTAGTAATTGATATTTTGCTTTAGATTCGTTGTCAGAACTTTGATTTATACATTCTTCATAAGATTGGATAGCTTTTGAGTACTGACCGTTACTATAAAATTCATTCCCTTGAGCCACACATCCAATAGTAGGTGGTGCCACATAGCATTTGGTTTGTTTTGCTTGCTTAATCTCTAAGAATCGGGGATCGCTTTCTGGACAACCACCACGCACCATCCTCGCATAGGCGGTGTTGATGACATCGCAACTATCACTATACGTTTTGTAAAGTAAATAGTATTTTTCAGCGTAATAGGTACAATCATAAAATCCATCTATACCTTCTAGCGCTTCTAATCTATCGGGTGCGTAATCATTGATAACTTGCCAAGTTTCGCATCCTTGGCCTTTACAATTTGCCAAACCTTTTTTAATGGCATTTTGTATGAAATTGGCATATTTTCTACCCTCATCTACGGATACACTGCCATTGATCACTTTATTATATAATAGCTTTGTGAATGGATTGATCACAAAATAATCGACATTTTCACCTTTTACATCAAAATTAGATTTTAGCAATGCAAAAATATTGTCTTCTGTTGTGTAATTCGCAAAATAATAGTAGTAATCAAAGCCCTTCAGACCATTTACATGAGCTTCATCCCCAAAGCATTCCTTTTTTTTATCATAAATCATCATGATTGTGTCCACGTACTTCGCCTTTAGGGTTGTGTCTACCGCTTTATCAAACAGATATTTATAAATTGTTACACCATCTTCAAAATGATATTTAACTCTCCCATTTGAACCTGGTGCAAGGCTATATGCAATTCTCCAATAGCGTATTGCTTCATCCATTTTATCAAACTTCATTCCATCTTTATACAACACAAATGCCGTTTCTGCTTGTTCTCTATCATACCCATTCAAATCACTAAATCCTTGACATGGATTGATAGGCTCATGTTTTGGTGGTGCTGGTGGTTCCGGCACTGAAGGTGAGGAATCTGAAATTGTAGTAGCTGTTTTTGGAGTACATGATGCTATCATGGCTATTAAAACCATGAGTGAAAGAGGATATTTGATTATTTTGTACATAAGGCTTCAAAAAGTTCTAATATATTAAACGATGCAACAATAGTATATTTTGGTGTAAAATCAACAATTTTGTCGCCTTACTTCACTATTTTAGTCGCAAATGTCTACAAATTTTGTTATTTTATTGGCATATTTTCAAATGTATGAAAGCTCTACATGCAATTTTTTCTATTAGATATCCGATGGTTAATGACATTTAAAATAGTCAAAAGGCTCAAGACAATGGTTGCACTGATACAGAGATTTACAAGCGGTAGAACCAAACCTACTTACCATTTTGGTATCTGTGGAGTGACATCTAGGACAAGGAATTTCGGGGTTGGAAAGTTTACCCAATGTTAACTCCCCAGCACCTTGCTGTGGGGGCACAATGCCATAGTCCCAAAGTTTTTGTCTCCCCACTTCGGTGATCCAGTCGGTTGTCCAAGCTGGATGAAGTACAAGTTTTACTTCTACATCTGTGATTCCTACATCCTGCAGGACAGACTTTATATGCACTGAGATCATATCCATTGCCGGACATCCATTGTACGTTGGTGTAATTGAAACGGTCACTTGGCTGCCAGAAATGCGCACATCTCTCAAAATTCCAAGATCTTCAATGGTGAGCACAGGTATTTCCGGGTCTACTACATCCTTCAATATTTTTCGTATATGATCTGCCGTCATGCTATCTCTATATCGTTTGGATGAGTAAAAATATCTGGATAGTATTTTATAAATAGAAAAGCATATATCCCTCCTATACAACATCCCAAGATGCCTCCCATGAGAATGTCAAGAGGATAATGCACTCCTACATAAACCTGCGCTAAAGCAATAGTTGTGGCCCACATCCAAAGCCATTTTCGGATCTTTGGAATTTCAATGCCAAGGGTCATTACCCAAAATGTGGCTAATGCAAAGTGATTAGTAGCATGTGAAGAAGTAAAACTATATCCAGATCCACATCTCACCCTTTCTATGACTTCCATATAGGCATCGTTACAGGGCCGAAGCCGCTGGACATTCTTTTTTATCAGATGGCTGCTTGTCATATCTGATGTCATCACTGTCAATAAAGTAAAAAGTAAGATCCAATATCCTTTTCTACCGTAATTAAAAAATAAAAAAGCTATCAAAAACACATACAATGGCAACCAAAAAATAGGCGTTCGCCACCATGGAAGTAACCAGTCAAAAAGTGCATTTGACCAACCATGATTAATGGCTTCAAACAATATAATATCCCATTGTAAAATATCCTGCATTACGAAATTCGTTGGTGCAAATATACATTAAAAGTAACACTCTAGAACGCTTTATTAGATTCTACTCCAGAACATAATGCTTACAATCATTATTCTATTACTTGTTTCTTAAAGCCTCATACATTAAAATTTGGATGGAGTTATAGAAGCAATTCATTGTTACTTTCAGAAATCTTTAAAAATGAATGATGCAATATGAAAAAATATATATTTTGCAGAAAAAATCATTCAATAATCTTTTCATTAAAAATCAGAATATCAGTACCTTTTATAGTCATAGAAATTAAAAACCCAAGTATGAAACATTCTTCCTTTTTAATTTTAGGCGCAATTATAGCCATATCAGTATTTATATCCTTTAAGACAATTAAGCATCCACAAAACTTGATTTGGTCAGATATGGAGGGTTATTTTGTCTATCTTCCATCAGTTTTTGTGTATGGGGATTTTGGTAAAGAAGCTGTCAGAGACACAAACTACATAAAACCACATCCCGTATCTGGTAAAACATATTCAAAGTACACTTGTGGCGTCGCTATTTTGGAGCTTCCTTTCTTTTTAACTGCGCATTTATACTCTACAATTTCGGGAAATAATCAAGACATGCATGCTATTTATGGAAGAGGCAACGCCATTGCTGGATTGTTTTATTTTTCGTTAGGACTTTTAATTTTATATCATTTTGTTAGGCGATATTATAATAAAAGAGAAGTCATCATTGCTTTATTTGCTATAGTTTTAGGGACAAACTTGTTTTACTACACATTTTATGCTCCAGGTATGTCACACGTTTATAGTTTTTTCCTTTTCAGTGCCTTTTTACTATTGACCTATGATATCTTTTTGCCAACAAATGATGTGAGACGCTCCACTATGTTTATGTGGATACTCTACGGGTTGGTTTTTGGCATGATCGTTTTGGTTCGTCCTACAAATATTATAGTAGGTTTTATCCCGATTTACATTTGGTGGAAAAAAATAGTGGATCCATTGCCATGGATAAAAGCAAATGCGTGGTACCTAATCATTGGTGCACTTTGCTTTTTACTCCCCTTTATTCCACAGGTTGTCTATTGGAAATATGTGTCTGGCCACTATTTTTTATGGTCTTATGGAGACGAATCATTTAAATTTTGGAAGGAACCTAAACTATTCAGAGTACTTTTTGATGCTTGGAATGGCTGGATACTGTATAGTCCCATAGTGATCTTGCCACTATATTATTTGTTTAAAGGAAGACACACAAATCAAAATTTTGAGCGCATATACTTATACATTTTTGCGATAGCAACCTATATTTTTGCTAGCTGGTGGGCATGGTGGTTTGGAGGTGCATTTGGACATCGGAGTTATGTAGAGTATTTGGCTTTTTTGGTATTGCCGCTGACAAGTGCATTGCAAGAGGCAAGGCAAAATAGACTAAAGTACTCAATACTAATTATGTTCATTATTTTGTGCTGCTATTATAGTTTGGGATTGACATTTTTATACAGTGCGCCATGGGATGGAGAAAATTGGACTTACAAAAGTGTATGGGATGTAGTCAAAAAAATTTTCTTTGTGCATTAGTTTTTTCGATGTGGATTTTATTAAAAAAGGCTGATATTTTAGGGGTCAATATCAGCCTTTGTTCTGGATGTTATGCCTCTTTCAGAATTTTATCTCCGAAAGTGATGAGTATCATCAAGGCAATAATAAAAATGAGCATGGGTTAGAAATTTTGTTAAAAGTAAGGAAAAAAATGATAGGTGTCAAGGGCCAATTATATATTTGCAAAGATTTTATATTAATTTTAACAAATATATTTTCGATAATTATATACAAATTGGCAGCAATACACAGAAAATTAACAATAAATTTTATAACTTTTGGTAAGAATTAATACATTTGTGACCTTTTATTAAAAAATTCAATAACAAAATAATTCGATAATCAATAAGACATGGGACAGAATTTAATCTATTTAATTCCAATTTTTGGAATTTTTGCATTGTTGTTTACCTATTGGAAGAGCTCTTGGGTATCCGCACAAGATGAAGGTAATGAAAAAATGGCAAACATTGCCAAAAGCATTACTGAAGGAGCAATGGCGTTTCTTAGAGCAGAGTATAAAGTTTTATCTATTTTTGTAATAATAATTGCAATACTGATGGCAATTTCAGGAATGTCAGAAGGATCATCTCCTTTGGTAGCAGTTTCATTTATTATTGGAGCTTTTTGTTCAGCACTTGCTGGATTTATAGGAATGAAGGTGGCTACAAAAGCCAATGTACGTACTACAAATGCTGCGCGATCAAGTCTTGCAAAAGCTTTAGAAGTTGCTTTTGCCGGTGGTTCTGTTATGGGAATGGGCGTGGTAGGTCTTGGAGTTTTGGGGTTGGGAACTCTATTTTTGGTGTATTCAAATATGGGATGGGACATTCAAAAAATTATCACTGTTCTGACAGGTTTTTCATTCGGTGCATCTTCTATTGCCCTATTTGCAAGAGTGGCTGGAGGTATTTATACTAAAGCTGCAGATGTTGGAGCCGACTTGGTAGGAAAAGTAGAAGCAGGTATTCCAGAAGATCACCCATTGAATCCAGCCACAATAGCTGATAATGTAGGTGATAATGTAGGTGACGTAGCAGGTATGGGAGCCGACTTATTTGAGTCATATGTAGGTGCCATAATAGGTACAATGGTACTCGGTGCTGTATTTTTGAACTTACCAGGATTTGAAACTTCGAATGAATTTATGGGTCTAAATGCTGTCCTCTTACCTTTGGTATTATCTGGTGTGGGTATAGTCACTTCTATCGTAGGTACTTTTTTTGTTAAAGTATCTGAAAAAGGCGACCCTCAAAAAGCCTTGAATAGAGGAGAATTTTTATCATCGGC
The DNA here is from genome assembly GCA_041392785.1 of Saprospiraceae bacterium. Lineage (GTDB taxonomy): Bacteria > Bacteroidota > Bacteroidia > Chitinophagales > Saprospiraceae > OLB9. The sequence goes on from JAWKLK010000005.1 coordinate 134,413, forward strand.
TTTGATGCTGGCAGCAACCTATTTCATTGTAGTGTGGATGTTGCCTTCATCTTGGACTCATGGTTCCATTACTTATTCAGCTTTGGGTGTATTTTGGGCTGTGATCATAGGCTTGGTAGCTGGTGTTTTGATTGGAATTGTTACGGAGTTTTATACAGGCACAGGTACCAAGCCAGTCAAATCTATTGTAAACCAATCTTTAACCGGTTCTGCTACCAATATCATTGCTGGTCTTGGTGTAGGGATGCAATCCACAGCTATTCCTATATTGATATTGTCTGCAGGCATCATAGGTGCATATTATTTTGCAGGATTATACGGTATAGCCATTGCAGCCGTAGGTATGCTGTCCAATACAGGTATCCAGCTTGCTGTGGATGCGTATGGTCCTATCTCAGACAATGCAGGTGGTATAGCAGAGATGGCAGAATTACCTAAAGATGTTCGTCAAAAAACAGATAAATTAGATGCGGTAGGAAACACTACAGCAGCGATAGGAAAAGGTTTTGCTATCGGCTCAGCGGCATTGACTGCATTGGCATTATTTGCTGCATTCATGACTACGGCAAAAGTAACATCTATAGACGTGGCAAATCCAATAGTAATGGCAGGTCTTTTGATAGGATCGATGCTGCCGTTTTTATTCTCTTCATTAGCAATGAATGCAGTGGGAAGAGCTGCAATGGATATGATCCAGGAAGTAAGGAGACAGTTTGAAAGCATCCCAGAACTAAAAAATGCCCTTGCTTTAATGCGCAAAAATGAAGGAAAAGAGATGAAAGATTGGTCATCTGAAGATCGAGCTGTATTCGAAAAAGCCAATGGAAAAGCAGAATATGGAAAATGTGTTGAAATATCTACAAAAGCATCAATTAGAGAAATGGTTGTCCCTGGACTATTAGCTGTAGCTAGCCCTGTGGCAATTGGATTTTTAGGCGGCGCAGAAATGCTAGGTGGTCTCTTGGCAGGTGTAACATCTTGTGGTGTTTTGATGGCTATTTTCCAATCCAATGCTGGTGGTGCCTGGGATAATGCTAAGAAGATGTTCGAAGAAGGTGTAGATATCCAAGGAAAAATGTACTACAAAGGTTCAGACCCACATAAAGCCACAGTAGTAGGAGATACAGTAGGTGATCCTTTCAAAGATACATCAGGACCTTCATTAAATATTTTATTGAAATTGATATCTGTTGTTGCATTGGTAATAGCACCATATTTATAGAACATAATAATATCTTGTTGATAATAAAGGGCATCGCGATTCTATTGCGGCGCCCTTTATCTTTTAAATGAAAAAATTTCAAAAAAAAAATAAGAAAAAATATTCCATAATTAAAAAATGGTAGTATATTTGCTCTATTATTTCATATTTATTCACATATTAAGCGTTACTTAGCCTATAAGTTTTATATCTACACTGTTTTAAAATAAGAATTTTATTAACCTTTTATTGTGTAGATATGCAGCAGCTTAAGTCTCTTTTAGATCAAGAATTAATTTCACTTTACCTAACAGGTAATCAGTCAGCGTTTGAAGTTTTATTGAATAGACATAAAGATAAAATTTATACATCCATATATCTATTCGTAAGAGATACTGAATTAGCTGAAGATATTTTTCAGGAAGTTTTCATCAAAATAGTAGACACTTTAAGAAAAGATAAGTATAACAATGAAGGTAAATTCCTTCAATGGGCAATGCGTATATCTTACAACTTATGTGTCGATCATTTTCGCAGATCAAAGAGAATGGTGAAGGTATCTACATCAGAGACATTTGATATCTTCAATATCATAGAGAACAAGGATGATAATATGGAACTTTCTATTATGAAGAGCCAAACTCATGAAAAATTGCGTTTTTATATAGATCAATTACCTGCAGAACAAAGGGAGGTTGTCATTTTAAGACATTATGCCGACATGAGCTTCAAAGAGATTTCACAACTTACTAGAGTGAGTATCAATACATCTTTAGGAAGAATGCGATATGCGCTCATGAATCTCCGCAAAATGGTGGGAACTCAGGATATTGTGATGGTCTAAAACATCACATCAAAATCCTTATCACATTTGGCTCCTATTAAATGATTTCACACATAGATTAGGCCAACATATTTCTAATTTTTATTAAGTTCAATCCTGATGATATTTCTTTGTTGTTTTCTGTTTTCAATCACTTAAAACAACTGTTTACTTTTGGCACAATTTCTGTGTACCATATAATATGGATATACAGAAAATCAATAGGAAGCATTATAACGAGACAGATATTTATTATCGTCTGAATAAAGGACTTTCGTCCAAGTTATTACAATACCAAAATGGCATCATTCATATTGAGGTGTATATCAATCATAAATGGAATAAGAATTATAATGCCACTGCGGCAGAAATCGCTAATTGTTGGAAAAACACCTATGCCGAACTCACTCATGCACTGGGTTGCAAAGTATTTATACATGATATAAAACGCAATCCAGATAAAGGTGACCTGATACAGACTGGAATACGTACACCATATGATGCCTTCAAAGGGATTCTTTTTAGAAAAAACTATTTAAACTGATACTAAAGTATTGAATCAGAATAAAAATTACTTTTCTACAAAGATTATAGTTAACTTTGCGCATTATCCAACGCTTCATTATTTCATGAGATACGGATAAAGTTTATATGGTTGATGTAAACAAAGTAAGGCAAATAATTCTAAAGGATTGGAAAGTAGAATCCAGACAAAGTTTTGCCATTTATGGAATACTACTCTTTGCTGCTACCACCGTTTTTATTGTCTTCAAATCTTTCAATAGTATAAACCCAAGAGAATGGTCTATCCTATTATGGATTATCCTATTGTTTTCAGGACTAAATGCAGTTTTAAAATCATTTTTGCAAGAAAAAAAAGAAACATGGTCCTATTACTATACCCTTTTTAATCCTATAGAAATATTAATATCCAAATTATTTTATAACTTTTTGTTTTTAGCATTATTGTTCTTGTTGATCACGATTTTAATGAATGTGTTCATGGGAAATCCAATTAGATTTTTACCTATGTTCATCAGTGGAAATATACTGGGTATCATTGGGGTGAGTATAGTTTTTACTTTTGTATCGTTGGTATCCGCTTCTATTGATGGTTCACATCATACTATGATGGCTGTCCTTTCAATGCCGCTGATTTTACCCATTATTTTGCTTTCCCTCAAGGTGACTCAGGTGAGTACGGGTTTATTGGTAGATACTTCCATATATACTGATATATGGCTTCTTTTTGGAATTGATATTTTATTGTTTGGGGTTGTATTAATATTATTCCCTTATTTATGGCGAGCTTAAAATCAAAATATCAGTTAGCCTGGTGGAAATGGCTGGGAGTAATAATCATGTTGTATGTAATCATAGGAGGCTTAGCCATTCCATTGAATCCCGGTATTCTTTCCATCACCCCACAAAATTCCAGAACTGGGGATACTGTTTTAATTTCAGTGACAGGATATAATACAAATTTCCTAAGTGAAAAAAAAATAGATGCATACCTAAAGGTGGATCAATACTATGGCATTAAGTCTCTTTATTCTGATGCATTAAGTGACAATTCCATTCATTTCGCGTTTGCGATACCGCAGCAACTGCCCACAAATCAGAAACAGGTTCCGGCTTCTCTTATCATAAATAGCGCAGTAGATGGTGCGTTCGTACTTCCTGAAGGGTTATTTATTGAAAACAAGGACATTGGAAGGATTTCTGATAATGAATTGAGGCAATTGCCAGAAAAATATTTTACAAACAATGCTTTTCGATTTCCATATAGAAACATACTTCATGAAACAATTCGGAATACATTTTTTCATGTGGCCTTGTGGTTTGCAATGTTTATATTATTGATATTCAGTGTAGTATACTCAGTTAGATTTTTAATAACAAAGGATTTTGATTATGATCATAAATCTTCCTCCTATACAAAAGTGGCCATTCTGTACGGGATACTAGGTATAATCACTGGAATGATATGGGCAAAATTTACATGGAATACTTTTTGGACAAACGATGTAAAATTGAATATGACGGCCATCTCTATTTTGATATATTTGGCATATTTATTATTACGTACATCCATAAATGATGAAGACAAAAAGGCAAATGTTTCGGCGGTTTATAATATATTTGCCTTTGTAGCGTTGATTCCTTTAGTATTTGTAATCCCTCGAATGGCAGATAGTTTACATCCTGGAAATGGGGGCAATCCTGCCCTAGGGGGCGAAGATTTAGATAATACTTTGCGACTATTTTTCTACCCTTCCATAATCGGATTGACATTATTAGGTTTTTGGATGACAGAGATTCTAGTTAGATTTCAGAGACTAAAACACAAAATATATCTGTATCATGAAACAAATGTATAAGATTTGTATAGCATTCATTCTGATATTTACTTTAAATATACAATCTTTGCAGGCGCAAACCAATACCATGGATTTTTTAAGAAGTACCGGAAAGATATACACTGTTATTGTGGTCATTGTAGTGCTTTTTATTGGTATTGTAGTATTTTTAAAATCCATAGACAATAAACTAACCAAATTAGAAAATCTTATTAAAAATGAGCAATAGTAAACAAGCCAGATTTTTTGAAAGTGTGCAGGCTAATTTTGATAAAGCAGCCGCATTTACGGATATTCATCCGGGATTATTGAATCAGATAAAAGTATGTAATGCTGTTTATCAGATGAATTTTCCTGTGAAAATCAAAGATTCATACCAAGTAATCGAAGCGTATAGAGTACAGCATTCACACCATAGACTCCCTACCAAAGGTGGAATACGTTTTTCACATCTAGTGGATCAAGATGAGGTTATGGCACTTGCTGCACTTATGACCTATAAATGTGCCATTGTTGATGTACCATTTGGTGGTGCCAAAGGTGGTGTAAAAGTAAGCCCGCGATCATATACTGAAGAAGAATTAGAAAGAATTACACGTAGATATACAGTGGAATTGATAAGGAAGAATTTCATTGGCCCAAGTGTAGATGTGCCTGCACCAGATTATGGTACGGGCGAACGCGAAATGGCATGGATTCTTGATACTTATCAAACATTCAAAGGCACTGAAATAGATGCAGGCGGATGTGTCACTGGTAAACCTGTGAGACAAGGTGGTATTAATGGCCGAACAGAAGCTACTGGGAGAGGTGTCTTTTATGGTATTAGAGAGGCGCTTAATGATGAACTGATCTTAAAACAAACAGGCCTTTCACGTGGCGTGGCCGGAAAAACCATGGTGATACAAGGGATGGGAAATGTAGGCTCTCATACTGGACTGATTTCTCAAAAAGAAGGTGATATGAAGATCATCGGGCTTTCTGAGTTAGAAGGGACCATTTATAATGAAAATGGGATAGATATGCAAGCAGCACTTGACTATCGCAAAGAACATGGCACCATTATAGGATTACCTGGAACCACTTCTTTAAATAGAGAAGACTGGGTAGGTATAGAATGTGATGTACTGGTTCCTGCTGCATTAGAATCCGTAATAACTATAGAAAATGCCCATAATGTACGTGCTAAAATAATAGCTGAAGCCGCCAATGGACCAACAACAGCTGCTGCTGAAGATATCTTGATTAAAAATGGTGTCATTATTATTCCGGATATGTATATCAATGCAGGCGGTGTGACGGTATCTTATTTTGAGTGGTTGAAAAATCTTTCTCACATGAGATTCGGAAGAATGGACAAGAGATTCAACCAAAATACATATTCTAATATCGTAAATACTTTTGAAAGTCTTACAGGTAAAAAGATAACAGATAAAGAAAGAAGTATTATTACAAGAGGCGCAGATGAAGTGGATCTTGTACGTTCAGGTTTGGAGGAAACCATGATTAATTCCTTTGAACAAATCATGGATGTATACAGAAATAAAAAAGGTATAGGCAGTTTGCGTAATGCTGCATTTGTCACATCCTTGAATAAAGTAGCTGATGACTATTTAACTTTAGGAGTATTTCCTTAATTCAGTGCTGTTAATAACTGCACAAAGCACCATTTCCCGACAGAAAATGGTGCTTTTTTATTTTTTATCATATTATTATAGTCGCTATTTTTACTATAATGCAATAATTCTAGGATATAGTACACGAATCTAGCAATCTTTCATTAAATTTGTTACCTTAAATATAGCATTGTGATGAGACTCCGTATATTTTTAATAATAATCATTTTTAACGCATATAAAATATGTGCACAAGATATTATTGAAAATGAGTTCATTATCCAATTAAAATCTGAAGCCAAGTCATTTACATCATTCCAAACTAGTCTCAGATCATCCGCAATAGAGAGTTACTGGAATATATCAAAATCACCTCTACACTTATATACTGTAAAATTTTCTGATTCAACAAAAGCAAAATCTTGGGTTCAGTCCATGAGCCTTCATGCAGACGTATTGGGCATTTATCCAAATCACCGTATAAAACCTAGAAAAATACCTAATGATCCAGGATTCACCAATCAGTGGCAATATATAAATACAGGCACTAACAATGGTAAGGTAGGTGCTGATATGGATATGGATCTGGCTTGGAATCTTGCTACTGGTGGCATGACACCTGATGGAGATACAATCGTGGTCTGTGTGGTAGATGATGGTTTAAATGGGTCTCATCCTGATATGCAAGGAAATATTTGGTTTAATTATAATGAGATTCCTCAAAACGGCATAGATGATGATGAAAATGGTTATATAGATGATTTCAAAGGGTATAATGTAGAATTGGATAACGATGATGTCCTCAATAGCGGTGTACATGGTACATCTGTAAGTGGTATCATTGGAGCGAAAGGAAATAATGGTATTGGAGTCAGCGGAATAAATTGGAATGTAAAAATTATGGTGGTAGATTATGACATTGCAGATGAAGCTCATGCCTTAGCTGCATATGCATATCCCTATCAAATGCGAAAACTATACAATGAATCCAATGGGAAAAAAGGTGCTTTTGTGGTGGCTACAAATTCATCATGGGGCAGTGATAATCTTTTTGCTAAAGATGCACCTTTATGGTGCAATATGTATGATTCACTAGGTAAAGTTGGAATTTTGAATGTAGGAGCGACTGCCAATGATAATATTGATGTAGATTTTTATGGTGACATGCCCACTTCTTGTGAAAGCGAATTTCTTATTTCAGTAACGAATGTCAACAATAAAGATGTCAAAGTAGGAAATGCAGGCTATGGCCGTAAATCTATAGACCTTGGTTCTTTTGGCAATCAAGCTTACACTTTGACATCAAATGACTATGGTATTTTTGCTGGAACATCATCAGCGACGCCACACGTCACAGGTGTAGTTGCGTTAGCTTATAGCTTACCATGCATGGAGTTAACTGCCATTGCGAAAACAAATCCATCAGAAGCATGTCTTATTCTAAAAGACTTGTTACTCAATGGAACCACTTATAATGAAAGTCTCCAAAATGTCAGCACCACTAGCGCTAGAATAAATGCACATAAAGCATTGGAAAATGTCAGTGCGCTATGTGGAAATTGCGCACCTCCTGCTGGAATAACTTTTGAACAAAAAGATAAAAGTATTTCAATTCATTGGGCTACAAACACGTCAAATACTACAGTAAAAACGCGCTATAGGTCTATAGATGAGCTAGGATGGACCGAAATAGCGAATATTCAGACTGGTTTTACCATACAAAATCTAAACAATTGCACAGAGTACGAAATACAAATTTCAAATAATTGTGGAAATTTTGTGAATGGCAATGGGTATTCAAAATTTATAAAGACAAATGGATGCTGTGAAGCACCATCAACCATATCTACGGTGGCCATAGCAGATTCAATTACTATTTCATGGGCGGAATCACCAAACACAGACTATGAAGTCCATATGAGACCATTTGACGGTGCATGGAGCGTATTTACGGTAGACACCAATGAGGTAGTTTTAAAAGATTTACTATTCTGTTCACAACTTGAAGTGTCCATAACATCACTGTGCAGGACATATGACGAAGTATCTTTACCTAGCCCAACACAACATATTTATACTAGTTGTGGATCATGTCTATCTAGGGATTATTGTAGCTTCAATAGTAAAGACAATGCCTTTGAGTGGATAGATACTTTACATATTGCCGGAGATATCTATCCAATTGGTCAGAGCCAAAAGGGTTATGAATTGTCTTCCGGACAAAATACAAGTATTCTTGAAAAGGGAAAATCTTATGCCTTTTCGGCAAAAATTGGATATAAATCATCTGTATTTCCCGAGTATTTATACATTTATGCCGACTGGAACCAAGATGGTATTTTCGGAATAGATGAACTATCATTCAGCTCGAGTGAATCAACACAAAATGTAATTTCAGGAGAAATTGAAGTGCCTATCACATCATTGAGTGGGGTTACGCGGTTCAGGGTTATGATGTCATATGAGATACTCGATAGCCCTTGCGACAAAATTGACTTTACATATGGACATATAGCAGATATTTGTATAATAATTGCTGATGAAAACTGCTTAAACCTTACACAAACTACTTTCCAAGTGAATCACGATAATTCAGTCACATTTAAAAATCCTTCAAATAATTCAACATTGATATTGTATAGAGATTCTACAGAATTACTTTGGAAGAAAGCCTCTTTTACTGGTGCCATGACAATTAATGATATTGATAGTTGTACGGTATTACAATTCAAAACGGCTGAAATATGTACTGATAATTTTTCCACATTCTCAGAAGAAAAAAATATAAAAACCGATTGCATCAATAACACTCAAGACACAAATAATAAGATAAGCAAGATCTTTCCCAATCCAGCAAGTTCCCAGATTATTTTAGTTTCAGATATCCAACCATATGAAATTGTCGCCATTGACATCACAGGAAAATCATCAATCTTGCATTTTGATAAAGCAGGTACGTCAATCGTTGTTTCAATTCATACATTGCTAGATGGTTTTTATATTTTGTCTGTAAAGTCAAAACTAGGTAAAAATCTGTATTTTCCATTTATAAAACAAAACTAAAAAAGTAGATCTTTTATCCAATCAGAAGTTGACATATCTAAAAAAATTTAGATTATTCATAGCGCAAAGCCTCAATAGGATCCAATTTTGATGCTTTCATAGCGGGGTAAAGTCCAGATAGAATACCAACAACAACACAAACAAAAAGTCCTAACAACATCCAATTCCATGGAACAAAGAATTTTCCTTTTACAGCTGCCGTCACAGCAAACCCAAGCCCTACACCCATAACGATTCCTAATAAGCCACCAACTATGCAAATCATGACTGCCTCCATCAGAAACTGAGTCAACACATTTTTCCTTGATGCACCTAAAGCTTTTCTTATTCCAATCTCGCGAGTTCTTTCAGTGACAGTGACAAGCATAATATTCATCAGGCCAATTGATGCGCCAAGAAGTGTAAGCATGGCTATCACAACAGTGCTAAGACGGAGGGTGGTAGTCATTTCCTTAAGTGTCGCTAAAATTCCATCACTTTTGCGTATTTCAAAATCGTCCTTATCCGCTACTTTAAGTTGTCTTGCATTGCGCATCACGGGTATAGCATGATTTACCATTTCATCCATTATGTTCGTTTGACTAGTGCCAACAGCAATACTATATGAAGAATTTGTATTTCCATAGAGAACTTTAGCATTATATATTGGGATGAACACACGCTGATCATTTGAACCGCCAGATGATGCGCCTTTTGACTTCAATACACCAACAACATCATATTTTTGAGCATCGATATAAATATGCTTACCTATGGCGTGTTCAGGTATATCATTAAACAGAAGTTTAACAATATCAGCACCAATGATGGCTTTATAATTATTGGATTGTGTTTCTGTGGAATTAAAATTTCTACCCACATTCATTTCATAGGCTGATACCCTAAGATAGTTATCATCAATTCCAATTACTCTTGTGGTAGGGTTTGTTTTTTTATCTAGAAATTTCACTGTGGCGTCTGAAGTACAAAATAGACTTAATGCGGTGTAAGCATCACCATACTTAAAATTGTCTTTAAAAGTCATGGCTTGTTCAAAACTTATTGGATCTGCTTCTTTCACCACTTTACCTCCATCATTTCTACCCATATTTTCATTGGCTGGGCGGATGCTGATAGAATTGGCGCCAAGTCTGGAAAAATTATCACTCATCGAAAATAGAATAGTGTCTATTGCAGCCAAAATACCCACAAGACAAGTTATGCCAACTGCGATAATCAACAAAGTCAGTGAAGATCTAAGAAGATTTGTCTTCAATGACTGTAATGCCAACAATATGGTTTCTGAATATTTCAATATAAACTATACATTATCAGACCATAAAGGTAATTATTAATGCAAAAGATGATTGAATTTTTAGAAAATACCTACTTTTATCCGACCAAAGATATCAATATGGATATTATTTTTGAACCTACCCTCCCTTACAAAAACTTTACAGCCTTTCATTGGCTCCCAATTCTAATTATTGCCATTTTTGGCGCTATGATAATGCGGTGGGCAATAAAAAAATCTGTCGATACACAGTACAAAATCCTATTTTATCTTAGCTTGTTTCCATTTAGTTCGGTAGTCGGGAGGATGATTTTGACATATTTTGATGGAATATTCACATTGAAAGATGAACTTCCATTTCACCTATGTAGGACATTGGCAATCATACTTCCTTTTCTCATCTTAAAAAGAAATTTATTTTGGCTTAAGGTTTGCTACTTTCTCATTATTGTCGGTACACTACAAGCATTAATTACGCCGGATCTCGACTATCTCCCTCCTCATTATTCTTATTTTTCATATTGGATTACTCATGGTTTTCTAGTGTTATTACCTGTGTATTGGGTCTTAGTATTAAGAATTGGTCCATCCTTTATCCATTTAAAATATGCTTTCTATACTGCCAATGTGTATTTAATATGCACTTTAATAATCAATAGCATACTTGGGTCAAATTATTTTTATTCTTCACACAAACCTGTCGGTGGATCAATGTTGGATTTTTTCGGACCTTGGCCTATGTATCTACTTGTGGTAGAAGTTGTAGCCGTTGTATTATTTTATCTTGCTTTTCTGCCGTTTATTAAAAAGAAGACGGAGAAAAAATTTCAAGAAGTCAATGCTTGAAAGTTTTGTCATACCTAAGTTTTAGATCAATGATTTGATTATAACTTTGTAGTCCAGCTTGAACATTGTTTTGTTTAAGGTAGGTATCGTAAACTATATCTCTTAGTTCCGGTAGTATATCTGGATAACGATCATTATTCTGTCTGATTTCTTTAAGGTCATTCTTGACACCAGGTATTAATGCACCATAGATGATTTTTCCTGTATGTATATTTTGCTTCAGTATTTCAAAATATAAATACTTCCAGTATGTAAGCCAACCAGAATATTGTATGAAATTGTCATGGGACTGAATACAAGTCATAAGTCCAATAAAATTGCATTCTCCCTCATCCGTGATACCATAACCATGGGCTAACTCATGTGCATTGGTAAATGGCCACTGTAATACATGCAATCCCCCATCAATATGACCCTCACCAATGTATGGCCAATAAAACCCAGCAGTAGAAAATCGCAATAAAAAGCCATCAGGCTTAAGTTTTCGAATTCGGATACTTTGAGTCGCTGGAATATTCCATGAATTCAGAATTTTTTGTTCTATTTGTGCTATATGGTGCGCATCACTCTTATAAATTCTATGCGGATTCAATGCTGAAGTATCAGAAGAAATCCTTTCACGCACAGCATTCACACTGTCTGTTACTGATTGCATTTCTTGAATTAATATGACAGAATCCTGTATGACTTGCGATAATTTCAATGTTTCACTTAAGCTAGGTCTGAAATAATGGATGCCCCACAAAAAATAGAATAAAAAATATAACCAGCCTGCAAAATTTATAGCCTGAAGTATGGATGTAGTGATGTTAATCTTTCTCAAAACCAAACCTCGTATGAATTTCGTTACACAAATGGCTAAAATGACAATAAAAATATGTAACAATGGTATCGGAACCCAATACAACAATACTGCGTAAAAGTACCTTATAGAGCTGAAAATATATGTATCATAAAGTCCGTGAATGGAGAATCTTAATGTGGTATGGTACAGAAAAAGGAATATCCAAGTAAATATGCCTAGAACCAAACCCGAATATTGTATTCTGATTTTCCTTTTCACATCATCAAATAAAATTTTTGAATTAGGCATATTATAAATGAATTTAACCCCTATATTTGCTACAAATATAGTTAATATAATGGAAGCAAAATTTAAAAGCCTATCAATATTTGAGTTTCAGAGCAAATTTCCTGATGAAGATTCTTGTTATGCTTATTTATCAGAATTAAAGTGGAAAGGTGGTTATGAATGTCCCAAATGCAAACATAAAAAGCATTGCAAAGGCATCAACAAATACGATCGGCAATGTACTAAATGTGGATATCTAGAGAGTCCAACGGCTGGTTCTCTGTTTCATAAAGTAAAATTTTCAATCCTTAAAGCGTTTTGGATTGTGTATTATGTTTCAACGAGTAAAAAAGGAATTGCATCTACTGAACTAAGTCGAAAACTTGATTTAAGACAAAAGACATGTTGGATGTTTAAGCAAAAAGTCATGCAAGCCATGGCTAGTAGTGGAGATAATCTTTTGACTGGCAAAGTAGAAGTTGATGAGTTCGTGATCGGTCAGCAAGAGGAAGGCGTAGTTGGGAGGAAAAATAAGAATAAAAGATTGATAGTCATAGCCATAGAAAAAGGTGGGAAAGGAGCTGGCCGCATATATGCTAAACAAATTGATAGATCGACAAAGAATAATTTGAAAACTTTCATGGATAAAACCATTTCAAAGTCAGCAGAAATAAAAACCGATGCTTGGTCGTCATATCGAAGTTTAGAGAAAGAAATGCCAAATCTCAAAACGGAGAAATCGAAGAAGAAAGGAAGTAATTTTACAGTAATGCATCGAATAATTATGGGATTTAAATCTTGGTTGAGAGGCATACATGGTCACGCTAAACATCTGCAATACTATCTAGATGAATATTGTTACAGATACAATCGAAACAAGATGAAGGAGGGTATTTTTGATAATCTACTACTGCGAATGATAAAGCACAAACCTGTTCCATATAAAACACTAATTGCTTAAATGCCTAATTCTATAAAATTTAAAAAGTTGAATTTAGTTTTGTAGTGCCCTAAAATGATCAACTGATGATTACCCTTTGCTTTTGGTAATGTGGATTCTCTTTTAGGTATTGATATTTTTCAATTAGTTTTTTGGCGTTATTGGCATGGTCGTAATACTCTTTTACAAATTCCAGTGCGTTTTTACCCATGGTCTCTGCATGAATTTTACCGGATAAAACTGCTGAGATTTTATCTAAAAAAGCCTGTGGATTATCTGCTATCAGTATTTCTTTACCGTCTTCGGCGTCTATGCCTTCCATTCCAAGGGTTGTAGTGATCACAACTTTACTCAATGCCATGCCTTCCAAAATTTTAACTCGCATCCCGCTACCAGAAAATAATGGAACCACCATCATGCCGTAAGTATTAATAAATTCAACAGCATCTGACACCTCACCATGAATGACCACATTTTTTACTTTTAAGTTTGCGATCTCAGGTGGCGTATTTCGACCAGCTACATGTAATTTTATCTCTGGAAAAGATGAATGGACTAATGGCCAAACTTTCTCTAAAAACCACTGTAATCCCTCCAAATTTGGTCTCCAATCTAAAGCTCCAATAAAGCACAAGTCCTGAAGGTAGCTTTGTTTTTTCGGTATTTTTATATAATTTTTTAGGTCTAAGCCTATTGGTGAAGAAATAGCCCCATTTTTATATCCTAAGTCTTTAAATTTCAATAAATCACGCTCAGAAACTGAAATAAGATAATCATATTCATTGAGTTTGCCAAGTTCAAATCTTTTTAGCTTTGATGTAAGATACTTCAAATACCAGCGTTTAGGCAGAAATGAGGTATTATTTGATATCCTTTCCCATATTTCAAACTCAATATTGTGCGCTCTCATAGTGACTAGAGCATTTGAATGCGCCTTGATAATGTTAATATATGGTGCCAAATAAAGTGTCTCTAGTTGCACTACATCATAATCATTTTTTTTCAATAATTCAATCAACTTATCCGTAAATTCTGAACATACGAATCGGCTTACATGATACGAATCTTTTGAAAATAAATTTCTAAATGCATCAATAGCGTTTACTTGGTTGTCTAGTTTGGTTACATGGATTTCTTTGTAATGATTATATTCCTCTGGCAAGAGATTGATATCCATGTAATGTTTGGTGGTATTCATGCTTAGTAGGGATACATCGCATCCCAGTTGACTCATAGCATGGCTTAAGTAAGTGACAGCTATGGACTCACCGTCTTTGAGTGGATAAGGAAACTTTTTGCACAACTGGAGGATTCTCATAAAGAAAAAACTATCGGTTACTTGAATTTGGGCGTCAAAGTTAACCATTTTTCTCCTATTTATGAATAATATTAGGAAAATAATCCCAAAAACTATTTTCTTCACAACAGTACGAATACCATTGCCCTATATTCAACTTATTCTAAACAGATAATGTAAAAATTTTGGTTATTGCTCTATAACTGAGTTTGACTTTTCGCCTTTTGTTTTAAATTTTGTAAAATCGCTATTATAACTACAACTATAGCAAAGTTATTGTGCAAAATGTTAACATTTTATTAAAAAAAACAAAACCATAATCGATAAATTGATAGACTAAAAGTCAGGAAATTAATTTAAAAAAAAAGGGGGCGACTTCAAAAATCTCCCCTTTTTATCATCCAAAAAAGAATTTGTTTTTAATACTTGACTACTTTAAGAGTTTCTTTGGTGTTTTCACCTTGTATTTCCACATAATAGATTCCTGACCTCAGCTCTTCAATATTGATACTTTGTGTAGCACTTAGATTCCTGTAAGAAGCAACCGATTGACCCTGTGTGTTATACACTATTACATTATATTTATCCAAGTCTGTTGCAACTGTCAGCAGACCATTAGTGCTCTTAGGTGTAATAATTACGCTACCTTTGGACTCATGTCTTACGGACTTCACATGACTATACGAATATTTACCATCGAAATCTGTTTGTTTAATACGATAGTAGTTGACTCCCGGCATCGGCTTTTCGTCTGTGAAACTATAGGATAGTTCTTCAGAGCTATTACCTGCACCTGCTATCTCACCGATAGATTCAAAATATCTAGCATCTGTTGATCTTTCAATGGTAAAGTAATCGTTGTTGGTTTCGGAAGATGTGCAGAAATTAATAATTGTCCTATTTGAATTGTCAAATAAGTCAAATGATTTCAGTAAGATGGGTAATAAACCACATACATCATCTCCGGTAATTACTTCATAAGTCAATTGATAAGCTTCATCAAGCCTATTTCCATATCCACTAAAGGTAACAGCAACAACAGTTGATCCATTATTATAAAAACACCCAGAACCTTCAGCATTACTTGAACCACTAGTACCTGAACCTGTAAAAAGATTAATATTTGTAGATCCATATGAGACAGTCACACTTTCTCCACCATCATATCTAAAGCCTGTAGAAGTACCACAACCATTGCCTTGATTGAAAGAATATTCAACTCGACTACCTGATGGAACATTAATAGTCACTGATTGAACTCTAGCGCCACAGAGGTCTACAGTTCCTGGGCATGTATTGCCATTTCCTGTAGAACCACACGTCCCAGAGGTACCGCCAATAAGAACAGTGGTTTGCGAATATGATATCGTAGTTAGACAAAGTAATAAAAGTAAAATAAACACTCTCATAATAAAAAAATTAGTTAATAATATTGTGAAAAAATAAACATTGTGTGCACAAAACTAAGCACTTCTATTTATTTCTTACCTATTGATTTACAAGTTTTTATATGAATTTTTTGTTAAGTTTTCTAACTGTTTGATTTTTTACTACTGTATATATTACTAATCCTTGCCATGTGTTAGCATATAGTTGTAGTTTTAATCCCAATGGTATCTTTCAGTGATTAAATGGTAGGAATTTTTATGTAAGTGGATTTATAAAAAATCTATTTTTCTAATCCCGGATCCCTTTGAAGAAACTCATCGTTAAGCAGGGTTTGTCTGCTCTCTAATGGTATCTTCCATCCCTTGATAAAAAGATGTAGTATTTTAGTTTTTGGCTCGAAGGGATCTCCATCACTTACAAAGATGTTGCCTATTTTACCCTTTTTAAGGCTACCATATGTGTCGCTGACTCCAAAAATCTCAGCAGGTGTAAGTGTAATTGCTCTTAAAGCTGCATCAACTCCTGCACCATATGTTGCCGCAAAACCTGCATTAAAGGGTAGATTTCGTACATTCTCAGCGTCATTGGTGCGGATTGCTACCTTTACGCCTGCTTTGAGTAATTTTGATACATTGGAATATGCGACATCATACCTATCTATTTCTCTGCCGGGGACGGCGAGTACTGGCCCAGTGATCACAGGTATTTTTGCTTTGGCAATCTCATCTGCAACTCTCCATCCTTCTGCAACTCCCATGAAAACTGCTTTGATTTTCCATTTTTCAACCCATTGTATTGCTGAAAGAATGTCTTCTTTACTATTTACCTCAATAAAACATTGCGTTTTACCTTGGATTACTGGTAATAAGGCCTTCATCTGTGGATTGTAGTCATTCATGGATTTATTTAGCGTCTTTGAAAGTGAATCCATTTGTGCAAACGTTGTGGCATTTTCCCAGATATCATTGAGCTTTTTAAGAGCCTTCTCATTGTCTTTTTTAATTTCCTCTGGAGATCTTTTGTCAAAACGGCCTTTTCTTCCCAATGATGGAAATTGAAGGATAACACCTTCAGCGCCAGCATACATCTGGTCTGCGGTATAACCGTGTAAATTGATCAGTGCGCCCATTCCAGGGAAAAGGCCTCCCTGTGGTTTTGCAAACACTGTGGTCACACCGTTCACTCTTGTCACTGGGATAGAGACAGAATTTGGATTTACAGCTGTCAGTGCTCTCATATGAGGAATAAAATCCCCTAATTCATCAAAATCATTTGATAATGAAATAGATTCTATCTCTGCTAAACCTAATCTACAACCACTGTCTATAAAACCTGGGTAGATATGTTTTCCTGTACAATCTATTTCAACTGCCCCAGAAGGAATTGACACATTCGACCCTAATTCTGCAATACTGCCATCCTTGATAATGATTGTGCCTAGAAATGTTCCATTTTCAACGGTGTGTAATGTACCATTAGTAAGGGCAAAAGTGCCAAATATGGATTTCTGAACTTGCTGACCAGACAGATTAAGCGCTAAGATGGCAGAAAATATAAATGCTGAAAATAACTTCATGATTAATGAGACTGATGATTGTGATGTTCAAATAATAGATCTTCCAAACCTTGGAGGCAACTATGATGATCGCCGGAATGTTCGATAAACTGCGAATATTTTTCATTGGGATTGATAGACACACGCATATCATCTGGATCTTTATGTATGTCAAATTCGATTTTTCCATCCACAATAGTGTATTGGCACACAGCATAAATTGACAGTGGATTATGGTTAAATATAGCTACATCTCCGTCCTTTCCAACTTCGATTGAACCCACTCTTTGTTCAATTCCCAACTGTTTTGCTGGATTAATAGTGATCAATGCTAGAGCTTGGTCGTCAGACAGGTCACCATATCGTTGTGTCTTGGCAGCTTCGTGATTGAGATGCCTTATTAGCTCATCAGAATCAGAATTTATAGATGTGGTGACACCATTCTTGGTCAGTATCGCAGCATTATAGGCGGTAGAATAATATACCTCAAATTTGTATGCCCACCAATCAGAAAAGACGGAAGCTGTAGCGCCAAAAGCAGCGAGCTCAGGAGCAACTTTGAATCCTTCATTGACGTGCTGAAAACAGATTTTATTGACTCCATAATCTTTGAGGACAGAAAGTAACATCAAAATTTCGTCTGCCCGATAAGAATGACAGTGTATAAGGATTTCACCCTTCAATATATCAGATATAACTCCATGTTGCCTATTGTATTCAGGCATAACTTTGGATGTTCCGGTATTATAATCATTCCACTGTTTCTGATATACCAAGGCTTGAGCAAAAGCATCTCTAAATACTTGTTCTACGCCCATACGCGTTGCTGGTACTATCTTTTGACCTTCGCCGTGAACTCTGATTGGATTTTCTCCCAATGCAAATTTTATTGTACGCGGAGCACCTTGCATTTTCAAACTGTCAGGATCCAATGTTCCGTACCGATGTTTTATGGTTTGGCATTGCCCACCAATAGCGTTGGCAGAGCCATGCATAGCATGTGAAATACTGACACCGCCGGCAAGCGCTCTATAAATTGCTATATCCAAAGGGTCTAATCCATCACCTACATAGACTTCTGCAGTCACTGGTTTTGATGCTTCATTCACCACGTCTAGACCAATGTGCGAATGTGCGTCAATTATGCCAGGCATCACATACATATCCTTGGCATCAATAATTTTGACATGCTGTGGCGCAGAAATGTCTTTACCTATTTTCGAAATTTTTCCACTTTCAATTAAAATATCGGTGTCAGATAATGTTCCATTAGTTATGGTAAGAACTGTACCATTTTTAATCAAAATACTTTGGCAAAAAATCGAGTATGCTGGCAATATCAGCCATGCTATAAAAGTCCATTGTTTCATCTGCATATTTTATTTGATTTTTATTGTCAGATGGAATTCGCATGAAAATAATCTTCAAGGTTTGTGTACCACAAAGATGGTTCATGCTCATTTCATGTTAATTGGTCGAGGTTTGAGGTGAAGTAATCAAGTTTCCTTCTATTGGGAAAATACCAAATTGTGGGATGGAGATAGTTCCTGAATAATTTTTAGTATCCAACGTCAAATCAAAGTCTATTTTGGTAGGCTGACCGAGATCAGCGTTAATAGTGAAGGATAATTTATTGTCATTCAATTCTATATTAAAAGCAGAGTCAGGCTCACTAGGAGATGAATCCGAGATGATCTCAATGGCCAAATTTGAATTTTCATTTGAAATTTTCATCGTTCCTTTTTCAATAGACCCTGGAATGTTTACAGTGTATGACCAGGTACCCAAATATTTTGTGTTTTTCGAGTCAATTTTACTTTCATTAGTGTTCTTTTTTTCAGAAGGAAATTTTTTCCCTTCTACAAAAACTGCAATGATACTTGATTTGTCATTAAAATACGGTTTATCGGTCAGAATAAGATTTGCCAACTTGCCTTTTTCGATAGTTCCTACCCACTTATCTATTCCTAAAACTACAGCTGGATAGGTGGTCAAGGCCGCTAAAGCTGCATCAGGGGAAAGCCCATTTTTTATATAAGTTAATATACTTTTCTTAAAATCTTGTGATTTTGCACTTAGTAAACTAAACCCAAAAGGAATGCCACTTTTTTCTAAAAAAGCTGCTTGTTTTTGGTGATCCTCGATGCTCTTTTGCTTTAATGAATCAAAATGTAATTGCTCTGGAAAGATAGTATTACTGGTGCTAGACAAACTATCTTGTTTTGTTTTTGAGGTATCTTTCTTTGATTCAGATTGTGGGAGTTCTAGTGATAAAAATACATTCGCTCCAACTTGTTTTATTGGCTCGGTACATAGCCAAGCTTGTTTTACGTCCACCAATGACAACTTGAAACTTAGTTCTTCACACAAATTGGTTGCCTTATGAATGTCTTTCAAATTGGAAGCGGCAAAAAATACGGGTTTAGCTTTGGTGGTGATCGGAACTAATGCATCCAACTCTGCTGAAAATGCAGGCCGTGGTCTCCCTATAGGCGATTTAATATAGGTTTCCTCTTGGATTTTATAGTTTTTTGCTCTGATAAATAGTTCCCTAAATTTTGCCATTATACCTATTGATGTTGATGGGAAAGCTCTGGATGCATTTTGTAAATTCATCGCAGTACCAGAAGACTTGGACAAAGTTAAACGGTCAGATGAACCTTCACCAAGCAGGATAATACTGGATTGGCCAGGTAAAAAAGGCCCTTTGGGCGCAATATTCGCCAAGGTGATTCCTACATTTCGCCATTCTGAAATAGATTTTTCTGCTTGATTGAAGACAGACATTCCCAGAATTTGAGGAGATATACCCACTAAATTATCTGCTGGCAATAAAGGATTTTCTATTTTCGGTGTTTCTTTTTTCTCTGAATTAGATATACCTATATGCGAAAACCCATCAATAAATCCAGCATAAACAAACATACTATCTCCTTTAATAATCTGAGCATTGTACATCTGCAAATTTTTACCAATTTCAACAATCAAACCATCTTTAATCAGTAGGTCAGTATGATCTAAAATTATACCTGGTTTTTGTACCACAGTTGCATTCTTTATGATATAAATATGTGGTAATGGTTTGGCATCTTCGCTATTTTGACCAAATAATGGAAAGACAATCATCCAAAATAGTAAGAAAAAATACTGTCGCACTTTGTTTTGATTTTTAGCAAAAGTAATCATTGGTTAACAAATTTATACTTATTTAATAAAAAATTAAGACTAGTTGTTATTTTTGAACTATGAATTTATAAAATCCAATTTTTAATTGTACAATAAGTAAAATGAAATACTTTTATTTTTTCACTGGTTTCATTATAATAGGTTATTTGTTGGGACCGCGAGTTACCTTTGACACACCTAAGTTATTAGACACTGAAATAGAAACACCAATACTAAAACTAGATGATTTTATTCATAATAGTGAATCCCTTATCTCTGATTTGAAGCCAGGCAATGAAGCAAAAATCATTTGGGCCAATGACAGTCTAAAAAATAAGACAGAATATGCCTTGGTGTACTTGCATGGATTTTCAGCATCACATGAGGAGGGTGCACCAATTCATACTGATTTTGCAAAACGATATGGCATGAATCTCTACCTTACGAGGTTAGAAGATCATGGTCGCGCAGATCCCAATTCACTTAAAAATCTTACTCCTGAAAATTTCACACAGTCAGCAGAAGATGCTTTAGATATAGCCAAAAAACTTGGTGAAAAAGTCATAGTGATGTCCTGTTCTACAGGAGGAACTTTAAGTTTAATTCTTGCCGCTGCCGGTGAAAAAATTGATGCTTTGATCCTTTACTCCCCAAATATTGATATAGCTGATCCTAAATCTGATTTACTCATGTTGCCATGGGGTAAGCAGATGGCAAAGATCGTTTTAGGAGGAGAAAATTACAAGATACAATATGACGAAATGGGTCAAAAGTATTGGAATCCATCGTATCATTATAATAGCCTATTTGCACTTAAATCATTGATAAACACTTATATGAATGAGGAAACATTTAAGAAGGTAACTACTCCAGTATTTGTGGGATATTACTACCTAGATGAAGATCATCAAGATGATGTGGTATCAGTAGAACGAATGAAAGAAATGTTTGACCAATTAGGAACGCCTCCTGAAGCAAAACATATACAGGCTTTCCCAGAATCCGGCCATCATGTCATTTCCTCTTATATCATGTCAAAAGATGTAACAGGATTGGAAGATGCAACTTTTCAATGGGCAGAATCAATTTTAGGATTGATGCCTATTCAAGATAATCGATAGTTCTATGTGATTGTTTAGGGATATCGTTCAAAAAACAAGCGATGGTAAATGGAGAGTCAAAAGTACGTCTATCGCCAAGTAAGAATAATATGAATTAACTATTGATAATCAAGGCGATAGAAAAAGCATTTTGACTCGGAAATGCACGGTGCTTCGCAATCGCCTTTTTTAAACTGATAATCAATAATATATAATACCAAGCAAGCACTATTAAATACTTAGCACTAGAAAAAACAATTAGAAAGCTTATTCTTTTACATGCGCAGATACCGCTTGCAATACAGACTTATCAGAGGCAGATTTATGAGATATCATTGCTATAACTTCCATTCTTTCTGGTTGCCATAATCCTTCTACAACAGGAAGGGTATGGCTAAAAGATTTCTTGTAAAGCTGATCTTTCTTAAGATTACTTCCGAATGCATCACCATCAAATGCAGTTATCATATCCATAAGTACATGATTGTGAGTATAATCGGGTATAATTGTACCTCCATCATATTGCGCATCTATTATTCCCGATTCTGTAAGGTATACACTTATAAAATAATTATCATTCAAGTCTACCAATGGTATTGCTGTAATATCTACATTTAGCACCCGAGAATCCACATTATAATTGGTCTCGATCAGTATGTTGAGGACATGAGGTTTTGAAAGTTCACTCTCTACTGCACCCAGCCATTTGTCAGGAACTATATCAGTGATGCTCCCAAAACTATTCGGCACTCTATTGATTGATGCGGCCGGTTTACCAAGTAAATCAGTAAATGACAATTCAAGATTCTTGGCATCTTCATTTCTAAAATCATACTTACTTTTATCTTTGATTGGATCAGATAAAAGTTTGCCATGAATTCCTACCACTATAACCCTACCAGGATATTTATCGAGTATAAAATCAGAAGCTATGGCTCCTCTCGGACAATTAGTACAACTTACTCCTGTCAGTTCTTCCAAAAGGACTACTCTCTCTGAATCAGGAATGACGGGCTCAGTAATTTCTAAAGGTATTTCATTACAACTATGCAAAAAGAAAATTACTAAAACAAAAAATACAATCTTAAAATATCTCATCAGTTATATTTTTGAAACTTAAAATGTTGTCGTCATACTAAATCTAACACCACTAAATGCAGGCTCTAATCTGCAAATACCGCCACTACATACTACTCCTTCTACCTGTTTCACATATCTAAGGCTGTATCTTTGGCCGTTTTGATTGTAGACAACGCCAAGTGTAGGATAGAGGGTTTTCTTTATCTCATTATATGCATTTGGTTTCTTTGGAGACACATTATACATAGCCGAAGCTTCAAAAATCCAATGTGGTGCCATACTAAATTCTGCTAAACCAAATAACCAACTGCCGTAATCTTGTTCAGTATGCATATATTGAGTTTCTACTCTTAATGCCCTCTTGGGCGTAAATTTATATAAGAAATCTACAAAAGGTGTAATACTTTGTACCACATCCACATTGGCTTTGGATTCATATATCTCTTGGTTGTAACGTAGTGCTTGAACACCAGATGTAATTTGCCATTTTCTGCTATGCTTGTACTGAATTTCTGTAAATATTTCTTGAAATAATTGGTCACCATCCAGGTTTTCGATATTAGAATAGTTAACATTGATGTTCAATTTTTTATTTAATTTATACTTCACATCTAGGGCATACGCTAACTCAGAAATTTCTTGCGCAGCTGGGTTGTATCTCGCTGTAAGTCTATAAGTATTTTGCCTATTGAGAGGAGTAAGATAGTTTAAAAGACCTCTAAGTAATCTCTGGTTTGGATCTATACGAAAACTAAAATTTTTTGTCCTCTTAAATTCACCTGTCAGTCCTAAGTTCCCTGTAACAAAGGAGATACTATTGTAAAAAATGCTTCCGTCTTCGTTTTCGTATTTTCCTTGAATTGGTTCGCCTACCAGTTCAGCTTTAAGTGCAAATGGATTGTAATACACATCATTTGCCTTATAAGCGAATTCAGAGTACCAATTAATTCCTTTATAACTGAGTGTATTATAGATGGTAGTTGCAATGGCATTGTATTTAGGACTAAACCTATCTACTTCCAAATATCCTCTTAAAGAGTTGACTATTTCTACCATATTTTCATCAGAAATAGTCCTGTCTACAAATCCGAGTCCAGGAGCAAGCGTCAAAGGCGATTCCTCTCCAAAAGATAAAAAACCTTCAAGTTTTACACCTTTTATATTGCCTGTGAACACTTCAAATGCATTCTTTTGTCTGCCTACAAACGCTGTAGCACTCCAAGTATCACTAAAATGATATTTTCCTGATATACCATATAATGCATTGTCAATAAATAATGGCCTAGTTTCAAACGCTCTAAATATAAAACCACTTCCTATTTGATCATAAAGATAGCCAGCACTGAGGTCTAGTTTTGCTAAAGACTTTTTTATAAACCACCTACCTATACCCATATCTGAGTATGAACCAGTCGGTATGCGAAGATTGGAATTGTTATACATATCGAAACGCACACCTGCTGCAAAGTCATTTTTCACATAATTTATATTCAGCCACGCCTCACCACCAAATATTTGGTGATCATACTGAGGAGTATTTATAGCTCCGATGGCAGAATCCCTTAAAAAAACATTTGCATTGGTTTCAAAAGCTCCTGAAAATGTGCCACTGTCTTGTCCAAAAATTGTAGAAGTTATCAAAACAAAGAAAAGAAATGAGAGAATAAGTCGATTTACTATCATTTTGTGATTGTGTCTGTTACCGCAAATATAAAAATTTACCTTCAATAGTTAGTGGTTTTTAAATAAATAGAATAAATCTCCTCTGATGGTAATTACTAAAAGTATCAGTTACGACTTTCCACAGTATAATATGACGATAACAACTAGAAAATAAAAAGTAATAAGTGAAGATTACCTCATTAATATTCGGTAGAAAAGACATGATGAAGAATTTCTTTATCTTCCTCAGTCATTTCAATGCCACGCCTACGCATGACTATAACTGCTGTTTCTATAGCTTTCTGCCATTGATGGGTAGTAAAACCAGCGGCACCTCCCCAAGAAAAGGATGGAATAAATGTGCGAGGAAAACCGTCTCCAAAAATATTACAAGCTATCCCTACAACAGTTCCCGTATTAAGCATAGTATTAATCCCTGTTTTTGAGTGATCCCCCATGACCAACCCACAAAACTGCAAACCTGTATCCGTGAAGCTCTTCTCTTTATAAGACCATGTTTTGACAGGCAAATAATTGTTTTTCAAATTTGAACTATTGGTATCAGCGCCAAGGTTACACCATTCCCCTATGACACTATTGCCCAAATAGCCATCATGGCCTTTATTAGAATTCGCAAAAAAGACTACATTTTGCACTTCTCCACCTACTTTACAGTTCGGTCCAATTGTGGTCTCCCCATAGATTTTAGCACCCACCTTGACAGTAGCATGATTGCCTATTGCTAGAGGACCTTTTAATACGCTATTCTCCATAATTATTGCACCTTCACCTATGTAAATCGGCCCATCTGTTGTATTGAGAATGCAACACTCCATGGTTACATTATCTTCAAGAAATACTGGATTATCGCCGAGTATTCGATTGGTATCTGAGATCTCTGCGCTTTGTCGTTCTCCTACAACCAGGGAATAATCTTGTTTTATTTCGTGTCCATTTTCCTTAAAAATATGATGTGGTCTATACATTCTCTTCGTTTGCAATTCTACTGCTTCAGGCAATGAAAAGCTCCTTAACTCGGAAAATCCTTCGGATGTGTTTTGTAATTTTTCAAGAAAATGTCTATTTACTTTTGCCGCAACTAGCTCATCCCCTGAAAACATAGCACTATCTTCTGGCAAATCATAGATTTCATTTATCAAGCCTATGTGAGGTAAAAAAGTGGCATTGATCAGAATATTTTCATCTCCTATTTGTACTGGGTACTTTTTTGAAAGGTAATCTTGTGTAATGTCACTGCACGAGCAATTTAAATGTTTCTCCCATTTCTCTTTGACTGTAAGTATGCCTATCCTCATTTCACTTACAGGCCTTGTAAAAGTCAATGGAAGAAGATCATACCAATGTTCGTCACCAAACAGAATCACATTTCCTTTTTCGATCATAATTGTTTTTACTTAAATGATGTAATTTAATAACGCATGCTGACCCAAATTGTCACAAAAATCAATAAAAATGTAAAAAAAAAGCCCAAAACTTGTGTCTTGGGCTTTTCAATTATGCTAAAGAAGCAAAAACTATTTCTTTTGAAATTTTGAAAACTTCTTGTTAAATTTATCAATACGTCCTGCAGTATCCACGAATTTTACCTTACCAGTGAAAAATGGATGGGAGAAAGCTGATATTTCCATTTTGATTAATGGATATTCTTTACCATCTGTAAACACTGCTGTATCACGAGTTTTTGCACATGACCTAGTCAAAATCATTTCATCATTGGAAATGTCTTTGAACACTACCATTCTATAATCTTGTGGATGAAGATCCTTTTTCATTTTAACTATGATTATTCTATTAACTTAAAATTTATAATCCCTTTTTTTAAAAGGAACACAAAGGTAAGACAATCAAACTAATATTCAAAACTTTGACAAAATATTTTTTATGATTAATGGCTACACAACCCTTGAATAATATGGAATGTATCATGTAAGGCAAATAGGCTTTCTTTTACTTTCGCATCATTTCTCTTTTTAGAGGCAAGTTTATGTACCATCTTGCTTCCTTCTACCAATTGATTAATAGCTGTCTTTATTTCTGGGGAATTAAAGGAAGCAGGGATTTGTGATTTGGCTAAGTTTTCCGCTTTTTCGACCATCTCACCTGATCTGGTGCGAATAGGAGTGAAATCTCCTTCTTCCATTGGATGGAAGGTTTGCGCCATTACTTTATGAAACTGTTTCAATTCTATCCATGAATCCTTCTCTATTTTTACTAAAAATGGACTTTTCATTGCGGCATCATAATTTTCACTTACTTTTTCCCAATCTAAAACATTCCATATAGCACTAAGGTAATCACCTCTTTTATTTTGATATTTGAGATAATAGGCATGCTCCCAAACATCGATACCTAAGATAGGAATACCCCGTTCATTACCAGCGGCATCCATGATAGGATTGTCTTGGTTTGCAGTGGATGAAACTGCCAATTTCTTTTCTGGCGTCACATATAACCATGCCCATCCTGAACCGAATCTTTTTGCAGCAGCCTGATTTAATGCTCTTTTAAGGCTATCTAATCCACCAAATGTCTTTTGAATGCTTATATCCAATTCTCCATTTGGAGTTTTATCAGGTTCTGAAGAAAGGAGTGTCCAAAACAAAGAATGATTATAGTGCCCACCTCCATTATTTCTGATAGCTGATCCTCTTGCTTCTGCATTTAAAAGTAAATCATCTAAGGGTGTAGTAGCCATTTTACTTCCCTTTAATGCATTGTTTAAATTCGTAACGTATGCTTGGTGGTGCTTGGAATAATGAATCTCCATTGTCTGCGCATCAATATAAGGTTCCAACGCATTATATGAATACTCCAATGGAGGCAATGCGAATTGTCCAATAGCCGACACAAAAGTGAAGACTAAAATAGAAAAAAGGTTAAAATATTTCATATATAAAAGTATTTAGAAATACAATTATTAACAACCATATATCATAAAAGATTATAAAAATTACTAAAATGGATAATTAATACCTACTTGGACATTACCTAATCCTTGTGATAAAATGCTATTCAAGGAATACCAATTATTCCCTGTGATTGGATCTTTATAAGGACTTCTAATCTTATATCCAAAATCAAATCTAATACTAAATATCTCCACATTCAGCCTTAGTCCATATCCTATACCCACACCGAATTGAGACAAAAACTTTGAAGAAATCTCCGCATTTGGTCTGGATGCATCTTTTTTAAGTAAATACACGTTTCCCGCATCAATGAATACAGCTCCGTCCAGAATTAAGAATATATTAAATCTATATTCTGCATTGAGCTCAATTTTAATATCTCCTTGGTTTACAAATATTTGTTGTCTTTCCTTAATTCTTTCTTGACTATCATAATACCCACCTGGACCAAGTTCTTTGATATTCCATGCTCTCAAACTAACAGGTCCACCAACAGAAAATTGTTTTACAAAAGGTACGGCTTCAGTATCTCCAAAGGGTACAGCAATACCGAAAGCCAACCTACCAGCAATTCCTTCCCTTTCTCCTAATGTTTTGTAGAACCTATTATCAATTTCATATTTAAAATACTTAGAAAATCCAATTCTATCACCATTTGAATTTATGGGTAATTCCCAAATTTCATTATTTCCACTTAAGGAGTTTGCTAATTTATTTACAGTAAAAATCTCCAACCCCGATTGTTCGAAATTGTGTATTTGAACAAAAGAACTTGTTCCTCCCTTAAACTTAGTATTCAAAACAATGGATAAATCCCTGAAGAAAAGACCTGTACTTAAGTTGTCTTTAAAAGATAAAAATATCAATGGATTACTATCGAATCTCGTACTGTCTTTTATATCATACAAGTCAAGATTCAATCCCAAAGGACGGAATACATATCTATTGCTTCTAGGTGATGTGTAATCGAAACCAAATGAAAGATTGATGGAATTTAATGAATAATAATTTATGATATTGAGATAATTACCTCCCAACGCAACATTAGTTGTGGCATTTTCCTTGAAGTCATTGTAGAATTTATCCTTGATAAAACCTATCCGATTCGCTAGATATCCTAGTTTTAGAAAATCCTGAAATGATGGGATAATAAGATTATTTTGGATGGACAAATTCTGAGTTCTTCTTTGAAATGTAAAGCCGTCAGTTCTGCCTACTTCAGTACCCAACTCAGCTCTTAAACTGTATCTCTCTGAGCCTCCAAAAAGATTTCTATTGATCAATGTGGTTGATGCAGAAATTCCAAATAATCGAGATGTATTAAATGTGGAAAAATATCCCTCCAAAGCCCCATCCAAAATCCACCTTTTGGGATGTGGCGTCAATAAAATATCAAAATGCACCACCGTATCTAGCAATAAGTCATATCTAGGATTGATCGTCACAAATCTATATGCTTCAAAACTATTCAATTTTTTATATGTCTTCTGTCTATCATCTCGTCTGAGAATCTGTCCTTTTGTCAAGAATACTGCATCCTTGAGAAGTTTCTTTCTGACTATATGATCCGTAGATTGTCGATAAAAAATGATATCTTCTAGAGAATCTCTTATCTTCAAATCATCTTTACTATTGATATAGTCTTCATATACAGTGATGTTTCCGACAGAAAATTTCTTATGTTTTGGACTATTAGCAGATATTGTAAAATTAAAAGTCAAATCTACTGTTCTCGTTGTTTGACTGCTATCACCTATCACTTCAATACCAGTTGAAGAAATATTTGCAAATCCTTGATTCTGAATCATCAAAGCGAGTCGCGATTTTTCTAGCTCTATTTTTGATGTCTCAATGTAATCACCTTTTTTCACAAAAGCTTCATCCACTTTATTATGGATAAAAGGGACCAATAAAGTATCTTGTGATGCATATGTGATTTTATTGATTCTATATCTTGGGCCAGTATCTACAACATACTTTACTTTACTGATTTTTTCAGTCCAAACATCGTGTTTATTTGTAGTTTCAAGTCCTTTTTGTGTCTCTTTTTCTTCATGTTCGAAATCTACCCTTGCATGATAATAACCCATATTATACTTCAAGAAATTTTCCATATTCTTTACAGAAATGTTGGTAATGGAATCATTATAGATAGCTGGCTGTTCTCCTATGTTACGCAACCATTTATTGATGGTAGCTGTATCCTGTTTAGATGAATTTACGAGAAATAAATATTCCTTTGGTACAAAAAAGAAAAAATTTGTGTTGGGCTTTTGGTGAATTAAGGTCAATAAAACCGATTCCAATTGTGGTCTATCTTGGATATTTTTTGGATTTTTAAAGACAATTTTGGTATCTGTAAGGAGACTTTGGCCCTCAGGTAAAAAACGAGTAGTTTCGCATCCTGTCAAAGCAAATATAATAAATATTCCGATGAAAAACTTAGGTAACAATATGCATTAATTTGATTGCCAAGTGCATTTGACTAGTTCCAAATAAGTCAAAAACCATGCAAAATTAATCATTTAAGTGATTCTACTCCTTTGAACGAGACATTTAATAGCATTATTTTATGTTTCACATGGAATGAAATCAAATGGAACGTTAACTTTGGGCATATTTAATTTTAGGAATATATGCAAGGTTTAGGTATAAAGGATATTAAAAGGCTCCATATGGCAAAAGATAGAAAAGAGTTGAAACTCTTCATCGCCGAGGGAGAGAAAGCTTGTATGACAATGTTGAGAAAGTCAAGTTTTGATCCCGTTTTAATATGCATCACGCATCAGTTCAAGTATCCAAGTGCCTTAGAAAACCTTCCTCTCTCAATTATAAGTGCAAAAGATATGTCTAGAATATCACAGTTGAAGACTCCTTCAGATATCCTGGTTGTCTTCAGAATGCCGTCCAATCGTATCGAATCATTGCAAGGTAACGGAAGAATCATTTACCTTGACAATGTCCAAGATCCAGGCAATGTCGGTACCATAATTCGGATTGCAGATTGGTTCGGGATTCCTACAATAGTCAGATCATCAGATAGCGCAGATTTTTTTAATCCCAAAGTTGTGCAAGCGACGATGGGAAGTCTTGCTAATGTATCACTGTATGATGGAGAACTTCAATCCATATCGTATGGTAGAATAGTGTATGGTGCTTTCATGGATGGAATACAATTAAGATCAGTTGAGTGGAACGAAAACAGTGTTTTAGTCTTAGGAAGTGAGGGAAGGGGAATTTCACCTGCTAATTACCCGCTGATTCAAAACAAGATTGCCATTCCAGGCGTATCATCCAGATTGGCAGATTCATTAAATGTTTCAGTTGCGGCAGGCATCATTTGTGCAGAATGGTCAGGTGCATAATGGAGTGAGTAATATCGCTAATTCCATAAAAGCGATTGATATTGTACCACTCACTTTAAAATCCTAAGGCTGTATTCTTTGACATAAGTATGGAATTATAATGATTACAGTAATATTATTGTTCTCCAAATAACCAAGGAATATCAAATTGTCTACTTACACAATCCCTTCACGTAACAAATCATGCAAATGGATCAAACCCTCATAGGATTGGTGTTCATCTAATACTATGAGTTGTGTGATACTGTATTGTCTCATCGTACGCAATGCTTCGTATGCAAGGGCACTTTTTTGGATACTTTTTGGATCTGATGTCATGATTTGGTCTGCTTTGAGCGTGTGATAATCGAGGTCTTTCCCCAACATTCTACGCAAGTCACCATCTGTGATTATACCTACCATGATTTCATTTTTGTTTAAGACAGCCACTGCTCCTAGTCTGCCAGTAGAGATTTCAATGATCACTTGATCTATTGAATCGCCAATATACACTTTGGGTTTACTATGGTGAGTAATGACATCATTTACTCTAAGGTACAATTTTTTTCCAAGGCTACCTCCAGGATGGAACTTGGCAAATTGGTTTGCATCGAAGCCTCGAAGATTTTGTAAAGCTATAGCAAGTGCATCCCCAACAGCCATTTGTAATGTAGTACTAGTGGTAGGAGCCAAATTATTTGGATCTGCTTCAGACTGCATAGGCAATATCAGTGTATGATCTGATGCTTTCGCCAGAAATGATTCCTTTTCAGATGTCATACCAATGATTGAATTACCAAAATCTTTAATTAGTTGAACCAAAAGCTTTATCTCAGGGGTATTTCCACTTTTTGAAATGCACAAAATGATATCATCCTTGGTAATCATACCTAGGTCACCATGGATTGCATCGGCTGCATGTAAGAAAACAGCATTTGTCCCAGTGGAATTTAAAGTTGCAACAATTTTTGATCCAACTATTGCGCTTTTTCCAATACCAGTGACAACAATTCTTCCTTTGGTAGAAAATATTGCTTTCACCACAATTGAAAATTCTAATCCAATATGATCAGCCAATTCCAACAAAGCTTTACCTTCATTTTCTATGACATTTCTAATATCTACCAAAATTTTATGATTATCCACTTTAACTTAATTTATTACAATATTATCTACGGGGCCAAAATTACACAAAGTTTAACCTCCTTTTGAAATGATAGGGATGAAAGATAAAAAAATAATTTATAAAATAAATTCAGGCACATTTATAAAATTTAATACACTATATTTGTATTTTTGTCGATAGGACTTCAGCAAAAGTCCAATTCACCCTAATTCCAATTGTAAATATAGTTATTGTAAACTAAAATATATCATGACATTTACTGACCAAGACATACGAACATCCTTAAAAAAATACTTTGGTTTTGAGTCTTTCAAGGGCGATCAAAGTCAAATAGTTCGAAGCGTATTGGAAGGGAGAAATACTTTCGTAATCATGCCCACTGGAGGAGGCAAATCTCTATGCTATCAACTCCCAGCTATGATGATGCCAGGAACTGCTATTATTATTTCTCCTTTAATAGCTTTGATGAAAAACCAAGTGGACTCCATAAGAGGTTATTCTCAAGAAGATCATATCGCAAGTTTTCTGAATTCATCACTCAATAAAAGGCAGATGAATGAAGTAAAAAATGAAATTGAAAGCGGCAATACCAAAATGTTATTCATAGCTCCGGAAACATTGACAAAGGATGAAAATATAGAATTTTTCCAACGCAATGACATTTCATTTGTAGCGGTTGATGAAGCGCACTGTATCTCTGAATG
Source organism: Saprospiraceae bacterium (assembly GCA_041392785.1). Lineage (GTDB taxonomy): Bacteria > Bacteroidota > Bacteroidia > Chitinophagales > Saprospiraceae > OLB9. Next base: position 166,959 of record JAWKLK010000005.1, read on the forward strand.
GGGACACGATTTTAGACCCGAATATAGGCGTATACGCACTATGATTTCATCTATCAGCGAAAATATCCCTATCATCGCATTGACTGCCACAGCGACTCCCAAGGTTCAGACGGATATTCTAAAGTCGCTAGAGATGCACGAACCAAACGTTTTCGTCTCATCCTTCAATCGAGACAATCTTTTCTATGAAATAAGACCAAAAATCAATAAAGATAAGACTGTCAAAAGCATCATTCAATTTATAAAATCTTCAAAAGGCAAATCTGGAATCATATATGTTCAATCTCGGAAGTCTACTGAAGAAATAGCCCAAATTTTGAATGTAAATGGTATCAAGGCCGCCGCTTACCACGCAGGACTAGATGCCAAGACACGTACACAAGTCCAAGATGACTTCCTCATGGAAGAGGTAGAAGTGATCGTGGCGACCATAGCCTTTGGAATGGGAATTGACAAGCCAGATGTTAGATTTGTAATACATTATGACATTCCCAAAAGTATTGAAAATTATTATCAGGAGACTGGTCGTGGTGGTAGAGATGGATTGAAGGGCAATTGTCTTGCATTTTATTCTTACAAAGATATTTTGAAATTAGAAAAATTTCTAAGAGACAAACCCGTGGCAGAGAGGGAGCTTAGTGCTCAACTAATGGAGGAAGTCATAGCTTATGCTGAAACCAGCACTTGTAGAAGGAAGTTTTTACTCCATTATTTTGGGGAAGGATTTGATGTGGACAATTGCGGTAAGATGTGCGACAATTGTAAGTATCCAAAACAAAAAGAAGAGGTTCAAAATGAAATGAAGCTCGCCCTCCAAGTGGTCAAACAACTCAACCAAAACTATACCGTAAAAATTCTGGTTGAATTCATCACCGGAAAAGCATCAAAAGAAATCAAGGATTTCAAATTTGATAAAATGCCTTTATTTGGTGCTGGTGCAACCAAGGATGAACTTTTCTGGCATACTATATTTAGGCAGGCTATTTTGCACAATTATCTCTTCAAAGAAATAGAGCAGTACGGCATACTGAAGATCACCGAGTCAGGAGAAAAGTTTATCAAACATCCTGAATCTATACTCATTCCTCTCAATAGAGATTTTTCTGCACCGGATGATGGTGAGATCGATATGGGTACCGCCCAAGGAGCAGCACTGGACAATACATTGATGAATCTACTCTTGGATCTCCGTAAATCAGAAGCCAAAAAACTCAAAGTTCAACCTTGGGTCATATTTTCGGAACCGTCTCTCCAAGATATGTCAACTTATTATCCCATTTCTATGGATGACATGCTCCAAATAGCTGGTGTCAGTCAAGGAAAGGCTCAAAAGTTTGCCAAGCCCTTTATTGAATTAATAAAAAAATATGTAGAAGAAAATGAGATAGAAAGGCCCGCAGAAGTTGTTGTAAAGCAAGTCGCCAATAAATCGAAATATAAGGTCAACATTATTCAATTCATAGACCGTAAAATGATGCTGGAAGATATAGCTCGCAATGTAGAAATGACATATGATGAGCTGCTATACGAACTCAATAATATCGTAGACGCCGGCACTAAACTCAATATCAATTATTATATCAAGGATAGGGTTGATGAAGATGTCATAGATGAAGTCTTTGATTATTTTAAAGATTCAAATACAGATGCTATTGACACCGCAATTAGAAATTTACAAGAAGATGAAATCTCTGAAATAGATGTATTGCTTTCTAGGATAAAATTTGTATCTGAAGTAGCCAATTAATGATATACCTATGGTCCAAATCATCATAATAAATGGTCCAAATCTGAACTTATTAGGAGTTCGTCAACCAGAAATCTACGGTACAACATCTTTTGAATCTTATTTTGCACAATTAGAAGAGATATTTCCGGATTTTAATCTTCATCATTATCAATCCAATCATGAGGGAGATATCATAGATAAATTACAACAAGTAGGTTTCAGTTATGATGGCATCATTTTGAATGCAGGTGGTTTTACTCATACATCTATAGCCATAGCTGATACTTTACTTGCTATCACTACGCCAGTAGTAGAGGTACATCTGACAAATATTTATGAGAGAGAATCTTTCAGAAAAACCAATTATATTAAAGATACTGCGATACAAAGCATTATCGGCAAGGGATTGGAAGGATATAAAGAAGCCATCGATTTCCTAGCTAAAACCCTAAAAGAAAATAAAAAGTAATAAGCCCATGACCACAAAATCAATCAACAATTTTTTCATAAACAATTTAATCTTTTTAACATGGATTTCAATTTTTTAGTAGTTTTAGCGGCAGGGATATTCCCTCTTATTTTAGGATCTGTATGGTACAATCCAAAAACTTTTGGTAATGTCTGGATGCGCGAAGCTGGCATAACTGAGGACAAAATGAAAGGAGCCAATATGATGATGATTTTTGGTTTAACTTTAGTTTTGGGGATGATGTTGGCATTAGGCCTTTATGTAGCAGTAATACACCAATCTCACATTTACTCAGTACTTATGAACAGCGGTTTGGACAATCCAGAAAGTGATGCATCTAAGCTCGTTCAAGACTTCATGGCGAAGTATGGTACTGAATTCCGTACTTTTAAACATGGTGCTTTTCACGGTTTTTTGACATCTTTATTTGTGATTTTACCTGCTATGGCCGTCAATGCCCTTTTTGAAAGAAAGTCTTGGACTTACATTTTCCTAAATTGGGGTTTTTGGGCAGTGAGTGCCACAATTATGGGAGGTATAATTAGTGCCTGGGCATAATAGAATTGAATATGTAACAACAGATTTATAGTGAATCTTGATTACGACGTTATAGCCATCGGCGGAGGTGCCGTTGGCTTTTTTTCTGCCATCAATCTGGCTATTGCTAGGCCGGATCTTAAAATTGCCATTTTCGAACAATCACATGAAGTCCTGTCAAAAGTCAGAATTTCAGGAGGTGGTAGATGTAATGTCACCCATGATTGTGCAGATCCTAAGGCACTAATTAAATACTATCCACGTGGAAGTAAAGAACTGTTAGGGCCATTTCATAAATTTGGACCTGATGATACGAGATCTTGGTTTGAAAACTACAATGTAGAAACTAAAGTAGAATCAGACGGAAGAGTTTTTCCAGTGTCAGACTCATCTGAGACCATCATTCAGTGTTTTATACAATTAGCACAACAAACAGGAATTGATATCCTTACTTCCCAAAAAGTAATCGATATTTCATTTGAAACACCTTTTACAATCCATACTAAATCAAAACAATATACTTGTAAATTTCTGATTCTAGGCACGGGGAGTACACCATCTATTTGGAAACTATTAGCTACAAAAGGATATAGGATCGTTGATCCAGTGCCATCGCTATTCACCTTCAACCTTCCGGATCATCCCATCCGTGAGCTCATGGGTCTAAGCGTGTCGAATGCCAAGGTATCGATTCAAGATACAAAAATTCAGACTGAAGGTGCTGTACTCATAACCCATTGGGGGTTGAGCGGCCCAGCAATATTAAAGGCTTCTGCTTGGGGTGCAGTGGAATTGGCTGAATTACAATATGACTTTCACTTTACAATAGATTGGATTCCTGAGATTACAGTGGATGAGATTGCTGCCCTACGCATGCGCATCCCTAAAAAATCAGTTGCAACATCTACCCCATTTGAAGTAGTGCCAATAAGATTATGGAGATTTCTAATGGAAAGCTTGGCTATAGATCCACAAAAAAACTGGGCATCATTGACAAAATCGGAGATGGAATCTATACAAACCGCACTAAAAAAATTTGTTTTTCATGCACAAGGCAAATCAACATTCAAAGCAGAATTTGTGACAGCAGGTGGTGTGGATTTAAGTCAAATACAATTCAAATCATTTGAAAGCAAATTGCATCAAAATGTATTTATGGCAGGTGAAATTCTGAATATCGATGCGGTGACTGGCGGTTTTAATTTTCAAGCTGCATGGACAGGTGGTTACCTTATAGCATCAAGCATTGCAGATAGATGGTGATCTGTCAACAAAATCGCTAGATTTGATCAGTTGTCGATTATAAAGTTTAAAAAATTTTGTGAAAAATTTTGAAAAAAATAAATAAGTCATATTATTGTGACAGTATTTGATTTTAGCCTTAAAAAAAACGAGAAAGAAAGCTTAAACCATTCCTAATGGTTTGAGAAAGAGATATCAAGTTCCGACTTTGATGTAGAGATGTTATGTAGTATTGCATGTTATCTTAAATGTAAGATATATGTGACTTAAATAATAATGGCCTGCCTCCCTTGCAGGGGCTGCAGACCCTTAGTATCGTCGAGGATACCTAGCAAAGGTAAAGGTTATATTTTAAATTGAGTCACACTTTTTAGTAGTTTTCTGTAGGATTGCCGTAGGGTTACGGATTCTTGCGCCCACGAAAGTGGTGATTTTATTTAATTTTAATAATTTTTTTATTATGTTTAAGTATAATGTTTTTTTGGGACTATTCATATTTACTCTCACTAGTATAGCAATTTATTCATGTAATAAAGAAAACCAAAAACCAGAGATTACATCTGGCGAATCAGTGAGTACCAATACTGAAATGAGAGCATCTTTTTGTGAAAATGCACTTGGGAATTGCACAGGGCCATATAGCGAAAAAACTGTTCAAATTACAGGAATTGATTCCTATCCCAATTGTACATTTTATCTTACGTATAAATTCAGATCTTGCGATAATGGACTTGATATTATTTATATTGATTTTGCATATCATATAAGTGATCCAGGATGCTCTACTTTTGATACTGATACAAATGGTCCTAATGCACAAGCCATTTTTGACCAAGTAACTAGTGAATTATTGGCCTATGCTATTGAATTAGAAGGATTTGACAAAGCTAGAGAATGTGGACAAAGCGGTGGACCTATGAACATAAGTCTATTCCAATCGAGTTGTGCAAAAAGATGTCTTGTAGAAATCTATAAATCAGAGTTCGGCAAGGGGAGAAAAGTGGTGAGTGTACCATGTTCTAACTCGGGGTGCTGCAAAATGACATGGTCTGTATGTATTGACCCAATATCTGGAGAATTGGAGACTACCATATTGGAAAAACCTTCAGGGATAGGCAATTGTACAGGACCAAATACGATACCTTGTCCAAGACACACCATTGCAGAAGGAGTTTGCAGACCTGCATGTTTGCATATAGGTACTGGCGGTTAAGCATTTTTAAAAATAGGGGAGTCGTAGATACGGTCTCCCCTACAATATCAAATTAAATATTAGAATTAGGCATTTAAGCAATTAGTGTTTTATATGGAACAGGTTTGTGCTTTATCATTCGCAGTAGTAGATTATCAAAATACCCTCCTTCATCTTGTTTCGATTGTATCTGTAACAATATTCATCTAGATAGTATTGCAGATGTTTAGCGTGACCATGTATGCCTCAACCAAGATTTAAATCCCATAATTATTCGATGCATTACTGTAAAATTACTTCCTTTCTTCTTCGATTTCTCCGTTTTGAGATTTGGCATTTCTTTCTCTAAACTTCGATATGACGACCAAGCATCGGTTTTTATTTCTGCTGACTTTGAAATGGTTTTATCCATGAAAGTTTTCAAATTATTCTTTGTCGATCTATCAATTTGTTTAGCATATATGCGGCCAGCTCCTTTCCCACCTTTTTCTATGGCTATGACTATCAATCTTTTATTCTTATTTTTCCTCCCAACTACGCCTTCCTCTTGCTGACCGATCACGAACTCATCAACTTCTACTTTGCCAGTCAAAAGATTATCTCCACTACTAGCCATGGGTAAAGCATGACTTTTTGCTTAAACATCCAACATGTCTTTTGTCTTAAATCAAGTTTTCGACTTAGTTCAGTAGATGCAATTCCTTTTTTTGACTCGTTGAAACATAATACACAATCCAAAACGCTTTAAGGATTGAAAATTTTACTTTATGAAACAGAGAACCAGCCGTTGGACTCTAGATATCCACATTTAGTACATTGCCGATCGTATTTGTTGATGCCTTTGCAATGCTTTTTATGTTTGCATTTGGGACATTCATAACCACCTTTCCACTTTAATTCTGATAAATAAGCATAACAAGAATCTTCATCAGGAAATTTGCTCTGAAACTCAAATATTGATAGGCTTTTAAATTTTGCTTCCATTATATTAACTATATTTGTAGCAAATATAGGGGTTAAATTCATTTATAATATGCCTAATTCAATTAAATATTATCAATATGAAACATTTAGCATTATTTTTTACAATTTTACCTTTGCTTGTTGCAGGTCAATATGGAACCTGCTTTGAAGCTCCAGAATTCAACTTTAGTGGAACTCCAGTTACCTGGTTTCATCGAATATCTGATCCCTCTAAAGATTCTGCATGTATCAATATCATTTATCCTTATGATCAGTTGGAAATGAACATTTCTCCACTCAGTTTTGGGGATAAGTTCATTGTCGTTTACGACAATGGTTTTTATGGGATAGTAATACGATCCTATGAGATAGCATCAGGAAACATAGAGTGGACCCAATCATTCAACCGAACCGTTAATGAAGAAGCAAGAGGTACAGCTGCATTATATTTGGAAGCTGAAGGAAGTGATCAAGTAAAAATGATAGGATTTCAAAGCTTTTCTAAAGGGGGCAGCGCGGGTTCAAAAAAAACTGGATTTCTTAGTAAACGAATATTTGATGTCAATACAGGAATACAAACAGAATATGTATTGAATAAAGAAGTCTCCGAAAGAATCATTGATAACAAATCTAGTGTATTCCACAAAGTTCTAGATAAAGATTTGCTTTTTCATTATGATTGTAATTATTTTGATAATTCTACCTCATTTAAATGCATCCCAAAATACAATAATGCGATATCCCTGCGTGAAGAAGTCCCACCTTTTTTGCCAGACACTATTGTATTTCAACATTTTTTATCTGATAGTACCATAGTCAATTATTACGTAAGTGGCCCCGTAGTTGAAAATGATCAAAAATTCATTTATTTAATAAAGTATTTTTATAACGAAAGTTGGCACCATGAAATGTGGAAGACAGATGACTTTGGAAATGTGAAATGGAGAAAAGATTTTACTCATTTGATGAAGACTGACCTTGACCCGAAAGGTGTGGTATTTGAAGGACTCATGGGCTGGGGAAGACATCCAAAAGGTATAAGAATTTTTGGAACTCACAGCATCACCCCATCTGATTTTGGGCATAGAGGATATATTGATTTTGATTTTGAAGGAAATTTAATTAAAGATCGTTTGAGTATGGTCATAGATAATAAAAAAGTAGGACACATCAAAAGTGTAACTCTTCGAAATGGCCGAGATGTACTCCACTGTATTCGATTTATAGGAGTAAATAATCTCTATTTCTATAAAGAAACCGAAAGTGGCGAAATATCAAAAACCGGAAAGTTAATATACCAAGGCGATGATTTGTTTGCTCTTCTCCCTATCTATATTAGCCAAACTGAGTCAGAAGACATTATCGTAAATGCTTCATTTAGATTAGATTCTATAATATCAAACCAAAATTTTGTACATGGTGGGTGGAGTTATGATTTCATGATAAAAGGATCTGATTTAGGTATAACTACAAATACTCTTGAAAGTTTTTTTCCAAATATAAATCTAACACCAAATCCTACTTCTGGCATAATCACCATCAAAAACCTAAATCAAAGTGCTAGCGTCAAAATTCATGATATCTCCGGCAGGTTGATACAATCTTATGAAAATATTTGGAATAATCTCGATATCTCAGATCTCCCTTCTGGTATGTATATCCTAGATATCAACAATGATACTATCCATGAGCGCCATAAAGTGGTGAAGATGTGACGGTCAAAATTGTTAGATTTGCTCCTTTGCCGATATATAAAATTTAAATAATTCGCACAAAAATTTTGAAAAAAAAAAATAAGTCATATTATTGTGACAGTATTTGATTTTAGCCTAAAAAAAACGAGAAAGAAAGCTTAAGCCATTCCTAATGGTTTGAGAAAGAAATATCAAGTTCCGACTTTGATGTAGAGATGTTATGTATTGTTTAGTAACATATATCTTAAATGTAAGATATACGTGACTTAAATAAAAATGGCCTGCCTCCCTTGCAGGGGCTGCAGACCCTTAGTATCGTCGAGGATACTTAGCAAAGGTAAAGGTTATATATTAAATGAGTCACACTTTTTAGTTTTTTTTTGTAGGATTGCCGTAGTATTACATTTTAGATATATGAAATACCCGTAATTCAAACATCACAAACCAAAATGATTAAATAAATGATGATTCCATGTGGTCTTTGAAACAAAAATTAAATTTACACACATGAAATAAGCATGAACCAACTTTTTGGTACACAAACCTTGATGATTATTTTCATGCGAAACGAATGTTCGATAAGGCCAAAGATGGAGATAAGTTATCAATTCCCTCTGACCCTTAATAAAAAATAAACAGATGAAAGCACTTTTATATATTGTTTTATTCGAGTTATTTATATTTCGTACTTTGAGTAGTCAAAATTATTATTTGACCTATGAGTTAAGAAATAAAACAGAATTTCCAAATGATGTGCCGCCTGAATTAATTTATAAGGTAAAAGAAATATTGGAAGAAAAAAGTAAGACAATTTACTTAGAGAAAGTTTCCTATAAAAATAAATTTATCTTATCCAAAATTGACACTTTTTATTATGAAAAGGGGTTTACAAATCCAAAAAATATCAGGACAACTCGAGCAGATAAACAATATTTTTTTGATGGCAATAAAGTATATTTCATCAATTCCACTATACATAATAATGCGTATGTAATAGATAGAGAAGAGATTAGTTACCAATATCATTGTGACGAGAAAAGGGTGATTAATGGTTTTGAATGTGTGAAAGTAACCTGCACATTTCTAGAGGAACATTTTACACTTTGGGTAACAGATAATTCAGTTTTTCATGGTGGCCCAAATGTATTTATAAATTTTCCTTCGCTGGTGGTAGAGCTTTCATCTGATAAAAAGCAGTACATACTTAAAAATATGGTTCAGGCAATAGTTACACAAATAAACGATGATATCATTGAAGGAAAAAAGATATTTCCAATATCAAAGCTGAAATGGGATTTGCATAATGAACTTAAACGATAATCTTGTGCTTGAATGCATAGCTTTTGTGCAATTATGAAAAAAAAGTAAATTCCATGAATAAAAGTCTTTTACTCTTTGGTTGGATTACTTTTTTTCTTCACACACTTGGGGTTGGCCAAACTTTGAGAGGCCATGTTAAAGGACAAAATATAGAAATTATTGGTGCTATTGTTACAATTACAGAATTAGATAGCGTGTCTATACTTAGCTATTGTATTTCGGATGAAAGTGGATATTGGGAGGTATATTATGAAAATATAACGGATAAATTGCTAAAAATAAGTTACTTAGGTTTTAAAGATACTCTGATTAAGATTTCCAATTTAGCAAACATTACAAAACCAATAAATATTTCACTTAGTGTAGATCCAAATATATTGGAAGAGGTAGTTGTTTCAGATACACGCTTAGGTATAGTACATCAAGGTGATACTCTGATATATGATGTCAAGGCATTTAAGTCCGAAACGGATACTGAGCTGAAGCAAGTATTGAATAGAATGCCTGGTATAGAAGTGGATCAAAAAGGTAATATCTATTACAATGGTAAGAAAGTAGAAAAGCTGCTTGTTGAAGGTAAGGATATACTTCAAGACCAACACAAACTGGCAGGTGAAAGTTTAGCGCCAAAAGACGTAAATAAAATTCAAATTATTGAACAATACCGCTCTTTCAGAGAGCTGTTTTCCAAAGGTTATACAGAAAAAGTTGCCCTCAATATTTTGCTGACAGAAGAAGCCAAAGCTAAGGTAAATGGAGAATTAAATGCTCAAGTAGGCGTCAAAAGTAAGTACTTCTCAAAAGGTTCTATGTATAGAGCATCTGATCCAGTATCACATGCACTTTTTTTAAGGTCTAATAATGTTGGAGATCCCACTTTTACAGGAGCAGACTATATTAATATGCAACAATCCTTGGCAAAAGCACTTGAGAATGCTGATGGGAATATCAATAATATTTTACCATCTGAATTTATGAAACCACTGGATGCTAAATCTATTACCGAACATTTTTTGGCATATTCAACTGAAATGAATGCATCCCGAAAAACAAAAATAAATATTTCTTCAACGGGCTTCCTATCTCAAAGGCAACTTTTCCATTCCTATGACCGTATTTATTTGCCTTCATCGCAGCAAATGGTTGGCGATAATGAAGGGAAATCCAGTATTCCTTTCATAAATTTGTCATCTTCTATTCAGTATAAAATGAACCCTTTTGTTAATCTAGAAATTTTTATTCCATTTGAGTATAAAAAATCAAATACAAAGTCCAATTACGAGGGAAATTTTAACAACATGTACTTTGAAGGTGAAAATGCATCAAATAATAAGAAAATTTCTACTGCACCTTTTTTTAGTATGACAGGAAAAATAAAATCAAAATGGGTATTTGGGCTAAGTACAGTATATCAATATGAAAATACAACCAATGACATGGGCATTTCTGAACCCATTCCTATTTTTAATTCTGACTACTATCGTCTACTCCAAAGTCAGACCATTATAAAAAGTACAACAGACGTTAAATCATACATTCAATTTAACACTCAAAGTACGAAGTTTGGTTTTTCATATAATCTGGATATTATTAATTCTAAAAATAATTTGCTTCATGAACCTGAATTTAATTCTTTTCAGTCCAAAATGCTCCATTTTCAAGATATAAATAGCGTATCCGAGATTTTTATTCAAACTGAGAAAAATAACTTTTTATTTAAGTCAAATTATAAAATTAATGCCTTTTCAAGAAGTAAAAATATAGATACAAAACAGTATTTTTCACTACAAACGACATCTCTACTTTTAAAGTACAGCATTTCGCAGTTTCATTTTCTTTTACTCAAAGCAGGAATAAAAGATGATGCCATTTCCTTTGAGAATTGTTGGGAAAATAATTTAGTGCTAGATAGCAGAACGATAAGTACTGGATATTCCAACCCATTTGAAAAATCCAAACAAATCTCTTTTAGTTTATCTTATTTAAACTTCAAACCAGTACAAAAAAGAAGACTACATTTACTTTTGGAATTCCTAAGCACAACGAATCCTATTGTTATAACATCTGAGACAAATAGCACATTTGTCAGCTATTTGCCGGCATTGGGTAAAATTACGACTAAAAAAAGAGCAGCATCCATCTATAATCACCCAATTTCAAAGTTTATCTCATTACGTTTAAAATTAGATATTTTTTATCAATATCAGGTAGGCATCACCACATATGATATTAAATTCAGGTCGAGTGATGTGCTAATAGGGATCACATCCAAAGACCTAAAGTTGCTAAATTTCGATCTATTCTATCGTAAAAGTCATTCTAAACAAATAGTAAACTCATTTCCATTTAATGGGGTACATAATGAAATAAGTATTAACATAAATACAAAGATTAGTAAATGCACGGTTGAATTAACCAATAATTTGCATTTTCAAAATTCTAACTTTGCTTCCCAAAAATTATCATATTTTCAAATAGGATTTAATTTGGATTGTAAACTTAAAAGCAATTTAAGCTTTGTTGTTGAAGGTAGAGACATTTTAAATTTGGTAGAAAAGCAAATTTTCAGACCTGTATTTAGAGATAATTATTATGAAAACCAGCAATTTTATCGATTTCAAGGCAATGTAACCTTTGGAATGAGATTTATAATTTAATGTATAGTCGTCGACAACGCTCTTTTGAAAAAAAACTCACAAAAATTTTGATAAAAAAATAAATAAGTCATATTATTGTACCATTATTTGATTTTAGCCTTAAAAAAAAACGAGAAAGAAAGCTTAAGCCATTCCTAATGGTTTGAGAAAGAAATATCAATTTCCGACTTTGATGTAGAGATGTTATGTATTGTTTAGTAACATATATCTTAAATGCAAGATATACGTGACTTAAATAAAAATGGTCTGTTACCCTTGCAGGGGCTGCAGACCCTTAGTATCGTCGAGGATACTTAGCAAAGGTAAAGGTTATATTTTAAATGAGGCACACTTTTTAGTTTTTTTTGTAGGATTGCCGTAGGATTACGGATTCTTACCCCCACGAAAGTGGTGATTTTATTTAATTTTAATAATTTATATAATGAACAAATTTAGAATTCTGACAAATTCGTTTTTAGTTTTAGGGTTTTCTCTTTTAATATTTTCATGCGGGAATGTTGAAAATCAAATTCCGATTCCCGATGATATCACAGAAACAAGGTCAATTGGAAACAGTTGTTTAGAAGCAGCCCTCCCTCTCCCAACAGGTAGTTGTGAAGGTGGAAGATATACAGCTTTAGTTGAAATACCTATGTATCCAGGATGTATATTCTATGTTTCAGCAGATTATTATATTTGTAGTGATTTGTCTTGGGGTCATACCAACATTTTTTTAGGAGATTTTAATATTTTTGATCACGATTGTGAACAATATAACACAGATGCAGCTAATCCAACTGAAACTTGGGAATTAAATGTAAATACCCAAATTTGGCAACAATTTACAAATTATTTTTTAAATAATTTTATCGACGCAACTGAAAGTTCACTTTCTGTAGAATACATTATCTTACAATGTAATAAAACATGTTATATTTCTATTCCAAAAGGTGATAGTGGCCAAACGATTATAGTCCCAAGAAAGATTAATTGTGGCGATTCATGCTGCAAAAGAACAAATGATTATAGACGTGATGGAAATGGAGATTGGGAACTTGTCTCTCAAGAAGTTTCTACACTCACTACATGTCCATCAAGTATACAAACAGAATGTCGAAAAAATTCCATTGCCGAGAGCCCTTGTTCAAGCATTGGTTGTCGTGCACTACAAACTTTTTAAAAAATTTGAGCAACTTCCTCCATCGGAAGTTGCTCTTTTGACACATATTTTAAACCTATCATCCAATGAATAAATTTTTTACTTTTACCATCATTGCTATTGCCTATTTGACCACCAGTCATGGTATCTGCAGTCAAGATATCACACCACCACTCATTCAGTTCTATGGATTAAAAGAAAATTGGTACTATATTCCAAAAGATAGTAATTTTATTAAATCTCCTGAAGACAAATGGTCCACACCGTATTGGGGTCTGAACCCAAAAGATGCCAAAGCATATCAGGACAAGGTGTTCCTTTTGGAGCAAAATATTGCCCAATCTCCTTATGGGATATTGCACGGAAGTCTATTGCACGCATTGGATATTAATACTGGCAAACCCAAATGGATACACCACAATAATACATTTGCAGGTCTGTATCATCGGGAAGATTACTCTCGTAGTGAGGTCTTCATCAATGATGACGAAAACATCGAGTTATATGGGTACAAGGCCATTGATACATTGAACAAAGCCAAGTTTGAATTTGGATTTTATGCTAATCCTATTAAGAAAACTCTCGATATAAATAATGGTGAGGTATTGGACATTATAGAAGGTAAAGACACATCAAAACTATCGTTTAAAGCTGTAGGATTAGGCGGACATAAAATTTTTAAAAATACTAAAAACCAGCTCTTTAGTGCAGCAGCAATACCCTACTATAGCTCTGTAAAAAGTGGTGTTTCTTTTATTGTCAATAAGATCAATAAGGAAATGGAATTTGATACCAATAGAGTCATTACTTACGCCGATACCTACATTAACTCAGATGACATCAAGGCCGATGTTATCATCGATTTCAGACAATTGGGAAGGGACACAATATTGCTATTTCAAAAAACCTACAATTTTTTACCTGCCATTGATTCTCTCCTTGATGCCAAATTGGTATGGTTAGACATATCTGACGTGGACAGTATAAGGGTAGTACAAGAAAAAAATATTTTTAATGCATATCACAATCCTCAAGATGGAAATTTTGGTGCAGGGTTGCAGGTTATTGATGAAAATATTTTTATTTTCCAGTTGATGATTCCAAAGGAATCCCCTGTGGACGCAAGGTGGTTTTCATGGCTTCTATGGATGGATAAAGATGGCAATGAACAAGCACACGTCCCCTTTATTTATAACCAAGAGAGGAATTACAATTTTGTTTATACTATTGCTGTAAAAGATGAGCAACTCTTCTTGACCGTAACATCTTTTACTGACACAGAATACGGGATGGACATTTTGAAAGTAGAAAAAAATTCGAATATTGCAGTGCCAGTAGGGCAAATAGTAACCCCAAAATCAGATTTATATCAGATGGGGGTTCTTAATATGTTTGCACCATTAAAAGATGATAATTTTTTGATTGGATTTGCCATAGATTACAACTTGTCAAATGGCCTAAAGACTCAAGTGCAATATTATTATAGCTTTAAAATGACAGAGCTAGGCCTGATATCCTCTACCACACATGTAGAGAAGCCCAAAATTGCAGCATACCCAAACCCTGCCAATGTACATCTTATTATCGATGTTGGAAAAGAATTGCTGGATACGGGGCTAGTGCAATTTTATGATTTGAGTGGAAAAAAGGTATTCACACATACGGGTTTTTTAAATGGAAAAGCCGAAATAGACATTTCAACACTTCCTGGAGGTATTTATGTCTATGACATCATCTCCAAGGCTAAATCTATTGGTACCGGAAAATTTATTAAAAAATAAGATTCCAGAAAAGGTGAATCAATTCTGATCCATTGTGTGGCCTAAAACTATTTTGCTTAATTGCCTTTCGTTACAAAGTCTAATTCATAGTCTGGGTTAAATTTTTAATAAAATATACAGGTTTTTGAATTTATTTCAGGGATTTTTGTTTATTGCATTGTCGAATCTTCGATTTTAAATTCAATTAATATAAAATAATGAACATTAATGACTTATTACAAGGTCCATTGAGAGACTTAATGATGGATCAGGTAAACCAAAAATTTCAAATCAACGACACACAAGAAGCAAATACCGCTGTCAATGGTGTACTTGCTGCACTTATGAATGGACTGGCGCACAATGCTTCGACACCAGAAGGTGCTAGCTCGCTGATGTCTGCTATTGACAGAGATCATGATGGCAGTATTTTGAATGATGTTGTTGGTTTTTTTAATGGAACTACGCAATTTCAAAATTCTAGTACTGCAAATGGTCTTGGAATTTTGAACCATATTTTTGGTGATAAAACTGAGGCGGCTGCACAAGCTATTTCAAAAAATAGTGGTATCGATACTGGTAAAATCTTGCAGCTAATGATGACTTTTGCTCCAATAGTACTGGGATTTTTAGGTAAAAATGCCTCTTCTTCTGCTCAAACCCAATCAGCACCCTCTCAAGGTGGTGGATTGCTAGATATTTTGAACGGTGCGACAAAAACCGTAAATCAGCAACCTACCAATCAAGGTTTGCTTTCGAAACTTCTAGACAGAGATGGAGATGGAAATGTCATGGATGATATCGCTGACATGGGATTCCGCACTATTATGGGAAAATTTCTAGGTAAGTAATGTACATATAGTGGAGGCAATAAAGATACTTCATAGTTTTTTTAGCCTCCACCTTTATATTTGTCATTCAATCCTTTTGCGGATAAGATCATAGGAATAATTTTCTGTAGTCTACTTTTTTGAGTTTCAATTTTTTTTGCCGTAGCGATGTATTCTGCATATTCTCTTCTGCATGACTTCGAAAGTTTATTCCAAGCTAAATCTAGGGCGGTATTGTTCTGCAGTACATTAGAAAGCTCATCTGGAATAAAAATAGGCTTATCAGCTTGCTTGGGTACCTTTAAATTTCTAACTTCTACTGAGATAGCATCTAGGAGATAGGATTTGATGTGTTCAGGTATTATTTCTGACATATTTTGAAAGCGCCATTGACGCATAGTTTGTGTAGTGTTTTCATTCCCAGATACCAATACATGTAAAGGATCAGTCAATAAAACCCCTTTGTGAAACCATAATCCAAAATATGACTTAAATACCGAAATAGAAACTACCATTTTGCCCATATAAAAATACGTTGGGACTCCCCATCGCAGACCTTCTTCAAGACCCAAATCCAATATCAAAGACCTTAGAAATAAAACTTCTTCTCTGCCATACTGTAAGCTATTGATGTAGGAGACGACAGTGGTATGCTTCATCATGATGTAAGGCGAAGATTTACAAATTTATTCAAATGCAAATTTTATTAAATCATGGTTGGTGATGATGCCTGCAAGCTTTGACCCGTTTAAAATAGGAATCGAATGTATTTTATTGGACAAAAATATATCTGCTGCAAGACCTACAGTATCATCTACATCTAATGATATAGGGTCAGGAGTCATGATGTCTTTGGCTAGTGTAGAATTTCTATTTACAAGCTTATTGTTATTGGTATATTCCGTATATAGATTGAGTAAATCACTCTTGCTGATGACACCTTTCAAATCTTCATTTTCCAAGACGAGGATATGATGAATATGAACATTAGCAAATATTTCCTCTACTTTCGCCATAGTATCAGTTGGATTTACAAACACTACATTAGTATTGACTATTTTTTTTATGGGCGTTTCTGAGTTCACGATCTTGTATTATTTAAGTAAAAAATATGTATTAACATGGATTGAATTATTGTTTACTACCCAATCCAATGATGGTGCCATTAGGAATAACTGCGTTTTTATTAATAACTACAATTCCTTTTTTGATGACATAATTTTCATATTCAGCATCGGGTAAGCTGTCATTTCCGCGTATCATCACATTATGACCTATGCGTACATGCTTATCAATTATGGCATTTTCTATGTAACAATCTCTTCCTATACCAAGAGGAATAGTATTGCCTTCCGCCATTTCTTCAAGAGATTCATAGTAGTCATGGCCTAGAAGATAAGTATTTTTAATAATAGAGCCAAAATCTATCCTAGAGCGAATGCCAATGATGGAATTTTCTATCAATTTAGCATGGATTATAGACCCTTCTGCTACAATTGTTCGAGAAAAAGTGACCCCAGAAAATTTGGCCGGAGGCAATAATCTAGGCCTTGTAAAAATCTTATTATCATTATCAAATAAGTTGAAGTCAGGAATATCACTTGCTAGGGCGATGTTTGCTTCAAAAAATGATTTGATATCCCCTATATCTGTCCAATATCCTTCGTATGCATAACTTATTACATTCATTCCGGTTTCAATGGAGTAAGGTATAATTTCTTTACCAAAATCCACAGCATCAGGATTTTCATTCAATAGTTTTCTAAGTGCTGGTCTGCTGAAAACATAAATACCCATCGATGCTAAGTAAGTTCGTCCTTGAGCTTGCATTTTTTCATTCACAGGTGATGTCCACTCAGGCAAAACATTAGCTTTGGGTTTTTCAATAAATGAAATGATGTTGGATTGTTCATCAACCTTCATGATACCGAATGAAGTAGCATCTTGGGCATGCACGGGGATAGTAGCAATAGTGACATCTGCATTTTTTTCTACGTGATTATTCATTACTGCATCAAAATCCATCTGATACAATTGATCACCGGAAAGGATAAGGATATAATCAAAATCAAAATATGCAAAGTTGCGAGCAGATTGTCGCACAGCATCTGCCGTACCTTGAAACCAATTCATGTTACCACTAGTCTGTTCAGCTGCCAAGATATCAACAAAACCATTAGAAAAATTATCGAAATGGAAGGTATTCTTGATATGTTTATTGAGAGATGCAGAATTGTATTGCGTAAGTACAAAAATCCTAAACAAGCCAGAGTTCAAACAATTACTGATTGGAATGTCAATCAATCTATATTTTCCACCAACTGGTACAGCGGGTTTTGACCTATCTTTTGTCAATGGGTATAATCTAGTGCCTGCGCCTCCGCCAAGGATAAGGCAAATGGTTTTTTGTAAGATATTGCTGTATGTCTTCATTTCAAAATGATTATTACTAGAGAATTTAGATTTTGTTTAAAAGATTATTGATGTCTATGTTGTTATTTATCATGTCTATGGCCATTCTTACTTTCCAAGGGGTACTTCTATTTATTTTTACTTCTATTTTACTGATTCTGAGTACAGCACCATAGGTATCCAATTCTGTTCTGATCAACGGTAAGTTATTTGATTCCAAATATTTTATTGTGTGCCTATCCATCTGACCTTCACCTGTGGCTACAATCCCAGAAAGCGGGCAATTTTTAATACCGTTGTGCTCGGCCATGATTTCAATTTTCTTTATTGCTTCATTGATGGCTCGGGTTGCTACAACAAGAAGATTATCTTGAGATCCCTTTAATTCTTTTAAGTCAATCAAAGATCCTGCTAAAATATTTTCTACTTTATTATCTATGTAGTCTACATTGTAAGTGATGACACCATGTACAGCATCAGCAACAGTCCTTATGAGTGGATATGCAAGTGTTTTTTCATAAGGAACCAACCCTAATAGTGGAATTGATTTTTTCTGAAGCCATCCCCCTACATAATGATTGATTTTGTCTATTTTGTCAGGAATTACTTTATTAATAATTACTCCGATGATAGGCACATTTTCTTCTCTGAAAAGTGCGGTGGTCATATTGAGCATATCTATGGTAGAGCCTACGCCTCCTTCAACCACCATGACTACACCTGCATCAACTAGGGATGCTACTTTTGCATTGGACAGTTCTGCCACGCTACCTACACCTGGGTGGCCTGTGCCTTCAAATATAACCAAGTCATTTTCTTGACCTAGCACATTAGCTGCCTTTATTATTGCATTTGCCAAATCAGTCGGATTGGGATCGTCTAAATATTTTTCTATTGCACCTGGTCCGAAAATGATAGGACTATGTATTTCTGGAACCATACTGAATCCTATCAAATCTGCAAAAAGTATGGTATCTTTATCGACTCTTAAATTATCAACATCTAAATATTTTTGTCCCACAGGCTTACAATATCCTACCTTAATATCTTTTTGCATAAAACTGGAAACCAAACCAAGTGTTGATGTGGTTTTCCCCACATGCTGGCTCGTAGCAGCAACATAAATATTTTTATATTTTGGCATCTTATTTTACACCTTTATAGACGATAGTATCATTTCACTGATGTCTAGTACCATGACATCATCTTGGGCATCTTTGGCTTTCAAACCATCAGTCAACATCGTGATACAGAATGGACAATTAGCAGCTACAATGTTCGCTTGTGCTTCGAGAACTTCTTCTGCCCGTTCGGTATTTATTCGTTTTTTACCAGGTTCATCTTCTTTAAACATTTGAGCTCCACCAGCTCCACAACAAAGGCCATTCGTTTTACTTCTCTTTAATTCTACTAGGTCAGCATCTAAAGCCATTAATATTTCTCTAGGAGCTTCATATTCTCCATTGACTCGACCCAAATAGCAAGAATCATGATACGTCAACTTTTTACCTTTGAATGCACCGCCTGAAACTTTGAGTTTACCTGATGATAATAGGTTATTTAAAAACTGGGTGTGATGCATGACCTCATACTTTCCGCCGAGATCGGGATACTCGTTTTTCAAAGTATTAAAACAATGAGGACAAGCGGTCACAATTGTTTTTACTTCGTAATTATTTAGGGTATTGACATTTTGAAGAGCAAGCATCTGAAAGATAAATTCATTTCCTGCACGACGAGCAGGGTCTCCCGTACACACTTCCTCATTTCCGAGAATAGCATACTTTATACCTGCAATATCCATAAGTTGTGACAAAGCCACTGAAACTTTCTGAGCTCTGGCATCAAAACTTCCGGCACAACCTACCCAAAACAAAACATCTATTTGCCCTCCTTCTGAGGTAACTTCTGAAAGTGTTTTTATGGCCATATTTTGAATCTAGTACGTTATAAAATTTTGCTATTGAGCAAAGTTAATCACTTTTAAAAATAAATTATATTGTGTGATAAAAATCTTCATTAACTTACATGATGATTTTAAACATCATTTGATAACATCCATAAAATCAATGTATCCAAGCTTCTCTGTCTTCATGAACCTGCCACACACAACCACCATTTTCCATGGCTGTAAACATAGGTACCCAATCAGGTGGTCCAGCTGACTCAGTCAGAATCTCATATCTACGTAATTGTAGAATAGGTTCTAATGGATTGATCAGAACTGGACATGCTTCAACGCAGGCATTGCATGAGGTACATGCATGAATCTCTTCTCTAGAAATGTAATCAAAAAGTGATTTGCCATCATTGAAATTTGAAATAGACAACGTCGTAGCATCTTTTCCTTCATTTGATGCAGCGTATTGAAGGTCATTGGATGCAAGTTTCTTAGAGATTTCTTCAGACCTGTCCCGTATAGACATCATTATTTTTCTCGGAGAAAGTTTCTTTCCTGTGATATTGGCGGGGCATACAGCAGTACACCTACCACATTCTGTACAGGTAAAACTGTCAAGGATGTTTTTCCAAGTCAAATCTGTGACATCTTTGACTCCAAAATCCTGAATTTCTGTTGTGTTTTCTGTTTGTCCACTGACTTCCATTCCCAACATAGACTTCACTTCATTCATGATTTCTGGCATATTTTCCATCTTTCCTCTTTGATTGGGATTGCTGAAGTATACATTTGGAAAAGCAAGAAATATATGGAGATGCTTTGAAAATGGTAGATACAATATAAATCCATACACCACTAAAACATGAAGCCACCATCCAAATCTTTCGATAAAATGTAAAGTAGATATGTCCATATTACCTAAAAACAATGGCCCAAGCCAGCTAGAGACAGGCATTATTCCAATTTTGTGAAAGTGTTCCGGATTTGCAGATTGTAGCACATAATCAGCACCATTCATCATGAAAATTCCGCATACAAGAAGGAATTCTCCTATCAAAATAAGATTTGCATCCAGTTTCGGCCATCCATTTAGTTCTGATTTGGCTAATCTATCTACCTTGAGAATATTCCTTCTAGCCAAAAATGCGATGGTTGCTATCAATGCAAATAAAGTCAGAATCTCAATAAAACTAATTAAAATGGGATAAAATACACCTAAAAAGGACATCAAAAATCTATGTGTACCAAAAAAACCATCGATCAGGATCTCTATCAATTCTAATTGAGTCAATAAAAATGCAGAATAAATACCTAGATGCAATACTGCCGGAATCCAGCGTTTGAACATTTTCTGCTGACCGAAAGCTATAAGAAACACATTTCGCCACGCCGCATTTTTGTCAATCCGAACATCATAAGGTTTTCCCAACAAAATAGTTTGATAGACTTTCTTATATTGTCTTATGGCAAAATATGCCACTAACGCTGTTATTATAAAAAATATTAACTGAGCCATATTCTATATATTAATATTTTAATTTTTAGGGTAGCAAATTACGAGAAATTAAACGATTATTTACTTTTGTGGTCAATTAATTTTTAAAACAGCATCACTATGGTCGTTTTAAACCACTATCAGGTATCTCACAAAATTCAAAGATTGGCTTTTGAGATATTAGAAAACAGCCTTTCTGATCCAGAAATAGTATTATTGGGTATAAATAAAAATGGGTATAGGTTTGCACAATTACTACATACTATTCTGACGGCAAATTCTGAGAAACCAATATTTTTATATAAACTTTCTTTAAATCCATCGAGTCCTTTGGAAAATGACATTAAAGTGGATGTAGATACTGCTCGCTTGAAAGATAGAAAAGTTATCATAGTGGATGACGTAGCCAATACTGGAAGAACTTTGTTTTATGCTTTCACGGCGATCATGGACGTACTTCTTCCTTGTGTAGAAGTGGCAGTCTTAGTGGACAGAAAGCACAAAAAATTTCCCGTGATGGTGGATTATGTAGGATTATCCCTTGCTACTACCATGCAAGAGCATATAAAAGCCCACATCAATGACGCATCCAATATGACTGTAGAACTTATATAAAAATCAAACATCTTTATTCTGGTTGAGGCACTATTGTAAGTGATGCGCCTGAAGCGATTGTCAGTGATCTAGGATTATATGAAGTGACAGAACGTACAAAGACTTGTGTTCCATCTGGAATCAGTGGATCTCCAGTGGCTATTTGAGGGATGATCACATCATGACACTGTTGAGGTAGAGCATATAAGCTCCAGTTTGTGTAAGCATTCCAAAGATTATTTTGACCCTGCCAGGTATTTGTACCTGAAGGACTTACTGTTACTTGGGTCATTATGGTATCGCCTCTAGCCCAATGTTTGGAGTATGGCACGACAGTCAATGTATGGTTTGAACTATTCACATCCCATTGCACTGTGATTAAAGTATCATTTGGGAGTGGATTTTGAATGAATGTTCCTCCAGAAATAATCCATTGATAATATGGGGCAAGAGGTGTTTTAATCTTGTATGATTGTATAAGATTTGATTCACAAACATGTCTATTTCCATCTACAGAATGCGACAATGGCTTCAGTAGATTTGTGTAAAAAAATTGAGTGATTTTCGGCATTATATCGCTGTAAAGTGTATTGTTGGACTCGTTTTCATGGACTCCATGCCCTCTACTAGTGTAAGAATGAAAGTTATAAGTTAGATCTTCTGCATCAGCTTGTGTAGAAATAGGTTGAGATCCATATACCATTGGCAGATCACTTCCTAAAATAAATGGAGAAATATCCCCGAATGGTTCTCCGGATGTATAAGGTACTGTACCATCATCGGTACTGTGAAACATCACCAATTTTGGATCATCTGAGCTTTCAATGTACTGGATACTTCCAACTGCACCAGCTAAGCTAAATAGTGCTTTGGCATGACCGCTATAACCTTGGTTATTGCCAACACAGTCAAGACACCCCTGATCCGGACAAGTACAATTGCTCCACCCTAAAAATCCACAGGATTGTGTCCATTGTCCAGTAGAAGGAGGGCGCTCAGTTTCCGTATCGAGATATGCATTGTGTAAGGCAATAAAAGCGCCAGCACTATGCCCACCAATATAAATTTCTTCTGGATCTACTCTATAGGTATTTGCTCCTGCAGCATCAGCCTTAAAAAATCGAACAGCGGATCTTCCATCTTGCACGCCCCGATACACTGCTCGTTTTGACAATTCAGCATCAAACAGGTTCATTCCTAGCCGATAATCAATAAGTGCCGCCACATATCCTCTTTTTGCTAAATCTATTGCTATCAATCTCATACTCCAATGATCTTTACTACCTGCAACAAAACCACCTCCAAAACATAGTATGACCACAGGCCTATTAGAAATAGTATCGCCTTGAGGTTGGATGATATTCATATACAGATTCTGATTATAGAATTCGTATTCTTTGACGTTCACTGGATAGTTTGTGATAGATTCGTAAAATCCACCACCAGGTTCTGGTACGGGTACATTTGTACTGAAAAGGACATTTGTTGTTTCTGTCACATTCTGAAAAACCTGAGAGTAATATCTTGTAGGAATAAACTGCGCTTGGGATGATAAGCTAAATACTAAAATCAACAAAAAAACAAAAAGACTATTTTTCATTTTTATCAATAGTTTTTATTGCATTAGAAAAGTATGGTTTCAATTGGTTTTGAAACTGTATGGAAGTTTGATATTTATTTAAAATGGTTTCATATTTTTCAAAGGATAGATTGTGACTTATGCAAAGTTTTTTAATATAATCTGATTGTACATTCTTTTGTTCAAGTGTCATTGTTGCTATGTCCTGTTTTAAAGATATCTCATTTTGACTTAATTTGATTGCTCTTCCTTCCAATCCTGCTCGAAGTATATCAGAATACCGATCTAAAGTAATTTTATGTTTATCCAACAATGATATAATGAGGTTTTCTGAAGGTGTTTGAGCGGACTTAGACAACAGATATATTGTAGTAAATGATGTTAATTCACTTTGGTCAAAATTTGATTGTGCAAAAGAGATATTAAGGAATAATAATGAAGGTATAAAAATCCAAAATCCACGCATGATAAAATATATAAAATTCACTTGATATAAACAAAGATAAACTTTTGTTCTTAAAAAAATTTATTTATATAAAAAAATTTAAAATTTTTAAACTTAGATGAATTTCATTTTGATTTTTCTCTTGGCTACATTTCTTTTTTTTATCAACTAGAAGATATATCTTTACCATCTTAATACAGTAGACAATGTTTTTTCCCATCGGAGATACACAAGTACAAGGAGGTTATAAACCTATAGTGAGTTATAGCTTCATAGCCATCAATGTGCTCATTTTTTTAATTCAGGTTTCTACGGAGGGCAATCTTATTTGTGAATTTTCGACCATTCCTGCCGACATCGTGAAAGGTGACCATTATTTAACTTTGCTCACAAGCATGTTCATGCATGGATCTTGGATGCACTTGATAGGAAATATGTTATTTTTGTGGGTATTTGCGGATAATATTGAAGCTAAGATAGGGAGTGTTAAATTTTTAGTTTTTTATCTTCTTGGAGGCTTAGCAGCATCATTTGCCCATATCTATTTCAGTACTGCCAATGCCAGTTTTGCAGACATTGCATGTTATCCCTGTTCGATGACTATACCATGTCCTGATCAAATGGTGCCTCATTCTTCCGTTATACCTTCACTAGGTGCCAGCGGTGCTATAGCTGCGGTAATGGGAGCGTATCTCTATCTTTTTCCAAAATCTCAAATAAAAGTTATCATCTTAATACTTTTTAGATCATTTTATATGCCGGCTATTTTATTTCTTGGCATTTGGTTTGTGCAGCAAATGTTTTATGGCCTTGGATCTTTGTCAGTGCAGACATCTGCATCTGACGGCACGGCTTGGTGGGCGCATGTGGGAGGATTCGTATTTGGACTGGTAGCTGCAATTTATCTGAAACACATTATTAATTTCGATGAAGCAGACAATCCACAATATGATTAGGTTTTGTTTGATACTGATTTTTTGCCTCCAATGTTTCCTCAACTTTGCCCAATCACTTCCTAAAGTCCCATTTGAGAAGGATCAAAATACTACGAGTACCTATGTGGAACTCATGGAATTTTACATACATTTAGACAGCCTATCACCACTCATAAAAGTATTTTCATGTGGTTTATCAGATATTGGCAAACCCATCCATACGATCGTCATTGCTGACAATGAAGATTTCACCCCTGAAAGAAATATCGCTGCAAAAAAAGCCATAGTTTTTATCAATAATGGCATTCATCCTGGAGAACCTGATGGCATTGATGCGTCCCAACTCCTTGTTAAAGAGATACTTTCGTCAAAAAACTTGTCTGGGATGCTTAAAAAAGTGACAATTGTAATAATACCCGTTTATAATGTAGGAGGCATGCTCAACAGAAGATCATTCTCCAGAGCAAACCAAAATGGTCCGGTGGAATGTGGTTTCAGAGGCAATGCAAAAAACCTCGACCTCAACCGTGACTTTATGAAATGCGACAGTAAGAATGCTTATACATTCAACACTGTTTTTAACTATTGGGATCCAGATATTTTTATAGACACACATACCTCCAATGGCGCAGATTATCAGCATACTATGACATTGATAGCTACCCATCCACAAAAGCTGCAAAATCCAATGGCTGAAGAGATGCAACAAAATTTTTTACCACACCTTTATGCAGCAATGGAACAAAACGGATGGCCTATGACGCCATACGTCAACAGCGAACAAGGACTTAGTGATGGTATCCAAGGGTTTATGGATTACCCACGATATTCTACCGGATATGCAGCACTGCATCAATGCTATGGTTTTATGTCTGAAACCCATATGTTAAAACCCTACAAAGATAGGGTGAATGCAACGTTGGATTTTCTAAAAATTGCCATTCAATATACAGTTCAAAACAAAGATAAGTTGAGAGATTCGCGTCAGGTATCTAAGACCTTAGCATCCCAAATAACATCATTTCCCATCCTTTTTGAACTAGATAAAAATGTGCAAGACTCAACACTTTTTCTTGGTTATGAAGAATATATGAGCCCCAGCAAAGTGACAGGTTTGTCAATCAGAAAGTACGACAAATCAAAACCTTACCGTACTTACATTCCTTATTTCAATCACTTTAAAACAACGCATTCCGTCCGAGTTCCAGAAGCATATATAGTGCCCTTTGCATATGGCAAAATCATTGATTTATTGCGTATAAATGGTGCTGAAATAAGAACTTTATCTCATGATACTATCATAACTTCCACACAATATAAAATACAAGATTTTAAAATACCAACATATCCATATGAAGGTCATTTTCCATTAAGTGATATTATATTGGATAGCATAATCAGTACCAAAACTTGGTATGCGGGAGATGCCATCGTGTACTCGAAAAGCGAAAATTTGCCGTATATCATTCATAGTTTAGAGCCATTGGCTCCCGATAGCTGGATGAAATGGAATGCTTTCGATGGGATTTTAAATCAGAAAGAATATTTTTCAGATTATGTGTTTGATGATGTTGCTTCGTCTTTTGTGGAGGAACATCCCAGTCTCAAACTGGAAATTGATAAAGCTAAAGCAGAAAATCCAACTATTTCAAACTATCAATTGTTGTCAATTATTTATAAACATACACCTTATTTTGAACCTACTTTGCGATTGTATCCAATAGGTAAAATCTATCAAAAGTGAGCATAGATTCCCAACAAAAATATGCTGATGTCATACTACCGTTAGCCTTACCGGAGGTTTACAGTTATAGTATTCCTCCAGAATTGGTATCGCAAATTACTATAGGAATTCGTGTAGAAGTGCCATTGAGAAATAAACTGTATTCAGGCATAGTCTATAAAATTCGCAGTGAAAGTACTCTAAAAACCAAACCTATCAGATCTGTGATAGATGCTTTTCCCATAGTGACTGAGCTTCAATTGACTTTTTGGGAGTGGATGTCTGACTATTATTTTGCTTCCCTCGGCGAAATCATGCATAATGCCTTGCCGTCCGGATTGAAATTGGAGAGCGAAACTAAAGTAATCATTAATCCTGAGTTTGATATTGATGCATTGCATTTATCTGATGACGAATATCTTGTGGCAGAAGCTCTGTCTATCCGCAACGAACTGACCATAGCCCAAATCCAAGAGATATTACAAAGAAAAACTGTATATCCGATACTTAAAAAACTTTTAGATGATCAAATCATAAGTATCAAAGAGGAGTTGATCGAAAAATTCAAACCTAAGACGGCAACTTTCGTACAACTCACAGAATGGCACAAGGAGGACAGTAACCTTACAAGTGCTTTCGGGCTAGTCTCAAAAAGCACAAAGCAAACAGATGTTTTACTAGCATTTGCGCAGCTCATACGTCAACAAAAGGAAGTTTCTATCAACGATTTAGCCTCATTGGCAAAAGTAGATGCAGCTACCATCAAAGCCTTGGTAAAAAAAGAAATTTTTGTGACGTATCAACGTACAGTTTCCAGATTGAATTTGGATGAAAAATCCGAAATCGATGCTTTACCACAACTAACAGTAGCGCAAAATACTGCTTTACTTCAAGCAGAAGCTGCTTTTGTCGATGGCAAGCCTTGTTTGATTCATGGTGTTACCGGAAGTGGGAAAACGCGTGTATATGCAGAACTTATCAAAAAGGAAATGGCATTGGGCAATCAGGTATTGTATTTATTGCCTGAAATAGCGCTCACTTCCCATATAGTAGAAAGACTAAAAAGCCTTTTTAGTGCAGAGATTTTGGTATATCACTCTCGTTTAAACAATCAAGAAAGGGTAGAAATATGGAATGCTGTAGGAAGGGGTGCAAAAATTATAGTAGGCGCGCGATCCAGTGTCTTCTTACCTTATCAAAACCTAAAACTCGTAGTTATTGACGAAGAGCACGATCCTTCATTTAAACAACAAGAGCCTGCGCCTAGATACAATGCCCGCGATGCTGCTATTTTTCTTGCCAAAATGCATGGTGCGAAAGTAGTTTTGGGAAGTGCTACACCTAGTTTGGAGTCCATGTTAAATGTTGCGAATCAGAAATATACTTTATCTGTTTTATCAGAAAGATATGGCGATGCTACCATGCCATCCATAGGGATTATCGACTTGCGCCCAGCATATAAAGACCAACGATTTGACGGCATTTTCAGTGCACCATTGATAGATGCCATGCAAGCAACAATGGAAGAAGGAAAGCAAGTCTTACTATTTCAAAATCGACGTGGATATTCACCTAGTCTTCACTGCCCAATGTGTGGTTGGAAGGCCGAATGTGTCAATTGTGATGTCCACTTAACTTTGCATAAATTGTCACAAGAGTTACGTTGTCATTACTGCAATACGAGGTCAAAATTGCCACGTCAATGCCCTGCATGCGGCACAGTAGAATTAGTAGAGCAAGGATTCGGAACAGAGCGTATAGAAGAAGTGATCAAAACACATTTTCCAAACAAAACAGCTGCAAGAATTGACTTAGATACCGCAAAGACCAAACTCCAATTTGAAAAAATATTGTATGAATTTGAGGAAAGAAACATAGACATCCTCGTAGGTACACAGATGATCACCAAAGGCATAGATTTTGACAATATTGGTCTTGTAGCAGTGTTAAATGCTGATAGCCTCTTCAGATTTCCAGACTTCAGGGCTAACGAAAGAGCATTTCAGCTCCTTACCCAGGTGGGTGGAAGAGCAGGAAGAAGGGGAATGTCAAGTCAAGTCTTAATACAAACCTTCACCCCTGATCATCCTATCATCAAAGAGACCTTAGATCAAGATTATGCGTCATTTTTCAAGCGTGAAATGTATGAAAGGCAGAAATTTATCTATCCACCTACCTTCAGATTGATCCATATAGAAGTGCATCACAAATACAAAGAAATAGCCCATGAAGCGGCTCAAATGTTGGCAAAAATAATCCAAAAGCATATTGGCAATAGGTTGGTAGGCCCCGCAGTCCCAAGCATTGAGCGCATACGTGGCCTATACATTCGGAGTATGATGATAAAGATGGAGAAAAATCCTGTCGTTGGCAAAAAAATAAGGCAGATTATAAAAGATGCGATAGCCGAAGTGAAGCGATATCCCAATACTAAAGCCATCCGCATCATTGTGGATGTAGATCCTTGATTGTTTTTAAGTGATAAAGCTAAAGTTTTTCAAAGACCTTTGATGCCAAGACTTTTCCGTCAAGCTTAAGTAACATCACGTAGAGTCCTGAATTAAGTAGGCTTACATCTACCTCCGATAAACCCTGACTCAGATGTCCCTTCATAACAATTTTGCCCAAATAATCTATGATAGAAAAATCTAAATCTTCTCGATTATATATATGCTCAATGTTTAGGACGTCAAGCGTAGGATTAGGATAAATTTTAAAATTGGTAATGTTGTTTTCTCTGTCACTATCTGAATCAGTATTATCCACCATCCTACAATTGTCAATCCTGCATCCATTTTTGTCGTATTTGAATAAAAATCCTATGTTTCTATTGATTTGAGTTGTAGTATCATAATACAAAGTATCTTTAATTGCTTGAAACCAATGCATCGAAATTGAATCATAAGCCCAATAATATGTTGTTGTAATAGTATCTACACGGAATATTTCAGTACTATCTGTATAATGTCCAGATACGTAAATACTACCAGTGGGTGACACATTTACGGATGAAATGTAGGTATCTCTATATCTATTATTTATCCCCAAGTCTATCACATCTATAGTGTCAATGGTTTCCCAAATCAAATCTCCCTCATTATTAAATTTTGAGATCGAAAATGCTTCTATTGCATTTTCATCAATGTATGGATAACTACTAAAAACAAATCCTCTTGTGGCTACAAAAACATTGCCTAATGTATCTTGAAACGATTGATAAGGGTTCTCAAAATATGGGTAATATCCAAATCCATATTTAGGCGTAATTCCAAATTCTGAAATTTTATTGTGCCTGAATAATGAGTCGTAAACTACAAGCGTTGGACCAGATTTATGAGTAAAACCTAAATAGCGATTATTGGCAATTTTATATATTTGATATGGAAATGATGAATTTGTGGGATTAATAGCGTCATTAATTAAAACTTTTTTCATTAAATTGCCATTATTCGTATTAATATAATACACATAAGCTTTGCTGTCATCTTTTGATAATGTTGACATACAAAGACGCAAGGTGTCGTATTGTAGTAGACTACCTCCAATAAGCATTCCATAATTGATTTCATTTATAATTTTCCAATAATTTACATGTCCATTATTGTCAATATTTAAAATAAACGCTGATGATTCTCCTTTAAAGATTTGTTCATCAAACTGAATGCTTCCATACACAACATGACCTCCATCCTTTAATTCTTTCATGCCAAAAGGAATATAATTTGCATTTTCTTCATTTTTATAAACATATTTTTTAGACTCAATTAAACTATTTGTTTTCAAATCAAAGGTAGCAACCATTACTCCAGAATTACTTACCACACAAGAGTATGTATTAGACATATTATTCCTAATCATTAATCTACTATTGCTTCCTCCATATCCAACATTTGATATATGTGCCAGATCATTATTTATATCTATTAAATTTCCCAAAGTATCATATCGCAGCATTTCAACACTAAATCCACTATTCCATGTAAAATTAAAATTTCCAATATAAAAAGTATCCCTTTCTAAAACCAAGTCAAAAATGGCATTTGATACGGGTCTCTTCACATTCTTTTGATACCCACCTTGGCCAGATAGTTCAGTACTTAATATAATAGCTAAAGCTAAAAGCAAAATAAGATAATGTTTCATTAATATAATTTTTTGAGAATAGTAAGAGGAGATGGTATAGTTTGCCACTCCTCTCACTAATAAATACTTATAATTTTACAAATTTACCTTTAATTACGGCATCCTGATCAGTATAAACTTCAAATATAAACATAGTATTGGAAAATCCCACTTCGATCATAAGTTTCTGAAATGGATACTAATGTTTAAATTCATCATTTCCAAGTTCATTTTTCCTTTTAGGACTTTAATTGGTGAGATCTCGTGTCAAAGATAGACAATCTTTTTTTAATTGAAGATAAAAGTTTCAAAATCCAAAAAAAATTGTTTTTAAGGCAATCTAAAAATAGTTGTTTTAACAACAAATATTTTATTTTGAAGAAAATTGATACTTTTTTAAAGTAGTTTTTCAATATAAAATTTGTTACTTTGCATTATTATTAATTAACATCCTAAACCTTACATCTATTTATGCAAAGAATAATTTTGCTTTTTGTTCTAATAGGTATATCATTTTATATTGGTGCTCAGAGTAATGTTGACATCCTCTTGAATCAGAAATTCACCAAATATGATATTATAAAAGTGAATGCAGAAGAAGTTTATACTTCACTCTTAGACCAAAAGTCATCAAGAACCAACGAATATACATTACAACTCAATGAAACGATCCGTTGGCAGTTAAACCTTACTCAATCCAATATTATTGCAGAAGATTATACTTTGACCACTGCGAATTCAGATGGTATCACCTCCATCAAAGTAAAACCATCATGTATCCCAATGCATGGCTATGTAGTAGGAAATCCATCCAGTAAAGTGTCATTAACTTTTGACAGGAATTTTATTTATGGATTTATAGAGGTTGGCAATGTCGCTTATTATATAGAGCCACTATCTTATTATATCTCAGCCGCTGAAAAGGATGCATTTATCTTGTATTCTACCAATGATATAATCGAAGATAACAGTCTGAAGTGTGGATATGAATTACAAAAAGAAAAACTAGAGTCGCATCGTCAAGAGAAAAATCACCAATCAAATAATGGTTCTAGGACAGGATTGTGTTATTTTCTTAAATATGCGTTGGCAGCAGATTATTCTATGGTACAACAGTATGGTAGTGTCAGTGCAGTACAAAATCACAATATTGGGGTAGTAAATAATGTACAAACCAATTATGATAATGATTTTGCTGATGAATTTACTTTTCAGATTTCTGAACAGTGGATATCTAACTGTTCTACTTGCGATCCTTGGACATCAAGTACAGATTCCGGGGCACTCTTAGATGATTTTACAGCTTGGGCTGTCATTGGCTTCACAACTTCACATGATATTGGAGCATGTTGGTCCTATAGAAATTTTGATGGTGGCACCATTGGATTAGCTTGGGTTGGGACTGTTTGTACCCAGTTTCGATATCATGTTTTACAGGACTTTTCTACAAATGCCAATCTAAAAAGAGTAATGAATGCGCATGAAATTGGCCATAACTTTGATGCATCCCACAATACTGGTATTATGGCTCCTAGTGTAAGTAATTCCAATACTTGGTCTGGAACTTCGATCAATGAAATCGAAAACTTTTATATGAGCCTTAGTTGTTTGGATAATTGTACATCTTCTAATCCTCCACAAGCTGAATTCAGCTATACAATCGTTAATACATGCGTTCCAGCAACTGTTACTTTTACAAATTTATCAGTGAATGCTTCTTCCTACTTATGGGAATTTGAGGGTGGAACTCCAGCAACATCTACAGATTTCGAACCAACTGTACAATGGGATGAATCAGGTACATACAATGTGACCCTGACATCTAGTGAAGGGCCAAATTCTCATTCTATAACATTACCGATTACACTAGATGTTATCCAAAATCCCGTTGCTGATTTTACATACAGTATAATTGGAAATTCTGTCACTTTTACATTTATTGGAAGTGATGCTTTTACATTTTCATGGAATTTTGGAGATGGTTCAGTCCCAAGTACAGAGCCAAATCCTACGCATACCTACGCATCAAATGGCACATATACTGTGACACTGACCGTCACGAATCCTTGCGAAACAAGCACTATTTCATATGATGTTTTAGTACAGTTCAGCCCTTCAGCGTCTTTCAGTGCTACACCTGTCACTGGTTGTACGCCTATGGTTGTGTCATATGCCAACACATCTACCAATGCAACAAGTTTTGAGTGGCAGTTTCCCGGAGGATCGCCTTCAACTTCAACCGAGGCAAACCCCATAATCGTCTACAATACTCCTGGTATATATGATGTTGTTTTGACAGCTTTCAATGACTTTACTAGCCATATAGAAGAAAAAATGGACTTTATCACTGTTGATCCAGCTCCAACATCACAGTTCAATTTTACTGTCAATGGATTGACAGCCGCCTTTACCAATAACTCCCAATACGGTACAAGTACTTTATGGGATTTTGGAGATGGATCGACTAGCATGGAAACTAGTCCTACTCATACTTATGCCAATAACGGTGTTTATACTGTGCAACTTTCAACATCAAATGATTGTGGGACAGTGACATCTACACAAACAGTTGCATTGGGTATTGCACCCGTGGCTGGTATATCTACTTTATCAACGACTACTTGTACCGAAACATCTGTTCAGTTTAATTCCACTTCTGAAAATCAACCTACTAGTTACGCTTGGACTTTTGAAGGAGGAAACCCATCAACTTCTTCAGAACAGAATCCAGTGGTAAGTTATTCAAATTCAGGTACTTTTGATGTCAGTCTTACGGTAACCAATGCCTTTGGCACCAATACTTTGACTTTGAACGATTATATTTCTGTCAATTCTACCCCAAATGTCAATTTTGATTTTGTAAGGAATGATTTAAACGTTGTATTTACTTCGCAGATACAAAATGGAACAATCGTAAACTGGGATTTTGGTGATGGGTTCACAAGTACAGAGACTAACCCAACACATACCTATGCAGCACAAGGCACGTATGATGTCACCTTGACTGCTCAAAATAGCTGTGGGAATGATGTGTATACTGAAAGTGTTTTAGTTCAGCTCCTACCTACTGCAAGTTTTCAAGCGAGTACGACAACAGGTTGTATTCCTACTGATATCCAATTTACATCTATAGTCTCTCCATCAGTCACTGCATGGTTATGGACGTTTGAAGGTGGCAATCCTACTACTTCTACACTCCCAAATCCCACGGTGACATACAATAATACAGGAACTTTTGATGTATCTCTAGTGGTTACTAATAGTACTGGAAGCATCACAGTTGTACAAAATGATGTAATTGTCATCAATACACAGCCCTCTGCTGGTTTTAATGAAAGTATAGCGGGTAACGTTTTGAATTTGTCAAATACTGGGATTGGTGCCAATAATACAACCTATTCAATACAAGGTCCTAATGGATTTAACACGTCAGTATCATCACCTTTAGCCAATATTACTCTTCCACAAAATGGGACATATTCTGTTGTACAAACGAATATGAATTCTTGTGGCACAGCCACATCTACATCAGAAATCACATTAGATGTCTATACTATTGCAGGATTCACATTACCTACCAACGCGATTTGTGAGGGTAGTAGCATTATTATGAGTAACCAAAGCACGAATGCAAATAGCTATGCTTGGACAGCAGATGGTGCCAACCCAACTACTTCGTCAGAACAAAATCCACAATTTACATATAGTCAAGGTGGTAATTATATGATTCGATTGATTACCTCGAATGCACTTGGAATGGATACATCAGAATTACAAGTAACTATTGGTTATCTGCCAGAATCTTCATTCAGCTTTTCGGCAAGTGGCGCTACGGTTAATTTCACCAATGATAGTCAATATGATTCCAATGTCTCTTGGGATTTTGATGATGGAACAACCAGCACAGAAACTAATCCAACACATACATTCAATAGTTCAGGTATCTATCAGGTGAAACTTATAGCTTACAACGGATGTGGCATCGATACAAGCAAGCAGAATATTTCAATTCAAATTGTTGGGACAGATGATGTTCAAGATAAATTCAGCGCAATCGCCTTATATCCAAATCCAGTAACTGAAAATGTAAATGTTAATTGTTCATTGCTACCAGATGGAGATTATATCTTTTTATTGAAGGATGTTTTGGGTGGAATTGTTGAAAAGCAATACTACAATATTACTGGAAACAATAAAGTCATTAATATGTCATGTAAAGATATCAATACAAATGGCACTTATCTATTACAAATTGTGGGGAAGAACATTAATATAGTTAACCCATTAATAATTTCAAAATAAAATATACAATTAGTTCAGCTTCAAAAGGTATGGCATTAATTTGTTATGCCTTTTGTTTTATAAAGTAATTAATTTTATAAAATGTGTTTTTAAATCCATCTAAAATGATTCTTTATAACAAGTTATTGTAATTTTGTATCTCAATCCCTGTTACTTAATTCAAGTTTTTGGGAGGTAAAAAACAAGTTGATGAAAAAGTTTGGATTTGTAGTACATTACAATATTAAGTTATTTTTTTTAAATAAGGTTGTACTTGGAGTATACTTGATTGTGATATCAGCGGCAATATCAGCAAAAGCACAATTTATATACGCTCCTGTATTGCCCGAAATGAATGGGGAGTCTTTGCGATTGAAACTTGCAGAGACTTATAGACCGACTGTGGTATTAGATTATAACATTGCAAGAGATACATTATTTTCCAAGATACATGCAATACATGATACCTTGTATTGTGTATATACAAATCTTGGAATCTATATACCACCTGGCACAGATCCTACTCAGGCAGTATACCTTAATGGTATACCAAATGGTATCAATACTGAGCATGTATATCCAGAGTCCAAAGGAGCTTCTGGGGTTGCAAAAGGTGATATGCATAATTTATTTCCATCAAAAAGTAAAGTAAATAGTGATAGGGCTGATAAGCAATATCGTGATATACCTGATCAAGAAACAAAGCGATGGTATTTCGAGGAAAAAGAAATCACCACTATGCCCAATGCTCAAATCAGGGATATGTATTCGGAGTCAAATAATGATTACTTTGAACCAAGAGAATCCGTCAAGGGTGATGTTGCTAGAGCTATATTCTATTTTTACACAATGTACACCGAGAAGGCATTAATAGAAGACATCCACTTTTTTGAAGACCAGATGAGTACACTATGTGAATGGCACTATTTAGACCCTGTAGATCAAGCAGAATGGAACAGAAATATTGCCATAGCTACATATCAAGGTGGCGGATTAAATCCATTTATATTGGATTGTTCTCTTGTATCAAGGGCATATTGTAATAATATAGACCAAACATGTGAAGCAACAGTTCCGGTTCAAGATTTTACTTTTCAAAATTCTAATATTAGCATTGAATTCCGGGATGGCAATTTGACAGTGCGTTCAGATCAAGAAATGAATGGCGATATTATGATTTATGACGCTTTAGGACGTGATATTTTCTCAAGTCCTTTAGCACAATCTCAAGAATTTACGGCACAATTACATCTATATCAAGGATTATTA
Source organism: Saprospiraceae bacterium (assembly GCA_041392785.1). Taxonomy (GTDB): domain Bacteria; phylum Bacteroidota; class Bacteroidia; order Chitinophagales; family Saprospiraceae; genus OLB9. Next base: position 203,245 of record JAWKLK010000005.1, read on the forward strand.
TTTGCAGTGGTTAAGGATCAAAGAGGGCAAATTATTAAATCCAAAAAACTGTTGATCCCCTAACATTTATCACTAGCGCTTAACTAAAAAGGCTGCCAAATCACATTGGCAGCCTTTTTTTATTCAAACTTTAGGAAATGATCTATTTCACAAATTCAAGGCTACGCTTAATAAATTGTGTCAATTCTTCTCCTTTGAGCATATTCTGATTCAACAATGCTAATCCATGCAAATAATTAGCAAAATCTACTTTCTTTTCTTCGCTCTTCATCTTTGTAAGTTTATCTGCGATAAGTGGGTGATTGGTATTAATGACAACATTATGACTGTCTGGAAATAGATTCATATCCATTCCTTGTAACATCTGCATCTCTTTCATCCTACGCATAAACTCAGGCCTTGTGATCATGACTGGATGATCCTCAGGAGACAATGCTTTCAGCTCTATATGTCCACCACCTAGATTTTTAATAGATGTTGTGAAAATATCTTTCACTTTATTTTGTTCCGATTCACTTAGTACTGAAGCTTTTGTTTCGTCTTTCTGGACTAATTGATCTGGTGTTTCGGAGTCCACTCTAACAAAAGTCATTTCGCCACCTTTATATTCAAGATGTTGCATAAAGTGATTATCTATCACGTTGTCAAGCTCCAGAATATCATAACTGTATGCTTTTGCAGATTCGATATAACTATGATGTGCCTTGACATCATTGGTATACAAATAGATCAACTTATTATGTTTGTCGGTTTGATTGTCTTTAACTTTCTCTTTGTACTCATCTAAAGTATAGTGATTACCCTCGATATTTTTCAAAAGCACAAAAGCATTGGCTTTTTCACTGAATTTATCATCAGAGATCATTCCATATTTCACGAAAGTGGATATTTCTTTCCACTTGTCTTCATAGGCTGTTCTGTCATTGTTAAAGAGTGACTGCAACTTTTCCGCTACTTTTTTTGAGATGTATGTATTGATCTTTTTTACATTCGCATCGGATTGAAGGTAACTGCGAGATACATTGAGCGGAATATCAGGTGAGTCAATAACACCATGCAGAAGCATTAAAAATTCTGGTACTATTTCTTTGACATCATCAGTGATAAAAACTTGATTACTATAGAGTTGTATTTTGTTTTTCTGAACTTCAAAGCTATTGCTCAATTTAGGGAAATACAATATTCCAGTAAGATTGAATGGATAGTCTATATTGAGATGAATCCAAAATAGTGGTGGTTGGCTATAAGGATAAAGCTCATTATAAAATTGTTTGTACTCTTCATCTGTGAGGTCTGCTGGCTTCTTTTTCCAGATTGGATGTGGGTTATTGATGATGTCATTTACTTCAGTTTTGATTTCTTGCTTTGCATCACCTTCTCCTTCAAAGGATGTTTCTGTGCGCGTACCAAATTTGATTTCAACAGGAAGGAATTTACAATATTTATTCAATAACTCTCTGATTCTATTTTCTTCTAGATATTCTTCATTTTCTGCATTGATTTGAAGCACTATTTCAGTACCTCTATCATCTTTTTCGATATCTTCAATCTCATAAGCAGGATCTCCTTTGCATGTCCATTTTACTGCTTTCTCACCATCCTTATACGATTTAGTGAGTACATCTACTGTATCAGCGACCATAAATGCCGAGTAAAAACCAAGCCCGAAATGACCGATGATTTGTGCATCATCTTTATACTTCTCTAAGAACTCTTCAGCTGAAGAAAATGCAACTTGGTTGAGGTATTTTTTGACTTCATCTTCAGTCATCCCTATCCCTTTATCGATGATGTGTAGGGTTTTGTCATCTTTGTTTACTTTGATTTCAATAGTAGTATCTCCGATATCACCTTTAACTTCTCCTTTTGCAGCGAGCGTTTTGAGCTTAGTGGTAGCGTCTACAGCATTTGAAACTAGTTCTCTTAAAAATATCTCATGGTCTGAATACAAGAATTTTTTGATAATCGGGAAAATGTTCTCCGCCTGAACTGAAATATTACCTTTATTTGACATAATTATTCATATTTTTTGTTTGCCAATACTTACAATTCATATACCAATGCATTAATATGTCATTTTGACATGAGAATTTACAACAATACTTGTCTTTTTGTCGTTTTGCTGAAATAAAACCAATATATAAATGAAATCAGTTCAATTTAGCGCCATAGTACTTTTATTATTAGTAAGCACAGTTTCATGTAGTGACGATGATACTACGGCACCTGTTATATCGATAACATCACCTGTAGAAAATGCTATCTATACAGCAGGTCAAACCATTCCACTGAAAGGAACTGTGACCGATGAAACCGAATTGAAGGAAGTGCGTATTCAGAATACTGCTCAGGTCATAGATGATAAATTGAAATTTGTCATTGATGCAGAAATAACAAATCCTGATACAATTGCACCCGGCAATTATGTGATGCAGATTTCTGCTAAGGATGCCTCAGGTAATTCCACCGAAAAGACGATCAATTTTGAAATAGTTAAATAAAATATCAATAGCTCAAAGTCCTATTTTTCGCAATACCCAGCTTTCAAAGTATTTGGGTGCTGACGAGGTTTATCGACCCCAATAAATAGTAAAATTAGGTCTTTTTTAAATAAATTAAAAGATGTTTATTTTGAAAGATGATCATTTTCAAATCAGACATCTTTAATGGCACAATTATTGATATATTATTATTTATATTAATATGTTTTATTTTTTCAATAATTTGCTAAAGCAATGGATTTTTCATTATTCAATAAAAAGTTAAGAAAAATATCTGGTATCGTAGATGCGACCCAACCACCAGAATCTCTTTCAAAATTGGAGCACGATCTTTTACTGAGTTACATAAGAGATCTATATGAGATTGCCACAGAAAATGATGACATCATGATAGAAAATGCAATAAAACAGACAAGAGTAAATATGGATGTCGCACAACCTATTGTTGAAAAAATAGACACTAAACCCATCGAGAAACAAGTTGAGACTGTGCATGTACCAGAGCCGGTGGTCACAACCATTGCAGAATCTGCAAGTGTTCCAGTGGCAGTATCATCAACAGTAAATGAGCCACTGCATCCAAAAGCGGAGTATGCGCCTTCTACCATTATTGAGCGTCAAATTCAAGAGCCAAAGCAAGAGAAAACACCTCCAAAACTGGCTGTAAAAATGGAAGATGATGCTAAATTGAAAGAATTATTTGCAGACGAAGCGATCACAGATCTATCTGACAAACTTTCTCTAACCCACATTCCTGATTTAAGAAAATCTATGGGCATCAACGAGAAGATATTTACGCAGCAAGAGCTGTTTAACAACAGTGCCACACTCATGACCGAAACACTCGAAGTGCTAAATAATATGCCTTCATTTGCAGAAGCCAAAACCTATCTCGTAGAAAATCTGATATATAGCCAAAATTGGCTTTCTGAACAAAAAATAAAAAAGGCAGCCACCTTTGTAAAATTAGTAAAACGGCATTTTGTGTAATCCAAAATCATTATTTGCCCTTTGAGAATAAACGCCCACGGACATCTCCTTCCATATGCTCACGAAATCCCAAGATTTATGCGGGAGCAGAAGATTTTTTGGATATCAGATGACGGCAAATTTATGTGTCAAGATTCGTGGCAGCGACCCATCACTGATCCAAGTTTTTTCTTACATGAGAAACTGGAATGGATGCAAAAAAATAGTATCGATAAAGAAGTTATCTTAAATCTGTCACAATTGTATTGTAATGGTGTGCCTCGTCAAACAACAAAGGACATCATACAATTTCAAAATGATTACAACAGATATATCCAAGGAGCCTATATGGACAAATTTATCGGGGGGTTCGTCATTCAACCTCTGTTTATAGATGATGCCTTAGAAGAGATACAACGATGTACATCTGGACCAAATCCAATGAAACTCGTGTGCCTTCCATCTCACTTTCTCAACGATGATGGTGAGTGGCTCTCAGTGGTAGACCATAGCTTAAAACCGATTTTTGAACTCATAAATGCACTAGGACTCGCCGTTGAAATACATCCATACAATGCTGAACAAATGATAGGACTGAAGGATGAATTTTGGCGATTTCATTTGATTTGGATGTGTGCTCAGACAGCGGATACTTGGCATAGATTTAGCCTACTTGATTTTCAGAATTTATATCCCAATATGCGTACTTGTTTTGCTCATGGCAATCAAGTCGGTATGGTGGTGCATGGGAGGCGAATACAAGGGTTTAAAGGCCGCAGTGATCTTTTTCCCAATACAGTATCGCCATTGGACTCTATGGATTGTGCTAATGTTTTTGTCGATTCTATTGTTCATGATCCGTATTCTCTGCAACTGATCTTGCATAGGATAGGCTCAGATCAAATAGTGGCTGGTTTGGATGATCCATATCCACTGGGCGAAATGGATTCAGTACTCGATAGTTATCCCGGCAAAGTACTAGATGACGCTGTAGCCTTGGGCATACTGTCTAAAGCGCAACAAACTCAGATTTGGCATCAAAATGTACTGCGGTGGATAGGATAGTTAACTTAGGCAAGGCTTCTAAAACACGAAGGCTATTCCCATATCATACCTCCTAAATGTGATTGAATATTGATTCAAGGTATTTTCTCCAACTGTCTGTACCTGAAATTTTTGAAACTTAGCTCCTACAAAAATATTTGTTTGAATGGCTCCACTCCCCAATCTTATGCCGAAAGTAGGATTTATAAAAAAATTATCTGTAGGATTCAAAAAACCGGTTTCTGTACTTTCTATGGCAAAATTGTATCCCCCACGCACAGACAAGTAGGGCGTGGTATTGCTCTTGAGTAGGTAGCCATACCATTCCACAAAGATTGGGATAAAATTAAAACCATTTTCCTTATAATAATTGTCTATGCCTGTGCCGCCTCCAACGGACATCAACCTATTAAAAATATAGCCCCCACTGATACTTGCACTCATCCCTCTATTAGAGGACGAATATAACATTGATCCTTGCAATCTGACATAAGGTTTGTTGGTTGTATAGCTATAAGTTTGCAGTGCCGTGCCATCCATTTCCAATTTTCTTAAAGTGGATGTAGGTAGCATGATATGTACTCCATCTTTGGTCTCAAGTGCCACCGAGTCTTGGGTATAATGGATGATTTTACCATTGAGTTTATGCCCATTTTTAAGTTTTAGTACATCATTATAGGCTGATTGGGATGATAGTGCATGTATCATCCCAAACGTAAGACAAATAAAAAATAGTTTTTTCATATTTCAGTTTTTATAGAGCTCACTAATCTAGGCGCACTGCTTTTCTGTACATCATACAAGTAGAATCCATCATCGCCTACTACAAAAAGCGTTTTTTCATCCAAAGAAATCATATCATAAGCATGCAAGTTCGTAACTCTTGCTACTTCTTTTATATCTTTTGAAGTAGCAACGTTCAATACCGTAAAACCAAAATTTCCTTCTGCCACATAAAGATGGTCTCCGTACACCGAAAGCCCATGAGGATGACGCATTTTAAAGGTATTTAGCAATATAGGTTTAAAGACATTATTTACGTCAACCACTTCCAATTGATTTGAAAATCCTTGACATTTGGTACCATTGCGCAACGTTATGTAAGCTATATCATCTTGAACCACAACAGGATCGCAAGCACGTGCATGGCTAAAGTTTGATGCTAAACTTAGATATCCATCCGAGGCGCGATTGAAGATAAACATACCAGAAGTAGAACCAATAAATAGCTTGTCCTTATATGGAAATAGGGTTTCAATACCCCATCCTAAAGGTTTTTCATATTTCAATTCCGGCGTTGCGGGCAAGGTCAGGTCAAAATCTATGATGCTACTATTATTGACAACATACAAATTATTCTCTACTACTGTGAATCTCGCAAATGACCCAGATATACCTGTCCCAGAAAAAGTGGAAGATTGGTTAGTATTGACTACACCTGCTGAAATATCAGAATTTAAAAATTCTACACCATCTAATATAAACCATGTCCTATCTATATTTGGATTATCACACGAAAGGATTTGAGTAATATTGGTACGTAGACTATAAGCATAGTATCTTTGGTCGCTTGTGTTCTGATGCAATTTTAGATAGTCTTTATTCCTATTGATAATTTTGGGATTTGCTAGATCTACGATGTCTATTGTAATCAAATCAATGACGTTATCAGCATATAGATAATGGTCTTTTATAGCAATGTCAAAATTTCCGGGAATATCATAAAATGCAATATTGATAGGATTGGTGTAATCTGACAAATCGAACACATGCACACCCAAACCTTTTTCATTTATAAAGAGAAAGTTTTGATAAAAATACATTTTACCAGGGTTTTTTAATGGGCGCAAGTCAGACAAAACATTGGGCTTTTCAAACTCAGCTCTCGACAAAAAAACTGGGTTATATTGTACAAAAGTACGCTCGTTGGTACAGGAATCATTCAAACAAGACATTTGAGTCAATATTCCTACGAATGCTAAAAATAGTAATAAATGTGATTTCATGTGTTTAAGATTTGCTAAGTTGTTGAATTTGTTTGATTTGCGGAATGGCTTAACTTCGAAAATCAGGTAATAATTTGACCCTCCTTAATCATTCAGGTTTGTATGCAGACCGCTTATCTGTTTAATTTTATCTATTTTTTTAATGGTGAACCCAAACATGCCGAAAGGCAGCTGGAATACCCATAATTTAATCTATTGGTTTGTGATGATGGCTTCATAAAGATGTCATAATAAAATTTAAATGGTTATATACCTAATAAATACGGATAAAGACTATGTATGGTTGGAACTTTAACCTAAAAATTTATAAAAATTGTGGATCATACTGTATTAAATAGTAATTTTACCTTTGTAGCATCAAAAAAAAGGATGATGGACATTTTGGAAAAATACGCAGAATTATTGGTGCATTATTGCATGGAGATAAAATCTGGTGATACATTGCTCATAAGTACCACTACTGCTGCCGAACCTCTAGTAAGGGAAGTATTCAGATCTGCGACTCGAGCTGGTGCCCACATACATTTAGATCTAGCTATCAGAGAACAAAATAGAATATTTCTCGAAGAGGCTGCTGACCATCAGCTCCAATATGTGTCTCCTCAAAAGCTGGAGATGATGCATACCTTTGATGCTTACTTGAATATCATAGCGCCGTATAATACGAGAGAAATGAAGCATGTAGATGCAGCCAAATCCGCTGCTCGAAATGCTGCCCATAAGCCACTAAATGACATCTATTTTACAAGAATCGGCGATAAAAGTCTCAAACGCACACTATGCCAATTTCCTACATCCGCCGCCGCACAGGAAGCGGACATGAGCCTAGAAGAATACGAGCGTTTTGTATTTGGTGCATGCCATTTATTTGAAGATGATCCTACAGTCGCATGGCTGCAAGTAAGAGACGAGCAGCAACACATCGTAGACTATCTGAATGCAGCTAAATCTATACGATATATCAATCCACGCACTGATATCACTTTTAGTGTACAAGGCCGCACTTGGATCAATTCTGATGGTCGGAATAACATGCCCAGCGGTGAAGTATTTACAAGCCCCATGGAAGATAGTGTGCAAGGTTTTATTCACTTCGATCTGCCTACTGTCTATGGTGGACATCAAGTGAGAGGCGTCACTCTACAAGTGAAAGATGGCCTGATAGTATCATGGGATGCTGAAGAAGGAAAGAGTTACCTTGACGAGATATTTAAAATATCTGGCACACGATACTTTGGCGAAGCAGCCATAGGCACCAATGCCAATATCCAAACCACTACTAGAAACATCCTCTTTGACGAGAAAATAGGCGGTACCGTACACATGGCTATCGGCCAATCTTACAAGCAAGCTGGTGGTAAAAACACCTCAACGGTACACTGGGACATGATCGCTGATATGCGTGCATCAGGAGAAATTTTGGCAGATGGTAGGATGATATACACAAATGGTAAATTTATAATCTAGTCTTTATTTTGAAATTTTGCAAATGACAATATGGACTAAAAAATTATATTTTACCCGTTACCTACTACCACCTTTGTCATCACAGCTTGACAAAAGTCTTAGCTACCTTATCATTTATAGAAATAATGTACATCCCAGATGGCCAATCACTAATATCAATGGTTTGACTTTGTCTACCTTTATCATGGATTTTTTGCATCAGATCTCCCCTCAAATTTATTACTTCAATCACACCATCTGATGGCGAATCAAAGGTTATGGTTACGTTTTCTTGTGCGGGGTTAGGATAAATACTTACTAAATCTGTAGCGACTCTATCATCTGTATGGCTTATTATACCCAAGGATTCTAGACTGAAGGCCATGATAGAATTGGCTTTGGATGGATAGTCAAATACTCTTTCCCCATCTTCATCTAAGGCCCATGATCCCTCTTGTGAATGAATTATTAATAAACCATTTACGGGTGTGACATTAAAAACAAGCAGATATCTCAATGTATCCTCAGAAACCAAACTTTGTTTTACCTTGAATTGATTATCTTGTATACATACTACATCTTGTCTGTTTGATATAAAGTCATATCCCGAGACCCCGATAGGTTGTCCATCCACAAACGCAAAACTATTGTAGTGATAGTATGGTGGCACTGATACTCGGCTTATCAAGACCCCGCGATGATATACAGAGATCACTTCATCATTTGTATTAGGATTGTGAGTCCATATAGTGTTTTCACCATCTATGTCCATAATATACGAAAAATCCTTTGTATTAAAATCTTCCAACACCCAGTCATCTACTGCTGTGGATAATCTGGCATCTGCATATAGTGTGAGATGCATTTGACCATTTACTAGGCGGTTTATCAATACTTTGCCACCTTCTTGACTCAGAGCATAAAAACTTGTTAATAACTCGGTACTTATTGTATCCGTAGTGCCGTTTTCTCTACCATACCTGTCTATTGGAACAGAAAGAACATATTTGGGGTTAGTAAGATGCTCGTGATAGATGCACCTATACCCGTCTGTATCGGGATCTTTCAAGATATATTCTACTTTATTCCTAAATAAAGGATTTGCTGTAAATTTATGGACAGTACTATCCCCTTTGGTTGTACTAAAATACGCGCCAAGTGCACCATTTTCATTAGAAAAACTTCTTTCTGTCAAGGTCACATCTATGCCTGCAAGTACGAAGGGTGGCCAAGTACCCAATGTATCTTTAGCCTTCCAAGACAAAAGCCTAACGGAATCTTCTACAAAAATGATGCTGCGCGCTACCTCAGGATATTTTACATCATTTAAACCATACAGATATTGCCATGTCACCTCACCGGAAAGTATATCTCTCTTCTCCAAATAAGAGCCGGCAACATCTCCTCGAGAGGATGTTTGGTAACTTGTGTATAAATAATTATCTTTCACTTCTGGCCGGCATCGCATAGAAAAATTAAGGAAATTATATCCATTGCCATCACCTTTATTAGGGGTCGTATCTTTTATAGTGTGGTACCAAACAGGCTGTATTCCTGTAAATTGGATTGGCTCATACGGTCTTACTGGGAGGTACTCTGTTTGAGCGCATACTACAGAACTGAATAAAAATAATACAAAAGTAAATATAATAAGCTTCATAATAATCAATTTTAATGAAGGGATTAGACCTAATCCCTTCAAATTAATAATAATTTATTGTACATCGGCGCCTATCCTAGAACAAGGACTTGTGCATACCCCTTCAACACTTTGAAGACATTGGCTAGTAGGTGCAGTACAATTTCCATTTAAAGATACGATTGATGGTGTACCAACTGGCTCCAATTCTCCTTTTTCATTTAAACAATATTGCGAGACCCTTTTACAGCACATATCTCCACACTTCGTTTCATATACTGAGATGCCACCATCTAATTTGTAAGTAAAACATGTTGCTGTACAGTCATTTTCATAAAATGAAACATTGTAGGCACTATTTTGTGATCCACATTCTATCACTATTAATTGAGAAATAGGCACAAGAATATTCATTTCTATCTCTTTCACAACAGCTGTGTACATTTCATTCCTTTCTTTTGCTAATTGGTGTATTTGACCTGCAGCTTGAAGATTTGCCCAATGGGTCAATAATGCTGTGCATGAAGGATCGCTATCATCAATATCTAAATTCCAAACGGACAATTGCATAACCCCACTACCAGTAAAACAAATTCTGACATTATACGATACAGTTAACATACATCCCAAATAATCCACGGAAAACCCAGAAACATATTGGTCAGGAAAGCAACCAGCAGATTGTACTCCTGGTCCACATTCTATTTCTCTTGATTCAACTTCCAAAGTTTGGACATCAGCATTTAGTGCCTTACTTAGTAACAGTCTTAATTCTTCTGATGTAATGAATTCATTTTTTTCAATAATCACATTTTCATTTCTACCGTCCTGCTCAGAAGAAGAACATGAAAGATAATTTAAGCCGATAAAAAAGGAAAATAACACGCCAGGCACTAACCAAATGTGTTTATAAAACCCATTTCTGAAGATAAAGAATTTTGATCTGTTTTTGATCTGTTTTTGATCTGTTTTTGATCTGTTTTCATAAAAAATAATTTTAAAAAGTAATTAATAAAGCAAATATAAATCTATTTAAATAGGCTTAATAATATTTAACAAATAATTAACATAAAGTTATTGATGGTATTAAAACATTGAAAAATATGTGTTTGCCATTTGACTTCCAACATTAAAATACGCAAAAATTATCTTCATCCTCTGAAATCATAGAAAGGACATTAATACTGTTCGCCATCTATAAATATATAGGTTAATAGGTTAAATTATCTTTCAAAGCATCAAATAAAATTCTCAATTTAAATTGTTTAATAATAACTGCAACCTACCTTTTCTTTTGACAAGATTTTTATAGTCCCATTGGATGAGGATCGATTTTTGCAGCCATCCTTGCACTTCCGATACTTGAATCTCTCCCGGATGATGGTAAAAAATTGAAGCATCTTTAAACTTCCCACCCAAGATACTCAATGACGTTTCTCCAAAATCTGCTCCACTCCAAAACATAAGCCTTAACCCTTTTTTTTGTAAGCTATACCCCACTATGGGGTTACCGTCTAAAAACCAAACAGGATGTGCGTGCCAAATTTTATTTTCAGCGTTTGGCAGATTATCGTTTATGACCTCGAAAAGATCATCTGCCATTTTTTGATAGGGTGATGGCAACCCTTCATGGTAAGCGCGTATCTCAGGGTTCATTATTTTTTGATTTTAGCATCTATTTCTTCCTTTCTAAAACGCACAATCATCTCAATAAGATCGTATGGTAGAGGTGCATTTATCGGAAACTGGATGGAGCCCTTTCCTGTCTTATACACTTTGAGGCTTTCTGAAAACTCTGTATTACTTTGCGGCAATGCATATAAGCCAATGTGTTGTTTAAAAGCAGCAAAATACACCAATGGCTTTCCTTTGTACTTAAATGCGGGCATATTATATGCAATACAAGATTGGGCTTCTGGTACACTTGTTCTTATTTTTTCATGGATAGCAGTGATCAAAGCCCTCGGATGGTCATCTAATTCTGATAGATAGGCTTCAACGGTATCAAACTTTTCCATCATCACTTGATATTTTACTTAATTGGTCCAAAGCTTTTGGCCATGTTTCGTCAAAGTATTCTTTGTATGCAACTACTCCTCCGAGCATATCTACCACGAGTAAAGTACCCTCTGCGACGGGAATAAAACTATAGTTTTCAAATGATGGATCTTCAGGAACGGCGTATTCTTTTGAAAGCGAATCATCTACTGTCCATTCTTTGATATGACTGATAGAAATATGCTCAGAATCCATATTTTCAGCGATCATTGATACCATACCTCCGGATTTTCCATCCTCGCCTTCGCCCAAAAAGAAAATCAGTTGTCCTTTTTGCCATGACCCTTCAAATCTTGATGTTGGGTTGAAAATCTTAGTCCATCCAGCATAGGTATCATTACCAATCATGGTATTGTAAATGTGTTTTGGGTCAGCCGGTATCACACAAGAATATTGCAAAAGATTAGGCAACAATGATTCCGTATATTTTTTGAAATTATTGAGAATTGCTTGCCAACCTTGCTCTTGAAGTTCTGGGGAATTCATATTTTCCAATTCAAATGTTTCCATCACTTCGACTCCACTGCCACTATCGGAAAAATTGACTTTTACCTTTCGTCCATCTCCTAAAGTATATGCTATCAGCGATTTAGGTATTACTTCATCATAAGTACCCCAAAAATCAAAGGAATGGGCACCATCTCTTGATGCCATGGTATAAGAAAATGTCTTTCCGAGAATAAGATTATTTTTCGCCTTCGGAGTGTACCAATCCTCGGTTGCATTATTCCATTTCATAACATGGTAAGGCGTGATCCATAGATTCCACACGATGGATATCGGTGCATTTACTACTGTTTTTACAATTTTAAAATTTTGCATATGACTATTTTTTTTGGCCTCTTGTTTTTGGTTTTTTATATTTCAAGCGCATTTGTTCTGCTTTGGTCAATTTTTTATTGGTTTTGGTGTTTTTTGCCTTTTTTTCATGAAAAGCGGTAGCATCTTTCAAATCTCGGATAGGCGCTAATTGATTTTTCATAAAAATGACTGGTTGCTCGATATCCATCAACACATCAGAGACTACCAAATTTTCGGGATTATCAACCCTAGTTATCTGGTGATGCATTAAGGACTCAATCTCTTTGTAGGTATCTTCTTCTTTTTCAGTAATAAGGCTAATTGCATGTCCTAGTTTTCCGTACCTTCCTGTCCTGCCTATGCGGTGTATATATTGTTCTGGCTCATCTGGAGCATTAAAATTTATGACATGACTGACATCGTCTACATCAATACCTCTTGCAATGATATCCGTAGCAATCAGTATTGATGTATCTCCCGATTTAAAAGCTTTTACCGTGTTGAATCTAAAATTCTGGTCTTTATTTGAATGAATAATGCCTATCGCCAAAGTTGGACAATGGTCTTTCAGCCAATTAAAAACATCGTCTGCAAGGGCTTTGGTGGACACAAACAGCATAACCTTAGGCATATCTCCTTTTTCAATCAACATTTTAAGGAGATTGAGCTTTGTATAGTTGTTCGTAATGGTATATGCAGTCTGACTAATATTTTCAAGAGGTGTACCTGAAGGAGCAGCCTCAATTACGACAGTTTGGCCAAATTCATCTTCTATGATGTCTTCGACGTCTGGGGTCATGGTAGCTGAAAACATGATATTCTGTCGCTTTTCGGGCAACATTTCGAAAAGTGTTTCTATCTGCTTCCTAAAACCCAAATTGAGCATTTCATCTACTTCATCCAGCACCAACTTTTTAATATGTTTAGTATTCAATGTGCCGTGATACACGAGGTCTATCAATCTACCAGGCGTACCCACCAAAATATCTGCCCCTTCTGCCAATTCCATCGCTTGGGTCTTGATATTGGTACCTCCATAGACGCCTTTAGTGACCACATTAAGATGCTCACTAAGTTGCTTGAAAACATCCACAACCTGTACCACAAGCTCGCGTGTAGGCACGACTACCAGAACCTGCGGGTGTCTGTTTTTGGCAAATTTGACGATGTTTAGTATAGGAAGTACATAAGCCAAAGTCTTTCCAGTACCGGTCTGAGCGATGCCTTGAACATTATAACCCGCCATTATGACAGAAAAAGACTTACTTTGAATGGAAGTAGGCCGCACAAATCCATGTTCATCCAGAGAACGGTGTAATGTCGCATTCAAATTAAAATCTGCAAAGAATTCTTGCATTGCTCTACGTGTTTCGACAAAAGTATAAAAATAAACCACATTTAAACAAAAGATTGCCTAAGAAAATGTATTTTTGCGCTTGCAGCCGATTATAACATATAATGTATTTGTTTAATACATTATGTTTGTTGGCAAATAGATTTAAGAAAGTAAGCATTTAGGTGAATTACCTGAATTGAAGAAGTTTATATGAAGTTATCATTAAATTGGTTAAAAAAATATCTAAATATATCCCATAAGCCTGAAAAAATTGCAGAAATGCTAACTTTGATAGGGCTTGAAGCGGAAGGTATTGAGAAAATTGAATCAATCAAAGGAGGATTGGAAGGCATTGTTGTTGGTTTAGTATTAACTTGTGAAAAACATCCAAATGCTGATAAATTATCTATTACCACGGTGGATATTGGACAAGAATCTGCACTCAACATCGTTTGTGGAGCTCCTAATGTTGCAGCTGGCCAAAAAGTTATGGTTGCTACCATTGGTACAAAAATATATCCCAAGGAAGGTGAGCCTTGGACTATAAAAAAGGGCAATATAAGAGGAGAAGCTTCTCATGGTATGATTTGCGCAGAAGACGAGTTGGGAATAGGTGATGATCATTCAGGCATCATTATTTTGCCTTCGGACACGCCTGTTGGGCTTTCTGCTGCTGATTATTATGAAGTTGAGTCTGATTATGTATTTGAGATAGGACTTACACCGAATAGATCTGACGCCACTTCGCAATTGGGAGTTGCAAGAGATTTATTAGCGTACCTTAGGGTCAATGAAGGGTATGAGGATGACATAATAGAACCAGATACATCCGGATTCATCACCCAAAAAGTGGCACACAATATTGATGTTGAAATACTGGATAAGCAAGCCTGTAAGCGTTATAGTGGACTGACCATCAATAATATAACTGTGGCCGATTCACCAAAATGGTTACAAAACTTATTGAAGTCCATAGGAGTTAGGCCTATCAACAACGTAGTAGATATTACTAATTTTGTGCTTAATGAATTTGGCCAACCGCTGCATGCATTTGATGCTGATACCATCCCTGGAAATAAAATAAAAATTGCTAAACTTGGTGACAATACCACCTTTATCACCCTAGATAATGTTGAACGCAAATTATCTTCAGATGATCTTATGATATGCGATGGGAACTTAACAGGTCTCTGTATAGCTGGTGTTTTTGGTGGTGCATCCAGCGGTGTGACCAATGAAACAAAAAATATCTTTTTAGAGTCCGCGTACTTTGACGCTAATTCTATAAGACGAACCAGTATGCGACATAATTTGCGCACGGATGCAGCAAAAGTATTTGAAAAAGGGGCAGATCCAAATATTACTATTTTAGCATTAAAACGTGCTGCTGCTTTGATAAAATCCATTGCAGGTGGTGACATCAGCAATACATTGATCGATGTGTACCCAGTGGAAATCAAACCTGTAGAAGTACGCCTACATTATAGTAAAGTAAAAGATTTGATAGGCATAGCTATTTCAAACGAAGTGATACATAGTATATTACAAGCTATGGATATGGAAATAACGCCATTGGATGATAAGAGTATCCTAGTGAAGGTGCCTACCAATAAGTTTGATGTCACCAGAGAAGTAGATCTTATTGAAGAAATCATAAGGATCTATGGACTCAACAAAGTACCTGTTTCAGATCAGATACGTAGCACCATCAATTATTCTACATTTCCAGATAAACATAAATTAAAGGAGTTAATATCAAACTTTTTAGCGTCAAGAGGGATGGCGGAAATCATGGGGCTCTCACTCATGGAATCTAAATATTTCAAGGACAGGGATGAACTTGTAACAATCAATAATACTTCGAATATCCATCTTGATGTAATGCGACCAAGCTTACTATTGAGTGGACTACAATCAGTTGCATATAATCTCAATAGGCAGCAGACGTCTATATCTTTATTTGAATTCGGAAAAACATATGTAAAATCGACTGGGTCGTTTTCTGAAACAGAACAATTGTCTATGTTTTATGTCGGAAAACAAGAGGATGAATCATGGTTGGTTACATCTAAACAAGATTTTAATTATTATGATATAAAACACACTATAAGTGCTTTAACACAAAGATTACATATTCAAAATTTTAATTCTTTATCATTTAAAAATGAGAATGGTTTGAAATATGGGATGACATTGTACAAAGGCAAACAAACATTAGGATACTTTGGAGAAGTACAACCAAAAATATTGAGTGATTTTGGGATAAAATCTAAGGTTTATTATGCAAATTTAGACATGGCAGCCCTAATAAATGCAGTGAAAGAGCAAAAAATAAAGGTAAGTGAAATTTCTAAATTTCCACAAGTAAGGCGAGATTTGGCGATGGTGATCAATAAAGAAATCACTTTTGAAGAAATAGAGGCTTTAGCAAAGAAAGTTGATAAAACAATTTTAAAACACATTACGTTGTTTGATGTTTATGTAAATGATGTACAATTAGGAACAGATAAAAAGTCTTATGCAGTATCATTTATTTTTGAAAATTTGACCAAAACTCTCACTGATGAAGATGTGGATAAGGTTATGAAAGCCATGATTTCACAATTAGAAGAATCTTTTGGAGCAAGTATAAGAAAATAAACAAAATTCAAGAATTGACGGAGGATCGATTACATATAGAAATTATAGCAATTAAAAACAAAGTTGCTAGTCTACTTGAAAAGTATAGCGTGATACACGCTGAAAATATAGAGTTGAAGTCAGAGATAGAAAGACTAAAAGTAGTGCATAATCCATCTCTAACACAACAAAACAAAGAAAACCAAATAGTAGAAAATGAAAAACAAGATTTTACTATTGAGGCAAAAGGAAATGATGTAGAAACGGTATCAACTTTTACATTGCATAAAAAACAATGGGAGGAAAAGTTGACAACAGCAATTGATGATATAGATCAATGTTTACAGATCATACAATCTCGTAACTGATGGATAATACTGAACAAAAATCCTTGACGGTGACCATTGCAGGAAGAGTATTTCCTGTCAAAATCACTGTGGAAGAAGAACAGTATTTTTCAGAACTGATAGATGAAGTCAATGGAAAGATATTAAGCTTTCAAACACAATATCCTACAAGGGACAAATTAGACCATGTGATCATGGCGCTTTTGACTTTTTTAAATGATGCAGCAAAATCTAAGCAGAATACCGTGAAAGTATCTGAAAATTCGTTGCAAACCCTAATGGATATTTCTAAAATGCTTGATAACTCTTCTAAAACAATCGCCTAAACCTCATATTCCTTTTTCATCTATTACTTTTTGGTGATATATATACATGGTTAAAAACATTAAGTTTTTAGCTTATTTAATTACATTTTTTAAAACCTAAATCATCATGAGTTACATCATAGGGATATTGATAGGTTTGGTGGCAGGTGCGATAGTTGGTTATTTTGTTATTCAAACCCTATCAGCGTCTAAAATCAAACAAGCCAACGATAAGGCGGATATTACATTAAAGGAAGCAGAACTGACTGTACAGCGCAAATTAGACGAGGCAGAAGGTAAAGCAGAAAAAATTTTATTGAGGGCAAATGAAAAAAATGAATCCGTAAAACAGCGAAAAATTCAAGAGACACGAGAAAATTTTGCAAAACTTAAATCTGAATTTGAAACTTGGAAAGCAGAGCAAAAAGTGGAAATGAAAGAAAAAGAGTTTGCACTGACCACACTCGAAAAGGAGTTGAAGACAAAAGAATCAACACTTTCCTCTGAAAATGACAGATTGGAAAACAGAGAAGCTGAGCAAAACGTCATCAGAGAAAACCTTGAAAAACAGTTAAAAATTGTAGCCAAAAAGAAGGAAGAATTAGAAAGCGCCAATGAACGTTTCATCAAAGAGTTGGAGTCTATTTCGAAACTAACTGAAAGTCAGGCCAAAGAGCAACTTCTTGAAGCGGTGAAAGCAAAAGCTACCACAGATGCTATGGCATTAGAAAAAGAAGCCATCTCCAATGCCATGACAAATGCAAATAAAGAAGCTAAAAAGATAGTCATTCAGACTATTCAAAGAATGTGTGCTGAATACACAATCGAGAATACTGTATCTGTCTTCAACCTAGAATCTGATGACATTAAAGGTCAGATAATAGGACGAGAAGGTAGGAATATACGAGCATTAGAAGCCGCCACAGGAGCTGAGATTGTAGTAGATGATACACCAGAAGCTATCGTCATATCAAGCTTTGACCCTATAAGAAGAGAATTGTGTAGGCTTACATTGAAGAAATTAGTCGCTGATGGACGCATCCACCCAGCAAAGATCGAAGAGACAGTAGCAAAAGTCAAAAAACAATTAGAAGAGCAAATCATTGAAATCGGCGAAAGAACCATCATTGACCTTGATATTCATGGCCTTGCACCTTATTTGGTGAAGATGGTTGGTAGAATGAGATTTAGGTCTTCATACGGTCAGAACCTACTAAAACACTCCATAGAAACCGCCAATCTGTGTGCTACTATGGCCGCTGAATTGGGATTGAATCCCAAACAAGTTAAAATGGCAAAGCGCGCAGGGTTACTCCACGATATAGGCAAAGTCGCTGAAGAAGATTCTGAATTGTCGCACGCACTTCTGGGAATGCAGATTTGTGAAAAACATAAAGAACATCCAGTGATACTCAATGCAGTAGGAGCGCACCACGACGAGATAGAAATGAACAATATTATTTCACCAATAGTGCAGGCTTGTGATGCTATCTCAGGGGCACGTCCAGGCGCAAGAAGAGAAATCCTTGAAAGCTATTTGAAAAGAATCGGAGAATTGGAGGAACTGGCATTGTCTTATGAAGGTGTACAGAAAGCTTATGCATTGCAGGCTGGCCGAGAATTGCGGGTAATAGTAGAATCCGAGAAAGTCAATGATCAATTTGCAGATGATTTGGCATTTACTATCTCTCAAAAAATTCAAGATGAAATGCAATATCCAGGACAAGTCAAAGTGACCGTCATAAGAGAAAAAAGAGCAACAGCTTTCGCTAGATAAATCCTAGAACAGGTATATAAATAATGAGCCGAAGGAAATACATTTCTTTTGGCTCATTATTTTTTAAAATTGTATAACTCAATTTTAAAATATGGCTAGAAAATTTAAAGCCTAGGTATTATTTAATGATGGTTTTTGAAAAAGTTAAAGAAAAGTTATTTTAAATAATTTGATGCACTTCAAGAAAAAACCCACGTATTAGGAGTGACATGATATTTTCACATAAGTCTAAAATTCAAAGAATATGTGTAAAATTTCAGGATATGAACACTGAATAATTTGAATTGTTATTAAAATTGAATTTCTGAAGCAAATCAAACATTTCCCAAATTTATTGAACTAATACATTGCAAAATATTTTTTGTATATATTTTTTGTCCCATTGGACAACCTGCGCAGACAGGCTATAACTTAACTAAATTTTTTTAAAATGAAATTCATTCTTTCGTTACGTTGGGCATTTATTTTTGGAAGTTTTGCCCTTTTATTATCCTCTTGTGGAGATGATACATCTCTAACTAATGGTCCTACTTTATCTTTGGCTTCAGGTGCTGATGTGGTTTCTGGTGATGCTACTGTTGCGGCAGGTAAGGAGTTTACAATTCAAGTTGTAGCCCAAGCTGGAGATGCCGAACTTCAATCTATTACTATCAAAGATAATGGCGCTAATGTCACTGTTGACAGATTGACATTTGAAGGCTTATCTGGAGCAGGTAATCCTTTGTCATTAACAGGCAGCGATAAAACAAAATTTGATAGAAAAATAAGCATTGTAGCACATACTGAGGCATTAAGCCACACTTACAGTATAGTATTGACTGATGTTGATGGAAATACAGCATCAAAGTCTTTTAATATTTCAACTGAAGCTACGCCTCCAACAGTAACTTTGGCTGGAAGCACCACTTTTGAGATTACACCGGATGCATGGATATCAGTATCTCCTGTAGCTGATAAAGGTACTGCAAATTTGTCAAAAATTGAGGTTTTGATAAATGGTGTGACTGCTACTGATCTTAGTAGATTGGCTGTGTCAGACATCACAAATATTTTTACAGCCAACCCAAATGATCTACCTGTAACTGCTGCTGAAAAATTTGAAGGAAAAGTATTTGTTAAATCTCCTACTACTTCTGGAAATTATACATATACTTTCAAGTTTATTGATGCATTAGGCAGCTCATCTTCAGTTGATTTACTTGTGAAAGTAGGAACTGCTGTAAGTAGTGCGGATGGTTTATTACTCAATCAATCAGGTCCAGCTGGACAAGGTGGTCTTGACTTAGATAGTGGAGCTTCTTTAGGTTCATCAAATGTCAATGTGGAGATAAGAGATATGGGTATTGATGGTGCACTTCCTGTAGAAAGCAACTGGAGACAACTTATTGCTGGTGCAAATGGCACAGAGTTTAAATATGTTAAAAAAGGACAAAATGGTGTTCCTGAAACGTTTTCTTTTGGAAATGTAGCTTTCAAAGAAGAAATCCAAACGCTTTTTGGTAATGGAGTAACCTTTACTAAAACATTGAACTCAGTTTCAGTTTCTGACAAAGTGGCAATCGGAGATGTATTCGTTGCAAAAAGAGATGACAATTATTATATCTTTGAAATTGCGGAAATAAATATCAAAACCACAGATAATAGTGATAATTATAAAATCAACATTAGGAAATAATTTCTTTCTTGATTTTACATAACAAAAGGAGGCAATTCATTGTGAATTGTCTCCTTTTTATTTTATAGGTTATTTAAAAATTCTATTTTTCTATTTGGACAGTATTTTTTATAATAAGTTGTCCAGTTGAATTGTTTAAAACAGCACTATTGACATCAGATGGTTGAGGGTCCATCATGGTTACATTGTCCAAAGTAAGTTTGCCATTGTTTTCTATACACCTTCCTTCACCAGTTGTTGCACATTGAATATTCAATCCTTCTATCAAAACAGACTTATTTGTGGAGATTTGAAACACAGGTTCTATCATACCTGAGCCATTGACCATGATATCGTCAGTACAAATTATACTTAAGTTTTTTTCAATTGGTATTGTTTGAGAAACTAAAATTATTTGTTGGTCTAATGCAGGAGCAAAACTCAAAGTGCTCCCAGGAATGGCACATCCAATGGCATAGCGCAATGATCCATTTCCATCATTAGATGTAGTAGTAACAACACTACAATCGCTGCAATAAGAAGAAGGTATTGAAGTGTTCCAACTTCCAGTATCATAAAAACCTAAACTACCTGGAGATGATAGATTGGCTGTTTGACAAGTGTTATTACCACAATTAAAGATCAGATTAGTAGTCAATGTTGCCGGTAATGTCAATTCATACCAGTCATCAACTGGTGTTGTGGTGTTGTTGTCACATATCAAAGTCATCGGTTTTCCTGGCCATGCGGTAGAAGTGTTTTGTGTAGATGCCGGTAATGTATTCCAATGGTATAAAAACACAGAACTATAGCCATTTGTGTTTTTATAATATAGATGCATATCAGGGATGGCAGTGTAATAATTCAATGTTAGTACATTTGAATGTAAGCCATTGGTGTTATTGATTGCAACTGCTTTGAGACTAGTAGTCTCATTGATAGGAAAACAGCCGTTGAAAGTAGTCCAGTTTGAAAGGTCTGATTCTGATGCATTCAAATCAAAAGTATAATAGACTGTTACCGGACTACAATCCATAGAAAATCCAGACAAACAGACAGTCATGCCATCTGCATCATAGGTATTATTTTCAGGAGTTGCCATGATAGTAGGCAGAATGACAGGATTTGGATTTTCAATTAAAATTACACCATTTGGACCAGAATTGAAAATCACTGTACCACCGATGACTGTTGCAATTTGACCATTATAGGCATTCCTTAGCGTAGTGCCATTAGTCCACGTATTTATTGAAGTCACATTGATGGTCACATCTCCTGATGCACCTAGGACAACAATCACATCATCTTGTGCATCTTCTCTCGCAAGAGATCTTTTAAATATATAAGGCGTTGTTTGTAACTTGGTGTGTTGACCAGCGCCAACGGAAGGATGACTTTGCCTGAATTGTCCCAGTTTTTTCCAATGGCTCAGCACGTTTTGATCTATACTATTCCAATTCATATCTGATCTTGTAGGTTGGTCTCCAGGGCCTGCACCTGGTAATCTTTTTGTTTCATCACCATAATAGATTTGGACTGCACCTGGCAATAACAAAAAAGTTGATCCTTCGAGTATTAAATTGTCCCGATTAGATAATTGCGTATCATGCGATGAAATATAGCTTAAAAAATTCCAAGTAGGGTCAGGATTAGCTACAGAAGCATAGGAAGAATAAATGTTATCAATCGTAGAAAGGTTGCCTGCTTGTCCTTGGAAATTAAAATTTATTAAAGCATCCGTTTTACCAATATTAATCGCATCAGCCCATCTTGTTATCCCCGAACCATAATTTTCTCCAACCATCCAGAAAGGTTTTTCATCGAGTGCTTTATTCGGATTAGAAGTTTTCCATTCATCCAATGCAATCTCAGCTTGAGTTTTTAGTTGACCCCAATTCTGAATTTCAATATGTTTGTAAGTATCCAGTCTAAATCCATCAATACCGTACTCTCTGACCCAATCTGTGAGCCATTTTATAATATGATTTATTGGGGTTCTGGGTAATCCTGTATTGGTGAAGAATGTATTTAATTCGGCAATTTCTTGCGCTTCTTTAGATGCATTCCATTTTGTCAACAATATGGGTGGTAAATTGACATCAGATGTCGATTCTGAAAGAATATCCGGCAATCCAGCCAAACATGACTGTAAGTCTCCGCCTCCACAAGGTGAGCACCCAATAATATCATCCTTACGTATCCATTGTGAGCCCCACCAATTCGAGCAATCACTCCAACCAAATTCTGTTATGTCTTCCGGTGTGTCATAGCCAGTGTGATTCATGACTACATCCATTATTACTCTAATACCATGTGCATGGGCTGTGTCTATCATGGTTCTAAAATCATCAACGGTACCCATATTGGCGTCCAGCTCTGTCCAGTCCAAAGCGTAATATCCATGATACCCATAATGACGCTGGAACTCAGGAACCATACCCCAGCCAGGTACATGTCCGTGAATTTGTTCTACCGGTGGTGTAATCCAAATTGCATCCACACCTAAGCTATCAAAATACCCTTCCATAATCTTTTGTGTCATTCCTTGTAAATCACCTCCATGGAACCCTCCCACTAAATCAGATTGTCTCCCATAATTGACGTTATTTGCGGTATTTCCATCTTTAAATCTATCTGTGACTGCAAAATATACCGTAGCATTATCCCACGTAAAATAATCATCTTCAGAAACACCACATCCAAAATTAGGGTCATACGTATAGGTATGTTGCTGTGTGGACGTGTAGTTTCCAGTGCCATCTCCAACAAAATACTTAATAGTAGTTGTTTGGGTCAAATATAAAAATAGACTATTAGATGTACTCGGAGATGAAGTGGTAGGCTCGCTACCGTCAGTGGTATAATAAATCGTAGCATTGGTAGAGCAATCATCCTCTGCACTAATCACCACGTTAATAGAAGGGTTAAAAGTTTTCGGCCCCAAAGGCATTATCATATGTGAAGGCACTGCATTATTGTCTGTATAAATTCTAGTTTCAATACCAGAACTTGCAAATTCGTCATCAATAGCCACAGCCTTGATTGTGAAATCCATTGTGGGCAAAGTGGTTCCTGGAACCCAAATTGGACTAGAAACAGTTGGGTCAGTGCCATCCAAAGTATAATGTATCGTGGTAGGATCACCATCAACATCGCTTGCAGCAATATTCACAGAAGTTGGCAAAACACAATCACCTGATGGTGGTGTCATAGACAATATAGGTGCTGCATTGGGACTACAGAATCCACTAGGAGGTGAAGAAGTCCATCCATTCCCAATAATATAATATCCATCATCACATCGGTATAAATCCGCAGTTTGATTGCTACCACCTGAGCCTCCATTATTGAATATGACATTGATACAGTCCACCTGAGAAGGAAAAGTATAGTAATACCAAGCGCATCCCGGTTGATTCTGGATCATGTCTACACCTGGCCAAGCTGCATCTGCAATGATATCAGAAGGCTCAGCATCCCAATAGTGAATTTTTACAGTCGACCAGTTGGTTGGTTTCAGAAAATACACTGTCAAAGGTGGCTGTACACCCACAGTATAATTGTGCGTTTGAACTGCAGATTGGGCTCCGTCAGCATCCACACCTATACATTTTAGAGTTGTGTCTTCGGTAATATTGATTGTCATCCCATCGAGCCCTGAAGAACTTGAAATAGTGGGTGTACTTCCATCCAAAGTGTAATAAATTGTAGGAGAAGGGTCTATATTATCATAAATTTGAATGGTGACCACGAAAGGATCTAAATTATTATAAGTACCTGAAGGTGTCACAGTGATAATAGGAGGTGGATTTCCACAGAATCCGGATGGTGGACTAGAAGACCATCCAATACCAAATTGATAATATCCATCCGTACAACGGTTTAAATCTGCCGTTTGTGTTCCGACACCATTATGAAAAATGATATTGCTACAATCTACAGTTTCGGAGAAAACAAAGTAATACCAATCACAATCAGCTTGCATAAGTTGCATATCTACACCCGGCCATGCTACATCTGGCATAGTACTGGCAGGCGTTTCTCCCCAATAGTATATTTTTGCAGAAGGCCAACTCGAAGGTTTTTGAAAATAAACGATCAAAGGGTCTGAAGGCGGAGCTATTTCACAAGTATTTGTAGAAGGAGATACAGTCGATATATTCGGATTTAAACTGAACAACACTGTTGTAATAAGTAAGCCAATACTGGAGAGAAAAATGTTTGTACTCATGATACCAAATATTTAATAAATAAAAAAAAGGAAGTATGGGGCGGTACTTAATTCCATATGGTTAATGGATTTCAAGCTATTGCAAAAATAGATTAATTATTTCATGACCAAATGTCAAAAGTAAGATTTTTTTTTGGTTAATAGATTTTCAATAGATTATACATCAAAGAAAAATTTATTCATCTTAAAGGTAAGAAAATGTTTATTAAATGGTGGTATTTCCATTTATATGGTTATTTTTGTAAAGATTTATGCATTGAAATCATCTAACCCCAAACCTTATTTTAAACTTTTCTAACAATTGGTCAATTGATCAAATTGTTGATATTTGTGTACACTTATCTGGTTTAATTAACTAAATTTCTAAGTCATGAAATGTACTTTTACTTTTATTTTTTCTCTTATCGTAATAGGATTATTTGGACAACCGTCCATTTCACTTCCTTCAGGATATTCTTGGGTTTTGTCAGGATCATCAAACTACCAAAATGGCCCATTTTATACAGGTAACGCATCAGGAAATTCAGGTACGTCTTGCTGTGGCGGAGTTAGTACCTCGTGTGGAAGTATGGATACTTCATTTGGTGGTAATGTACAATGTGCATCAGTTCCATGGACTGTAGTGGGTACTCCAGGTGCAAACTTTATCCAGGATCAGGAATATGGCAATATTGGTACTTGTGACAATGGTTTGGCTGGCCTTGCCGTTCCTTGCAATCCAGGAGTAGGAGGTACTGGGGCAGGCTCGAACTGGCCCAATAGCACATCTGAAACCAGACAGGTGTCTATGACTAACTGGGATAATGATTATCCTTCATCTTCCATTTCTAGTCTTCCCGAGGTGTCTAGAACATCTGGTACCGTTTGGCTTCCTACATCTGCCATTTTACGGCTACGCGATGATGGTGTGGGGAATGGCACAGGTGCTGGTGCAGATGAATTAAGACTTACTATGATAGGAGGAAATGATAATTCTTGTTCTTCTTGGAGGATCATAGCAAACTACAATCTTAGCCTTGATGTAGAAGGTGACTATGGTGATATAACAGGTGTAGATGGAATAAAGATTGAAGAAACAGTAATCCAAGATCTCTCAAATATTCCCAATGCAACAGGTAGTAATGCTTATAATGCGACAAATGGAGCACATCATTCTTGCTGTGGCGGTGGATGCTCATTTCAGGCAACTCAAAATTCTTGGTTTTTTTCAGGAGGAGTCAATACACCATCCTTTGGGTCTGGTTACACTGCGGACTATGATATTCTGAATAGTCTAATAGAAAATGGATCTACTTTTAATGTCAATTTTACTTCTGAGCAAAGCATAGAAATCAATAGAACCGGCGGAGATTCAGGAGACGCTAGAGCTACTATGGGTCCAGGAATGGGTGGTAAGATAGAATTGATAGTGACTTACGAAATTTGGACAATACAAGCGCCAGCTCCGGTAACAATGACACATTTTGATGTGAAAAAAGTAAATAATACCACTTCAATTTTATGGAGTACTGCTTCTGAAGTGAATAACGGAGGTTGGTATATTCAACGAAGCACGGATGGATTTAATTGGGAAAATTTACAATTTGTATCGGGAAAAGGCAATTCAAATGAAAAAGTGGATTATGTTTTTTCAGATAATCTACCACTTACAGGTAGCAATTTCTACAGACTAAGACAGACAGATTTTGATGGTAAGGATTTTTATTCTGATGTCAAAGAAGTAAGATTTTCTATTGGCTCAAATGTCAAGTTGTATCCTAATCCAACCAATGGAGATTTATTTTTAGATAATGTAGCAGAAGGCACTCACTATGCCATCTATGATGTCAAAGGAAAGGAAATGCTGAGTGGTACAATTCGTGAACATCAAAAAACTATCAATTTAACGGATCTGCAAAATGGTATTTATGCTGTCAGGTTGATGTCAAATGATGATATTTCTGTCCTAAAAGTATTCAGAAATTAATGTAGTAATAATACAATAAATATATTTTTATATGATCTGAATACCAGCTTAGCGATGTGTTGATAACCATTCTTTTGCTTCAACAAATGCCATTAACCAAGGAGAAACGGCATCATTTAGTTTATCACTAGGATAGTATGCCCAGTTCCAAGGATAAATGGATCTTTCTATGTGTGGCATAGTAACCAAATGTCTGCCATCATGACTACAAAGCATTGCAGCATTATAATCAGAACCATTAGGATTTGCTGGGTAATCGCTGTACCCATATTGTGCTACTATTTGATACTGATCATTTGATTTAGGTAAAAGGAACTTCCCTTCTCCGTGTGAAATCCAAACACCTAGTTTTGTCCCTGCGAATCGATGAAGCATGACAGAATTATTAGGTGCAATTTCTACAGAAGTGAAAGCACTCTCGTGTTTTCCGGAATCATTAAAATCCATTTTTGGATGTTGATCTTGTTCTGGATAAATCAAACCTAATTCCATATATAATTGACAACCATTACAAATGCCAATTGAGAGCGTTTCTGGGCGGTCAAAAAATGCTTTTAAAGCTTTCTTTGCCTTTTCATTATACATAAATGCTGCTGCCCAGCCCTTTGCAGAGCCCATCACATCAGAATGTGAAAAACCTCCTACTGCACCTAAGAACTGTATTTCCGAGAGATCCGTTCTTCCTTCCATAATGTCTGTGGTGTGGATATCGACTACATCAAATCCTGCCATATATAGAGCATTGGCAAGCTCTCGCTCTGAATTGCTTCCTTTTTCGCGGATGACACCTGCTTTAACTCGTTTTGATACATTGGTAAGAGGTGTGATATGGCCACTGTGCCATTTTGGAAAGTGGTAAGTAAGTGGTTGATTTTTATAATTTTCAAATCTGATTCTCGCCAAATTATTTTTAGTCTGCAAGCTGTCCATCAAGAAGGACTTATGATACCATATATCTCTCCACTTATTGACATCAAATGTATATGTATTTTGATTTCCTATAATAGTTACAGTTTCATTTTCCATTACGGAACCAATCTTTACAGGGATAATGTTATATTCTTTGAGGGCAAAAAGTGCTTCTGCTTCTGATTTTTTTCTCAATTGAAAGATGAGCGATGGATTTTCGGAAAAAAGTGTTTTTACATCTGAATCACTTGGTATTGAAGATAAGTCAAATGTAGCGCCAATACCTCTAGAACCAAACGTCATTTCTAGTAAACTGACAATAAGACCTCCACTACCTACATCATGCCCTGCTGCAACCATATTGTTTTTTAAGATATATTGGATCGCATCAAAAGTCTTTACAATGGCATAGGTATCATATGCATCAGGTGCTTCATTGCCCAATTGGTTCAATATTTGGGATAATGCCGAACCTCCCAGAGCAAGAGGAAAATTTGATAAGTTGATCAGATATATACCTCCTTCATTGGGATTCAACACAGGTTCTATTACACCATTAATATCGCTGCACTGGCTTACAGCTGTGATGATCACAGTACCTGGTGCCTTTACATTTTGATTTGGGTATTTCTGAGTCATAGATAGCGAATCTTTTCCTGTAGGGATGTTGATACCTAACTCAATAGCAAAATGAGCACATGCTTCTACGGCTTCATATAGACGTGCATCTTCGCCAGGATTTTTACATGGCCACATCCAGTTTGCTGACAAAGAAATACCTTTTAAACCATTTGTAAGAGGTGCCCAAATTATATTAGTCAATGCCTCCAAAATACTTATTCTACTTGCAGATGCAGGACTAATGAGACCGATTCCAGGATGATGGCCCATTGAAACCGCTATACCATGCTTTGAGTTATAGTCTATGGCAGTAACGCCACAATTGTTCAAAGGAAGTTGTAGAGCGCCGGCACATTGTTGTTTTGCAACTTTACCTCCAACGCACCGATCTACTTTGTTGGTCAACCAATCTTTGCACGCCACACCTTCAAGACTCATCACTTTGATCAATGCATCATAGATGTCCAATTGGTCTAAGCCGCTCATAGGGTGTAATGGGACTTCTATGACATTATCTCGCATGGTAATCTTGGGACTCTTTCCAAATAAATCTTCTAGGTGAAGTTTCATAATTTGATCCGAAATAGAAGAAGAGTTCACTTGAAACATATCATCGTTTCTGACTTTACCCACGACAAAAAGTGGTGTCCGCTCTCTTTTTGCAATATTTTGAATAGTATCCAATGATTTTGGATCGATAACTAGTCCCATTCGTTCTTGGGATTCGTTGGTCAGAATTTCTCGATAGGAAAGGGTAGGATCCCCTATTGGAAAATCATCAATGTGTATATTCGCTCCATAACCTTCTACCAATTCGGTAAGGCAGTTAAGGTGACCTCCTGCTCCATGATCATGTATAGAAAGTATTGGATTTTCGTCCATTTCTACTAAGGCTCGAATAGTATTGGCTACTCTTTTTTGCATTTCAGGATTGGATCGTTGTACTGCATTGAGTTCGATCGCATTGGATAATGCACCTGTATCTGCTGAAGATACTGCTGCACCACCTAATCCTATCCTATAGTTATCACCACCGAGCAATACTATGGCATCACCTTCATGAATCTCTTTTTTTACAGCTTGATCGAGCATACCGATGCCGACACCTCCTGCTTGCATAATAACTTTATCATAGGCAAATAATTCTGTGGATGTTTGTATTTCAAATGTCAAACACGAGCCTGAAATCAGTGGCTGTCCAAATTTATTTCCGAAATCAGATGCACCATCAGATGCTTTTCTCAATATTTGGACAGGAGATTGGTACAACCATTGGCGCGGTGCGATATCAGTTTTCCATAGTTCTTCATTTTCAAATCGCGGATAGGAAGTCATATAGACTGCAGTACCTGCCAAAGGAATAGATCCCTGACCACCTGCCATTCTATCTCTGATTTCACCGCCTGAACCAGTGGCAGCCCCGTTAAAGGGTTCTACCGTGGTAGGAAAATTATGTGTTTCTGCTTTAAGTGAAATGACAGTTTCTCTCTGCTTTAAAACATATTTTGAATTTTTAGTGGGATCTTCAGGTGACAGATAACCAACTTTTGGACCCATAATAAACGCTACATTATCTTTGTAAGCAGAAACAAGAAAGTTTGGATTGACTTTGGATGTAGATTTTATCATTTGGAAAAGAGACTGTTCTTTTTCATGGCCATCAATGACAAATTTTCCATTAAAGATTTTATGACGGCAGTGCTCAGAATTGATTTGAGAGAATCCAAAAACTTCTGTGTCAGTCAATGGTCTTCCTAGTTTATCTGCCAACATCCAAAGGTAAGTAATTTCTTCATCACTAAGAGAGAGACCATGTAAGGCATTATAATTTTGAATATCATCAATATTCTCAATGGGAAGTGGCTGATCTTTTAACTCAAAAATTTCTTGTGTAAGATTATGATACATTTGAAATAATAAATGGTCAAAATCCGCCTCATAACCATAATTCATGCGTTTGAAAACTTCAATTCTTTTAATATCGCTGATACCCATCGTAATAGTTATTTCAACTGCATTGGTGCTGTATGGAGTGATCATAGTGGCTCTTGGTCCTACAAAACTTCCTTCAATAATTGGAGAATTTGAAAAGTCTGCATCACTGAAAAGCCAAGCTAGTTTTGAAATCTCATCTGAAGTCAGTGTCCTTTCTATTAGGACTGCAAAAACATTGTCATGTTGACTAAAATAATGTATCATGAAGGATTGTTTATTTAGAAACTAAGATTTGATTTGTGATAATGGTCGTACCAAAATATTTCCAGTCATAGTAGGAGGAATAGGTATTTGCATGAGTGATAAGATAGTAGGTGCAATGTCCCCTAATTTTCCATGTAAAATCTCTGTATTTGTTTTATCTATACCATTCCCCACCAAAATTACTGGTACTGGATTGGTGGTATGTGCGGTATTCGGAGTTCCGTCGGGATTGATCATGATGTCACTATTACCATGATCGGCTAGTATGATAATCTTATATTGATGCGCAACTAGACATGCAAGTAATCGGCTCAAACACGAATCTACCGTCTCACTTGCTCTGACTGCTGCCTCAAATACGCCTGTATGGCCCACCATATCGGTATTAGCATAATTAAGGCAAATAAAATCTGGTTCATTCTCTACAATATATGGCACTAAAGTGTCAGTGATTTCCTCCGCACTCATTTCAGGCTTGAGATCATATGTAGCAACCTTGGGTGATGGAATCAATATGCGATGTTCATTAGGAAAAACCGACTCATTACCGCCATTAAAGAAAAAAGTCACATGAGGATATTTTTCAGTTTCAGCAATGCGCACTTGGGTTTTTCCATGTTGAGACACGATTTCACCTAAGGTATTTTCTAAATTGTCCTTTTCAAAAATCACATGTACTTTTTCATAGGATTGATCATATTGGGTCATTGTCACATAATACAAATGTAGCTTTTTCATGCCTTCTTGCACTATATCTTTTTGCGAAAGTACTTCGGTCAATTGTCTTGGGCGGTCAGTTCGAAAATTGAAAAACATTACACTATCCCCTTCATGAATACACCTTTGTTCAATTGTGAGAGCCCCATTGTATATTGGTTTCAAGAATTCATCTGTTTCACCTGCATCGTACCTTTGTCTCATTGATTCAGGAAAATCATTACTGCCTTCACCGACTCCATTGACAAGGGCGTCATAGGCTACTTTCACTCTCGGCCATCTCTTATCTCTGTCCATTGCGTAATATCTTCCTACCACTGTAGTCAATTGACAATTGGAATTTTTGATATGGTCTTGGACTGTTTGTAGGTATTTAGCTCCACCTTTCGGATCGGTATCTCTTCCATCAGTAAAAGCATGAATATACACTTGGATGTCGGGATGTGATTTTAATAAATCGCAAATCCCCAATAAATGATTTATATGTGAATGGACACCACCATCTGATACAAGTCCTAGTAAATGAAGGCGTTTTGAATGCGAAAGAGTATGCTCTATCATGTCTTTCCAAGCCTTATTTTCCAGCAATTCTTGGTTGCGCATAGCTTTATTAATTCTAGCTAATTCTTGATACACAACCCTGCCTGCTCCTAAGTTCATATGACCCACTTCGGAATTTCCCATTTGTCCTTCAGGTAAACCGACATCCTCCCCAAAAGTGACCAAAGTATTATTGGGATATTGGACAAATAAGTTGTCCATAGTAGGTGTATTGGCGTATTCAATAGCACTAACTTTTGGATCTGGATTAATGCCCCATCCATCTAAAATAATCAAGGCAACTTTCGACATAAATATCTATATTTTAAATTTTAACGTAATATTTGAAACTAATTATGTGTATTTTTACGTTTGCAATGCAAACTTAGAACAATTTTATAATGTCAAAAATCTTTTATTCGTTTAAACTGACTTTTATCATTTTGATAATGTTTGTTTCTGCTGTTTCATTTAGTCAAAGTGAAAACAGTTTTTTCAATGCTTTGAAAAATAATGATACAGCTGGATTAGAAATGTATTTACAAGATCAAATAGATTTATGTATAATCGATAATCAACAGATTTTAAAAAAAGGAATAGCACTTGATAAATTGAATACTTTCTTATCTAGCCATAAAATTACGGCTATTGAAGTATTACACAAAGGAAATTCAAAAGATAAATCATCACAATATAAGGTTGCTAAACTTACTACATCTGGAGGTGCTTTTAGAGTATTTGTTTATAGTACATCTCAAGAGATGGGTTCTAAATCAGTAAAAGAAATTAGGATCGATAAATTTTAGAGATAAAGTAGGTTAAAGTAAATCTTTTAACCTACTTTATCTCTAATGAATAATTCTATATCTTGCCTATCAATAACTCCTAATATGGCATTGCCATCAACAATTGGCACAATACTTAGTCCCATTTTTTTGAGATATTCAATGACAACACCTAATTTTTGATCAGGTGCCACTGTTCCAATATTGTCAGAATATCTGTCATTGACGGTATTGAGATTGGTTTTATTGGTGATAGCATCTTTGATAAACAATTCAGGAAGTGTTCCTATAGGATTACCTAATAAGTCAAATACAACAAAGTTTCTTTCGCCTGATTCGAACTGCTGGAATACAAAAGGATATCCATCGTGAAGTTGGAGCTTGGTGAAAGTTGTCCTCATGACTTCTCGAGCGGTGGTTGTTTGTACTATTTCTGTCAATTTGGTTTGATCATATTCTTTTCCTGCCATCATAAAGATAAAAAGTCCTATCAATGAAAGGATAAGATTTTGTGAATATACACCAAAAATGATAAATCCAATGGCCAAAACTCGCCCTACAATAGATGCAAGGTGTGTGGCTTTGACTCTGCCTATTTTGAGTGCAATCAATGCTCTGAGTACTCTACCACCATCCATAGGAAATGCAGGAATAAGATTGAATACAAAGAGTGAAATATTCAAAAGATTGACCCATCTGACAAAATCTAATGCGGTATTGAATTGCATCTCATCATTAGGTGGAAGTACAGATCCAGTAGTAGCCCAAAGTACCGTAGACAATACTGAGAAAATCACTAAATTTACGAATGGTCCTGCAAAAGCTATGACCAGTTCATGGGCCGGTTTTGATGGCATATTCACTAGCCTAGCAACACCACCTATAGGCGAAAGGATGATATCTTTTGTCTTGACACCAAATCGCTTTGCAGCTAGTGCGTGCCCATATTCGTGTAAAACGACACAAATGAATAAGATGAATACAAAACTAATGAAAAGAAGTGCTTGCTGCCAATTTGTAGTATCTACTATGGCGGTATAAGTTATAAATGATAATAATAACCCGAAAGTCCAATGTACCTTAACCGGAATATTAAAAAAGGTAGCCAGCATCAACGTGCCGTCCTTTGACAGGATGCCTTTTTTTCTCAATGGTTTTCTGTTTTCCAAAGCGGTTCATACAATTGACCAGCCAAGATGTTTCTGCTTATAACAATGCGTTGCATTTCAGATGTACCTTCATATATTTGCGTGATTTTGGCATCTCTGAGTAGGCGCTCTACATGATACTCTTTGACATAACCATAGCCACCGTGGATTTGAACAGCTTCAACAGTATGACGCATGGCCACTTCTGATGCATACAATTTCGCCATTGCCGCCGCCGTGCCGTAATCCATACCATTATCCTTCATCCATGCGGCTCTGTACACCAATAATCTGGCCGCTTCTATTTCAGTGGCCATATCGGCTAGTTTGAAAGCGATGGCTTGATGTTGAGAGATAGGTTTTCCAAATGCTTCTCTCTCTTTGGCATATTTGAGTGCCAATTCATATGCACCTGCAGCTATCCCCAAAGCTTGTGCGGCAATCCCAATCCTACCACCTGACAGGACTTTCATAGCAAATTTAAACCCAAAACCATCATCCCCAATCCTATTGGCTTTTGGTACTTTGACATCATTGTACATAATGGTATGAGTGTCTGATGCTCTAATCCCAAGTTTATCTTCTTTGGCACCTATAACTACGCCCTCCCATGATGTTTCTACAAGTAAAGCATTGATACCTCTATGACCCTTGGCGACATCTGTCTGGGCTATGACGATATGAAGTGAAGACTTTCCGCCATTTGTGATCCAGTTTTTTGTACCGTTGAGGAGATAATAATCTCCCATATCGATAGCCGTAGTGCGTTGGCTTGTGGCATCGCTACCTGCTTCAGGTTCAGAGAGACAAAATGACCCGATCCATTCTCCCGAAGTCAGTTTAGGCAGATAATTTTGTTTTTGGTCTTCGTTGCAGAATGCTTCAATGCCCCAGCAGACCAATGAATTGTTGACAGACATTATGACGGAACACGAGCTGTCTACTTTGCTGATTTCTTCCATGGCAAGGACATATGAGACCGTATCCAAACAACCACCTCCATATTTCTCATCTACCATCATACCAAGAAAGCCCATCTCACCCATTTTTTTTACTTGTTCTGTGGGGTGAATCATATCTCTATCCCGTGCTATGACACCTGGAAGGAGCTCCATTTGAGTAAATTCTTTGGCTGCTTGCTTTACGGATTGCTGCTCTTCTGTCAATTCAAAATACATAACTTATCTTTTATGCCATTATTAGAGCTACAAAGGTACATAGATTATACCTATCTCCAAAACAAGAAGGAGAAATGTGTATTATCTGGTGGAGATATTGATATTGGTACATTAAGTGTGCTTTGATAATCATCATTCCCAGTTCGATCTTTCTTATAACTATTTAAAAAATAAATAGAATCTGTGTTGTTAGTGTTGAATGGCTTGATACTATAAATACTTTTTCTGTCTCGAAAAGGAAGCCTGTAAATTATATTACAATTGAAATAAAAAACATCATCTATTATAAAAGTATTGATAAAGATACTATTTCGTCGATATAATTATATCAAGATCCGAATAAACTATTCTTAAGATATTTAAGACCTGACTTTGAAGAATATAATTAGATTAACTTATTGAATGTCCTTCAATACATTAAATAAGAATTGAAATGGCATATTTTTTTATGGACTACTTACTACAAGACAAACTATTTAAGATATCCCTTCATTCTCTGACTTCTTTTGTCTCATGTACGCTTTACCATCCATGCCCTGCAAACCTCCGGTATGAATGAATACAATATTTGATCCTGATGGAAAATAATCTTGCTTAACCAAATCAAAGAGCGCATACATCGCTTTTCCGGTGTATACAGAATCCAAATCTATCTCAAACCTTTGTCTAAAATCACGGATAAACTTGTCAAGTATAGGATCATCCTTAGCATAACCACCAAAATGATATCCATCTATCACATCGAGCTTATCTGCCATCTCTGGCTTACACCATTTTAAAATCATATCCTTCATGAAGCCGCCCTTGAGTACAGGTATTGAGATGACTTTCGTGGGAATTACCAGGTTTTGCAACAATCCAGCAGCTGTGCCTCCTGTTCCGGATGCTAAAATGATATAATTAATAGATTTAAGTTGGTTGGCAAGCTCATGCCATAATTCTCCTACACCCATAAATGCTTCCTGATTGGTGCCACCTTCGGGTATCACATAAGGATTTGGGAAAGCGGAGATCAACATTTGAGTTTGATCACAGCATAGCTTGTCTCTGTATTGCTGTCTAGGTATCGATATCAATTTCATACCCATTGAACTACAAAAGAACAGCGTAGGATTAAACACATCGATTTCGCCTCGTACTAATCCCACACATGGCAAATCCAATGCCCTACATGCCGCTGCAGTTGCTGCCAAATGATTGGAAAATGCACCACCAAATGTAATAATTGTTTTTGCCCCATTTGCTTCGGCTTTCAATAAATTTCCCTTGAGTTTTCTCCATTTATTTCCAGAGATAGCAGAATGAATCATGTCATCTCTTTTTATAAACACACGCAAACCTTTATCGTCAAATAAAGGCGAAGACATCCGTTGTAGAGGAGATGGCACTTGCAAATTTAAATCTGAAAAATTCAAGACATCCAGTTAATACAATTGAATAAACAGGCATTTCTAGGTATAGTTTGTAGAGATTAAGCCATATTCACTCTGATTTTGTACTTTTGTGCTTTTTATTACTTATTTCAATTCTATTTGAAGATATGCACCATTTGAGCGAGCAAGAAATCATCCGAAGGGACAACTTACAAAAATTGATCGATGCCAATATTGATCCATTTCCATCAGATACATATGACATTAATGCGTATTGCAATGATATAAAAGATCAATTCAAGCCCGATGACACTACATACCAAAATGTCAGCATGGCGGGTCGCTTGATGTCAAGAAGAATTATGGGCAAAGCTTCCTTTGGCGAGCTCCAAGACAGTACGGGCAGAATACAGATTTATATATCAAGAGATGAGATATGTCCAGGTGAGGATAAGACGATGTACAATGATGTATTTAAAAAGTGGTTGGATCTGGGGGATTTTATCGGTATCAAAGGTTATGCTTTTTATACACAAATGGGCGAATGTACCATCCATGTCACTGAACTCAAAGTTTTGTCAAAATCATTAAGGCATTTGCCTGTGGTAAAGGTAGATGATTCTGGCAAAGTACACGATGCTTTCACGGACCCTGAACAACGCTATCGCCAAAGGTACGTTGACTTGATAGTCAACCCTCAAGTACGAGATACTTTCAAAAAGCGTACAATCATGTATAATTCTATAAGACGATATCTAAATGAAAAGGGATATTTGGAAGTAGAAACGCCTATACTACAGCCTTTGTATGGTGGTGCAGCGGCTAGGCCTTTTACAACACACCATAATACTCTGGATATGAAGTTGTATCTCAGAATTGCCAATGAACTCTATCTAAAACGTCTTATTGTTGGTGGTTTTGATGGAGTGTATGAATTCAGCAAAGACTTTCGCAATGAAGGCATGAGCAGATTTCACAATCCTGAATTTACACAAATTGAGTTATACGTAGCTTTTAAAGACTACGAATGGATGATGAATCTGGTAGAAGAAATGGTAGAAAAAGTAGCCATAGATATTCATGGCACTACACAAGTACAAGTAGGCGAAAACATTATAGATTTTAAGCGACCTTGGAAGAGATTTACCATGTATGAAGCCATACAACATTATACTGGAGTTGACATCAGTACAATGGATGAAAATGAGCTCCGTGATACAGCCCGTAAGATGCAGATACATGTAGATAATACGATGGGAAAGGGTAAAATCATTGATGAGATTTTTGGGGAAAAATGTGAAGGCAACCTTATTCAACCTACTTTTATTACAGATTATCCTGTAGAAATGTCTCCTTTGGCCAAAAGACATCCTACAAAACCTGGTCTCGTAGAGCGTTTCGAGGCTATTTGCAACAAAAAGGAAATTGCTAATGCCTTTTCAGAACTTAATGACCCACTAGATCAAAGAAAAAGATTTGAAGAACAGCTTGAATTGGGCAAACGTGGCGATAGCGAAGCTATGGTATTGGATGAAGATTTTTTGAGGGCACTTGAGTACGGTATGCCGCCTACAGCGGGCTTAGGTATAGGTATGGATAGACTTGCCATGATTATGACAAATCAGAATTCCATACAGGAAGTGTTATTCTTTCCGCAAATGAAGGCTGAGAAAGAATAATGAATTATTTCTTATTGCCTCTTTCAATTTTACGAGCAATCCTTGTATTCGGCGGGATGGCTTTGTTTATGCTAGTATATGGCATTAGTTGTCTTTTCATTCCTCATAGTAAGGAAAGGGCTTTGCAATTGCGTAAAAATTATTTGAAATATTGGGCAATACCTGTATTAAATATACACATTGAAGTGGAGGGAACACCGTCAAAAATACCATCTCTCTATGTAAGTAACCACAGATCCTTTGCTGACCCAATAGTAGTATGCAGATATCTTGACGCTTTTGTAATTGCCAAAGCTGAAGTCGCTGACTATCCTATCATCAACAAAGGTGCAGAGCTTACTGGAGTAGTGTGGGTAAATCGCTCCAATAAAGACAGTAGAGCTGCTACTAGATATAAAATGGTAGAAATTATAAAACTAGGGTACAATGTGCTGGTGTTTCCTGAAGGGACTGTAGGAATTGAAAAAAATACTTTGCCATTTCACAAAGGGACTTTTATTGAAGCAGCTGAGCACAATTTTCCTCTAATCCCTATCACCATTGAATATAAATCGAAAAAAGATCTTTGGGTAATTCCAAATCTCTTGCTCCAATATGCCTACCAATTTGCAAAATGGAAGACTGTGGTAAGTTTGAAATTCGGCGCACCGATCCAATCAACAGATGGTGAAAGTATGCAGGAATATGCTTATCAATGGATCAATCAGTCATTGCATGACATGCACCAAAAGTGGGAACATCATTTTGCCACTATTTCACAATGATAATTTCATTGATCTGATCCCCTATTTCTATTTTTTGCACCACATCCATACCTTCAACAACTCTGCCAAAAATTGTATATTTACCATCAAGATGGGGTGTTGGTGAATGGGTAATAAACCACTGTGTTCCTTCAGTGTGCGGCCCTGCTGAAGCCATACCAACATAACCTTGATTATTATAATTTATTTGAGCTATCTCTGACCTTATAGTATAATCAAGTCCTCCAA
Organism: Saprospiraceae bacterium; assembly: GCA_041392785.1. GTDB lineage: Bacteria > Bacteroidota > Bacteroidia > Chitinophagales > Saprospiraceae > OLB9. The sequence continues at coordinate 242,085 of JAWKLK010000005.1, forward strand.
ATCCATCCCCTCTCGGACAACCTGTCTGTACCACAAAATTAGGCACAACTCTATGAAAATATTTACCATTATAATAGTTTGAATCTGCAAGTGCAATAAAGTTAGCAACACTGCCTGGAGCAAGATTTTTATGTAAAACAATTCGAATCAATCCCTTGGTAGTTTTTACCGCTGCAATAGTGGAATCCGATAGCGTTGCTAGTAAATCCCAATTAATGGGATGATTATATTTAGGAAATTTTGGAGAAAATTTCTCTCCTTTCAGATATTCAATTGCGCTTTTTAGTGCATTATAAGCTTCCTGATCGCGCGGAATTGAGAGTTTTTGAAGCCCTAATTCAAGTGATGAAATATCTTTTATCCATTCCTGCCACTGCAACTCAGGATTCTTTAATATTTCAGAAACTGTAGCGATCTCCCCAGGATCACCTTGTTGTATAGCCGTCAAAAACAGATGTAACATTGAAGCCTTTACTTGACCGTATCCATTGCCAAAAGCTCTGAAAAAGTTTTTATTTGTCAATATCGACCCAAGACCTTCTAAGGCTTTGATCTTTAATAATGATGACTTTTCGGTATTGTATAATGATATTAATTGTGGATAATTAAATGGGTCAAATGCCAATGCTTCAATATAAGAAGCCTTGGCATAATCACTTTTGGATTCTTTAATATTCTTTATGATTCGTTCAGTAAATGCAGCCTTACTCTTGGTAAAATAAAGTGCTGTATGATTTAAAACAGCACCATTCATCAAAGACCTCACCTGCCAAGGTACAGTGACAGTATCATATGCAGTATAGATAGGTACATCCTCCATGATGCCATTTCTTAATATCGCATCAGCAGCTACGGTTGCGATGTGTACATTATCATTTTTTGCCCACTCAAGCAGCTGATTTTTTACATCCAAATAAGGAAACTTACTGATAGATCTTATAATGTTACACATAACCCTATGATCTTGTTCAGAGACAGATTTTGCTTTTAGAGCAGTGAGAAAATCAGTATCTGTGCTCCTACCAAATGCAGTGGCCAATGCCATTCTAATATCGGGATTTTGTTCTTTTCCAAAAACTTCGGTTAACCTTACTTTATATAAATCCAATGAAGTGCTCTTCTCTCTGGCCAAGTAATGAGCGGCATAAAGTCTTACCTCTTCCGGGACTCCAAATGTATAGAGTAAGTCTACCATGCGAGATGTGCCCTCTTCTGCTGAAATACCTCTCAACGCCATCCTATAAATTGCTTTGGCTTGACCCAAAAGCAATAAGGTATCCGTACTCCTATATGTCTTTACGGTAGCTAAAGATTTTAAATCAGATAATAAGCCTAATTTACCTACTGCTTCTAGAATATTTGCATTGAAGGTATTATTTATATCCAAGGTGTCTTTTGCGGTAAAAGCTGCAATGAGTTTATCAGTGGCTTTGACGTTTCCTGATTGCCCTAATGCAAAAGCTGCAGCGGATCGCACTTCCAAAATCGGATCATTCAACATAATATAAAGTGAGTCCGCCGCTTTGGGATCTTGAATTGAACCAAAAGCCATGACAGCCAAGTAACGATATGAAGGATTTTCATGCCGGAAATAGCCATATAATGCACTATTATCTTGTTGATCTTGCAAATCCAATATACGCCTAACTTCTGTATCTGAAATATCTACAGCAATTTTTGTTTCTTTTACTTTATTATCTGGAACACAAGACCAAATCAGCATTATTTTGAAAGTCAATATAAAATACAATGTATATTTCATAAAATAAATTTTCATTTTGAGCAATGTCCTTTTATATTTGATTATTCGGTGATACAATACATGATTAAAATATAAATTCGCCCAAAATTACCCTTTTTGAATGACTTTTTAATTGTTAATCTTTGAATTTCCTTATCTTTGCTGCCTTTTCAGAAAATATGGCAGATAAAAAACCCATAAAAGAAATTGTAAATCGCAAAGCTAAATTTGAATACGCGTTCTTACAGATGTTTGAAGCTGGATTAGTACTTACTGGTACAGAAGTGAAAGCATTGCGTCAGGGTATGGCAAATCTCACTGATGCGTATTGCATCTTTGACCATGAAAATTTAACTGTCAAAAACATGTTTATTGCTGAATACGACCATGGTACAGTATATAACCATGATGCGCGCCGCGATAGAAGACTATTATTGAAGAGATCCGAGCTAAATAAATTGGAGAGAAGGGTAACAGAAAAGGGATTGACAATAGTCCCATATCGACTTTATTTTTCGGAGAGAGGATTGGTAAAACTAGAAATCGCTTTAGCCCAAGGTAAAAAAGCATTTGATAAGCGCGAAACAATCAAAGAAAGGGATTATAAAAAAGCGATGGATCGCATCAAACTCATAAAACTTTAACTCAAAGTGTGGGTGTATATTGAGTATCCATGATTAAACAAAAGTTTTTCATTCAGGATTTAGAAAATCTCTCCGGTATCAAGGCTCACACTATTAGAACGTGGGAAAAAAGATATAGTTTGTTTAAACCCGAAAGGCACGGTAAAAACAATATCAGAACCTATACTTTATCGGATTTACAAAGAATTTTGAGTTTAGCGTATTTACTCAATTTTGAATATAAAATATCGCACCTAGCAGAATATTCTGATGCAGAACTACACCGAATTGTTCAGTCTGAAATACATCGAGATTTAGAACATCAGATAGATATCAATACCTTAATGTTGAGCACTATACAATACGATAGAGAAGCTTTTTTAGGGTATTTGGAAAAACTACATGAAAATCTATCCTACTCAGACATTATTCAAAAAATTCTTATCCCTTTTTTACATCAGATTGGTACACATTGGCAAACTAATCTTATTGTCTCTGGACCCGAACATTTTGCAAGTCATTTGATAAGACAATATCTCATAAAACTTGTGCCTGTCCAAAACAGTGCTGCAGGAGAAAATGTAGAAACATTCATTCTTTTTTTACCCGAAAATGAACTACATGAAATTGGACTCCTTATTCTACATTATGAATTATGTTTGAGAAATAAACCCGTGATATTTTTAGGTCCAACTACTCCGATTGATGCATTGGTAGATGTGTTACAGTATGTGGAAAAACCAACCTTAGTATGTCATTCAACTATTCATCCATACACCGAAAATGTCAACAATTATCTCATCGAGATCCAATCAAAATGCTTGGCTTCCAAAGATGTTAAGTTGATTTTCATTCGTAGAACAGATATTATTAAAAAAAATATTGATAGTGACAAAGTATTGTTATTCAATAATTTATACGAATTTATCAAAATAATTGAAAAATAAATTCAACATTTTGCTTAACTAATTATTATATTTGTTAAACAAAACAATACGGCCATTAAAAATATAAGCATAATAGGCGGTGGGATAGCTTCTTTATCGGCGTCATGTTACCTTGCAAAACATGGATACAATGTTACAATTTTTGAAAAAAACGAACGCGTGGGTGGGAGAGCATCTCAATATATTAAAGATGGTTTTACCTTCGATATGGGACCCACATGGTATTGGATGCCTGACGTATTTGAGTCTTTTTTTTCTGATTTCGACAAGAAGCCAGCAGATTACTATAAGCTCATTAAATTAAACCCTGCCTACAAAGTTGTTTTTGACAATGAAGCTATTTTGATTGGAGATTCATTAGATACCATTGCAGCAACATTTGACCAAATAGAATCAGGCGCAGGTGATGCCTTGAAAACTTTTTTAACTGATGCAGAAAACAATTATAATCTTGCCATTAAAAATCTGGTGTATAAACCTGGACAGAGTATTTTTGAATTAGTTACACTGGCCACAGTTCAAAAATTACATTTGTTTTTTTCTACCATCTCTAAGCTAGTAAGAAAAAAATTCAAAAATGAAAAATTACGTCAAATATTGGAGTTTCCTGTCTTATTCCTAGGTGCCAAGGCCGAAAATACACCTGCTTTTTATAACTTTATGAATTGGGCAGACTTTGGTTTGGGCACGTACTATCCAGAAGGAGGTATGTACAAAGTAGTGGAAGGTCTCGAAACTTTGGCTGTCTCCTTAGGTGTGGAAATACACTGCAATGCAGATGTCCAAAAGATGTCCGTGACTGGTGATAAGATAACCAGTATCACAGTCAACGGCACCCAAATAGAAACGGATCTGGTACTTAGCGGTGCCGATTATTATCATACTGAGACTCTATTTGAAAGTGATTATCGGAATTATTCTGAAAATTATTGGCAAAAGAAAACCTTTGCCCCATCATCTTTGCTCTACTATGTAGCCCTAGACGAAAAAATCCCAAATGTGGAACATCATACTTTATTTTTTGATGTTGATTTTAGCAATCATGCTTCAGCCATCTATGATGAGGCAAAATGGCCTAAAAAACCCTTGTTCTATGCCAGTTTTCCATCAAAAACGGACAAAACCATCTGCCCACCAAATAAAGAAATGGCTATCTTTTTAATTCCTATTGCCCCAGATCTAAAGGAAGATTTGGACACTTATACACATTACTATGATATCCTAGCAGACAGATTACTGCGTCACACAGGTTATGACCTAAAGAAAAACACACTATTTTACAGGACATTCTCTGTAAAGGATTTTAAGGAAGTATATAATTCTTATAAAGGAAATGCCTATGGCTTGGCAAATACTTTATTGCAAACTGCTGTATTGCGCCCTTCATTAAAAAGCAAGAAAGTAAAAAACTTATATTTTACTGGCCAACTATCTGTACCTGGTCCAGGCGTACCGCCAGCTTTGATTTCAGGCAAATTAGCCGCAGGACTTATCAAAAAATACCATCCATAAATATGAAAGCACTATTTGATCAATCGTCATATATATGTTCAAAAGAGCTTACCAAAGTGTACTCTACTTCATTCTCATGGTGTATAAACCTGCTGCCACCCACTGTCAGAAAGCACATTTTTGGCATCTATGGTTTTGTACGCCTAGCTGATGAAATTGTTGATTCGTTCCATGGATATGAACAAGAAAAAATGCTCAATAACCTTGAAGATGAACTTGCTTTTGCTTTAAAAAATGGTATCAGTATCAACCCAATAATACATTCCTTTGTTCAGGTGGTTCACCAGTTTGGGTTAGATGATTTCATTTATCCATTTTTAAAAAGTATGCGTCAGGATTTATATAAAAAAGACTATATAACAAATGATGAATACAACGAGTATATTTATGGTTCTGCTGATGTGGTAGGGCTTATGTGTCTCAAGGTTTTTGTAAAAGGAAACCAAGAAAATTTTAATGAACTGAAGCCTTTTGCTATGAAATTAGGTTCTGCATTCCAAAAAGTGAATTTCCTCCGAGACATGAAAGATGACAAATTGACTTTAGGTAGGAGTTACTTTCCGTCAATTGTAGATGGCACTTTTGACCATCAAAGCAAAATGACTATTATCAATGAAATAAAACATGACTTTGATGTAGCTCTACAAGGTATAGCAAAGCTACCTACTGAAGTGAGATTTGGTGTTTTCTTAGCATATAGATACTATTTGGCCTTACTAAAAAAGATAGAGAGATCCTCCTTGAAATCTATTTTGACTCAAAGAATAAGGGTGCCAAACAACGAAAAATCATTAATTTTGCTCAAATCTTATTTGGTGTACACATTTAAAAGAAAATCTTTATGTTGATATACATCCTTACCACTATCCTTACTTTTATCATTATGGAAATGGTGACATGGACCACGCACAAATTTGTAATGCATGGATTTCTTTGGTATTTACATGAAGATCATCATCAGCCCGGATATCAAGGTGTTTTTGAAAAAAATGATTTGTTTTTTGTCATTTTTGCTATACCAAGCATTTTATTGTTTTATTTTGGTGTACATCCCGAATTGAATTTTCTTTTTTCTATAGGATTAGGAATTCTTCTTTATGGTATTGCCTACTTTTTTGTTCATGACATTTTGATACATCAAAGAATCAAGTGGTTTACAAAAACGAAGAATAACTATTTCATAGCTTTACGCAAAGCCCATAAAGTACATCACAAACACATAGACAAGGAAGAAGGTGAGTGTTTTGGCATGCTATTCGTGCCTTTGAAATATTTTCGCAAGTATAATTGATGGAAAGTCAATACTTGTATGCCTATATCCTGATTGGATCATTTTTTATTCCATTTATAGCTAGTTTTTATCCAAAACATCCATTTTATAAAGAGTGGAGGTCTGTAATACCTTCAATATTTATTGTGGCCATCCCTTTTTTGATTTGGGATAGTCTTTTCACTTCATGGAAAGTTTGGGGATTTAATGATAAATATATTTCCGGAATAAAATTTCTGTATTTGCCTATTGAAGAAATTTTATTCTTTTTTATCATTCCTTACTGTAGTCTTTTTGTATTTTATATTATACCCATTTTGCTACCACGACTTCAAAAATAAAGCCAAGTACCTCACAACAATTTTCGCACTAGCAACTTGTATAATATTGACCATTATTTACTTTCAAGACTTTATACAACGGTCACATTTGCACTTCTAAGTCTCTACTTTTCATTAACGGTATTATTTATGTATAACATTACATCACATTTTTACTTCTACATCTTTGTCTTACCGTTTTTCTTGATTGTAAATGGAATACTGACAGGTAGTGGTATTGAAGAACCTGTAGTTTGGTATAATCCAGATCATCATATTGGACTAAGGGTAGGCACCATCCCCATTGAAGATGCTTTCTATGGTTTTCTATTGATCTCTTCGATTAAAACTTTAAGTGATTTTTTTAAAAACCAAATTAATAAATGGTAAAAATCACTTTTTTAAATATTTTTGCATCACAATATTATTATCCATGAAAATTTTTTTTAAAACAGTAGTTTTTCTGCTGTCAATTTCTGTGCTTAATGGGCAAAATTGGTCTTTATTGAGAGAGAATTCCGATGTTCAATCTTATGATTTTAAACCATTAAAGTTTAAATTGTATCACATCGATGATGCATATTGTAAATCTATTTTGTGGTCCGCACCACATGAAAATGATGTTGATGTACGTAACTCTACTACCGTATTGACCGTACCTACTGCTGATGGAATGCTGCATGATTTCAAAATTGTGGAATATGATATGATGGAGTCAGAACTAAAAGCCAAATTCAGCGAAATCAAAACCTTTTATGGTGTATCAACTATAGATGGGTTGGCGCGCATTCGTATCGATTACGGCGCACAAGGATTTAGGGCTGTGATTAATCAGGTTGGGAAAAAGACCTTTATCGATTATGCTGGAAGGTTTCAATCTGATGAACGAATTGTGTATTTTAAACATGACTATCCTAATCTGGGTAATTGGACTTGTAATGTAGAACTTAGTGAAGAAGTACGTGAGCACAATAGCTTGAGGATTGGAGATTGCCAACTTAGATCTTATCGCTTGGCACAAGCTACTACCATAGAATATTCGGCATACCATGGTGGTACCCAGGCGACTGTAATGACTGCCGTCACAAATGCCATCAACAGAGTAAATGAAGTATATGAAGCAGAGTTGGCTGTCCGACTCATTCTTGTTAATAATACAAACCTTCTTTTTTATTTTACATCAGATAATTATTCTAATACTGGAGGTAGTTCTGACCTTTCAGCAAACCAAACTAACTGTACGAATGTAATCGGTTCTGCCAACTATGATATTGGGCACGTCTTTGGTACAGGTGATGGTGGTATCGCAGGTCTTGGAGTAGTGTGTTCATCGAATAGCAAAGCGCAAGGGTATACAGGCAGACCTGCACCTGTTGGTGATCCTTTTGTCATTGACTATGTCACCCATGAAATGGGTCATCAATTTAAAGCAAATCATACACAATATAACAGCTGTAATAGAAACAATGCTACGGCTATGGAACCTGGTAGTGCTTCAACTATTATGGGATATGCAGGTATTTGCACACCTAATGTACAAGACAATAGTGATGCCTATTTTCATGCCAAAAGTGTAGATGAAATAAAAACTTTTCTTTTAGGAAATGGGGGAAACTGTGATCAAATAGTAAGTACTTTCAACAATACAGCGCCATCTATCACTAGCCAATCTAATTACTCTATACCAAAATCGACAGCCTTCGCTCTGACACTCCAAGCCACAGATGCTGAAGACGATGATTTATACTATGCATGGGATCAAATGAATGCTTATTCAAACCCATCACAAACAATGCCGCCAGCATCAACTAATACTAATGGCCCTGTGTTTAGAAGCATTACTCCAACAACCTCACCCACAAGGTATTTTCCGAATATGAATACCATCCTAACAGGCAGTACTAGTAATACATGGGAAGTTGTACCATCAATAGGTAGAACGCTCAACTTTAGAGGTGTTGCAAGAGATTTTACAGGCGTAGCTGGATGTAACTCAGAAATAAATATCACTGTTACAACCGTTGCCGCTGCAGGACCATTCATCATCACTTCTCAAGGATCTCCAGTTACTTGGAGCGCTGGTACGAGTCAAACCGTTACATGGAACGTAGCCAATACGACGGCATCACCAATCAGCTGCTCAAATGTAGAAATACTATTTTCTCCAGACGGTGGTATTACATGGTCATCTATTGTTTCAAGTGTACCAAACAATGGCTCGGCTGTGATCACAGTGCCTAATGTGGTTACTTCACAAGGCCGTATCATGGTGAAGGCTGTAGGTAATGTATTTTTGGATGTGAATAATGCCAATATAACTATTAATGCCGTATTACCCAGCTTTACTCTAGCAGCAAACCCAACATCAATTTCTGATTGTATTGGAACAACACATTCTAGTACCATCAGTGTTGTTCCAGTTAATGGTTTTTCTTCCAATGTGCAGCTTACAGTTTCAGGACTTCCTACAGGTGCTAGTACAAGTTTATCTAGCACATTGATGAATCCATCACAAACATCAACGTTGTCCATAGATTTTGGCACTGCTGCGGCTGGTTCCTATATTTTGACAGTGACAGGCACTAACGGCAGTATAAGCGATGACGTAGAAATTCCTATCACCATTGAGCCCGCCGCATCTGCACCAACATTAATAAGTCCATCAAATAATGCAACTTATATTACCCCAATACCTACACTATCTTGGTCACAACCAGAGCCTTCGTTGACTTATGAACTTGAGGTGGCTAATGACAACCAATTTACAGATAAAATAGTAACCACTCAACTCACAGCAAATAGCTACACATTTCAAAATGCCCTTTATCAAGATAATGTATATTATTGGCGTGTAAAAGCTACGAATGATTGTGGCGAATCACCATGGAGTAGTACCTTCAATTTTAAAATAGAACCGTGCTGGCTGTACCCTACTGAGAATGTACCGGCAACACCTGTAAACGGAATAATCACTTCTACACTCCCGATTACAGACCGAGGCATTTTGGCAGATTTGAACATCCTTGACGTAAATGGTTTGCAAAATGAAACAGAGGGCATGAGTGTCAACTTGGCGTCGCCAACCAATTCGACCTTGATACTCTGGCATAATATCTGTGGCAAAGAAATCGGAACAGGATATGACATTAATTTTGATGATGAAGCTGCAGTAGTTTCTTGGCCTTGTCCCCCAGAAGACGGGCTGACATACAGACCATCCAACGCACTATCTGGTATCGAGGGAGGAGAAGTATTCGGAAACTGGACCATGTTTGTCAACACATCGGAACCAAATGCGCAGCTAAATAACTGGCAAATGAGAGTTTGTCTTACAAATCCTTGCAGGCTCACTGTTGATCATACTAAGAGCAACGGTACAGGCAGTCTCGCTAATGCTATAGGATGTGCTGTAGATGGTGATACTATCAGAATATCTTCATCGCTTGCCAATGATACTATTGTCTTCAGCGGTACGCCTATGACCATCAATAAACAATTAGCCATTATAGCAGATCCTGGACAAAACATCTACATTGATTATATTGGCAGTGACCAACCAACACTATGGATCAATGGGACAGTGAACAAAGAAGTTTATATCGAAGGCTTATACTTTTTGCCATCTGCACACACCACAGTCTCAACGCTTAAAAACGCTGGTAATTTGACCCTTAAAGATGTTTCCCTACTGAAAGCAGAGGGTGTTAATACGGTGGTACTCTCCAATGGTGCTGAACTGGATGTTATTTCAAATGTAAAAATAAAAGATTAAATGAAAGGTATAATTCCATCAAAATATGGAATTATACCTTTCATTTTTATGAAGAAATCTGCTTAATTTGTGTCACAATTCTGTTGTAAAGGTTGCAGTTTTACAAATACCCAAATGATTCTATTAATTTAGGATATCAAAGTATATAAATCATTATTCTGGAGGCATCTATTGACTATAATTCTTATCTTTGTATTTGATCAAAGAATTGATGCGGTCAGTAATAATTATATCCAGCATTTTGTATTTTGTATTGTATGGAGGTACATTACAAGGTCAAGTGTCATTTCAACCCAAAAAAGCTGTAAGTGATCAAAAAGGTATCATTTACAGAAAAGAAATATCCGGCTTTGCGCAATGGAATACCTATGGATATGGTATCGGATTCCGAAAGGGTAAAATTAAAACGTATTATAAAACAACTTTCACGCACTTTGAATTCGATTATCTCAAAGATAGCCGCGAGTCAAGTCAAAATAAGAATATTCAACTCATCGGCACCATATCAAAATCATTTAAATACGGCAAGCAAAATTATTTTTATTCTCTCAAGATTGGAAAAGGAGTTAAGAAGCATTTAACTGAAAAGGCAAAAAGAAGAGGCGTTATCTTAGGTTATGAATGGGAGACAGGCGGAACATTGGGTCTATTGCGGCCTTATTACTTAGATCTAGTCTATAGAGAAGAAACCAATGCCAGTTTATACACTATAAAATCAGAAAAATATACCAATACCAATACCACTAAATTCTTGGATTATAATTCTATTTTGGGACGAAGTAACTCAGGATATGGGTGGGGAGAAATCAAAGTTGTCCCTGGAATACATGGCAAATTGGGAATGATGGTGACCACAGGAATTTTCGACAAAACACTAAAATCCCTGTATTTGGGTATCACTTCCGATCTATATATTAGAAAAATTCCTATTATGGTAGAGACCGAGCAAATCAAAAATAAGCCTTACTTCATAAACTTTTATGTAAGTATGGAGTTTGGTCAGAGACAAAATTAAGCAAAAGTGATTGAGCTTCCTATCATACCTTCTCAGGAAGAGAAAAAAAGAAAGCCTGAATGGCTGAGGGTCAAATTGCCCATCGGAGAAGACTATAGACGTGTAAGAAATCTTGTCGATCAACATAAATTACATACCATCTGTCAAAGTGGTAACTGCCCAAACATGGGAGAATGTTGGGGTGCGGGAACAGCCACTTTTATGATTCTAGGCAATGTTTGTACCAGAAGTTGTTCTTTTTGTGCCGTAAAAACTGGGCGGCCTCCCGAATATGACACCGATGAACCTGATCGCGTATCTGATGCCATTGCTCTCATGCGGGTAAAACACGCTGTCATAACTTCCGTGAATAGGGATGAGCTGCACGATCGGGGCGCTGAAATCTGGTATCAGACGGTAGTAAAAGTTAAACAAAAATCACCACAAACAACTATCGAAACATTGATTCCGGATGTAAAATCCACTTGGTCAGCCCTTGAAAGAATGGTAGACGGTGGTCAAGAAGTTGTATCACATAACATGGAGACAGTCAAAAGATTATACAGATTGGTGAGACCACAAGCCAAATATGAAAGGTCTCTAGAACAAATACAACGCACCAAGGATTTAGGTAAGCGAACCAAATCAGGTATTATGGTAGGATTGGGTGAGACAAAAGAAGAAGTACTAGAAATCATGGATGATCTTGCACACCATGGCTGCGATGTTTTGACCATTGGGCAGTATCTCCAACCCACAAAAATGCATATCAATGTTGCGGAATTTGTGCATCCTGATATCTTTGCCTTTTATCAATTAGAAGGTATGAAGAGAGGCTTTTCTTTTGTAGAAAGCGGACCTCTGGTTCGTAGCAGTTATCATGCAGAACGACATTTATAAACATTAATCAAACCATATATAGGTGTTAGCCACAGTTTTATCTCTATTATTTATTGGATTAGCAGGGATGCATTTCTATTGGAGTTTTGGTGGCAGTTGGGGTTTAGGAGGATCGATACCAACCAATATCGAAGGTGAAAAAATATTTGACCCAAGCAAATTTACAACTGTCAGTGTCGGAATTGGATTGCTATTAATGGCTCTATTTTACTTGACAAGGTTGGAATATTTTAGCGAAATATCAATCCCAAAATGGAGTGCAAATCTGATTGGATGGGTCATCCCTTGCATCTTTTTGCTTCGAGCTATCGGAGATTTTACTTATATAGGATTTTTTAAAAAAATAAAACATACCCACTTTGGTCAATTGGACAGCAAATACTTTTCGCCTTTATGTCTTATGATTGGAATTCTTGGTATTGTATTCATTTTCACATAACACATTGATAAACAGCCATAAAACAAAAAACCCTTAATCAATTAAGACTAAGGGTTTTTAAATTGGGTGGGCCCACCAGGACTTGAACCTGGGACCTCCTGATTATGAGTCAGATGCTCTAACCAACTGAGCTATAGGCCCGGCAAATCTTCAGATAAGTATCTTTAAATTGCGGATGCAAAGGTAATAGGATTTTTCAGATTTATTTCAACTTTTTTAATAAAAATTTAGCCCTTGTCTCCAATTTCCCCTCTTCAAATACCAAACACTAAGGCCAACCATGACTGTCCAATATAGCCATTCGCTCATCCAAGCAATCGGAAAAGGCAACCTTAGCACATCTATTACAATATAGATGTATACCAAATAAGCTAAAATTCCTGCAAATTCTATCCAAAACACCAATTTTGTCATTCCCGTAGCCACCACACCATTCAACCATATCACGCCAAAAGTCTGTATGATAATGGCTAACGACACTATTCTCATAGGTGTCAATGCCCCATCCACAAAATCAACACCTTGTCCAAAAACAGTGAGAAATGATGAAGAAAAAATATTAACACAAAGCAGATATATCAATACGCCCCCTAATGATATACTTTGAATTTTCTTTAAGATAGGAAATATTTGCTCTTCCCTGCCTTGTCCTATAAGATTGCTCACAATAGTGTTTGTCGCTGAGCCAAAAGCCCAAGTAAACACGCCACTTAACCCAAAAAAATTTCGCATCACTTGCGAAATTGCTTGATCTGTGACGCTGTATTGTCTGCTGATCATCAGAAAAAATATCCACCAAGATCCTGTGCTAATAGCATATTGACTCATCAAAGGAAAACCCAGTTTTAAAGCCGTTTTTAACTTCTCATAAGATACCTTGAAGTCGTACATTTTTTCTTTGACTGATACCCGTAGTATTATGTAAACTGTCAATAAACCAACTATTTCAGCTATTACTGATGCCCAAGCAGCACCTGTAAATCCAAGCCTTGGCAATCCAAAGTTTCCGAATATCAATCCATAATCCAAGGCGACATTTACTGTTGACTCAATAAGGGCAATGGCTATTAAAAAATTAGTACGCTGCATACTGATAAGGTAGGAGATCTGTATGTTTAGGGCATACATGAATAGCAATCCGAATATGCGGATATGTATAAAATCAGAGGATAAATCTATGACATGCTCATTAAGGTTTATCAGATGTAAAAATGGTCTAAATAAGCTATATGTAAGCAGAATAGCTGCAATGGCGAGCCCAACTGACAAAAGCATCCCATGTCCCAAATAAGAGCGCATCTCTGTTCTGTTTTCCTCTCCTGCCTTGCGTGACATGATGGATAAAATAGCACTATTCATCCCATATCCTATGGCACCAAATATAAGATAGTACACGCCTGTAATCCCTAATGCAGCTAGCTCAACAGTCCCTAGATGGCCTAAGAATGACGCATTGATAAGATAGTTGACTTCTGGAATAAATTTAGATAAACTGATAGGTACTGCTAATAATAAAATAGCCTTCAACGAAGTATCTACCTTAAGGGACTGAGATATTTCAGACATATTACCTTTTGCAACTTTGATCTATTCCTAACATAAAGGTGGCGACAATCTGAATATCTTTAGCAGTTTCGCATCCTTCAAATCCTACAATTTGATTGTCTGAAAATGATCTTCCTATTTGAGTTGTAATTCGTCCAGCGATTGGCATATAAGTCCAATGCCATTTTTCTTCCTCATATCCTGTCGGTCTATAAGCTGACTTCGCTTTATAAGGCTGACAATACCCAAATTCTGAAGCATGTAATTGCAGCCACTGATACACTTTTTTCCCATGTATAGTCTCAAACCATCCATTATTCAATGCATTCAGATCTATGTCTGTACCCCAATGATGCCTTGATGTGCCCGGCATGGACGAAAACTCCAATATTTTTTTTGCCCTGTCCGCAGGTCTAGGATAGTGCTTTGCAGCATTCTCTCCATTTGATAAGATTGTTTTTCCCGTCCATTTATTTTCCCAAATCCGTTTCTGGTCATTAAAATTTCTTGTGGCAGAGAGAATTTTTAAAGTGATCCCATCTTTTTTTGCGGCTTCATACATGGTGATAAAGGCATGATATGCATCTTTTTGCAAATACATACCTGACTTCGATGCATATTTGGTATCAATCATCTCAAAATCTTGATGCTGAGCAGGATCAAACCTACCTGTGATGAGGGTCAAGGGAATAGAATCCACAGTGTCTACGTTATTATACAAGTTCATCGGCTTTTGTGCTCCGAAATCTTGATCCAACGGTAGTAAAAATCCGCCAAAAGTGATGATTATGATTCGCAACACATAGTATGCAGACATAAGACAAGAATATGGGTACGATAACAGTGGGTGAGAATGAAATGTTTTAGGTCTTTTTATTATTGAGAATACAAATTTTAATTTTTTTGTAGAATAGTTTTTAAATAATTTGTTAATTATATTTTAATACTTATATTTGTTGTATTATTTAATTTAAAAAAACAAATTCTTATGAAACAGTACAAAAACAGTACAAAAACAGTACAAAAACAGTACAAAAATTCTAACCCCTTAACCTTTACCGTCGGAAATTTTTTTCCAAAACTGACATTCCTCGCCGTACCAATGCTACTTTTATTCCTTATCTCTTGTGGAAAGCAATCTGAAGAAAATGTGCCTATCACTAATGACAATACTGAAGTTAGAAATATAACTGAATTTTGCGATCATAATAAATTTCCTTGTTCATTTTCAAATTTGGAAATTATTAATAATGAACCTTATGTTATAAATGGATGTACCATATATGTAAGCTATAAAAAATGGTATTGTCACAATCCTGATAGGTATATCATTCGCGATATGACTTATAACATGGACAATTCTAGTGCATGCAAGAGTATAAAACAGATTTGGAATCTGGACTGGTTGAACGGAATGAGCCAAACTGCCAATGAATCAATTAATCAGTTGTATAAGCAACTATCTTTCATGATTGAAGATCATATTTTAGAAACTCACAATGGAGGCAACACTGTAACATTGCATTATATTGCAACAGGCTGTCATACCCTCTGTGCAAAGGAAATCAAAGATGAAGAAAATCCTTCCTTCTTTGAACTTTCTCAGGTGCAATGTGGCATTTCTTGCTGCATACGATCCACCAATGCAGCATTAATAGATGATAAATGGATTAAGGAAACAGCAGTAATTTATGAAGGTGGAAATTGTGATCCTGTTCCACTCAATTGTGATGGTATAACCAATCCAAATATATGCGACCCCGCATGCGCGAGGTTATAATTTAGTATGATGTTAAGAGGGAATGCTTACAGCAATTCCCTCTTAACCTTAAAATAATAATGTATGAAAAACATTTTGTTAATTTTATTATTTGGCTGCATTTGCCTTAATGTATCAAGTCAAATAGATCACCCTCATCGACCTTATGAACAACTCCAATTTTCTAATTTAAAAATCGATTGGTATGAGACCTTTTATGATAGTACGGTGATAGATGATAGATTAGATGGATATTCCCATTTTCGCCCGATTTTTAAATTAGATCCAATCATTCATGGAGACAAAATTTATACGGCATTTTTTATAAATAACATGTATGGATTAGTGGGTGGCTATGTAGAATGTAGAAATATTCACACTGGAGAGATGGTATGGAGACAGAGGTATGGTTTGCTTGATGGTGAGCCAGTAGAAATCCCACGTAACATGGCCATCAGAGATGAAAAACTTGTTGTAATAGGAGTGCGATGTAAATCAGGTGAAACTTGCATTGACCATGTGACGATTAAGAATTTAAATGTGGTCTTAAGCACTAGAACCTACGATCTCGACACTGGACAATTACTCTCCCACTCTTTCCCAAATGGAGACGAAAAAGATGACCTAATCATTACCTATCATGGTGATTTAGGGCTAACAGATAAATTTTATTTTGAAGGGGACCACATTCGCTATCTTCAAACCAATTATGACCACCAAACCACCCTTTTTGAGACCTATATCAATAGTTATCTCCTCGATACAAATGGAAAAGTATTGTCAAAAGATTCCATCCTTAATTTTCAAAACATTTTTAGCTCTGTCCAGATCCACCCTGATACGCTCCTAATCTTGGAGATAGACAGCGCCAGCCTTTGGTTTCGGTATTTATCACCAAATATGAGGCAATACTATGCTACAGAGACGACCTATCCTTTTGACCATCCTCCTATAAATTTTGTTGTGAACGGTGTGTCCTATGACAAAAGAAAAATTCTTTTTTTCAACTTGCGCAATGCTCATTGGCCGGACATCTATTACGAAGTGTATAGTTTTAATTTTGACGGCTCAATCGATTACACCTATAATCTCAAAAATTTTTATACTGATTCATTTTTCCCAATTGATTGGGAGAAGAGCGATGAAATCATTAATATGGAATATACACCCAAATACCTTCCCGATAATACATTAATAAATATTCTTAGCGTAAATAAAAAACTCGACGAAGATAATGACATCACTTTGGCTTCTTTTACGCCTACTGACAGCTTGCGACTTGCCGTTCCAATTTGGACAAAATCATTGGAAGATGGCAAAATTCTCATTATGTTGATTGAAGGTTCGTATTATTATAATAATAATATCTTAAGATATGAGTTTGATTTTAACAGCTACGCAAACAGTTACATGGTGGTGGATCGAGAATCACTTGGCATTATATCTAAAACCCACAATACATACGCAGACATTCACTTTTCTCTCTACCCCAATCCTGCCCATGATATGGTGTATCTTCGATCGCCTGATATCCCAATAGACCAAATCTGGCTGCATGATATTTCTGGTCGGCAAGTACTAAGTAAGTCCGTTGATCAAACCGATACATCCTTTAGTGTGGCGGGGCTTTCGCCAGGCATATATTTACTATCCATCACCACTGCAGATGCTAAAAAGTCAGTCAGGAAAGTAGTAGTGTATTGAGACCATTCGATTTAATTTTCCTTGGTATATTACCATTAAAATATTAATTATGTATTCATTTTTTGGAATTTATTTCAGGATTTTTGTTTATTAGCGATTGTATATTCGATTGTATATTTAAAAATTATAAAATTCAATCTTTTAAACTTATTGCTTGGCTCCCTTCCTTATTTAAAAAAACAAATTTTAATTTTTTTTGTAGAATAGTTTTTAAATAATTTGTTAATTATATTTTAATACTTATATTTGTTGTATTAATTTATTTAAAAAAACAAATTCTTATGAAACAGTACAAAAACAGTACAAAAACAGTACAAAAACAGTACAAAAACAGTACAAAAACAGTACAAAAATTCTAACCCCTTAACCTTTACCGTCGGAAATTTTTTTCCAAAACTGACATTCCTCGCCGTACCAATGCTACTTTTATTCCTTATCTCCTGTGGAAAGCAATCTGAAGAAAATGTGCCTATCACTAATGACAATACTGAAGTTAGAAATATTTGTGATTGGAGAAGTTGCGAAACTCCATTTACAATGGTTGAAACAAGGTCATACATAATAAATGGGTGTGAAATAATTGCCACATATTCTATTGAAATATGCCCAAATTCTGTTTCTGTTAGAGACATGTCTTTTGTCTTCACTTCTTCTGCAGCATGTAATGATCAAAATCAGGTTTGGAATCAATTCTGGACCCATGGGCAAACTTTACAGGCAAATCTTGCATATAATGATTTCTATAGGCAAATTACATTATTAATTCAAGATTATATTGTTTCAAATGTTGCTTTGCCAAGTACCACAAATGCCTTCCAATGGATTGAGACAGGCTGTCACACTCTATGCAAACATTTGGTTTATGAAGATGGAGGGGATAAACTGAGATCGGGGGATGGTTCTCGAAATTCCACATTCAATTTATATCATACTATTTGCGGTGAATCTTGCTGCATTAGAAGCACAGAAATTATTTGGAAAGATGGAATCGCAACTTTAGGAGAATCAACTATAATAAACGCTAGACCATGCATAATGAAACCAGTAAATTGTCCAGAAGGGTATTACGATAGTAATATCTGTCTTCCAGCATGTGCAAGATTATAATTCGATATTTGAAGGGAGTGCGTCATACGGCTCCCTTCCTTATTAAAAAATACCTTTTTCAATATGAAACTCTTTCTTTTATCATTAATTACTATCACTTTTTTTGGTGTAGGTGCAAGTCAAAATTACATGCCACAAAGGCCTTATATGCCCATAGTTTATGATGGTCTTACCCCTATCTGGTATGAGACCACGTCAGATATGTCTATCATAGGGGATAGTTTGAATGGCTATAATCATTTTAATGGATCTTATCAAGTCAAGCCGTTCATACATGACAATCGTCTTTACACCGTTTTTAAACAGAATGGTGCTATTGGAAAGTGGATTGGTAGCTACATAGAATGTCGAGACGTCGCATCTGGTAAGCTAATATGGGATCACTCTATGGGTATGTTTGAAGGATTGCACCAACAATTGATAGTGAACTTGTATATCCAAGGAGATAAACTCATAGTCTGGAGTCTCATTAGAAAAGGTACGGATAAGAAATTATTTGTGTATGATGATGTCATCATTCAAAAAACCGAACTCACTGCTGCCACAGGAGATTTTATTTCAAATTTTCACAGACCTTTTGATGACACGACAGCTTTTGTATTAACATCTTATCCTTTCGATCGAAGCTTATACTACCATAATAATGAAAACTTAAAGTACATTCGATTTTTAGAAGATTCAATAACGTATTTAAAGTACTATAGTACTACCTTGGATTCCACCGGAAAATTTATTGCAGAAACCACTTTACCCATTAAGAAATATGCCATATCATTTCTTGCTAAACTCATACACAAAGACACTATTTTGGCGATTGAATTATATCAAGATCCGAATAAATTATTCTTTAGGTATTTAAGTCCTGACCTTGAAGAATATAAGTGTATTGAATCTGATTTCCTTTTTGACTATGCTCCCGCAAACCTGATAATAGATCATATAGATATCAATGCTAGAAAAATCTGCTTTATTGATAGACGAAACACTTCCAATTTTGAAGATCTTTATGCAGAATATTATATCTTTGATTTTGACGGCAATATGCTTAGGAAAATTCCATTCAAAGATAGGATTACCCTCGACAATTTCAAACCAATACGTTTGGAGAATACTGATTCTATATATTTTTTGCATGGCAAAATGAAAGCAAAAAACGACGATCCTTTTCCAGATTATTACAGTACTTTAAATGTCTTTTTATCCACACCAGATGATTCATTACTATTAATAAAAGAGTTTGTACCCACAGATACGCTTACGTTTGCAGGTGTGTATAATATTATGCATTTAAAAGATGATATTTATATTTTACATCTGGTCGAAAGAGGTTTGGAACTTGATGAGAGCAATAAAATATCAGAATTTGACATAAATGCCATTTATTTTAGCACCATGATGGTCAGAATCAATGAAAAAGGAGAGATTTTAAATGGATTAAATCAACTCACATATGACGTCCACCTTTCACTCTACCCCAATCCTGCCCATGATGTGGTGTATCTTCGATCGCCTGATATCCCAATAGACCAAATCTGGCTGCATGATATTTCTGGTCGGCAAGTACTAAGTAAGTCCGTTGATGAAACCGATACATCCTTTAGTGTGGCGGGGCTCTCGCCAGGCATATATTTACTGTCCATCACCACTGCAGATGCTAAAAAGTCAGTCAGGAAAGTAGTAGTGTATTGATAAATTGAAGTGTATTATTATTGCTTACGTGCTTTACTTACAACCACTTTTATACTCAAATGATAAATGTGGATCAATTGAAGTATAAATACTACAATGCCAAAAAGCAATAAGGCTGTGTACTCCCATTTCCATGCACCATCAGATGTGTTGTGTGTCCACAATGCATAAAATATCACCAACATTGTCAATAATAATGTCCATGCAGCAGCCTTGGTTTGTGCTAAAAGGTCATATTTTACACCGTTATTGAGTGCTAATAATATAACTGCTGGCAAAAGTGGAAGCAAGCCTACACTTGGATTACCATCTTGAAAAAAATAATCCCAGATAGGTAAAATAAAAAGTAAAACAGTGAAAACAAGGTTTGGCGTGTAGGGATGCATTTTATTTATTTTACAATGGAATAAAACCTTCTTATAGGTAATATGTTTGGATTTTGATATACAAAAAAGTGATTTTCTTATGAGTGATGCGTGGAAGGTAGGAAAGACAGAAAAAACTGGTATAAATAAAACTGTTGAGTACTGCGTGCTTGTGGCTGTCATTACAGAAAAGGATTCTGAAGCCCAAGTATTAGAACATCTTGACGAGCTTGAATTTCTAGCAACTACAGCAGGCGCACTCACTGAAAAAGTTTATACCCAAAGACTTCCTCATCCTAATGTAAAATCATTTGTTGGCCCTGGAAAATTAGATGAAATAAAAGCATATATCGAAGATCACGAAGACATCACCCTTGTGATTTTTGATGCTGACCTTAGTGGAAAACAGAATAGTTTTCTTGAAGAATATCTCAAGGTCAAGATTGTAGACAGAAGTACTTTGATTCTGGATATTTTCGCTGAGAGAGCACAAACAGCACAAGCAAAAACACAAGTGGAACTCGCACAAATGCAATATCTATTACCGCGCCTCCGCGGATTGTGGACGCACCTCGAGCGACAACGAGGCGGTATCGGTATGCGCGGTCCAGGTGAGATGGAGATCGAGACAGACCGTAGGATTGTAAGAGACAAAATCTCTTTGTTGAAAAAGCGTCTAGAGAAAATAGATCAGCAGGTACAAACACAGAGAAAAAATAGAGGCGAATTGATACGTGTTTCTCTTGTAGGTTACACCAATGTTGGTAAGTCCACACTTATGAATGTATTGAGCAAATCAGAAGTTTTTGCAGAAAACAAATTGTTTGCTACTCTAGACACCACCGTGCGCAAGGTTGTCTGGGATAATGTACCATTTTTATTGTCAGACACTGTAGGTTTCATTCGGAAGTTGCCACACCATCTAGTAGAGAGCTTTAAGTCCACCTTGGATGAAGTGAGAGAAAGTGATATTTTGGTACATGTAGTGGATGTTTCACATCCACAGTACGAAGATCATATCAAAACTGTGATAAAAACATTGAATGAGCTTGGTGTCGCTGAAAAGCCCACTTTGATGATATTTAATAAGGTAGATCTATTCCGTCAGCGATATTTTGATGATCTATTATCCGATGAAGGAAAAGAGGAAATACTACAATCCCTTAAACAAAAATTTACTGAAATATATAATGCTGATGTCATTATGATTTCCGCCACGGATAAAGAAAACCTAGACCAACTCAAATATCAATTATCTATGATGATAGCAGATGCTTATCACAAGCGCTATCCTTATCAGGATAAACAATGGTGATTATTATGTTAAAGATTTGTGATTTCATTTCTGGAGTTTATCAAAATATTCCATCTCCTTCCTCTTGAGCCAATATTCAGCTTTAGCTAGTTTGAGTCCGTTGGATCCATCTAAAAATCCACGTCTCAAGATAAATGTTTTAAAAAATCTGAATGTCGGTCCGAATAATTTTTTTATAAAATACGGTTTCTTGCCGCTTTTTGTCCATTCCATTGCCCGCAATCTAGCATAAATGTCAAATTTGGTATAGACTTGATCAAAATCGGTGTAAGAATAGTGATGCACTAAACCATTCAATTTCACGACATGCGCTAATTGATCTGTCATTAATCCTTCGTGAACAAGATTTGTATTCCATTTTGCATCATATCTGTTATACAACCTTGTCACCCAATCGGGGTGCCATCCGCTATGTCTAAAAGCCACAGTACCTACGTATGACATCCTATTAAAGGCATACTGAACATTGGGCTGTAGCGACACCTGAAAGAGACTTTCCATCAGTTCCTGATTCAATACTTCATCTGCATCCATACTCAATACCCAATCGGTGCTGGCCTGTGCCGCAATGAAATTTTTGGTTTGTGCGAACCCAGTCCAAGTGACGGGAATCACCACTGCACCGAGGTTCCTACAAATCTCTTCAGTATTATCTTTTGTATTGGTGTCAACTCCCACTATGACCGTTTCAAAGACCTGTTGTAATGCTGTGACACAAGCTGCAATGGTTAGTGCTCCATCCTTCACTGCGATATAAGGTGTGATATCGTTTCTTTTATTCATTTATTACCCTACCCATTGCAATAAAATAAGGAATACGCATCGAAGGTGTATTGTATTTCAGCGGCTCTCCTGTAGCAGCTTCAATGAGCTTTCCTCCAGCTTCTTCAATTAAGATTTGGCCTGCAGCTGTATCCCATTCCATAATGTTAATCATTCTCGGATAATAATCTGCCTCCCCTTCAGCAATGGCTACAAACTTCAAAGCAGAACCTCTTGTGCTAATAACTGGATTCTGTAATTTGGAAATAAAAACTTGAGTTTTTTCGTCTATCCCATGTCTACTCTTAAGCACTCGGATGCCCTCATCCTGCATACTGAAAGTTGAAGCGTACATAGGTGTTTTAAGACCATATCGATCTATTTTTATCGAACCATTTCCACGGATACCTACATAAGTCATCTTAGTAAATGGAGCATAAATAAAACCAATCATTGGTTGATTATTATGGACCAAAGCGAGATTGATTGTAAATTCACCTGTCTTGTGGATGAACTCTTTTGTACCATCCAAAGGATCTAGCAGCCAAAATGTGCTATATTTACTTCTGATATCGAAATGTTCGTTTTCTCCTTCTTCAGATATAATTGGAAACTCGGGATATCTTTGTGCTAAGGCTTTCCGAATAAAATCATCAGACATAGTATCTGCTTTGGTTACAGGACTTTTATCATCTTTGAAATGCAAATCCCAAGAATAATCCTCCACATAGATACGCATCATCATCTCTCCACTTTCTCTTAGTAATGATGCTAAAAAATTAATATCTTCTTGACCAAATTGTATTGAAATATCTATCATTCCGATAGTTAAACATAGGGACACAAAGATAGTTGTATCTTTACAATAAGTCCTTGGCAGCCCAAAGATATCTTGCTGCATAACTCCTAAATGGTCTCCATGAGTCAGTTTCTTTCAAGAAGATTTCATTTTCTTTTTGACGACTCATATCAGGAACACCCAATACCTTTTTCAAACCCTGTCGAACTATCAGATCATCTACAGGTAATATATCGGGTCTATTTAACTTAAATATCAAAACCATTTCCACAGTCCACGTTCCAACACCCTTTATTTGAGTAAGAAGGGAGATGATGTCCTCATCTGTCATTGTTTGAAAAATGGTATCAGTCAGTTGGTGGTGGTCAAAGAATTGTGCAGTATTTTTAACATAGCTTGCTTTTTGGTTTGATAATCCCACACTTCGCAATGGCGGTATATCTGTTGCCATCAAAAAAGACATAACATCCTCTTCTCCCACCAAATTTAAGAATCTATTATAAATTGTTGCCGCAGCTTTGTTTGACAATTGTTGTGATATGATAGCATCGATCAATGCATCAAAGCAACTCATGGGCCTATCAAGGTCAGCAAGAGATACTTGATTTAGGATATTTACTAGTCTTTGATCCTGCAAAAGATGAAGTTTTGCGGTGGTGTTTTCATTCATGTTTTCTCTTTTTAGTCATGGTGATACGTGTACTATCTACGGGTCCACCCAATTGCGGTCCAACTTTTCCTACAGTAACTTTTGCCTTTGTAATATCGGTTGATAAAAGCAGGACTCTAGTCAAAATAGATTCAACCAATGTCTCAATCAATATCCTAGCTATATTTATTTCTTCTTGTACAATATTATAAATCAATTCATAGTTGATGGTATCAGCTATGTTCTCATTACTTTCAGTTTTCTTATCGTACCAAACATCAACAGAAACTATAAAATTGTGCCCTGACTTTCTTTCTTCAGGATAAAAACCATGAAAAGCATAAAAAGAAGCTCCTTTTACACTGACTTTGACTTTCATCTGTAAATTTTTACTTATTTTTTAATGTTCACATGGAATCTTTTATAAATAAACATCATTGTGGTTTTGTACCTGCCTACCCTTCGGCAGTTAAATAAGCCATATTTACTTTTTTTGCCGATTTCATGTTATTTGAAAATCTTAAGGTAAAACTAAGATACTACCTGGAGCAATATCACTTGCTGAATGGACGTGATTTGCATCCAATAGAGCTTCCAATGAAATTTGATAATGATTTGCTACATCATTCAAAGACTCCTTTCTTTTGAGTTTGTAGAACTTACTATCATCCAAAGTCACATTTTTTTGATACCGTTGCATTGCTGCAAAATCATCAGAATTCAGATTATCTCTTTTAGTACTTATTTTGGATTTTCTCTTGAAATTTGCAAGTGTTTTTAGAGTTGAAACGGTGTTATCTCTCGTTTGATTAGAAGCAACTTCTGTCATCTGAGGATATTTAAAATTAACTAAGGGATTATAGACTAGGTTTTCATAGGTATTATACTTGTCTATATAGTCATAAATATGCTTTTCTGGCATAGTAAGGATGTGCTCACTATCTTTCGAAGCCGGTATGATTTCCTTTACATAAGTGGGATTCAAGGTGAATAAAATACTTTGATCAATGCCAAATTCATCACTTAGTTGCTTTAAATCCACTCTACTAAAAACCTTGACAGATGCATTATACAAAAGGTATTCTGAAGGAGCTGTTGGCACTAAATCATGTAAATAATAATAGTTCATCAAATAGGATGCAGCTATGAATTTAGGTACATATTTCTGTGTTTCTCGGGGAAGATATTTTTGAATCTGCCAATAGTCCATTACTCCACCTGCTCTTTTAATAGCTTTATTTACATTACCTTCTCCACAATTATATGCTGCCAATGCCAAAGTCCAATCATTGTAATAGTTATACAGTATTTGAAGATACTCAGTGGCCTTTTGTGTTGATTTGATCAAATCACGTCTCTCATCAACATATTTATCAACATTTAGGCCTAAAATGTTAGCCGTTCCCTTCATAAATTGCCAAATCCCAGCTGCTCCTTGACGGGATACTACATTAGGCAGTAGGCTACTTTCGATTACAGTAATATATTTTAACTCATCGGGCATATTGTTATTTCTCAAAATATCTTCAATTGCTGGAAAATACAGAGATGTTCTACCTAGAATGACTTCTGATTGAGACCTGTTTTTTTCTACCAGAAGATTGATCTGCTCATTGACTTCTTCTGTAATTCTAACATCAATGATAGTATTTAGATTTTCTAATCTATTACTATATTCTTCGATATGATTTGCATTGATCTTTCCAGATAATAGAAAAAACACGATAAATAATATACAGTACCTGATGTCAAACCTAAATTTAACCATACTGTAAAAGTACAAAAATGGATGTTTCGATATACAATTCATCATTATTTTTTTGATGACCCTTAATAATTATTCGTATTAGAACGAATTAATAAAATATTGAAATGTAAAGTGGGTCGATTTATAAATAATTTACTTGTATAAGCTTTGGGGGCGCAAAATTAAATGTCACACAATTTTAATCGCGTCAATAATTTGTTAAACAAAGCAAAAACCATGCTTTTTAACCCAATTTTAGTATTATTTTAAGAATATTAACAATATTTAAACTATTTTTCCGTCTTCAAGGTGAATTATCCTGTCACTTATTCGTGCCAACTCTTCATTGTGAGTAACTATAACAAAGCTAATTCCAAACTCTTTTCTCAGTTTAAAAAATAGTGTATGTAGGTTTTCAGAGTTGGCTTTATCCAAATTTCCAGTAGGCTCGTCAGCAAAAATTACTTTCGGATTATTAATCAATGCTCTAGCAACTGCAACTCTCTGTGCTTCACCGCCGCTCATTTGATTAGGTTTATGAGTAATTCTATGAGACAAATCTAGAAAACCTAATATGTCTTTGGCCCTCTTTTCAATTGAATCATCATTTTTACCTCCAATGAAGGCAGGAATACATACATTTTCCAGTGCTGTAAATTCACCCAGAAGGTGATGGAATTGAAAAACAAAACCAATATTCTCATTTCTGAATTTTGCACTCTGTTTTTCTGTCATGGTAGATATATCAACTCCATTGAGTTTCACACTGCCCGAATCAGCTTTATCCAACATTCCCAAAATATGCAATAATGTACTTTTTCCAGCACCTGATTTACCAGTAATACTAACTATCTCTCCATGATTAATATGTACACTGACACCTTTGAGTACCTTGACATCATCATATGATTTTATTATGTTTTCAGAGTGTATCACATTCAACTACAATTGATCTCTGATTGATTTAGCTACATACTCCATTTTCTCTGGAGAAAACTCTAGCTTTGGCCGGGAGAAATTAATATCTTCCATTGAATTTAATGGAATAAGATGAATGTGGGTATGTGGTACCTCCAATCCTATCACCGATACACCTATTCTAATACATGGTACAGCCTTTTTTAGTGCTACAGCTATGGAAGAAGCAAAGTTCCACATTGGTTGATACAATTCGGTAGGCATATCAAAAATATAATCTATCTCTTTTTTGGGTATTACTAATGTATGTCCATATGCGAGAGGAAAAGCATCAAGGAAAGCTAAAAAATGATCATTTTCAGCAATCTTATACGCAGGAATTTCCCCAAGTACAATTTTAGTGAATATAGAAGCCATACCTTACAAGGATATATTTACAATTTTAAAATCTATTAACCCCGCTGGAGTCTCTATCTTTGCTACATCTCCAACTGCTTTACCTAATAACCCTTGACCAATTGGAGAATTTATAGATATTTTCTTCTCTTTCAAATTGGCTTCAGCCTCAGCTACTAACATATAAGTCATATCTTTATTAGAATTCAGATTTCTAATAGTAACTTTTGACAGTATAGTAACTTTAGAAGTATCTAGCTGTGAAGCATCGATAATTCTTGCAGCTGCAAATACTTTTTCCATCTCACTTATCTTCATCTCTAACATACCCTGTGCATTCTTTGCAGCATCATATTCCGCATTTTCGGAAAGGTCACCCTTATCTCTTGCTTCAGCTATTGCTTTTGCCACATCATCTCTTCCCTTTGTTTTTAATTCATCAAGCTCCGCTTTCAATCGCTCATACCCTTCTTGAGTCATATATGAAATTCCAGACATTTCAATTAATTATTCAATTATTGTGAAATAAAAAAACAAACGTTTTCACCTATTTATAGATGAAAACGCCTGTCAGACAAATCTTATATAAATTGCTAAACATTCATGCTAGCAAAAAGTTTAAGTCTCACTTCTATTAAAGAGAATAGACTATAGTAAAGTTATGTGTTCCTTTATATGGGTTAGTTGATCTGTATGCATAATCGAAACTTATATTATTGCCGTTAAAAGGAAGATTTGCAGTGAATCCTCCAGCAAAACCAGTATAAATATTATCACCATCTATGTTTTCTCCCAAGTCAGTTTTGTAAGCCCCTCTTAAAATGGCTAGATTTTTGAATGAAAGCTCAGCTCCCACACCGACTTGGTCTTGTGAAAACGCATTGGATGTAAAATTACCCAAGGTACGCAAAAATAGATCTTCTTTGAAATAGATGTCATATGAAACACCTAGATTTAACAAAGATGGAAGTTCAAAACTTGCTGCCCTGTAGTCATAATTGATCTGATAACTTCCGTATGCTTGATCAGGATTAGGTCTTCTCACTGAAAGTCCTTCCCCTCCAAATTGCATTGGTGAACCAACATTGCGTAATGCAATTCCCAATTTGAAATTGTCCTTTTCCCCAGATACATACTGTACTCCAGCATCTACTGCCCAACCAAATGCTGATACATCTATCACTGATTCTGAAATACCTCTGAATAGTAATCCAACAGAAATTTTATTTGCATAGGTAAAACCATATCCAATTCCCAATTGAAAAAAACCAGGGGAAAATGTTCCTCCTGTACCTGCTGGTTGTAAATTTGTTGTAATAGGAATATCCCCAAAATTTAATGAAGAAAACTCTACTCCAAGTGCACCTGTTTCCCCCAATCTTGTTACCATACCAAAACTATTCAAGTTCAAATCTGAACCCGAATAAAGTCTATTATTGGATACGCCAATTTCGAATCTATTTATTCTACTTATTCCAGCTACATTGATCCGCATGGCCTCTACGCCAGTCGCACTAGAAGTGGACATGGAGTGCAATCCAGCACTTCTTCCCCATGGATTCATCAATAGCTCACTGGCACCAGCCTGCCCTTGTCGGTCGGGGTTACCACCATACATAAGACTGCCACATACTATGATTGCTAAAATACTAATGTAAAATTTTATATTCATTATGATACATTTTCTGTTTAATTGAAAATGTCAGATATCAAAACTAGGTTTTGATATCTGACAAAATTGATTCTATAATCCGCTTGGATCAAATTTTCTTCCTATCCCAAACCATTTTATCGTCCTTTCTTCACCATATTCAGGCGCAGAAATATGGATCAAATATACCCCACTACTTACAGGAACATTTTTAAAATTCTTCATATCCCAGTCTAAATCAGGATACACTTGAGTAGTAGACGTCGGTCTTTGTGTTCCATTTAGTATAGTCCCTCTCTCATCCCGATTATATTGACGGATGAAGCTGCCATCTATACTATAAATTGTAACTATCGCTCTCGCTGGTA
This sequence comes from Saprospiraceae bacterium, assembly GCA_041392785.1. Lineage (GTDB taxonomy): Bacteria > Bacteroidota > Bacteroidia > Chitinophagales > Saprospiraceae > OLB9. Next base: position 271,377 of record JAWKLK010000005.1, read on the forward strand.
AATTTGTGATCTTAACAACATTTGTAAATTGTGTCGGTTCATAACTGCTATATGCATAGTAAGGATTCGGCACCACATTCACATTAGCCAAAGCACCCTCATACTCAGATTCTTCATCCAATTGTTCTGTTTCTGTACCTTCAAATGCAAACTCATATACTGGTGAATCTCCATCAGTATCACAGTTTTTCTCATTATTGATATCAAATCTCCTCGATTCTCCAAATGGGTTATTGACTCTCAACTGAACTCTCAAGTCGTTTGGTATCAAACCTTCCTCTAATGGTAACAATGTATGACTAGGCACACCTACTGGCCAAGATGTCCATGTGATAGAAGCTATCGCTTTAATCTTTGTGAGTGCATTGGACGTACTTGTTAATTTTGAACCCAATGATTCACAACCATCATACTCTTGTCTAGTGACATAAATAAAATGATGCCCTCCCATCACTAAAGATCTCAAATCATTATTACCTAAGTCCGCAAAATATTGGGAAGAAGGATTAAATAACATGTCTCCACCGACAGGTACATTACCATCCAAATATTGTTTCATTTCATCACCAGAGAAAATACTATTTTCACCAAAGAAAATATTCAATCGTTTACCCGTTTCAACATCAATAGCATAACCTGGGAAATAACTGAAACCTGTTGAACCTTCAATTTCTACACCATTCTTATCTTTCGATGGACTTTTTCGCAATTCAAAATTTTTAGCATTACCTATTGTTTCATTGCCTGCATTTATCATTTCTGGGCTGGCTGTCTCAATGACAATACATTTGCTCCATAAGTCCTTATTTTTTGTAAATACTATATCTACATTATTTAGATCTCTATACCTTAAAACATTTATATTTCGGCTAGTAGCAAGTAACATATAATCGCGTGCTGCTGTAGAAAAATAAACAGGCAATAGTGGATCTGTTTCAAACCGTGAAGATAAGAATGGGAAAAAGCTACCACCTCCCATTTTAGATAAACTACCTGTTGCATCTAAATCAGTATTTCTTACCAAATCCAAGATATTTATTCTAATATCCTCTTCTGTATTTGATTGTATTATTCCATTATCCCTTACTGCATTAAACCAGGTTGGACCTCCTTCGGTGGCATATATATAGTTTGCACCAACAGCTCCATTTGGACCTGTACCATCAGTTCCCACTTCATCCACACTATTTACTATCAATGAAACACCGCGATTCTGTAAAATATATTCTTTGACATCGCTGAGTTTTTTATTATTCAACAAAACGACAGGCGAAGATTCATCCGTCACATCTGTCAATTTCCAAAAGGTTGTATTATCAAAACTACAGACATCTTTGTTATGATTAAACGTACCAATTATTTCCAATTTATACTTACCATCCTTTACTCTCAAAGGATCTACAACCTTTGCCTCTATTGGACCCGCACCTTTCTTGTAAGTAATCCTTCCATCAAAACTTCCACTAAGTATGGCACTATCCATATCATCAGTCATTTGTAGGAATATACCTGGGTTTCCTTCACCTGATACACGAGTCACAATAGCACCCTCGCCATACTCAGAGTTCAACTTCTCATACACAATTGGTCTAGGTACAAATGTATATGGCTTTTTATCCACGCCACCTATATTTTCTCTACCTTCCAAATAGGCTTTTCGTTGGCCTTCACCTGTTACAATATCTAAAACTTTCCAGTTATTATATCCATAAGCTATGACTAAATAATGGTATTGCTTGTGATTAATAAGCCGCTTATCACTTACTGCAAACGCATCTTCAGTGATACGGAATGAAGAGCGTATACCTTTGTCTAAACCCACCACTTTCTTTTCAGGAATAAATACTACTGGGCCCTCATCAATAATTGGATTGGCTTCTGCAGTCCAATTGTAAATTTCCTTAATTCCATTTCTCACATCAACCAAAGCTATTTGTCTTGCTTTTGTGATATCATTCAATTCTTGTACGCTTACAGATGCTGTAGCTAACTGATAAATCCTATATCCTTCAAACTTGTATTCATTGTCGACACCTTCTTGAGGTGCTTGAATATCAACTTCTTTGTAAGCTTCATTAAAATTATTTGATGTTGTCTCATTGGATAACATCAAAATAAGTTCTTTGTCCAATTCTACTGCTGTCACATCAGGAGCAGCAGGGCCATCTGCCGTATCAAAACAGTTGTCAAACAATGACTGAGCTATATCATCCGCATATTTTAATCTTGTGATATCTGGACATGGATAATCTATGGTAGGAACATACACTACTCCAATGATCAACTCATTTATAGCACCTGGTTGTAGCAAAAGTGGACCTGTTGCTTGAAGTGTTCTTCTATCACCATAAGGTAACTCCTCAGTACACATAGACCAACCATTGTCGTCATCTGGATCGCTAGGAAAAACAAATTTTGTTATATCTGCACTTTCAGGATTATATCCACTGCCTCCTTGAGTAACTGGGGTTCCATCTTTCCATAATCCTTTAAGTAAATTATAAAAATCTTCTTCTCTTCCTCTCTGTGGGTCACAAGTCTGAGGTAGTGGGGATCCTACGCTACAGTTTTCAGTATAGGTAAATGAATTCATACCAAGTTCAACTAAGGTATCTACAGCGCCTGTAAACGGCTCAGGATCTGTAAGAATTACATTTCCAAAAGTATCCAAAATAAGTGCATTGGTATTTTCATCGCGTAGGAATACTTTTGGTCCTCTTGGACCTCTAAAGTAGTCCATACCTAAAATTGGAATATTAGTTCCATAAGTTTGAGCGCTTTCACAAGCTGTTGTACTTCCAATTCCATCAATTGCATCTTCATTGTACACATATGCTAATGATCTAGGTTTGCCATTTACTATTGTCAAATCACAACCTATATAATCATCCTGATAACACCCTAAATCTGGGTCAATCCACATTGCAAAATAGCAGTCTATCAAATCCTCATTTGCTTTATTGATCAATTTGTATCTATAAAATGTCATATCATTGATCTCATCATTACTTGCGTATGCAAATGCCTGAACCTGGACCTCCATTTGAATTTTTTCAGGACCTGAAAGGGTATGTGGCCCACCTGCATCATTATAGATCCAAAAGACCATTTCATCAGGGATTAACTGAGCTGCCTTCTCTACAGAATCTGGCTCGCAATCTCTGATATAAATAGTAGGAAAATCACCCTTTGTCGGATCATATCGAGAATCACCATCAAAATCATAAAAATCTCCTAATGGTTGATCAGGTAATTCAAAACCGTATTTGTCTCTAAAATATGGACTACCTTGTCCTGGCCAATTTTTAACAGATTCTGGGATAGTCTCAATATCAACTACACCACCATTTCCATCATTCTTTGATTGGATGACTCTTTGAGCATGATCTTTTGCCTCCTTACCATTTACTACGAAAAATCTATCCCATTCTTGGCAAATTTCAAATTCTGTTGTCCCATTTACATCAAGTGGTCCTGCAAAATAATCCATACCTTCATTTCGATACGTCACAGCAGCGACCTTTTTCATCCCAGCCCTATTAAGACCTCCTATCCATACACCACCAGAATACAATGCCGAAACAATGGGTTGTCCTTGAGTCGGTTTAGGTACAATATATTGCGCTGTGGACCATAAATCTCCCCCTGTAAGAAGTCTAGCTCTTACATTATTGACCTCCATATCATAAGATTTTGTAGGTCTAGTACATACAGCTCTCCAACTTGTCTGCTGATCTAAGGCAGGTGGGAGTTCAGCTGTAGGCTTACTTGGTTCTTTTGAAAATGAATCAAAACTCCAAAACAAGCTAAATATCAATACTATTTTTGTTATCTTCATGATTGTATAATATTTTATTTTTAAAAATCAAGAATTGCACCAACGTAAATTCTTCTAGGCAATGTGTAATGACTAGTATTTAACATACGCCATGCATAAGCGTCTAAGAAATTATCTACACTTCTACCAGATTCCGCTACTGCTTCTATCCTGTCCTGACCAAATGTAGAACTTAAGAATCCATCATCATCAGGGTCATTACTGTATCTATATACGTTTATAATATTTTTTGTATTGAATAGATTTTGTACTCTACAGTAGACATTAAAATTCAATTGTTTTCCACTTGATTTACTGACCGTTATTGGGAATCTTTTTTGAATATTCAAGTCAGTTGTAAAATTCCAAGGAAGTCTTGCTCCATTTATAGAACTCTTATAACCACCAGCATCGAACTGTTGTACATTTGCTGCCAATGTATATGGTTGACCAGATACTAAGAATGTTGTGAAATTAATTCCAAAATCTTCCAATATCTTCAAATTACCAATTCTAGGACCGTTATAAGATTTTCCATTGCCATACCTATAATCAATAACTGCTGTAATCCTATGTCTTTCATCATAAGACAGTGGCAATAATGTTCGTATAGGTCCAAAATTATTAATACCACTAGAAGAGTTAGCATCACTACCAGATCCATCAGCAAACTGTAAAGTGTATGTAGCTGTCAACTCAAGATTGTTGGTTCTTCTTCTATCTAGTGTAAATGAGAATCCTTTTACTGTTCCGAAGTCAAGATTATCGAAATATTTATAGGTATTCAATGGTGACGCTACATTCGGCAATACTCTCTGTTGAATAAGGTCTTTCATTTCCTTATAATAAGCAGAAACCTTCAAAGCCATATTTTCAGCTACTTTTTGTTGGAAACCCACCTCATAATCTATTGTTCTAATAGGTTTGAGGTTTGAGTTATCAGCAGCAGCATCATTAGGATTCAATCTCGTAATATCATTCCAGAAGAAATAATCCAAAGGTGTGGCATAAGCATTTGATGGTGGTCTTTGATATAGCACATCATAGTGTGCGAAAAATCCTGCATTATCCGATATTGGGAATGAAAATGCAAGTCTTGGCATTAAGTTCAAAGATGGCTTATAGTCAACAAATGATGTATTTGGATCGAAATTAGGATCCTGAATATTTAAAACCCTTCCGGTAGTTTTTCCTACATAAGAGGGTGTGACCAAACCACCTTGATATATGACATTACCTCCTGATACCGCAGTACCGTTAGGAAGGTACCACTGATCGCCTTTGCGGTAAGCTACAACGTTTTCAGATTCTTCATCTTGTACATAGACATTGTAGTCATCACCAATAGAAGAAGGTTGTTCTTTGCCAACTCTGTTAAAATAATCCTTGGCCGTTTCAATTTCGTATAGGGCATATGGATCTCTTAGCACTTTAGTATTGGCATCATAATAGTCTGCCCTCACACCAAGTCTGAAAATGATGTCTTTATATGAAAACTTATCTTGTAAAAACACTGATCCATAAATAGGCTGTTGTGGTGCTACAATAAATGTTCTCCTTCCAGCTTCATCTTTACTTGTAAAAAAGTCTTCAAACCTTACATCGGTACCTAATTTATTACCAAGGTAATCAAAACCAAAATAATTCACTTGGTTTTGAAGAATTAATTCATATGCAGAAAATAGCTCTAGATTTAAGTCATTGGGATTCATTTCCCAGACATTAATGTAATCATTTAAGGTTAATTGATTGTCAGAAGAATGTGTTGAATTCCACACATCTCTTACTTTTGAATAAAATTGATTATCATTATCAATATTAAGCTTAGTTTGATAAACATTGACATCGACGAAATCATTAATGAATGGATTAAACACTCGCTGAGAACCTACGATAGAATCATAATCTAATCCGTTGATATGGTTGTTTGCCAAAATCTCGGCTGTATTCCACAAACCGAATGGACTAACCACCCAACTTCTATTTATTCTTTGCTCATACATTAACCCAAACTGAATGTTGTGTCTACCTTTTTCTGATCCACCCGGAAGTAAATCGAATCCTGTACTAAAGTTGAGTGAATATAGATCATCATCTGTCTTACTAAATCTATTATATACTTGACCAACATTTGCAAAAATATTACTCCATGCTGAGTTTACATTTTGATTTAATAATCCATTGACATTGACACCATTTATTGCATTATAGGATCCTAAAACAGGATTTATTGTTTCGTTTAATGCATAATCACCTACCACAGCATTATATCCTAAATGTGCAAAAGGTTCTGTTTCAAATAATGGATCATCCTCACTTCTAAGTCCAAAAATTAGATTCCAATCTCTTCCTGTCGTTCCGAAATACCCATAATTGAATAATCGATCTTCATGTCTGAAATCTTCAATTTTTGTTTTATTATTTTGATATCCCAAGGTGATGGTATAACTCAGATTTTTAAAAGGAGAGCTTACAGCATCCTTTTGTCCATCAGAGTCAATAGATTGTCTACCTAACCTATGCGTCAGTCTGAAATTACCACGATAAGTATTATTATATTCATATGGGTTATTAATCCAATTCAAATACGCCCACGAATCAGATGAACCGGATACGCCAGAACGTGATGGAGTAAATCTGTCTGTTCCATCATTATAATTACCTGAAATCTGAATATCTATATTGTTTATTGGTTTTATATCCAATCTACCTGTAATATCTATATCAGTATTGTCATCATTTGGTCTTGCCTTCAGTGTACTACCTACATCATCAGAATTATAAAGTTCTATTGAAGGAAACAAGGATTGTCCGATAGTATAAGTTGGATTTTTTTCAAGTGTCTTGATCAATGATTCAGGCACCCTGTACACACCTAGTGCAGATGGATTGTCATCGTCTACTTTCTTATATTGACCAGAAAAACGATACCCCAAAATAGATTGTTTCTTTTTATTTTTCAGGATTGGTCCAGAAATATTTCCACTAAATAAATTGTAGCCAAAACCATCTAATGATTTCTCAACTTCTAGACTTCCTGTTATGTTATTAGAAGGGCCCCTTGATGTCAAAGAAATGACCCCGCCTGTTACGTCACCATAACGTGCCTCTACACCTCCTACTACTACTTGAAGTTGCTCTACCTCTGATTGAGGGATCATATTGCCCGTAATACGCACACCATCAAGGAAATACACAGTCTCATTACTCCTAGAACCTCTGATAGAGATATCACCTCCGTCCCTAGAAGAAATACCTGCAGAAGTCGCAGCAATCGCATTGATTTGCTTCGTAGGAAGTGCCCGAATTTTTTCCGCAGTAACTGTAGCACCTTGCGTGGTATTATCGATTTCTATCAAAGGTACTTTATGCTCTTTGATTTCAATGCCTAAATCCAACAATACAGCATCATCTGATAACTCAAAGTCTACTTTGTTGGTACGTCCCGCTTTAATGACAATACCTGTTTGTCTTTGGGTGGCATAACCTACATAACTTGCCTCCATGTCATACGTACCTGGCTGCACATCTGCAATTAAATAATTACCATCCAAATCTGTCTCTGTACCTGTGATCAGTACTCCGCCACGATATAAAGCTATTGTACCGAAAAGTATGGGTTCTTTCGTTTTTCCATCTTTAACTTTCCCTTCGATGGTCGTTTGTGCCACGACTCCAACTATGGAAACAACGATGAAAGAAAAAATGAGTAATAATCTATTCATTTGATGAATTTTTGATTATGTTAATAAATTCTTAAAAAAGTCTGCAATGATACGGATTATCATTTCGATTTCAAAATTTTATCAAAATATTCCTAATTTTTTGTGTCGAAGATTACACTTTTCAACAATTCATAACTAAGAAATTTTAAAAACACTTGATTGTAAAATCTTGTCCGAAAGGATTTTAGCTATTTTATATAATGATTCGTGTGTCCAACCTGCCACGTGTGGTGATACTAATATGTTTTCAAAACTATACAACTTCTCAAACATCATTTTTTCGTTATCACTATACGTTTCAGGCTTTTCATTCTCAAAAACATCTAAACATGCTCCGCCAATTTTTTTGCTTTCCAATGCATCAATAAGATCACGGGTATTCAGTATTTGCCCTCGTGAGGTATTAATCAAAATAACACCGTTTTTACATTTTGATAAAAATATTCTGTCAATAAAATTCTTTGTCTCGTTAGTCAAAGGTAAGTGTACACTGATAATATCTGATCTCTCCAAAAGAGTATCTAAACTTGTTCTTTCTACAAAACGGAAAGATCTTCCAAAACGCTTCTTATATTTATCATATGCTATTATATTGAGTCTCCAAGATGACAATTTTTCAGCAAAAGAGCTTCCAGTATGGCCGAATCCTATGATACCAATAGTCTTTCCCTCCAACTCGAAACCTCGATTTTTCTCTCGATCCCAATGAAATGTTTTTACTTCATGATTAGACCTATATAAATTATTGGCAAGTGCAAGCAACATTCCTAGTGCATGCTCAGATACAGCGTTTCGATTGCCTTCGGGCGAATTTAAGACTTCTATTCGTGCTCTTTTAGCTGCCTTTAAATCTATAATCTCAAGTCCAGATCCCAATCTCCCAATAAATTTTAACTGGATTCCTTTCTTTATCCTTGCTTCATCCATAGTGATTTTACTGTTGATAATGATACCATCATATCTGTGAATGATGTTATCTAAAATCTCATTATTCACAGATGTATCATACGTAACAATAGCTCCTTTAGCTTTCAAATCACTTATCAATACTGGATGTACCTTATCTGTAATTAAAACATGAAAAGCCATACTCTTATATTTCTGATGCTAAGTGACAAGCCTGATATATGGCAGTTTTAGCATCGAGTTCTTCAGCTTTAAAGGCCCCACCTATCACATGCACATTTTTGAACTCTGAAGTTATACTTTCAAACAAATCTTTAGCCGAATTTTGTCCGGCGCAAAGGATTATATTATCCACTTCAAGTAATCTTGCTTCTCCATTGACAGAAATATGAAGTCCTAGATTATCAATTTTTAGGTATTCCACTCCAGATAACATCTCCACATTTCTACTTTGGAGAGTAGACTTATGTATCCAACCAGTAGTCTTCCCTAAAGTCTGACCATGTTTACCTGAAGACCGTTTCAAAAGATAAATTTTCCTGTCATTTTCAAGAGGATGTGCTTGTTTCAATCCACCCCTATGACGATAGTGCATATCTATACCCCATTCATCAGCATAGGCTTCTACAGGAGACAACTCTTGAATTTGCTCTTCAGATAAATATTTTGCCACATCAAAACCTATTCCTCCAGAACCTATAATCGCAATCCTTTGACCAACACCTATTTTATGCATCAAAACATCAACATAACTGAGCACTTTGGGATGGTTAATGCCTTCGATGTCTGGTATTCTCGGATCAACACCATTGGCTAAAATGATCTTATCATAATTTCTCTCATGTGCAATGCTTAATGTAAAAGGTGTATTCAAATATATATCCACATGATACTTTCGCAACATTTCTGTGAAATATCTAATCGTGTTAGAGTACACTTCCTTTCCTGGCACTTCCTTTGCCATGAGAAATTGTCCACCTAAGGATGAATTTCTTTCATACAAATGTACTTTATGCCCTCTCATTGCAGCAATATGTGCGAATGCAAGACCCGCTGGCCCACCTCCTACGACAGCAATGTTACGAGGTGTTTGCGTTGTGCGGTACACTAATTCTGTTTCATGGCAAGCTTGTGGATTTACAAGGCAAGTAGAAATTTTTAATTGGAAAGTGTGATCGAGACAAGCTTGATTACAAGCAATACAGGTATTTATTTCATTACTTTTTCCTTCTTTAGCTTTTATGACAAAATTGGGGTCAGCAAGAAAAGGCCTAGCCATTGACACTAAATCTGCATGACCAGAGTTTAGTATTTTTTCAGCTATTTCGGGTGTATTAATCCTGTTGACTGCGATAACCGGAATAGAAACTTCATTTTTCAACTTAGCGGTCACCCAAGAAAATGCGTAGGAAGGTACTACGCTCGCAATAGTTGGGATTCGAGCTTCATGCCACCCGATGCCACTATTCAGAATATTGACACCAGCTTGTTCCAATGCTTTAGCAAAAATTGCAATTTCGTCCCAAGTGCATCCATCATCCACCAAATCTAATAATGATATTCTGAATATGACAATAAATTCATCTCCGACAGCCGCGCGAATATTTTTCACTATTTCGAGTGGAAATTTCATCCTATTATTATAACTGCCACCCCATTCGTCGTCTCTTTGATTTGTCCTAGTAGTGAGAAACTGATTGATGAGATATCCTTCTGAACCCATGATTTCTACTCCGTCATAACCAGCCTTTTTTGCAAGATAAGCGCACTGAGCAAAATCACTAATTGTGTTTTGTATATCTGCATCTGTCATAGCCTTGGGCTTAAACATATTGATGGGTGCTTGTATAGCTGATGGAGCTAAGATTTTAGGATGATAACCGTATCTCCCAGTGTGTAAAATTTGCATACAAATCTTTCCCCCATGAGCATGCACAGCTTCGGTAATAAGTAGATGCGCCGAAACATCATCTTCGGTGTGCAATTTTGCAGCTCTAGCAGAAACACATCCTTCTTCATTCGGTGAGATTCCACCGGTGATTATCAATCCCACATCACCGGCGGCGCGCATAGCATAATAGATAGCTGCTCGTTCAAAACCGCCAGGAATTTCTTCAAGGTTGGTATGCATAGAACCCATGACAACTCTATTTTTTAAAGATGTCCATCCAAGGTCTAATGGTGTAAAAATATGCGGATAATGACTCAAAATAAAAAAGATTTAAATTATTGAGACAAAGATAATGCAATAATTTACTTTAGGTATTTACCAATAATCTAATGATTTTCGCAACAAATATTTGATTTTTGGTCATATGAAAGAAATTTAAGACCTTTGTGGTAATATGAAGGCAGTAGGTTTTTCTTATCTTAATGAATTGAATGATGTCCAAAGGGCTGCGGCTACCGCAATTGAAGGCCCAGTAATGGTAATAGCTGGCCCTGGATCGGGCAAAACGCGAGTACTTACCTATAGGATAGCACATTTATTGAATTCTGGAATAAATCCAGGCAACATCCTTTCTCTGACATTTACAAATAAGGCAGCAAGAGAGATGAAGGATCGGATTGAAACTGTGGTTGGACCCAAAGCCCAGAGGGTTTGGGCCGGAACGTTTCACTCTCTATTTGCTCGAATTTTGAGACACGAAGCACATAAGATAGGTTATCCCAGCGACTTTACCATTTATGATACTGATGACACCAAAAGTGTCTTGTCTGATATCATCAGTCAACTTAATCTCGATAAAAAAATATATGCACCAGGATTAGTAAGATCGCGCATTTCATCTGCAAAATCAAATCTGATTACACCAAAACTTTACGTAAATAATGACGAACTAATGGCTTATGACAGAATGTCAAGAAGACCATTAATACATGCTATTTACGAAAAATATGCAGCTAAGTGCTTCAAATCGGGAGCAATGGATTTTGATGATCTTCTTTTACAAATGTATAAATTACTCTTTCAGAATCCTGATGAAGTAAGAACAAAATATCAACAACAATTTCAATACATACTGGTAGACGAGTTTCAAGATACAAACTATTTGCAATATGAAATTATTAAGCTATTAACGGTATATCCAGGCAGTCCAAACAACATTTGTATTGTTGGCGATGATGCACAAAGCATCTATTCTTTCAGAGGCGCTACCATTGAAAATATCCTACAATTTGAAAATGATTTTCCTCATCTCCAAACTTATAAATTAGAACAAAACTACAGATCAACTCAATTCATCGTCGAGGCGGCCAATGAAGTGATCAGAAACAATAAGCAAATACTGAAAAAAAATCTGGACAGACAGAATAGAAGGTAATAAGATAAAAATCATCAAATGTGTGTCTGAAACCGAAGAAGGAAAAAGGGTGGCAGACATGATCATTGAGCAAAAAAACAGATATAACCTACCATAATAGTGATATGCTATCTTGTATCGAACAAATGGACAATCTAGGGTCTTTGAAGAACAATTAAGGCGAATATTCCTTATAGAATCTACGAGTTTGTCATTTTATAATAGAAAAGAGATAAAAGATGTAGTAAGTTATATGCGTCTGACGGTAAATGACAAAGATGACGAAGCATTAAAACGTATCATAAACTACCCAAGAAGAGGTATAGGCAACAGCACTATTGAAGAAATAGCACGGATCGCTGAGGATAATGATATCAGCATGTGGAAGTCATTTCAAAGATAGAATTTAATGTAGGAGATTGAAAAAGTATAGGTAATTTTGTAGACCTTATTAGAACTTTTAAAGATAAAGCAGCTAGAGTAAATGCATATGAAGCTGCCAATTTCATTACTAAGTACAGTGGAATCTTGGATGATTTGAAATCTGATAAAAGCATCGAAGGTCAAGGAAGAATAGAAAATATTACTTCCTCTTTTTAGATGGTATAAAAGAGTTTGTAGATGATGATGAGTTGGACACAGAATCTGAGATCCCAGTTGCAAAAAATTTATCCACATTTTTACAGACGATTACCTTGCTCACTGATGCAGACGAAAATCAAACCAATAATGATACTGTTACATTGATGTCGGTACATGCTGCCAAAGGCCTTGAGTTCAAATCAGTCTTTGTGTCTGGCTTGGAAGAAAATGTATTCCCCAGTTATCAGGCATTAGAGGCTTTCAATGTGGATGAAGAACGGCGGCTCTTTTATGTGGCTATCACACGGGCAGAAGAACATCTATGTCTTACCTATGCAAATAGCAGGTATCAGTATGGCAACATGCGATTTAATGACCCATCTAGGTTTTTGGAAGAGATTTCCACATCAAATTTGGACAGTGTTATGTCGATTCAAGTGCAAAAAACTGGTTTTCCAGAACCCAAAAAACTTACTGGAAAATTCGGTTTGTCGGCTCCAAAATCGATTACCCCTTTGATGGATCCAGCAGATTTCACACCAGCAGATCCAAAAAGTATCAAAGTAGGTATGACTATTTATCATTTGAAGTTTGGTGAAGGAGACGTAAAGTCCATAGACGAGCGTAGGGTTGCCACCATCTTTTTCAGCAATCAGGTAGACAATCCTGAAAAAAGGATTATGCTTGACTTCTCAAAATTGCAAATCATTTCTGAAGGTTAATTCTTAAAAAAGTCCAATAATTTTATTTATATTACCTTTGTATTATGGGATCTGAATACACAAGACCTTTACATGATTGGTTGCCAATAACCCAAAAGGAAGTCGATGCCAGAGGTTGGGACCAATTGGATGTCATCATAGTGAGTGGAGATGCTTATGTAGATCATCCCACTTTTGGCACTGCTGTGATAGGCAGGATTATAGAAAGTGAAGGCTTTCGAGTAGGTATCATTCCACAGCCAAATTGGAAAGATGATCTTAGGGATTTTAAGAAATTTGGGAAGCCAAAATACTTTTTCGGAGTGACGGCTGGTTGCATGGATTCAATGGTAAATCACTATACCGCTGGAAAAAGAAAACGATCCACTGACGGATATACTCCTGGTGGAGAAGCAGGTTTTCGTCCTGATTATGCTACCATCGTTTATTGTAATATTTTGAAGGAGTTGTATCCTGACGTGCCAATCATGATCGGTGGTATTGAGGCATCCTTGCGTAGAGTAACCCATTATGACTATTGGTCTGATACTCTCATGCCGACTATCCTTGCCGATTCTAAAGCAGATATTTTGGTTTACGGTATGGGTGAGCAGCCTTTGAGAGATATACTCACTCTTATAAAAAAAGGTGTACCGATCACATCCATGAAGGATATCAATCAGATAGCCTATATTTCTTCTGGAATACCCAAAATGAAAAAATGGGAAGATGTCTTTCTCAACAGCCATGAAGATTGCTTAAAAGACAAAATAAAATACGCATCAAATTTCAAAATAGTCGAAGTAGAATCCAATAAATGGCAAGCCAGAAGAATAATTCAAGAAGTTCGAGGCAGTACCTATTAATAAACCTCCTTATGTGACTATGACCGAGTCCGAAATGGACAAACTTCTTTGATCTACCATATACCAACTACCTCATCCAAAATACAATAAAGAGGCACTCCAGCTTATGAAATGATCAAGTTTTCGATCAATATGCACAGAGGTTGCTTCGGTGGTTGCAGTTTTTGTACTATCTCCGCACATCAAGGAGTTTATTGCTTCGTTCAGAGCATCCATCCTCAAGGAGGAAGAATTGACAAACATCCAGAATTCAAAGGTTATATTTGATTTAGGTGCTCCATCTGCCAACATGTACAAGATGCAAGGTAAAGATCTAAGTATCTGCTCGATGTCAAGCGCCTAGTTGTATTCATCCTGTGATATGTTCCAATCTCGATACCTCTCACGCACCGTTAACCCAAATTTACAAAAAGGTTGATGCCAACCCCAAGGTAAAGAAAGCATATGTTGGATCAGGTATCAGATATGATTTATTGGTAGATGATTTCAATAAAAACAATCAAGACGGTAATCACGATGCCTATATGGAACAACTGGTTACCAAACATGTCTGTGGCAGACTGAAAGTAGCTCCTGAACATACAGCAGATGCTACTTTAAAAATCATGAGAAAACCATCTTTTAAATATTTTAAAAAGTTTAAAGAAAAATATGATGCCATTCAGACAAAACATAACCTTAAACAACCTCTGATCCCCTATTTTATCAGTTCTCATCCTGGCACCACAGAAGAAGATATGGCTATATTGGCTGCGGAAACAAAGGATTTGGGATTTAAATTAGAACAAGTTCAGGATTTCACTCCTACACCGATGACTGTTGCGACGGTTATTTATTACTCAGGTGTACATCCATACACACTCCAACCCGTAGAAACTCCAAAAACAGCAAAGGATAAAAAAACCCAAAACAACTACTTTTTTTGGTACAAGCCTGAATTAAGATATTGGATAAAAGATCGCCTTAAAAAACTGGGAAGGATGGATTTGGCGCAAAGACTGTTATCAAGTAAACCAAAACCCACAAGCACTAAAGATCATTCACCAGATAAAATTGAAATTTCAAAATCAAAAATAGGGTCAGTCAAAAGATATAAAGGAAAAAAATAGAAACTTTCCTTTCACAGCGCTACATATACCCATCAGTATTATGCACTTAATCCATTAAGGATATTCCTAATGCTTCTAATGTTTCAAAATTTAGACACCCTGAAGGCAAAAGATTATCTATCTGAAAACTTCCAATATCAGATGAGAGTTTTTTATCCAATTGGTCAACATTTTTTTCTCTACTTATATATCCGATGGCTCTTAATTTTAATTGTATTTTGTGCAATAGTTCTGGAGTGACATCAGGTTGACAAACTACCTTAGTGGATGCATAGTGTTCGGCAACGGTTCTCGGATATTCTATTTTCAGTATTTCGAAATTTTTTGATTGTATTGTATCATTGAGTATTTTGACATCACGCGAAATCTCCGGAATATTTACTTTACACCAAACCAAACAATCATCCGGATTTCCTACACAATTTTTTTCTAATTTCTTTTCCCATTTCATACCTCCTTCCTGTATGATGATTTTGTAGGGGGTTATATCCACATATTCTTTAGTTTCGTCTCCTATGTATATTACAAATTCCTTCACCTCTACATAATTCCTTTGGGGAATCAGACACATTGCATAGCAATCATTTCCTTCTACTTCATATTCACTATAAAGGTGCTGTCTTCCTGTGGTGCATTGAAGTATGAATAATGGTAATAAAATTAGTAAAAATTGAAATTTCATAAGTGGTATATTTGAATAAAGTGTAGAAGCATTGTTACAATGATGGCATTCTTATTGTAAAGTTATGCCGCAACCTGATTTAAAGAATCACAATTATCTGAAAAATATTTTACATCAAGTGCCAATTACAACAGTCAATTGATTATTTTATTTTAAATAATAATGCTTAAACCAATCAAAACAAATTTGTATCAACAACCAATTGAAAATTTTTACGTTAATGACTAATATTGTAAAAATAAAACGTGTGGGGAAATGAATCTTCGTAAGATCACATTGATAGTATTGACTTTAGCATTTATTTGCGGGTTGGCAATTTATAAAGTGTACACAAAACCTCATAAAGAGGTGACCGATGCCCACGCGGACTTCACTCTCTCTTCATCTAATTTATATCTAGCTTACTCAGAAAATGAAGATGAGGCTAATGCAAAATACCTAAACAAAATAATAGAAGTAGAAGGCAAAATTTCTACAACAAACAGCCTAGAAGGTGGAGCAAGTATAGCTCTAGATTGCGGAGATCCTATGGGCGGTATTACTTGTGAATTTGAATCTCCTGAATCTTTAAAAGGTATGTCAGTAGGTCAGTCCGTCAAAATAAAGGGTTTCTGTACGGGTAAACTCATAGATGTTGTTCTGGTAAGATGTTCTGTACAAAAAATTTAACATTTATTTACAAAGGTCGTTTCTGTTATTCTCGTTTAGAAGGATAAATATTAAGCATATGAAGTCATTGGTTTTAAGTTTTGTTTGTTTGAGTCTTGGTTTTTCTCTTCAAGCACAAAAGTATTTTTCGAAAAATGCCAAGGTGTCATTTGAGGCTGGAACGCCAATTGAGGATATTGATGCAGTCAATAAATCAGGTACAGTCATAATTGATCTAGCCTCCGGCAAAATAGAATCTGCAGTGTTAGTGACTGGATTCCAATTTGAAAGAGCGTTGATGCAGGAGCATTTTAATGAAAATTATATGGAATCTTCCAAATTCCCCAAAGCCGTGTTCAAAGGTAACATGGATACAAAACAAGCTTCTCTTCTCACCAATAATGGTATCTATTCTATTAAAGTGACAGGAGAACTCACCATGCATGGAGTGACTAAACCCATATCCACAACTTTGGATTTCACCGTCAATTCAGGTAAAATCAAAGCATCGACTGTGTTCAATGCAGTATTAGAAGATTACAAAATAGATATTCCAGGAATAGTTAAAGATAAAATATCAAAACAAGCCAAAGTGAAAGTAGAAGTAGATCTTCAACCTTTAAAATAATGTAAATTTCCGACTCAATCAAATTTCAAAACTTATGCGAATTCTTTCCATTCTCCTTCTAGTTTTTACTTTTGTTATTCCTTCATTTAGTCAAGAGGATTTGTTATCACTCCTAGGTGATGAAGATGTAACTGAGTATGCGACTGCTAGTTTCAAAACAAATCATGTTATTAATTTGCATTCATTGGAAAATACAGCAGGCGGAGTGTTAGATTTTAAGATTAGTCATAGATTTGGCACTTTGGACGGTGGTGCATATGAATTATTTGGTTTGGACAATTCCACTATTCGTCTAGGATTCGACTATGGTATCACTGATGCACTTACTGTGGGAATAGGAAGAAGTAGTTTTGAAAAAGTGTATGATGGATTTTTGAAGTACCGGTTTTTACGCCAAAGCAAAGGTAAAAAAAACATGCCAATAACAGCAGCGATCTTAGTCACG
>JAWKLK010000006.1:0-277193 GCA_041392785.1 Saprospiraceae bacterium
TTACTTTTAGTGAAAACATTAATAGTAAAGTACAGTGCCCATTCAGAATAGGTATTGCGCCCGATACATTAAATTTATTGATGCAAGATTCCGTATGGAGAGATAGCTTAGTGCGCTCAGGTTTCAAGAATTTAAAACAGATTGTCTCTGATGTATTTGGCTATGATGAAGTCTTAGAACCAGAAGGTGGTGAGGCAGGAGCTGAGGTAGAAGCTTCTGAAGAAAAAACAGATGTAAACCTTCCCAAAGATGACAATAAACTTATCCAACCACCCAAATCCGATAAGCCCAACCCAAATTCGGAAAAAGAAACCCTTAAAACTCCCTCTAAATTACTAGATGACAAGAAGGATAAAAAACCCAAGAGATAGCAAATAATTTAATAATTTTGGCTTATGTCCACACCACATACAGTTGCTTTTCATACGCTAGGATGTAAACTCAATTTTTCAGAAACATCGACATTGCGTCGTTCTTTCGAAGATGCAGGCTATTCTACTGTTGAATTTGAAGATGGCGCTGATATTTATGTCATCAATACGTGTTCAGTCACTGAATTTGCAGATAAAAAGTGCCGATATGAAGTGCGCAGAGCTCTAAAATATAGACCTGAAGCCAAAGTGGTCGTGGTGGGGTGCTATGCCCAGCTCAAACCGGCAGAGATATCAGAGATTCCGGGCGTGGATCTAGTGTTAGGTGCCGCTGAAAAATTTAATATTCTAAAATATATCGATGGGCTATCCCAAGCTTCAGGCAAGGGATTGGTTATGGTAGGTGATGTCAAAGAAGCCAATCATTTTGTAGATGCTTTTTCATTCGGCGATAGGACGCGATCTTTTTTGAAAGTACAAGATGGCTGCAATTACAACTGTAGTTTCTGTACTATCCCTCAGGCAAGAGGCGCTAGTAGAAGTGATACTGTGGAAAACGTCCTAGAAAATGCTAAGAAAATAGCTTCACAAGGCGTAAAAGAGATTGTGCTCACTGGAGTGAATTTGGGAGATTTTGGAAATGGCACCGAAGTCATAGAAGGGTTAAAACCAGCAAAAGAAGCGCTATTTTACGATCTTATACAAGCTTTGGATCAAACTTCTGATATAGAACGCATAAGGATATCTTCAATCGAACCAAATTTGCTCACAAAAGACATCATTTCTTTTGTTGCAAAATCCAAACGCTTCGTTCCGCATTTTCACATTCCTCTTCAATCGGGCAGTAATGATATCCTTGCAAAAATGCGTAGAAGATACAAGCGAGAATTATATGCCGAACGTGTAGGATGGATCAAAGAAATCATGCCACATTGTTGTATTGGCGTGGACGTCATCGTAGGTTTTCCAGGAGAAACTGACGAGCATTTCAATGAAACTGTGGCATTTATAGATGCAATAGATATCTCCTATCTGCATGTTTTTACATATTCAGAGCGAGCTAATACACCTGCTGAATCTTTTGAAAATCCGGTACCAATGCATGTAAGAAAAGAAAGAAACGATATTTTACGACTCTTATCCCAACATAAAAGAATTCATTTTACTGAAAAAAGTATGGGCAAAATTCATAACATGCTATTAGAAAACTCACAAATGGATGGCTTTTGGTCCGGATACACTGAAAACTACATCAAAGTATTGATTCCGAAATCCCAACACAACTTGAATGACATCATCAAAGTGAGATTGGATCATTGGGATGGCGCAAGGGAGCATGTCATGGCCGTCCCGTTGTGATACACGCTTACCAGGCAAACATGCATCAATAATGTCCTAATGTTTTAATACGCTGTCTAAAGTGTCTTTAAATACATTTTCGTTATTATAATTATAGAACGGAACGGCTGTAATCAAATAAGTGTCTGTATGGATTTTGATTGTCTTTTGTTCACTTCTTATTTCGTTCAATAACTCTTCTTTCCATTTGTCGAACACTTTTAAATGCTCTCCTTTTGGTTCTATAAAAACCTGAAAAGTCATATGTTCTCCGTCTCGTTGTTTGCAGAACAGTAAAAAGTCTGGTTCAAATGCCTGTCCGAGTTTATTGAAGATTTTTATTTCTCTTTCGTTTCGGATGAGGTATATGTTGTCAAACTTCTGATTAATACCTTCAAAAAGGCTTGAAAAAAGTTCTACAAATTTTTTTTCTTCACTTGTGCCGTAGTTAGCATTGTAAACATACCAAGGCTCATTGGCTACCAATGCTTCTTGTCCGTCTGCTCTTTCGCTGTCTTTGTAAACTTTAATTTCTTTGTCCTTGAATACTTTGTGAACTGATTCTTTGATATAGTCTGAACCTTCGTATTCTGTTGAGTTGCTCTTTATATCTGCTTCAATGTTCTGCAAAAGACCGTTTAAGGCTTGCAAATAGTCGAAATGGCTGATATCTTTCTGTCGGTTGGCTGTTCCGCTAAATGTTATTTCCAAACCTGCTAAGAAGTCTGTGCTGTCAATAAAATTAGAAAGTGAACCAACGCTCGGAAAGTATCGTAATAAACTGTCAAAATAGAAAAAAGGGTTTTGGCTTAATGCAAAACGAATTGTGTTTTGCGGAATTTCGGTAAGCGGTACAACATTGGGTCTGATTACTTCATCATTGGATTGCGTTGGTTCCATTTCAAAAAAGGCACTCGACATTCTGCCAACTCCCGAAGATAAAGCATGGCGGTAGTTGGTTTTCTTAACACCTAAATCGGCAAACGATTTTATGTTGTCAAAGCTCTTAGGAATTTTTTTGTTAAAGACAACATGTCCCTCCCTGTAAAAATCCGTTTTCTTAAATTCAGGTTTTAAAAACAAATTAAGCTGAACCATATTAGCATCATCTTCATAAATACCTGAATCAATAAGTGCTTTTTTCAATTCCGAAATGTATCGGCTATCTTCTTTGGTATGGTAATACAATTCTTCCAACGTTTTTAAGTCGTTGGAAATATCATCATCAAATTTTCGGGTAAACTTGTCTTGCCCCTTCGACAAGCTCAGGCTATCGCCTTGTTCCAATACAAACGGATAATACCTTGCACCACGCCCAATTAACTGGGCTTCTGAAAGTGTGGTTTTGCCCGGCTTTCCGTCTTTTCCGTCTCGGTCTTCGTAAAGTCGGACAATGTCAAATAAATTCAAAACGTCCCAACCTTCATTCAATTTCTGGACAGCAAAAACGGCTCGGATCGGATTGTTTTCATCTTCCAAGGTGTTGAGCAAGATTTGGTTTTGTTCAGCTTCTGCATCATTGTTGGCACTTAGGCAATTTTCAAATTTGAAATTGGCTTGAATACGTTTAACAATCTCGTTGTGTGAAATGCCTTTTGCTTCAAAAAGTCGGAAAGCCTTTTGAACGATTGGAACGGTAGAAGTCTTCTTAATTTTCTCTACCATTGTCATCGAAAAATCATCAATCAGTTTATGAAAGTTCTCTTTGTTCTCTTCAGATTCTTTGATTGTCTTTTTGGCTTTAAATAGGATTACCGGCTTCAAATTGATATTATTTGAAGTGGCCAATTCTTGACGATACAAGTTTAAAATCAAAGCCTGAATAATTCTTTCTTGCTCGTCATACAAAGAACGGATAAGGTTGATTTCTTTTGAATACTTGTCTTTACGAAACTCGGCAAGGTCATATTTGAAAATTACTTTGTCTTGATAGTGTTTTACTAATTCCGCAGTATCGGTGTCAATAGTTGCAGTAAACTCCAATAATATGTTTTCAAAATTGGAATCGTGAATTTTCTTTACGGTGTCTTCCCAACTACCAAATAGGTTGCCTGATTTTGTCCCTGCTACCAAGTGGTGCGCTTCGTCAGCAATCAAAACCAGTTTTTTGTCCACGAAATCTTCGTAAGTTATGCTGTTTTCTTTGGTATTGTTCAGGTCAATATGAAGCTGCTGAATGGTGGTAAACTTCAAATTAATATTCTGATTGTCAGCTTCTTCAAAGTTCTCAATCTCTTTGATTAAGACTTCTTTTCCTTCAATTACAATTTTATCATCGAACAAGTATTTTGAAGCCTGCGGATTGAGAAAATTGTCTTTGGTTTTTTGAATTATATTATTGCTGTTTACAAAAAATAAAAAGTTGCGATAGCCTTTTTGGTAAAGGTGCAACATCAAACCTGCCATTATCAAAGTTTTACCGCTTCCCGTTGCCATATTGTAAAGCAAGTGAAACGGTCTTTTAGGCTTGCCTTCAAAATGCTCGGAATCACAAAGAATAAATCGCTGAAAAGCTTCTATCTGGTAAGGCCGCTGACCAAAGCCGGGCTTTAAATTGTCGGTGACGTGATTAGGAACGATAACCTGAGATATGGCTCTTTTGCCGAATTCCTGAATTAATTTTTCGTATAAAAATGCCATTATTCTTTCTTTTTATGCTTTGGTTTCAATGCTTTGAGTTGCTTGTCGGCTTGCTCAATGCTAGCAATAAATTGCTTTTCGACTTCCGATAACTCATTTTCTGTTTTACGCTTATAGGCATCATATTCTGCCAATGCTTTATGCTGGGCTATTTCTGCCGAGATTTTTCCTGCGTGGGTTAATACTTCTTGTCGGCTCATTTTTATGAATCCGTCAAGTACTTCAAGCCAATCTTTCATATACATAGGTTTGCGTTGCATGGCGTTGATTTCTGCTATGTCTAAGTAAGCCGAAACCAAGCGGTTCAATACGGCCAGCTCTTCCTCAGAAAGATAGTTTTTAGCAATCCCTATTTCCTGCTTGGTCGGTTTCTTGCCTTTAAAAGCCGTCAAACCCATAAAGGGCAATTGTGCATTGGCCCTTTGAAAAATAATCTCGGCCGCTGTGTGGCCGTGGGCTGCCCAATGCAATTTGTTTTGAACTGTTTGAAAAAACTGTTGCGTAATGCTCGCCCGTGGGTCATAGTCCAAACTGGTAGCATAGATTTCAAGCACTTTTCGATAAAAAACCTTTTCTGAAGAACGAATGTCCCGAATACGGTCGAGCAATTCTTCAAAATAGCCACCACCTTGCTTAAGCAAATCATCGTTCATGGCGAAGCCTTTAATCAGGTACTCTCGAAGCCTTTCAGTAGCCCATATCCGAAACTGCGTACCACGAAGTGATTTCACCCTATAACCGACTGATATGATTACATCTAGATTATAATGCTTGGTATGGTAGTTTTTACCGTCTGAGGCAGTTGTCAAGTATTCCTTGACAACTGAATCTTCATCCAATTCTCCTTCCTCAAATATGTTTTTGGTATGAAGACTTATATTTTGTTTAGTAGTTTGAAACAGTTCCACCATATCCGCCTGTGAAAGCCATACGGTATCTTTTTCTATACGAACCTGAATTTTTATCTGCCCATCATCGGCTTTGTAAAGTAAGATTTCGTTATTTGAATTTTTCGGCAACATTATCTTACGTCTTTTTTAATTGATAAAATCTAGGATTAATTTCTTTTGTTCTTCGGTGCAAATAAAGTCTTGGCCCTCTAATGAAGTGAGATTTATATCCAATATGTTTTTGATATTCATTGCTCTATTTCTCTATTTTTAGGTGGTAATGAGCTCTTTGCGTTCAACTTTGAGACTACGTTCTTTCCGGTTTTTTCTTCGATTTCCTTTCTCGTATTACCTGCTATGGTACCACCTTGATTGGCTATTTTTTTATTTTCTGCAAAGGTTTTTGGCAATTTTTCTTTGCTGATCTCGGTAGTTGTAGCTTCTGCCAGCATATTGAGCACCAGTTCCAGATTGGTCATATTGTCTCTGAGGTTTTCTTTTTTTATGTCTTTGTGTTTTTTATAGTCTTTTACAGAAAATCCGCTCCATGCTTTGGTAATTTCATCTGTAAGTATGGCATATTCTTGACCTTTTTTTACACCTCGTTCATCCCATTCATCGGTGAGCTCCTTGCGTACCTCTATGCTTTTTAGCCGCTGATTTATCCATTCTTTGCTATAGCCTTTTTTCAGATAAGTTTCCATCAGTCTATATATGCCTATCTCGGGATCTTCGATCTCATCTATACGCTCACGGGCTACTTTGGCTATCCATAGTTTGAATGGTTCTGCCTTGGGTGAGGGAACCGATTGTATCAAACGAAAAAGCTGCTCTGTATCTGCTACATCTGTCTGTCGCATTTTGCCGTCTTCGGCTTGCATTTTCAACTGTCCGATTTTTTCGGACAGTTCGCTGCCTTCTTTTTTAAGCTTAGTTTTTAAGTCGCTCCAGTACTTGCGTGGTCTGTCCGTTTGTGTTAGCACTTCTATGACATCAATGATAGAAAAATACCACTTTTCTTCTACTTCGTGCCAAGCTGTACGTACTTTTTTATCTTCAAAAACTTTTATAGCTGCTCTGCTCTCCATCTTTACTTCTTTTTAAGTTGGTAAAAATCTTGAGTGACTTTCTTTTCTGCTTCACTGCAAGCAAAATCGGCATCATGGAGCGAAGAACGATTGACATACAGTTGGTTTTTGTCCAGTAGTTCGCAAAGGTGTTGTTTCTGCTTTTTCAGGCTCAGATTTTTAAATGCTTCTATGTGTTCGTCCTGCTTCTTAATATCCACATTGTAATTCAAGAAACTTTTGGCTTTCATTTGTTCCCAAACTTTCAAAAGTGCTTCGGTGTCTTTTGCTTCTTCAATCTGCTCAATAAAAGTTTGATTGTATTTTTTGAGTTCGAGATAAACGATGGAGCCGCCACCTTGCCAATTCACGGATTTTGAAATACCGCCTTGGTCATATTCTAATTTGAAATATTCTTCATTGGGTTCGTTTACTAACTCCAATTCAGCTTGGTGAGATATTTCAGTTTTTAAAATTACTTTTTTCCCAATTACTTTTTTTAGTCTTTCTACGGCTACTGTTTGTATGTAATCCATTTGTTCTACTCCTATATACTGGCGTTTCATTTTATGGGCAACTGCTGCTGTTGTTCCACTTCCAAGTTGATAGTCTAATACAATATCATTTTCATTTGAACCTATGTGAATGACTCTTTCAATAAGTTTCTCTGGTTTTGGTGTATCAAAGGCATTATCGCCAAATAAATTCCTGATTTCATTTTTGGAACTTCTATTACTTCCAGCTTCTCTATGTGTCCAGAATGTTTCAGGTGGTGTTGCAATTCTATTTTCTGCGTAAATCCTGAAGTATGGAACCCAGCCATTTTTACCGTTTACCCATTCTATTCTTTCGTTTTCTTCATCTACTTTTTTCTTGCTCCATCTCCAACAGCCTTGTGAGCCATCCTTTTTCACTGGAAACACTTCTTTTCCGTCAGGTGCTATCATTCCAAAGTAAAGACTTTCGCTTTCATTTCCACCCATTACCATTAAGGGCTTGGTGTAATATATTCTACCTGATTCATCAGTCTTGTTGTAATGTTCTGGAATTTCATCATCTAAAAATCCGTTTACCTTAAATTCTGTTTTTGATTTTGCGAAAACTAAAATGTGGTCGTGCCGAACTGAAAAATATGTAGCATCCATTCGTGGACTATCAGATTTTTCCCAAACTATATTCGCAATGAAGTTTTCCCTTCCGAATACGTCATCACAAAGAACTTTAAGGTAGTGAGCTTCTCCATCATCAAGATTTACCCATATACTGCCATCTTTACTTAAAAGCTGCTTTGCTACTTCAAGCCGATTTTTGATAAAAGTCAACCAAGAAGAATGATTAAAACTGTCATTGTAATTAAAACCATCTTTGCCAGTATTATATGGCGGATCTATGTAAATCAGTTTTACTTTCCCTGCAAACTCTTCTTTCAGCGTATGCAATGCCAAAAGGTTGTTGCCTTTTATAATCAGGTTGTCGGTTATGGTTCCGTTTTCGTTTCGGTTAAATTGGTCAAGTGGCTTTTCTCCATCTTTAACGATGCGTTTGGCATTGGTCAAAACCTTTGGTTCTAAAAGCTGAGTAATCTCGTCTTGTGCCAAAATTTCATTAAAGAATATTTCTTCTCGCTTGTCTTCTTCTCGGCTTTGTCCGCCTTCGAGTATGCAGTCTTTAAATGGCCATACGAGAGCCACTTCATTGCGTTGTTTTAGGTATTTGCCGTCAATGGTCAGCCCAACTTTGTTTTTATATTGGGTATAGCTGTCATTCAGATAGTTTTTCTGTTCCAAAAACTGTACAAACAGGTTTTGTTTAAAAACCAGCGTGCCTTTCACGTTTACAAAAAACTTTTCTTTCAGGTCGGCATTGTCGAGCAAGAGTCCAATCAACTCTTCGTCAAAATTCTGTGCTTTATTCAGTACCACCCATTTTTTGAGTTCTCCGTTGTCGGTCACGTAGTTGGGTTCTTTCTTGAGTTGTTGCTCTAGTGTGGTATATAATTTCATTTTCTCGGACTACAATATTGAAAAAATAATGACAGAATAAACCTGTTTAACCCAGAATCAGCATTAGAAATTTACCGCTGAATCTGGGTTTAAAAAACAAAGTTATAAAAAATAATACAAGTACTTGAGATTTGGGTCGATTACATAACTTATCGGCACTAGCTCAAATAGGCCTATCTTCGCTCAAAAAGTGGCACACAAAGCTAGTCGATATTTATTATCAAATATTCCATCTGACTGCCAACGAGACAGGTCTGACAACTATTCAAAAATCATAAACAGATGAAGGAAGATTACTCTATCCTCAACATTTTAATCACTTTTTCCATCTGAGTGGTTTTGATCTTACAGAGTATGATTCCTTTTGCATCTTTGAAGTGTTCTTGTGTGAGTATTATCTCATGATTACCTCTTGCATACCGCATGGTGGATGTATAAAGCATCTTACCATCTCCAGAAAACATTGATATAGTTACATCAGATTCATTATCCAAACCGATAAAAATACTCGTCTCATCGCTGAAAGGATTTGGTTCATTTTGCTGACCAAATAATGGTAATAGATCTTCTTGTATTTCCCTGACATCAAAAGAAAGATCCCTTCGTTGAAGGGTCGCATCATATCCTGCCGATGGAGTGATAGCTTGTGTCATTGTAATCATATCTCCCAAGTCCCCACTTATTTTGGTTGCACAAATTAGATTAAATAAGTTGTTGCCGCCATTAATGTCTATTCCTTGCAAATCGAAATAAGACACAGTTATATATTTCCGTCCATTCTGTTCTATGTAACCTACATTCTCCGCATCAAAAGCCTTAAAATCTCCAGATTCAATACCAAGATAATCAAAATCATTTGGTATTTCAAGAGAAAATTGGATGGCTGAAGTCTTCTCTGGTAAATCAAGTCTCAATGGTATGGAAATAATTTTATTCTTTTCTATAAATGTATTTTCAGTATACACTTTCATGTCTTCGTTTGTGCGAGAACCTGTTGGTCTACCATTCGTTTTCATGGCACTTCCGTTGACATCACCTATTTTAATACCTACAAAGTCTGAATTTGACATGTTTTGATCTAGATTTTGATATAGCAATGATTGGTTATAATTCCATGGAGTTGATCCATCTTTAAATTCATAAGCGGCATCTACAAATCTCCACGAAGTGTTATTGCTAAATTTTGTTTGGATTCCCAATATCATTTTCCTCAGTTCTGAAATATCCGCTACGGTGATAGAATTTGACTTATTCACATCAGCCGCTATTAGTTTATATGGAGTATTAAGTTGTTCAATGCCGAGTATGTGCCTTTGAATCATCACTAAATCCAGCGTGGTAATACCTTGCATATGATCAATATCCTTTAAAGGATTCAATGCATAGTCATTGTCCATATTGAGTCCATCAAAAGTATAAATCCCTTCAGCTGATGTTGTGTGAGCGTCTTCTGTCTCACCACCATCTAACCGTACTATGACATCAGGTATCATTTCATGATTCTCTGTATAAAGATGGCCCGAAATAGATAGTTTGCCTGATGACCCACAAACATTAAAATTATCCTGTACTATGACATATGTCTTAGCTCTACTTTGATTTCCAGCCAGATCTGTAACCCATAATTCCACATTTCGTTTTCCAAGACTATCACAATTATAATTCCGTAGGTTGTCATTGACATCCGCTGAAAATGAATACTTCAACTGTGATGTAGGTGTGCAATTGTCACTACTAAAATTATTAAAATCGCTGGCCCATAGGCTGTTCATACCCATTGGTGGACTGAGGTTTAAAGCCAATCCCTGCATTGCCACAGCGGTAGGCGCCTTGCAATCCCTTACATCGAAGGTAAATGAGCAATTACTGATATTGCCACAACCATCTTTTGCAATCCATTTTAACTTATGTGTACCAATGTCATACACTTTCTGAATACTGTTACCATTGGCTTTTATGTCAATAGTTCCATTATTATTGAGATCCAATTCATAAGACCATTTGATATTGACAGGTAAACAGTCATCTGTTCCCGCTGCTGAATACGTCAGGTTTGCGGTACAACCATTATTTTGAGTACACACAGTCACATCTTGACAAACATTGGTATTAATGGTAGGTGCTACCGTATTTTTTATGGCTATGTTCTGTACAAATGTCCACGAGCCATTTGTGGAGCCACTATTAGGCACATATTGACACCAATCCAGAACTTTCCATGTTCTTCTTATCAATTTGCAATAATCCGCAATCGGAAATACCTCGTCCTTATACGTTGCACCCACAAGACTACATTGATCTGTATCTAAAAATGGTCTTCCCGTTATAGTTGTATCTGGGTCACTATCATTGCAGTCAAAATAATCTACAAATGCTTGCGGCCAAGTGATATCACTTTCTGTAAATGGATGAACATCCACAATGTTTATAGTTTGTGTATAGGTAGCAGTATTGCCACCATTATCAGTAACTATGAAATCTCTATAAATTTTACCTGTATTGCACATCCCTGTTGAATCTCTATATGTCACAGCTAGGATTGAACCAGGACAATTATCATAATACACACCATCTTGACCCGCTAAACTATCAGGATAAAATGGATTTCCCGGGTCAATAATGATGATGTCTTCTTGTGTTTCTCCCTGCTCGACCAAAGTACCAAATACAGATAAGTCAGAAAGATTTAATGGAAACTCGCAACTAATACTGATATCTGGTAAGCTGCCAGCGATAATGACTGGGTCTATTTCATCATTTACTACTACGGTAGTCATGCATGTATTGGCATTTTTATGCTGATCTGTCACTTGCACTACGACTGTAATCGTCTGTCCAACATCATCGCAGCATAGTTCTATTTCAGGTCCAAAATCATCGTCTTCGCCCGTACCACATTCTCCATCCATCCTACTTACTGTAAATGTAATTGGTCCTCCACAATTGTCCGTGGCATGATCTACAAATGATTCTGCGGTTAAATCTGGAGCACCGCTAATGCTTACATTACGTGGATCTATACAATCGATATCTGGACCAAGATTGTCTTCTGATTGCACTTGCAGGCTGCATGTGGCAGTGTTGCCGGAGTTATCGGTCACTGTGACTACCACAAGATGCATTTGGCCATGTGATGAATTTATGACCGTGCCCGATGATGGGGATTGTGTCGTCATTGCTATCCCACAATTATCATCTGTATCTACAGTAGTGCTAACATAAGGTATGACAACCTCACAATTTTGATTCAAGTCAGTGTTAACTACTGGTGTGGTACAAGTGATCGTGGGGTCTTCATCATCAGTGACAGTAACACTTTGTGCGCAACTCACTGTATTGCCCGCACCATCAGTGGCTATCCAAGTCACTGTGGATTCCGGAAAATCAAATTGTGTAGAACTTGTTACGGCTACACCACCAAGATATGCTATTGCAGAGGCTCCGCAGTTATCTGTAACAGAAGGTGTACTCAAGTCAACATCAGTCGCAAAACACACACCAGTATTCGCATCTATTGTTAGGTCATCAGGACATACTATTTGTGGATCCTGGTCATCTGTTACTGTTACTATTTGGTTGCAATTAGCGGTCAAATTGGATGCATCTGTTACTGTCCATTCAACGATATTATCACCTAAAGAAAATTGGCTTGATGTGGTGATAGTCATGCCTCCTAATGATGGTGCAGCAGTGCTGCCAGGACAGTTATCATTGAGCGTTGGTGTGCCAAGACTTACATTTGTAGCATAGCAGACGTCTTCATCTGTACTCACTGTTATAGCAGTTGGGCAATTTATTGTAGGTGCTTGGTTATCCGTTACTAAGATTGATTGGGTACACTGAGTTGAGTTACCTCCGACATCAGTTACGGTCCACACTATACTATGCGTACCTACCGCTAATTGTGCCGGAAAAGTGATAGTGCTACCGTTTAAAGTTGATTCAATTATTAATCCCAAAGTGCAGTTGTCATCCACAACTGGAAGTGATGGATTCACAGTGCCTGTACAAGTACCTGTAATGGCAGAGACTGTAATATTTGATGGACAAGTAATCGTAGGTGTCATATCATCCAACACTGTAAATGTCACATTGCAAGAAGAAGAATTATCACATTCATCAGTGACGATGAGTGGAATTTCCACCGGGTTTCCTGCAACCACGAGATTACAAGCAAAGCACACTGTCTCTAAGAAACTAAAGGTCAATGTACCACCGCAATTGTCCGAACTTCCATTGTTTAATGTAGCTGGATTAGGTTTATAATTTCCATCCGAATCCAATGACACAGTGACATCTGTAAAACAAGCCGCTGTGGGTGGCGTTGTATCTTCTATAATAATGAGCTGCGTACAAGTGTCCCAATTCATGTTGGTATCTGCTATGGCATATTTTCTAAAAACAGTATCAATGCATGCTCCATCATATCCTGTATCACTCACCCATGTAAAAGTCGATGTATCAAGAGCTGTTTCATCTGTAGCACTACCACCAGCTGTTAAGTATTGTTGGTAATAAATATAGTAATCAGATGGTTCGCATTGCTCATTTATATTTGGTGGGCATATCATTACCGGTGGTGTGTCATCTATGATGGTGACTGTTTGACAGCAGGAGTTGGTATTACCATTTACGTCTGTTACAGTCCAACAAACTGTAGTCACACCCAAAGGATAATCATCAGAAGCATCGTCGGTGTTGTTATAATCATTTATTACTGATAAGATTCCACAATTATCGTCAACATCTGGCTGACTAATAGAAACAAGTGTCCTACGACCTGATTCATTGTTACCAACTGTGATATTGTCTGGGCAAGTTATCGAAGGTGGTACTAAATCTTCTATAATAATCTTTTGAGTACAAGTAGCCATATTGTTGTTGACATCTGAAATTTTATATACTCTACAATATTGAGGAGGTTGTGATCCAGCTACTAATTCAGTACTTTGAAGCATAAATGAACTCTGATTAATACCGCAAGCATCTGAAACAGAATTCCCACCTGCAATAAATGCATTATAATCAGCATATGGTGGCTCA
Organism: Saprospiraceae bacterium; assembly: GCA_041392785.1. GTDB lineage: Bacteria > Bacteroidota > Bacteroidia > Chitinophagales > Saprospiraceae > OLB9. The sequence goes on from JAWKLK010000006.1 coordinate 13,353, forward strand.
TCTACAATGGAACATTCTGTAAAAATGTTCAGACAAGTAATAGATGGGGCAGTGTTGTCTGTAATCAATACCAAGTGGTTGCACACTCTTAGACCATCACAATCCTCTACATTCCAAGACACATTAAAATTGCCTACTCCAAAACTTCCAATGTTGACAGAAGATGGAAATGGAGCAGATAATACTGTTGTGCTGCCACCAATAGTGTAAGAAACACTGATTAAAGCACAATTTGATGTAGGTAAATTGAGGATCACATCGATCATGCAAGTAATTGGATCCACATTATCGGTATAACTTCCAGGGCAAGTCACTGTTTGAGGGGAACCTACTTCCAATGATTCCGTGGTGTCCGACTTTTGAAAATAATGACCTTTAGCTGTATACGCAGCTAATCCTAATATTACCAAAATGGACGTTAATAGAGTAAAAATCGATTTTTGCATGGCTTCTTACGTTATTGTTAAAATAAAGCTTTGAGCTGAAAATGGGATAATTCCTTGTGGTATCGGTTGAGCTTAAATATATAAAGCAGCTTTCAAGAGACGCCACGTACCGCAAAATTAAAATCAATTATTTATATATTATAGTTTTTTTTAATATAATTTATATAATTGTTTTTTGTGTTTTATATTGTATTGATATTGTGCTGTTTGACAGATATTTGAAGAAAATGAATTTAACGTCTTTTTTGTGAAAACAACCAAGACATTAATCCTTTTTCTGTTATAACCGAATCCCATATGACATGATTACCTTCAGCATAAACTGTATATCTAGGACTTCCATGCTCTTTCCGAATGGCGGTTATCAATTGTTCTGAAAGGGTGATCGGCACAACATCATCTTTCTGACCATGAAAAACCCATAACGGTATGTGTGCATATCGAGGTACCTTTGTCAAATCAGCTCCGCCACTAATGTCAATCGCTCCGGCAAACCATTCTGGCCTACGGCTTAATAAATCTAAGGTACCAAAACCACCCATAGAAAATCCCACTACATAAATTCGATTTTTATCGATCCTATCATCCTTCAATAGATCTTCTATTATATGGATCACCTCCTTCATTGAATTTGTGACTTTTCCTCTATTTTGCCAAGTCCATTCAAATCTTTTCACAGGGGCCCAATAGTCATCTTTTGGGCACTGAGGTGCAATCACCACACATGGAAAACTATCTTGGACGCTATTTGAAATTAAAAATGGGTAAACATGTTTTATCTGATTTACATTGTCATTGCCCCTTTCTCCAGCGCCATGTAACCACAGAATTAAAGGAAACTTTTCATTTTTTTCGCCAAATCCTTTTGGAAAGTATCCTTGAACAGGAATATCATATCCCATAATTTCATTTTTTGAAGTATTGAATTTATGATGTATATGACATTGTGTCAACAATAGAAGAAAACTTATTGTTAATAACGTGTTTCGCATAAACCACATTTAATATCGAGAAGTAAAGTTATGACATGCCATTAAATAAATTAGTATACTCGCAGACATTTAAGGCCGCTGTTTCCACAGTATTTTTTATTTCAATTCTATTTTCTTACAATTCGTCTGCTCAAAGTTTTTGGTTTGGTGTAAAGGGTGGCGGTGCGATGAATCTGCAAAACTGGGGAAATGGCACCACTTTTTCTACAAATAGAGATCCACTTTTTTCATTAAACAGCGATATTTTTATTGAATCTTATGATCATGATAAGAAGGGATCATTATATAGTTCGTTGGGAATTCACACTAGAGGGAGCTCGTTGAAATTTTTTAATATTGGCAATGTTTTTCAAGGTAATCAATCTTTCAAATTCCATAATGTAGCTCTCGAATTGGGGGCAAAAAAAAGTCTAAAATGGGATAATGAATTTAACCCTTATTTTAGCTTAGGGATTCGTTTTGAATACACCGTTGGAACAAATCTGGATGATTATTTGTCTTTTGGCACGTTTTATTATCCTCACAATGACTTTGTACGTAAATTTAATTATGGAGTATCTGCAGGAGGTGGATTTGAAATGTTACTATCGGATTTAGTAGGTATTTTTGCTGAGTTTTCTATCCATCCCGATTTAAGTATACAATACGAACAACCTCCACTGATAGGTGTCACTGAGCCTTTCACAGGAAATACTGTGAACATAGGGCTTCAGCAAGTGAGAAATGTTTCCATTGAATTTAAAATTGGTATCCGATTATTACGAAAAGTTGAATATTCTGATTAAAAAAGTGAATTGTTTTCATGGATCATATTACTTTTGTACATCAACACCTTAAAAAGTAAAAAAAATGAAATATATTAATCTGATTTTTGTCTTATTGATCTATTCCTTTGGCTATAGCCAAACTACAGTTACAAACTCTTTTTTTCCAAGTGTAGGAGATGTTTTAGTCTACAATGACTATGGAGACCAATTTCCTGAAACCCTCCTAGATGTTCAAGGAGGACCATATTCTTGGGATTTTAACTCTATTGACTCATTCAGTTTCTCTAGTATTACAGAATACAAAGATCCAAGTACGAATTCTTTTCATACATCTTTCCCTAATGCAAACTTATTGATGGAAGGAGATGACCAAGGTATCATTTTTATGAATAAGTCAACTCAGAATATACTTGTGGAGGGAAGGGTCTCTGAAAACCCAATTGATGACTCATCATTATTGCCAATAAAAGACAGTAAAAGGCATGAATATGCCATAGCTCCGATGACTTTAGGCACCGACTTGAATTCATCAAGCTTATTTCTTATAGGTTTTGGTTCAGAAATAATCCCGGATACAATTTTGGAATCACTTCCAATTAAAGTTGATAGCTTACGGGTGAATGCTAATTTCGAAAACAAAGGAAAAATAGAAGCATGGGGAAACTTATTGGTCAATAATGACTCTCATGATGTGCTCTTAGAAAAGTCACAAAATATAGCATCAATACAATTTGAAGTGAAAGTGCCTTTTATTGGGTGGTTGAATCCAGCAGCACTAGGTTTTGAATTACCAGAACCGTTTTCAAACTTCATCGGTGCTGATACATCAACCGTCTACAGATTCTACAAAGATGGACACATAGATAAAATGGCAGAAATAAGTTATTTCGATTTTGGAGGGGGAAATGTACTGTCTCGTCTACAAATTGAAGCATCTTTAGTTACTGTTTTTACTTTTGATTTTGAAAGCGATCCTGAATGGCAAGTCTTTCCTAACCCAAGTTTTTCACATACTCCTATCACATTGTCTTCATTGCCAAAAGGACACAATTTACAAATTCAAGTGGTGGATCTCTCTGGAAAAGAAGTAAGTGTACAAAATGTTAGCCAATCCACTTCAGAAGAAGTGATTGAATTACCAAAATTTAATGGGATCTTCACCGTAAGGTTAATAGATCATACATCGCAGAAAATTTCTAGCCGACGAATCATTAAGTTTTAAATGTCATAATGGCAAATTGATACTGAATGTAGTTTCTTGGTTTGGAACTGAAGATTTCACAAAAATTTTTCCTTTGTGATATTCTTCAATAATTCTCTTTGATAAAGATAGACCCAAACCCCAACCTCTCTTTTTTGTAGAGTAGCCGGGTTTGAATATGTCATTAAATCGGTTAGATGGTATGCCATGCCCTGTATCGCTGATTTCTATGACAGCATGTTTGTTTTGCTTGTAAACTATGCACTTTATTCTTCCTTGCTCAGGCATAGCATCCAATGCATTTCTAAGCAGATTTTCTATAACCCACGAGAAAAGATGTTTATTCATCTCAGCATAGATAGGTTCAAATGGTGGATCAAACTGAAATGTAACTTTGCGAGCTGCCCTTCTCTGTAGATAAGATTTCACATCATCCAAGACAACAAAGACATCTTCTCGAACTAAGACTGGATCTGATCCAATTTTACTAAATCTATCAGCCACTAATTCCAATCTACTTACATCCTTCGAAAGCTCAAGTAAAACTTCTGCATTTTCAGGATCTTGTTCATACTTCATCTTTAAATATTCCACCCATCCAAGTATAGCACTGATAGGCGTACCGAGTTGATGTGCTGTTTCCTTAGCCATACCTGCCCATATTCTACTTTCTTCCTCTCTTTTTGATGTATTAAATAAGAAGTAACCTAGAGCTATATAGAGGGCAATTAAAGATAATTGTATGACCGGAAATAGCTTTAATTGATCAATGACTGTTGAATTGAAATAATAAATTTTACTGGCATATCCAGTAAAATGTATAGGTGTCAACCCTTTCTGGAGAAATGACTCAATTTTATTTTGAAGGTATATGCTATCATTATTTAACTTTTCATTGAAATTAGCGCCTTCTAATTTACCAATTTCATCTTGGTATATGACAGGAAGTGGAAATGAATCTACAATACTTGTTAATAATGAAAGATGTTGGTCATTGATATCGGAATCCGAATCCAGTTCATTGGATGCTATAAGTCCGTCAATTGCTTTCTTATAAAGACTAATATTCTTTTGTTCATTCACCAAAAGTTTGTGAGCCAAATGATTAGAATAGATAATGGATATAACCAAAATAGCAGCTCCAATGATCATGAGCATGATTTTCCATTTTGTATTGGCTCTATACAATCCCATTATGTATGAATATAACAAAAATCATGCTAAACAACTAAACCTCAAATGAAAGTAAATACCTTTTAATATATTCGTCAAACTCTGCTTGTTCATCAAAGTGAAATCTCACTCTTACTGGCAGTACATAAATGGGGATATCCGCTTTTCTCAACATTTCTCTATGTAAATCCAACCGCATGGCATCTTTTTCTGTTGTGATCACACATTTCTTCTCATTTGAGATATTTGAATAGATGTTTACTATTTTTTCAATATCCCTAGTATCAAAAACATGGTGATCCGCAAATTCAATTTCATAAATATTGCCACTTATTCTCTCTAGATAGCTTAAAAGGTAATTGGTATGTGCAATGGCACTTAAAAGTATGATATCTTTGTCATTGGAAAAAGACATCCTTTCAGTAGGGTTGAAAAAATTGTATGGCAACCCATATTCATAGTATGTAAAAAATATTTTTTGATGGTTGTATGGATTTATTTCTTTTCTGATTTCATCAGCATCTTCGCTACTTAAATCGATGGGACATTTTGTGACAATAATACAGTCAGCTCTATTATAACCAGATCTCCATTCGCGTAGTCTGCCTGATGGTAATAAGAAATCTCTTGTAAAAAGTGCATCATATGCGGACAACAAAATATTCAAGCCTGGTTTTACAGCCAAATGCTGAAAAGCATCATCCAACAGAACTGTCTGAATATTAGGATGCTGCTGCAAAATCTGAGGTATGGCATACGCTCTACTTTCACCTACAGCGACTACAATATCCCTAAATTTTCTTTTGAATTGTAAAGGTTCATCTCCCACAGTTAGAGCAGTATCATGAACTTGAACCAATCTAAAACCTTTGGTGTGTCTTTTATATCCTCTACTCAGAGTTGCAACATCTATATAATCTTTTAATAACATTATGAGATATTCTATATGCGGCGTTTTTCCAGTACCTCCAATACTTAAATTTCCAACTCCAATGACCGGAAGATTAAATTGAGAAGATTTTACAAGTCCAATAGTATATCCGAATGTGACAAATGACACTATTAGCCCATATAATAACGAGAAGGGAGATAAAACTATCTGAAAAATTAGTCTTTGCAGACCTGAAAATTTTAGCATTTTATAAGAAAATATTGAAAATTTTTTAGGTGGAGATGATAAGAAAATATGAAGTTTAAACTTTAAAGAACGCATCTTTTACAAAAATGTTTTTACTTTGCACCAACATCAGATTATGCAGCTTCCCAAAGGAACATTAATAAATGTGGTTACTGTCACTTTAGGCAGTTTGATTGGTTTGACTTTAAAAAACCTCATATCTTCATCTTATGAAATCATTGTGTTCCAAGCTTTGGGATTAGGCACAATTTTGATTGGGATAAAAATGGCATTGAAATGCCCTGAAGGTTACTTATTGCATATTATATTTAGTTTAATACTTGGAGGGGTTTTAGGTGAGTTTATCCACCTAGACCAAGTCATAGATTCAGGTACTTTGGCCTTGAAACACATTATTTCAAATGAGGACGCCGGATTTTCTGAAGGCTTGGTTACAGCATTCATCTTGTTTTGTGTAGGTTCCATGACTTTCCTTGGTGCTCTAGAAGAGGGTATGACTGGCAACAATGAATTATTGCTAGTCAAATCCACATTGGATGGTTTTTCTTCTATTTTCCTTAGCGCTACTTTTGGAGTAGGTGTATTATTTAGCATTATTCCACTATTTATATTCCAATCAAGTTTGACCTTAGGAGCTCGTCGGATTTCAAAATACCTGAATGACAATATCATCCAGAGCATATCCTCACTAGGAGGGCTTTTGATTTTGGGTATTTCAATAAATTTATTGAAAATAGGAAATGTACATCTTGAGAATTTGTTGCCTGGATTATTATTAGTAGTCATGGTAACCAAGTATTTTCCAATTGGTATTTTATTGTCATCAAAAAGGAACTAATTGACTGTGGATACATCATACACCATAAAAATTGACAAATTTGAGGGTCCATTTGATCTTTTACTCTTTTTTATTGAAAGAGATGACCTAGACATTTATGATATCCCTATAGCTAAGATTACTGCGGATTTTTTGGCATATATTCGTGATTTAGAACTTCTCAATATCGATGTGGCAAGCGAATTTATTCTTGTAGCTGCAACATTGATGAAAATTAAAGCAAAAATGCTTATTCCCAGAAAGGAAGTCAATGAAGCTGGGGAAGAGATTGATCCAAGAGAAGAGTTGGTCCAGAGACTTATTGAATACAGAAAATACAAAGCTGCCACAGAGGACCTAAGCATCCTCGAAGAAAATCGTCATCTGAAACACGAAAGAGGAAATATCCAAACAGAATTAAAAGCTTTAGGTGAAAAGGCGCTTATTGATATCGAATTAGAGTCATTGTCGCTATTCAAACTCCTAAATACTTACTTAGCCCTAATGCAAAAAAACGAACTTGAAAAATCCAAGCCTAAGCATCAGATTATTAACTACAGCTATTCAATAACCGGTCAACAAACTTATATCTTTGACACCCTAAAAACTACAGGGAAAGTCAGATTTGAAGAATTATTCCTAAAGCTGAGTAATAGAATAGAAGCCATCGTCACATTTATAGCACTTCTTGAACTCCTAAACTTACAATCATTGACATTACTTCAAGGAGAGGGTATCAATGACTTCTGGATCTCCTCAAAAAGTGAAAATTAGACTGTGCACTGATTAGAATAAATTATCCATATTGACTTTTTCCAAAATCGTGGACTTAATCTCTGAAATCGCTATCCTTTCTTGGCGCAATGTATCTCTATCCCTAATAGTAACCGTATTGTTCTCAAGCGTTTCAAAATCAACTGTGATGCAATAAGGAGTGCCTATTGCATCCTGACGTCGATATCTTCTACCTATTGCATCTTTCTCATCATATTGACACATAATGGATGACTTAAGGTTTGTGAAAATATCCCCTGCTGCTTTGGTCAACTCTTCCTTGTTTTTGAGTAATGGAAGAATTGCAACTTTTACAGGAGCTAGTGATGGTGGTAGCGCCATAACAATTCGTTGTGCTTCATTGCCATCAGCATCAGGCACCGCTTCTTCTTTTAGGGCATTGGAAACCATCGCCAAAAACATCCTATCACATCCTATAGAAGTCTCTACCACATACGGGGTATAACTTTCATTTAATTCAGGATCAAAATATTGCATCTTCTTTCCTGACAATTTTTGATGTTCGGTAAGGTCAAAATCTGTACGACTGTGTATGCCTTCCAATTCTCTGAATCCAAATGGAAATTCAAATTCTATATCTACCGCTGCATTGGCGTAGTGCGCTAAATTCACGTGATCATGAAATCTCAATTTTCTTGGATCTGTTCCAAGAGCTTTATGCCATTTCAGTCTAGTATCTTTCCAATAATTATACCATTCCATTTCTGATCCCGGACGGACAAAAAACTGCATTTCCATTTGTTCAAACTCCCTCATCCTGAAGATAAACTGTCTTGCTACTATTTCATTTCTGAACGCCTTACCTATCTGTGCTATTCCAAAAGGAATTTTTTGTCTTGTTGATTTCTGAACATTTAAAAAATTGACAAAAATACCTTGTGCCGTTTCAGGTCTTAAATATAACTTCCCTTCTTCTCCAGCTATATTACCAAGCTGAGTATTAAACATCAAGTTAAACTGGCGGACTTCTGTCCAATTTCTTGACCCACTTTCGGGACACACTATTTCGCACTCATCAATGATAGATTTCAGTTCTTCCATATTGGATAGCTTCATAGCGTTATCCAATCTATTTTGAATAGTATCAATTTCATTTTGGCGGTCTATGATTCTGTCGTTGGTGGTTCTAAACTGAACTTCGTCAAAAGCATCCCCAAATCTAGATTTTGCTTTTTCTACATCTTTTGTAATCTTTTGCTCAATTTTTTCAATATGACCTTCTATGAGTTGGTCTGCTCTATATCTTTTTTTGGAATCTTTGTTATCTACCAATGGATCATTGAAAGCATCTACATGGCCTGAGGCTTTCCAAGTTTTAGGATGCATAAAGATTGCTGCATCAAGACCCACAATGTTTTCATGCATTTGTACCATACTTTTCCACCAATAGGACTTGATATTGTTTTTCAACTCTACTCCATAAGGTCCGTAATCATAAACTGCGCTTAGCCCATCATATACCTCGCTAGACGGATACACAAAACCATATTCTTTACAATGACTTACTAGATCTTTGAATTCCATTACTACATTTTTACAGATAAGGCGCAAAAATAAGACCAAAACAAAATATTTCTTTATTTATTTCAATTACAATAATTATTTTTGCCATTTATAATAAAATTTCATATTTATGCCATCAAATTTAATGATGTTTTTTATTCTTGGTGTACTGCTTATGACTTCATGCTCAGATGATGATACTACACAGATAGATTGTACTGGTGTGACTCCAACCTATTCCTCTGAAATAGCCCCAATTATCAATGTTTCATGTGCATTTAGTGGATGTCATGATAGTGCAACAAAGTCAGACGGCATCGATTTATCAACTTATGCAAATGTGAAGTCTGCATCTGCTAACGACAACTTTTTAAAATCCATAAAACATGAATCTGGAGCAACTGCCATGCCGCAAAGTGCAGAAAAACTTCCAAATGAAAGCATAAAAATGATTGAGTGCTGGATACAAAACGGATGGCCTCAATAAAGCAAAAAACCATGTCCTTAAAAAAATACATTTTTACACTATTTATTATTGGATTTATTATTATTTCCAATGGATGTAGTACGAGTAAGAAAGTTGTTGGTGACACATTTACTAATGCATTACTCTGGGAAGTGTCTGGTAAAGACCTTTCAAATCCTTCTTTTGTCTTTGGGACAATTCATCTCATCCCTTCAAAAGATTTCTTCTATCCTTCAGGTTTCATGACTTCATTTGAAAAAACCAAATCTGTTTATTTTGAAATTGATATGGAAGATATGTCTGATATGTCAAAAGTCATGACAATTCTTCCACAGTTAATGATGAAAGATGATATATCTCTAAAAGATCTTCTATCAGAAACTGATTACAACCTTGTAGACAACTACTTTCAAAAACTTGGTTTCCCTGTTATGTTGTTAGAAAAAATGAAACCGATGTTTTTGAGTGCATTTCTTGAAATGGACATGGATCCAAATGGCTTAAAAAATGGAGATTTAAAATCTTATGAGATGGAAATCTATGAGATGGCACAGAGCACAAACAAAAATGTTGGAGGATTGGAAAGTATGGAGTTTCAACTTTCACTTTTTGATGACATACCATATAAAACACAGGCACAAATGCTTGTGGATGGTATTAAAAACAAAACCACAGAGCAAGAAGACTCAGCGCTTATAGATTTAGTCAAAATTTATAAGAGTCAGGACATAGAAGCCATGGTGGCACTAATGGCTGAAGACAAAGACACACCACAAGATGTACAAGATAAATTATTAGTCAATAGAAACCAAAATTGGATTCCCCTTATCATAGATCATGCAAGAAAACAACCTAGTTTTTTTGCGGTAGGTGCAGGACATCTAGGAGGAAAGACAGGCGTTATTCAGCTACTTAAAGATAACGGATATACTGTAAAACCCGTCAAATAATTTTTATATAATTCCTGGGAAAAAAGCATCGGGATAATGCTTTAGTGAACTTATTTCCATTTTTTGGAATATTACTGAGATAATATCGAATCTTACAGCACCATCATAACCTATCTGAAGCATAAACTGTCCAGCAGCATCTACTATAAGGTTTTCTTTAGACGCTGTTATACTTTCTTCTGGCATTCCAAACGTAACATAAGATCTAGATTTGACTTCAACAAATACTAAAATACCAAAACGATCTTTTGCGATAATGTCTATTTCCGCTTTACTAAATCTCCAGTTTCTTTCAAGTATTAAAAATCCTTCATTTTGTAAGTAAATACATGCTGCATCTTCAGCCTGTTTTCCTCTTTTTTGGTTTGCCCTTTCGGCCATGTTATTGTGGTTGGTTGGATTCAAAATGATTCCATCCTTGAGCTTTTAAATTGTGTATATTGCCCCCAGTGGTGTGAAGTACTAACCCATCAGAAGGTGGAGTGATCTCACCAATTATGAAAACTTCAGGCATATATCGAATTTTTTCAATATCTGATGGGTCCACAGTAAATAATAATTCATAATCCTCACCCCCATGTAGGGCACAAGTGATTGGATCCATTTTAAACTCTATGGCTGTACGCTCTGTATCTGGATGGATAGGCACCTTTCCTTCTTCAATAAATGCGCCCACATTAGACTGTTCGCAAATGTGCATTAATTCACTCGCCAAACCATCTGAAATGTCAATCATACTTGTGGGCTTTAAAGCATACTTTTTAAAATAAGCTATTGCTCCCGCTTGCGCTTCTGGTTTTAATTGCCTTTCGAGTAAATATTGACTATTCTCCAACTCAGGTTGTACAGAAGGATGCTCAAGAAATATCTGTTTCTCCCTTTCTAAAATTTGTAATCCCAAATAAGCTGCACCCAAATCTCCTGTGACACAAATTATGTCTCCAATCTTTGCACCACTACGATATACCAAATCATTCCTATTAGATTGCCCGATGGCGGTAATAGAAATTACTAGCCCTTTTGGAGATGATGTAGTGTCTCCACCAACCAAATCCACTTTATACTTTTGACATGCCAACTTAATTCCAGAATACAATTCATCTATAGCTTCTAAACTGTACTTACTTGAAATAGCTATGGACACAGTGATCTGTTGAGGAACAGCATTCATCGCATAGACATCCGATAGATTTACCACAACTGCCTTATATCCTAAGTGCTTTAATGGACAATACATTAAATCAAAATGAATTCCTTCGACCAACATGTCTGTTGTAAGTATAATAGTTTCTCCTTGAGCTAATATAACTGCACAGTCATCACCTATCCCAGTTAAAGAGTTTTCATTGGTAAAATCAAAATTTTTCTTAATATGTTTTATTAAACCAAATTCTCCCAATTCCTTAATATCTGTCATAAATTTCGATTCTTATCTACAATAAAGTCTTATCTAATAAATCCCAAAGTATTTCATTTGTTGGAAAAGGCGATGTATAACTATAAAATTTTTGGGTGCTAGGATGTACAAATTCCAATTTGTAAGACAATAGTCCAATACTTTTATCGAGATTGGGTCTTCTAGAACCATACTTTAAATCTCCCTTAATAGACATTCCCATAGTAGCAAGTTGTGCCCTTATCTGATGAAAACGCCCAGTTTTAAGGTTTATAAGTAGTGCATGATAATTGTCAAACGATTGGAGTAAGGTATACTCAAGTACTGCTTCCTTATAATCTGTATCAATAGGTTCGTCAGATGTCATTGCCCGGTTATGAAGTTTCTTTATAAAATGCGTCAAGGTTGTTTTTACCTTGTTAGGCTCACCACTTACCAATGCAATATATTTTTTACTTACCTCTCTGTTTTTTAACATCGTCGTGAAAGCATCAGTAAACTCTTTGTTCTTTCCAAAAATGATCAATCCAGAAACAGGCTGATCAATCCTATTCAATACATATACCTTACTTGCTACTTTTTTGTTAAGATATGTTTCCAAATCCATTTTTTCCTTATCAGTTGCTTGAACAGGAATACCAGACTTTTTGCAAATAATTAAAAAATCATCTGTTTCATCCAAAATGGAAAATGAGTCATCAAAAGTAGACTTCCTCTGAAATTTATCAAAACCTGACAAATCTAAATTCAACGTTTATTAATTATTATTATTGAATAAACACAGATTCCCTCATTCAACTTCTTCATAATCAGTATACTCTGATGCTCCTTGCTTCCTTTCAAGGGGACTCTTTTTACCAGTATTCAAAGACTTAGGAAAGTAGGTTTTATAGGTAAAATATAAAACCAGACCAATAATTATGTATTTCATTGCAATAACCTAAAGCAAAGTAAACTCAAATTAATATAAAAAAGTTCTAATTAAAATAAATCAGGTTCCCATGAAAATAATCTTTCACAAGAACCTGACTCAATTTTTTAATCTAATTACTCTTTAGGAAGAATAATCAATTTCTCCACATTTCTTACACCGCTCACTTCAACATCAAGTAAGTAAATGCCTTCTAAAACTTGTTTCGGAAGATCAACAATCAATTGGAAATCATTTAATTTCTGGATATTTGATGAGGGAATCGTTATTGTTCTGCCATCCACGGTATACAACAAAATATTAAACTCATTATCCTTGATTGCTTCTCTAGACATTATATTTAGTCTGTCTTTAGCAGGATTCGGATAAATTGTTATCGGGCGTACCGACATCACATGTATAGATAAACTTTCTGTATCAGTACATTCATTACAATCTGTAACGGTGACCCTATAGAAAGTTGATGATGTTGGTGTTACAGAAATACTTGGGGTAGTAGCACCATTTGACCATAGATAACTAACCTTGTTTGCGTTAATATCCGAATCCGAACATGTCGATTGTCCTGTGATAACCGGAGTCAAAGTCACAGTCTGTCCAAGAGCAATCATCCTATCAGCCCCCAAATCAGCTCTAAGGTCAGACACATTGATTTCTTTTGTGTAAACATTAGTACAGCCGCAACAATCGGTTATAGTTACGGTATAGGATGAATTTTCAATCGGATTTACAGATACTGAAGGGCCTCTTGTTCCATCAGACCAAACATAGGAAACTTCAGGTTGTATACCTTCACAACATCCACCGAATACCTTAATCTCATCTATATCCCAAATGGATTCTTTGCCACCATTATCAAATACACAATATGGAACCAGTTCAAATAAATAAGTTCCTTTTCCTACTCCAATGAAATTCGGATTATCACTAAAATCAAATGTAACATTGTTCCAAATTCTTCCTGTAGAAATATTGTCTTTATAATAAATAATTGTTCCATTTCTAGAAACCCTGATTAAGAATTTCTGAGCAAAATTATTTTGGTCTGATGGTCCGTTTACGAAAGTGTATTTTTCGGGTGATTGTTCTGCAAATTGAAGCCCAGTGATTTGGCCAGATTTGCTTGGATCTATTGTCACTACAAACCTTAAAGCCTCTTCATAATTTACTTTTGATGGGCTACATGTCTTTTGTGTACCAATACACATACCTATTCCATCTTCTACCCCAGGAGCACAGGAATGTTTTAGGTAATTGTATCTATGCACATTCCCAGCAGAAACATTAACACAATTAGATTTATTAACCAATGGAACAAATTCACTATAGTCCAAATGTGTTCCATTGTTCATGTTGGATACACAATCTTCAAGATCCCAATAAACCAATAAGTCTGGGTTAGCAATCTCACATTTGTCATCACAAATATTATCAGTGTCTCCTGTTGCAACAATGAAAGTTGAATCCCCTAAACAAATGTTATCAGGTCCAGTAAATACCAGTGTAGGTTTATCTTTCACCATTACGGTTACCAAAGTTGATGCAGAACAGCCTGTCAAGGAAGTTACAGTAACAGAATAATCCGTTGTATATGTTGGTGACACCGTAATTTCCGGTGTTGTGGATCCTGTTGACCATAAGTACGTTGTACCCCCACTAGCAGTAAGGGTAGTCGATGAGCCTTCACAAATCTTAGTGTTACCGCTTATAATTGGAATTGGCAATTGATTAACGATTACTGTGACATTCGTGGTGGATACACAGCCTTTGTCGCTTGTTACTGTAACTGTATAGCTTGTTGTACTACTTGGGCTCACTGTGATACTGCCGCCTGTCTGGCCTGTGCTCCATGCATAGTTACTGCCACCACTCGCTGTTAATGTCGTGCTTGCTCCTACACAAATCTCTGTGTCACCGCTGATACTACCGCTTGGTAGTGGATTAACAATTACTGTGACGCTTGTTGTGGATACACAGCCTTTGTCACTGGTTACTGTCGCTGTATAGCTTGTTGTACTACTTGGGCTCACCGTGATACTTGCACCTGAATCGCCTGTGCTCCATGCATAACTACTACCGCCTATTGCTGTTAATGTTGTGTTTTCTCCTATACAAATCTCTGTATCACCGCTGATACTACCATTTGGTAGTGGGTTAACGATTACTGTGACGCTCGTTGTAGATACACAGCCTTTGTCGTTGGTTACTGTAACTGTATAGCTTGTTGTGCTACTTGACTCACTGTGATACATATTGCACTCCGAATCGCTCAGCTCATGCATAGCTACTGCCGCCACTGCCGTTAATGTTGTGCCTTCTCCTACAAAATCTCTGTGTCACCACTGATGCTACCATTTGGCAATGTGGGTTAACGATTACTGTGACGCTTGTGGTGGATTCACAGCCTTTTGTCGTTGGTTACTGTAACTGTATAGCTTGTTGTACTACTTGACTCACTCGTGATGTTTGAACCTGAATCGCTCTGTGCTCCATGCGTAGCTACTACCGCCACTCGCTGTTAATGTTGTGCTTGCTCCGGTATACAAATCTCTGTGTCACTGCTGATGTTGCCGTTTGGTAGCGGGTTAACTATCACTGTGACGCTCGTGGTGTATACACAGCCTTTGTCGCTTGTTACTGTAACTGTATAGCTTGTTGTGCTACTTGGGCTCACTGTGATGTTGCCGCCTGTTTGGCTTGTGCTCCATGCATAGCTACTACCGCCACTCGCTGTTAATGTCGTGCTTTCTCCCATACAAATCTCTGTGTCACCGCTGATGTTGCCGTGTTTGGTAGTGGGTTCACTATCACTGTGACACTCGTGGTGGATACACAGCCTTTGTCGCTAGTTACTGTCACTGTATAGCTTGTTGTGCTACTTGGACTCACTGTGATGCTTCCACCTGTTTGGCTTGTGCTCCATGCATAGCTACTGCCACCACTCGCTGTTAATGTCGTGCTTTCTCCTATACAAATCTCTGTGTCACCGCTGATGTTGCCGTTTGGCAATGGGTTAACGATTACTGTGACACTCGTGGTGGATACACAGCCTTTGTCGCTGGTTACTGTAACTGTATAGCTTGTTGTGCTACTTGGACTCACTGTGATGCTTGCACCTGAATCGCCTGTGCTCCATGCATAGCTACTGCCGCCACTCGCTGTTAATGTCGTGCTTGCTCCTACACAAATCTCTGTGTCACCACTGATGCTACCATTTGGTAGTGGGTTCACTATCACTGTGACGCTCGTGGTGGATACACAGCCTTTGTCGCTGGTTACTGTAACTGTATAGTTTGTTGTGCTACTTGGACTCACTATGATGCTTGCACCTGAATCGCCTGTGCTCCATGCATAGCTACTGCCACTCACTCGCTGTTAATGTTGTGCTTTCTCCTACACAAATCTCTGTAACACCATTGATACTACCATTTGGTAGTGGGTTAACTATCACTGTGACGCTTGTGGTGGATTCACAGCCTTTGTCGCTGGTTACTGTAACTGTATAGCTTGTTGTGCTACTTGGACTCACTGTGATACTTGCATCTGAATCGCCTGTGCTCCATGCATAGCTACTGCCACCACTCGCTATTAATGTTGTGCTTTCTCCTACACAAATCTCTGTGTCACCACTGATGCTACCATTTGGTAGTGGGTTAACGATTACTGCGACGCTTGTGGTAGATACGCCTTTTGTCGTTGGTTACTGTCACTGTATAACTTGTTGTGGTGCTTGGGCTCACTGTGATGCTTGCACCTGAATCGCCTGTGCTCCATGCATAGCTGCTGCCGCCACTCGCTATTAATGCCGTGCTTTCTCCTACACAAATCTCTGTGTCACCACTGATGTTGCCGTTTGGCAATGGGTTAACGATTACTGTGACGCTCGTGGTGGATACACAGCCTTTGTCGTTGGTTACTGTAACTGTATAGCTTGTTGTGCTACTTGGGCTCACTGTGATGTTGCCGCCTGAATCGCCTGTACTCCATGCATACTGCCGCCTATTGCTATAAACGTTGTGGTCTCTCCTTGGCAGATCTCTGTGTCACCAAAGATTTCTACTACTGGCAATGGATTTACTACCACTCCTACACTCGCCGTATTTGTACATCCGTTAATGTCGCCATCGTTACACCAAACAGCTGAAAGTTCATAACGGACTCTACTTCCTATTTACTGATTGAGATTTCTTCTTATACTACACGTATGTCTATTTCTACTCTTTCATCACACTTCCTTTACATATCTCGGTTTCACCTGTTATTTCTACTCTCCGGCTTTGGTGTCACTTCCACCGTTACTGTCTTCGTGGACATACAGCCCTTCTTTGTCCGTCACTTACTTTGTATATGTTGTCGTCTCTTCTGGACAAACTGTGATGCTATTGCCTGTCCCTCTCCCTCCGTAGGTCCACACAGCTTCTACAGATTGTTATGTCGCCTCGGTAATCCTCTGGCCAACTGTCTGTCAATAATTCCAAGCCGCCATTCTCCTTATTAATCTTATAGTATCTTCCCTCGATCCACTTGGTAACCATACAACTCTCCTCCTGTCATATATTCCTCCAAATTCATCTGTCTTTACCCTGTTGTTCCTGTGTAAATCGAATTACTCGCTGGACCACTCACACAGTCCGCTTTGTTTGTCTCTAGGTTTATTTCTCAACAATGCATTCTCTATTCCTAAAAATGAATACAACGTCTTCCCATCTCTTCACTTAATGCCCAGTCATGTATCCTCTGATGGCTCTCCAAATTGTGGATTTATCGCATAACTTTGGAACGCTAATACGCAGGCATCCATATAGGATTTACAGCTCGGTAATACATCCAATACTGTATAACTAACATTAATCCCATTTCCATGATTGTTCAAGTTTAACTTGCCTATGTAAACCGTATAATCCATTATTTTGCGGTCGTAGGATTGATAAAAGCATTGATCGCTGGGAAATAATAGTTCCCTTCTTTATCTACATCTCCTACAACCATTATTCCACTTACTCCTAAGGTTCCATATATATTTGCCGGCGGTGGTATCTCTCCATAACGGGTAACTGTTTGTGTCTTTACATCTACCTCTACCAATCTAACTGCATGTGTGGCTGTCTCAATCGTAGTTCCCAGTTGCTCCATTCCGTAGATCTTGGACCGCATTCCTCCATCACAATAGTACCCTATTCCATTTATCAGTGTGCTGCCTATACCTTCTGTTCTTCTAGGTCGTTGCCTTTTATTTTATATAAAACTTCTGGACACCTCCATTCTGAATCCCTCCTATAAAGTAAAAGTCTGGACAACTCTCCGTTGTACCTCCTCCTTGTAGTCCACTCCATTCAACTATGAGATCTGTTCCTTCTACTGTTAATGTTGTACAGCTTTCCTCACAGATTTCTGTTTCACCTGTTATTTGTATCTCTGGCAATGGGTTAACGATTACTGTGACGCTCGTTGTAGATACACAGCCTTTGTCGCTGGTTACTGTAACTGTATAGCTTGTTGTACTACTTGGGCTCACTGTGATGCTTGCACCTGAATCGCCTGTGCTCCATGCATAGCTACTGCCACCATTCGCTGTTAATGTCGTACTTTCTCCTATACAAATCTCTGTGTCACCGCTGATGCTACCGTTTGGTAGTGGGTTCACTATCACTGTGACACTTTGTGGTGGATACACACAGCCTTTGTCGTTGGTTACTGTCACTGTATAGCTTGTTGTGCTACTTGGACTCACTGTGATGATTGCACCTGAATCGCCTGTGCTCCATGCATAGCTACTGCCGCCACTCGCTGTTAATGTTGTGCCTTCTCCTACACAAATCTCTGTGTCACCACTGATGCTACCATTTGGCAATGTCAAGAACGATTACTGTGACGCTTGTGGTGGATTCACAGCCTTTGTCGCTGGTTACTGTAACTGTATAGCTTGTTGTACTACTTGGACTCACTGTGATGCTTGAACCTGAATCGCCTGTGCTCCATGCGTAGCTACTACCGCCACTCGCTGTTAATGTTGTGCTTTCTCCTATACAAATCTCTGTATCACCACTGATGCTACCATTTGGTAGTGGGTTAACTATCACTGTGACGCTTGTGGTGGATTCACAGCCTTTGTCGCTGGTTACTGTAACTGTATAGCTTGTTGTGCTACTTGGACTCACTGTGATGCTGCCGCCTGTTTGGCCTGTGCTCCATGCATAGCTACTGCCACCACTCGCTGTTAATGTTGTGCTTTCTCCTACACAAATCTCTGTGTCACCGCTGATGCTACCGTTTGGTAGTGGGTTCACTATCACTGTGACACTCGTGGTGGATACACAGCCTTTGTCGCCTGTCACTGTCACTGTATAGCTTGTTGTGCTACTTGGACTCACTGTGATGATTGCACCTGAATCGCCTGTGCTCCATGCATAGCTACTGCCGCCACTCGCTGTTAATGTTGTGCCTTCTCCTACACAAATCTCTGTGTCACCACTGATGCTACCATTTGGCAATGGGTTAACGATTACTGTGACGCTTGTGGTGGATTCACAGCCTTTGTCGCTGGTTACTGTAACTGTATAGCTTGTTGTACTACTTGGACTCACTGTGATGCTGCTGCCTGTTTGGCCTGTGCTCCATGCATAGCTACTGCCACCACTCGCTGTTAATGTCGTGCTTGCTCCTACACAAATCTCTGTGTCACCACTGATGCTACCATTTGGTAATGGGTTAACAATTACTGTGACGCTTGTTGTAGATACACAGCCTTTGTCATTGGTTACCGTAACTATATAGCTTGTTGTACTACTTTGACTCACTTTGATGATTGCACCTGAATCGCCTGTGCTCCATGTATAGCTACTGCCGCCACTCGCTGTTAATGTTGTGCTTTCTCCTACACAAATCTCTGTGTCACCGCTGATGCTACCGCTTGGTAGTGGATTAACGATCACTGTGACGCTTGTGGTAGATACACAGCCTTTGTCGCTGGTTACTGTAACTGTATAGCTTGTTGTACTACTTGGACTCATCAGACGCAGCACCTGAATCGCCTGTGCTCCATGCATAGCTACTGCCACCACTTGCTGTTAATGTCGTGCTTGCTCCAATACAAATCTCTGTGTCACCACCGATGCTGCCGTTTGGCAATGGGTTAACGATCACTGTGACGCTCGTGGTGGATACACAGCCTTCTTTGTCGTTAGTTACTTGTCACTGTATAGCTTGTTGTGCTACTTGGACTCACTGTGATGCTGCCGCCTGTTTGACCTGTGCTCCATGCATAGCTACTGCCACCACTCGCTGTTAATGTTGTGCTTTCTCCTACACAAATCTCTGTGTCACCGCTGATACTGCCATTTGGTAGTGGGTTAACGATTACTGTGACACTCGTGGTGGATACACAGCCTTTGTCGCTGGTTACTGTCACTGTATAACTTGTTGTGCTACTTGGACTCACTATAATGCTTGCACCTGAATCGCCTGTGCTCCATGCATAGCTACTGCCGCCTATTGCTATAAACGTTGTGGTCTCTCCTTGGCAGATCTCTGTGTCACCAAAGATTTCTACTACTGGCAATGGATTTACTACCACTCCTACACTCGCCGTATTTGTACATCCGTTAATGTCGCTTACTGTTACACTATAGCTTGTGTTCGTTAACGGACTTACTCCTATCGTACTTGTTGTTTCTCCTGTTGACCATATTACTGTATTATGTCCATTTCCTACACTCAATGTTGTACTCTCTCCTTTACATATCTCGGTTTCACCCGTTATTTCTACCTCTGGCTTTGGTGTCACTTCCACCGTTACTGTCTTCGTGGACATACAGCCCTTCTTGTCCGTCACTTTTACAGTATATGTTGTCGTCTCTTCTGGACAAACTGTGATGCTATTGCCTGTCCCTCCCTCCGTAGGTCCACAGCTTCTACAGATTGTTATGTCGCCTCGGTAATCCTCTGGCCAACTGTCTGTCAATAATTCCAAGCCGCCATTCTCCTTATTAATCTTATAGTATCTTCCTCGATCCACTTGGTAACCATACAACTCTCCTCCTGTCATATATATTCCTCCAAATTCATCTGTCTTTACTCCTGTTGTTCCTGTGTAAATCGAATTACTCGCTGGACCACTCACACAGTCCGCTTTGTTTGTCTCTAGGTTTATTTTCAACAATGCATTCTCTATTCCTAAAAATGAATACAACGTCTTCCCATCTTCACTTAATGCCCAGTCATGTATCCCCCCTGATGGCTCTCCAAATTGTGGATTTATCGCATAACTTTGGAACGCTAATACGCAGGCATCCATATAGGATTTACAGCTCGGTAATACATCCAATACTGTATAACTAACATTAATCCCATTTCCATGATTGTTCAAGTTTAACTTGCCTATGTAAACCGTATAATCCATTATTTGCAGTGTCGTAGGATTGATAAAAGCATTGATCGCTGGGAAATAATAGTTCCCTTCTTTATCTACATCTCCTACAAATCCTATTATTCCACTTACTCCTAAGGCTCCATATATATTTGCCGGCGGTGGTATCTCTCCATAACGGGTAACTGTTTGTGTCTTTACATCTACCTCTACCAATCTAACTCGTGTGGCTGTCTCAATCGTAGTTCCTAGTTGCTCCATTCCGTAGATCTTGGACCGCATTCCTCCATCACAATAGTACCCTATTCCATTTATCAGTGTGCTGCCTATACCTCCCTGTTCTTCTAGGTCGTTGCCTTTTATTTTATATAAACTCTGGACACCTCCATTCTGAATCCCTCCTATAAAGTAAAAGTCTGGACAACTCTCCGTTGTACCTCCTCCTTGTAGTCCACTCCATTCAACTATGAGATCTGTTCCTTCTACTGTTAATGTTGTACAGCTTTCCTCACAGATTTCTGTTTCACCTGTTATTTGTATCTCTGGCAATGGGTTAACGATTACTGTGACGCTCGTTGTAGATACACAGCCTTTGTCGCTGGTTACTGTAACTGTATAGCTTGTTGTACTACTTGGGCTCACTGTGATGCTTGCACCTGAATCGCCTGTGCTCCATGCATAGCTACTGCCACCATTCGCTGTTAATGTCGTACTTTCTCCTATACAAATCTCTGTGTCACCGCTGATGCTACCGTTTGGTAGTGGGTTCACTATCACTGTGACACTCGTGGTGGATACACAGCCTTTGTCGCTGGTTACTGTCACTGTATAGCTTGTTGTGCTACTTGGACTCACTGTGATGATTGCACCTGAATCGCCTGTGCTCCATGCATAGCTACTGCCGCCACTCGCTGTTAATGTTGTGCCTTCTCCTACACAAATCTCTGTGTCACCACTGATGCTACCATTTGGCAATGGGTTAACGATTACTGTGACGCTTGTGGTGGATTCACAGCCTTTGTCGCTGGTTACTGTAACTGTATAGCTTGTTGTACTACTTGGACTCACTGTGATGCTTGAACCTGAATCGCCTGTGCTCCATGCGTAGCTACTACCGCCACTCGTTAATGTTGTGCTTTCTCCTATACAAATCTCTGTATCACCACTGATGCTACCATTTGGTAGTGGGTTAACTATCACTGTGACGCTTGTGGTGGATTCACAGCCTTTGTCGCTGGTTACTGTAACTGTATAGCTTGTTGTGCTACTTGGACTCACTGTGATGCTGCCGCCTGTTTGGCCTGTGCTCCATGCATAGCTACTGCCACCACTCGCTGTTAATGTTGTGCTTTCTCCTCCTACACAAATCTCTGTGTCACCGCTGATGCTACCATTTGGTAGTGGGTTATCTATTACTGCGACGCTTGTGGTAGATACACAGCCTTTGTCGTTGGTTACTGTAACTGTATAGCTTGTTAAAGTAATACTCACTGTGATGTTGCCGTCATGTTGGCCTGTGCTCCATGCATAGCTACTGCCACCACTCGCTGTTAATGTTGTGCTTTCTCCTATACAAATCTCTGTGTCACCGCTGATGCTACCACTTGGTAGTGGGTTCACTATCACTGTGACGCTCGTGGTGGATACACAGCCTTTGTCGCTGGTTACTGTAACTGTATAGTTTGTTGTCCTGCTTGGGCTCACTATGATGCTTGCACCTGAATCGCCTGTGCTCCATGCATAGCTACTGCCACCACTCGCTGTTAATGTTGTGCTTTCTCCTACACAAATCTCTGTAACACCATTGATACTACCATTTGGTAGTGGGTTAACGATTACTGTGACACTCGTGGTGGATACACAGCCTTTGTCGTTGGTTACTGTAACAGTATAGCTTGTTGTGCTACTTGGGTCACCGTGATGTCTTGCAATTCCGAATCGCCTGTGCTCCATGCATAGCTACTACCGCCACTTGCTGTTAATGTCGTGCTTGCTCCTACACAAATCTCTGTGTCGCCACTGATGCTGCCGTTTGGTAGTGGGTTAACGATTACTGTGACACTCGTGGTGGATACACAGCCTTTGTCGCCTGTCACTGTCACTGTATAGCTTGTTGTACATTTCTGGACTCACTGTGATGCTTCCACCTGTTTGGCTTGTGCTCCATGCATAGCTACCGCCGCCACTCGCTGTTAATGTTGTGCTCTCTCCTACACAAATCTCTGTGTCACTGCTGATGCTGCCGTTTGGTAATGGGTTAACGATTACTGTGACGCTAGGGTGGACGCTACAGCCTGTCGCCTGTCACTGTCACTGTATAGCTTGTTGTAGCACTTGGACTCACTGTGATGATTGCACCCGGAATCGCCTGTGCTCCATGCATAGCTACTGCCGCCACTCGCCGTTAATGTTGTGCCTTCTCCTACACAAATCTCTGTGTCACCACTGATGCTACCATTTGGCAATGGGTTAACGATTACTGTGACACTCGTGGTGGATTCACAGCCTTTGTCGCTGGTTACTGTAACTGTATAGCTTGTTGTGCTACTTGGACTCACTGTGATGCTGCCGCCTGTTTGGCTTGTGCTCCATGCATAGCTACTGCCGCCACTCGCTGTTAATGTCGTGCTTTCTCCTACACAAATCTCTGTGTCACCGCTGATACTACCATTTGGTAGTGGGTTAACGATTACCGTAGCGTCGTCAGTAGCTGAACAACCATTACAATCTACCACTGTGATAGAGTAGGTCGTTGTATTTGCAGGGTTTACCATGATCATATTAGATGTCTCAGAAGTGGACCATGTATATGTTATATTATTTAATACTGGGGAACTAGGACATTCTCCACCAAATACTCTTACATCATCTAATTCCCAACCTGTCATTCCACCGCGATCTTCGACACAATAGCCATAAAGTTCGAATTCAAACGTTGAAGTCTCTTCAATTCGAAACTCTGGATGAGTTGAAAAATCGAAGGTTTCTAAGTTCCACGTTCTTTCCGTTAATAAGTCATTTTTTGCGTATATTAAATTTCCATTTTTATATACTCGAATTAAATATTTTTGGTTTATATTATTAATTCCAGTTGCTCCGTTTAGGGTCACCCAATTATATGGGGATTGTTCTCTAAAGGTTAATTTTGTTAGTTTTCCTACTTCATTTGGATTTACAGTAACTGAAAATCTGATGGCATTTTCTCTTTCATACTCATTTGGATCACATGAAACAAGGTTCCCCACACATAGACCTGCACCACCTGTTCCATCAGGAGTGCAAGAATGGTCACCTCTGTTTCTTTTTATAATTGTAGCGGAAATATCTTCTAGATTTCCACTATTTATAATTTCTGGGGTAAACTCAGTATAACTCAATTGATTAGCGGTGCCTTCTGCATTGCAATCATCCAAATTCCAAGATACCAATAATTCTTTGACACAATCGTCTTTACAAAAAGTATTTCCAGAGACATTCGCCATCAACTTTGTAGATTCGCCAACACAAAATTCAGTAACTCCACTAATATTAACTGTTGGATTAGGATTTACTATTATTGAGTGGACGCTAGTGCCGGTACAACCGTTTGAATCAGTAACAGTTAAATAATAAAATGTTGTAACAGATGGTGCGACTTGAATAGTATTAGTATTGCCACCTGTACTCCAATGATAATTTATTCCTCCATCACCGGCCAATTCGACTTGTTCACCTAGACATATTTCGGTTTTACCAGTTATTGAGGCTTCAGGGAGGTGCATGACTGACGCCATTCTACTTGCTGTAGAAGAACAGCCATTTCCATCCGTCGCTGTTACAGTGTAGGTGGTTTCCATTCCTGGATTAATCATAATAGATGGTGATGTTTGACCAGTACTCCAAACATAAGATACTCCACCAGATGCAGTCAGTACTGATGATGTACCAACGCAAAATTCAGAATTACCTGAAATCACAATAATTGGTAATGGATGAACTTTTATTTCAATACTATTTGATGAGGTACACCCATATTCATTTGTGGCTGTTACAGTATATTGTGTATTGATACTTGGTGAAACTGTAATAGATGATGATGTTTCTCCTGTACTCCAAATATAAGTCACACCTCCAGAAGAAGTCAATGTGGTAGATTCACCTAAACAAATTTCCAGATCGCCTGAAATGGAGGTATTTGGCAAAGGACGTACAACTACTTGAACGGTTGTCTCATTTTCACAACCATTAGAATCTGTAGCCTTAACTGAAATATTTGTTGTGGACGTCGGCGAAATCGTTATTGAAGTTGATGTGGCACCAGTGCTCCAAATATAAGATGTTGCTCCAGATGCTGTCAATGTTGTACTTTCTCCAAGACAAATTTCTAAGTCTCCTGAAATCACAGGGGAAGGTAATTCATTTACCACTATGGAATGGGAAGTAGTTGATGAACAATTGTCGGCTGATGTGACAGTCACAGTGTAATTTGTAGTGGTAGAAGGCATAACTGTAATGGATTGGGTAGTTTCATTTGTAGACCATGAATATTTACTTCCTCCTGAAGCCGTTAAAACAGCTTTTCCTCCTATACAAATTTCGGACTCCCCAATAATATTTGCATCAGGAAGTGGACGTACAGTTATATTTACCTGATCGCTGTATATGCATCCTTTACAATCAGAAACTGTGACTGTATATATACTTGAAGATAGAGGGTTAACTTGAATATTAGGATTTGTGGATCCTGTTGACCATAAATAAGTTATCGGATTTTCAATGGTACTGACGTCACAGCAACCACCAAATACTCGAATATCGTCCAGCTCCCAACCATTCATAACTCCATCTCTCGACACGACACAATATCCGCGTAATTCAAATCTAAAAACACTAATTTCTGAAACATTAAACTCTTCTATAGTAGTGAAATCAAAAGTTTCAAGATTCCACGATCTCTCAGTAAGTCTTTCGTCTTCTTCATATATAAGTATATCATTTTTGTAAACTCGAATAAGGTATTTAGTATTATAATTATTAACACCAGTAGACCCATTGGAGGTGACCCAATTTAGAGGTGATTGTTCTCTAAATGTTAGTTTTGTCAATCTTCCAATCTGCTCAGGTGTAATAGTCACAGAGAATTTCACAGCTAAACTTGCATCATAATCGCTGGGATCACAACTTTCCATTGAGGGAATACACATACCTCCATCACCTGCATAAGATCCGATTACAGGGGTACAAGAGTGATCTCCATTATCTCTATATATATTTGAAGCATCCACATCTGTACAATTTCCATTTGACGGAAAAGTGGGTACAAACTCACTATAATTATATTGGTTTGCAGCACCATCTGCATTACATGCATCCAAAGTCCAGTTAACTAATAATGAATCTGTATTTTCTGAACATGTGGATTTACAAATAGCTTGACCTGATCCTACCGCAGAAAGATCAAAAGAACTTCCTTTGCAAGCGGTCTGATCATCACCAGCATTGACATTTAAAGTTCCAACTTCCACTTCAATAGTAGTGCTTGAAATGCAACCTGCTACATTTATATATTGTATAGTATATAAACCTGATTGAGAAGGTTGAAGATTATTTATAGTAAAAAAAGAACTCCCTGTTGGAGAATTATTCGAGTATCCACCTGGACCAGTAATAGTCAAACCTGATGTTCCTAAAGTTTGAACTCCTAATTTCAAAATTGAGCCTCTACAGGCATACACTTTCTTTGCTTGATAAAATCCTGTTCCTTTGTCAACAAAAGGCGTCAACTGAGTGGGTTCTCCACCAGATAATATAATTTCTTTGTTTTGAACTTGCGTACATCCGCAACCATTTAAAGCAATGATGGTGTACTTTCCAGCTCCTAAATTAGGAACCGTTAGATTACCAGTTCCTTGAGCTATCTGCACGTTGTTTTGTAAAAGTTTGACAGAACGTAAGCAGGGATTAGCAGGTTGATCTGTCGCTGTAAAAGAAATTGACCCATCCTTCGCATAACAGGACGTGGGTTGTTTTACATCATTGATTATAATGGCGCAATTTTGTCCATTAATATTACCTACAAATAAAATAAATATAATGGCAATGACTTGCCAATAATAGTTTGGGTTGAGATTGAGCATGAGTAAATAATTATTTCAAAAAAATAAATTATTTATATACGAATTATATAAATATTTGTGTAAAGATATTTAGTTTTGGAATTTGAGGAGGTTTTTTTTATACTTTAATTCATATATTTTTTTTGATAAATTGTCCTTATTAGTAATATGAATAAGTTATATCATATTTAGATTCTAATGTTTTTATATATCAATATTTATAATATAAGGAATCCAAATGTTGATTTGATTTCCATTTTTTAGTAAGCAGTTAATACAAGACAAATATTAAAACATTTTTAGATTATTATAGTTATATGCGTACAATTAATTTATCTCAGTGGCTTTCTTGGGTACAAGTACTTCCATTGCAGCTGAGCTGCTAACTAAAGGAAATTTAGTAGGAATTCCTACTGAAACTGTATATGGTTTAGCTGGGAATGCATTTGATCCAATGGCTGTCTCAAAGATATTTCAAATAAAGAGCCGCCCTTCATTTGATCCATTAATAGTTCACGTCAGTGATAGAGATGAGATCAGATATATAACAGAATACATACCTAGTGAATTAAAAGAACTGGTGGATTCATATATGCCAGGTCCATTGACAATAATAGCAAAAAAAAGACAATTAATTCCAGATATAGTAACTGCTGGCAGCCCTTATGTTGGTATTCGAATTCCGAACCATCCTTTGACATTAGAATTATTGAACAAACTTGATTTTCCATTAGCAGCACCTAGTGCCAATCCATTTGGTTATATTAGCCCTACCACAGCGCAGCACGTTGCCGATCAATTAGGGAGTAAGGTATCCTATATATTAGATGGTGGGCCTTGTCAAGTGGGTGTGGAAAGCACTATTATAAAAGTTAATAATGATGGAAGTTTACAAATACTGAGAAAAGGTGGATTGACCATTGAGCAGATAGCACACATTTCCGGAAAAAAACTTGAAATAAATGATTTTAGTTCTTCAAATCCACAGGCTCCAGGAATGCTTAGTAATCATTATGCTCCGCGAGTACCATTAAACATTTGTGATTTGAAGAAGACAATTCAAAATGTGGATTTGAAAAGAACTGGAATAATATCTTTTTCAGAATTTTATGAAGATGTTTTGCCAAATCACTGTATCACATTATCAAAAAGTGGAGATTTTGGTGAAGCGGCTAGGAACCTATTTGCAGGAATGCGACATCTTGACAATTGCGATATTGATCAAATTTTAGTAGAGCTTGTCCCGGATACTGATCTTGGCTTTGCAATCAATGATAGATTAAAAAGAGCAGCTTCAAATAATATTTAAATACAAATACATATGAGATACTTTAGTTTTCTTTTCATTACAATGACTTTGGTCTTTTCAGGTTGTTCAAAAAATGAAGATATAGGTACACTTACTAATGTCAATTCATTGGAAGAGTTTAACAACACATTGGATTCAGGGGTTTCATTAATGTTTTTTCATGCTTCTTGGTGTACACTCTGTCAAGATCAAAGACCAGCGATCGAAGCTTTAGTCAATAGAGAAGATGTGAAGTCTGCAAAAATAGCACAGGTAGATTATGAAGTCGTTAAAGAAGTGGTCAATGCTTACGGTATCACTGGTTTTCCCACTATTGTTTTTTATAAAGATGGAATTGAGAAAAATAGACTCAATGGCAAAGGTCATACTGAAGAAGAATTGGCTGCTATTTTAAAATCATTGTTTTAAAAGCGATTCAATTTCTAAAGTGAGTTTGTCAGCTATTTGTGCTTGAGTCAAAGCAGAATAGTTAGGGTTCTTTATTGCCCATTCAGCTAAATATTCTTGTTCTGTCTGTCCAGGTGTGGGTATAAATAGTGCTTTGATGTCTAGATTTACGATATCCATTAAAGTGCTATAACCTGATCTTGCAACTAGTAATTTTGCACTATTGAGATATCGATTTACTTGTTGGGTATCGGCTATTGGTACGACATTTATATGTGGAGGCCATAGGTTGTCTTCATTCTTCGAAACGCCTCTTATCACCACTATATTATAAAATGACCATGATCTTAATATTGTATTTAGTTCTTTTTCAAAAATAGTACGTTGAGGTTCGACACCAGAAAGTATCACTAAAATATCTATAGTTTTATCTTGATTTGCCTTTTTAATACGGGTGAGTGAACCCAAATATTTGATGGGAATTTTAACATTTTGACATTGACTCAGTTTGCCAGCCAGTGTATTTAATGTATCATCAGGAATCCAAAGT
The DNA here is from genome assembly GCA_041392785.1 of Saprospiraceae bacterium. Taxonomy (GTDB): domain Bacteria; phylum Bacteroidota; class Bacteroidia; order Chitinophagales; family Saprospiraceae; genus OLB9. The sequence continues at coordinate 42,634 of JAWKLK010000006.1, forward strand.
GTATGAAATTTATGTATTATTGATAGGTGCAGCTGTGTAGCAATGTTAGCCACCCAGTCAATAGAATGTAAAATATTGATTTGATGACTTATATAAATATTGTATGTATTGCGGGTAAAAAAGCCGAAACGATTGTCAGAAATAATCTTGCTTATTCCTTCATTTTTAGAAATACTCCTGGCTGAAAATAGATCTAATATGAAATTTATTATAAGAGCTGGAATATTTATAAACATATTAATAATTGCACTACAATTCCCATAATACAAAGGAATACGTTTCAATAAAATAACGTGATCAAATTCTCTTTTAAGTAAGGTATAACTAGCACCATCCGCAGCAATTGTCACCTTATTTACCTTACCTTCCAAAGCTTTGATTATGGGAATGCATCTTGTGGCATGACCCAAACCCCAATTCAATGGAGCCACTAGCACATTATCACTTTCATCAAAACATGTTACATCATCAAAATTCATAGTAGTTTTTCATTTTCTTTATGTCTACTATGATCTCGGCTGGTTTTTTTATCAATATTTTTCTGCAAGGCTGATGTAATATCTATGTCACATTGATTGGCTAAACAAGTCACAACCCAAATAACATCTGCTAATTCATCACTAAGTTTTTCTTTTTGTTCTTCCTTCGATAAGGGCGTTTTAAAAGATTGTTCACCATACATTCTTGCTATGAGGCGACTTACTTCACCCACTTCCTCAGTGAGTATTGCCATATTTGTCAGTTGAGAAAAATATCTTACACCAAAGGTTTTAATCCAAGTGTCGACATATTTTTGGTAATCCGAAATATTCATTTATTCTCTATTTTTTGAATCTATTATTATAGTCACTGGTCCATCATTCAGCAAAGATATTTTCATATCTGCTCCAAAAGTTCCACTCTTAACTCTTTCTCTTCCTATAGTTTCCTCTAAATTATTTAAAAACTTTTCATAAAGTGGTACTGCTATATCGGGCTTCGCAGATTTTATAAAAGATGGCCTATTACCTTTCTTGGTACTAGCGAAAAGTGTGAATTGACTTACTACCAATACTTCACCATTTATATCCTGCACTGACAAATTCATCTTACTATCAAGGTCACTAAAAATTCTCATCTGAATAATTTTCTGTGTCAACCATTGTATATCTTCTAGCATATCTTCTTCTTCTACACCCAAGAATATTAGCAAACCACTATCAATAGTACACTTGACAACATTGTCAATTTTCACAGAAGCCTCAGAAACACGCTGAATTACTGCTCTCATAAACTTATAAACATTATTTAAAATTAGTATACAAATGTAATTGATTTAGGATATTTTACAAAATAGGTTTTCCACATCAATAATTAGAATAACTTTTTATTCATTGCATTAAATCCACATTCCTCAGGAAAACATAGATTTTTTTTTACCAAAATCTGTTTTAATGAAATTTTTAAAATACTCTTCACAAGTTTATCAACAAAATAATTACTTTATCTTATCCACATAGATTTATTTCATAATAATGTGGAAATGTTAATAACCATTTTAACTTCATCATTTATAAATGTAAACGATAATAGATGTTTGTGTATAAACTCTTCAACCAATGTGAATAAATATTTTTTGCGGAGATATCCACATATTCACAAAACTAATAATAATAAGTGTTTATATAATTTTCTATTTCTTTTTTATAATTATTATAAAATAAGAGAAGTTTTTTCATTTTTTGAAATCTATGAAAAGGGTGTACTTTTGCGTATAAAAATGAATGATGTCGGGTATCAAATCATATAATTCTAAGATCAAAGTATGGTTATACATAGGTCTAGTAATGGTAGTATTTCAGTTAGTCATCGGTGCTGTTACAAGATTGACTGAGGCAGGACTTTCTATCACAAAATGGGATGTGGTAAGTGGGACTTTACCTCCGATGAGTGATAGTGAATGGCAATCAATGTTTGATTTATACAAGGAAACTCCACAGTTTGAAAAAATAAATGAAGGTATGACATTATCAGAATTTAAATTTATATTTTTTTGGGAATATTTACATCGACTTTGGGCAAGAATTATGGGGTTTGTGTTTATAATTCCATTCATATATTTTTTGACCAAAGGTTGGCTAGATAAAGATGTAAGGAAACGATTGTCATGGGTTGTTTTACTGGCTGCATTGGCTGCTATTTTTGGATGGATTATGGTGGCAAGTGGATTAGTAAACAGACCTTGGGTCAATGCCTACAAATTGTCAATTCATTTATTACTTGGAATTTCTGTTTATAGCGCATTAGTTAAAGTAATATATTTTGTACATAATGGGGAAAGAAAAGTGAATATGCCTGGCATACAATCTATTTTGACTTTATTTATTGTATTTTTGGTTTTACAGATATTTTTGGGAGGAATGATGTCTGGTATGAAAGCTGCTTTGGTGTATCCTACGTGGCCTAAGATGTTGGGTGAATGGATACCGAGTGTTTTATTTGATGCTGACAATTGGAGGTTGGATAATTTTGTGTGGTATGACAGCAATACTTTTATGTTTGCAATGGTTCAATTTTTTCACAGGATGAACGGTTACTTCATGTTGATATTGGGAATGATTTTGGGTTATAAATTGGTGCAATATGGAGATGTAAGGATAGGTGTGGGGATGGTAGTTTCATTATTGGTTCAAGTGATGATAGGAATCACTATTTTGATATTTTCAGCAGTAGAAGTTCCAGTGTTTACAGGGAGTTTACACCATATGATGGTGATAGTAATTGCCGGATTAGCAACATGGATGCATAGTAAATTGTAGAAAATGATGTTGGTGTCAGCGAGTTTATTATATTTGCTTTTATTTTAAGTATGTTGAGAAAATAATGTTATATAAATTTGAGCATGAATAACATAGAAGTAAAAAGTGAAGGTGAATTCAAGTATATTGAATCAAATCCAGATGCGCCTGTTACTCTTATACTTTTGCATGGATTGATGGGGGCATTAAGTAATTTTGAAGGTATCATAAGTAATTTTGGAAAAAAATTTAATGTTGCTGTACCTATACTTCCTTTGTTTGATATATCACTTAGACATATTTCGGTGAGTAGGTTGGTGACTTATGTTAGCGAATTTGTAGAATATAAAGGATATCAAGACTTCTATATTTTAGGAAATTCATTAGGAGGTCACATAGCTCAAATGTATACTATGGAGAACCCACATAAAGTCAAAGGGTTAATACTTACTGGGAGTAGTGGTTTATTTGAAAGTGCGATGGGTAACACCTTTCCTAAGAGAGGTAATAAAGAGTATATAAGGAAAAAGACTGAGAGTGTGTTTTACGATCCAAAAGTAGCGACTGAAGAATTGGTTGATGAAGTGTTCAGTACTGTTACGGACTTGAGGAAGGCAATGAATGTAGTAGCATTGGCAAAAAGTGCAGTTCGCCATAATTTGGAAGATAAACTATATCAAATTACGATACCTACACTTTTGATTTGGGGTATACAAGATGAGGTGACACCATTATGGGTTGGTGAAAAATTTCATGAAATGCTGATCAATTCGGAGTTAGTAAAAGTTGATAAATGTGGTCATGCGCCAATGATGGAAAAACCTGAAGTTTTTAATCAGGCTTTGGAGTGTTTTATTGGTCGAGTCGAAAGTGGAAAATTCTATTCAGAAAAGAAAGAGGCTAGAGTAGTAGAATAAAAAAAGGCCGGCGAATAATCACCGACCTTTTTGCTAATTTATTTATCACTACAAAGATATGATTTTCTTTTATTTTAATACAAATTTTTAATTTATTTTAAAATTTATTTGAATGTTCCACGTGGAACATTATTGATGACTCACAATTTCTATAAGCTCACTTTTTTGAGTATCAGAATTCAAGATAATAATTTCTTTTTTTCCATTCAACATATAAGACAATGCAATAGTAGCTGGTGGATTTCTACCCATATCATCAGCATGTAGTAAGAGAAAGTTTTTTCCATTAGAATTGAGTTGAACATTGAAAGTATATGGAGTTGCAGATATTTCATATTTTTCAATTATCCAATCACCGTTAAAGCTAATAGAGACAATATCCTTATCTATTATCTTATGGTCATACATCTTGAATTCTACCACATTCGAATCTACCTGTATTGTCCTATCTGCGATTACCACATTTCGGCCTTTTATCGACGTAGGAATCTTTTCTATCAAGGGATCAGAAGAAGCTAAGGATGTATTCTCAGTAAGAATCTTAGGATAGACTATTTTTAAGTAATGCGGCATTTCTAAGTATTTTATAAGATTTTTGTCTAATACTGAAGAAATAATATTCAATTCCTTAGCTAATCCACTTCCATCCGCATATCTATTCAGTTTTTCCAACAAAACAAAATTATAGTAGTAGTAATATTTATCCAACAATTTATACTTTTCTGGTAATGACTCAGCATTGATAAAATCTTCTAATGTTTTTTGTATAAAATTTATGTCGGACTTCGTGTTAGTTATGGCTGATTGCATTACTGGATTCAATAATTTTGGGTCATTGACACTATTTAAAGTAAATGAATTAAAAGCTTTTTTGCTATTAAGGAATTTTGAGTACTTTTCTGAAAAACTACCATCATCCTTTGAATATAAATCTTTCAAAACTTCTATAACGTCTAAATATAGTGTATTATAAACTAAGAAAAATTCGGTGTATTTTGAATTTCTTGAACCCCTCAAATTGTTAAGGATTTTTTCTAGTTCCTTTTGCTCATTATAAAAATCATAGAACAACGATACTGCTTCTTCTAACTTATCGTACACGATGCTAATGTGTTCTCTTTTCTCAAGATCTAGAGACTTAATTAACTTTTCTACATCAAAACGCATTTCATTCAATTTGAAAGTAATGTTATGCATGTTTAATGCTATAGCTTGCAGTGACTGGTCTAAGGTTGGATTAAGGATATTTTTGTTTTTCAGTATGGTTTTATAAATTGAATCTGGTGATATTTTGTAGTAAAAATGATCCCGATCAATAAAAATGTTTTCTATTACATCCATGTTTGAGTATGAATTAATCTGAGCATTTGGTAAACCAACATACTTATTTATTTCACGATTGTTCATATCAAATAATCGTTGAATAATCCATAATCCATGGATATTTTCATTGACATAGTCTACGTATAGATTTACCACTTTGGCTTGTTCTGGCGTAAGGGAATTTTGTGCATTCGCTTTTCCCGAAAAGAGAAAACATGAAATAAATAAAATAACTAAAGATCTATTCATTTTGAATCGAATTATATAATTGCATACATGACGAAATATCTCTTGTTTTGATTATTATAAATGGTGTTTTAACCAAATATTATCAAATCAAGCTATCCTTTTTTCACATATTTAGTGAGAATGACGATTTGTTGGTCATTTACTTTACCTTCTATTTGCTCAGGATTATCTTCTACTAGATATATTTTTTTGACCAATGTTCCGCGTTTTGCAGTAAAATTGGCACCTTTTACATCCAAGTCTTTGATCAAGATGACACTATCACCATTTTGTAAGACATTACCATTGCTATCTATATGTGCAATATTTGATTGGCCCTTTTCTGCCCACTCTTGTGTCTCTTCATCGAGATATACCATACCAATCAGATCCTGAGCCCAAGGTTGATCTGTCATGCCTTTAATTAATCTATATGAGGTGACTTGTACTGCAGGGACATGAGACCAAATAGCATCATTCAAACATCGCCAATAGTCGGGATCTAAATGAGATTCATTGGATAATTTTTCGGCACATGTACTACATAGGGCTACTTGTTCATCTATGGTTTCCCCGGTTTTTGGTGGAACTGTATACGATCTTAAGTCATCTGACTTTTGACATAATTCGCATTTACCTTCGCACCTTTCTAAAAGTGCTGTACTAATGATTTCCATTGATTACTATTTTTAATTTGTTTATGATATCTTGATGAATGGATTCTACATCCTTTTGCCCATCTATACTGATTATTGTCTCGGTATGTTGATACATATCGATTATTTGATTGTATGCTTTGGATACAGATTTTAAATTTTCAATATTCTCGTACATTTCAGTTGCGATATTGCGCGATGAAATGCGCTGGATACTTTCTTCTGGAGAAATGTTAATATAAATGTGCACATCGGGTTTAAGTGTTTCCATCGCCTTCACATTTAATGCTTGCACCCAATCCATTGACACATGTACGCTGTGATACGCTAGTGAGGAGAGATAGTATCTATCACAAAGGACTATCACTCCATTCTCAACCAATCCTTTCATACCATAGACACTATTAAGAATATGATCTAGTCTATCAGCGGCAAAGAGAGCCGCTATGACATGTTGATCACCTTCTAAGTTTCCAGAAAAAATATCTCTGATAGTTTTACCAATTCTGTTATTGGTCGGCTCTGCTGTGACATGAACTTGATAACCAAGGCTTTCAAAGTACCGAGCTAAAAGATGAATCTGTGTAGATTTTCCACTACCATCTATCCCTTCGAATACAATTAATTTTCCTCTTGGCATGAATCAGAATTTTTGGATAAAAAATGAATATTTCGCATCAGGCCAGTATATTTTGTCCTTTTGATTGGGCTATCTTTAAACATGGTTCGGAATGTATCTTCTGACATAGCTAGCCATTCATCCATAGTTAAATCCATCAGACCAGGCAATGGTTGAAGGTTGGGATCACTATGTGGAATTGAAAACCTATTCCAAGGACAAACATCTTGGCATATATCACAACCGAAAGCCCAACCACCCATCTTACCATTGAAATTTTGGGGAAGAGCTTCTTTGTACTCGATAGTTAGATATGATATACATCTGTTACTATCTAAAAGGTAACCTTCTGCACTAATTGCTTCAGTAGGACATGCTTCAATACATTTTCTACATGTGCCACAATAGTTTTTAATGGGGCTATCAAATACGACAGGCAGATCGCAGATGATTTCACACAGAAAAAAGAAGGATCCACGTTTAGGATGGATAAGTAAGGTATTTTTTCCTACCCAGCCATGACCTGACCGCAAAGCTAAATCTCGCTCTAAAATGGGTGCTGAATCCACAAAACTTCTAGCTATGAAATCTCCAAATTCACTTTTCATCCATATCAAAAGTTGGGTAAGTTTTTGTTTTACAATGTTGTGATAATCCTTACCGAATGCGTAGGAGGCAATTCTTGGAGCTTTTTCGACCTTTTGTTTCGCACTAGAATAGTAATTATATGAAAGGGTAATGACAGATGTAGCGCCTGGTACTAGCTTACTAGGGTCAACGCGTTTATCAAAATGATTTTCCATATATTGCATATCTCCGTGCAATCCTTGCTTTAACCATTGTTCCAACCTTTTTGCTTCTGCATCCATATGTTCTGCTTTAGTAAATGAAACATTCAGGAAGCCCATTTCTATTGCTTTAGAGCGTATCTTATGTGTGATGAGATCACTTTGCATCAATAAAATACCTTTTGCGTATATATTTTATCTTGCGTCACTAAGCTCACCAACCAGATTTTATTAAGTGTTTGCACTTTTTCAAATAAAAGATATTCTTTTTTATCTGATTGCATTTTTATGCGATCTATGACGTGTCCCAATGTATTTGAAATCTGTATATAACCTTTTGTTTGTTCTTCTGATAATATGATGCGTGGCTCAGGATGGTAATTTATTCTGAAGACAGTATTAGTTTCTGCTTCAATAGTTTGAGTGGTACTAGTAATCTCGAAATCAGAAATTATAGGAAGATGATCCGAGACGGTAGTACAGTCATCAAACTGTACACCTGCTTCCGCTTGTTCTTGTGCTGTCAATGATTGAGAATCAAATGTGAATGCATTGACAGCATTTAATTGGGAATCAGAATAAAACATGAAATCCAATCTTCCTGGTGGATACGATGAGAAACCATTGTTCCACGTGAAACAAAATGGTTTTTTTATCACAAAAGGTTGTAAATCAGTAAAATATGTATTATCCCAATCTGGTTTAAAATCAGGACCATACAGTGAATTATTATCAATGTCTCCAGTAATAAATGATTTCAATTGTGAATTATATCCAACTAAATTCATGTCTCCAGCTATAATGATAGGAGAATTCATAGGTATTTGAATAGATGAAATTCCATATCTTATATCTCTAATGAAGGACATAAGCTTGTCTATTTCATTTTGTCTATCTTCGTCATTTTCACAACATGGAAGATGTGCCATAATAAATAGAATACTTGTGTTTTCTTTTTTTATAACAAATAACCCATTGCCATCTACTGCTTTGTAACTCGTGATGGGGTATTTTGACACAACACGAATGTCGGGATTAACATCTGCGGTAAACCAATTTGTGACATTTGGGAGAGCACTCTTCAATATAGATACCACATCTAAAGCTTTATGATCATAGATTTCGCAAAATCCATAAATATCTGGGTCAATAAAATGGGCAATCCTCTTGAATGCCTGCGTGTTTTCAGAAATGAATATATTATCTTGGAGCACATTATAACTCATAACCCTAAGAAAATCGTCATCACCTTTTTGAAAATTATATTTATTTGGTGCAGAAAATATATTGTCATTCAGAGTGTAATTGAATCCTCCAGTATCTGGTGCTTTGTCTCCACCACTGACATCATTATAAAAGGCCACTTTGATATTATTTTGTAACCCAGTGGTCACATTTGAGATGATTATTTTCCTATTTATACTTATCTCAAATATTTTGCTAGTCACAGTCGGAGCCGACACTAATCCCAAATGATTATGATACACAAACGTGGATAAATTCGGTAAGAATAATTGTCCTATTCTATCTCCAAAATTAAAAGTCAATTCAGCACCAACTCCATTTTTTATTGATCCTGTATTGATATTATTGTCAAAATCAATGGCCACACTCAAATTTTGATTCGACTGTAAATTGATTTCTTTATTAAGTTTAATATATAGAAAAAGTCTTGATTCATCATTGGAAATCCTTACTTCTTCTATATCTAATCCATTGTTACCACCATCACCTTTTACGTCTGAGAATGATGCAGCATTGTTTTCCCAATCTGAATAATTTTCATCAATGAAAATCTGACTTTGTCCAGATATAAAAAAACATAAAACTAAGGTTATGACCCAAAATGTTATCTTCATAAATTTAAAATTCACTCGTAAAATAAAAGCGTATATCGGGATGGTTTTCTTGTGCCATCTTAAGAGTCCATGCGGATTCAGCAAGAAAAACCAATTTATTGTCTGTATCTCTTGCAATATCTTTCTTTCGTCTTTGTACAAATTCTTTCAAGACACTGGGATTATCAGAATCTACCCAACAAGCTTTGTATAATTGTACTGGTTCATAATCACAAGATGCACCATATTCATGTTTTAAACGATATTGGATCACATCGAATTGTAAGGCACCCACTGTACCGACAATTTTTCTTCCATTATCTTCTTTTGTAAACAATTGTGCTACACCTTCATCCATAAGTTGGTCCAAACCTTTATTAAGTTGTTTGGTTTTCATGGGATCAGTGTTATTGACATACCTGAATTGTTCTGGAGAAAAACTTGGAATTCCTTTAAATTTCAATGATTCTCCTTCACTGAGGGAATCTCCTATTTTGAAATTTCCAGAGTCATATAAACCTACTATATCTCCAGGAAACGCTTCATCAATTACTGATTTTTTTGAAGCCATGAAAGCAGTGGGATTTGAAAATTTCATATTCTTCCCTTGACGCACATGAAAATAGTTGGTATTCCTCTCAAACTTGCCCGAGCAAATCCTTAGGAAAGCAATCCTGTCTCTGTGCTTCGGATCCATATTAGCATGAATCTTGAAAACAAACCCTGTGAATTTTTCTTCGTTTGGATTCACCCATCTTTCTTCTGTCTCCCTTGGCAAAGGATTCGGGGCTATATCTACAAAACAATCTAAAAGTTCTCTCACTCCAAAATTATTGACAGCACTACCGAAGAAAACAGGGCATAAATCTCCTTTAAGATATGCTTCCTGTGAAAATTCCGGATAAACAGAAGTGATAATGTCAATATCGTGTTTCAATTCATCGGCTTCCATTCTACCTACAGTTTTCTCTAAAATTGGGTCATTTAAATCATGAATTTTTATCACATCTTCCCCTTGCTGCTTACTGTGAGCAGAGAATAGTATAAGGTTCTGTTCGTATAAACTATATACACCTTTGAATCTTTGACCCATGCCAACAGGCCAGCTCAAAGGAGTTACTTTAAGTCCTAGTTGGGTTTCTACCTCATCCAACAAATCAAAAGCATCTTTGCCTTCACGATCCAATTTATTAATAAATACAATGATAGGAGTATTTCTCATCCTACTGACCTTGACAAGTTTTTCAGTTTGTTCTTCCACACCTTTGGCCACGTCAATGACAACAATGACGCTATCTACTGCCGTCAATGTTCGGTATGTATCTTCAGCAAAATCCTTGTGACCTGGTGTATCAAGAATATTGATTTGCTTATCTCTATATTCAAAAGCCATAACGGAAGTTGCTACTGAAATTCCTCTCTGCTTTTCTATTTCCATAAAGTCAGATGTTGCGTGCTTTTTTATTTTATTGGATTTTACAGCACCTGCTTCTTGTATGGCACCACCAAATAATAATAATTTTTCAGTTAATGTCGTTTTACCGGCATCGGGATGTGATACAATACCAAAGGTTTTTCTTTTTTGCAATTCTGCCTCTAAACTCATAAAAATTTTGTAAAGATTGTATATAAAACTTATAAATTTCGAAAATTTTCGTGCAAAGGTAAAGAATTTGCACTATGTGTGGAGATATTTGGGCTTAAGCCAAAAAACGATGGCCTAAAATATGGTAAGAATCATCAATAAAAATGTAATTTTGTCATTTTTAAACAGTTAATAGAATTATTTTGAAGCAAAATATAAAACATACATTAAGCATCGTAATTATCTTATTTTCAACAAACCTATTTTCACAACAGAATATTCAATTAAATGCTTCACATTCTGTAGAAAAGTTGATGGAGGATTTTGTGGAACATGGAAAATCTGAAGAAACCATCAAGGCTTGGCGTATTCAGATAATAACGACAGATGACAGAAGAGCGATGGAGCAGGCCATGAGTACATTTTCTGGTTTATATCCGGGTGTGGCGATGGATTGGAAGCATATAGCACCCTATTATCAAGTAAGAGTGGGTTATTATGAGACAAAAAATAAGATGATGCCTTTTCTTCTAGAAGTAAGAAAGACATTTAATAGTGCCACACCAGTATTTGATCAGGTAAATAAAACCACAATAGTGCGTAGCTAATGATAGGCTCGATATGATTGGTTCAAGACCCGCCAAAAAGTCCTTTGATTGGATTGCATTGTCTGTATTTATCAGTTTGGTATGTATAGGGTGGTTTATGGTGTTTTCTACCTTGTATGACGAAACACAGCCATATTCTTTTTTGAATCCTACCACCCAAATAGGAGCTCAGACTTTATGGGTTGTTTTGACGTTGTTTGCTACGCCAGTTATTCTCACTATTGAATGGAAATTTTGGTTTACTCTAGCATTTCCAATATATGCGGTTGCTATCTTGTTTTTAATTTTAGTATTATTTTTTGGAAAAGAAATTCATGGTGCTAAAGCTTGGTTTTCATTGGGTCCTTTTTCATTTCAACCATCTGAGTGGGCTAAATTTGGAACAGCTTTAGCCTTGTCCAGTTATTTGAGTTTTTTTAAAAATACTATTACAGTTAGAAATACCTTTATTGTTTCTTTGGCATTATTTCTAGGGCCACCATTATTGATATTGTTACAACCTGATTTTGGATCTGCATTGGTGTTTTCTTCTTTTTTTATATTGATGTACAGGCGCGGCATGTCTCCTTGGTTTCTTATAATGGGTTTATGTTTTGCAGGAATATTTATTTTTTCATTAATATATAACCCAAATATTGTCCTATCGTTTTTATTATTTTTAGGGTATTTAGTGCTTCTGTTGGAGTTGAATGGAGGTAAAAGAGATAGCTTAATAGCACTTGTTGTTTTGTTGTTGATGGTATTTCTTATATTCCAGTCCGAGATAACATTATTAATGATTGTACCAGCTGTCATGTTTGCTATTTATTCTATAATAAATTTAAGAAAGAGCAATTTTAAAGTATTAGCTATTCTTGTGCCAGTGATGATAATTACTGTATCCTTTTCCTTTGGGACGGCATATGTATTTGATAATTTTTTAAAGCCCCACCAAAAAGATAGAATCAATGTTTGGTTGAGACCTGACAAATGTGATCCACAAGGTTCATTGTATAACTTGATACAATCGAAAATGGCTATTGGTTCTGGTGGATTTCAAGGTAAAGGATTTCTTAAAGGAGAGATGACAAAACTGAATTATGTACCGGAGCAATCCACAGATTTTATTTTTACAACTATAGGAGAAGAACAAGGATTTATAGGTGTTTTGGGTGTGATATTGCTATATACATTATTAATAATTAGGTGTATAACCATTGCTGAGAGAGCGAATCTTGAGTTTATCAGAAATTACGGATACGCCGTGGGAGGAATATTATTTTTTCATTTCTTTTTTAATGTTGGAATGACGATGGGATTGCTCCCAGTAGTAGGTATACCACTGCCTTTTATTTCCAAAGGCGGCTCGTCATTAATGGCCTTTACATTGATGATAGTAGTCCTTATAAAAATGGATATGGCTAGGTTTAGATCAAATTAATTTGTAAGTATTACCTTTACACTCTTTTTTGAACAACATCTTTTGGAATGAAGATAACAGAGTATTTTGATAAGGCCAAAAATAGGACCTTTGTATCCTTTGAGGTCTTACCACCGTTAAAAGGTGGAAGCATGTCTGATATTTTTAAAGTTTTGGACCCATTAATGGAGTTTAAACCACCATTTATAGATGTGACATATCATAGACAAGAATATGTATATAATAAAAAACCATCAGGATATTATGAAAAAACAGCCATACGTAAGCGTCCGGGTACAGTAGGTATATGTGCTGCAATCATGCATAGATATGGTATAGATGCTATTCCGCACTTGATTTGTGGTGGATTTTCTATCGAAGAAACGGAGAATGCACTTATTGACCTCAATTTTTTAGGAATAAATAATGTCCTAGCACTACGTGGAGATGCTAGACAATTCGAGGACAGATTTATACCTGAACCTGAAGGTCATAAATATGCAGTAGAATTGGTGCAGCAAATAAGCAATATGAATCAGGGAATTTACCAAGATTCAAACATTGAAAAAGGAACACCTACTGATTTCTGTATTGGTGTAGCAGGATATCCAGAAAAACACTTTGAAGCACCAAATCCTAAAATAGACTTGCAACATTTGAAGATGAAAATAGATGCAGGTGCTAGTTACATCGTTACTCAAATGTTCTTTGACAATGAAAAATATTTTCAATTTAGAGAACAGTGCATACAATCTGGAATTAAAGTGCCAATCGTAGCAGGACTTAAACCCATTACATCAAAAAAGCAATTGACGGCTATACCTAGGAAATTTTATATCAACTTTCCGGATGAATTAGTAAAAGAAATAGTAAAAGCCGATGACCGTCATGTAAAACAAATTGGTATAGAATGGTGTATAGCCCAATCAAAGGAATTGAAAGCAAAAGGAGTCCCATGTATACATTATTATACTATGGGCGACACTGACACCATTTATAAAATTGTCGAAAAAATCTGAAGTTACCTTAATTACAACAAGGCTTTTCTAATTTGACTGTAAATCCAACATATGGGCTAGAGATATCCATCTTATCCGAAAAAGCCAATGATCCTGCTAACCGCCACTCTGTTGGATAATTGAGGATATAACCGCCATTGGCTACAATTCCAATTTTTGATGAACCAATATGAAATGTAAAGCCTAGATCCAAACCTATATCAGCAGTCGCTGTAAAATTGTCCATGAAGTAATTTTCAATCTGTGAGTCGAGCACAGTAGACATAGAATTGTGGCTTACTCCTTTTATAATATTCAACATATAATATCCACCACCTACCTCTATATAAGGTGTCAGCTCCACCACTTTATCCTTGAGTAAGGGCAATCTGAAATCCTCTTTCAGCCCTAAACCAATTACGGATGCATAATTTGAAGCATTCAAAGTCCCTAATTGCTGAAAATAATATAGCTTTGGTAAATTATAAAACCTAAGCTGATATTCGATAGCTTCTTCATTCAATATGAAACCATTGTCACTCAAAGTATTACGGGTCTTTGTCATAGAAGAAAAAATATACTTTCCACCGACAGCAACAATATTTGAATAGTATTTACCATCCGGACAGCAAGTTTTTGCTTCCATTGTAATCGTGGTATCAGATTGTGATTGAACAGTGAAAGAAAATAAAATAAAAGTGAAAAAACTAAACCATTTCATAATAATGTATGATTAAATTAAGAAAGACAGCCTCTAAGTATTTGTAAGGTAATTAAATAAGTTGGTTTGACTCCATCCAAACCTAAACTGCCAGATGCCAAAGTACCACCTGTTTCTAGAGGATTATCAGACGCATAATACGCATATCTCAAATCTACATTCGGATCGATGCTATGTCTGATTTTTGATGCTGATTGTATTGCTTTTTGGTAATGCGCTCCTTCCATCTCTAGTCCTACAGCTCTCCAAGAAGACTTTAAAAAATAGTTAAGGATATCTTTATTTTGTAATGAAGTACCCAAAACGGTAATCATCGTGCCCTCGTATACACCTAATCCACTATTTTCAAACATGGATGAAGTCATTTTATTCTCAAAAGGATAATTATCAGCCGTACCTTCAAAAACATGTGATGTGGGTATCATGATATCGCCTTTTGTGCCTTCTAGGATACCTGCTTTACCCATTATGTTGATAGATTTCACATTCATATTTCTCTTATCCCCGTTTTTGAGTATAAGAGGTTTGAGTAACTCATCCATTGTTTCATAGGCTTGCTCACCGAAAGCATAATCCATCACAATGATTATGGGACCTTCTGCGATATTGATACCTTTCAGTTCATCAATTATAGAGATACTCTTTAATTGGGATGTGTCAAAAATTTGGACTCCAATATTCGTTCCGCTCGTATCAGAAAGAGTGATCATGCCGTTTTTACTAGCATATGCTTCTACACTATTTCTCATATCAGAACTGCCACTTTGGCTTAGTATCTCTGAGAGTTGTTCAAAATTATCATGTTTTATTTTTTTGCCTATAGCTGCTTTGGCATAGAAGCAATTCATGACGGAATGCAAGTTAGCACTAATGATATGTACTGGTCTATCAAACCATCCATTATCATTCAATACATTTTTGATATTATCAGCCCAATACTCACCATAAATGTGGTGACCTAAGGTCTCTCGAAGTGCTGGTGAAAAGCTAATTTCTCTATCTTGTTGGTCAAAAAACTCATCCATGCTAAGTTTTCCAAGCCAATAAGTAATTTCAAATAAATTATTAACTTCATTTGCTGAATCAAAGCGTTCATACATCAATGAAATTTCATCAAATGTCCTTCCTAATATCGTGTTCAGAAATGTAAACCCAACGTTTGTGTTGATGTCTTCTCCTGCATCCATTTTTTCAATCAATGACTCGAGCATCAACCAACTTCTATTTTTTCTACCTCTGATGTCTATGCTATTTCTTCGAATTTTTTCAGCCTCCATATACATAAAGGTAAGATGCGTCAATATGTCATAGATATCGCTACCACCTCTAGTCATTTCTATGTACATCTGATCAGGTGCGACACGGTAACAGTTTCTTTTTCGGCGTGGTGGTGCCAATACATCAAAGTGGCCATTTTCAAACCCCTCACGTGAAATCAGATTAACATATCTACACTGCTCTATGCCAAGAGGAAGTCTTAGAAAAATATATAACAATCCTTCCAATTCTACTTTTTCATCATCATTAATAGAACCATATATTTCAGGTTTTAATGATTGCATAGCGGAGATCATAGATTCGCCGGAGACACCTAATGGTTTATATCCACCACGCATGAATAAGTGACGCATAGTAATATATAACCGCTGAATGGCGTTTCTAGATATATGAGCCTGCGAAGGTGTTTTAGTTAAATTATGAGACATTCCTTTTACTTCTCATGTATATCAAATATTGAGCCACGAAATTACGGATATATCCATTAATCAACAAAAATTGTATAATTTGATTCACTATTTACCATTCTTCTAGATCAAAATCATTTCTATATCTCTAGGATAAGTGACGTCCACTAAGCTTAATCCCTGAGGGAAAGCCAACTGATGAAACTTGTAATGGGAGGTTCCTTCTAGTAAATCGTAAAACTCTTCAAGACCAATTTTATTTTTTCCAAGTAAAACCAAGTATCCAACTAACATCCTCATCATTGATTTCAGAAATCTATTTGCAGTAATATACATGTGTATTTCCTTTGTATCAGGAAAATACTCAAAATGTGTATTCAAGATAGTACAAAAGGTATGTTTATTTCTGTCAGGAGTTCTACACATAGTTTTAAAATCATCATATCGGATAAGAGAATGTAGGGCTTCCTCCATATCGGGTATTTTTTCGTTTAAAATATTGTAATATGATTGGAATGTCATTTTTTGTGGACATTTTTCTAGTGTAATTCGATATCTATAGGTTCTACTGCGGGCATTAAATCTGGCGTGTAATTCATCAGGAACAGAATATATGTTCAATATAGCTATATCTAATGGTAGAATGGCGTTGCATTTTCTCAAAAAACTAGATTCTAACTGATAATCAATCTCAATATGGGCAAAATATTTTTCAGCATGTACACCTTTGTCGGTTCTTCCACAACCCCAAATTGTAATATTTCTCTGGAGTAAAAGGCTTAACTTATTTTCAAGGATCTCTTGAATAGATGGAATATGTGCATTTATATTTCTTTGCCAACCACAATAATTGGTACCATTGAATGCAATTTCAAAAAAATACCTCATTTAAGGATTTGTAGACTTCCTTTGTATATTACTGTTTCATCATCAAGGTAGGTAACAAGAGACACCCACGCATAAACACCTTCTGACAAAGATTGGCCATTGAAGATGCCATCCCAAGGAATTTCTTCTAATCCAGGACTCAGGTGTTCAGTTATATATACCAAATTTCCCCAGCGATCAAATACTTTGAAATATTGAATAACTTTTACATCCTTACCAGCAAAATATCGCAACTTATCATTGACATTATCTCCATTGGGTGTAAAAACATCTGCAATTTGAAAACTTCTTGTTTTATCCACAAACACCCTGATCTGTGTTGAAGTAGCACACCCATCTTCTGATGTAGCAGTGATTGTATAAATTGTGTTTTCAAATGGTGAAGCGATGGGGTCTAGGCAATCAGTACAGCTAAGATTCTCCAAAGGACTCCACACAATTTCAGAAGTAGTAGGATCGGCAAAGGTAAATATCTGGATACTATCACCCAAGGAAATAGTTAAAATACTATCTATAGTACCAAGACTAGGAATGATGATTGACTCAATGGTATCCTGGAAAGAAAAGTTACATCCGTTTTTATCACGGATGGTAACGGTATAAATTCCAGGTATGAGGTCTTCATAAACCGTATCGATACTATAACTTCCATTTTCAAGTGCAAAAGTATATGGTGCAGTGCCTCCTGAAGTAGAGGAGATGGTAATTCGCCCGGAGTTGAATGCTGAACAGGTAGGGTTTTGGTATAAAACTTCAGAATTTATAGTATCAGGAGCTGTCAAAGTTTCATTTAATGTGATAATACAACCATTTTTATCCACAATCTGAATAGTATAGTTACCTGCAGAAAGATTGCTGATTCCATTTCCATTGACCATGCCGGAATTACTTTTTATCATATATGGGGGTGTACCTCCAGTGATATCCAAGATAATTTCACCATCAAATGTGTTATAACAAGATGTGCCATAACCACTAAAGTCTGAAATGTCAGAAGTATAGACTATAGGGTCAGGTGCGTTTATTTCTACATGCTCTACATATTCATTATTATAATCATCGTAGACCCAGATTTGGTAAAAGCCAATGGGCAGATCAGTGATTGTGACATTTTCATTTAGATTTGTAAACAATCCTGTTTGTATCTGTACATTTCTATTTATTTCTCTTACTTCATAATGGATAGGTGGAGTGCCTGTTTTACTCTCAATACTTATTTTACCATCAGTAAAATCTGGACAAGTGGTATTAGTTGGAATAGTTGAAGATGTCAAATTGCAATCTATGGTTTGAACAGACAATTCAGCATAAATATCACAGGCATTTTCTATATCAATTATGGTATTATACATACCAGATTCAAAGTAGGTGTTACCATGGAAGGACAGGCTATCACCTTGACAAATAAGTAGCTTGGTGTTTTGTACCAATTTTTCTTTTACCAATAGTGAATGATTGATTATGGAATCGCACCCATTAATATCCCGTAATACGATTGTGCTTGGACCTGAATTTCTTAAGGTATCAGAGCCAATCACAACAAATTCTCCATAGCACACGGTATCTGTGAGATTTGTAGTAGATGGTTCAATAACGGTGATTTGTTTGCAATTTTGTGGAGAAACATCACAAACATTTGATGCCTCGAGACAGACATTATAAGTTCCTGCCTTATTGAAAGTTTGACTATATTTGGTATCTGATCCAACTATTTCACCATCCACTATCCAATCATAAAAAACGGCACCGAATAGTGGTGTGGCTTCAAAATTTCCAGTTTCTCCAAGACACAAGGAAGTGGGAAAAGTAAATTCTGGAGCTGATTCTAAAGGTTCTACTTTTGTAGATCCTTCTACCACCTTGATTACATAATCACAAACATCGTCATTATTCCCATCCATCACAAAGTAATAGTGATTACCTATCGTAAGTGGGACTGTATTGTTGAAAACCCTAGTGGAGTTTGGTAATATATCAGTATCACATTCGGATATTTTACTAAATGTGACACAATCTTTACTTTCATACAATCCTACTTCTAATCCGCGATTAAATTTACAGTTAGTAGGTGTTATACTTATTTTTAGGGTTGAGGTACCCGCTATAAAACCTATCCACTGCATATGATGCACTACACTAGTACAAAAGCCAGGAGGACTTTGGCCTTGAATGTTCACATCTTCATTACGTCCTTTGAATCCATCGATGTCGCAAATAATGCAAGATTCCAAACATGTGGGTTGCATAGCAGGCGGGTTTCCGCAAATGTCAGGTTTGAATTCTTGAGAATATACTTCTGATAAAAAAAAGAAGACTAAAAGAAGTGTAAAATAATAAGAAAATGATTTCATGATTTAAAATTGTACAAATCAAAAGAATAATGTACTTATACTACAAACATTCTATTTTGAAATTTGTACTCAAAAAGTATCATTATTCCATTTCATCTGAGTCAGTATCAGTGTTTTCTGACACCAACGGATGATATTTCTCTTTAATTTTTTTCTCAATTTCTAAAGCCAATTCAGGATTGTCGGCTATAAATTGTTTAGCTCCTTCTCTACCCTGAGCGATTTTAGTTCCTTCATATGAAAACCACGATCCACTTTTTTGAATGATATCTGTTTCAACACCCAAATCTACTATCTCGCCAGTTTTGGAAATTCCCTCGCCAAACATAATATCAAATGTCGCTACTCTGAATGGTGGGGCAAGTTTGTTTTTTACAACTTTCACCTTCACTGGGTTACCTACTACATTTCCATCTTTATCTTTTATTGCTGTACCTGATTTGCGAATATCCAATCTGATGGATGAATAAAATTTCAATGCATTTCCTCCAGTGGTGGTCTCAGGATTTCCAAACATAACACCAATTTTCTCCCGAAGTTGATTGATAAAGATACAACAGCAGCCTGTACGACCGATTGTAGCGGTGAGTTTTCTTAGAGCTTGGGACATTAATCTAGCCTGTAGGCCCATTTTAGAATCTCCCATTTCGCCTTCTATCTCACTCCGTGGAACTAAAGCGGCAACAGAATCTATCACAATAATATCAATGGCACCAGATCTAATTAGGTTTTCTGCAATTTCCAATGCTTGCTCTCCATTATCTGGTTGAGAAATTAATAATTGATCTATATCTACACCCAAATTTTGTGCATAGAACCTATCAAAAGCATGTTCCGCATCAATAAATGCAGCAATGCCTCCTTGTTTTTGACATTCTGATATGGCATGGATTGCAAGTGAAGTTTTACCTGATGATTCAGGGCCATAAATTTCTACAATTCTTCCTTTTGGAAAACCATTTATTCCTAGAGCTATGTCAAGACTCAATGATCCAGTAGGGATAGTCTCAGCATGAATGACTTGTTTGTCGCCTAAACGCATTATAGTGCCTTTTCCATAGGCTTTGTCTATCTTGTCCATTGTCAAGGCTAATGCCTTAAGTTTTTCATCTTTCTCTTTTGACATATTGTTCTATTGTACTATGAATTAATAAACCGATATAAATAATAAAAATTACAAATATATAAACTTAAATAGACACGTATCTCCTAAATTTAAATAAGTAATGCAATAAAAGAGAATAAGTTTATCTTTTCCTCCTTATTTGATTGTTATTATTATTCCTATTCTTGTTTTGGTTCTGGTTTTTGTTTTTTGGTTTTTGCTTACCTTTTGTGGGTAGGGGATTGACATTTGGTAGTGAATTTTTATAATTGACTTGGATGGTATGGTCGTCATCAACGGAAAGTTGGTTATTTGACATTACTGACAAATCAGAAATGATAATATCATCAGATACGAAGTGTTCTTTATTCCAAGTTCTATAGGATAATTTCATGTAGGAAAGTATCGTTTCTACAAAGCCTTGCTTTATTGGACCATCCTCCATCTTTAAGGCTTTATCTATCATCTCACGTATATTGTACCCATAGTGTCTCCATTTGAATTCATGTTGGGGATATGGTACTTTCTCAGGCTTAAAGGTATTATCCTCTTCTGTGGGTGGATCACCATAGGGATGCTCTACATCCAAATCATAGTTAGCCATTTTAAAGACGTGTCTCCAAAGTTTTTGCTTATACTCGAGTATATTTTTTACTTGCGGATTCAGTTGATTTATTATTTCTACAATACTTTCCACGATAGCTTGTCTCTCTTCTTTGCTTTCGCGAGTTCTTGCATATTGAACCAATTTTTGAATGGAACGCCCATATTCAGAAAACACAAGGTTTTCCCTCATGGAATTATACTCTAAACCTAATGATTTTTTCATTAATAATGATTTTACTGGTTATTCTACGGTCACTGATTTTGCAAGGTTTCTTGGTTGATCTACATCACAACCACGCAAAACAGCGACATGATAGGATAATAATTGTAATG
Source organism: Saprospiraceae bacterium (assembly GCA_041392785.1). Classification (GTDB taxonomy): domain Bacteria; phylum Bacteroidota; class Bacteroidia; order Chitinophagales; family Saprospiraceae; genus OLB9. The sequence goes on from JAWKLK010000006.1 coordinate 64,059, forward strand.
GAATGACTGAAAGTAAAGGTGTCAGAGGCTCTTCGGTCTCAGGTATTTCGATACAATAATCAGACATTTCTTTGATTTTGTTTTCGCCTTCGGTAACGATAGAAATTACAATGGCTTTTCGAGCTTTTACTTCTTGAATGTTGCTGATGATTTTGTCATAAGCTGATTTATTTGTGGCAATGATGATGACAGGCATATTTTCGTCTATCAGTGCAATGGGGCCATGTTTCATTTCTGCTGCGGGATACCCTTCAGCATGAATGTAAGAGATTTCTTTCAGTTTGAGTGCACCTTCTAGAGCAACAGGAAAATTATATCCTCTTCCGAGGTACAAGGCATTGTTTATATCTTTTAATTCTCCAGCAATAAATTTTATTTTATCATTCTGTAAAAGGACTTTTTCTACTTTAGCAGGAATGTTTTCTAATGCGATGATCAGTTGGCGGAAATATGTGTCATTGATAGTACCTCTCAATTGGCCTAAATTTATTGCCATAAGAGTTAGAACAGTAAGTTGGCTCGTGAATGCCTTGGTGGATGCTACGCCAATTTCTGGGCCTGCGTGGATGTAAGATCCGCAGTCTGTAATTCTGGCGATTGAAGATCCTACCACATTTACAATGCCATATACTAGGGCTCCTTTTTCCTTTGCTATTTCAATTGCAGCCAATGTATCAGCAGTCTCTCCAGACTGAGAGATTGCCACTACCACATCGTTTTCGTTGATAATAGGATTTCGGTATCTTAATTCGGATGCATACTCAACCTCAACTGGTATCCTGGCTAACTCTTCGATAAGGTACTCTGCTACTAAAGCTGAATGCCAAGATGTGCCACAAGCCGCAAATATGATGCGCTTGGCATTCATAATCCTAGTGATAAATGGCTGCATACCGCCTAAAACTACCCAACCATCTTCAGAATTAATCCTACCTCTCATACTTTCCATGATTGTTGTAGGCTGTTGGTAAATCTCCTTCAACATGAAGTGGTCAAAGCCTTCCCTTTCAAGTTCTTCTAATTTGAGATCGATTTCTTGAACTGCATGATTCTGGATTCCACTTTTGAGATTGACAATTTCATAAGACCCATCTCTATGTACCGTAACGATGTCTTCGTCATTGAGATAGATGACTCTATTTGTGTATTTTATAATAGGAGATGCGTCAGAAGCAAGGAAATACTCGTTTTCACCTAATCCTAAAACAAGTGGACTTGATTTACGCGCGCCGACCATGACATCAGGGTTATCTCTATCTATTGCTACTATGGCATAAGCTCCCACTGCTCTTTCTAAAGCATATCTGACTGCCTCTGACAATGTTAGGTTGTCTCTAGTTTGATATTCTTCAATCAAATGAGTTAATACTTCTGTATCAGTTTCACTTATAAAGGTATGACCAATCCTTTCTAATGCTTTACGCAGAATAGAATAATTTTCTATGATGCCATTATGTATCAAAGAGATTTTTTGATTTCCAGAGATATGTGGATGTGCATTAATATCATCTGGTTTTCCGTGAGTGGCCCATCTTGTATGTCCAATACCAATATTGCCTTCCATATTTTTTCCAAGAGCAGCTTCTTCTAAATTAGAAACTTTACCCTTTTTTTTGACCGTATTGAGGGTGCCATTTAAAATGGTCAATCCTGCACTGTCATAACCCCTATATTCCAATCTTTTTAAACCTTCAATGATGATAGGATATGCTGGCTTTTCTCCCAGATATGCTACTATTCCACACATATTATCAATTAATTTTCTGTAAAAATAACTTTTAATTTCATGGGCCTATCTGTACTTTTTGGCCCTAATATAATGGCTTTATTCGGTCTTTCAGATGGAATAGCTGGAGATAATATAATATCAGCATTGGTTATTTCACCTTCGAGAAAACTTTTTATATGATTTGTTATATTTATTTGATAAGTGATAGAGCCATCAGTGTTTTCTATTGGAATTCCTCCTAAATCTGATCTTATTCTAGCAAGTCCAAATGTACTAAGTAAACTAAAATCCTTAATTAAGACTTTTTCTCCATCATCTTCTCTAAAAGCTAAAATTTGAGCTGGAGAATCATAGCGTAGATTCGATGATAGATCTTCTACACTAAATTCCAAGATAGCTTGATTGATACTTTTTGTAAGTAATGAACTTTCCAAATCTTGAAATTTTATTTTCACACTACTTCCACCTGTGCCTTCTATATAACTTTTTATATCTGATATCATAGTGTCATTAATAGCCAATGCTAACTGACTTCCAGACTTATCATGTTGATATTGATTAATTGATCTGGAACTCAGGAAATAAGTATATTGCTTTTTAATAGTATCAGAGACTGTGTAGTACAACACTAGTTTATTTGTAAAATACGCACTTGAAAGCGATGCATCATTAATGTTGAATCCAGCAAGTGAATTGCCAAAAGACGGATCAGATTTAATGTACAACCCTTTAAAAAAGTTGCTAAATTCAGAATCAGTAGATGCGGCACTACTGTTTTCGAATAGTGACCTTCCAAAGGCATCATCTAGACGAGCTCTGAAATGTGGCGCCAATTTTACTACTTTATTTGAATCTCTTTCTACTATGGAAATAGAATCGATAGCACTTAATTTCATGTTTTTGCTGAAAATAGGAATATCATTCGAAGCAGTATAGAAATCAGAATAAGCGCTGTCTACTTCAGGGAAGGCCTCATTTAATTGGAAGATTTCGATTTTTTGCTCAGAAAAATAGCTTTTTGGATAAAATCCCAAGGTGTCATACTGTAATAGTAGAACTAGTGAGTCAAACTGTTTTGGTTCAGTTATATCACCATAATTTGCTTTGGTACTTCCCATATAGACATTGAGATACAAATCTGCTTCTATTCTTCCGAAAACATCATCATTCAGATGACCTAGAAGATAAGTTTGATTATCTAATCCGCTATAATATGTGAGAATACGTTGCGTATCTAGGGTAATAGTCTGAAGTTGAAAATCTTCTTTATAGTCTATAATAATTTTTTCATCTTTCAATAGATCACTTCCCACAATGATCGACTCTTGACAACCGAAATTAGAAAGTGCAACCCACAAAATTATAAGACTGCTGAAAAGTATTTGTCTCATTAATAAGTTTTTGATTTATTTTAAAATCAAATTAGTCTAATAAAGAACGAAAAAAATCAAAATATCCCTTGACGGCTATATCCATATCAGGCTGATGTAAAAGAAAAGGCTTGTTTTCTTTTGCACCTATTGTATTAACGAATGAATCTGCAGATTCGTTTCCTGCAATCGTACCATCAGAATATTTTATTGCACCTGAATTCAAATTGATCATATCATCTTCAACAAATGGCAATAAATCTTCTCTCTCAAGATCGTTAATAGCAGCAATATCTAAAAAGTGGGAATCAAAATTACTTCCCAATTCATCATCATATACAGAATATACGATTTTTGCATCTTGAAAAACAGGATCATTGCGATATGCTTTTTTAAGATATAAAGGGATTAAACTTGTAATTTGTCCGTGTAAATGAACAATATCAGGTGCCCAGCCAAATTTTTTAACAGTTTCCATCACTCCTTTACAAAAGAATACCAATCTTTCTGGATTATCTTCAAAAGGAACATTTTCATCATTGTGAAAAACTGACTTTCTTTTAAAAAACTCCTCACTGTCCAGAAAATATACTTGTAATCTTAACCCAGGTAAAGAAGCTACTTTAATAATCAATGGATAATCCTCATCATCTACAATAATATTCATACCAGACAATCTTACTACTTCATGTAACCTGTGCCTTCTTTCATTTATAATTCCAAATTTTGGCATTAAGATTCTGATTTCAAAACCTTCATCAGAGGCTAGTTGAGGTATTTTTCTTGCCAAATCTGATAAAATGGTCAATTCAGTATAAGGTGTTAGCTCTTGAGTTACAAAAAGAATCTTTTTTTTACTCATTTTGAGGATTTAAAAAACTTAGAATTAAAAAGTTGCAAAAATAATACAATTTTTAGGAAATAATAAGAATCTCCATGCTTAAAAAATAAAATTATTTGAAAATCAATGACATAAGATATATTCAAAGGGTTATTAAAAGTGGAAAAATGGCAATTTTCATCCGAGATTTTTGTTATCTTGGTTAAAATCTGGTTAAAGTCTTTTTACTTCTGGGAAATAATATCTGTTATCCGTTCTCCAAGTATCCGAAATAATTTTTTTAATTATCTTTGTTAGATAAAATGAGTAGTTTTAAAATGGTAAGATTCTGGTTCATCTGTATATTGGTTTCTTTGACCACTTCAATAGTGGAAGCGCAAAAAAATCCATCAGATGTGGTTGTTATTGAATTTTCTGGAATGGTATTTTATGAGGATGAAAATGGCGCTCCTGCGCCTCTTCCATATGCGAATGTTTTTGTAAAAGGCACCAATAGAGGCTCTGCCACTGATCAAGATGGTTTTTTCTCATTTGTGGCCCTTCCTGGAGAAACGGTGGTGTTTTCTATGATAGGGTTTAAAACAGTAGAGATTATTATACCCGACACACTTATGTCAGAACAGTATAAATGGATTCAAATTATGTCTGTAGATAATTATGTTTTGCCTACAGCTATCATCATGCCATGGCCAAGTCGTGATCATTTTAAACAAGAGTTATTGGCTATAGATATTTCAAATGAGCTTAAGGAAAATGCTAAGGAAAACCTAGCGTCAGATAAGCTAAGTGAAATAAGATATTCAGTTCCTTCAGATGGAAGAGAATCTTCAAGCATTGTTATAAAACAACAAGCAACTGATTACGTTTACACAGGACAAATTAAACCTCAAAACATTTTTAATCCCGTGGCTTGGAAAAAGTTTATTGATGCATGGAAAAGGGGAGATTTCAAGAAAAAAAATTAATCATATGAAGCCACATTTTATTCCAATTTTAGTAAGTATACTTCTGTGTTCCACATGTAATATTCCTACCACAAGCGTAAGATTAGTAAGAGATAGTATAAAAAATACAAATACTTTTTTTTATAATGCCTGAATTCAAGCGGCAAATGCAACTTTAGTTAATAAATTATATTCCTGTATAGGCGACTTAAATCCAAACCTTTTGCGAGGTCTTTTATTAAGCTGATTTTCTACCATCTTTACATCTTCTTTGGAAACTTTATCAAAGTTAGTCTTTTTTGGAAAATATTGCCGGATCAGACCATTTAAATTTTCATTTGACCCTCTCTGCCATGAACTGTATGGATCAGCAAAGTAAAAGTCAATGCCTAACTTCTTACTTACATATTCGTGTTCGGCAAATTCTCTTCCATTATCGGATGTTATTGTATGTATTCGCCCTTTCTCTTTTTTTAAAGCTGATACAATGAGTTTGGCTATTTGTTTTGAATTTTTGCCTTCTATCTTTCTTATCTTTACTATGCCCGTCTTTCGATCGTTCATCGTCAAAAGTCCTCCTTTATGATTAGCTCCAACTATTAAATCTACCTCATAATCACCATATCGTGACCTACGGTCGACCTCTTGTGGTCTATCGTGGATACTCTTGGTGTTTGTTAGTTTTCCTCGGCGATCTTCCGTCACACATCGCCTTTTGTACTTCTTCTTCCGCCTCAAATGTGTGTACTTATCACCTCCTCTTTTCTTGTCAGCGATGATATATTGGTAGATGCGCTCATGGCTTACCATCTCCAGTCCACATCGGGCTGGTGTTTTGCTGATTTGCTCAGGACTCCACTTTTCTTCAAGTCTCTTATCAACATAGGCCCTGACTTCTTCCGTAAACTTAATGGCTTTTGCTTTTGTCTTTTGACGCTTATGGTACTTGCGTTGCGCCAGATCGTAGTCGTATATACCGCTACGCTGATCACAATTCCTCTTAAGCTCACGACTTATTACTGATTTATCTTTGCCAATGGCAATTGATATATCTTTTTGCTTATAACCTTGATTTTTCATCATACTTATTGTGTACCTTTGCTCCTGTGTTAAGTGACTCATATTGGCAACTTTGGACGGGAGACAATATAGTGACTTTACCATTCAGGGGAAGGGAGTTTTACTCCTTTCCTTTGAAAAAAATTAATAAAGACTTTTTTGCTCCCTAAAAAGTTGCATTTATTACTTGAATCTAAGAATTTCAAAAATTTGGACTTTACTTTATCGAAATAAAATATATTACGGTTAAAAAAACAGAATACTTTTCCATTTTTATTTTCTTCAAAATTATTATTATCAGAATAATAGTAAATAACTTCTCGAAAAGAAGTATCAATAACCCAAGACAACCCATTGTCGGTGGATATTGCCATTTCTTTAGTTATGCTCATTAAACCAAATAAAGTACCATCACTAGACAGATAAAGCAAATCTACTGCTGTTTTATTTGGCGTATTTATTTGTTTCCAATCCTTACTTTGTGTGAAAACGTGGCAAGTGGCAAAAAGAAAAATAATTTGAAAAATCCATGCTTTCATAAGACTTAGTTTAAAATAATAATTTCAATAATATTTGTGCCTTTCGTTATCTGTCAACAAATATAATCCTTTTTATTTGTAATCTCAAAATAAATTTGGTGTTTCTTGGAATAAAATAGTGGATTGTGTCACCGTCAATACTCATTTTACAAATGATCTTATCAACATTGCAAATATGAAAGCAAGTTGTTAAGAAATCTTAGACATAAAGATGGCAATGAAATACCCAGATCCGTCAGGAAAAAGTAAGATGTCATAATGATTCTGGATAAGTTTGAATAAAACATAAATTGTTTTCATGTACTAGGCGTATATTTGTCATCAAATGATGCAATAATTCTTGTGGGTGAAATGGTATCTCAATCGTTTGGTATCAAAAAGCATAGACATTTTTTTTTGCATTTAGATATCTCACTAGGTTTTGTAAATCAAAGGATTATCACCATTTTCAAATTTGAAAAAGTATAAATACATGTCAGCTAGAATCGTAATTTTTTTGTTGTTGAATTTTGGAGCACTTGACATCGGTGGATTTTTCACAGGTAAAGCAGTACAAGCTGAATGGTATCTTGCGCTCAATAAAGCGCCTTGGACACCACCGGGTTGGGTATTTGGTTTTGCATGGACGACCATCATGATTTGCTTTTCTTTATATATGGCTTACTTATGGTCTAGTAGTGAAAACAAAAAACTTATCATCGGATTATTTACATTGCAATGGATATTAAATGTAGGCTGGAATCCCATATTTTTCTACTTTCACCATGTCACAGCTGGTTTGGTAGTCATTTCATTATTGACACTTTTAGTTGGATATTTGTTGGTTAGTTTTTGGCCAGTATTGAAGGCTAAGTCCGCGTTTTTGCTACCATATTTTGTTTGGCTTTTGATAGCAACCTCGCTGAATGGATATATATTATTTAAGAATTAATCTCTAAGCTATAATAATAAGTTTTATTCTTATAGCTTCATGTATTACCAAATCCTAAAAAAGAATTAAAATATTACATCAATATTAACTCTATGCCATCAATATTCGCTTCAAAGTATCCTGCATTGCTTGCTTAAAACTATCATCCAGTGATAAAAGGCGGTATAATTCTAATTCACTCTTGCGTTGCTTTCCCATCACATCATCAAACATTTTATTGAATGCAATATCACGATTTTGAATATCTGGATTTGAAGCATATTTTTGTTCAAAATCAGGGTGCTCTCTCATCTTGTGTGCTAGCTGTATGAACTTTGCTTTCTGTTCGTCTGGTGTGGCTTCCCAACCTTGAAAAAATTTTTCATTAAAACTTTTAATGATAATATCTAGCTCACTTTCATCCTTTTCGCCACCATGTGCTCCACGAGGATTTGCATTTTGCGGATCTACATCTGATTCTGATGCATCAAGCCCTATTGCTACATTTAATTTGACCCTTTCTAACCCATAGGTAGATAGATCCACAGAATTAAGCAATTCGTCAAGTGTATCATTATTTGGATCAATGATGATCAATTTTGGTATTAAGAATTTCAAAAACCAAAAGAGTTTTTCCCAAACAAGCATTTCAAAATCCATGATGGAAGCCATTTGTCCATATATCTTTACAAATTGTTTTGCTTTGATTTTGTAGTCGGCTTTTGCAGTCTCTTCAAGTTCGAGGCCTGCATTAAATCTCTCCGCTGCAATATCTATTATTGGACTTAGTTCCTGAGCATTTACACCCTGAAAATATTTTTCAACAAAATCTTCCACCTCACTCCACTCATACACTCCTGGATCATCCAGCGAGGCTTTTAACTCGTGCAGCACATTGATGTCTGTCGCTTTGTTAAGCGATGTGGATGTATAAAATGGGTCAAACGCTTTTTTAATATCATCTACAGAGTTGTAAAAATCTAAGATAAAAAGATCCTCTGTTTTCTTACCCAATTTATCTGCGGATCTATTCAATCTTGAGAGTGCCTGCACAGCTAGGACACCTTGAAGCTTCTTGTCCACATACATCGCGGTCATCTTGGGTTGGTCATATCCAGTCAAATATTTATTAGCAACTACTAGAATCCTATAATCATCGTAATTTATATATCGGGCGATTTTATCTGAAATATACCCTGGATCTGTAGGTCTTGATGTATCGAGGTGTTCGGGAAAATTATTAATCGTATCCTCTGTGTATTCTATACCACTGATAGTTTTCGAACCAGAAAATGCAATGGCGATTCGGAACGGATTTCCCCTTTCTTCGAGCAGTTGGCTCAATGCTTGATAATAATAAATGGCTGATTCAATACTCTGCGTAGCCACCATAGCCTTTGCCTTCCCTTTCAGTTTTTTGGTGTTGACAAGCTTAGGAATGAAATGATCAAGGATGATTTCTGACTTGGTTGTGATTGTCTGTTTATTTTGTTCTACGAATTTACGTAGCTTCTTTTGTGCTTTAGATGTATCGAAAAGTGGATTGTCTTCAATGGATTTTTCAATCTCATAATAACTCTTGTAGGTCGTATAATTGGCCAATACATCTAGAATAAATCCTTCTTCGATGGCTTGTTTCATAGAGTATAGGTGAAAGGGTCTGTACTTACCATCATCTTGTCTAATCCCAAATCTCTCTAAGGTTGCATTTTTGGGTGTAGCAGTAAATGCCAAGTAAGTCGCATTGCCCCGCATTTTCCTCGATCGCATCGCTTCTAAGATGATATCCTGCGGATCGGACTCTATATCCTCGTCTGTATCATGAGATTGATGGCCCATAGCCTGATTCATCTTGCCAGCGGCAGTTCCACTCTGGCCACTGTGTGCCTCATCTATGATCACTGCAAATCTCTTGTCGCTCAAATCTGCGATACCATCTATGATAAATGGGAACTTCTGTATCGTCGTAATGATTATTTTTTTGCCCTGTTCGAGACTATTTTTTAAGTCTGATGAGGTGTAGGCAGGAGCGACTATATTTTTAACTTCAGAAAATTGCTTGATATTTTCCCGCAACTGTTTGTCCAGCAATCGTCTATCTGTGACCACAATCACCGAATCAAATAATGGATTGTCTAGACCCTTGCTGCCTGGTAGGTCTTCTCGCTCTGGATATGTTTCTATGAGCTGATAAGCTGCCCAAGTGATTGAATTGGATTTGCCAGATCCTGCGGAATGTTGTATCAAATAAGTCTGACCGACACCTTTCTGACTAGCGTCTGCGATCAAGTTTCTTACCACCTGTAGCTGGTGATATCTCGGGAAAAACAGGTTCCTTCTAGCCAATGCATCGGTATCGCTACCATCAAATCGCACAAAATGCTGTATGATATTGGCTACACTTTTCCTAGTAAAAATCTCATCCCACAGATAAGCTGTCTTGTGTCCAAATGGATTCGGTGGATTGCCTTTCCCAAAATTGTGTCCTAGATTGAAAGGTAGAAAAAATGTCTCCGCGCCATTGAGCCTAGTCGTCATATATGCTTCGTCCGTATCTACCACAAAATGAACGATACAACGCCCAAATTGTAATAATGGCTGAGTGTTATCTCTTTTGAATTTATATTGGTTTTGACCATGTACTTTGGCATTTTGCCCTGTCCAATGATTCTTCAGTTCCATTGTGGCAAATGGCAATCCATTGATAAAGATCACCATATCTATTTCTTCTCTAGGATTGGCTAGTGAATATCGGACTTGACGCGTCACGCTATATTGATTGCTTTCAAAGTTTTTCTTTACCTGCTCACTGCTACTAGCCAATGGCAGCGGATACATCATCGTAAAATGTGCTTCATCTACATCTAGGCCTTTGCGCCATATACGTAGGATACCATATTTTTTGATCATTCTATCGAGCCGCTCCAGTATCTTGAGCTTCCAGTCACTTTGTTTTTTGAGTTTGGCTAGCTCATCATTCTGGGTTGTCTCTAAGAAATCCCATAATCGATTTTCATCTATCCCATATTTGGCATTAAAATCTTGGGTATCTCCTATATAATATCCATTGCCGCCACGATATATTTCATTACGATCACTTACTAACCCACTTCCTGGCGTTGACTTTATCTCTTCGAGACTGGTCCCTGTGAGATGTTTTTCGATGGTGGCTTCTAGGGCGGCTTCGTTGGTTTGTGATGGACTCATTGCTTTATTTTGTTGATTAACTCATGACCTTTTGTTGTCAATGTATATCTTTGTTTAGGGCTATTTGGACTATCCGGAATGGTCATTTCGATGAGATCGTCCTTAATGGCTGGGTTCAGGTACAGATCTCTGAAACTTGGTTTGTGTTTTAAACCCAATGCCTCCATTATTTCAGCGCCTTTTGATGGTTGGTGGAGCACCTTTAAAAGTTTCATAACTTGGTCGGTAACTTGGTCGGTAACTTGATCGGTAACTTGATCGGTAACTTGGTCGGTAACTTGGTCGGTAGTATTATGAATGCTGACTATTTTTAGAGAACTAACAAGCGCATTTCCTTTTTCGGTCAATCTATATTTTTGGTCAGGATTATTGATACTATTAGGAAATATATAATCTATATATCCCTGATCTATAGCTGGCTGCAAGTAGTTTGCATTAAAGTTATACCTATGACGCAATTCTAATTTATCCATGATTTCCGATCTGCTCATATCGTGGGTCAGCACTAAAATCAACCTTCTGACCAGTTCATTTACTTGGTCGGTTACTTGGTCGGTTACTTGGTCGGTAACTTGGTCGGTACTTGGTCGGTAGATGGTCAATGAGAATCCGTCTTCTAAATTAAAAGATGGTTCAGGCAATCCCGCATCTCTACACAGCCGGTAGATCTCACCTGTCCCTGTCCCGAATCTTTCGATATATCCTGCCTGATACAGTGTCTCTGCCAGATGCGGATTTCTGGGATAAGATGCATGATCATATTTAAGTTTTTCCAGCGTCAATTCCATAGGCAACCCGCCTGGATTGGTTATAGCTATCCGATCAGAAAAAATCATCCGCTCATCGGCAAATTCCCTTTGTACACTCGATATGAATATTTTTTGCTTCTTCAATTTTTTAAATCCTAGTCTATATTATCAACTTAATAAGTTTCCTGTTTTTAATTTAGGTAAAATAAAACGATATACAATTTATGTCAAACTTCATTCCACATTCCCTAACTTAACATCATATACCCATACATAAGTTCTCCATCCATTTTTACTCATCGCTATCAAACCATCATATCCCACAAGATCTAAGACAGCAATCAACATAATTGTCTCCAATTGATCTTGAAGTTCATTGCTCTTTTGATTGGGATAGTCTTCAGGATCATTAAATGGTGGTTTCTTGGACTTTTTAGGCCAGACTCCGCTATGCATCAAGTTATCTCTAAGTTTTTTGAAAATTTTAAAATCTGGTTCGGTCTTAAAACCATTATTCACCAAATGTTTTTTAACCTTTTGTACCACTTGGTCATCATAAGGCTTAATATTTCCAATACTAAGTAGTAAATTTGATTTGTGATCATCAGAAAGTTCGCCATCAGTATTATCAAAAAATGTGTTGACTTTTTCCTTCAATTCGTCTTTTAAGTTTTTGACTATTTTACCAATTGTACTTTCAGCCTTAGCATTTCCATATTTTGATCCTAATCGTTCTATAGCTGCTAAAAGTGCCATCATTGCAAGTTCACTGTAACCCAATTCTTCAGCATTGGCCAAAGCATGTCCAGCATCTTTGATTGTCTGTTTATCAAATGGATCAAGTTTCTCCCATTTAATAAGACCATCTTGAAAATAAGTAGGTAACGTGGCTGTACTCATCAATATTTTCTCACTCATACCGAACCGCTTGCCACTAGGGGTCTTTGGACTATAGAAGATTAGTTCACCATCATTGATGATCAATGGTTTATAGTACACTTCTGACGCTACGATAGGTCTAAGTAACCAGCATATCACCCACAACATTTGATTAACACCATCTATTGACAGATTACCATGTTCTATAACCACTCTGTTCCCTTCGAGAATGATGTGGTTTAAGCGCTTGGTGCGATTAGCCATACTAAGAGTGTTGGTACCTGGAACAAAGGTGATTTTATTACCCCTATAATGAAAAGTAAACTCATGTTTTATGTAGCAACCCATCAGGACAGCTTCTATCTTGTAGACATTTGTTGCGGCCCCAATGCTAAGTTCAAAGCACTCAGCAATGGTTTTCCCATCTGCATAGTTCTTGGATGGACCAATCTTGCCACTGATAGGTCTTTCTTCTTCAACTAACCCATCAAACACGACGATACCATCTTGTATAAATGCCTCAATGGTATCATTATATTCGATGTATGCCTTACTAGCATTGGTATAGACAATAATATTTGATGAATAGGCAGCGCCTCCATGTACAAAATTCGCTCTGCCTTGATACACTTTGGAAGTGTTTTCGCCTAGTAATGTCCCTATCAAATCCCTATCAAGTTCTATGTTTAGCATACTTTTATCTTCCCTGTCACCGCACTATTGATCAGCGTCGCCTTATATTCCTTCAGCTTTTCGATTTCTTTTTCTTTTAGGGAAATGGCTTTGTTATTTTTTTGTGTAATTATGGCAATATATTCAACTATTTGCACTTGGCATTTTAATGAAGGTTGAACTATTAAGGTCTCTCCTAGTTCTTCTGCATTAAGATGAGGTTGAGCTGCTCTCATCCTAAGCAAGTAAAGTTGATGATATAATACATATGGTGCTAACATGCTAATAGCTAGAAAGGGGCCATTAATTAATCTTGGTGTCATTACCATGTCATATCCTGCTATGGCTCCAACATATTTTTCTGTGACAATAGCTGAATCACCAGTGTATGCACCACTTCTAACAACAATTATGTCATTTTCTTTCAATATTGGATCTCTTTCCCAAGGCACATCGTCAGGATCAACGAAAATCAATCCTTTCTCAACTATCATCCCTCTTTCAACATTTGTGGCCCTAATTATTGGCAAGCCATTTGGTTTTTCTTTCGGAGGTTGACCAAGTCCATATTTTATTTTGGCAACATTCTTCAACCTAACAACCTCCCAACCCTCAGGCACTTCCCCAATCCATTCCACACCGCTATCCTTCATCTTTACGTTTTGGTCGAGACCACGGGTGACGGCTTGCTGTATGATAATCTGTCTGCGCTCTTTGAGCAGGGCGATTTGTTTTTGTTTGATGTCGATGGCCTTATCTATCAGGGATGTCTTTTTGTCCAGAAAGCGGGCGATGGCGGATTGAAATGTTAATGAAGGAATGAAAAATGGAGAATGAAGTAGGATCGAAGGATCCAAATGTGGAATAGTAGTACCATTAGAAAAATCTTTCAAAACTGATTCGTAAGATCGTAAAAGGTAATACAAAAAAGATTTAGAAATAATAGATTCGTTTGGCTTAATCCAAGCCATGGTAGAAGATAGATACCCTTCTTTAGAAAGCATTATTTCGCCTGCGTTTGCTCCATCCCATAATATCAACACATCATTTTGATTAACTTTTACTAGGTCTTTTTGGCAAACCGCATACTTAACATCTATGCTCTTACCCCTAAGGTATTCCATACTCAAATAGGGTAATTGTGCAGAATCATCGGAAAAATGTTTAGGGTTCCTTCCTTTAATCAAAACAATATAATGCTTAAGTTTTATAAATTTACTATTACTTATCATTGTTTTGCTGATTTTAAGATCGATGTTAGAATTGCTATTATTTCGTTACAGTCGGTAATAAATGAAGCTGCCATTTTCTCGTCAAGAAAGTCAGAATCCCTTAATAAACGGATCCAATAATGGCATTCCTTGGCTTCTTTAAGTGAAATCTGCATCTTAGCAATAAAATCTCTTTTTGATTGACCAGCATCTGCTTCTTCAATATTTGCACCAATTGAAGTACCACTTCTCAAGAGTTGTTTTGAAAGCACAAATTCTTTCTTTTCAATTGAAAGAAACTTATATAATTTCACTATCCTTAAAGCAAAATTATAACTTTTTAACATTATTACATTATCCTTCATTTTTCATTTTCAATTTTTCATTTTTATTAGCCATTCGACGCCAGAATCTTTGTAGGATGGGTATACTGGAAAATTATTCATTATGACCTAATTCTTTTAATTCTTGTTCCAAATCTTCTATTTGCTATTAATGAAGTTGTAAAATCGACTTCACTTATTAACGCAACAGGTAGTTGCGCAATTTCAATTTCTAAACTATCGTTGAAAAGAGTAGCTTCTGTCATACAATTTGTTGGTTAAATGAAGCAATCAATTCATTCAATTTTTGCCAATCATTACTATTCATTAAGTCCAGTGCTTTGATTGTTTCTTCTTTAGATTGTACGTCAATGCAATAAAAATCTCCAGATTTATCGTGTAGATTCACTTCTAATGAAACTTCATAATTATTTAGTGTCCATTCAAATTGGATATGTCCATCCAAAGTAGGAAACGTTGCAGGAAGTGGCAAAAGCTCTGAATTATAGTTTAACTCAAAGTATTCGGCCAGCCAGATTAGACCATTTTTGTCAAGCGCCACACCTTCTCCATTCATCCAACCTTCATGAAGGTTTTCTAACTCCTTCAAAATATTTAAAGTCAAGCTTTTATTTCTAACTCTTTCATCTTGACGTGGTATAAATTTTGGTTCAGTATGAGAATTCATTTTCAAAAACTTTACTTTTCTAATAATAATACAACGAAAATTATGCCATTAAGATTACTTCAAACTTAATATTTCCCTAATCAATCCATCACTCTCTTCCTCCAGTTTCAGTATATCTGCGGTCACATCTTCCATACTTCTGAGTGGCTTATGACGGTAGAAATATTTATTAAAACTGATCTCATATCCTATCTTGGTCGCATCCAGATTGATCCACGCTTCTGCCACATGTGGCGCGACCTCACGACGGAAGTAATCATGTATATCTTCTTTGAGTGGTACATTCTCTGTATCTCGTAGATCGCCTTCTGTCTCATACTCGATATACACACCTTTTGTGTCAGATGGGTAATAGCCATAATCTGGCAAATCTTTTTCGTCACATCCTAGACGATCGAGTAGATTGTCCAGTTTCTCTCCACTGAGTTTGGTATTGCTTTTGATGACTTTGGCAGCATCTGCATCATGCCAGCTTACTGCATTCAGTATGGCATTTTTTTCCGAGGCTGACAGTTTGATATTTAATTGTTTAGCAGCTTGCTCCGCCATTTCTCTGAACTTATTAAAATCATCATACGCGGCGCCACCTACTGCTTGCAATAGGCTCATTCCTACCTGCATCAGATCTCTTTGTTTTTGCCATGTATCAGGATGCACTAGTGCCTTGCTTTGTTTGGCATTCAGGTTCATTTCCTGTTTTTCGCACCAGTCGAGGATTTCTTTTTCGTATTTTTGGACATCGGTATAGATGGCATCACCGTAGGTTTCATAAGCCCACATCATAGCATCTTTGAGAACTTTGTCATAACGGAGTTCGCCTATTTTTTCGGCAGTAAATTGTGCTTTCAGTCTTTTGGGTCGCTCGATGGTCACCTTATAATACCCAAAATCACTGTTGTCAAATATCTTGCTGGCTATGCCGAATTCTTCCTGAGTTTCTGGATCGATTTTCTTATCCATTGTCTCCATATTTTGGTACACAGATACGATTTCACGTATATGTTCAGGGGCAAATTCACAATTTTTATTACCGAGATTTTTACGAAGTTTGCGATACATCTGTCCTGCATCTATGAGTTGTACCTTACCTTTGCGGAGTGGTGACTTGTGATTGCTCAATATCCAGATGTAGGTCGTAATCCCTGTATTGTAAAACAAGTTATTGGGCATTTGCACGATGGCTTCGAGCCAGTCATTTTCTATGATATACCTACGGATATTACTCTCGCCACCGCCAGCATCACCTGTGAATAAGCTGCTACCGTTGTGTACAGAAGCTATCCTAGTACCTGTAGCACTTTGTGACAGCGGCTTCATTTTATTGACCATTTCCATCAAGAATAATAGCTGGCCATCAGATGATCTAGGCGTAGCATCCACATCTTCTTCCATGCCCCAGTAATCCTTCAGCTGTACCACGAATCTAGGGTCGATGACATCTTTGCCATCTTTGATATACTTCAGCTCACTCGCCCATGACTTGCCATAAGGTGGATTAGACAGCATAAAGTCAAAAGTCGTCCCTGCAAATTCGTCAGTACTCAGCGTCGAGCCTACACGTATATTCTCAGGATTATTGCCTTTGATCATCATATCAGACTTGCAGATGGCATAAGTCTCATCGTTGATTTCTTTGCCGTATAGATAAACATCACCCTTGGCCCTGATCTCACCTTCTTCATCTTTTATAAAATTCTGAGACTCGGTCAGCATACCACCGCTACCACATGCGGGATCGTAGATCGTCATCACAGGAGGTAGATTTTCTTTGACTGGCTCGAATATGATATGGGTCATCAGGTCTATGACTTCTCTTGGAGTAAAGTGTTCTCCAGCTTCTTCATTATTTTCTTCATTAAACTTACGGATCAACTCCTCGAATACATATCCCATACCCAGATTACTGAGAGCAGGTATCTTACGGCCGTCAGGATCAGCCTTTTCGAATGGAGTGAGATTGATATATGGAGACGTAAATTTCTCTAACACATTGAGTAGCACATCTTTTGATGCCATGTGTTTTACTTGAGATTTCAGCTTAAATTTATCTATGATCTCTTTCACATTTTTACTAAATCCATTGAGATAATCTTCAAAATTAGCCTGTAATATCTGTTGATTATTCGTAGCCGTGTCATGCAGTCTTTGTAACGTCCACGTACTAGTATTGTAAAATACGTAACCTGATGCTTGTCGCAATCCATTCTCGTCCCACTCTGTAAAATTTGCTACATCCTTCTGAAATACCAGCTCTTCCATGACCGTATCTTTCGTAGGCTCAAGTAAGGCATCAAGCCTTCGCAGCACTACCATAGGTAAGATCACATCCCGATACTTTCCTCTGACATACACATCTCTGAGACAATCATCTGCTATGGACCAAATAAAAGATACTAGTTTATTATGTACGGCTGTATTCATAAGAATTAAGGATGTTAATTTTATAAATGCAAACATAAAAAAAAACCATCACTTTGAATCAAAATGATAGCCCATTATAAAATTATCATCCAGCAAAACTAATCATTGATCTAGCAATCTTACCTATTTAAAGATACACATAAAATGGAAATGTCAACCTTAGGCTGTGTAATACTTGGATACCGAGTCGCAAGTCATTATGCATTACGGCAGAAATTATGTAGAGTGCATCGATCACAATACGATCAACCAATCCCATTTTTCGATGATCTGGGTTCAGAGAATTATAGTTACATCAATGTAACACTAAAAAAGATAGCAAAAGTCTATTTTTTGTAGTAAAAATGATTGTTTTAATTTGTGGTACCCAAAGTGGAACCATTACCAAAGTGAATTAAATATAAAAGCCTTTAAATCAAAGACTTAAAGGCTTTATTTGCGGACTGGACGGGACTCGAACCCGCGACCCCATGCGTGACAGGCATGTATTCTAACCAACTGAACTACCAATCCAAAAAGTGCTTTTCTATAAAAGCGACGCAAAGATATAGAAGTTTTTTATCATGCAAAATTTTTTTACAAAATATTTTTTTATTCTTTTAAAAATATGACCCTTTACCCTTAATTTCTTACTTTTGCATACCTGTATCTGGACTTGTGCATTTTTGAATTCATTGTTGATGGAAAGAAGTCACGATTTTTAACCAGTGCAGAATGTTTGACTTTTAATTGATAACTTAATCTCACACCTATGGTATTCATGGATTTTGAAAAGCCACTGGAGACGCTTTATGACCAGATGGAAAAATTAAAAGAAATCAGTCAGGAAGGTGCAATTGATGTGTCTGAAAGTATTAAAGAATTGGAAAAAAAGATCCAATCTACAAAAAAGGATATTTACGGTAACCTGACTGGATGGCAAAGAGTGCAATTGTCAAGGCATCCAGAACGGCCATATACCCTATTTTACATTGAAAGTATGTGTAAAAAATTTGTAGAGCTGCATGGTGATAGATATTGCAAGGATGATAAAGCCATCGTGGGCGGTCTCGCTAAGATCGATAATATCAATGTGGTCATCATCGGGCATCAAAAAGGAAATAATACCAAACAACGCCAATATAGAAATTTTGGCATGGCAAATCCGGAAGGATATCGCAAAGCACTGAGACTTATGAAAATGGCTGAAAAGTTCAATCTACCTGTCATCAGTTTGATAGATACTCCAGGAGCATTCCCAGGCCTTGAGGCTGAAGAAAGGGGGCAAGCTGAAGCAATTGCAAAAAACTTATTTGAAATGGCGCAATTGAGAGTGCCTATTTTGTGCTATATTATTGGAGAGGGCGCTTCAGGTGGTGCACTTGGTATTGGGGTTGGAGACAAAGTTTTTATGCTTGAAAATACTTGGTATACTGTGATTTCACCAGAATCATGCTCATCTATACTATGGCGCAGTTGGGACCATAAAGAGGAAGCGGCAGAAGCTCTAAAACTCACACCAGAACATATGTTAAATTTTGGTTTGATAGATGATATTGTTAAGGAACCATTAGGAGGTGCTCATACGGACCCTGATAAAATGTCCAAAACATTAAAACAACATATTAAAAATGAACTATTCCTACTAATGCCTAAAGACCCTGATCAATTAATTTCTGAGAGAATTGAGAAATATAATGCTATGGGTAGGTTTATGGAAGTCAATCTACAATAGCAGTTTTCTATGATAGGTCAAATCAAAAGGTGGCTTTTCAATAGAGCTTTTTCTCAGGACGCACCAAAGATCCCAGCGTCTACCATTGTGATAAATCCTATGAAAACCATAGGTATTGTATATCCATTAAATATTGATAATCAGGATTTAAAATATATTAACAAATTTATTACTGACATCAGACCACAAAAAAATATTAAAGAATTGCGATTTTTTGATGGTAAGAGAGATAAAAATAGCAATGACATTCAAGATACTTATTTTACCACCGATATTGGATGGTATGGTATTCCGAAACACCAAGCTATTGATGAATTTACTAACGAAATATTTGACTTACTCATAATGATTCCTAATATGTATACGCCTCATTATGAATATATTACTCGGAAGAGTCAAGCCAAGTTCAAAGTAGGATTTTCTTCAGCAAAAATTGGCAAACATCTCAACCTGATAATTGAATCCTATAATGAAGATGCTATGTCACAACGCATTGCAAAAATTTTTAAGGCATTTTCATCACTTTCAAAACAATAAGATTTAAAATAATACTCATGAAGGATAAAAGATTCATTGGCACTGGAGTAGCTATAATCACCCCATTTAAAAATGGTGACATTGATTGGACGGGTTTATCAGCAGTGATAGAACATGTGGTTGGCGGAGGAGTAGACTTTGTAGTGGCACTTGGATCCACTGGCGAAACAGCCACATTAAATGAAATGGAGTCTAGAAAAATATTAGATTATTGTATAGAAAAAATTGATGGAAGAGTACCCATCGTGGCTGGGAACTTCGGTGGCAATGACACCAAAGAATTGGTTAAAAAAACATCATCATACAATTTTGACGGAATTTCAGCTATTTTATCATCCAGTCCTGCCTATATCAAACCATCGCAAGAAGGTATTTTCTTGCATTATCAACAATTGATAGATTATTGTGAAGTACCAGTTATATTATATAATGTTCCAGGAAGAACACGATCCAACATGGAATGGGAAACCACCATACGCCTAGCAGAATATAGTAAAAATTGTATTGGAATTAAAGAAGCATCAGGTGATTTAATCCAAACAACTCGTATACTAAAAAACAAACCAGATGATTTCATTGTAACATCAGGAGATGATGAGGTTGCACTTGCTATGACCACATTAGGAGGAGATGGCGTTATTTCAGTAATGGCAAATGCACTACCAAACCCATTTAGCAGCATGATAAGAGCTGCATTAAATGGCGATTATGAAACTGCTCGAAAATTGAATTTTGCAACTTATGACCTCCATAAATGGCTGTATATAGAAGGAAATCCTGTGGGTATAAAATCAGCTATGGAAATTTTAGGAATTTGTTCTAATGAAGTAAGATTACCTCTCGCATCACTATCCAAGGCAAATTACGCCAATTTGAGTTCAGTTCTCTCAGATGTGCTGGCCAAAATAAAAAAGTAACCATTGACGCAAAAGATACATCGTGAAACACAGATTAGTTTTATGGATGAGGTACTTCAAAATTGCGACTGTGGCTTTTGTTACATTTTCAGTAGCATGGGTTGCACTTTATAGATGCATTCCACCACCTATTACCTATGTGATGGTTTCTAAATATGGGATCAATTTTGACTATTCACCAAAATCAATTGAATCAATTTCTCCTGAAATGCTTGTATGTGCCATGGCCGCTGAGGATCAAATGCTACCATTTCACGCAGGACTAGACATTTCAGCAATAAAAACAGCAATAAAAAGAAATAAAAAGAGTAAAAAGACATTCGGAGCAAGTACTATTACCCAACAAGTTTCAAAAAATGCTTTTCTATTTCCCAATAGAAATTTTATCAGAAAAGGTCTAGAACTGTATTTTTCAATTTGGGTGGAAACACTTTGGCCGAAAAACCACATTCTCAATACTTACCTAAATATTGCGGAAATGGGCAAGGGTATATTTGGAGCAGAGGCAGCAGGCCAACATTTTTATAAGAAAAAAGCAAGTCAATTAAACTTAGCAGAATCATCATCCATTATTGCTACCCTACCAAACCCTATAAAATTTAAAGCCACTTCCCAATCTGAATATGTTCTATCTAGAAAATCAAAAATCATGCGTCAATATGGCTTCCTAGATGGCAGACATTATCTCAGAGAGCTCTATGTAAGGACTGATAAACCCATATATGATTTCTCTAACTATCAAGAATAAGAAGAAATCAATGAACCAATCTATCTGCACAATAAGATGATGCAAATGCGTCTGGCTTGGCTTTAAAGGTATAACCCATCCCTAAGATATATCCCGTCGCTTCCCTCAAAGCTATATTTGATCCAAAGTTGGGATCGGTATTAATATCAGCGTGCACTTCTAACTCAATTGGATAACGATCCAATATTGGGCAAAGTTGATAGGCGAGTTGTACAGAAAGCCCAACTTCAAAAATCATCCTTTCCTTAATTGTCATTTTACTATTTTTCTTCATCATACTATAATAAATAAATCCGCCTTTCTTTTCCCTCAAAACCACGATGACGGTAGCAAATTCTATTATATTGGACTTAACTTGGGAGTCACACCCGATACATATTTTGAGTTTATTCCCTAATTCAAGTTCGCGAAGTATTGCCGCTTCAACAACATGTTCAATCGGTTTTAGGAGTTTTCGACGATCAAAAGAGTACCAGTCCATTTTTTACATTTTAAAACAAAAGTAGCTGTTTATTTGGATTTTACATATTAATTTAAAATTAAATTATTAATAAGTATCTATAAATACGAATAAATAATTTATCGATGTAAATTCAAAGAATGCTTTTATACTCTCCTTTAAAAAATATATTTTCCTGTAAAAAAGAATTGTATCTTGGCAGCAAAATACGTCAATGGTTTATAATTTCCATAAAATAAAAACCATTGATGTTACCTTTTTTTTGATACATTTTAAATCAAACATATGAATTTTGAAACAATCTTTAAAAACAATCAAGAATGGGTTTCTGGAAAATTAGCATTAGACCCTGATTATTTTAATAAACTATCCAAAGGACAGAATCCTGATATCCTATACATAGGATGTGCTGACAGTAGAGTCACTGCGGAAGATTTGATGGGTGTTGCTCCAGGTGAAGTATTTGTACATCGGAATGTAGCAAACATGGTAGTTTCAATTGACTTAAATGCGATGTCCGTGATCAATTATGCAGTAAGACACCTTAAAGTAAAGCATATTGTGGTGTGCGGACATTATGAATGCGGTGGGGTTAAAGCATCGCTTCAGCAGGAAGATTTAGGGTTACTTAATCCATGGTTGAGAAACATTCGTGATGTCTATCGTCTATACAAAAATGAATTAAATGCAATTACTGATGAAACCAAAAGATTCGACAGACTTGTAGAATTAAATGTCCAAGAACAATGTATCAATGTCATCAAAACAGCTGCTGTTCAGGAAGCATATATAGAAAGAGGCATTACTGTCAATGGTTGGGTTTTTGACATTAGAACTGGAAAATTGATTGATTTAAAAATAGATTTTCAAAAAATTCTTAGCGGTATTATGGAAATTTATCGCATTGTGTGATAGGTAACAGGACAATAACATTCAAAAATATTTACTAAATGGTTGATTTCATTTGCCAATTGATACAACATAATAACGAGTTTCAGAGTTATAGGTAAGTGAATTTTATCTATAGAATTAACTTGGCTCTTATGAAACATATTCTGGTTTTTTTTCTAATATTAGTTTTACCATTATTTGCTTATTGTGCGAAGGATAATGCTAATGTGGGTGTTCAGATGATTGGGTTCGACACTATCATACATTTATGTTCAAAACAACCCATAAACAACCTGGCAATTTTACTCCATGCAAATGAAAATGGGGTTTGGGAACCAAAACTACAGGTCCATAATATTTTTAACCCCAATTTTGATACTCCTGGTAGATATTCTTACATTTTCACAAATGATCTTGGTATTCAAGACACAAGTTTTATTGAAATACTCATTCATCCTGAGAGAATGATTGAATTGGGGCCACCCATTAAAATGTGCAGAGCTGAAAGGCAAACAGTAGATATTCCTAAGAAGGCAGGAGATGTCTATTCTTGGAATGATGGAGTAACTGAACCTAAACGATACATTTATTCCCCAGGCAGCTACATTGTGACCTTAGTGACAGTAGAAGGATGTGTTTTAAAAGATACATTACTTATACTACCTTCCTTTGAGAAAGTTCCAAAAAATGTAAGTGTTGAAATTTGCCATTCAGATACATATGAGTACAAGGGAAAAGATTATTTACCTGGTGAGACTATAATTGATAGCATTAGAGCTGTCCGAGGATGTGATACACTTGTAACTTTACAACTGATCCCAATTTATCCCAACATAATCCAAAAAGATACCTTTACTTGTGATAATTCAAGTATAACAATACAAAACAGGTCCTACGTTCCTGGAGATACCATCATATCCTATCTAACTGACCCTCTGGGATGTGACACAATTGTGAAGACATTGTATCTCGCTACTACCATAGAAAATATAGAAATTCTAGCTTCTGATAGTATATTATGCTTAGGTGCAACCGCGATACTTAGCACTGCACATTCTTCGAATTTGGTTTGGTCTAATAATGCAACTACTCCTACTACACAAGTCACAGCGGGTATACATCACGTACGATTTGTAGATAATTACGGATGTTTCAGATATGATACTATACAAATTCAAAATGCACCTATTCCTAGTTTTACATTAACTATTGATTCCGTAAAATGTAACAAAAACAATGGGGTCATTTCCATAGATAATTTAAATCAGATGAACACATTTGATATTTATTGGAATGGTGTGTTGTCATCCACAAATACCATTGAAAATCTTGCATCAGGACAATATCGTTTAACCTTAAAGGACAGATTTGACTGTACAAAAGATACTACTATCAATATACCAGAAATACCCTATGTCTTTGATCACGTTACAACAACTTTATATGTCCCAAAAGGCATTGACACTACGTTAAATCTGGGTTTTATTAGAAATGATATATCAATAGTAGATATAGAATTGAATAACGATGTGTATATAAGAGATTCATTGTTGATCATAAATGGACAAAGTAGTAAAGCCTACACCATTACACTTGAAGACAAAAATGGATGTAGAGACGTCGGCACTCTCAATATAGAAGTCATACCAATAATAGAAGATGTGACATTGCCCAACATAATTTCAATACAAGCCTCCAATCTAGAAAATCGAAGTTTCTTTGTTAAAGTAGATGACGTGTTGTATGACCTTACAGTCTACGATAGGTGGGGAAATCCAAGGTTTTCCAAACTGAAAATCATAGGAAACTCCCCTTCAGAAGGATGGACACCTGATGACATTGAAACGGGAGTGTACACCTACATTTTAGAAGTATACACACCTTATGTAAAAATAAAAAAATATGGTGATGTACTCGTTATAAAATAAGATTACAAAGCCTTTTCAAAAGATTTTAGCGTCTGCTCGATGGCGTGGGAACTTCTCTTTTTGTTTTGAACATCTCTGTCAATTCTTTTTCAGATTTAAAACCTAAATCAAGAAATGTAGAAGTCACAAATTTCTTTATATCTTGATAATCTTTACCACGCTTATCCGTATATAATGCTAAAAGTTTATTAATATAATTTAAACTGATTTGCTTAATATTTTGGTTAAATTTTTGATTATAGAAGGTATTTATGTAAGATATGAACACTTTATTGATCTCAAAATACTCATGATAACTCTCAGGGTCAAGATTATTCAGAAAACTCTGGCAATAGCCGAAAATACTATCTCTCAGGCACTCATTCTCTATACTTAGCCCTTTATGGTTATCGTAGTAAGCTTTTACAGATTTGATGGTATCTTCATGGACATATCCTTTTGTGTGGATGATGTCCATCAATCTATAATATCCGGACACACTATCATCTATACTCTTTGATATGACTTGAGACATGCGTTTATCTACATCAGGAGTGATCTCAACGTCAGCCCTATATAAATGCAATAATTGCTTGAAGAAATGCTCAGTAAATTCCACATCATTCTTTCTAAATGTATCGAAAATTGATGTTATCTTTTCTTTGGTACCTTTGGGTATATCATAAAACATCGCACCCAACATCATCACTTTCAAAAAATCCGGATCTGTCTGAAGAGAAGCATTATTTATTAGGTTTTCAATATGGTATCAGACTGGAATTGTCAAAGTTTCTATGAGATTATACTCAAGAAAATGAACCAAAGAATCTCCCAACACCTTAAACTGACTTAAATTTTTTGGAAATTCTGCAGAAAGGAAATTTTGTCTGTTGAATTGTTTTTTATAACTATCATACAAGGCTATACGGTGATGTAATTCTCTGAATTTATCCAATTTTTTTGAGAATTTAAAAATGTTTTTACCTTTTTATTTGTAAGTTGCCCATCAAATTTGTCAACCAAATATCACTACTTAAAGCAAAATCCAACTTGCACTGTTTGACCGATTCTTTGCTTGATAATATCAAAATTGGCTGATTCTCCGATGGTCAACAATATTTTTCTGAAATGGTCGTGTGGACGCTTGTATTTGTAATTTTTCATAATTTCATTCCTCAGTACGGCAAAACCCAAAATTTTAGGGAGAAATAAGCCTTCAAATCCAGGATCAAGTAGCGCTTCCTCTAGTGATAGTAGCTGTAAAGGATGCATATTCGCTACTGCTGCGTACAACTCCATGATATGAGGCTCAAAACCATCTACCATCACTTTATATAAATCTTCGGTTTCGTTCTCAAGATATTCTTGCAATATTTCAGATTCCTGAATGGCGTCTTTCAATTGTTCTAGATGGGATGCATATTGAGGCATTAGAGCTTCCATGATGTAAAATTTTTTTTTGTTTAAATAAATCCTTAAATAACTACATTCTGAATCAAATTTCTAAAAGAAAACCTGATAAAATTTTCATTTTATCAGGTTTTCACTGCCTATTTTGAAGCAGTTGATATTCCTTCATTTTTACCTAATTAATACATTAGGCTACCTTTTCTAATTAGGCTTCTTCTGATTCGTTGCCTGAATCTTCAACAACATCTTCAGAAGTAGCTTGTGCTTCTTCAGTCACTTCTTTTGCAGTATCCACTACTGTTTTCTTCTACTGCACTTTCTACAATTTCTTCTGTGACTTCAGCACTTACTTCAGTCACCTTAAAGGCGTCTGCAGAAACTTTTGTTTCTTGATCCTGTACAGGCTTTACTACTTTTACTTCACCTGAAACTTGTTTTCTAAACAAATCTAAATCTGCTTTTGTTTGCAATTTTCTAGTTTCTATACGCTTTTCTTTTGTGTCAATCCATGCATTCCAAGCAGTATCCACTTGTTCTTGAGTTAGAACTCCTTTTTTAAGTCCTCTCATCAAATGTCTTCTATAATATACTCCTTTGAAACGTAAAATTGCTCTGACTGTATCTGTAGGTTGTGCACCTTTTTCTAACCAATCATATGCTGCCATTCTATCTACTTCAATAGTAGCAGGTTTTGTCATTGGGTTATAGGTACCAATTTTTTCGATAAATTTTCCATCTCTTGGCGCTCTGGCATCAGCAATTATAATGTGGTAAAAAGGCGCTTGTTTTCTCCCTTTGCGGGTTAATCTAATTTTTACTGGCATTGTTAAAATTTATAATTATTTGAAAATCAAACCAAAATAAACCGTAAACAGTTATTTGGTTTTTAACGGGCACAAAGGTACAATAATATTTGATATTCAATCTATTTTCAGAAATATAATTTTAAAGTTAAAGTTGGTAAAATTGGTAATTGATCAACTCTTTCATAGTTTACTCTGTCAAAATAGAAAATATTTGCTCTATCATAGACATTGGTCACACTAAGATTTGTTTCAATGCCTGTGTATTTTGTAAACATAAACTTCTTACTTATCGAAATGTCCAACCTGTGGTAATCAGGTAATCTTCCACCGTTGCGAGTATCTGAATAAATGATACCAACGTTATCTGGATTATTAGTAGTATACGGATTGTCCAATCCACCCAAGTAATCCTGAAAGTTATAAAAACCTTTTGTTTTAGTAAATGGAAAACCCGTACCAAAGTTCCATCTCACAGAAAGTTGGAAAGTACCTTTTTTATCTAAATCATAAGTTGCTAAAAGATTGACATTGTGTCTTCTATCATAAAGTGTTGGGTAAACTTGCACACCATCATCCCTTTTAGAATGCCCCAAAGAATAGGTAGTCCAGAAATACCATCTTGGCATTTCATATTTCATGGTCAAATCCACTCCGTATCCACTACCTTTTTCTACTGAATAATCTGATTGATCGACGCTGGTCTTATTCCTGTTTACTACTATTAATTGCTCGAACTGCTTATAATAGCCCTCAATATTAAAAGTGACACCTTTGTAAATATCAAATTCCAATCCCCCAACCAAATGATTGGCAATCTGCAACTTATTTTTCAGTAGAGCACCATCATTGTCAAACACTCTACCTTCAGGCCCGGACAAAAAGCCATTAAAAAGATTTACAACGTCTCGGTCATTGTTTGTTGAAAGTACATTTTGTGTGTATCTACCCAATGCACCTTTAAACCTAATCTTGTCAGTAATATTCAGCTTCATCCCGAATCGTGGTTCGAATGTCACCGTACCTAGGGATGAATAATATTGTACACGTAAAGATGGCTCTACAATAAGTTTTCCAAATATTTGACGATATTTACCAAAAACTCCTAATTCAGTTGTATTTTGTTCTTGTGCTAATCTAATATCGAGTGCATTGACAAATTCAAAATCAGTACGGATGGATTTCAATTCAAGACCATACTTCACTTCACTTTTTTCACCAAAAAAAGTAAAGTCCATTCCAGCTGTCAATTCATCAATATTTGAAATGCGTGGTTCTTCATTCTTTTCAAGTAGACTAACTTTATAACTTGAAAATCCGACAATACCATTCATCAAAATATTACTTCCTGATGGTATTACAGTAAAATTGGTTCCTCCTCCTATGTTTTTCCACTCGATTGCAGAAAGTAGTGGATTATTATATCCATCTTTAAAATTAAACCCAAAAATATTGAATTTACCACCATTGGCAGTATTGACACTAAACTTACCATATAAGTCCGTAAATGAAAATGGCAACCCAATAGAATCAATTGGTGCAGCATAATTGTAAATAGATTTTGTGGTATGTTCCAACAAAGATTTTTTACCAGTCAAAACATAAGAAACTGAAGTACCACCTTCCTTAAACTTTACGATGGGTCCTTCAAGCAAAGCACGCGCCATGAATGGGCCTCCACTTATGAATCCTGATGGCCGACTTTTATTTCCTTCTCTCGTTTTTATATCCACGATTGCAGAGATTCTTCCACCGTAATCAGCACCGAATCCTCCAGTGAGTACGTCCACATTCTTGACTATATCAGTCTCAAATACTGAATAAAAACCTATGGAGTGGAATGGATTGAAAATATTTAAACCATCTAGCATGATTTTATTCTGAACGGGTGCGCCACCGCGAATATAGATTTGACCACCTTGATCACCAGTAGATATTACTCCTGGAATAACTTGTAAATATTGCACTATATCGGCCTCACCTCCTACCGAAGGAAGAGATTTAATTTGTCTTTGAGAGACTTGCAATTGTGAAATATTGACTGTAGTTCTAGCTTTTTGAGAAGCAGCTGTGATTTGCACTTCATCCAATTTTATAGAGCTCTCCTGCAAATATATGGCTTGATACACTACTGATCCTTCATTGACTTTGACTGAGACAGTAGTGGAATCATATCCAATATATGTAGTCACCAATCTATGCTGCCCTACCGGCACCTTTGAGATTACAAAAAATCCATCCAAATCTGTAGTAGCTCCATGAGAAGTGCCATCCACTTGAATATTGCAATAAATGATCGGTTCTCCAGTCGTTTTGTCGTAGATATTTCCACGTATAGTCCCGGTCTGAGAAAAGGCGCCTAAACTCAAAACCATAAACAACAAAATAGTTAAAAACTTCTTCTTTTCTGTCATATCTTAAAAAATGAGGCGCAAAGTTACAAAAATAAAATTCCCATCATAGCAGAGATTAAGATTGGTATTCAAAGTGTAATCATAACGACAATCTAAAATATTTAAAAAGTGTTTTTCTGCCCACATTATCGCCATATTGAATAACCTTCATTAAGTATATTTGTTATGATTTCCTTTAATAAATGTCATATGAAGTTTCCTGTTTCAAACATCAATCAAGTGAAAAGGGGTGCGAAGAAGGCATCCTATGATAAAAAACAAATCTATGAAATTTTAGATCAATGCGAGATTTGCTATGTCGCTTTCTTACATGAAGGTAAAGCTATGGTTCAACCAATCAATTTTGGTAGGCTAAATGATTGCATCTATCTTCATGGATCACACCAAAACAGAATGACAACATCTATATTACAATCTGTAGAAGTCTGTCTGAATGTCACTATCCTTGACGCTATGAAACTGACGCGATCTGCCTTCCATCATTCAGTAAATTACAGATCTGTGAACATTTTTGGTACAGTAAAGGAAATGTTGAGTGACGAAGAAAAACTGCGTGGACTCCAAAGCATAATAAACCATTTTGTTCCGAATCGGTGGGATCACTGCCGACCACCTACACGACAAGAATTGGACGCAACGAAAGTTCTAGAAATCAACATCACGAGTGCATCTGCTAAAATTGCAAACACAAAACCAGGTGACAACAAATCTGATTTGTCACTTGACTATTGGGCAGGGACACTACCTGTTCAAATCAAGATTAAAGAGCCGATTCCTGATGAATTTATGGATGAAAATTCTTTAACGCCAGATCATGTTGTGGACTTCATCAAGAAGTTTAATCAACGATGTTAACATCAACATTTTCTTGATAAAAACATACAAAAGTTAATTGTTTAGGCCTAACGCAAGCCCAATTCCATTTTTATTTGATATAAGAGATAATTTTGCTGATTTGGAGTTTAAACCATTATAGGTAATAAGCGCTCTTTTTCTACAGTTTGCAGCTAGGATAGATGTTGTAAGCCCGCCAATAGTAGTCCCTATCAATACTACCAATGGTGCTCCAATACCTTTCCCGTTCTTATCATTTGATAGCAACCAATATGCGGATATTACTTCTGCACCGAGAAGTACATATGCAGAAAACTCATATTTTTCAGATCGTTTCCATAGATTATAAGCTTCAGGATTTTGTTTCATCAGCGTTGAAACATGTTTTTTAGAAATCTTTCCGTCTTTGGTATAATAATCTAATGAAAACGCTCCAGGTATTGGAAAAATTTCATTTTGAGAGAACACATTCGATGCAGTTGAAAAAAGAATAATAATCAAAAAAAAAGTTTTCATTTCAAAAAAATTTGGGTTATAAAAATTATCAAACCAGAAACGTTTTCAGTAACTATATATTTTATTCTATCCTAATATTAACAAACGAGACGAATATTTTCGTAGGTTTGCAGTTCTTTTAAAACAGAACCTTTTAATCACAACATCCATATGAAATTCAATATTGCATATAAAATTTCTATATTTATTACTGTTTTATTTATAATGAGTTGTGCATCTTCAAAAAAGACAATGGTCGTAAATGATGAAGATACTTACATAATGGAGAACTTAGATACTTTAGAAATTAAAGATTTTGAATCTAAATTGATAGCCGAACGGGGCACTGTTTATCATGGCACAAAAACTATCACTTTTGATATACTTCATACTGACCTTGACCTTTCATTTGATTATAAAAATCAATTTGTTCTAGGGAAAGCCACACTCGACATTACGCCTTTCTTTCATCCAATAGAAGAAATAACCTTGGATGCAATAGGGTTTGAAATCAAAGATGTCAAAGTTCAAAATATACATGCTAATGATTATACATATGATGGAAGTTTAATTACTATACCATTAGGTAAAACCTATAAGAAAGGTGAGAAATTTCAAATTTTTATTGATTATGTAGCTAAACCTTCTCTAAACACAACTCAAGAGAATTTTGGTGCAATCACTTCAGACAATGGGTTGTTTTTTATTGATCCTTTAGGTGTGGATCCAGACAAACCTACACAGATATGGACTCAAGGAGAAACTGAAAATAACAAACGATGGTTTCCAACATTTGATAAACCAACTGAAAGATTTACTCAGAGTATAAAATTGACAGTACCAGATGCTTATAAAACCTTGTCAAACGGGATATTGAAGGAGTCTACCAAATTACCTAATAATATGCGACGCGATCATTGGGTACAAGATAAACCACACGCGGCCTACCTTGCCATGATTGCCGTAGGTGATTGGTCTGTGACCGAAGATTCATGGCATGGCCTACCCTTGATGTATTATGTAGATCAAAATTTTGAATCAACGTCAAAACAAATTTACAACCACACTCCAGAAATGTTATCTTTCTTTTCAAATATCCTGAAATATCCATATCCTTGGGATAAATATGCGCAAGTTGCGGTAAAAGATTTTGTCTCTGGCGCAATGGAAAATACCACAGCGGTTATATTTGGTGATTTTGTGCAAAAAAATGAAAAAGAACTCATTGATAATGACAATGATTACATCGTGGCTCACGAAATGATGCATCATTGGTTTGGAGATTTGGTTACATGTGAAGATTGGTCAAATTTGACATTAAATGAAGGTTTTGCAAACTATGCGGAGTATCTATGGGCCGAGTACAAGTATGGAAGAGAAAAGGCAGACCATCATCGCATTGAGGAACTCAGTGGATATTTGTCACAAGTCTATGGCGGCGGTGCACATCCACTTATTGATTATTACTATACAGATAGCAATAAGATGTTTGATGCGCACTCATATAATAAAGGAGGTTTAATTTTGCATCATTTAAGGTATTTTCTGGGTGATGAAGCATTTTTTGAGGGTTTACATTATTATCTCACAAACCACGCAGGTACTTCTGTAGAAGCTGATGAGTTGCGTATGGCATTTGAAGATGTGAGTGGTCAAGATTTACATTGGTTTTTTGACCAATGGTTTTTCGGTATTGGACATCCGAATCTCGACATCCAATATCAATATGATTCTATCTTAAAAACAGTCTCTATCATTGTTAGCCAGGATGGTACCTCAGATGATTTTACAAAACCATTTGTCTTACCTATGGACGTGGCAATGTATTATGAAGGAGCACCAACAAAATGGGAGAAGGTTTGGATAAAAAAATTACAGGATACTATATTGATACATGATGTGGCTTCTCGTCCTGACGTGATAAATCTGGATGGGAATAACACTCTCATTGGACTAAGCCAAGAAAATAAATCTATCGATGAATATAAAAAACAATTCAAGCTATCTCCTTTGGTTTTTGATAAAATAGTTGCTATTTCTAGATTGTCAGATGCAGATTTATTGGACATTATTCCCATAGGCTTGACTGAAAAATATGCCTTTATTAGAGAAAACACCATCAATAGTATCCCTGATGAATCATTGGCTATTTACACAGAAAAGCTTCAAGACATGGCGATATCAGACCCTAATTCGCAAGTAAGGGCATCGGCATTTCAAGCATTATTGATGACACCAGAATATGATCCTACTACGATTGCCGAAACGCTTCTTAAAGTTGAAAAAACCTATCCTGTTTTGCAAATGGCAGTAAGCGTACTCAAGCAAATAAAACCTGAAGTACTTTCACCGTACCTTTCAAGTTTTAAAAATGATTCATCTGACGGCATGGCATTGATTCTTGCAGAAATGATGACCGCAGAAGACGAATCCACATGGCAATTCTTCAACCAAAAAGCTAGAACCATAGCCGTAGATAAATTAAATGGATTTTTCACTTTGTATAATGAATATTTGCAAGGAAAATCTCTCAGTACACTTCAGAACTCGACAGAAAACATGATCACTCTTTTGAATGATTCTCATAATTCCAGTTTTAGAAAGTTTTATGCGGCGTACACGTTATCCCAAATAAAACAACAATTAGATCCGATGTCGAATGATTCTGAAGTAAAGATTCTTCTTGATAAAATAAATGCTTTCATCCATAACATCCAAGTAAAAGAGACTGATCAAGATCTCATTAAGGCTTATGAAATGATATTCAACCCTAAAAACAAAGAATAATTTTCACTTCAAGGTGAATATAACGAGTTAAAATTTGACCATCAAACAAGATGCATTATCCTTTGATAGGTCTTTACAAAGATTATCGAAGTACAACCATTTTTTATCAATTTGTAAGATGTTTTCAAAAAATAATTTTCCCAAATCTGTCGGAGTAATGTGTTCCAACGCACCATCAGAACATAAGATAAAAAGATCGTTAGGTTTTATCCCACTTATGATAGTACTATCAAAATCTGTAATATTAGGTAATTTGTGATTACTAATGTATTTTGTTATCATATTTTTAAAAGGGAAACTTCTATTATCTTGATTAACTAACCCTGCAGATTTAAATTCCTCTTTTAAAGAATGATCTTTAGATATAAAATTTTTACTTTCGTCCAAATATGAAAAGTACATAAATTTCGAATCTCCCAAATGTGATGTAATGATAGTGGCATCATCAATCATTTTGGCAATTACCACAGTAGTGGCCATTTCAGTCCATATTCCTTCATTAATGGATAATTGTTCCAAGCCTTTACTGGCTTCAATCAAGAGATTTTCAATATTGTTACCAAATGATTGCCCATAATTTTTGACAAAATCAATAATAAATGTAGAAGCCAAAGCACCTTGGGACGAACCACCCACTCCATCACAAATTGCAAAGATATTTTGCTCCTGAAAAGACAAGATAGCATCTTCTTGTGTTTTCTTTTTACCTTGATGTGAAAAGCTATAGATAGTCATATACGTTATTTTACGTTAGTCTCGAAATGGATTAGAGTAGTGCCCAATATTATTTTATCCCCATTATTTAAGACCATTTCCTCATCGTTTTCCATTAACTTGTCATTCAAAATGATTTTATTTTTACTATCAATCTCTTTTATAGTATAAAATTTTTGATTTGTAACTGGATTTAATTTTGAATGTATTAAACAGTGTTTTCTTGACATATACCTATCAGAACAAATAATTGGTGCTTCGATATCGTACTGAGATGATTTTCTTCCAATAATATTCTCGCCATCCCTAATAATAAAGCTTTGTCTTTTAATATCCATGGATTCTGGAATTAAAATTCGAGCGGATACTTTTGATGCCAATTTACTAACTGATGAATTTTCTGTTTTTCGGCTTAGCTCAACTGATTTCGGTTCAGGAACAAATATCTTATTTTTTGTTCCACATTGATGACACGGTACATTGATGGTTTTATTGTGATATACCTCCAGCACTTTAGTCCTAGAAATAACATTACAATTACTACAAGTTATGTTGATAATTTTCATTTATAAGTATGCTTTACTAAAAATCAAAGTCTGCTTCGTCTATTGTGATTTCTGAGTTATAAGATTGATTCAATGTATTATTGATATCTTGTAAATGGTCAATACTAGGATCCGAAATATTGTCAGACTCATTACTAATTTCTACAGAAGGATCAGTTAAATTATCTTCATATACTATATCTACTAATGATGGATCTGTTAAATTATCAATCTCAATATCTTGATTATTAGTTTCTAATACATCATCAAAGTCTATTTCAACTTGCGTAGGGTCTACAAGATTATCAAGATCTTCTGTGTCACTTGTTGGCAAAGAAGTAGTGATACCGCCATCAATCATGATATCATCCACTTCATTAAAAAAGGGGTCATCAAAGCCTGCATCAGGTTGTGGAGCTACTTCTGTGGATTCAGGTTCTTCAGTGAATTCATTAGAAGAAAGTTTGCCAGTACCCATGTTAATACTTACACTTTCAATTCCAACCTCAGGTGTTAATGATGCTACAGATATGTCCCCAGATTCGGGGTCAATATTCACATCAATTTTAATCGATTTGACATTTCCTGAGTTATCATTGTGTTGAATGGTGTCATAGTCAATAAGCCTATCAATGGATGAAATATAGTCATTCTTTTGAACATCTGATAAAGCATCCCATTCTTCTTTATAAAAAGTGTTATAAAACTTATTGTGATATTCAAAAACACCACCAGGACCTAAAGATTCCCTCTGAGTATGAAAGGCATCCCCAAATGTTAAATTATTATCTGCCGTTCCAAAAAGCGCATGTGATTTGAATTCTAGGCATTCGTCGCCAACTGCGGAAGCTGAAGATACTACGTTATTATTTGTTTTATCGACCCCATCAGCTGAAATCATAGTTAAGGCTCCAGCAGAAACTAAAGCAGTAGAAAATAATACTTTACCATTTAACAATTTTTCCTTTAGTTCAGGAGATATTGCGTTCAAAGATATTTTATTGGTATTCATTGAAATAAAATTTTGTGTTCTAAAAATATTACTGTAAATGTATGCAGTTAAATTCAATAATTATTTTCTAACTGTATGAATTGATGAATAAAGTGTACGAATCAGTGTTTAAGATAATTCAGCTTGATTTTAAATAAATAGTCTGTATATGTAAAAGAGTCAGTGTTTTTTCTCAAGTATATTTTGACGCTCAAAATTTGACTGACAGACACTAAATCTTAAAAGAAGAACATTTGATGAATAATGAAAGGGCGTATATTCTAAACCAATAGACCTTTCATTGAATTTTCTTAAAGTTTAAATTTACAATTTCCTTCAAAGAAATTTAATTCTGAAAGATAGCATTACACTTATCATTGACACATCTTTTCTTGCCTTGCCAATATGTGAAGTTGTGTTGGATCATTTTCGTTTTACATTTAGGACACACCAAGATGTGTTCATATTCCAATAACAATTTATCAAGTTTTTCATTTCGTTTCGCATTTGAAGGGGTAAAAAAAGTACCAATAATCATGGCAACAACGCCGCTTGCACTCATTAAAAGTATTCTATTTTCTCCATTTGCAAATGGTGCAATATAAATTAAAACCATTGTAACAATTGTAACAGATGCTCTAACAATTATTGGACCCACTGGAGTTTTATTTATTTGATCCTTTTTCTTTTGATAAAACTGGAAATCCTGCATTAAAAAATTAAATTCTTCCGTATAATCCGTTTTTTTTTGTTTATATACAGTTAAAATTTTTTCAAAAAATGCATTTGTGTCTGGTTCATATTTACCGATGTTTATTTTTTGGGTTCGTTTTATTCTGGCAGAAACAATAAGTCTATCGTTGATTTTAGTAGTAAAAGAACTGGTTATATCTGTCAGATGGATGATATCATTATTAATTACCTTTATATCAAAATGGTGCGGTTTTAATTCAGGATGCTTAATGACAATGTCATTAGACTTGTCTGTGCCTAGCGTCAAGATCATTTGCCTAAAATTTCTCGTTTCATTTTTGCTTCCAGTGACATTGAAAGTTGTAATGGTTTTATGGTATTGTAAAACTGTACTTGTCTGTTTCCTATGGAATTTACATTAGCGAAGTTTACGATCAATGACCTATGGACTCTATTGAAATTCATATCCTTTTCACATAAGTATTCATAACTTCCAATTTGTTTAGTTTGAACAATCGTTTTATCATTTTTTTGATGTATCATGGTATAATTGCCGGCTGCCATTAAGTAATTTATGGAACTAAATGGTATTTTTACCGTGGCACCATCTTCTTTAATGACCAATTCTTTAGCTTCACCACCTTGAAATTGGACATATTTTTTGTATGCAGTTGCAATTTTAGATGCACTTACTGGATATTCCTCAAAATGGAACACCTGTAACTTCCAGGCACTTAGTGCAAATTGTTCGTGAGCAAGGAGACATATTTTAATGCCAGGATAGTCGGCTGAAAGATTTTTAATACGGATACGATCTATATCTGTGAGATCTTCTGCAAAATAGAAAAGCACTAAATCAGTAGACTTTTGTAAAACCTTAGCAATTTGATCAAATTTGATAGGAAAATATGTTGTGTAAGGCCTGGTGTAGCTCAACCTTATTTGATCTATGATTTCCTTGAAACTTTGGTTCTCTTTAAAAAATACTAAATGGTCCATAGTGCATTTTGCTTTGAAATGAGTGCTGGCAAAGATATAAAATAAAAGCAATTAAAAAGAAAACAAATCACATTCATTTTTAAACACAAAGGGCTGTCCAAACTGAACAGCCCTGATTGCAATTGTAATATTTACTTTAAAAATAACAATGCGGTATATTGCAGTTAATTTTACCACATGCCCTCCAAATTTTCCTGTTAGAATAACCAGAGCAAGAACCAACAAAATTTACATATTCATGGCAAAGATAGTAATTGGTTCTCCAAAAAAAACTATAATAATGACCAACTCCGTCCCATTTGTAAACTCGCGAACTCCTTGTATCCACTTCTAATTCTTCTTGCTTATTTAGGGCTTCGACTTCTTCATTAGAGATAAGTTGATCTTGCCTATAATTTTCAGAGACAATTAGAGCATAAAGTATTTCATAATTATGTCTTGGATTGCCCAGCATCTCTAAGTTTTCTTTAGTCAGTATGCCATTGTTTTCAGATTTACTTTGATAGATTTTTAGTAAATAATCATGTGATTTTTCTAAATCAATACTGTAGCTATCAGAAATTAATTCTGAAATTGTCAATTTACTGTAATCGGAAGCAAAAACCGCTTCATCATTTTGTTTAGGTTCACTATCATTTTTAGTACACGAAAATAATAAACCAAAACTCATAAGTAATAATAAAAATACATTTTTCATTTTTTATAAATTTAAAGTTGTGAATAAATAATTGATTTTAAGAATATTATGATACAAAGGTATACTGTTGTAATTCTGTGCTCAGAAAGAATGTATGAAGCGATGATTTTTTTATATGAACGAGGTAAATGCACATAAGTGAAATGCTATTTTGCTACTAAGGTGCAAAGGGACTAAATATATTTCATATATAACCACCCTAACCCTCCATTAAAAGGGAGGGAACATGATTCGTTCTTTGATTATCAATCAATAGACAAGGCATAACATTTAGCTTATTTAATTCTTGATGTGTTAATCATGCAGCAACGAAGTAGCGCTGTTTGAGAAACTCAAACTAACCTATTTAAAAATGGTCAGTGTCTTTTTGATGGTTTCGCCACGAGCTTTTAGTACGTAATAATAAATACCACCTGGGAAGCCATCTGCATTCCAACTGTTGTCATAATCTTTCATGTAAAAGATGCGGTCTCCATTTCTATTGAAAACCCAAAGCTCGGAATCCAGCAGACTTTTATTTTCATTTGTAAATCGCAAGGTACTGTTTTTGCCGGAAGAATTGGGGATGAAGACATTGGTCAGTACGATATCTTCCAAAGCTTCGTTTTGGATGGTGAATGTGCTCGATTTACAGTCACAATCTTCGGTACATACTTCGTAGGAAACTATGATGGGTTCACTAAAATCGCCAGTGATGGTAAAGGTAATCTCTCCTATATCGTCGTATTCATAAGATATGCTTTTTTCTTTTGAAACCTGGGTGACGCTCCAAGTAAAACTCGCTGGTAGCTGATCATTGTCCAGAACATTATAAAAAGTGGTTTGGTTTTTCTGAACTACTAAAGAGTCCATTGCCAAAACAAAATCACACTCAGTGGTATCGCATGGAACAAACGAAAGATTAACCTGTATGGTACTATCACATCCATAGCTTGAAGCCGCTTGAAGTACAACCTGTCCTGAAGGGCGATTGATGTCAAAAAGCTTTGGGCCTATCGACACACTACTACCCGAACACAGGACGGTATCAATAGTGGATGACGCCTTTGGTCTAAACGACAGCGTGTAGGTGACTATACTATCACAAGCATTTATGGATAGTAAGGTGTCGATCACTGTGGTGTCCACATTGAAACAGTGGTAAAGATAATCAACATTCCATTAAATATGATCATAAATTGATATAATCAACCGAAATGTCATCAATACTCATACCTGCATCGGAGTTAAGAAAAAATCCTAGTTTTGTTCCTATATTTTGATCCGCGTATTCTATACCTGTGTACAAGCCATTGATATAAAAATAATACTTATCCTTTATATTACGGATAGTGAATGTATTAAAACCTGATGTATTTTGTGGCTCTGCAAAATTGTCCACCACTTTTACATCATTATATTTAGCATCTTTGTAATGGGTGACATATACTTGGCGGGATGTGTTTAACATCAAAAGAAGAAATTCATCACCTGATTCCAACATCAAACCAGCGCTTTTGGAACGATTTAGTTTTATCTTTGCCTGAATTTGGAAGTTACGATTCAAGTCCAAACTGGAAGCTTGCTTAAATGTGTAAGCAAAATCACTGGAGTTGCTAGTCAGGTGGTACTGACCATTTTTGATTTCAGACTTATATGAATTTGGGTCATTTTTAATGGTCCAATTTCTATTATTATTGTCAAAGGATTCAGCCCACAATCTTTCCAGTTTGCCTGTTGTGATGGAGCCGAAATCGGTAGGCTTATAAACTTCTGTGTTAAATAGAATATCGTCAATGATATACTCCTCTTGAGGGTCGGTGGTGCAGGATGAGAGAATTGCAATTAGTGTAAATACTAATATTAAATTATTTAGCATGATTATTTTTTTAAGAATTTATATAAATATTAGTTTTATGGTTGAATATTGTTGCAAAAATTTTTAAGTATAGCTTCTCTCTTTGTTTTATAAGGCCCTTTATCAAAAATATCTAAATCATGCCCATAGTACCATTTGTTTTGTTCATTATTTAGCAAATAATAACTTGAAGCTGAACCCAAAATCCACTTTGCAGGCACTTTATAAATTGTACATGGGTTACATTTACCAATGAGCAAATTTTCAGATGTTCCAACTGGCACCAATTCGTGGTCTTTTTCATTGATGCAATTCTCAATTTGTTTTGCTACTTTTTGAGTTTTTTCATCCACTTGTTTTGATGAAGATGATGAATATGATTGATTGCTCCAAGATTCAGCTAAATTTTTCTTCCATTGATTCATAAATTTTTCCCAATTCATGTCGTAATTTTGAGGCAGGTATTCAAAAGAACCAGACCAATTGGTTGGGTCAATAACCTTGGTCTGGGTCATACCAGATTTTAACATATCCAACCATA
Source organism: Saprospiraceae bacterium (assembly GCA_041392785.1). Lineage (GTDB taxonomy): Bacteria > Bacteroidota > Bacteroidia > Chitinophagales > Saprospiraceae > OLB9. Next base: position 104,535 of record JAWKLK010000006.1, read on the forward strand.
AATTTTGCTGTTGAATTTGCGCCGCAGTATATATTGATGGAAGATATGATAAGTTTATTTTTCTATTGAAAAGCTTTAGTTCATTTATAGTTTGGAATCCAAAAATATTTATTCCAGTAGCCTGTTGTTGAAAACCATAATCCAATAAAACTGAGTAAACTTGCTTGTCACCAGATTTTAATAAAGGAATAACAAATTCATTGGATGAAAATCCTTTAAAGGTAGCTCTTTCTTGTCCCTTAAAAAGATTTAGAAAATCATAAGATGTTACACTTCCTAGTTCTGCCGAAGCATTAACTTTAACTGGTAAATCAAATTTACTTCTGTTTTGAATCACTCCATATTCCAAGAATTTCAACTCGCCTGTAGAACTGATAAATATTGCATCCCAATAAGCCGATTTTTTCCATGAATCTATATAATCGCTTTTGGTAGATAAATAATTGTTTTCAACAATTATTATATTTTCTCGAGCTTCGTTTTCCATTTGATAAATAATATGATTATTCAGATCATTTTTATTTAAACCTATTTTATTTAAATCGAATTCTTCATTTAAATTTAGAAATTCATTAATGATTTTACTACCGTTACTATATTTATTATAAATTTTATCCCAAAAGAATGACATTGTAAACTCTTTTTTTGTATCAAACTTCAAGAAGTTGTATTTATTCAAAATTTTAAAGCCATATTCCATATCTTTTGGCTGAACTACATAAAAAATGTTTTCTAAAGTATGGCGATGTTGGGTTGATTTTGCATTTTTAAGATCAGATTCTTCAAGTAAGAAATTATCTTTTCCTATTTTTTGCAGCATTTCCTTTGCTTCAGATTGTGTGTAAGGCGTCAAAAGACTATTGATATAAAGCCCTTTTTTGTTTTTTAAACTTGGTGCCAGAGCGAACATTTTTTTTGAATCATCATATGATTTGGTCAGTTGAATACCTTTAGTTTCTAAAGGGTAATTGAATCCACTGTATCGTTGATTGGCTTCAGATAATTCATCTACTGATGAAGACCTATCAAAATAGGTATATTTGGCTTTATCAAACAGTGTAGGGTTGGATTCCAAATTTACCACTTCTGGTAGTTCGTCCCGCTTCACAATATCGAGTGATTTTAGAAATAAGTCTGATTTCAAACCACCCTGAGGAAAAACGCGATAATACCCCTTCAAGTCATTTAACTCTTTAACAACATAGTTATTGGCATTGGTCTTAGGTATAACTACCAATCGGTCATTTTGATAGTTGTACACAGTAAGCGCATCATCAGCTTTCTTTATCCAGTTTTGGGCATTGTCCAATGGTACTCTTTTGTTTTTTCCAGCGGCGTATTGGATTGCGGTACCAATGGCAAAACCTGTCAAAGCTCCCAAAAAAATATTGGCAGCGTCAAGTTTCTGATTCCCTTCAGGTGTCTGATGAGTCACCGGACCAAATTTGTACATGCCGTAAGCTCCTCCTACTGTAGTCGCTAGTGTCCCTGCGTAGGCCACAACATTGGGTCTCTTCACGTAATGAGGATTGGATATAGATTGTCGATCATTGTAATCAGGCGATGCTACGCCTGATGATTCAGGTTTTAGAGTCATACAAGATGACAAATATATGATTATGGAGAAGTAAAATAAGATTTTCATGATTGATATAAGTTTAAAAATGAACTAAAAAATTAAAACTGGGGCTTACTTGTTATATTTATAACCCAGTGAAATCGATATGGTGCTATTTCTAAAATCTGATTTCATCACTGACTGATTGTATTCACCAGCCAAGTAAAAAAATCTAGAAAAATGTATCTGCGTACCAAATGTCCATACCAATTCGCTTGCAGGTTTTATAATATGGATTTCCTTGTTCTCCGTATCACTACAGTTTGCACATACATCAGCATACCGATAAGCAATTCCCAAAGTTGGATTTATGTATTTAGCGATTTTTGTAAAAGGCAACATTTGCATATTCAACCCAAATACCAACCCAGAATGAGTGATGCGTGTATCGTTTGGAAATCTCCATCCTGGATAGGCTGATGCATCAAAATTGGAAGAAAAAAATTGACCATAAATGGTAAATGGCTTTAGAACAATATTCACTTTAAATTGATATCCTAACTGCGGATCTAATATTTTTTGATTTGCAATTTCAAAAAATCTGGCGTTCTGAAATGATGTTAAGTGAAAACCAAAATCAATTTGCAAGATCGAATGATACTGTGATTGCTGGTATTTGACGCTTTTTGATGTCAATTTATTTTTGTATTTATGTACAGGCAAGGTCTGTGCATTCATAGTAAATGAGAAAAGTGTCATAAATAATGTGTAAAAATGAAATTTCATATTTTTATATTTTGAAAAAAGTTTATTACTACAAATATAACCAATCATCTTTGTAATGTTGTAAAAATCAATATGTATTTAAATCCGAAAACTGGGATACAGACCACCCGTTTTATCATTACCATCAAATTGGCTTTTATACTGCTTGTTTCTTTATATCCAAAATCATTTTCGATGATTTCAACAAAACTGTCATCTTTCTGACATAAAAAAAAACTTAATATGAGGACATTTATGATTAAGATAATACATACATTTTTCATTGGGATAAAAATTTAATTGTTATATTTTTACTCTCAATCATCTTATTCAGAAATTTTTACTTTAAATATGATTTCATTATTGAACCAATTCAACTTCCTCCAATTTCTTAAAAACAGTATTACCTATCTTTTTATTCATATCATTGGCTGCATAAGGCTTATATTTAAAATAGTTCATGGAAGCCCAAGAAGGATCTTTGATATAAGCGTCAGTCAGTGTAATTTTATACTTATCGCCAAGCTTTTGTTCAACTATGCCATTATAGATGATCTGAAAATCAGCTGTGAGATATGACCCTAGTATGTTGCTAAAGAGACTACCATCACCTGTATTGTAAGATAGTTTTTCACCATAGGCCACTAGATCTCCTAATTTCAATTCTTTTATGGAAGCTGGAGTGGAAACTACCGGTGTTTCTTCATTTGCTGCGATATTTGCTTGGTCATTCACTTTTACTGTAGGAGATGTATGATGAACTGTGCTATTTGCAGTTTGTGATTTCTGATTTTCAACGGTTTGAGATTTTTTTTTCGCTTTATCATTACTTACTACAACAGTATTGTTTTTTGTTTTCGCTGGTGATTTTTTTTCAATTAAAATCCCATTTTTCCATTTTTCTGTTCTTAGGATGATACCATTTTTATCCATTACTTTGCAGTCACCGTGTTTTTTGCCATTGATATATGTGCTATAAAAAGTATTATTTTTTGCATCCACACTTTTGGATTTTCCATTTTTAACCCCATTTTCCCAGTAACCATAAGTTTTATTATCTTTACTATCGGCCAATAAACCTTTACCGTGTAATTTGCCATCTTTAAATTCTCCTGTGTAGTGGGTTCCATTATTAAAAACAAAAGTTCCTTGTCCTGTTTGACAGTTTCCTGAGATGCAACCTTTGTTAATATTGTTTTGTGCTATGGTTTGTAGAGATGATACAGCTATAATAATTAAAGTTACAAAAGTAAAATGGGTAAAGGATTTCATATCGTTAAATTTTAAATGATGATTAATGACACAAATTTGCGACATCATTAATTCATCTGAAGTGAAACTGTATGAATGACCTTTTTTGCTGTATAAACCTGACAGGTATGGAAAACCTATCAGGTTATAGAACCTATTTCATCACCGTCAATGTCTTTTTAATGTCCACACCATGATATCTTAATATATAAAAATAAATTCCCCCTGGATAGCCGTCTGCATTCCAACTATTGTCGTAATTCTTCATTTGGAAAATGCGATCTCCGTTACGATTGAAAATATACAACTCAGAATCTTCCAAAATATCATCTTTGGTAAATCTTAAAGTAGCGTTATTACCTGATGAATTAGGTAGGATGATGTTGGTTAGAATGATGTCCTTGAGTGCTTCGTTAGTGATGTACAACTTAGCTTGTTTACACTCAGAGCAATCAGGGGTGCATACTTCATATATTACGGTCAAGGTGTCGAAGAAAGGTTTATAGGCCGTTGCTTCCAAGCCTTCTTTAAACTCTAAATCTTTGACAAAATCATCATCATATTCCAAAATATTTACAGTAAATGAATCGTAAGGTATAAAATCATTGAGTAAAATATCAAAGGTTTTCGGCTGATATATAGTAACAGCATAATGATCATCTGTGAGAGTAATATCGCAATCTTCATTTTCATCCAAAGTGCAAGACTTCGTAGTGGAAGGAATCGGACATGGACAATTGGTATTGGTGATCAAAGATATTTCTATGGGTTCACCCTTTTTTAGACTAGATGCAAGATATTTATTTTGCGTGGACGATTGGATGATTTCGCCTTCTCGCCATACTTCATAAGATTTTGTACACTCAGTATCTTGCCAAGTAAACAAGATAGTATTGCCAATAGTCTCACATTTGATTTCTGGTGTTTTCTGTTCAGGAGCTACAAAGATAGATTTCGTTATGGTGTCTGATGTACAAGTACCATTGCTGTAGGATAACTGAACATTATTCATTCCCGGATTTGAAAATTTTATCTTGCAAATTGCAGAACTTTGACCAGTGAGTATCGTACCACTCGATGACCATATCTGAGGTAATGGATTTGAAGAAGTATTCACGAACAATGTATCAGAAATACAGATGCTATCTAGGGATACAATACTAGTGATTACAGGCTTTGCTTTGATGCTTATACGTATCGAATCTTCCCAAACGCAAGACTTTTGCTGGTAGGAAAGTTTGACAAAATACTCGCCCACGCCTGCGATCAATGGATCGAAAATAGGTGGAACGGCATTGTTATTTATGGCATTGTTGGCTTTTGTATTACTACTTGACCAAAGTACGGTCGGACTTTCATTTGGAATATTGTCTGAAATACTAAACAACAAAGGAATCGGTGTGGATGATGGAGAAAGACAGATTGAAATATTCTTTTCTGGTATTGTCAATTTAGCATTGGGGCAAGACTCGGCCACACATGTTAATTGGTCTGTGACATCTGGGCAAGGATTATTGCTTTTTGCTGTAACAGAAATCTGGACTTGGGCTCCTCTTGAATCCCAGTCACTTCATAAGTGGTGTTGGTAACGTTTCCCTGATATAAAGTAGCACCATTAACTACTTTCACGCTGATATCATAGCTATTGGCACCGCTTACTGGATTCCAGTCAAAAGTCACACCATCTATTTTCTGATCTACACATGTGATGATAGGCGGAAGCAATGATGGATCAATTACTACAGTTTTGGTAATAGTGTGTGAATTGCACCCATTTTTATTTATAGATAATGTAATCATTTTATTACCTGGATTTGCCCAGTTTACCTGATGTGGACCTGGCCCATTGAAGGTACCAATCACATCATTTCCAAAATCCCAAATAAATGTAGTACCGTCAGGGTTTCCTGCATATGTAACCGTAATAGGATCTGTGATACAATTATATACTGACGATATAGAAAAGTCTGCACTTGGTAATGGATAAATTACAAAATCTCTGGCACCTACCTGACTGCATTGACCACTATTCCAAGTAAGTCGATAGAATAGTGTGTGGGTGCCTGGACCAAGTTGTGATGGATTAATTTGTATGGTTGCAATACCATTGATTTCAAAACTTCCTGCACTGTTTTGTATTGGTGGATTGATGGTCACTTGGCTTGCATTTAAAGTGAAGGGTTGGTCACTTACACAAAATGACACGGGGATATCAATCAAAACATCAGGTAATGGCCCACAATCTAATGCGGTACAGGTGTGTGGTAGGGAAGTGACATTACTACAGCCACCTGGGATGATGGCTTCTACCTGGATGGTTACACTTTGTCCAGTATTTAAGTTACTAAATTGATATTGATTCTGACCAAGTACCAACGTTCCTTGTAAGCCTGAAGGACTAATGACTTCTACATTGTACCCTGTGGCACCTGGTACTGAAGTCCAGCCAAAGGTGATACTATTTTCATTACTAGCGACACATGAGATTACGGGTGCTGAAATGTCATCTTTTTCGACAGTAATATTTTGGACAAATATAATAGAATCCATATCATTACAAAACATGGCTTTCCATGTACTGGTCACAATACCACTACAGTCCATCAGGCCTGATGAGTCAATAGTAGGCATAACACTTCCTGCAATCAAACAATTTCCAGCTTCATTATTGCTATAGTTAAGTGCAACAGGTTGGAGTGTTTGGGCCAGATTACTATAGCTTATGGTTATGTCAGGAGGAAGACTTATAAAAGTCGGCTTAGGTGCAGGTAATATTTGGACTCTTTGTGTATCAGTGATAGTATGCTCAAAAGCATCCGTAAACTCCCAAACATACGTGATCGTTTGCCCAGAACACAAATCTCCAACTTTAGTAACACTAGCTGAAACAAAACCTACAGAATCTAGACCACATGTAGGATATCCGTAGGCTAATGCTGGTATATAGCCTGCGATAGGTGCATCATCACAACTTATAGTAATATCTTGAGGTGGATTTTTAAAAAGTGGAAGATCACCTGGACCAAGAGTCACTAAAAGTGCAAATGTAGTATCAAATCTACAACCCAAAGAGTCTATGATATAAAATGGATAAGTACCTGCTTTTTGATTGATCATCGAATTGCTTGGATGGATGGTGTCATAAGGCATCCAACCTCCTTCGGGATTGATTGTGATGCTTCCATCAGACATACGACAGCCAGGATGTATCAAGGAAGCATTTAAGCTTAATGGATGTGTAGGCTGCAAAACGGTATAAGACTTTATAATGCTGCAATTGTCATCCGAAACGGTTACACTATAAATCCCTGCTTTCAGGCTATCTAAAATATTGGAGTTCCCCAGATTATTTTGCCATGTATATTTGACGCTTCCATCGTTGCCTATCACTGTCAATAAAATTCTACCAATAGAGTCACCGAAACAAACAATATGCTCTATGCTATCTGACACTGTCATGGGGCAGTCGATACCATTGATCTCAAAGGATGCAGTAGTGGTGCAACCATCACTGTCCGTCACCACAAGATTGTAGCTACCTTCTGTTAGATTTTGGATGGTAAAAGGGCTATTTTGAAAAATCTGTGGATTGCCATTATTGACACGGACAGTATATGGTCTGCTTCCATTGACCACTTGAACAGTAGCCGCTCCATCACTTCCTCCTTGGGTGCTTACCTGGGTTGTGGACTGTACTATAGATTTTGAAAAGGTCAAAGTATGTGGTCTTTGGTCAATCAAACAACCATTGCCATCTGTGATAGACAAGTAAAATACGCATGTAGTGCAAGTGGACTGAGCTGGACTTGTTATCAAAGTATTATATCCATCAAAAGTTGCATTCAACCCATTGCCGGGTCCCATATTGACAAAAGAATAGTTATCCAAATCTGGGCTATTTAAGGTAATTAATGAATCCTGACATATTATGAGATTGGATGGGTCAAAAGTATAAACTATAGGGTCAAAAACTGTCACCAAAACTTCATCTGATGCTGTACAGTTATTTATATCTGTAACAGTGACGCCATAAGTATCGGTAGCACTTGGTGTGAATGCAACACCATTTTGTATAGATGGTGACCATTGATAAGATAAACCTCCATAAGCGGTTAAGGTAATTTCGCTATTGGGACAAACAGATGCATCAGTAAAGCCCCAACCCGAATATTCCTGAGCATCGATGGTGACTTGAGGAGAGATCAAAAACTTCTAAAGGGTGAAAAATAAATCCATTGGGACAGCCACCTTGTGGATCTAAAGTAATGGTGTGAAATCCAGTTTCAAAGGTTGTGCCTTGTACGGTGATGGTACCTGAGGCGCTGGTGCCAGAAAAACTTGCAGTCAATCCATTGGGTAAATAGATCACATTCACTCCATCTACTCCAGTGGTTGCCCATGATATACTGATCGAATTCCCTGGACAAGTTTGGTTAGTTCCGCCTAGAAACTGATAAGTATTTAAAGGATTTATGGAAATCGTATGAGTGTCCGTCCCTGTACATCCATTAACATCAGTGACTGTAACTGTATAAGTTGTAGGTCCATTTGGAGATACGGTTATAGAAGGAGTACTTTCTCCAGTACTCCAACTATACGTAGCATAGCCACTGCCAGCATCTAAAGTAACTGACTCACCGATACAAGCCGATGTGGCACCTGTGATGGTAGGTGTTGGATTGGCATTGACACTTACTGTATGGCTATCTGTTCCTGTACATACATTTGCATCTGTAACCGTAACGGTGTATGTACTATTTACTGTAATATTAGTAGGATTAATCGTTTGAGTTGTAGCGCCAGTACTCCAACTGTATAATGAGTAATTACCTGCATCTAAGGTAGCACTTCCACCGCTACACATAGACATAGGCGCAGATATGGTAGGTGTTGGATTGGCATTAACACTTACTGTATGGCTATCTGTTCCTGTACATCCATTGGTATCCGTAACCGTAACGGTGTATATAGTATTTAGTGTAATATTAGAAGGATTAATCGTTTGAGATGTAGCGCCAGTGTTCCAACTGTATGATGAGTAAGTACCTGCATCCAAGGTCACACTTCCACCACTACAGACAGAGATGGGGCCTGTTATTGAAGGTGTTGGATTGGCATTGACACTTATTGGATGGCTATCCGTCCCTGAACATCCATTAGCATCCGTAACCGTTACGGTGTATGTAGTACTTACTGTAATATTAGAAGGATTAATCGTTTGAGTGGTAGCGCCGGTACTCCATAAGTACTCATTGTAACTTCCTGCATCAAGCGTCAAGGAACCGCCTGTGCAGACTTCTGACGGTCCAGTGATCTCAAATGTAAAGCCCGGGCAGTCAATACACATGCCTTCTTGAAAGCCGCAGAAGTTGTCCCATGATTGGGTGGCGAGGAGAGGGTTATTAGAGATGTCACCATTTGCAGAACATATATTTTGTAGTTCTTCAGGGATGCAACCTGAAAGATAATTATAATCAAGCCTTATCAATTGAAGCTGTAATAAATTTCCTATCTCAAGTGGGATGGAACCACTTAGTTGATTATGATCAAGCCTTATCTCTTGAAGCTGTAATAAATTTCCTATCTCAAGTGGGATGGAACCACTTAGTTGATTATGATCAAGGCTTAATCCTTGCAGTTGATTTAAAGCTCCAATTTCTGTAGGGATGGAACCACTTAATTGATTGTTATCTAGGGATAGACTTTGAAGCTGTGATAAATTTCCTATCTCAGGTGGGATGGAACCAATTAAGTTATTATGATCCAGTAGGAAAGATTCAAGCTGATTTAAATTACCAAGCTCTGAAGGTAATGTACCACTTAGATTATTTCCCGTAAAGTTTAAATTTACAATCATTATACCACCACTACACCCCACTCCGTCCCACGTCGCCATATTAGTTCCTAGTGGTGGTAAAGGATTACTGCTAAACTCTGCCGCAGTGGGCCAATTATTATTATGCGCCCAATTATCCCCATTAGTAGAAAGATACAAAGCTCTAAGTGCCGTATAATCATTTTGATTATTGCATTGAGATTGCATTTTTTCCAAGTTGAAACATAAGACTAGGCATACAAGGGATACAAATATTTTCATTTAAATTATTTTTTTATTTCATTATCGTCAATGTCTTTTTAATGTCCACACCACGATACATCAATACATAAAAATAAATACCTCCTGGATACCCGTCTGCATTCCAACTATTGTCATAATCCTTCATCTGAAAGATTTTATCGCCGTTTCTATTGAAAATATATAACTCCGAATCTTCCAAAATCTCGTCTTTTGTAAATCTTAACGTAGCGTTATTGCCTGATGAATTAGGTAGGATGATATTGGTGAGTATGATGTCCTTGAGTGCTTCGTTGGTAATGTACAACTTAGCTTGTTTACACTCAGAGCAATCAGGGGTGCAGACTTCGTAAGCGACTATCGCAGCATCGCTAAATTTATTGGATGGTAAAAACTTAAAAAGACCTGTTTCGTCTAGCGAAACATCATCCAGTACATCTGGATCAGTAGAAATGATAGATATAATAAATGTGTCAGGTAAAATATCATTGGCTGTCAATAATATTTCTGCCACTTGATTTTTATTGACTCTGATGGAATCGTCAGTGACCATGAACGCACAGTCTTCAATCCTACAATCTTTTACATTAATTACAAGACTGGTATCAGAATCTGGACATGGTAATTGATTATAGAATCCATACACCAAGCTGTGAGTTCCTGAAGGGATTGCGTTAAGATTAAATGATTGACCGCTAATTTCGCTACCGTTCCACAACCAAGTTCCGTTACTATCATATTGTGTCAGTAAACTAAATGGGTCTATTAACGTATCTTTCATGCAAAATACTACGGTGTCATTGACTGGTATTCCTTTGATCTTTGGAGCTACTACGATGACAGATTTAGCTGTGGAAGCAGAACAGCCGAAATCATCCGTCAACATAAGGGTATATGTGGTGTTTGTTTCGAGTGTTTCTGTGATGGAAGATGTAGTTTGTCCATTGGACCATAAATAAGTCCCTTGCATTGTTGTACTAATAATAGCTTGATCACCTTTACATAGCTTATCAGGCCCATTGATAGTGAATGAAATTTCTGGTCTGATAGTAAGTATTGTCTGAATAATAGAATCACATCCATGTATGCCTTGGAGTGTGTCTAGGTAGTTACCAGATTGATTATAAACCTTATTGCCTACTGCGATGGATGATCCATGGCAGATCGTAATGGCATATTCAACAAAAGAAACTGGAAAAATTGTTAAAAAAGTATTTACGAATGAATCACAGCCATTCATTGCGACTAGCGTATCCACATAAAATCCATCTTTATTATAGGTATTGGATCCGATGGTGATAGATTCACCTTCGCATAGCTGTATGTTTTGAGAAAAAGAAGAATTTGGCTTTTGAGTGATAATAGTGGTGATGATGGAGTCACATCCTATGGATGATTGTAAGGTGTCTATGTAGGTTCCAGGCAAAATGTAAGTGCTATTTCCGATGATGATAGATTCGCCTTGGCATATTTGGATATCATTTATTGAAGTAGTAGTCAAACATTCCAATTGTATTGTTATCTTTCTACTTTGTAATGTAAGTAATGGAGCGACAGGATTAGTCACTCTGCAAGTCCACAGCCCTGCGTCACTTTGTTTGATGCTATTGAATGTTCGTTTGTTACTACCCACAATGGAATCTACTAAAGTTCCATCCTTATACCATTTATATACATTGGTGGTGATTGCAGCATCGATACCGAGATCTATCGTGAGATTTTCACCTTCCTTTCGGGTGAAGATGATGTCGCGGTAGATGCTGTCTTGTAGGCAAAATAGATAAAGGTAGCTGATGTAGCGTATTGGATATTGGGGAGGATATCGTCAGTGAGGTGGTTTATAAATGTTCTCAAAAACCTCTTTTGAAAAAGTATCAGGTTTTAAACTTGGCCAAGAAGAGCATAGGTATACTGTCAATTTTATTGTTTTCAAAATGAAAGAGTACCAAATTAGGAAGATTTAAATTGGGAATAGCACCAATTAGTTGATTGTAAGAGCAATCCAAAGCTTTTAATTCTATCAATTTGTTAAGATCAGGTAGATTACCATTAAGTTTATTGAAAACAATAAAATTCTTTTAATTTTATCAAATCATTAATTTCACTTGGAATTTCTCCTGATATCTGATTATTTCCTAAAGACAAATCATCTAGATTAACTAATTCGCCAATCTCTGAGGGAATAACTCCAGAAATTTGGTTTTGGCTTAGATACAATCCACTTAAATTAACCAATCATCAATTTCTTTAGGGATTTCTCCTGAAAGTTCGTTATCAGCCAGGCTGAGCGTTTCTAATTTTGTCAAACGACCTATTTCTTTAGGAATAGAACCAGTTAGTGTATTTTTATTTAATTGGATAATTGATAAATTTCCTAATTCTCCAATTTCGTTGGGGATTTCTCCTGAAAGTCTGTTTTCAGATATCGTGAGATTGATTAATTTTGTCAAACGACCAATTCCTTTGGGAATAGAACCAGTTAGTGTATTTTCATCTAATTGAATTACTGCTAAATTTTCTAGTTCTCCAATTTCATTAGGGAGTTCTCCCGAAAGTTGGTTATTCCCAATATCAAGAAATCTCAATTTTTCTAATCGATTGACATCATTAGGAATTTTGCCGATCAACTCATTAGATCTAAGTGATAAAGAGTGTAAATAAATCAATTCACAAAATTCTTTAGGTAATTCACCCTTAAGTTTATTATTTGATAAATCGACATGGGTAAGTCTGCCATTTTCACATTGTACACCATACCAAGCCTTACCATAAAAATTACAAGGATCACAACTAGATCCTTCGGCACCTTCTTTCCAGCCAGTATTATTGGTCCAGTCTTTACCATTGGTGGAGTTGTACAATGCCATAAGTGGGGCATAGTCGGGATGGGTGCAGTTGTTGCAGAGTGTTTGATTCAGTTTGATTTGGGAGTCGGTAGTTTTATATAGTAGTGGTTTGAAATTATCAGAAATTTCTATTTCAAATGGTTTATTGTTAATTTGTACTGAGTTTGGTACAGAAACCATAGAAGAATCACAATTATTACTCAATGTCTTAAACTGTATTGAAAACAAAGTATCAGGATTAGATAAGGAAAAAGCTGTTAAATTAGGCTCAAAATAAACACATGTAATTTTTCCTTTATTAGGTATACCCACACTGGAATTAGTAAAATTATTTAATTTTTTACTAAACGAATGAATTTTTAAATATTCCAACTTAGTAGTGTCATAAGTCACAGGAAACTGAAAGCTTAATATATCCTTAAATCCTGAAACTGTAACAGGAATTGAAAATGTATCCAAATAATTGACGGATTTGGATGGGATACTAATTGTTACTTCATTTGATGGTGCACATTTACAATTATTATGAATAATATTATTGATTGCGTCGGGGATAGATTGTTTGTTTCCGTAAGGTGTTATAACCGATAAAGTATCATTACTCGGACATTTTACAAATACAGTAGGTACAGTATTAAGACAATGGTCTGCTAAATATTCAGTTTCTCCCCCATCTACAATATTTTTAAATGGGTTATTATCGATAAAATTATACCCATAATTCTTTAAGGAATCAATATTGGCTTCAGTTGCTTCCATCATAATAGGGATTACTTTTAAATTCGGATGGATATCATAATCACTTGGTAAATGGGATTTATATAGATCTTGACAAGGTTTACACCAATGAAAATAAAAAATAAAAACATAAACACTACAAGAATCTGCAAATTTGTCCATTACAATCTTTTCACCATTTGTAGTAGTAAAACTATATTCTTTATTGGAAGTATTTAATTTTCCGATGCAATTGCAATTATTATCAAAATAATCACCATATGTACATGGATTTTTATCATCACAAGTTGTGTATGGAGTACAACAATAACCATCATTGACAAAATGAACAAAACTCAAACAACTATCACCTTTTACTAAATCATACACCCAAAAGCTGTCTAAAGTTGGTTGTATTCTTAACATGGAACACACAAATGGAATCTCCTTTATTTTTTGGGTTCTATCAAAAGATAAATTACATCCTTGTTTTGTTTCTTTCATCAGGTGCTCAATCGTGACTGCTGTATCTTGGGTGATAGTAAAGACAATTGGGTTGGTCTTCGGGTGGCAAGTCAAACAAGAAGCTTGACTACAAGTATGGTTAGCTTGGATAGATATACTAGGACCAACAAATTCTTCACCATCTACTTTAACTAACCTAAAAACATTAATAGTAGTATTTTCAGTGGACGGTAAATTATGAATAGTAAATTCTACTCGCTCGCTTCCAGTACAAGGACCTTCGGTCCATGATGGATAGCCCGCATTAATAGCACAGCCTTCATTTGAAAATTCTTCTCCATTACACCCACATACAGGGGGAGGAGCTGGAATTGGATATGTGATAATACATGGTAGGCCCGTATCCAAACTACTATCATAACAAGAGGAAACTTCATAACTCCCCGCATCTACTTGATACCCACCAAAAGTAGAGATGTCTCCAGCCCCATATACTTCTATGACTAAGTTGTAAGTATCATCTGAATTGCAGATAAACTGTTTAATAACAACAGTTGGAGCCTGAGACGACAGTTGAAATAACACTCCAAAACTAAAAACTAATGCAAACAAACATTTTTTCATAATTCATTAATATTTATCCACTTCAAAAGTATAAGCCATATACACTTCATATCCAGTCCTATTGTACAATGATAGCTTCCCAGCATGAAAATCCCCCTTGACACCAATGCGAAGTACACCATCTTTTACTAACTTTTTCAGCTTTGATTTAGGGCCGAAGATGACACCTGTTTGTACAAAAAACTCACCATTGGTCACTGCTCCACCGGAAAACCACCAAGCATTTTCCCATTCGTATCTACAGCTTGCCATAGTGTGAATAGAGTTAGATAAAGAAAAAAGACTCATGATATTGGTTTCAACAAAGCCCTTCGACCGAAATGGGTAATATCTATATCCTATATTAGCCAATATATGCGGTTTTAGTCTGATGTCCCATGAATCAGATCTATCACCAGGTAGTTTTATATTGACAGCTTTAAGAGGTGCCAATTGATTAACTGATATCCCTGTAAAATAAAATGATTTATTGTAATTTTCAAAAGCATTGCGACTACTATAAAATACACCGAGAGCAAGATTAGGAACAATGGATTGATAACTCTCGTCTAAAGAAGAAGCAAACAAAGTTTCATTTCTATCAAAAAATGTCAAGACATTTCTATCAAATTGATATCGACTGCCTTTGAGTGAAAATCCAATACTCAACTCATCTTGAATGCCACGACTCTGAAACTTTGGTCTAAATTTGAAAGCATACGAAAAACCAAAAGAATAATTTTCAAAGGGGCCAACTTGATCTCGCTCTAAATACAAACCTGCTGAAGATGTATTTACCCTTTGATAAAATGGGATCTGAAATGAAAGAGTGGTCACTTTAGGGGCATCATCAAATCCAAGCCATTCCTGGCGGTGGGTTCCGCTCATCTCCCATTGGGTGTAACGGGCGGTCATTGCTGGATTCCATACAAAACCCGTCTCATGGAATGACGACCACGATGCTAACTGTTGAGCATCTATTGATGATATAACCAAACCAATCAATATTACAGAGAGTACATGTTTTTGCATATCATTAGATTTTCACTATTTCTTATTTAATTTCTCTTACTAATCTGAAACCTAGCCAATCCGCTTTTTCATCACTTGGAACAGATTTTCTACTTTTCACCTTACAAAATCTCGCATTATCTTTAAAGCTACCACCTCTCACTACTCGGTTAGCAGTTGGATCGGTAGCCATTTTTCCATTGTATTTGGTATAAGCATCTTTGTGATAATAATCAGCGCACCATTCGGCTACATTGCCTGTCATGCCATAGATACCAAAGTCATTAGGTTTTTTGCTACTTACTTTTACAGTTCCTCCTGTTTTAGTGCCATATTGAGCTACTTTATCAATATCATCACTGCCTGCATAAATCGTATTTTTATTGGCCAAGGCAAAATACTCCCACTCTGCTTCTGTAGGAAGTCGGAATTTGTATGGATTGCCTGGCAGTGCATTGAGCTTCCTGATATATTCCATGGCATCATCAAAGGAAACTTTTTCTACGGGACAAGATAGACAATCATTAAAGTATGATGGATTGGTACCCATGATGGCTTTATATTCTGCTTGAGTTACTTCATACTTGCTTATGGCTACATTTTTGATATTTACCCTTATGGCTGGCGAGGCATCATCATCACAATTGCTGCCCTTGTCACATCCTAAGGTAAAACTTCCACCACCAAAATCGGCCATTTTGGATTCGATGTCCCGTATAAAGTCAGGAATCTCGGGGCTTTCCAATTTTTCTTTAAGTACTAAGGCGTCTTTTATAAAAATACTATTGGGATGATCACTTATGAATTTGATAACTTCAGCTAAATCTTCTTTTATTTTTATACCATTCCACAATGCTGCATGCTCTTTTCTTATTTTTTCTTCCTGCTCTCTTTTTATTACAATACTTCTTTCGATGTCAGCAATTAATGCTTTTGCTTCTTGAGCATGAATGCTGTACTGACTTAGATAATCAGTCAAAGGTTGCGTGATATTATTGTCAGTTGCTTCTTTCTCGGCTTTACTCCAAGCTATATCGTCATCTTGTTCTTGTTTTTTTTCAATTAAACTATTTGCTTCGTTTGCATATCTACCATTCGGATAATTTTTGATATATTCTTTGAGTAATTCAAATGAATTTTGACTTTTTGCTTTATTAAATAAATCAGCTTCTGAGAGATTGTTGGCTATCAGATCAATGGTTTTGGCCATTTCTACTTTTATTTCCTTAATCAATTTACTTTTGGGAAACTCCTTTATAAATGCTTCAAGGGCAGCCAATTTTGTTTCTAAGACTTGTATTTTTAAAATCTCTCTATATGATTTACTTTCCTTCTGTTCTTCTAGTAATTTGATCTTTTTATTTATGGATGGAATCAATGGATTGTTGGGAAATTGATTGATCAAACTGTACAATTCATCAATATCTGTAATACTATCAATCCATTCTTTGGTGAGCATGGCTGGTGCTTCCGGTTTAGTATAAGAAATAAGGGATAAGGCACCATCACTTGTGATCGAAAATACCGAATCATTTCTTACACCATTTAGGCCATTAGACGTATCCATATATAGCGTATCAAATGTTGCTAATACTATTTCTTTTTCATTCAATTTACAACCAAAAAGACCTGCTTCATTTTTGAAAATTTCCAGTTGTCCACTTGCTTTTTCACTTTTAGGTTTTGAAATAACATGATATGCTGTTCCTAAAAAGACCAGCAAGACTATACCTGAAAATAAGTATTTTTGGTTTCCACTGGCAAAATTGGAGAATTGAACGTACCAAGGTATTATTCGGATCTTCTCTTCTTTCAGTAATTGCTCAATAAAAGCTTTTAAATCTAAAGCTGCTTTATTTTCAGGATAAATAAGTAGTGCTTTGTCAACCAATTTTAAGGCATATTTATATTTTTTTTCTTGAATGCACTGGTTTGTCTCAGTAATAAGTGTACTAAAAGCAAGTTTGTCTTGTTTTTCCTTTTCTTTATTTTGTCTATCAAGATTTAGTTTCAGAATTTCTTCCAATCGGAATTTTAAACCTTTTTCAGAAGGGTATTTTTTGCACAAACCTTGGAAAATCCTTATAGCTTGATCATAATTTCCTCGCAAAATTTCCTTTTCTGCATCTGCTTTCATAGAAGTCATTTCAAGAGCTATTTTCTCTTGATTCAGCTCGCTTTGGATGTTTCCTATATATTGGGCAGCTGTTTTACTCTTGTTTTTTGATAGAGAAAGCGCTTGCTTAAATATTTTTAAAGCCTCCTCTTTTAAACCTGTATTGTACAGCCTTTGACCTTCTGCAATTAAGTTGGAAATTTCACTTTCAATCTGTTTTTCTTTAATAGCCACTAATATTTTATCCCTTAAAACTGAATGTTGAGATGTCAAAGGTAATAAAAGAGCAACCTCATTAATGTAGTTTTGGGCTTCGTCAAATTTTCCATTTGAAAAAGAAACTTCTGCTTTTTTTACGAGTGCTTCATACTTCGATTGGATCTCGTCCGCTTTTAATTGAACGCTAAGTCTTTGGATGGCTGCTTTTATATCTTTATTTTCGGTTGAAAAGTCAAGAACTCTACTGTAAAAATCTATAGCAACTTGATACTTTTGTTTCTTTTCCGCCTTTTGAGCTTGTAAAATTAAATTGTCAATTTTAAGTTGTATTGCTTTTTGGGTTTCCAAATCTTGCATTTGAATAGCCAAATCAGATTTTACATTTAAAGCTTTTTCTATCTTGGTTGTTAAAGCTTCCGTTTTATATAATAATGCCGCTTTATGGTATAATTCTATAGATTTATCAAAATCTTTCATTTTTAAAGCCTTATCTCCTGCTTCTACAAGGGCATCATACTCAGCCTTCTTTTGCTTTTCAGATAGTTCCAGATTGATAAAATTCTGTATAATTTGAATTTGAGCTAAAGGATATTCTTCACTTGGAAAAATCAACAAAGCATCATTAAAACTTTTTAATGCATCATCAAATCTTTTTCCCTTGATTAAAAATTCGCCTTTATGTATTAATTTATCAAACTCGACTTTTTTGTTTCGATGTAATAATAATTCTTCGATTTCCTTATTGAGTATAAATGCTTTTTGAAATTGCGGATAGATTTCAATAGCTTCTAAGACTAGTTTTTGAGCAAGTGTATGATCGTTTTGTTCAACATAACCCTGAGCTTGAATTAATAAATTTTCTGCCTTATTAACATTTATTTTAAGTTCATTTATTTTCAATAAAACATCATTTGACGGGTATATATCTATACTTTGTTGATATTTAATGATGGCTTTTTCAAAATATCCTTCAAGTGTTAGGTTGTCAGCTTCCACAATTAAGTTCTGAGTATCAAGCTTTAATTCATTATGTTCAAAATTCTTATCATCAACATACTTCTTTCTTTTAGATACTATATTTTCTTCTAAATTTAAGTCTGGATTTATACCGTTTTCTAACCTAGCAATTCCTAAATCAATTAAAAATTTATGAAAAACAGTAGGGAAAGTACTCCTATTCTGCTCTTCAAAACCAAATATTATTGTTTCATCTTGATCCCATAGTTCGTTATCTTGTGTATTGTTTAATAGCTCTGGAAATTCCAAAAATTTATAAATTTGATCTACATTTCTTATTCTTTTAAATGGATCCAATCTTAAGCACAAAAGAATAATGTCTTTATATGGATCAGGGCACAGATTGATGTGTTCAGAAATCTGTCCCTTGAATATCTTGACTAACGTAGTATGTCTTTTAATTTCTGGTGTAATAGATACATCTTCACCTTGAAAAGGTTTCTTTCCAGTAAAAATCTCAAACAAAAGAACACCTAAAGACCAAATATCTGTATTTTGCATCAGTTTAAGCCCCATCAGTTGCTCAGGCGATGAATAATCTATAGAACCGCCTTGGAAGCTATTTGACATTGATTCATCCAAGCCATATTCAAGCAGCTTGCTCAATCCGAAATCTGAAATCTTTGGTATGTATTCCCCTTTTTGATCTTTAGCTATCAATATATTGCCTGCTTTTAAGTCACGATGTATAATGCCTGCTTTGTGAAGATGGCTGACACCATTGAGTAGTCCATTGATTATTGTAAGTCGTTGTTTAGGTAATAAGGTATCACTCTTCAGAATATCTTTCAATGTACCATTTTCATAGTATTGCATTACAGCAAAATCTGTAACTTCATGTTTGGTTTGAAATTGATAGACTGCTTCATAATTGGCAATATTTGTGTGAACAGGTATGTTTTTTACATTTTGGTACTCAGAAAGAAGGGAAAATTCTTTCCCATTAATAATTTGAACCTTTGCGATTTTTATCGCCTTATACAAATTCAGAACATTATCGTAGGCTTTGTAAACTGTACCAAAGGCACCTGACCCAAGTCTATCATGCTTGGCATCAAATGTATATCTCAGGTAAAATTGGTCAATGTTCATTTGCTAGTTGTATGTATACAGCAGGTTGCCTATTGCAAAGTTATAAAAAAATCAAAAAGCCATTTGAAAATGAGGTAACTAATTTCAAATGGCTTTTTAATTTTTACATTTTGAGAGACAGGCCAACGGTCAAATAAGCAATTCCATAACCTAACTCAGCAAATGCACCAGTTTTACTATTAAACATATGCCTGATACCTATTGCTCCACTATAAGTAAAGCCTCCAGCTGCTGCTGAATAAGAACTATTGAAGGCATCATCCCCAAAGTAGCTTGATTTTGCTACATTGTATCCAAGCATTACACTTCCGTATGGAACCGTTTTATCACTGTTGAAAAGGTTGTAAGAATATGTTCCTCTAGCCCCAATGATAAAATATGAACTCTTCCATCCATAACTACCGAAAAAATTATCAGTAACAGTAAGTTTATTTGATGTGTAACCTAAATATCCACCCAATGTTAATCCTGTTGTTTTTTTAGATGGAAAGTCGATAGAAATTGAAATAGGTGGAATACTAGACGAAGTTGCTCCAGAAAAAGTATAAGTGTTTAATCCATAAAAGGAACCTAATCCTAAACCAAGATTTATTATTTTTTGAGTAGTTGATTTAGGTTTAGCAGTTGTGGCTGGAGTAGTAGGAGTAGGCTGGATTACTATATTGTTTTGATTTACAGACTTATCTTGGAATTTACCAGCAACCCAAGTGCCTTGCTGAATGATTTTCTTCTCCGTCTTGTTGTTATAGAGGGTTCCTTGACCTTCCTTTTGATCATTTTTAAATTCGCCCACATAAATAGTACCGTCTGCCAATATTTCTTGCCCTTTACCTTCTCTTTTTCCATCAACCCATAGACCATCATACATAGCGCCAGAAGGCCATTTGAATTTTCCTTGTCCATGCCTTTTTCCATTTTTAAAAGTTCCCTGATATTTATTACCATTACTATAAGTCTTTGTACCCTCCCCATTTTGGCAATCACCAACACATTGTGCGGATAAAGAGATACTAACGGTTATTAAGATAAAAGTTATTAAATTTTTCATTTTGAATTATTTTTAGATTAATTAATGACACAAAGTTGGTAATCGATGTGTCAAAATTATAAAAATAAGTATAAACCCTAACTTATTTTGTATGAACTGCAATTTTATACTCATAATTCGCCAGTTTCATTCATTAAAAAAAATTAGAATTACACTATTTGATTCTTATAACTTAGAATTGTAACCATTAATTTTTTTCTAAAATCTATTAATCTTGTCGTTTCTCAATTTTAAACAGTAGATATTCAATTAGCCATTTACACTTTGAAGTGTACTTTTGCACCGATAATAAACAATAATTCTATTTTTGATAATAATATCTCGAAATTCAACTTTTGGAGCCTTTACTCGATTCCTTGAAAAAAACTCATATACTTATCACAAGTCCAATAGTAGGTAAAGTTGTACCCACAGAATCATCAATACTTTTGAGTGCATATCTTTGCAAATCCTGAGGCGCATCTGGGTTAACGATGATGCCAGTGCCCAAGGGTCTACCGTCTGCGTCCAATGGCCTATCTAAAATTAATACCTGACGGCTGATTGCACTACCAAAAACATTTTGAATATCAAGATATAAGTTAATATCCCACTTCTTGAAAAACCATTTTTTATCCATGCGCACATCCAATGTTCCTCCACCTTCGTACCGCAAGGAATTGATGTGTGCATAATCAAAAATACCTCCAGCGTTTCGCTGCCAATTTACAACCAGATCTGAAGTGTTGGCATAAGGAGTGCCGGGTAAGCCTGATTGAAATCTATACTTTACACCCAATTCCCAGTTTTTTCTAAATCGCTTTCCTAATGTCATATTGATGATGTGACGTGCGTCCCAACTTGATGGTGCATAAGAATTGTTTATATTGGTAAACCTGGATTCTCCCAGAGTATATGCAATAATACCATAAAAACCTTTATACAACTTTTGCTGAATCATCATTTCAAATCCATAGGTTTCACCGATTCCATCAGAAGCCACTTGTTGATTTCCTATGACTCCAAAATCACCACCAAGATTAGCCAATGAGATGCCTTCTCTCAATAAGATGGGATAATGTGAATAACTCTTGAAATATCCTTCAAGTGTCACTCTTCCATAATTATTATAATTATACTCCAATCCTGCTACAATGTGCTTTACACCGATGTACTTGAGACCATTGTCCAAATTTACTAAGTTACCGTTTGATCTAAAGCCTATCGAAGTGTATGGAGGCAATTGATAGTAAATTCCTGTATTAAAATTCACTGCCCAATTTTCTGCAAATTTATAAGACAGTGACATTCGCGGCGACAGTTGTTTTAATGGATTTTCCATTGTTGGAGCCACATTATTACCATCCATCCGAATACCTACAGACACTCTGAGTTTTTCATTGAGATAGGATTTATTGGTAGTAAAAAACGCACCGTATTTGATCATGCCAATCTCCGAGTTGTAATCCACAGTTTCTGCTCCAGCATTAGTAAAAATTTTGTTAAAAGTATTGGTTGTGTACTTAGCATACTCTGCATTTGCTCCATAAGAAAATTCAAAACCTGATGTTTTTGTCGTTCTTTCAATCCGAAATTTATTTTCTATCTCTCTCGAATTATAATCAAGGATTAAGTTTTCAGTTGTATTCTCATCATTGTTATAATATTTTATAGCATTATTATTAAGCATATTTCTGTTAAGCACCAAAGTGGTAAAACCCTTCTCACCATAATGTTTGTAGACGATTCCATTTGTATAATTCCATTGTGTATTTATGGGTAATCTGTCTAGGATATATTGTTTTGATTCAGTATCATTGGCTTCAGGATTCAATTCAAAGTCATCAATAGCACCTAAACCAAGAAAATAGACTTCATTTTTCTTGTTTATTTTATATTTTACCTTTGCATTAAAATCTGTATAAGTAGGTAAAAATGGCAATCCAACAGCTTTAAATAAAAACTGGAGATAGGATCTACGTGCAGAAACTAGAAATGTGGTTTTCTCACCAATAGGTCCATCCAAAGTAGCTCCAATATCAGTAGCTCCAATTGTGGCATTCATCCCTACCCTATCATCCCTGCCATCTTTAAATTTAAAATTAAATACAGAACTCAATGCATTACTTCTACTCGCGGGAAATGCGCCACTGAAAAAATCAACTTCTCTAAGAAAGTCCACATTGATCAATCCTGCAGGTCCACCAGACGATCCCTGTGTGGCAAAATGATTTATCGCCGGTGTTTCTATATCATCAATGTAAAATCTGTTTTCATTTGGAGCGCCTCCTCTTATTATCAAATCGTTACGAAATGATGCCGTAGAAGTTACACCTGGTAAAGATTGTATCACCCTTGAAATATCTCTATTTCCTCCAGGATTTCTTTTAATCTCAGACACCCCAATATTTCGAAGTGATACAGGACTCTCTGCTGTTTTGCGAAAATTTGCTGCTTTGACTACTACTTCATCTAGCAGTTTTCCTGATTCTGTCATGATACCATTTATGATAGTAGGTCTTTTTGATTGGACTTCTATTTCATTAAAAACCACTGGGTTATAACCTATGTAAGATATCTCAATCGAATAAATACCTGGCACCACATCAAGCAATGAAAATTTACCGTCCAAATCAGTTGCCGTCCCCTTATCCGTGCCAATAAGCACCACATTTGCACCAATGATGGGTTCATTGGTGAGTTTATCACTTATCTGACCTGTAATGGTACCCATTTGAGCCATCAATGTTGGTCCATTAACCAATAAACTAAAAATGAAAAATAGAACTATTCTTATACTAAGGGCATGTTGTGGCATAATTCAAATTTAATGTAATGAATAATCAAATAATATGATAAAAAATATTAATCAATTTTTTTATTTCTCTAAGTTTTGGCATGATTTTGGTATTATATAAATCTGAGATTGAGTTATGAGTAATTAATTAAGCAAATTGTTACTCGGGACCGATTCTGTAGGTAGAATCGGTCTCTTTTTTTTATCCCTAATCCACCCAATCCGCCAAAAACAAATTTGTATCTCTAGTTCCTTTATTATTTCTGTTCGACGAGAAGATGAGTTTCTTTCCATCGTGAGAAAACATAGGAAAAGCATCAAAAGTCTTATCAAAGGTGATTTGTTCTAAACCGGTTCCATCGATATTGATCATATATAAATTGAACTGATATCCTCTGGAAGATGCATGATTGGAAGAAAAAATGACTTTTTTTCCACTTGGGTGAAAAAATGGAGCCCAGTTAGCCTTTCCTAAATGGGTGATCTGCCTAAGATCAGATCCATCAACATTGCAGGTGTACAACTCCATATTTGTAGGCATCACCAATCCTTCTGCTAGTAAAGATTTATATTCTGCTATCGCTTCTGGAGTACCAGGTCGCGATGCTCTGAAAATAAGTTTTGTTCCATCTGGTGAGAAAAAAGCACCACCGTCATAACCTAGTTGGTTTGTCACTTGATGCACATCAGAACCGTCAATATTCATAGTATACAATTCTAAGTCACCGCTACGCATAGATGTGAATACTATCTTGTCACCTTTGGGTGATACAGTTGCCTCAGCATCATAGCCCGGAGTTGTGGTGAGCTTATGTATTATATGTCCATTCAAATCTGCTGTAAAAATATCGAAGGACTCGTATATCGGCCATACATATTTCCCATCAGCCCTTCTTTCTGGTACATGTGGGCAGGATGCATTGGCTTCATGGGTTGAGGCGTAGACTATTGATGTATTGCCGGGAAGAAAATAACTACAAGTCGTTCTCCCTTTTCCAGTGCTAAGCAGCGGTGGTGCCTTAGGAGTTCTTTGCCATTTTTGTAGATCAAAAAAGTAGATTTGATCACAACTAGCTCCCCAAATAGTGTTTGTAGCTTGGAATACAATTTTCTTGTCGTCAAAACTAAAATAAGCTTCTGCATTATCACCTCCGAAAGTCAATTGTTTAATGTTTTTAAGATGAATTTCATTGTTATATCTTAGAGTGTCCTGCTCGGGATCGATCACTGCATTCAGAACGGATTTTGTTGATTTACAGCCAACAAATAATAGAGTATTGCCAGCAATAAAAAGATATAAAAAAAACTTCATATATATAAATATTTAATTTGACTAGCAAAGGTACAAATCCTTTCTCCATTCCTTCATTACTTTTTGTAACCAAAATGTCAAATTACTATTTATCATATACCTTACAAACTCATTAAATCCTATAAACCCATTTCAATAATCAAAAATGTGTAAATAATTTCAATATTACAATTGAGACAAATAAAATTCGTATTCCATTGTTTTTTATACATTTACAAAATCAAAACTTTTAATAAATTGCTACAAATAATAAAAATTGTCCTTGTCATTTGATGACAAATCATGCTATATTTGCGATAATATTAAAATTCAGTTTTGTTATGGTACGGATAATAATTTTTCTGATATCTGCAATGTGTGGGTATCTTCATTCCGCAGGTCAAAACGCTAAAATACAGATTGATATCACCGATGTATGTAGTACTCCTACCACATTAGATATCATTGCTGATCTTTACGTACTCAATGGGAATGATTCATTACACATTCAATCCACTACATCAAATCCATTCATATTCGAAAATCTGAATCAAAATTTTACCTATTTTGTAAAACTCAAATTGCCAGTAGGAACAAAGAATTACGGGATCAAAGACGCAGCCATACTATATGATAAACTTGTATCCAATGATATAAGCAGAGAAATTATGAATGCAGGGGATTTCAATGAGAATGGAGCAATAACTACATTAGATTTTGTGGCTTTGATGAATGATATTGCAGGAACTAATACAATCCAACCATATTATATTCTAATTTTATCAAACACCGAAAATAATATTACTCAATTAAATAACGAAGGTACTTTATTCAGAATTGATGGTATAAAAGGTGAAAATCAAATATTAGATTTGACTTTATTACAAAAGGGACATATAAGTAATGCTGATGAAAATCAATGTAGTGTAAACTGTATAAGTAACAGTGCAGGAAAACTCTATTTGGTGGATAACTATGTAAAGCCGAATGAAAAAGTAATTGTTCCATTATTCACTAAGTCAACTGAAAATATGTATGGTTTTGATATCCAATTAAATTATGAAGGTATGGTTTTGGATAGTGTTATTAATTCGAGTACAAGTTATTTTACTCATGATGAAACCAAAAAAAATATTCATTATGTTTGGATAAAAAACGATTTAAATCCTAGCCAAGACACTACCTTGATTAAGTTGGGGGAACTTGAATTCACTTCAAAGCAATTAGGAAGAATATCAGATATCATAAGATTAACTACATCAAACAATACTGCTTTAATAAAATCAGATTCATGCTATATCACAGTCCCAAGTGTAGATTTAGTTTTTGATGAATCTAGTCAAAACTGTATCATCCAATGGCCACCTTCAGTAGTTAGAATACCTGATTGTAGCGGTTTGTATCATACAGGCACTCCAATAATAAACTCTGAATGTGATGAATTTTATTATGTGTATAAAAAAGATACCCACTTATCAAATTCATGTACTGTAATAAGAGAATGGACTGGGTTCAACTATATTTCTCTTGAAGAAGAGAAATATTTACAAGTGATAAAACAAGACTCGACATTTCAGCATATTTGCAAAAACCAAGTTATTGTAAATATTGCTACAAATGATGTACAAATTCATGCAAAAGAACTTTTGACAAATTATTTTGATAATCATAATTATAGTTTTTCATCTGAAATAAAAGATTCTCTCATTACGCTTGCATACAGTCTCCCTTACACTGAAGAAAAAATTGTATATGATTTAACTACGGATCAATTATGTATCACCCAGATATTAAAAAATAAAATAGTAGACACATCTGGAGTACATGTAAAACCCCACATTGTAGTACCTTTGGTAAATAATGTTTACAAAGTACACGCACGATCATTTCTTGGTGCTGTATTACCCTTAGACTTAATGCCAGCTTCAATCCAAATTTCTGAAGATGGAATAAAATTTTATTCTAGTATAGATTACGACAAGAGCCAAAAAGGATCCACGCAATCCTTCATATTACGCTTCAATATTGGAGGTATCTTGTATAATTATGGCACGGTGACCGCCTTACTCCAAACTTTTACATCACCTCCTCCTCTGGTATTATATGCTTTTAATGATATTATTGAACAAGACAAGCCCGCCACTATTAATGTTTATGCAAAGAATTTTAATGATCTGATAGGAGCCCAAATGGGCATAAGGTTTGTTGACTGCACACTATCCACGGTAACTGATCAGGCATTGGATGTTGAATTCAATTATGATACTCAGTGGAACTTTTGCAGGTTACTATGGACTAGTAGGAATCTTGCTCCTACATCATTGGATTCCAATCAAGTTTTGTTTTCACTAGAAATTATGCCAAACGCAACTAATAATGTTGAGAATTTTTTGGCTATTGATCCGTCTGTCATGGCGCCTGAAGCAATATTTGACGACCTTTTTACGCAAGACACATTAGAATTACTCTTTGAATTTCCGCAAAGACCAATTATAAATCATACAATGGATTTTCTGAAAGATGTTAACTTCTTTCCAAATCCTTCAATGTCAGGTAATTTTACATTGGAATTGCCAAATGATGAACCCATATTGACCTCAAATTTATATAACAGTCAAGGTGTTGAAATCCCAGTTTCATTGACAAATTTAAATCTTGGAAAGTACCTAGTACAATGTCAACAAAATATACCAAATGGATTGTATTTCTTACATATCCGTACCGATAAAAGATTGATTAACCAAAAAGTCTTGGTTATTAAATAGAGTGATTTTACCATAATACAGGAATTGCCTACATCAGGTAATTCTTGTATTTTTTGAAAGTTTTCATTAAAAACTTTATTTTGCTTAGATTTGTGCAATGGAAACATATCAAAATCTTACTCCACTCAAACAAGCCTTGTATGTAGGAGTACTATATCTTTTATTAGTGGGATTGTTCTCTTTATTCCCATCACCTTCAGCAGAAAACAGTAAATTGATGCCATGGACTATCTTATCTGCGATG
The DNA here is from genome assembly GCA_041392785.1 of Saprospiraceae bacterium. GTDB lineage: Bacteria > Bacteroidota > Bacteroidia > Chitinophagales > Saprospiraceae > OLB9. The sequence goes on from JAWKLK010000006.1 coordinate 132,395, forward strand.
TTACTTCTTTTTGCGACACTCAATACCATCATCAGTATAGTATTCAAAAAAGGCACATCCTATTATGCCCATTCAATTTATTCTTTTTTTGGGTTTGCCATCTTAGGTGGATTTACTGCGTATGGTATTTCAGGTGTATCTCTACAAAATGCTGGTTCCATTTCTTGGATTTTAGGAATGTTCGCATTTTGTTTTTTAGTACTGATATCCATTTCAAATCTAATGAAATTGATTTTTTCTATTATTGAAAAACATGACAATGATTATCTAAAAAACAAGTAACATAGGTGCTTATTGACCCATCATCCTACTTCACAAAAACCTTATAACTTACTTCTTAATCCCAAGAAAGACAAAGTGATTTATTTTGTAAAAATTAGAAAAGTGATTAAACCTTTTCTTACCTTGTTGTCCAATATACATATTTAACAATAAGTTATGGGTGCTTTAGATAAATATTCTGGTTCTTGGACTACTTCCCATGTAGTTCATTTGTATCATAGGGCTACTTATGGTGCTTCGATTTCACAAATTAAGGCTGGTGCAACTGGAGGTCTGGATTATTGCACCAATCTCCTATTTAAATCAAATCCATTGCCAGCTCCACCTATAAATGCCAATTATACCTTAGATCCATTTGTTCCAATTGGTCAAACTTGGGTTAATCAACCTGCTGTACAAGGGGTAAATGGTTATCGTACGATTTCATTGAGAGCTTGGGCTATGGAAAATATTTTGACCAATCAGTTATCTATCACCGAAAAGATGGTCGTATTTTGGCATAACCATTTTGTGACCGCTGACATTAATGACCCACGCATGTCCTATGAGTATATTCAGTTATTGCGTAAGCATGCCTTAGGAAATTTCAAGACCATGACTGAGGAAATAACAATTGACCCAGCTATGCTCAATTATTTAAATGGTAGAGACAATACTAGAAGAGCTCCAAATGAAAATTATGCCAGAGAATTAATGGAATTATTTACCCTTGGTAAAGGTGCGTTAGCTGGGCCAGGGGATTATACGACGTTTACGGAGCTAGACGTCAAGGAAATAGCAAGGGCATTGACAGGCTGGATCGAATTAAGGGATGTTGCTCCTATTGTGGCTGAGTATAGAGAAGCACGACATGACCTAAGCTCTAAAACACTTTCTCATCGGTTTAATAATGTTGTGATTGAAAATAATGGGGCGAACGAATATAAAGATGTTATAAGAATTATTTTCGATCGGATAGAAGTATCTGAATTTATAGTTACAAAATTCTACAAATGGTTTGTCACCACATCGGTGACAGATGATGCAAAGGTTAATGTCATTCAACCACTAGCAAAAAAATTTAGAGAAGACAATTATGAAATAAAAAATGTACTTCAAATATTACTCTCTTCAAATCATTTTTATGAATCATGTCATTTGGGCGCATTGGTCAAAGATCCTATTGCATTTGTAGTCAACCCACTGAACACATTTTCAGCAGCAATTCCTACAAATTTAGCTGATAAGTATAGATATATGACTCTATTATACGGTTCTGCATTCATTCTACAAATGGGCATGTTTCAATGTCCTGCCGTAGCTGGATGGCAACCCACCTACCAAGAGCCCCTTTATAGTAAACTTTGGCTCAATTCACATACTTTACCAACAAGAAAAAAGTATACCGATGCCATTGTGGTTACGGCCCAAACAGATCAAAATTTCGATTTTCTTTCTCTGTTGGCCCAAGTCTCTGATCCAAGTGATTACAAATTGGTTGTAAGCGAATTGACTTCATATGTTTTTGCATTTCCTTTGACTGAAAATCAGGTAGATGTTCTTTCTGAACTTCTCATACCTCTTAATTGGACTCAGGTGTACAATAACTACGTAGCAGATCCAAACAATACGACAAAACAAACCCCATTGATCAATAGAATGAGAAACTTATTAATTTACATTATGAGAATGCCAGAATTTCATCTATTTTAAAATTTCAAATCCATGAAACGAAGACAGTTTATACAAAGCGGATCACTTATGTCCCTTCCTATTTTTTTGGGTGGACTTGAAGTCAATGCCATCGCAAAATCATCTCTATTTAACATGGTTAACAGTAATGATGATCGTATTTTGGTATTAGTACAACTTAATGGTGGCAATGATGGTCTCAACATGGTCATTCCATTAGATCAATACACAGGACTTAATGCTTTGCGACCTTCTTTGGTATTACCCGAGACAAGTGTCTTGAAAATGACGGATAAGACTGGTTTAAATCCCAATATGGCAGGATTCAAACGACTTTTTGATGAAGAAAAAATTGGTGTAGTGCAATCAGTAGGCTATCCAAATCAAAATAGATCACACTTCAGATCTACTGACATTTGGACTACTGCTTCAGATGCTGAAGATTATTTGACTACTGGTTGGATAGGCAGATATCTTGATTTGAAATATCCTGGATTCCCTGAGGCTTATCCCAATTCAGAATACCCAGACCCATTTGCTATAACATTGGGTGCTGTAGTGTCTGAAACATGTCAAGGCAATGTTTCCAATTTCAGCTTTTCTTTGGTAAGCGAAAGTTCAATTTTAAATATTGAAGAATCAGAAGCTAGACAAGAAGATTCATCATGTTATTATGATAATTATAATTTTGTTAAAACTACAATATCCCAATCTAATGCATATGCCACGTCAGTATTAAAAGCTTTTGACAATGGGAATAATATAGTATCTTATCCTGATGATAATAATTTGGCCGCACAACTCAAAATTGTTGCACAATTGATTTCTGGTGGGCTAGGCACTAAGATTTATGTGGTATCTTTAGGTGGATTTGACACCCATGCAAATCAAGTTCAAATAGGTGAACCAACTTTGGGAAGACACAATGAGTTATTAAAATCTGTATCTGATGCAGTGACAGTATTTGTTGATGATTGCGTTGCATTAGGCATAAATGAGCGTGTCATGGGGATGACATTTTCCGAATTTGGTAGACAAATAGCTGCAAATAATAGTGTAGGTACAGACCACGGAACAGCAGCCCCACTGATCGTTTTTGGTACATGCGTTAATTCTCAAATTTTAGGTAACAATCCAACTATCCCTACTGAAATAGCACCTCAAGAAGGTGTGCCAATGCAGTATGATTTTAGATCTGTCTATGCCACTTTGCTCGTTGATTGGCTTGGTGTTTCAGATGCTGATATCAAAACTCTACTATTTGAAGACTTTACAAAACTGCCTTTAGTGAAAGGTTGTACCACTACAAATATTTTTGACAGTAAAAATACTGACTTCCAAATGTCAGTCTATCCAAACCCAACAAGTAACAATACAACATTGGTTTTTACACTAGATCAAAATAGTAAAGTGCATATTTCTTTGTATGATGCATTGGGTTCGCTTATAGAAGTAGTCATGGATAGAAGCCTGAATGCAGGTGAACACAGTATTCAAATTGAATCAAATCAACTCACTCCAGGCGCATATAATATAAGAGTGCAATCTCAAAATAAAGTACAAACAGTTAGATTTATTAGAGTTTAGAAAAGTCAGAATGAGTCGTAGTTAAAGACTCATTATCCATTGTGATACATCAGTAAGGCTGTCCAATTTACAGTCAGGGATAGAATCAGGAATAGAATCAATCAATTCATCTGTTCCTAATAAAATTGTTTTCATCCCTAACCGATTACCGAAAGCGATATCAGAGAGTGAATCTCCTACCATGACGGATTTCTTAAATTCTATGTCTGGAAAATCGGATTTCGCTTGCAATGCCATTCCGGGATTAGGCTTTCTACAAAATATGTTTTCTCCAAGATAAAATGGGCAATAATAGACATTATCAACATGCCCACCAAAATAAGTAATCGCTTCTAACATCTTTTCGTGTATGATAGCAAGATCATCGTGGGAATACAACCCTTTTTCAATACCAGCTTGATTGGTCACAACGCAAATCCGATTAAAAAAACCTGATAGCACAGAAATCGCATCTAGAACTCCTGGTAAAAATTTGAATTGGTCAAAATCTCTAACATAATCCCCAACTATTCGAGAATTGATCACTCCATCTCTATCGAGAAAGAGTGACCAAGTCGAATCTATTCGAAAAGTAGGCCAATTGTGCGTGACTTTAGTTTTCATTTGGCTTACTGTTCTTTGAAAATTACATTTGTATCTTGTGCATCAATCCACGATCTAAAGCATCCAAAAATTCTTCTGTGTATAGATAGTGTTCTCCATGCTTCACATCATTGCCATGAATAATAACAGCCAAATCTTTTGTCATTTTTCCAGATTCAACCGTTTCGATACAGACAGATTCTAAAGCATCACAAAAATCAATTAAAGCTTGGTTTCCATCCAATTTTCCTCTAAAGGCGAGACCTCTTGTCCATGCAAAAATAGATGCAATAGGATTGGTAGAAGTGGGTTTTCCTTGTTGGTGCATACGATAGTGACGTGTCACCGTGCCATGTGCTGCTTCTGCTTCCATTGTGGATCCATCAGGTGTCACAAGCACACTAGTCATCAAACCTAATGACCCAAAACCTTGTGCTACAGAATCAGATTGCACATCTCCATCGTAGTTCTTACACGCCCAAACAAAACTACCATTCCATTTCATGGCACTGGCCACCATATCATCTATTAATCTGTGTTCATACACTATACCTGCTGCTTCAAATTTAGACTTATAGTCATTTTCATAAATGTCTTGGAAAATATCTTTGAATCTACCATCATATTTTTTCAAAATTGTATTTTTTGTAGAAAGGTATAATGGCCATTTTTTTGAAAGTGCCATATTAAAACATGAATGCGCAAAACCTTTGATGGAATCATCAGTATTGTACATACACAAAGCTACACCATCACCTTTGAAGTCATATACTGTCCATGAAGTTTCCTCACCCGCTTCATTTGTGTATGTCATTGTGAGTTTTCCTTTGCCTTTTGTGACCACATCAGTTGCGCGATACTGGTCACCAAAAGCATGACGACCTACTATGATCGGTGAAGTCCAGTTTGTTACCAACCTTGGTACATTGCTCATCACTATTGGCTCCCTGAATACAGTACCATCCAAAATATTTCTTATCGTTCCATTTGGAGATTTCCACATTTGCTTCAATCCAAATTCATCTACTCTTGCTTCATCTGGCGTGATGGTAGCACATTTGATTCCCACTCCATACTTTTTAATTGCATTAGCGGCATCGATTGTCACTTGGTCATCAGTTTGATCTCTAAACTCTATCCCTAGATCATAATATTTTATATCAACATCAAGATAAGGCAATATCAATTTCTCTTTGATATACTTCCAAATTATTCTTGTCATTTCATCACCATCCAATTCTACAACAGGATTTGCTACTTTTATCTTATTAAAAGCCATATTATATATTTAATTTATTAATTGATTTAAAAATACAAAGATACATATCATAAAACTTTCTTACTTGAAATCCAAGTGTTAAATATTTAATATATTAAATAAATTTAGTAGAAATTCATGAGTTTTAATCTTTCAAGATCAAATTATTCAATGCTGAATGCTACTTGACTTACCGCCTTTGCTACTATTTCATTTAGGTTATACTCAAGGACAATTTTTTTTCCTTGCTCACTTTCAAACACATCTTTCAGATTATGTATTTTGGACCACGGTAAATTATTCTTGTTCATTAACCCTGTAAATTCAGCTAATGAAACTGACTTGATTCGCTCCGTAAGTATCGTCACCATTTCATTTCTGTACCTTACCCTATCACTATTTAAGATAAATCTCGAATCAATTATCTCCCCTAAGTTTAAAGATACCCATAATTTTGCAAACTGCGCATCACTGCCAATTGCCAATAATACCAACTCACCATCTGATGTCGTAAAAGTATCTCCATAAGGTGCAATATTGGGATGCAATGTGCTCATAGGTTTAGGGATATGTTGGGCCATTAGATAATTGGAAGCTTGATTGGCCAAGGCGGACAAAGCAGATTTGTATAGGGAGACATGAATTATACTGCCTTCACCTGATTGATATTTTTTTAATACAGCCATCAATATGGCTTCCTTCATTTGATGTGCTGCGATTATATCAATAAGTGCAACTGGAAGTTTTGCCATATGATTTTGATCGATGCCATTCATAGATATCCAACCTGTTTCTCCTTGCATTACAAGATCGTACCCAGGTCGTGGATCATCATAGTCATAAGCACTAAGTTGGGCGATGATTTTATCAGGAAATTTATTTTGAATTGCCTTTGGCGAAAGCCCAAATTTTTCACTTACTTTACGCTGAAAATTTGAAATAATGATATCATGTGCCTGTATTAAAGTCCACAATTTCTCTAGGTCATCTTCATTTTTGAAGTCAAGCATAATGATTTCTTTGCCATAATTTGCAGATGCATAATAAGCTGAGAAATCAGAATTGGAATCTTCAGTGGTCAACTTCCATTGGCGTGTTGGGTCGCCTCCGATTGTCTTATTTTCAATTTTTGTAACTTTACAACCTAACTCTGCGAAAAAAGATCCTGTGAGTGGACCTGCCAAGACAGATGACATATCTAAAACTTTCAGTGCAGAGATCACACCCATGTCATATTTTTTCTAGGTAAATTTTGCTGATACTTTAGTTTCTTTAGATGTAGGATCGTAGATATAAAAACCTACTCCTGTCTTCCTCCCAAGTTGACCTGCTGTCACCATGTTGATAAGCAAAGGACATGGTGCATACTTAGGATTACCAAAACCTTGATGTAGTATTTGTAAGATAGATAAGCATACATCGAGCCCAATAAAATCTGCTAATTGCAGCGGCCCCATAGGGTGCGCCATACCTAAACGCATTACCGTATCTATTTCATCTACTCCTGCCACACCTTCATACAGGGTATAGATCGCTTCATTGATCATTGGCATTAATATCCTATTTGCAACAAAACCAGGATAATCATTCACTTCTACTGGAATTTTACCCAAGGTAGTAGACAGAGACTTGATCGTATCACACACTTCCATTGATGTAGCGTAACCTTTGATCACTTCTATCAGTTTCATAACCGGCACCGGATTCATAAAATGCATTCCGATCACTCTATCAGGTCTAGATGTGGCAGCGCCTATCTTAGTAAGTGAAATAGATGATGTATTGGAAGCCAAAATAGCATGCGCAGGAGCGAATTCATCAAGACTTTTAAAAATACTCAATTTTAAATCTATTCGTTCTGTAGCCGCTTCAACAACCAAATCGGTGCCTTTTACAGCATCTTCCATTGAAGTGGAGACAGAAATATTGTTAATAGTTTTGGATTTATCTACTTCAGAAATAGCCTCTTTTTTCACCATTCTATCCAGATTTTTATTGATAGTTTCTACGGCTTTATCCAAAATAGCTTGATGAACATCGCATAAGACTACTGGAAAACCTGCGGTGGCAAAAACTTGTGCAATACCATTCCCCATAGTACCTGCTCCTATCACTGTTACTTTCTTTATTTCCATTTCGCTCCATTTATGCATTGAAACTGCAAATATAATAAACTTCCATTAGTTCTTAAGCAGTGCAGATTGATCAATCCATGTATAAATATTAAAGTATTCCACTTGTTAAATAAAATCAATAAAGGTATAATTTCAAAAAATTATTAAAAAGTCATAACCTGAATCACAACGAAATTAAAAAAAACTTAATATTTTTGTCCTTAACCAATCTTTGACAATACATATGGAAGGTTCTAATGAAGACACTTTGCAATTCAATCCCCGTGTGGACATTCACTCTGTCACCGATATTTTAGAGAGAGCTAAGACAGAACTACATAAGGTTATAATAGGCCAAGATGACATGATAGAGCAGCTCCTGATAGCTATAATAGCAAATGGCCATGTCCTCATTGAAGGTGTGCCTGGAGTAGCAAAAACACTAACAGCAAAGGTATTGGCAAAAGCCATCAATACGCAATTCTCAAGAATACAATTCACCCCTGATCTTATGCCATCAGATATCTTAGGCACATTAGTGTTTAATGCTGGAAATAGCGATTTCGAATTCAAAAAAGGCCCAATTTTTTCAAATATCGTTTTGATTGATGAAATAAATAGAGCTCCGGCTAAAACTCAGGCAGCACTCTTCGAAGTCATGGAAGAAAGACAGATCACGATTGACTTACAGAAGTTTGAATTTGCTAAACCATTTTTAGTAGTAGCGACTCAAAATCCAATAGAGCAAGAAGGGACATATCGACTTCCAGAGGCCCAACTGGATCGCTTTCTATTCAAGATTGACGTAGGATATCCCTCTCTCGCAGATGAAGTGCAGATATTGCAAAATGAACACTCATCAACTCATGAAATAAAAACAAATGTCATAGAACAGGTTATTGATGTTGTATCATTAATGTACATTCAGAAACAGGCGCATTCAGTACGAGTAGAAAATGATATGATGGAATATATAGTCAAAATAGTTCAAGCCACGAGAAATAACCCAATGTTGTACCTTGGTGCTTCTCCTCGTGCTGCAATAGCCATATTAAATACTGCCAAAGCCCGAGCTATACTACACCAAAGAGATTTTATCATTCCAGAAGATGTGAAAGCAGTATCTTACCCTGTATTAGGTCATAGAATCATCCTTACTCCTGAGAAAGAAATGGAAGGTATCACAGGTAAACATATTATTTCCACCATCATTGATGGTTTGGAAGTGCCTAGATAAACTGGTATGGGTAAAAGATATCAGGAATATTCCAAGCATTATTTATAGGAAAGCAATTTTATTTTATAGTGCTGATAATAGCCGCAATTCTTATAATTGCATTCTTCCTACCCTTTCTTCTATATTTCGGATTGGCATTGTTAGTACTATTTGGTATTATAGTGTTTGCTGATTTTCTATTGCTTTTTTCAACCCAAAATGGCATAAGTGCAAAGCGAATGACTCCTGAGAAATTGTCAAATGGCGATATAAATACCATTCAGATCGACATCAAGAACCATTATAAATTCCCAATAGAAATTGATGTGGTTGACGAAATTCCATACATTTTTGAAGAGAGGTTATTTGCTATTAAATCCAAAATAGAAGCGGACAAGGGATGGTATTATAACTACACTTTAAAACCCGTGCAAAGAGGCACATATGATTTTGGAGCCATGCATATTTTTGTCAAGTCACCTATAAAAATGTTGATACGTAGATATTCAATGGATGAATCAGTAAGTATGCCAGTTTATCCTTCATTTATGAGAATGCGTGATCATTCCTTTACAACAGACCGACATCAAAATTCACAGCATGGAGAACACAAAATCAGAAGAATTGGTCATTCAATGGAATTTGAAAAAATCAAGGAGTATGTGATGGGAGATGATGTGCGATCTCTCAATTGGAAAGCAACAGCAAAATCCAATAAACTCATGGTTAATCAATACCAAGAAGAGCGCTCCCAAACATTTTACTGTATCATAGACACTGGCAGAATAATGAAAATGCCATTTGACGATCTGACTCTTTTAGACTATTCTATCAATGCAACCATAGCCTTAAGCAATGTAGTATTAAAAAGACACGATTTAATGGGTCTCATTACATTCTCTAGAAAGGTGGATCACTTGACCAAGGCATCAAAAAGGGTAAAACAATTGGCTTATATCAATGAATCTTTATATAAACTCAAAACAGATTTCAAAGAATCAGATTTCCAACGATTGTATATCGAAATCAAAAAAAACATTCCCAATAGAAGTACGCTATTCATTTTTTCCAATTTTGAGACAATGGATGGAATGCAAAGACAATTGCAAGTGCTACAAAAATTAGCAAAAAACCATAAGGTTGTAGTTATAATGTTTCAAAACAGCGAATTAAATCATTATCTAGACCAATCCGCTGATACATTGACAAAAATTATATATAAAACTGTGGCAGAGAAACTATTATTTGAAAAAAAGCTTATCATTCAAGAATTGCAACTACATGGAATACCTACCATTTTTACAGAACCACAAAAATTGTCATCATCAGTAATACAATTCTATTTACAAATGAAAAAAATGACATATTAGCACACTAGCTGAACTAATAGAATAGATTAAGTGTTTATGTTTTTTATTTTTACACAAATATTTTACTTATAACGCATTACATGTTCGAACCACACATCATTGAATCAGAGCTAAAGCTGAAAATGGATGCGTTGTTTGCTTATCGACATTTTCCTACTATTATTGGTCCCTCGTATAACGAAAACAATGATTTTGTAAAACGTCTATATCAACTGCAAGCAAGTATTTACCATCTGGACGCTCATTTAGAGGCACATTGGAACACATCTGAAAACGCATTACATTTTCATTGGACTAATATGCAACAACATCTGACTGCATTTGGTATATCAGAAAATGATGTAGAAAACTATTTGAGCCATATTGCGAAGTATCAAAAACACGAATTAGACTTGCGGAAAGGAATTTTTCCTATGAAGTATGATATGGAATATTTTTACTTTTACAAATCATGTGATGTCAAACTATTGCGCAGATTGATATATGAACTATGGCTAGATGATTCGAAACAATTTGGTTCGCTGTCTGACTGGAGATATTTTGATCTCATCACAGAAGTAAATGATGATGTGGAAGATATATTTGAGGATATGGATTATATAAATGGAAATAGTTTTTTGCTCTCCATCTTAATGGAAGGGAAAGATGCAACATCACAAAAGTTTTTGGATTTTATCGTAAATGTAAAAAACAAAGTCAAAAAGAAAATACACGTCGAGAAAAGATCATTTGTACAATCAATTCACAAACTCACATTACAAAATGCTGATACTACGATAGAATTAATGAAAAAAAATCTTACCCTACTGACAGAGGACAAAATGATGTCTTCTGAATTATTCAAACATATAAATTTCGCCAAAGTATGACCACACAAGAGATAGAATCACTTCGCGAAGCACTAGATAAATCTCCTGAAAACATCCCATTAAGATTGATTTTAGGCACAAAATTGCTACAATTTGGACAATATGAAGCTGCTGAAACGGAATTCCAAATAGTATTACAATATGAAAAATCAAATGTTAAAGCCCAAGAAGGTTTAGCGGAATGTTATTTCAGGCGCGGAAGATTTTCTGGAGTCATCGTGATAGCAGAAGATTTGATCGAAAATGGAAAAGCCTCAGAAAAATTGATGGTCATGTGTGCTAAATCATTTCTTAGGGAGAAGTCAGATGACGATGCTCAAAGAATTTATGAACTGATTTTGGACGCTAATCCAGATTTTGAAGATAGGGAATTGGATGAGGTATTGAGATTGCCTTTTGATTTTGACATGGAAGATGATGAAAATTTTGATTTCGAATTTAATGGGCCTGAAGACAAAGATTTCATTATGCAAAAACCACCTATCAATTTTGATGATGTGGGTGGAATGGAAGAGTTGAAGGAGCAGATAGAACTCAAAATTATTAAACCTATAGAAAACGCCCAACTATTCGAAGTTTATGGGAAGAAAGTAGGTGGTAGCATCCTTTTATATGGGCCTCCTGGCTGTGGCAAGACTTATATAGCACGAGCAACAGCTGGGCAAATAAATGCAAATTTTATCAATGTTGGGATAAGTGACATTTTGGATATGTGGAATGGAAGGAGTGAAAAAAACCTTTCATATATTTTTGATGTCGCAAGGCGTAATGCACCTTGTGTTATTTTTTTCGATGAAATTGATGCATTAGGTGCCAATAGAGCAGACATGAAAAATGTAGCAGGGAGGAATATAGTAAGTCAATTATTGGCAGAGTTGGACAGTGTTCAAACATCAAATGATGGTATCCTAGTCATGGGGGCAACGAATGCACCTTGGCACCTTGACCCTGCTTTCAGAAGACCAGGTAGATTTGACAAAATATTATTTATCCCTCCACCTGACGCTCACAGCAAGGAGAAGATATTATCTATTTTACTTAGAAATAAACCTGTTGACAACATTGATATTCCTAAGGTTTTGCAAAATACCAAAGACTTTTCAGGTGCTGATTTGGTTTTGATGTTGGATATCGCAATAGAACGAAAACTGAAAGACGCTATGAAGTCTGGAGTACCCTCTCCTATCACCACAAATGATCTCATTCATGCAAAAAATCAGATGCATGCCAGCACATTAGAGTGGTTTAATGCCGCAGAAAATTATGCGTCAAATTCTAATGAAAGTGGAATATTCAACGAAATATTAAAGTACAAAAAACATTAATATAATACTGTCACAACACCATTGGTAAAAAAATGTGATTTATAACATCCAATTATGTAAATTTATCAATTCTTTCTACGAATGGGAGAATATTTGCTATTAGTATTCCTGCAATACATCTCAATTTTTAATACCCTAGTAACTACCAAAGTATCTGCGTAGAAACCATTCTAAAGCAAGCAACGCCAATATCAGGAAGAAAATCCATTTAAAATGAATCGCAGCTTTTGTGCTAGTCGAGTGGTATAATACTGGCTTGATAGTCGTGTCCTCTAACATAGATTTGACCATGTTGGACAACTGCGATACATGTACAATATCCCCATTGTACTTCTGGCCAAGTTTTTTTAGCATATTATGACGTGCTGTGAGGTCGACGGCCTCTAGGTCCAAATTTTCTACTTGAAACTTGCCACGTGACACCTCCTCTTTACCATTGAACATCACTTTAGCTTCGTATTGATATGCTCCAGCAGGGAACGTACCTATCGATAATGTGTACGCATTTGACGTTTTTGACATGATGTATTCGAATCGCTTATCATCTTGATCTTTGATGGAGAGTTTTACATCTGGTTCGTTGATAAGATCGTAACTTTCGTTGTATAACTGACCATCAAACTGTATGTTCTCGCTGGTCCGATAGATATTTTTAGACGTTTGCACCCGAAACTTTCTTTTGTCATTCTTCACAGTTGTGAGTTGCACGCACTTATTTACCAATTCATCAAAACCTTCATAATTTTGATGTTGTAAATGATCAAACAATCTCCATTTCCACAAGCCTTCCCCAATGATTATCCCAGTTTTATGGTTATTGACTTCTTCAAAAGCAATCAAAGGATAATCTGTTTTGATCTTTTTAATATTTTGTTTTAAGAAAACTTCAGAGGAAGGTGATGCCACATACTCACCGAAAGGGGCAGATAAAGGAGGCAAGATTCTTAACAAAGTTTGAGTAGGTTCTGAAAGGATAAAAGCCTTAAAACCTGGATTGAAATCCGGTACAACTAGTTCAGTATTAGCTATACTGGCTTTTATTGCGACTGCAGATTGGATGGCATTTAATTTTGTAAGGTCTGTTTGTAACCCAACAATGAAGATATGTGGTATTGCATTATCCTTCGTCACTTTGAGTATTGCATCCACAGGATTTTTTGCTGAAGGTAGATTGTGAAAGAAAACAAGACTGTAATCTTTGACATTACCCGTGAATCTATCAATGACCGAGGTTGTGACATCATAATTTTTATTAATTGATATCGAATTTTTCAAGGCAGCTATATCCGGATGTGGCGCATTAGCCAAAATCAATATTTTTTGTCTACCATCGAGTATTTCTACATAAAAATCCCTAGAATTGTTTCTGCTATTGGTGTCGCCGTCTATATTTGAAATGCGAATACGATACCTTCGAACACCAGGTTGTTTAGCTTCTATCACGAATCCAATAGAGTGAAAAGTTGTCTGGTTTGGAATCTTTACAACAGACTTCTGAAGATTTATCGTAGCATTTTCCAAAACTTCTTCAAGATACACTGTCATCGCTTCATTTTCCATATTGTTAGTAGCTACTTCAACATTGGCAGTGAACCTATCACCTAAAAATGCAATTTTATTGTGCACTATATTTTGGATTGCAGCATCTTTTCTTATGGAAGTATCGCCGAGGGCCACAGAATATAATTTACCCGTAAATTGGAGAGGTTGATACAAAGGATCTGCTCCCTCATTGACAATCCCATCTGAAGCTAAAATAATACGACTTGGGTTTTGGTCAGTATAATTGTCATTAATATTCTTAATTAATTGGCCTATATTGGTACTTTGAAAAGTATCTTTGGGTTCGGTTTCGGTCGTGGTGCCAAAATACAATTTTCTTACATCATACTTATCACTAAGAGCTGCGGCAGCATTGTCCCATTGAGTCTTAAAGTTTTCATAATCTTTTAACCCTACCACTGATGAAGACATATCCTCCGCCATGACGATGATAGGCTTGCGTATATCATCTTTGACAGCTTTTATAAATGGAGATAGAAGCAATAATACTATTAAAAAAGCGGCAATTCCCCTGATAGCTGATAACACCCATTTCAAACTACCTCCACCAACTTCCGAAAAACGGTCGTCTTTAAAGTACAAAATGGTGGAAAAACCTACGCCTACCAAAGCACATAAAATCAAATACCACCAAGGGTACGATAAACTTATTGTGTTAATCACTTGTTGTTCTTATTGCAAATTTTTTAAATGCATGCGGTAAATCAGTAAACATGAAAATTCTGTTTTTACTGATAAACAATTGTGATAAACAGATAATATAATAAAAAGATTAATGAATCGATTTTTCTTTGTATTTTTTATATGCCTTTCTTTTGTCGGTGTTAAGGCAAATTACATCATGTTGCCAATGGAACATGACAAACAAGCAAATCATCTCAAAGCGTATGGCATTACCTATTGGGTCATCAATCAAGGAATAGAAGCGTATTGGATGTTGAATTATAGAGGTGGAAGTTTCGCTTTTCCTTATGCTAAAGCATTGGAAGCCGAATGCAAGATCAGAGGCGTTTCCTTTGAAGTGATCAGCGATGCTACTTGGATTCAGATTCGAACTGCAATATCTGACCCTGAAGTAAATCAAGAAGTTATTAAACTCGAGAAAGCACCCAAAATAGCTGTATATACGCCAGATTTCAATCCACAAGGAAGTAGAATTCAGCCTTGGGATGATGCAGTTACCTTAGCACTTACTTATGCTGAAATTCCGTATGAAAAAGTATATGACAGGGAAGTCATGGAAGGCAAGCTCGTGAAGTATGATTGGTTGCATTTACATCATGAAGACTTCACAGGCCAATATGGCAAATTTTTCGCGTCTCAGGGTGGTACGCCATGGTATAAGCTGAATCAACAAAAAACTGAAGAACTTGCCCACAGCCTTGGTTATTCGAAGGTATCCATGTTGAAGCTGGCTGTAGCAAAAAAGATCAAAGAATATGTGGAAGGTGGTGGCTTTATGTTTGCCATGTGCTCGGCTACGGATACATATGATATAGCCTTAGCAGCAGAGGGAGTAGATATCTGCGATGTGATGTATGATGGTGATGGTTTTGATCAAAGTGCTAATAGCAAGCTCGATTATAGCAAGACATTTGCATTCAAAGACTTTGAACTTAATTTGAATCCACTACTTTACGAGCATTCAAATATCGATAATAAAAACAGAAATATCACACCTGAATTGGATTACTTTACTCTTTTTGAATTTTCTGCCAAGTGGGATCCTATCCCAACAATGCTTTGTCAAAACCATACTTTGACACTGAAGGGATTTATGGGCCAATCAACATCTTTTAAAAAATCTCTTATCAAGACGGATGTCTTGAATTTAGGAGAAACAAAATCACAGTCAGAAGTAAGGTATTTGCATGGCACATATGGGTTTGGAACTTGGACATTTTATGGTGGTCATGATCCTGAAGATTATAGACACTATGTGGGTGATCCGGAGACAGACCTAAACCTACATCCCAACAGTCCTGGCTATAGACTCATATTAAACAATATCCTCTTTCCAGCAGCAGAAAAGAAAAAGCGCAAGACCTAAATAAGCTTATTTTATTTGTGTTTTAAACTCAATCATCGCAATTGCTGTATCTGCAGCCTCAGCACCTTTATTGCCATGCTTTCCACCAGATCTCTCCAATGCTTGGGTTTCATTATTTGTAGTAAGTACGCAAAAAATCATAGGCACACTCTGCATAACATTTAGTTGGGTCAATCCCCATGCCACCGATTGATTGATATAAATATCATGATCAGTGTCACCTTTTATTACACATCCAATACATATTACAGCGTCAAATTGCTGCGCCGAATGTACCACTGAATGCGCTGCACTTGGCAATTCAAATGTGCCTGGGACGTCTAAAAGCAATATCTGCGCATCTTGCAAACCAAATGACTTCAATCGCTCCAATGCGCCTTGTTTTAAAGCAGAAGTAATATGGGTATTCCATCTTGCAGTGATAATACAAATACGAATTTTTTCGATATTGTCCACATTAGCCATCTCCTGACCAACTTCAAATTTAAATCCTTCTGTCGCCATAAATAAAAATGGCAGAGGAAAAATTCTCTGCCATGTAAGTTTTATATGATAAAATCAAAATCAATCTTTGCCAAATCTTGCCAATAATTTTTCTGCTTCAAGCCCCTCGTTGGTTTCAGGATAATCATTTAAGATTTCTGTCCATAATTTGACAGCATCTTCTATCTTATTCTGTGAATAATAGTACATGGCAAGTTTCCCTTTATAATGAGGAGTCAGGAAATCATTTTCAGAAGCTGATGCAGCTTTCTGATAGTAGGACATTGCTTTATCCATATCGCCTAGACCAGCATAAGCATCACCAAGGGCACCATCTTTGGTCACCTTAGTCACTGCATCGTGTGCTCCATAACCATTGAGGTAATCCACTGCTTCTTGATAACTTCCCATATTCAGATAGCTGATTCCTGCATAATACTTTGCAAGATTTGCAGTCTTAGTACCGCTATAATTATCAATAATAGCTAGAAATCCATCATAACCACCACCAGGATTTTCGAGTGCAAGTGCAAATGAATCTTTAGCAAACTGTTGTTCTGCCTTATACATAGCATTGACAGCTTCCTTTTCTCTTGGTGCTATATACAAATATTTGTATGCAAAATAAAGGGCTGCAAGAATACCGATACCTATAATAAGGTAAGACAACAACTTTTGATTTTTGTCAAAAAAATTAGGTTCATTGATGATATTACTTCCCTTTACCTCCACAACATCAATAATTTCGTCTGATGCTTGTTTATCTTTTCGTGATGCCATTATGACTTATTTTAAAAAATTCCCGCAAAATTACAATAATTAAATTTATAAATTCAAAAATAAATAATATAATTTTAAATTTACATGTCATTCAAAGTGAAAGATTAATCCTTTTTAACTAAAAAAGTGCTCACTGTTCTTAGTGTTTGTTATTAAAATATGACCTGTCGCCTCAATTCTCTGTGCATTTACCAACTTAGAAAGAAAAGCTTACTGTTATGCATTATGGTCATTCCTTTTATATCCTTATTTCAAGTCCGAAGTAAATTGTGGATAAATTTAAGTTCGTACCAAAAGAGCTAAATTTTTTTGATGTATCGGTGTTTTTTATTTCCCAACTTCCATTAACGTAATTTATTCCACCTGTTTTCAAGGTTGCTCTTATCTTAGAATTAATGTTATACAACATACCTAATCCTACTCCTACTTCCAAATAATTAGCTTTTCTTTCTTGAATGACATTTGCGTCTTGGATATCTTCTTCACTCAATAGATTATATTCCAAGTATGGTTGAATATAGAAATTAAATTTACCATCTGGGTTTAATATATGTCTTGTAAATATCCCAAACCCAATTTGATTAGAGTTATTTTTAATATCTACTGAATCTGGCTGCCCAAATATGTACACGTCCTCTGCCTTATATCTATCTATTCCATAATCAAACTGCAATCCAACAATTAAATTTGGATTGATTTCTTTTCCAATATATGGACTGATAGTAAAAGTCGTATTTCTTGTATTATTTGTGTTATTGGAATAAATTCCTCTTAAACCTGTAATTATGAATGTACCTGAAAGAGGGTAAGTATTGTTTTGAGTCAAAAAATTAATCGAACCACCTAAGATTACTTTGTTTCCGATTTCTGCTTCTTGCGCATTTACTACTTGCAAAATTGAAATAGCCAATGCAATTAAAATTAAATTTTTCATTTTTTAATGTTTTTGATGTGTATGATGTATATTATTTTTTATTATTTGAAAGTTGAGAGTATTGATGAGCAAACTGTATTAGCATCTGATTGTGCTAATATCCATATTCAATATAAACGTCTGAAAATCGTACTTTTTTAGGTAAATCAGGTAAATATTCTTTTTTTGCGATGAAACTTCCTTTAAATTTTGCTTTAAACTTTTTAGTATCCAAATCAAAGGATATGATTTCTAAGGCATTTTCTTCACTTAAATCTAACTCATAACCAAGTATGCCAACATCATCATTTCCAACACCATAAGTAGTAAAAATAGAATCTTTAGAAGTTCTATTGTTCGTCAAATTTAAACAGTTTGATATAGGTTTAATTAATATTCTATTTAGAACAATTGATTCTGAGAGTGCAGCATAATTATTTCTTTCTGGCCAAAACGTCAATATTAGTAAATTGTAGATCGAATCATTCAGGAATCTATCATCTAATATAACACTTGACTCAAAAGGTTTATTAATTTTAATTCCTTTAGCAAAACCATTTTCTTGCTTTCCTTTTTCAAATATTAAAAACCCTGAGATAGTATCTGTGATTGTTTCTGCTGTTACGCAAGGAATTGGAACTGTTTTTTGATTCTCATCTTTTGTACATGAAAAATAAAAACAAGTGATGAATGCAACGATTAATAAATTTAAATTATTCATATTTCGGTGTTCGGTATCGGTCGGCGATATGCAGCGAATGCAGCGATAGCAAATCTGTCCGTCCTGTGCATTGTTGGCATCTGGTTATTTAATTGATTAATTTGCGAATTTAGCATCAAATTTTATTTCCTTAGGTCCTGAAGAATAATGAAGATTTAAATTTCCTTGTATAAACCAAGTTCCATCTGACTGCTTTTCACCTTGCATACACCCTGAAATTATCCTTTTAAATTCTACTTCTGGACAATAACAAATTCGTCTGAAACTTACAGCCATATTTTCTAATTCTTCGTCACTTACCGAGAAACTATTCTGATTCTCATCTATTTCAAATACTAATATCTCGGATATTTCATCATCTGCAACTTCCTTGATTCCCTGTGTGCTTTTAATCATTTGAAAGACAATTTTATCTCCCAATGCTAATCCGTCATGTTTACTTAAATCAACTTTAGATTTAGGTACTACTTTGAAATTACACTCCCAATTATTAATGCAGTTATTGGTTAAAATACCAGGTTCATTTATTTCTAAACAAGTGAAGTTACAGTTTTCGCATGTTGGAATTTGTGTTTCATTCTTATTGCATGCAACAAAAAGAATTGCGCTTATAAGGTACACAGATATTGACTTTTTCATTATTAAATATTTTTGTTTAATTTTCAATCAATGCTAACGGTCGGTGATATGGAACGTAATCCCTCTTGGAATGCTGCACAATAATATTGAACTTGTCCATTTCATATTCCAAGGTTTTATACTTAACTTTTGTATGTCACTATTATAAACGTTCAAGCTATGGATTTCGTTGGTTTTGGGGATGTTAACGTTTTGGGTATAGCCGAAGGCTGAGTTTTAAAGGCACAAAGTTTCAATTTAGCACAAAGGTACATAAAATGCACAAATCTGGCCCAGCTAACAAAACTTCCGTTCAACAGGGTTTTCATTCTAGGCATTTCATGCCGAACGAAAACTTAGTTGTTGTGTGCTGCCTTTTTTATTCATTCGGTTCAATATGAATTAGAACGTGTCCTAAATTTGGTATTTCTTTTCTCAAATAATCTTTTAATTGATGTGAAATATCGTGTCCTTTCTTAACGGAAATTTCTCCATTAACAATTGCGTGTAAATCAACGTGGTACTTCATTCCTGCTTTTCTAATGAAACATTTTTCTGTTCCAATTACACCTTTGACTTTTATAGATTTTTCTCGAATTTCTTCCAATAAGTCGTCATATAAGTGTTCATCCATAATTTCTCCTAAAGCTGGTCTAAAAATCAAATAACTGTTGTAAAGAATAAATACAGAAGCGAATAAAGCTGCCCAATCATCAGCCGTTTCATATCCTTTACCGAAGATTAAAGCAATAGAAATTCCGATAAATGCCATAATAGAAGTTATTGCATCACTTCTATGGTGCCAAGCATCTGCTTTAAGTGAAGAACTATTGGTCTCTTTACTTTTATTAATTACTATTCTGAAGGACACTTCTTTCCATATAATAATTGCACCTAGCACTATCAAAGTCCAAGACTTTGGGACTTTATGAGGTGTCTGAATATTTTGGATGCTTTCATAAGCAATAACGGTCGCAGATGTAACAAGAAAAGCAACTACTAAAAACGTTATCAAAGGTTCAATTTTTCCGTGTCCGTAGGGATGGTTCTCGTCTGCTGGTCTTTTGGCATATTTTAAACCAAAAAGAACAAGTAGTGATGAGAAAATGTCGGTAGTTGATTCTATAGCATCTGCAATCAGAGCATAGGAGTTTCCAAAGAATCCCGCAAGTCCTTTAATTAATGCTAAACTGGTATTACCAATTATGCTAAAATATGTGGTGCGTATTGCAGTTTGTACGTTAGTCAACTTTTGGTCTAATTTTTCTCGAATGTTAGATAATCAGTACCACCATTTCCGCCACTAACGTCTATTAGTTCAATTTTTGTAGAGGATTGAGAGATGAAATCCCAATCATCATTTAAATCTTCAAAATCATTAGTTAAATTGAAATTGATGTTAAAGTCCAAATCATCTTGACTATCATCATTACTGTTACTGTCGGTAATGCTCCAAGTTCCGTCATAATTATTAGTTCCATTGTTTGCGTTTAACACTCCTGAACTATTAAAAGTGAAGTTATAACCTTGGAAATGATTTGTTTCGTCTGTTCCCGAGTCAATAAATTTAGTTATTCGCCAAGTTCCACTTTGGACATTTGTTTGCACGTTAGTTTGAGTGTTGTTACTTAGGTTGTCATCATCTTTATTGCAAGAAACGACAGCAAAAAGGCCTAATAGAAAAGCCAACATTGAAATTCTTAAATTTTTCGTGTTCATAAATTTTATTTTTTTAGTTAACGTTTTTTCTCGTGTTTTATTTTTAGGTTCTGACTAACGTTAAATTTTACCATTGACTATCAATTTGTTGTAAAACCAAGGTCTGCATTTGTCAGTGCAAATTTATCAATTTGTTTTCGGATTCTTTTCACTAGGCCTAGTTTTCTTTTTTCATCTAGGTACATATAACCAGATGGATTCTGATAGGGTTGGTTTTTGACTACAATATTCCAAATGATTACTGCTAGTTTTCGAGCCGTGGCACTTACTGCTGATCTTATTAATTCGTTTATACGGCTTTGCTTCTATGGTGTGCTGTTTTTTATTTTCATCACTATCTATAATCTCATTTAGTTTTTTATTAATCTCAATATCGCACTCTTGAATCTTCTTTTGTAGTATATCAAACATTTCCAGTTCTTGATTGAGTGCAAACAGGTAGTCTTTTCTACCATTGCTTTGGAGTGCTTTAGCTATCTCCTGTTCAGATTTCCGACAGTTGCCATGTCGAAGTTGAGCCAATTTTTCTGGATTTGTTTGTCCATCACATATTGCGCGAATGATCAATAAACCTGTTAACCCACAAATATCGTTTACTACTACATCAAGTCTTAGGTTGAGCAGCCTGAGATATTTTTGCATTTTTTTAGTTGTTGAAGCCGCACTAGTCAATAAGTTTGATCTGTGACGACTGTATGTTCTCAACTGCTCAGTTTGTTCATCAGGCAGAAAACTACTTGAAAGCAATCCAAGACTATGGAGTTTTTGTATCCATTGGCAATCCATGATGTCCGTCTTCTTACCTTTGATGTTTTTGGTAAATTTTCCATTACAAAGAATGACATCAAAGTCTCTACTGATCAGTACGGCAAATAAGTTTTGCCCAATAAGTGCCTGTGCTTTCCATTGCAACCGTTTTGACACCATTTGATGAAAGCCAGTCTGCCAAAGCAAATAAATCATCATTAAAAAACTCCAAATTCTCGAACATGTTCTGGTTGTTGGCCTAAGGCCACCCAGTGAGACCTACTACCGATATCAATCCCCGCAGCATGAGGATTAACCATTTCCATTGCAATAACTTGATTTTCCATTTTCAAATAATCATTAATACGTGAAACCATAAACTCTTCGGAGATGTGCTTTAGGCATTTTATTTATTCTGAACGGGGTTCCACCTAAGGTAGACCGCCAATGAAGTCATGGCAAACATCTCAACCAGGATTGCGCTCGTGCTTCTATTTTTAAGGAGAGCAACAGTTTAAAAATCGGCCTTGCAAAGAGCAAAGCTAAAGTACGAAATTATTCATTGCAATGCTACACTCGTTAGCTTACGAAGTCATTTTTTTTTGATATAGGGGGGATTGCAGCGAACGGTGATGTGATATGGAGCGGACGTAGCGATAGCAAGTCTGATCTCATATCACTTGTTATCTCGTGTTACTTTATTCCTAAAGACTTTAATGTTTCAAAATCTAATGCTCCAACTGGTAATTTGTTATCTTTTTGGTACTGTACTAATTGTTTTTTTGTTTCTATTCCCATTACATTATCTTCATCCACTTTATAACCATTTTTATTTAAGGCTTGTTGTACATCCAAAACTAAATGTTGTGAAACTATTTCCCATTCAGGATCTACAACTTCTCGCCAGTTGCCATCACTGCACTTTTGATAAAACTTACCACCTATTTGAACAGTACTACATCTTTTTTCTAATGATCTTGTTATAGATAATATTTCATCGATTTTATCATCTGTTGTCCGTTTTTTAAAGTCGATTAACTTCGATTTAAGTATCGTTTCAACATCACTTTTCAATTCTGACCAACTCTTAGTTAAAATACTGTTCAACACACTAGTTTCCAGATTACTGCCTATTTCATCTAAACAACATTTATTAATAGTCCTAATAAGAGTTTCAAAATCATCTTTATTGAATAAAGTATGTTGGAATTGTGATAATGGTGGTTTAATATCATTATGTTCCAAATCGAATAGGACAGTAAAAACTCTACTCGCTGGAAGTTTGGAAAGTGCCCCAGCTTCAAACAAAATCCAATGCGAATCTAAATTTTCAGGAGTTAAAATGATTAGGCCAAAATTTGATCTGTATAATTCTGATGTTATTTCACTACTCCACTTTTTACCTTTTTCTATGTGCGAAGACAACCAAGGATTCGTTTTTTGCAAATTTTGCGAAAAATAGTCATAAAGTAATTTTGCAATTTTATTCGATCTCTCACCAGACCAACTAATAAATATATTCATTACTTCCATGTTTTAACTGATCAAATCTTTAATAAGCTTTGGTAAGGTCTCTTTAGTCATTAATTGCTCTTCAAATTTTTGACTTTCCTATTGAGTACATAAGTACCAATGCTTATAAATATCGTAAGCACAAATCCAAGAATTGAACTATAGCTACCTAGGTCATTTAAGCTCATTGAATATATTTTTCATAAGTCTAATTTTATTATAATACGAGATAACTAATTTAAATCTCCCACAAAAATATATCAACTTTCGCTTTTTTCATAGCCTTTTGTAGTAAAATTTTTGACTGCCTTACAAACATAACTCCACTCGCATTCCTATATGGAGTGGCGGAAAAAAAAATTATTTTAGGTATTTTAAGACAAATGAAAACTTAGTTTTTCAAGTTAGACTTATGATTTTCAAGAATAACTCTGGCTGACCACTGGCAGTTTCATTACTAAATACGTAGAACGAATTTTTGCAAATTATAACGGAATTACATCATAAATACAACAAAAAAAGGAAGTCAATTGACTTCCTTTTATGTCGGGGCAGTAGGATTCGAACCTACGACCCCTTGGTCCCAAACCAAGTGCGCTAACCGGACTGCGCTATGCCCCGAATGTTTGTCTTCAAAAAATCACCACAAAACTTTTTGCGGTGGAGGGGGGATTCGAACCCCCGGTACCGTTTCCAGTACGACAGTTTAGCAAACTGTTGGTTTAAGCCACTCACCCACCCCACCTTTTGCTCTACTTTTTTGAAAAGCGGTGCAAAGATATGTCTTTAGGTTTAATGGCACAACAAATATTACAAAATTTTCTAAACTTTTTTTTTTGTGAGACATACTGGACTCGAACCAGTGACCCCTACCCTGTCAAGGTAATGCTCTAAACCAACTGAGCTAATATCTCAAATTTTAAGTCAATCCTGCTTTCAGGTTTTCAAAAACTTCGCAAAGGTAATGTTTTAGGTTTACTTAAATCTAAAATTATGTAAAAATTTCACACCAATCCTTTCGATGTTATCTTAATTATAATTTTATGGAACCAGCTTCTGCAATTCCGCAAGTAATTGTTCTGGGGTCTTATATCCCGGAGAAACTTGTATTATATTGAAATGCTTATCCAAGTACACAATGGATGGAAAACTTAAGTCACCACGTAATAGATTAACAGCCAACATATTAGCACCTGATCTACCTGAAGTCTGATATGCGAAAGATTGACCATTAAATACAGCATTCTCTTTTTGTTCTGCGTCAAACTTTACAGCATAAAAATGTGTATTGATATAATCTATCACTTCTTTATTTGTAAAAGTCTCTTTATCCATAACCTTACACCACTTGCACCAATCTGTATACACATCTATCATCATTGGTTTGTTCAAACCTGAAGTATTCCGAATTTTTTCAATATCTTGAATGGTCTTCCACTCCAAACTAGTATCTTTTCCCTTATTACTACATGCTTGAAATATAAAGATTGCAATTATTACCAGCAAATATCGATGTACACTCACTCCTATGTTTTAAATGCTTAAGAATTCTAATGATTACTTTTGGACTAATTTCACTAAGTCATTTACCTGATCCTTAAATAAGGTATCGGTATCCATAAGGTCTTGAACTGCCCTCAGCGAATGTATCACTGTACTATGATCTCTACCTCCAAAAGAATCACCAATAACTTTCAATGAACTATTGGTAAAATTTTTAGCAAGATACATAGACAACTGTCTTGCGACAACCACATTTCTCAATCTCGTTTTTTCTTGTAATTTTTCCACAGGAACATCAAAATGTTTCGCAACCAATTTTTTGATCTTGTCTAAACTCAACTCAGTGTCATCATGACTTACAAATTGCTTCACTACATCTTTCACCAAAGCTAGATCAATTTTCTTTCTATTGAGCGTGGATTGCGCTACCAAAGAAATTATAACACCTTCTAATTCACGAATATTATTCTTGATGTTAGAGCATATGTATTCCTTCACTTCATGTGAAAGGTTTAAACCATCTCTCTCCATTTTCATGTCAAGGATTTTCATCCTTGTCTCAAAATCAGGAGAAGTCAACTCAGCTACCAGACCCCACTTGAATCTAGATATCAGCCTTTCATCCAGATCTTGCAGATCTTTCGGCGGCCGATCTGAAGTCAAGATAATCTGTTTTCCGCTTTGATGTAACTGATTAAAAATATTGAAAAACAACTCTTGAGTTTTGGGCTTTCCTGATAAAAATTGGATATCGTCAATGATGAGTACTTCAACGAAATTATAAAAATTTATAAAATCTGTAGTGGTGTTATTTTTGATGGCTTGCACCACTTGATGGGTAAAAATCTCAGAAGAAATATACAAAATCTGCTTTTCTGGAAAATGCTTGAGGACTTGATGTCCAATAGCTTGCGATATGTGAGTTTTACCCACGCCTGTATCGCCAAAAATGACAAGAGGGTTAAACTCGGTGCCACCTGGCTTCTTAGCGATAGCAAGCCCAGCGCCAACTGTAAGCTTATTGCAATCACCAGTCACAAGTGCTTCAAAAGTGTAATCGTCATTCAAGTGATTTTCAATTTTCAACTTTTTTAGGCCAGGTATCGCAAAAGGATTTACTATTTGTGGTTCTTTGGCAGATGCATTTGCTTGGGTAATACCCAATTTTTTATGATTTTCTACTTGAATTTGATATCTTAAGCTCCCTCTATTTCCTAATTCCTTGGTGACGGCTTGTTTTAGTTGCTCCACAAAATGTTCTTCGAGCCAATCGTAAAAGAAATTATTCGGAACTAGTATAGTAAGTGTCTGCTGCTTTAATTCTACCGCTTTTATTGGTTCGAACCATGTTTTAAATGCTTGAGAACTTACGGTTTTGCGAAGCGTATTCAAACAATTATTCCAAACTTCTATATGGTCATGTTTTATCAACATTGGCTTAAATTAAAAACACTTAATACTTTTCCTAATACCGACATTTGAATGTGTTCAAATCTTTATCGGTTTTATTCAACTTTCGTGTCGAATTTTTATAGGAGTGCTGCAAAGGTGAAACAATTTTCAGGATTAAAAAAATGTTAAGTCAATTTTTTTTAAAAAAAAATTTTTTCATAATGTTTTCATAATCAATTACATATAACAATAAAATATATCCTTATTATAGGTTGAATTTCAAGTAGTTAAAAATATACTATTTTCATCAATAATAATATATTGCATTATCAATACAATACATTTTATATGCCAAATAAGGCATTTTTTTTACCAATTATCCATCGATTTTTCGTAAAAAAACTTGCATCAAAAATCATTTTTATTCTTATTTTTACGTAACCAATTTTACTTTAAAGTGGCTGTTAATTTTGAATATGATTATATCATTATAGGAAGTGGTTTTGGAGGATCCGTATCGGCATTGAGATTATCACAAAAGGGTTATAAAGTTTTAGTAATCGAAAAGGGAAAGTGGTTCAAAGATGTTCACATGTTTCCAAAATCAAATTGGAATTTGAAAAAATGGCTTTGGTATCCAAGAATAGGATGGAATGGAATTCTCAATATCACCATAATGAGACATTTGATTGCTTTAAGTGGTGTTGGTGTAGGTGGTGGATCACTTGTATACGCCAATACCCTTCCAGTACCTAAATCGCCTTTCTTCAAATCCGGTTCATGGAGTAAATTAATGGACTGGGAAAAAGTATTAATGCCATATTATGCCATTGCCAAACAAATGCTAGGGTCAAATGTGAATCCTCATCAATCAGTGTCTGATGATGTCATGCAAGCTCTTGCCACCCGACTTGGCTCTGAACATGCATTCGCCCGTACTGAGGTTGCTGTTCATTTTGGAAGTAAAGAATCCAAAATAAATACTAATGATCAAAATACAGATGCCCCCGCCATGAACCCATGTTGTTTATGTGGAGGATGTATGTTGGGTTGTAGATATAACTCAAAGAATACGCTCGATAAAAACTATCTATACCAAGCGCAAAAACTAGGTGTTGAAATTTTAGCTGAAAATCTTGTAACAAATGTAGAGCCAATATCTTCTGAACATACACATGGATACAAAGTCACAACAAAAACGGTAACGGGACTTAGTAAATCTAGGAAAAAGTTTACTTCCAAAGGAGTCATATTTTCTGGAGGCGTATTAGGTACAATTCCATTACTATTAAAACTAAAGAAATCAACACTACCAAAAATATCTGATATGATTGGTTCAGGTATTCGTTCTAACTCTGAAAACCTGATAGGAGTGACAAGTTTTGAAAAAGATGCCGACTTTACTAAAGGTATTGCTATAGGATCCATTGTGACCGTGGACGAATCAAGGCATGTGGAACCCGTCAGATTTCCTGCAGGATCAGGATTTTGGAGAATTTTTATGGCCCCAATGACAAGCGGCTCGACACTTATAATGCGTATTTTCAATATTTTAAAAGACTTAATTATTCATCCTATTTCTAATGCTAAAGCTTTCTTCATAGATGACTGGAGTAAAAAGACAATCATACTGTTGTATATGGAAAGTATAGAAAGTACATTAAAAGTTCAGTGGTCAAAATACTTTGGTTTGTCAAGTCGATCAGAAAAAGGAAGACCACCAACAGCATTTAATCCTATTGCAAAAGATGTCGCTAAGAAAGTAGAAGCTATTGTAAATGGCAAAGCTATGGTTTTGATCAGTGAGTCACTATTTGGAATTCCTACTACAGCCCATATTTTGGGTGGTGCCTGCATGGGTAAAGACCATTCAGAAGGTGTCATAGATGCCCAATGCAATGTGTTCGGTTATGAAAACATGAAAATATGTGATGGTAGTTTCATCTCTGCCAATATAGGAGTGAATCCGAGTCTCACCATTACTGCCATCACTGAATATGCTATGAGTAAAGTACCCAACAAAAGTGATTTAACCCACTAATAAGTTTTGACATGTGACGCAAGTATCCTTGGAATTTCTTTCAAATAACACATCAATTCTACCTAAAACGATTCCTGCCCACCCTACCTGATTGATTAGAACTGGTTTGCCGTCCTTATTCTTTCGCCTGTCCGGTTGATTCAGGAAAGTGTGTGTATGACCACCGATTATAAGGTCAATATCTTTTGTCTCTTCCGCCAAAGAAATATCTGACAATCTAGATTCATTATATTTATATCCTAGATGGGATAAACAGATAATATAATCACATTTCTGATCTTGTTTAAGCCAAGTTGCCCATTTCTGTGCTGTACTGATTGGGTCATGATAGACAGTACCTTTATACAATGCTGATGGCACTAAACCTTTCAATTCTATGCCAATCCCAAAAACACCAATTTTGACGCTTCCCTTTTTGAAAATCTTGAAATTGGATGTTTTACCATTCATTTCTGTATCCGAAAAATCATAATTTGATGAGAGTAAAGGAAAATTTGCATGTACCATTTGTTTAGATAAACCGTCTACGCCTGCATCAAAATCATGATTGCCAATCGTGCCTGCATCATATCCCAATTGGGACATTAATTTTATTTCTAGCTCTCCGCCAAAAAAATTGAAATATGGAGTACCTTGAAATATATCGCCAGCATCAAGGAGGAGGACATGTTTTTCTTGCTCTCTAATTTTTTTTATCAAAGATGATCTTTTCGCAACACCGCCTAATCCCTGGTTCTTACTTCCGTCCATGGGAAATGGTTCTATTCTTGAATGCACATCATTCGTATGTAAAATCGTCAATTTCTGCACATTAGCTTCATCTTCAGAAGCGTATAACGGAAATGCTCCCGTAGACAGGATCAAAGAGGAAATTGTTACATCTTTTATAAATTTTCGTCTGCTTGCCATTATTCAGTGATTCTTTGTGAAGGGTTTACTATTATATTTCTGCCTTTTGAAGTTTCATCCTTTATATATTGTATCAAAAGATCCCTAACCAATGCATTGGTATTGTGCATAGGTGCTCCTTTCATCATTTCCATATTATCCCCACCAAGTGCCACATAATCAGGTATAGCTACATTATAGGTTTTTAAGGTGTCCAATGGCATTCCTTTTATAAAAATATTTGTAGCCTCGCCATATGCGATATGGAAATTTACGGTATTACTTATCGGCCATCCCCCTGATTGTGCCAACCTATCGAACAACTTTTTAACCAAGTTACCTTTTAATTCTACGATATACATCACATTATCAAATGGCATCAATTCATATACCTTACCGATAGTGATATCGCCAGGTGCGAAACTATTCAACCTTATTCCACCATAGTTTTGAATAGCAAAGTCCAGTGAGTCTTGTACCAACTTCTGTGTCTCTGCCAGCAGCGCATCAGTAAACCAATTAGTAAGAGATGAACTAGGCTTTCCTTTCACCATTTCCGCTTCATTGTAACCGATGACTTCATTCATAGTAGCGTCCAATTGCACCTTATAAGGTTCAATAGCTTCAGCTATGGCAACATCAACAGGATAAGATGCTTTTTCTATCCTATATGTTCGTGTTTGCACATCAGCGAGGTGATTTTGTTTAGCACAACCTATGGTAAAAAATAAAAGATAAAAAGCGAATAAGTATTGCTTCATGTTATTAAGAATTAAATAATAATTGTGCTTCATCTTTTATGGCTTTTTTTGCGACACCGATTGGATTGATTCGATTTTCGTGCATGTAGGTTTGGATATTCGTAAGTAGATCAGCAGGTGTAGACCCATTTCCATTTGAAATAATATCCTGGATTTGTTCTTTGGTCAATTGTATAATATCCCATAGTTTATCACTGAGATATAATTGTTGAGACAAATTATGTTCATATTCTTGCTGTACAGCTATTAACATAGCACTTTTAAGTTCTTTGGCTCCCAGATCAGCATTGGTCAGTCTGAAGAAAAGATTTTCTGGAGTGATTCTTTCACACATCATCAATACCCTTTCATACGCTTGCAATTTCAGAGGATAAGCAGAATTACTTTGATTTGCTCTCAATTTCAAGGCTTCCAATCTATACTGATGCTTCAAAAAATTATTAAATAAATAAAAAACCGTGGCAAAAACCACCAAGGCAGGAACGCTATACTTCAAAATTTCTAAAATACTTTCCACTATACCAAATTGAATATTGTCACAAAATAAGTCAAAACTTTGAACATATTATTCATGTAGCTTGTTTTTGATTTTTAAAATATTGTTATTACATTAATTCGGACTTTTCATTACACATGACCACAAATACAATAGCACAACCAATTTCATTGACTGAAGGCGCCATTAAGCAACTTAAAAGAATATTTGTAGAGCAAAATCTCACAGAAGATCATGGATTGCGCATCGGGGTAAAAGGCGGAGGATGCTCTGGATTCAATTATATTATGGGGTTCGATGTTCAAAAGGACAAAGATGATGTCTATGAAATAGATGGATTCAAAGTTTTTATTGAAAAAAGCCATGCACTATATCTATTAGGTATGGAAATAGATTGGTTGGAGGGATTGAATAACCGTGGTTTTACTTTTAATAATCCAAATGCAAAGGAAACCTGCGGTTGTGGTACTTCTTTTTCAGCCTGATCTGAAATTCATACATGAATCCAAATCTTGATCCTACCCAAAACAGTTTCAAACCTGAAGACAAACAGCTTGAAAAGGCACTTAGGCCTAAGGAATTATTAGAATTCAATGGACAACCGAAAATAGTTGAAAACCTCAGTGTATTTATTCAAGCAGCTAAGTTGCGATCAGAAGCTTTGGATCACGTATTATTACACGGTCCTCCTGGACTTGGCAAAACCACACTTTCTTTTATAATCGCAAATGAATTAGGATCCAACCTCAGGATCACTTCTGGTCCAGTCTTGGAAAAACCTGGAGATTTGGCTGGTTTATTGACAGGTTTGGAAGAAGGAGATGTCTTATTTATTGACGAAATCCATAGATTAAATACGGTTGTAGAAGAATACCTTTATTCAGCAATGGAGGATTATCGCATCGATATCATGATCGATTCAGGCCCGAATGCCAGAAGCATTCAGATAAATCTCAATCCCTTCACACTTGTTGGGGCGACGACTCGTATGGGACTTTTGACGGCACCTATGAGGGCTCGATTTGGAATTACTTTTCTTTTGGATTATTATGATGTCAAGACTTTAGAGCGTATATTGCGTAGAAGTGCTGAAATCCTAGATGTAGAAATAGATTCGGACGGTGCACATGAAATAGCCAGAAGAAGTAGAGGAACACCAAGGATAGCTAATGCACTGCTTAGAAGAATCCGAGATTTTGCACAAATCAAGGGGGACGGGAAAATTTCTAAAGCTATTGCTGAATTTGGGTTGAATGCTCTCAACGTGGATGAAAGTGGATTGGACGAAATGGACAATAGAATATTGACAACCATTATAGAAAAATTTAAAGGTGGTCCGGTTGGGATCAGCACTATAGCTACAGCAGTTGGCGAAGAAGTGGGTACAATTGAAGAAGTGCATGAACCCTTCCTTATCATGGAAGGGTATCTCCAACGCACGCCAAGAGGAAGGGAGGCCACTGCAAAAGCATATAAGCATATTGGCAGGGTACCTCCTACCATTACAGGCACATTATTTAATACATAAATCAAAACCTTTTATGCATTATTGCGAAAACATATTGGAAACGATAGGTAATACTCCTATGGTCAAACTACATAAAGTAGTAGATGAGTTGCCTTGCCTAGTATTGGGGAAGGTAGAAACATTCAATCCAGGCCACTCTACCAAAGATAGAATGGCACTTAAAATGGTAGAAGATGCGGAGAAATCGGGCAAACTTAAACCCAATGGAACACTGATAGAATGCACATCTGGAAATACAGGTATGGGCATTGCACTAGCAGGTGTAGTAAAAGGATATAAATGTATTTTCACTACCAGCGATAAGCAATCGAAAGAGAAATTTGATATGCTCCGTGCATTGGGTGCCGAGGTCATCGTCTGTCCGACTAATGTAGAACCAACTGATCCTAGGTCTTATTATTCAGTAGCAGAAAGATTGAGTAAAGAAATTCCGAATAGTGTCTGGTTAAATCAATATGACAATCTTTCTAATAGGCAAGCCCATTACGAGTCTACCGGCCCTGAAATCTGGCAACAAACAGATGGAAAAATCACACATTTTGTGGTTGGTGTAGGCACCGGAGGAACAGTATCAGGAGTGGCAAAATATTTAAAGGAGAAAAACCCAAATATCAAAATATGGGGTATAGACACCTATGGGTCTGTCTTTAAAAAATACCATGAAACAGGCGAATTTGACACCAACGAAATCTATCCATACATTACAGAAGGAATTGGAGAAGACATATTACCAAAAAATGTAGATTTCAGCTTGATAGATCATTTTGAAAAAGTGACGGACAAAGATGCTGCAATTATGGCCAGAAGACTTGCTAGAGAAGAAGGCCTACTACTAGGATACAGTGCGGGTTCAGCAGTAGCTGGAATAAACCAAATGAAGACAGAACTCACACCTGATGATGTAGTTGTAGTGCTATTTCATGATCATGGTAGTAGATACGTTGGAAAATTATTCAATGATGATTGGATGAGAGAGCGAGGTTTCCTTGAATCTGATCTCAAAGTAGCTGACTTGGTTAGAAATAAAAAAGATAAAAAATTCATAAGTGTAGATAAAAAAACAGCAGTAAAACACGCATTGAATATCATGAAAGAGTTAGACATTTCTCAGTTGCCTGTGATGTCCGATAATGATATTGTAGGAGCAATTACTCAAAGTAAGATTTTGGAGTTCATTCTCAACAATCCTTTACACAATAGCGATGCAGCTGTAAGTCAAGTTATGTCTGAACCATTGCCAATAGTGCAACTAGATTTAGCAGTAAAAGAACTTAACAAATATATCACTAGAAACACGCCAGCAGTGGTGACGAAGGATAGATCAGGTGATTATATCGTCATAACACAATATGACATAATCCAATCAATGTAAATAGTATTTCATATAAAAAGCGAAATATATTGGTTCAAAGCATGTTTGTATAAAATTTTAAACATGTATACAATACTATTTTTCAATTAAATAAATGAAAAATAATGACTAATTACATATCTTTCTCAAAAAGAAAGGTTATATTTGTAGCAACAAATTTCATTTTTTAATTTAATCACCTTCAAAGACGAAACATTATGACAACCAACATGGGTAGTACTGACAAACTGATCAGATTAATTCTTGCAGCTGTAGTAGCAGTTCTTTATTTTACAGGTATGATCTCAGGAACACTTGCCATTATTTTAGGAATTGTAGCCATTGTATTTGCATTGACTAGTTTTATGGGCTATTGTCCCCTCTACTCTGTAATTGGTAAGAATACACTTAAAAAATAAAGTGATTCCGCGAGGAAAGATATTTTTCTTAAGTTTTAACTCCATACCCTATTCATTTTCAACGCAATAAGCGAAAAGATGAAAATATTTTATAAAATGTGGATATAATATTTTTGAAAAATTAAAAATAGGCTTACCTTTGCGTCGCTTTTCAAAAAAGCAATCAGAGGAGATCTGGTAGCTCAGCTGGTAGAGCAATACACTTTTAATGTATGGGCCCTGGGTTCGAATCCCAGCCAGATCACTTAGAAATTTTTAACATAGCCTATAAGTCAATGATTTATAGGCTTTTTTATTGCATGTTACTATTCCTATCGTCGTAGTTTTAACTGCGGTGTGACGCATTAGGAATTTTTTAATTCCAAATACAGAAACACATTAATATAGGTATATTATCATCAAATATCACCTGTAATGTAAGGACATTAAGATTGAATCTAAATTCTTTGCAAGTTCTTCCTTTACAATAATGGTAGAGGGTGAATTGTAAATTCATAAAATATCGGATTAAAGTCAGATGCTTCGACCATCGATGTTATCAAATAAATGATTAAGGGTTTCTTGCTGTTCAAGGTCTGGTGATCCTAAAGTCACTAGGCTTTGGATAGCGGAACTTTTTGTGTTTTGATATTGTTAGTAATTATTTAAATTAAAAGAATATCATGGACACCATCATAATTCATACTGAAAGGTCAAAAACCAAAGCACTTACTGAGTTTCTTCAAGTATTTGGTGTAAAGTATGATTTAATTGAAAAGAATAATGTAGACTCTCAAATATACAATGAAAAATTTGTTGCTGAAATTTTAGAGTCGAAAGAAGACAAATTAAATGGAAAAGGAAGCAAGGTAACTATACAAGAGCTAGAGTCCTTATGGAAATAGTCTTATTGCCAAAAGCAAAAGAACATATACAATATTTTATCAGTACTGGAAATAAAAAAGTATTGAAAAAAATTACCTAATTACTCGTTGCCATTCAATCTAATCCATACACCGGAATTGGTAAACCCGAGCCTTTAAAACATAAATTGTCTGGGTTGTATAGCCGTAGAATCGATTTAGAACATAGGTTGATCTATGAGATAGATAAAGAGACAATATTTGTTTATTCCTGTCTGGGACATTACTAAATATTAAAATAATTATCCGATCGTCGCAGTTTAAACTACGATGTGTGCATTAGGAATTTTTTAATTCCAAATACAGAAAGACATTATTATAGGTATCTTTTCATAAAATATCACCTGTAATGTAAGGACATTAAGATTGTATCTAAATTCTTTGCAAGTTCTTACTTTTACAATAAAGGTAGAGGGTGAATTGTAAATTCTTAAAATATCAGATCGAAGTCTGAGACTTGGACTCACAAGGTAACCAAATAAATGATTAAGGAATATCTTACTTTTCAAGGTCTGGTGATCCTAAAGTCAAAAGTTTTTCATCCAAAAACTCTCATTTACATTATTGAGTGTTTATATTTACTATTCCCAAGGTCCATTTGTTGTGACATTTAATGTTTTTCCGTCTTTGTCGATTTTGTATAAACCACCCGCACAGCCAAGCCAAACTACGCCTTTATTATCTTCCAATATATCCATTATCGAAACGGGAACATCATAATGTATGAACGCATTATTTGAGTATTTGTACACACCTTTGTTTATCGTACTGAACCATAAATCGTTTGACTTGTCTTTGTAGATAGTGTAAACATCGTTTTCACTTAGTCCGTCAATTTCTGGAAAATGACTGAAGTGTTTGCCATCAAATTTATTTAATCCACCTTTGCCAAATCTTCTGTCTGGGTCTGGATTGTCTTTTTCTGCTACTCTTGTTCCAATCCAAATACTCCCTTCTTTGTCTTCTAAAATGGATTGCACATTATTTGAATT
This sequence comes from Saprospiraceae bacterium, assembly GCA_041392785.1. Lineage (GTDB taxonomy): Bacteria > Bacteroidota > Bacteroidia > Chitinophagales > Saprospiraceae > OLB9. The sequence continues at coordinate 168,048 of JAWKLK010000006.1, forward strand.
TAAGCCTTCATTTGTAGTAAAGTGAACCAATGAATTTCCATCAAATTTCGTAGCACCATAGCCATCTCTACCAAACCAAATATTTCCTTTTGAATCTTCTGTGATTTCTGTGATCCAATCTTTGGTGTCTGGATTGATTTGTGTCTCTACTCTAGGGTATGGAATTTGGAAATTTTGAAATTTTGTTGCGTCAAATGTACAAACTCCTCCCCAAGTTCCAATCCAAAAATTACCTTTGCTGTCGATTAATAAATTACTGATCATATCGCTGCAAAGTCCATCTCTTTCTGAATAATTTGTAAATGTTTTTCCGTCAAATTTTGATATTCCTGCCCCGGTACCAAACCATATATTTCCAGTGCTATCTTCAATTATGTTTGTAATTCGGTTACTAGGTAATCCATCTTTTGTGGTTATATACGTCAATGTATATCCATCAAATTTTGCAACACCTTTTTCTAAAGTTCCAAACCAAAGACTGCCTTTCGAGTCTTGAAATGTTGCAACTACATAATCACCGATTTGTGATGCCTTGTTTTTTTCCATTGGATCAGGGACTTCAGCTAATTGTACCCTATTCCCTTTTGAATTGCATGAAATTTGCAAAATAGTGAGTAGTGATAAAAGTAAAATCTTCATTATCGATACGGTTTATTCTACGAAGTCAAACGTTTTACGTCCTTTAACAGTCCCGATTTCTGAGTTTTCACTTTCAGAAACTCCATAAAAGTTGATACAATGTACAATGGTCACTCTAAAACTGTACGTCCTTTGTCATTTCATTACCATCTCTCAATACAATGACGGATACTTTATCACCAGGTTTAAAATGTGATAAACATTTCATGTATGACTGCATATCTATTACTTGAATGTCTCCCATTTTCACTACAATATCACCTTTTTGCATCCCAGCTAACGCGGCAGGTTTTCCATCTTTAACTCCGTCTATTTTCATACCTTTTCCATCAAAAAGATAATCAGGCATAACACCTAGAGTTACTGAAAAATTCATTCTTTCCTTTGTCTCATCTTTTGTCTTCACGAAAGGTAACTTCGGCATATCATCTACCTTGTCTACCACATTATATATGTAATGAACAATATCTTCAACGCCTTTGTAATTGATCAAATGTGCATCATCGGAAGGCTTATGGTAATCTCCATGTTGCCCTGTAAAAAATGCCAAGACAGGTATACCAGCATTATAAAATGATGCGTGATCTGATGGGCCCATCCCTGACTCTTCTAGTTTAAGACTTAACTTGGTTTGATTGCTGGATTCCAATGTTTTTTTCCATTCAGGTGTTGTCCCCACCCCGCTGATTGCAAGTTTCCTCTCACCATTCAATCTTCCTATCATATCCATATTGATCATACATTGGATGGCATTTGGCTCTACCTTTTTGACATAGTAATTTGAGCCCCAAAGTCCTTTTTCCTCTCCTGAAAAACAAATGAAAATGTAGTTATATTTTTTAGAATGTTTCTTCTTCAAATTTTGAGCCAAGGATAATACACCAGCTACGCCACTAGAATTATCATCAGCACCATTATGAATAGCAGGTTCGCCACTGTAAAGCGATCCTTCTGCGCCATACCCCAAATGGTCATAATGTCCACCTATTATGATCGATTGATCGGCCCCATTATCAATCATTCCTATCACATTTCTACCTTCTACCTGTACGCCTATCTCAGATTCTTCCCCGTGTGGATTTAGATTCTTTTTTCGAGTGAACGTCTGAAAATAGCTACCATTGTCCCCAGCAGGTATTAAACCTATTTTTGAAAATCTTGAAGCAATGAAATCCCCAGCCAGTTTCTCACCTTTTGTACCTATCTCACGACCTTCCATTTTGTCATCCGATAATGTAATGATATCATCAGAAATAGAAGTAAAATCATACTGAAAGTCTGGAACTGCTTTTTTCTGGCATGAAACAAGTAGGAGTAAAATTGAAAATACAAATAAACAAAAGTATTGCTTCATTACGATATTGATTTGGTAATAAGAAGCACAAAGATACGTATTTATTACGTTGAATATTGAATACTTAATAACTATCTAAGTAGTAATTACAAAAAAACTATGTTCTATTTTGCAGCCAAATCATCTGATAGCACCTCATATTCTATATCAAAGTAGGAAGCATTTTCATCATCTTCATTCCCATACCAAAAATATCTTAAAATCAATGCATCATCTTGATACGCCACCAATTCTAACGTTATTGAATATTCTGAATTTCCTATGGTGAATTTACTTCCATTGTCCCAAACAAGTTTATAACATTCCTTGTCAAATTCCTCCGCAGTACATTTCTCATTTCTGATATAACACAATGATGAATCAGTAAAAATCAGGATATCATCCTTTGCACATTGTGGTAATGAATTCCAATAATTCTCAGCATTTACCTCTATTTCACTTTCAATTATTCGGTGCAATTGCCACTTTTTTTCAAGAATATTTTTTTTTGCGCTATTGAAATATTCAAAAGAAACTTGGGAAATAGGAAGCCAACAAACTGAAAGAAATATTAATCCTATGAATGTTTTCATTGTTTACGTCTTTGGTATCTTCCTTAAATCAAGTTGACAACCAAATTTGTTCCCTAAATATAGAAATAAATTAAGAAAATAATAACAATTATCATGATAAAAATGAAAACATTACCGAAATTAGATTGTCAATGATGCATCAATAATGTAAGATGTCAAAATATTCAATCGTTCCAATTTTACTTTTGTCTGTACTCAGTCTTTTTGGCCAAAAAGCTGAAATCACTGGCACCATACTCGATGCAGAGACGTCACAACCTCTCATCGGAGCTGTCATCATGCTGGTTCAAGAAAAAGACTCAATCATGGTGTCATATGGTGTCTCAGACTCAGATGGAAAATTCATAATTTCAGATTTAAAAAAAGGAGATTATAATGTGCAGATTACCTACGTTGGTTATGCCATGATCCAAAAAAACCTACAAATTGAAGATCCTAAAAAAGATATTTCTCTTGGAAATATTTTATTATTTCAGGAAGGAAAACTCTTAGACCAAGTCACCATTTCAGCAGAGTACATTCCTATCAAAATCACAAAGGATACCATGGAATTTAATGCAGATGCTTTCAAAACTCAGCCTAATGCAGTGGTGGAAGACCTCTTGAAGAAACTTCCAGGCGTAGAAGTGGGTTCTGATGGTGCTATCACTGTGAAAGGTGAAGAAGTAAAAGCGATAACAGTTGATGGCAAAGATTTCTTCGGTAAAGACCCTAAACTTGCTACAAAAAACCTTCCTGCTGATGCTGTAAAAAAAGTCCAGATCTTTGAGAAAAAATCAAAATCAGCTGAGTTTACTGGTATAAATGATGGGTTGGATGAAATGACCATCAATCTTGAATTGAAAGAAGGGAGAAAAAATGGATATTTTGGAAATATCATGGCAGGTATTGGTACAGATGATAGATATGAATCAAAAGCAATTGTAAACAAATTTGGTGAAAAGACTCAAATCTCACTATTAGGTGGACTAAATAATATTAACAATAGTGGGATAAATGTCAATGATTATGTGAGTTTGACATCATCAGGTAGTGGAGGAAACAGACGCGTTCGGATTAGCTCTTCTTCCAATCTTCCTCTATCATTTGGTCCTGATAATAATGGTGAAATAAAAAGTGGCATCGCAGGGCTGAATCTGAATTATCAACTTAACCCAAATAATAAAATCAATGTTAGTTATTTTTATGCAAATTCAAACTCAATTATCTTAGAAAACTCTTCCACTAACCAATTCCAACAAGAAGTTTCCATTATTAATAATAAAAACTCAATAATTGATAATGAAGTAAATACGCATAACTTAAATATAAAATATGAGACTAAATTAGATTCATTTTCTGAGTTAACAGTGGCTGGTAGTGGGAATATAAACTTACATAACAAAATTTCCACATCATCTGATTCTACTATTGCGAATACTCTACTTAGAAATACTTCTAAGCAAGATTATACCGCTAATACTGATAAAATAAATATTAGCACATCCCTGAATTATCGTAAAAAATTCAGAAAACAAGGGCGCAACTTTACCATTGACGGTGCATTCAGTAATTCTACTTCTGATATAACCAATGATGTTTTGAATTTTGTCTATGATCAAAATGCAGTACTTTCGCAAGAAGCTTCAGCACTCCAATATCAAACAAACTATGATACTGTAAATTATTATAATTTTGGAGGAACCTTTACAGAGCCTATTTCTAATAGCATTTATTACACATTCAATACATCATTTCGAAATAATAGGAACGATTTATTAAAAGATTTTTATGACATTGACTTCAATGACATGTCCATTCGAGAGCTCAATGATCAATTAAGCCAAAGTCTAGACAATCGTTTCACGTATTTCATAGGAGGATCCTCTATACGTATTCAAAAAGCGGCCTATATTGCAAGTATTGGTGGTGATTATCAATACTCTACACTAAAAAGTGTACCTTCAAATTCATTTGCTTTGGTAAATAAAACATTCCAATATTTCCTTCCTAGAGCAAACTTCAGATTTGAAAACATCAATGTGAGAATGGAATACAGTACCGCAGTCAGAGAGCCATCCATCGACCAATTACAACCTGTCATAGACAATTCTGATCCGTTGAGCATTTATATTGGTAACCCATCATTATTACCTGAATACAGACATGCATTGCGTATAAATTTCAACAAATTTAATCAGTTCAATTTCAGAGGTTTTTTCGCAAATATTAGATTGGGGTATAATAAAAATCGAATAACAACAACGACCACAATTGACGAAAACTTTATAAAAACAAGGACTCCTTTCAATACAAAAGAGGAAAAAACTGCATCAGCCAATGTAACTTATGTAAGTCCTATCAACCCAGTGAAAGCAAAAATTCGTTTTAACGTCAACTCTTCACTAACAAATGGTATCAACTTTGTGGATGGTATAGAGTTAAAAAATAATAGATGGAGTAATGGATTTAGCTTTTTATTAGAAAATAAATTGAAGGAAAAAATGGATATTTCTATTGGAACTAGATGGGCTTTTTCTAGTAATCTGTATACAAATAATGAAAATCTCAATACATCATTCATTAACAATAGCTATGAAGCATCAGCAGCTTTCTATCTACCAAAAGGATGGACTTTTTCATCCAAGTACGAATGGTTTCAATATAATGGTAAAGATTTCGATGGTGTAGATGATATACATCTTTGGGAGGCGACCATCAATAAAAGATTATTTAATGATAGAATTACAGTCGGTATTAGGGCATTTGATATCCTAAATCAAAATCAAGGAATTCAGCGTACCGCTTCAGAAACCTACATTTCTGAAGTAGTTACGAATACCATAGGAAGATTTTTCATATTAAATGTCACCTATCAACTTTCAAAACTTGGGACTGGACAAAGCACAGGGCCCCAACATATCCACGTAGAACGACGACAATAGTGCATCATTTAACCTTTACAAAAGGCTTCGCATCATTTCCTACCTTGCAATAATGAACACCTTGTTGTAGACCATCAACCATAACAGTAAGCTCCGTGGCATTCAATGGTATAGATTGCAATAATTGTCCATGATGTGAATATATCTGCACGATTTGTCCTAATAGGTTTTCATTTGCTGACAATTGTATTGATGTTGTGACAACATTTGGCCTTAAGAAAAATTTCCCTTTGGCATTCACATTTGAATCATCTTTTGTCCCTACTGGAAACACTTGACTCATATTTAATGTATAAATTCCTCGCCCAAATGTACCTGCTAACAAGATACCTTGTTTACTATCAAATACTATGTCATATACAGCAACATTTGGAAAATTGCTACCAAGCTTTTGCCAGGTATTTTTACCACCTATCATCCAATATATTCCACTATTAGTACCTACTACAGTAATGTTCAAAAGTAGGTCATGGTCGGGATAAGTAAACTGCTCCACAGTATTAATAGGAGTTAACGGCAAATTGTACTGCAAAGATTTCCAATTTAATCCTTTATCTGTTGATACATAAATATAAGGATTGTTATCGGCATCTTTATAGCTAGAGAATGTAACCACAATATCCTCATTTGATGAAATATGCACATCAGAAACATACTTATTTGGTAAATTACTTATCCTATCCCAAGTATCTCCAGCATTGGAAGACATCCACACAAGCCCATCACTGGTTCCAGCCACTATCAGATCATTGTATGTATCGATGGCAGATATATCATGTCTAAAAAAATCAGATGTGGGATCTGTTAAAGTATCACTTATAACTTCCCATTGAACATCCGTTCCTGTAGAGTTTCGATAAATTTTGTTTGTACCTGTGTAAAGTACATTTGGATCTTTGTTACTCATCACCAATGGTGCATCCCAATTTGTAGGGTCCGTAGGTTCAATACCAAATGTGGCATCATTAAAAAACTGTCCTTGATCCTTGCTCACATAAATACCACCATTTTGGGTCATTACATATGAAATGTTTGGATCTGTTGGATCAAAAACAGGTTGAAAACCATCCCCACCAAATACTCTTTCCCAAAAGAAAATATTTGAATGATTGCCGGATGTGGTACCATTATCTTGTGCTCCACCAAAATAACTATCAGGCGAATGAGGATTAAAAGCAACTCTATAAAATTGGGTTGTTGGGATGTTCTCAATATCCTCCCAAAATTCCGCATTTACATTTCTTTTATAAGCTCCTCCATCCGTGCAAAGATAAATGTCATCACCATAAAAGGTAAAATCATGCTTATCCGCATGTACATCATAAAAGTACCACGGTGGGCAAGCAAGCTCCCAATTTACTCCTCCGTTCTTTGTCCTATACAAATCTACAGCAAGAACAAAAACATCATTCGGGTCATTTGGATTTATCTTTATCCCAGTAAAATACCATCCAAAACCAGAATACCAATTTGGGTCAAAATCTTCAGAAGCCTCTACTATATTCACCCAAGATTCTCCTCTATCTTCAGTTTTATAAATTCCCTTAATATTATAATCTTCGCCACTTGCTATGATAGCATATAAAATATTGGGATTGCTTTTTGAAATATCTATCCCTACTCTACTATTTGCGGTCATTGGTAGTCCTCCTTCTAATCTCTTCCAATTCTGCCCACCATCAGTAGATTTAAAAACTCCTCCATCAGGACCGCTGACTAGTGATCTTTTATTATTTCGAATTCGATTCCATGTAGAAACATAGATTGTATTGGTCTGTTCGGGGTCTATCACTACATTACTCACTCCGGTAGAATCATTGATAAAAAGTGATTGTTGCCAAGTTATTCCACCATCAATAGACTTATATAATCCTCTATTTTTGTCCTTGAAAAAAGGAATTCCCATAGTTCCCACATATAGTACTTTAGAATTTTTTGGATCCACTGCTATGTCTGAGATTATTCTTGTCTCTTGTAAACCAATGTTTTGCCATGTTTTTCCACCGTCTTGACTCTTATACAGACCATTACCTACGAATGGATATCCTGAAACATTAGGGTCTCCAGTGCCTACATAAATAATATTTGGGTTTTGGGTATCAATGGTGATTTTACCAATGCTCAATGTAGCTTGTGCATCAAAAATGGGTTCCCAAGAAATTCCTGCATCTTCAGTCTTGAACACACCTCCTTCAGAAAAACCCAGATACATAATGTTTGCGTTGTTAGGGTGAATCGCTATTGTGTTTGCTCTGGCTCCTATATTACCAGGCCCTTCAAGCCGCCATTCTACACTGTTTCTTGCAGAAGATTGAGGTAATGCACTCAAGTCCTCAATGGATTGCATATAAGAATTCCAATTAAAATAGCCTGTTGATGTATGGAATTTACTTACAAAATAATCTTCTATCGGACCAAACTTATATTCCGGCTCACTTTTTCTATTTTGACAGCTTTCTATTCCAAACCACAAGGTCGATAACAAAATAAATACATAACATACTTTTCCCATAACATTGATATTTATAAAATCAAAGGCGTAAATTTAAATCATAAATCTACGCCTTTAATTAGAATTTTTTATGATAGTAAAATTTATTCTACTTTGAATGTGTCGTCGGAAATAACTTTATTCAGTTCCAAAGATTCGACATTAAAAATCAAGGGTTCTGGCGCTACACCAACAGTTGTGATACTATGAGGAAAATAAACGCCATTGACTTCCTTATAATTTGAATAATCAGTAGAAATACTTTTGGAGTCGGTATCTTTTCCAATAATATTGACAGATCTCAATAATCTACCCGTTTTGACATCATAATATTCAAACGTGACATCCCCATCTGAATTTTCTATTTTAACCTTATATGCATCTCGAGATTGTACTTTTTCAAGACCCATTAATGACAACTTGAAATTATCATTAAGGTAATTCAATTGAGAAAAAACAAAAGATTGATTTTTTAAATTCTTCAATTCCTTTTCCTCCGTAACCATTTGTTTATTGCCCATAGCCACATTCATACCCTTTTTTCCATCGAACACTTGTTTTTGCAATATCATTCCCATAGCTTCTAAGCTCATCAAATACTGGCCTTTTGAAGTTTGTATTTGCCGCAATTTTCCAGGTTGGCCCATGATTTCTGCGACTAATGTAGTAGTGATATTTTGAACTTGATTCATTTTATCAAGACCTCCAATACTTTCAAAATACATATTCAAAATAGTCTGCGGATTCATTCCCTCAGGAATCACAAATTCAGGCTGCTCTAGTTTTTCACCAAAAGGACTATAATAATCAATGACACCATCCGAATCAAAAGGAAGCAATTTTTCAGCCACTTCACTTTCATTTCCCACTACAATGATGTTTGCTTTATCAGGATGTACATATTTCTTTGCCATTTGAAGAACATCATCTGCGGTCACGGCTTCCAATGTCTTCAAATAATTGTCATAATAATCTTTAGGCAAATTATATCTATACACGTTTAGTGCAAAATTAGCAATGGTTTGAGGCGATTCTAATGACCTGGCAAAAGAACCACTCATGCTATTTTTAATCAATGATAATTCCTTAGGTTCTACTTGCTCAGATGTAATTCGCTTCATCTCATGTAAGAACTGTACTACGGCACTATCTGTCACCGCATTTCTTACACTAGCAAATGCATTGAAATTACCAATGATTTTATCACTAGCAAGATTACAACGTGCACCATACGTATAGGCGTGTTTTTCTCTTAAATTCTGCATCAGTCTACCACTAAAACTGCTTCCTCCCAATATACTGCTCATCACACTGGCTTTTATCGCATCAGGGTTACCGGGTCTGAAATCCACAGGATAAGAGACGTTGATAACTGATTGTACAGCGCCATCTTTATTAGCAAAATGTACATTTGAACCTGTAGGCAATGAAGGATTATTATAACTTACAACTGGCACATCACCTCGTTTCCATTGAGAAAAATAACTATTTACTTGATTGCGCGCTTCATCTAGAGTGATATCACCTACCACTACCAGATATGCATTATTGGGCTTGAAATATGTGTCATAATACTTCTTACAATCATCTGCACCGAACTTACGCAACGTTTCTTCTGTTTGTATTTCTCCATATGGATGTTTACTGGTATAATTGACTACATGTCTCACATTGGAAGCAATAGATTCGGGATTTGATTTGCTCGCTGCTAATCCCGAAACCGCACGTTTACGCATTTTGTCTAATTCATCTTCAGGAAAAGAAGGATTATATAAAACATCAGTAAAAACATCTAGCAATTTAGTTGAGTGCTTTTTTAGGGATGATGCATAGATACCACTAGATGAAGTATTTAATGAACCTCCAATAAAATCTACAGCATTGTCAATGTCAGCTTTGGTTCTAGATTTTGTGCCTTTAGATAATAAGTCTCCAGCGAATTCAATATAACCTATTTTATCACCTTCACTGATCGGATCATTATTTAAAGATAATTGATAAGACACCCTAGGTAACTTATGATTTTCCACCACAATCACTTTTAGACCATTATCCAAATCAAAACTATGGTAAGATCCAAGTGACACTGGACGAGGTGCAGAAGCAGAAGGTGGCTGAGCCCTCCATGTTGCAGGTGTCTTACCCACATTAGTCACTGCGTCATTTACTTTTTTGTTACAACGAACTAGAAAAAATGATATTCCTAATAATAAAAATATATGAACTACTTTCATTTTAATAAAATTAATATTCCACCTGTTATTAAGGTGTCACTGGTTTTGGAAGATAATGTAAAACAACTCGGTTATCAATGTTAAAATAATTTTGAGCCGCATGCATGATGTCATCTTTTGTGACCGCTAAAAATCTGTTTAGCTCGGTATTGATTAAATTTGTATCACCATAATACATTTTGTAGTTCGCTAAGCTTTCTGCAATACCAGCTACACGTGAATTTGCAGATACAAAATCATTTTCAATCTGATTTCTTAGTTTTTGAAACTCCTCATCAGATAGTGGTTCGGACTTTACTTTGTCTATTTCAGCAGTAATAGATTGTTCTACATCCAAAATGTCTGTACCCATAGCACAAATGGCATAAGCGATGGAAATACCTGGATCTTCCGTATCAAGTGAAAAATTTCCTACATTGACTGCTTTTTGCTGTTTATCCACTAGTGCTTGATGCAATCGTGATGATTCACCATTGGATAAAAGAGTGGAAAGCATATATACTGCATAATAATCCTTAGTACCACCAGCAGGAATGCGGTATCCCATAAAAACGCCAGGCAATTGAATATTATCATAAACGGTATCCCTCACTTCACCTCCAAGCGGTTGTTCTACTATAGTTGGTCTATATATTGGTGTGCTTTTATTGGGAATTGAACCAAAATACTTGTCAATCCATACTTTAGCTTGCTCATAATCGATATCTCCTGCAATAGACAAAATTGCATTATTTGGGACATAGAAGTCCTTATAAAAATTTTTATAATCCGCCTCTTCAGCTGCATCGAGATGGTCCATTGATCCTATGACAGGCCATCTGTATGGATGATCTTTATAAGCTCTTTTTACAATTTGTTCTAGAAATGTTCCATATGGTCTATTGTCTATTCTCATTCTGCGCTCTTCTTTGACTACTTGTCTTTGTGTCTCAATACCAACATTTTCCACCTTGGCATGTAACATTCTTTCTGATTCCAGCCACAATCCCATTTCCAATTGATTTGATGGCAATATTTCATAATAATATGTTCTATCCATGGTGGTATTGGCATTGAGTGTTCCTCCTGAACTCTCTACATACTTGTCAAACTGACCTCTTTCGATGTTTTCAGTTCCTTCAAATAAAAGGTGTTCAAAAAAATGAGCAAAGCCAGTCCTATTAGGATTTTCATTTTTTGAACCCACATGATACATTACTGAAACAGCCACAATAGGAGTCGATTTATCTTGATGTAAGATTACATGCAATCCATTGGGCAAGGTGTATTCTTGAAAATCAACTTCGTTGAGCTGCCCATATAATACTGCTGAATATATTAAAAGTAGTAAACTTCCGAAATACTTCATATGTGTATTTTTATTTATTTTTATTAGTAAAATGGAATTCGCATGAAACAATCTTATGAGTTTGTGTCCCACAAAGTTGGTTCATGCTCATTCCATGATTTCAAAATTTTAAACTAATGTTTGATAATAAAGGGAATATGCAAGGTTTTGTTTTCAGTTTGCAGCTTCAAAATATAAGTACCGTCTATTAAGTTGCTAACATTTACAATGCCACCGTCAAAAGTCAAATCAAAAGATTTTCCATCAATATTTATCGCTGAGACTTCGTTAATTTGTTCCTCTAAATTAAGATGAAGTACATCTTGAGCAGGATTAGGATATATCTTTATATCATGGATGTTTACATCTTCACTTGATGATACCTTTTCAAAATCTAAAGCATATCTAGGGATCAACTGATATCCTGAATCATATGGTTCACTACTGTCAAATTGGGATAACATACCTTTGACATTAAATAAGGCACCATCAGGAATAGACATCGTGTAAAGATCAACATCGTTATCTATTCGCACTACAAAATCAGTATTACCATTTGTCATTGTCACATTAAAACCGCTCCCTGTACCTATCCACTGCGACGGGTCTTTGAAGGAGAAATTTTGTATTGATTCAAGGATAGATTCATCATTCTCCAAATAAGTGTCAATAATTTTAGGATTTACCAAATCATTTCCAGAAGATAACACAGTGAGTTCTGAGACATCTATTTGGGTTAGCCCATTGTATTGTGCAATAGCACCTTTCACTTGTATTTTATCGCCTTCAGTCACAGTATATCCAAAATCAAAAGAGTTATCAAAAACACCGATGCCATTGTTATTTTCGTCAACTATATAAAATTGCAACCCAGTGGCTCTGAGATTTCCACCGTACACTATACCTTCTAAGGTACAGTTGACACCAAGAGAATCTGCTACCCCTGCACCATTGACCGTAGAGGCTGTTGTAATCTCATATTTTGGGAAAGGGTCAGTAACTACTGGCATTATAACAGTTATTCTACCAATCATGCCCAGTGACGCGTGTGGATCGCATTGGTATTGATAAATTCCAGGAAGATTAAAAGTAAAACTGAAAGACCAAGCATCTGATGAAGCCGCCCCACTATAAAATCCTTCTGGATTTGAAGGAAATGTGGCTAGACTACCATTTACATTATGATTTCCACCTGTATTGGTCCATTCTACTGTTTCACCAACATTTATGGTAATATCAGCAGGTGTAAAAACATTTGACGATACAATAACGGTGGCATCTGGTGTTGTACCACAATCAGATATAGAATTAGCTTTTCCAGGTGTACCGTAAACTTCATAACCCTCAATAGTAACATCAATTTTATTTTCAGAGACTTTCCAGTTAGCCCCATCATTGGGATCTGCTTTTGGATTACATATTTCTATAGATCTTCCATCTCCATCGGTACCTTCTGCTCGCGTAGGCCAAGGAGCAACGTCTTTAAATGTTACAGAAGTCACTGTATTTCCGGCTCCATCCAAAAGTGTTATCTCCTCCCCACCATTCAAGAGTGCTCCATCAGTCCATTTAGTGGCATCCACGCCAAATACATTTTTTATTGCTTGTGTATTGCCAGCTAGGAGTAGATATGCTCCTTTTGCAAGGGTACCCTCTGCAAATGTATGATTTACTCCAGCGCTAAACTTATAACCTGTCAAATCGACATCAGATTCAGAATGGTTAAATAACTCTATATATTCCAAAGAGTCATTACCCATTTCAGGTGGATTGTAAGAAATTTCAGTGATAGAAATTTGTCCATGCATGGCATGACTCACATAAAGCATGATGATAAAAAGGTAAAGATGTTTCATTATATTCTGTTTTTGAATTTACGCCAAAATTAAGTAATTAAATGAATGTGGACAAAGATGTGGATAAATTTAAAAAATTTAAATATGAAATTTAACATTATATTAATATGTAGTAATTAACTTTGTGCAATCAATTTTAATCTCACAAGTAATCATTTCAATTTTTATTAACCAATATTTACAATTCAATTTTATGAAGATGAAAGTTTTACAAATTTTTCTATTCGTGTTATTTGGCTTTACGATGTATGGTCAGGTGACGACATCGAGCATGTCAGGCAAAGTGACAGATGACAAAGGCGAGGCGCTTATTGGAGCAAATGTACTTGTTGTACATAATCCAACTGGAACACAATATGGAACAATTTCTAATGAAAATGGCTTTTACAACTTAGTTAACATGCGAGTTGGCGGACCATATTCAGTAACAATTAGTTACATAGGATATCAGAATTTCACTATAGATAACATCATTTTAAGACTCGGTGAATCAACTAATATCAACGCCGTGTTAGCAGAAGACGGTGTTCAACTTGAAAGTATTGAGGTAGTAGGTGTTCGTAGTAATATTCTAAATTCAAATAGGACTGGTGCTGCTACAAACGTAAATGCTCAGCAGTTAAACACTTTACCAACCATTAGTAGGAGTATCAATGACTTTACAAGATTGACACCTCAAGCTCAGTCAAATAGTGGCTTTGGTGGTCGCGATGGCAGATACAACAATATACAAATCGATGGAGCTAATTTTAATAATAATTTTGGTCTTAGTTCCAATAATCTTCCGGGTGGGGATTCTCAGCCAATTTCATTGGATGCTATAGAACAAATTCAAATTAATCTAGCTCCGTATGATGTAAGACAATCAAATTTTACAGGAGCAGGAATAAATGCTATAACTAGGTCTGGAACAAATGAACTGCATGGGTCAGTGTACGGTTTTTACAGAGACAATACTTTTAATGGTAGAAATGTAGCAAAAGATACGTTGCCAGTTGGAGATAAGACAACATCTCAAATTTTAGGAGCACGATTAGGAGGGGCAATCATTAAAAATAAATTATTCTTTTTTGCAAATTTTGAATCAGAGAATAACAAAAGACCAGGAGTTGCAATTATTCCAGGAGGGGATGGTAGGACTGGTTCCAACGTATCTCGGGCCACATTAGAAGATATGAAGCGCGTAAGTGATTATGTAAAAGAAAAATATGATTATGATACTGGTGCTTCAGAAGGATGGGGTTCTAATTTTGAGACTAAAAACTACAAAGCTCTTGCAAGAATTGATTATAATATAAATGATAAACACCGAATGACATTTAGATATAATCAGGTTGTATCAACCAATGATCAGTTAATTAATGGAACAAGTGCGCCCAATCCAAGATCTTCTTCAAACAGAGTGAGCTTGAATTCGTATGCATTTGAAAATGCGAATTATGGTTTTGAAAACAGTGTTAGGTCTTTAACCGGTGAACTAAATTCAAAATTGAATGACAAAATGTCAAATCAGTTTTTAGTGACGTACACTAGATTACAAGACAAAAGAACATCAAAATCTTCACCTTTTCCTTTTATTGACATTAAAAAAGATAATGACTCCTACTTAAGCTTAGGTTATGAGTTATTTTCTTGGAAAAATGATGTGATCAATAATATAACAACATTTACCAATAATTTTAATTACTCCTTAGGTAAGCATAACTTTACTATTGGCGCAGCCTTTGATTATTTGACATTTGGTAATTCATTCCAAAGATATGGAACAAGTTACTATAGATATTCTTCAATTGATGATTTTCTAAATAATGAAACTCCCGAAGCTTTTGCGGTGACCTATTCTGTATTACCAGACGGAAGTGATCCATATGCCGAATTGGATTTTGGGTTGGGTGGATTATATGGTCAAGATGAATTCAGAGTTAATGATAGATTAAAATTAACCGCTGGTTTAAGAGTAGATTTGCCTTTTTACCTAAATGACTTACAAACTAACCCATCTGTAAACAAATTATCATTTTTGGAAGCTAACGGAGTTGACAGTTTAAAAATTGATCTTGCCCAATGGCCAACAACCAAACCATTATTTTCTCCACGTATTGGCTTCAATTATGATGTTAAAGGAGACAGATCATTTCAAATTAGAGGTGGAACAGGTATCTTTACTGGTAGAGTACCTTTTGTGTGGTTTACTAACCTTCCAACAAATTCAGGTATGTTACAAAACACAGTTGACAGAGTGGGCAGTGCGGTTTCGGACTTAGGTATTAAATTTGATGCTGATCCAAATGCTTGGGTTAGTAAATTTCCATCCACACCTGGCACTACTGCTCCTGGTTCAATAGCTGCAATAGACAAGAACTTTAAATTGCCACAAGTGTGGAGATCAAACCTTGCATTTGACGTACTTTTACCTGCCAAAACCATTTTCACTTTTGAAGGATTGTATACAAAATCTATAAATGATGTAGTCCAATTTAATGCAAATCAGAAAGCACCAATAGGTAATATGAATGCAAATTATGGAAAAGATCAGAGACCTTTCTTTGGATCATCAAATGCTGATAGAAGAGTAAATTTATCAATGTCTGAGGCTATTGTTCTTACAAATACTGACCAAGGTTATACTTACTCCCTTACTGGCCAATTATCAAAAGAATTTTCAAATAACTTTTCTGCAATGATTGCATATACCTACACTGCGGCGAAAGATATTACTGGAAATCCTGGAGCACAAGCTGCTTCAGCTTGGTCAAATAACGTTTCTGTCACAGGTCAAAATGTTTTGCCTTTAGCAAATTCTGAATTTTCTGTTCCTCATAGAGTAGTTGGAGCTATCAGTTATAAAATTGAATATTTAAAGTCTCTTGCTACTTCGATTTCTCTATTTTATGATGGAGCCAATACAGGTAGATTTTCATATAGATACTCATCAGATTTCAACGGAGATGGAATCAATGCTGATCTAATTTACATTCCTGCTTCTCCTAATGAAATTGCATTTACAGATATTAAAAACAGCTCTACAGGAGCAGTAATTTTCACAGCACAAGAACAAAGTGATGCCTTCTTTAAATATGTTGACCAAGATGCCTATCTTAGTAAAAACAAAGGAAGTTACGCTGAAAGAAATGGCGCTCTTCTTCCATGGAGAAACAGATTTGATTTAAGAGTATTACAAGATATTTTTACTAATATTAACAATAAAAAGCATACTCTTCAATTGAGTTTAGACATCCTAAATGTTGGAAACCTACTAAATTCCAATTGGGGCATTTTGCAATATACCAATTATTCCAATGGTGCAATACTAAAACCAACTGTGGCTTCTGATGGGACAGCAACATTCCAATTAAACACGGTTTCAAACAAATTTCCCACCACTACATTTAGTAACCTCCTTTCAACGGCGACTACATGGGGAATGCAAGTTGGCCTTAGATACATATTTTAACTAATATACATCATATTCCACCAAAAGAGTCAGACAAGTATCCCTTGTCTGACTCTTTACTTTTTAAACAAAGCCATGTATAAATTTTTATTGTTTCTTATTATTTCTTCTGGTTTTTACCTTGGTTGCCATCACAATAAACAAGTGCGCCTAATTCAAACCGATCAAATAACAATGGTACCAACCCTTACCGATAATCTCATAGCACTACATAAACGAAAATTTGTTTGGATGGAGAATAAAAACGTAGATTCTCTCAATATATTGCTCCATGACGATGTGCAATATGTTCATTCCAACGGTTGGAAAGAGTCCAAATCTGATGTAATTCATAACATATCCACCGAAAAACTAACGTATCATAAGGTTCAAGTACTGGAATCTAATGCTAAAATTATAGATAATACGGGTATTGTGATAGGAAAGGGTATTTTTCAAGTAGCACTCAGCGACAAACCGATAGAAATAACGTTGCTTTACACCGAAGTCTATAGTATTAGCGCAAAAGGGATATTTTTAATCAGTCGCCTTGCGTGCAAGGTATAGTTTACTCTCCGTTGTTGTCATCTTGATTCATGGCCTTCCAAAGTGCATCCTTAAGGTTTTGTAGGCCAAATCCCGTGACAGAAGAAATAAAATAAAAAGGTACGTCAACTTTAATTTCTGGACTAATCAATGATAGGTATTCTTCATCAACAATATCGCATTTAGTAATCGCCAACAGTCTCGGTTTTACCATTAGCTCTGGGTTATACATCTGCAATTCATTTAATAATATATTATAATCACTTGTAATATCATTTGATTCGATTGATACCATAAACAGCAATACAGCATTTCTCTCGATATGGCGTAAAAATCTCAATCCTAGTCCTTTACCTAAGTGAGCGTTTTCGATTATTCCAGGTATATCCGCCATAATAAATGAGCGATGCTCCCTATATGGTACAATACCTAAATTTGGAATCAGAGTCGTAAAAGCATAGTTGGCTATTTCTGGTTTTGCTGCACTTACCGCTGCTAATAAAGAAGACTTTCCAATATTAGGAAAACCCACCAATCCCACATCCGCTAGGACTTTGAGTTCTAAAATTTTCCACTCCTCCCTACCCGATTCGCCAGGTTGAGCATAATCAGGCACTTTATTGGATGATGATTTGAAAAAAGCATTGCCTTTACCACCACGACCTCCTGGTACAAGAATTTTCTTTTGGTTGTGTGAAGTGATTTCAAATTTTATTTCACCCGTCTCCGCATCCTTAGCGACGGTACCAAGAGGTACATCGAGAATTATATCATCACCATTAGCACCCGTTGCATTATTACCAGCTCCACTGACACCATGTGATGCTAGTACATGTTTGCGGTATTTAAGAGCTAAAAGGGTCCATACATTAGAATTTCCTCGTAGGATAATGTGTCCACCCCTTCCTCCATCTCCTCCATCTGGTCCGCCTTTGCTGTTAGTCTTGTCTCTATAAAAATGTGATGAACCAGCACCACCATTGCCAGATTTACAACAAATTCTTACGTAATCAACAAAATTCTGGTCTGCCAAAATACTATTATACTAATGGATCAATGCTTCCCGAAATTCTATCGAAAATTTCTTCTACCGTACCTAAACCATCAATCTTCTTTGCTTTATGCTTTGCGAAATAAAAATCAAAGACAGGGCTGGTTTCAGTACCATATACAGAAATTCTATTTTTTATAATATTAACATCACTGTCATCTGCTCGTCCAGATGATTTTCCTCTGTCTAAAAGTCTACGCAATAACTCTTCCTCAGGCACATCTAGAGCAATGAGCAATGATATTTCTGTACCTTTTGATGCTAAAAATGAATCCAGTGCTTCTGCCTGTGCAACCGTGCGTGGAAATCCATCAAAAATGATTCCTTTTGCGTCAGGATTGGCATTTACTCTTTGTTCCAACATAGCAATTGTAACAGAATCAGGTACCAATTCACCACGATTCATATATGATTTTGCCAACTGTCCTAATTCAGTATTATTTGAAAGTTCAAATCTGAACATATCACCTGTGCTTAGGTGTAAAATATTGTACTTTTCAATGATATTTTCTGCTTGTGTACCTTTGCCGGATCCCGGAGGGCCAAAGAGAATCAAATTTAACATCTTTTTGGATTTTTTATTTTCAACTGCAAATATACGTTTTACAGCATTAATTATTGAACTCAATTTAATAATCACCATACTATCTTGAAATGACATCAACGCCAAATAGAGTCCTTGAGTTCCAATATTCAGATCTTGTTATATTATCCACTTTTACTCCACCAGATGTGGTACTATGGATGACTTCGAGATCATCAACATTCCTACCCGTCACTATGGCTACATGTGATATGCTTTTACCTTGTCCAAAAAAAACAAGATCACCTGGCTCTAGATTGTTAATAGATTTTTTCCTTCCTTGCTGTGATTGTAATGATGAAGAAGAAGCTAATGGAATTCCTATCCTCTCATAGACAAAACTTGTAAATCCACTACAATCAAAACCTGTCTCAGGATTTTTACCACCTGTACGATACTCCATTCCAGCATATTTCAAAGCCGTCAATACTATCTCATCTCTAGTTTGGACTTCACTGCCTGAAGAAACGACGGAGGTGGACGACCTATATTCAGTTGTCACTTTCTTAGAATTCTTGCCAGTAGATGGTCTAGTGTTGTGTTCTCTTTTGCCTTCTGATGAATACACAGTCTTTCTGCCCACCTGAACAGTGGTACATGATTGCAGAAGTAATAAAGTTAATCCAAAACTAATAAAAACATATGATAATCGGCTCATTGTACAAATTTTAAACGTATTATATATTATAATAAAATATAATACAAAAATCATGCCGTCAATAGCTTTGCCTTATAAATGTATGGTTTGAACCAAAATTTAGAAGCAAAGGAAAAAAAAGGAAAAACTGTAAATGTTACTTTCTTAGGAGTGTTATATCCCCTTTTACGAGTTGTTGTGCTCCAGTGTAGTCTGTATATTTACAAATATATACATAAGTTCCATCTTCAGCGTGAGAGTCTCTAAATGAACCATCCCAACCCGTATTTGGATCATTAAAGTCCAAATCTTTGGCATTAAAAACTTCATTACCAAATCGATCAAAAACATGCATTTCATCGAGAACTGCAGGTATTTTATTTTTCCACACCACAAATCTATCATTCACCCCATCACCATTTGGTGTGAAAATATTTGGAAAAAACAATTTCAATTCATTATCTACTTTCACAGTAATTTTTGCCCTACTCTCACATCCATTTGAAGAAATAGCAATGACTTCGATGATATCCGATTCTGTGGACGTATAGTCAAATTCAAAATCACGGCTAATTATTTCCCCTTTACTGTCTTGCCAAGTTACGGAAATCACATCTGTATAATTTGAAATCAACGATAATCCAATGCTTTCAAATAGTGCTATTTCAATCTCTTGCGGTACATCTAAAACAAATGGTTCAGGCTCAAAAATGGAGGTTTGAATAGAATACTTACAATCATTCATGTCACTGACTTCTAGCGTATATATACCCTCAGTCAAATTTGAAATACTATTTTGAACAGTATTGCCGTTTAAAGTATAATGGTATGGTGCAAATCCGCCAATGACGTCTGTAATCTCAATTCTACCATTGGCCTCATTATGGCATGAGATATCTTGAGACACTGCGATGATAGCGGTAGGCACATTAGTCTCTTTTTCTATTCTTACTTCGTCAGATTTTCTACATCCATTCTCCGTATTTAGTACTTCCAGTATGTAGGAGCCAGTATTGAGAGCAATTGAATTTTTAGTATTATTTTGCCCTAAAGTACCATCAATAGATGACCAATAATAAGACGCCGCATTTACATTATTTACAACAGCATCAAGATTTATTGATGTTGTATTACAATGCCATTTTTTATCAAGTCCCAAATCAACATGTGGCGCTATCTTATCTTCAGTCACATCTTTATGTATATCAGAAATACAATAACTTTCTTCTGCCACTACTTCAGCCACATACTTGCCTGGTTTATCGAAAGTATTGTTATCTAATGCAAATTTATCCGGTCCATTTGTTATAAATTCTTCTGAATTTCCATTTAGTATCCTATACCAACGAATGTCTTTTGGGACTAAATCAGAATTAACCTTCATGTTATTCACGAATGGCTTATAACAGTTTAATATGTCGTCGCCTTCGATAGTAAGCTTCGCTTTTTTAAGATTTATAGGCACTACGATTTCCTTTGTTGTAATACAACCATTTTTACCTACCAAAGTAAGTACATAAGGATTTCCTGAAATAGCATCTATAGAATCCACTTTAATATTCAATCCATTGAAATTCACGCCTGATGGCGAAGTCCAATATGCATTTTCCAGAGGATCAGTGGAAACAGCTGTTATTATCGGTAGTGTGTAATTAAATTTCTTGTGATAACATCTATATGTAGGTACATTCAAATTTGCATCTGGCAATTTAACATCACTTGATATAGTAAAAAATTCGGTATTAGTACAAGTTGCTCCTTGGTATTGGAATTGAACATCTACCTTGTAATTGCCAGGTTGATTTACAGTAGCAGAGGATCCTTGACCAATGGACGTGTTATTACCATCTAGCCAATTATATGTAACAAGACCATTATGACTTGCAGTGATACCAACGGAAATCGCAGATTCCATGTCTCTACAAGTCAACGTATCTATGGTAGCATCAATATAAGTTGTTAACTTTAATCTTTCTAAGGTAAATGAGTGTAAAAGTGTACAGTCGCTATCATCTACAACTTCATAGTATCCATCTTGAGTATATGTATTATTTTGAAATGTATAATTATCTGAAGGACAAATATATATTACTCCATGATCCAGTTTCCTGCTTGTGCTAAAAATAAATTCTTGTTTGATAATTTCACAAGGTGAAGAATGACAATAGAGGGTGCTATTGGATGTCACTTGTTGACCACAATAATCAAAAATTTCTCCAGGACATACATAAATTGGAGCAGCAGTTATGGTATCAGAATCAAGTACTTCTACAGTCCAAGTCCTGATAGCAGCACAGGCAGCGTTTGCATTGGTTGTGCCAAAGGCTGGATTCAAGAATACATCCGCAGAAATGGTATAAATCCCAGATTTTGTGAATACAATATCTGCATTCGATCCAACACTATCTTGATTACTAAAATAACGACCATCACTCGGGCTTATACTCCATACATAACATAAGCTGTCTACAGGATTAAAATCAATTGATGGCCCACAGCCGGGGTTAAAAATATACGCACATTCTGGTGCTGTCAAATCAAAAGAAATTGGAGTATTATGATCTTGACAACTCACTGATACTGGACCTGTTATATCACCTTTTCGAAGTGTAGAAGCATCAGGCGCCGAAACAGGCGATGTATCAATACCTGAAATCACACGGATGTTAAAGTCGCACACAGTGATAGTAGTAAGTTGTAAATTATAGCCATCCAAATATAAATATGCTGGCTCCCCAGGAACAAACGTGTTGCCTTTTACTCTAAAAGTGCCTGTCATACCCGAGCCTGATGTAGGAGAAGCTGAACAATCAATATATTCACTGTTAGTGCATCCTTTGAATAACCCAACCTGCAATCCTGCATTTGGTGGTGATCCCAAATTATTGCCGGTCAAAGTATCTAATACATAACAACTGCCTACAGTTATTTCTAACTCAACAGTAGACGAGCATGGTACAAATGAAAACCAAATGATGTTTTGTGCAGAACCATTGCCATTACACAGACCTCCCCAAGGAGATCCATCTTCTTGAATCTGAGTTTGCGCATATACTATTGGTAATGTGCTCGTGTATCCATTAAGCTCAACCCCGCTAATAGGTAATGCGGTACTACAAATTTGTCCTGGTGGTGCCTTTTCAAAAGAACACTGAGCATTAATATCAACTAAATGGAATAATAACACGACCCAAGATAGGAAAAAAGGACGCTTTAAGATACAGAAAAGATATTTTTGGGTCATTACAATCAGTTCACTAACACATCAGCAAATATAACGCCAAATTGTCCAATTAAAAAACTTTTAGCGCTTATAATTTATTAAAAACACTTATTAACGCACAAAGGTAGAAAAAGAATGTGATTGAATATAATTTTATTCACTTTTTTTATAATATATTAAACTTTTTATGATTTTATAAAACAATTACTTAAAAATATATATTATAATTTTAAATAATTTATATTATATTATTAAACAGGTAGATATAAATACAATAAACAATCTAGTGGAAGTACTGTTACAAATTGGCAAATCATTAACTTCAAAAATGAGTCAAAAAGAGAATTCCAAGTCTACTCTTGTGATTGGTGCTGTAAACAGGCCAGAGAAGTACGCCTTCTTAGCAGTAAAATCTTTACTTCACCACGGACATCCAGTTACAGCCCTAGGAATCCGATCTGGATACATTGAAGATATTGAGATACATACAGAAAAGAAAATTTTCGAAAATATTGATACGATAACACTATATATCAATCCATCAATACAAATAGAATATTATGATTATATATTACAAACGAAGCCTAAAAGAGTTGTGTTTAATCCTGGTACAGAAAATAGTGAATTTTACCCAATATTGACAGCAAATGGTATCCTTGTAGAAGAAGCATGCACTCTTGTTTTACTTAGCACTGGGCAATATTAAGACTATGACTTTTTATTAAAACGCATCATCCTTTCAAAATTTTAAAGGTGGTTCGTCTATTTTGTTGATGCTCTACTTCTGAACAATTTTGGCATGGACAAGAAATAACAGGATTTGACTCACCATAACCTTTTGCCTTAAGTCTAGATGCATCAATGTTGTTTTGAATCAAATAATCAATGACCGACTGGGCTCGTTTTTGAGATAATTCAATATTATAGTCCACATCACCTCTACAATCTGTATAACTATTTATTTGTATAGAAATTTTAGGATTTTGCTGCATCATATCTATGATATGTTTTAATGTGATTCGAGATTCATCTTTTAAATCCCACTTATCAAAATCATAATATATGTTTTCCAATACAACTTCCTTTTCAAACTCAATTTTTTGTAAAATTAGTTCGATATTGTGTGTATATGGTTCATTTTTAGAAGAATTTTTTGGAGGTTGGGTTTGAAATATCGTTTTCGCTATTAAATATCCAGATTTGGATGCTACAATGGAGACTTCTCCACTATTTTGGATTTCGGTAAATGTGAATCCTCTATCATCTGAAATGAGGGATTGCAAATCTCCATCATTTTGAAATTGCATCGATATCTGTACATTTCCTAAAGGCTTTTTCACGGATTGGACATCCTTACTATCGGTATCCATAGGCACATAATAGGTTTTGACTGTCACAAAAATATCTTGAGTTTGTGCGCTATCATGTTTTTCAACCTTTGGAGCCAAATAGGTTTCAAAACTGTATATATCATCACCGCCGATACTTCCTCTTGATGAAACAAAATAACCTTTTTTTATAATGTTACTTTTATTTTTTCCACTTTTATCAACTAGGTATGAAAAATCATCCCCTCCTGAATTGATAGGCGACTTTAAATTTTGTGGGGGAGCCCAAGTACCATCATGGCGAAGATATGTTTTGAAAATATCGAAACCACCCATACCTGGCAAATAGTCAGATGAAAAATATAAAGTATCACCATCAGATGTTGGAAATACTTCATTTCCTTTGGTATTCAGATTTTCTGGCATTGGCACTGGCGTAGAAAATATACCATCACTTTGCCATTCACTATAATACAAATCCTTAGTGCCTTGTGGCTCACTATTAGCTGAAAAGATGAGTACACTATCATTTTCAATTAATGTAGGCTGCCCATAATTTATTCCAGCCCGACTGAAAGGTAATTGTTCGGGTTCAGACCAAAAACCTTCAATACTTTTTGACATCATAATCCTACAAAGGACATCACTTTCAGTAGAAACATCACATCTAGTAAAAAAACAATACTGAAGATCCTTTGTGAAGCAAATGCTACCATCATTGAATTTTGAGTTTAGGATGGGGTCAAATGGTATTACTTCATTGGGAGAAGACAAATCTACATAAAACAAATCCGTATACTTCTCTCCTGTCCAAGGATACAGAGTTTTTCCTGTAGCTTCAGGTCTATTGGAAGTAAAGATCAAGCTGTTTTCAAGATATAAAGCTGGTGCAAAATCAGATTCCAGTCCATTAAAAGGTAATTTTTTTATATGAGTGGGATCAGGTTTTTGAAGCCATTGTAAGGCCTGAACACATATTCTACTCTCTCTTGTAGCCAATGTAGAATAGTTAGGCACTTTGATGAGTTGATCAAAAATGTCTAAAGCCATTCCGTATTTTTCGGCCTTCTTATACGCCAAACCTAATGAGTAAAGTACTTCAGGCTCATGTAAATGTTGATATGATTTGTCATACCATAGTACACTTTCATCAATTTTCTGCAAAACATCATATGATTTTGCGATCAATTTAGCTTTTCTTGCTTTTACATTAGGATTGGAACTTTGGTCAAATTCTTCTAAGAGCAATGGAATAGCTGTTCCAAACATTTTATGATCAAAAGCCAACTCACCATTCTTGATTTGTTTGCTTCCTGCGCAGCCCAAAAATGTAAATATGGCTAAGAAATATAAATACGAGCTAAAATTGTGAGATATCATTATTTAGGCAGCTTCATAATAGAAATCAATCTTTTTACACTGTACTTGCCAGCTCCATTGGTGATAAGCAAAAGTAATCCTCCGCATAATGCTAAGTTTCTCATAAAATATAAGGCATGTACACGTTGAACATTTGGAGCATCATCCCAAAATGAGTACACGATTAATGTATAAGGTAACCAGTACAGTAGCAACAAAAGCGCACCAAAACGTGCCAAATATCCAATAAGAACTAAGATTCCGCCAACTAAAAGAATAGTAACTAAACCAATGAGCAACAAATCCTGCTTCCAAAGTATGTTATATGATGACAGTGTAGTTTTGGTTTTGTCAACAAATACTAAAGTGTCTAAGCCCTCATAAATAAATAAAAAAGCTAATAAAATCCGTGCAAGAAGTTCGGCTATATCATTCATACAACAAACTTAGTGATTTTTATTCATTTTTTATAGACTCGCTTTTCATTTAACAAATGATAATGCTATCCAACCATCACGCTCTAGATGATGAGTGTGTAGTAAACCGATAGATGCGTATTTTGATCTGATCATGTCACTTTCAGATTGTAATATTCCACTTAAGACCAATTGGCCTCCAACATTTAAAAAAGATACAAGCTCATTACAATCTTCCAATAAAATATGTCGATTGATATTAGCAAGAATAATGTCATACTTTTGAACATTAGCGTCCTTCAAAATCCCATGAATTGCTACAATATTTTGTACGTTATTTACTTGTGCATTCTCCAAAGTGTTTAAATATGATTCTACTTCTATGTCAATTGCATCTATCTTCTTAGCACCACATTTTGAAGATAGAATAGCCAAAATTCCAGTTCCACAGCCAAAGTCTAAAACAGTTTTATCCTTGAAATCCATGTCAGACATCATCTTCATAACCATCCAAGTAGTAGCATGATGACCAGTACCGAAAGCCATTTTAGGATTGATCACTAGGTCATATTTTACTGTCGGATCAGAAGGATGAAAATCAGCTCTAACGCAACAGAAATCCTCCACTACAACAGGCGTGAAAGATGCTTCCCAAATCGCATTCCAATTTGTTGGAGGAATTTCAGAAAAACTGAATGTTATATTATTTTCAAGAAGATAGGTGTGTATTTCCCCTCCATCTCCAAATGCCACCCAATTAGGCTTACTGATGAATCCCTTCCAAGAATCGTCTTCTAGTTCTTCAAATGACTCAAAACCGTACATCGTTGACAATACCGACATAGGTATTTCATCTAATGTACTGAATGTATATTCTAAATAAACTTCCATACTACTATATATATACTTCTTTTGATGCTGACTTAAAGGTGTTCATCATTAAACCCATTACTGTCATGGGCCCTACCCCACCAGGCACTGGTGTAATAAAACTACATTTTGAAGCCACATTATCAAAATCTACATCCCCAACTAACACGGATCTTTTATCATCCAATTCCACCCTATTTATTCCCACATCAATGACCACAGCTTGGTCTTTTACCATTTCAGCAGTAATAAATTTGGGAATACCAATGGCAGCAATGACGATGTCAGCTGTGAGTAATAAGTCTTTTAGATCTTTGGTTCTACTATGTGCTAAAGTAACAGTAGCATCACCGATTCTAGATTTACGAGATAGCATGATACTTATAGGAGTTCCGACAATATTACTTCTTCCAACTACTACTACATGTTTACCTGCGGTCACAATACCATACTTTTCCATGAGCAAAGTTATGCCATAAGGTGTAGCTGGTAAAAAACATGGCAATGACTGAGCCATTCGACCGAAATTGACTGGATGAAAACCATCCACATCTTTTCGATAGTCAATAGCAAGTGTGACTTTCACTTCATCAATATGTTTTGGTAACGGAAGTTGGACAATAAACCCATCTATTTCAGGGTCAACATTGAACTCATGGATTTTATCTAATAACGTCGCTTCATCTACATCCTGTGGTAAATGTACCAATGTCGATTTGAAGCCAACCTGTTGGCAAGATTTAACTTTATTTCCAACGTAAGCCCTACTTGCTGGATTATCACCTACTAAAATTGCAGCAAGGTGAGGAACTCTATGGTTTTTTTGCTGAAAAACAGCTACTTCATCTTTTAATTTCAGCTTTAATTCCTCTGCGAATTGCTTCCCATTCAATAAAATCATGATATTCAAATTTATCAACAAAGGTATTCATAATTCCATAAAGTAGGCAATGTGCACTGCAACAATAATTCTCACTTCAGAATGAAAAACCACTTATCCAACGATTTTAAAAAAAAATAAAAAAAATAAAAAATATTTTGACTTGATAGAAAAGCATGTATATTTGCAGAAAATTTAACAAAAGTGTTAAAATTTACTTTTAACTTGGTAATTTATTATAAAGATTAAACTTTTTATAAATTGTTGATGTTGAAAGTTTAATGAATTTGAATAATCAGTTTTGATTTAAAGAGACAGTAGTTTTTTTCATAGTTAGAGGGTCGGATCGCCGGATCTGGCCCCTTTCAAAAAAGTAACGTCGGAGACATAAATCAAAATAAAAAATATAGATTTTACATCTAAAGAGACAGTAGTTTTTTTCATAGTTAGAGGGTCGGATCGCCGGATCTGGCCCCTTTCAAAAAAAAGGGTAACGTCTGAGACTTGTGCTAAAAAAAAAGAAAGACCTTTAAAAAATATTTAAAGGTCTTTTTTATTATTTAAACCATAGTTTTTATTTTTAAAATGGAATTCAAGCCGAGCACAATTTTAAAAGGTTTTGCAATGGGAATTGCTGAGGTAATACCTGGTGTTTCTGGTGGTACCATTGCTTTTATTTCAGGTATTTACGAAGATTTATTGAGTAGTATCAAAGCATTTGATTTCACTTTTTTTTCACTTTTAACACAAGGTAAATGGGTAGAAGCTTGGAAAAAAGTTAATGGTCCTTTTTTATTATTGCTAGGTTCTGGAATGGCTTTAGGAATACTTTTAGGGATATTAGTCGTTACATATTTTTTGGAATACTATCCCGAACCACTCTGGGGATTTTTCTTTGGTCTTGTGCTAGCATCCGCTTGGATGTTGAAAAAAGAAATCCTACAATATAACCTAGTCAACATTTTTGCATTGATTGTGGGTATAGGTATTGCTGTGAGCATTTCACTTTTATCTCCAGTTGATAGTAGTACAAACCTATTTTATATTTTTTTATGTGGGATGATTGCCATTTCAGCTTTTATTTTGCCGGGAGTATCGGGTAGTTTCATGCTTTTATTATTAGGGACATATACTGTAGTGATACCATCTTTGAAGCGTGTCATAACTGACCAAGATATGGCAAGTTTTGTGATCGTGACTGTATTTGCTTTAGGTTGTCTTGTAGGTATTATCGGTTTTTCAAGAGTTTTATCTTGGTTATTTGCAAAATATAGATCCATGACTTTTACACTCCTAACTGGATTTTTGATTGGCTCCTTATTTAAAATTTGGCCATGGCGAAATGTCTCTTTAGTAGTAGACAAGACATCTGGTACATCTATCCCAATTTCTAACCAATCTGACTGGAACATTCTCAACCATGAAAACATAAAAATACTTAGCGAAGCTCATGTCTTACCTTCCGGATACTGGATGCAAGACCCTAAAATAGCGCTTACAATAATAAGCTGCATAATTGGCTATGTAACAGTATATTATATAGAAAAAAATAGTAAAAATCCAAATCATCAATAGCTTTTTTTCAAAGAGCGATTATCTAACAATGTTAGGTTTTATTTTTTAAAAAAACTCAATACGCATTTCAATTTACAAAACCAAAAAACAGCTATTTAAACAATGATAGAAGTGCAAAAGAGCACCGAACGAGATCACCCTACACATCTTTTCATTTAAAAAAGAAAAAAACCTATCAACATACTGAAGATAACAGAAAATGAAAACAAAATGATATAAGAATAAAGTCCAATGAAATATTTGACCGTTGTTTTCAGGATACCTTGTTTATAATAGAACAACATAGATACAAATACCAGAATATTGATCATTATTCCAAATTGAAAAAGATAACTTTCTTGTAGTTCGTCATCTTTAAATAAAAAGTGACTCGGCATGACAAAAGACAATATTATTCCCATTAAAAACACTAATGAATGAATATTCATATGCAAGACCAAATGTTCGACGTAGTATCTCTTTTGTCTTATATACATGATTTTATACACTAGTGAAATGGCAAAAATTGTAAATAAAGTCCCCCAAACCGTATATCCAAAGATATCCTGAAAAGCACGCGAACTGTTTTTTGTAGCTTTAATGAGTTGTTTTGAAATCAGTTTTTGCTCAAAGGAAGTAAAATTGTACTTCCGATAAATGCTATCTATTGAAAGCTCCATTATATCATTGGTGGCTACTCTATAATTATAACTATTGAACACAAAATTGATAGCGGTGTCAAGTTCCATAGAAGCTGAATCAGCAAAAATGGTTGAATCAATGTGCATGGCATGGTTTTGACATTCGATAGGAAGACTGTCAAAGATAATTGTATAACTTTTGTGCAACTTGCCAGCTGTGTATTTTTCAAACAATCTATCTGAAACTTTTATGCTATCAAAATCCACAGATGAAACAACCATACCAAAGTACAAAGCCATAGTGATAAGTAACACGCGAATGGGATTTAAGAATGACTTGCGCCTACCAGCTACGTAATAACGGGTCAATGCCCATGGCTTCCACACATACTTTAGTGTATTGATGGCAGAACCATCCAAATTTGTCACCGAGTTCCAGAAATTATACAACAAATCAAGCACACCAAGTTTATGGGCATCTGTTTTCTGCCCACAAAATTGACAATAGTGCATCTCTTTGGTCAACTGTTCTTGACAATTGCGACATTGGGTTACTGGGATATCCATTGATTCTGAAATTTCAAAACGTAAAATTGGTCCTTAATATAGACCATCAAATATATTATATTTATTCAGTACATAAGTGTCTTCAAAAACAATTATTGGAAACCACCTACTAAATGACCATTATTCTACCCTATTTACACCAATCAGGGTAATGAACATATACAAATATGGTATAATGTTTGCAATACAATACACTACAATTTAATAACTTAGAAATAATGACAAACATAATTTATAATTTATTGAATATCTGATAAATATAAATTATAAAATATAGTATAAAGATAAAACATAATATTTACATTGAATACAATTCGATCTTGCTCATTCCAAAAACACGAAAAAATGAAACATTTTTTTACCTTTTTCCTCACTTTTTCTTTATTGATTTTCGGTAATGAAAATTCAAAAGCATCCGTGGGTGCCAACCATGCACTGGAACGTTATCAAACTGGTCAATCCGTGCTTTTACATCAGTTGGATTTCACAACGGTTTTGTCATGGTTTTCTTTATCAGAGACAAGTATGGCAATCATCTGTCCAACAAATCAAGACATAACCCTTGCACCAAGTGAATGTGGAACTATTGTCAATTATGCATGGCAGTTAGATGATATCAATGCTACTCCATTAAAGTATTATTTTGGACAAGATACTTCCACTGTCAATTCGACTTACTATTGTCCAACTGGTATTACAAAATATTCATCTACATTTTACAATGGCTCTCCTACGGATGTGACGGTAAAATACGTAAAACTTGGTGTGTACGAATCGGCAAATGCACCAGTGGTAACACTCAACTTTTATGACAATAGTAATAATCTCCTCGGAAGTCACACAGCCACTATTCCCAATTTGATAAAACAAGTGTATCAAATCAATATTCCTGTTGGAAATGTGATCAAATTACCTGCGCTAGAAAATTATACTCTCGAAGTAGTGGCAAACCCACCTGTCATAAGTGTATTTAAAATGGGTCGGAACAATGTTGGGATTATCCCAGGTTTTTCAGATGCAACCATAACATCAAGTTGTGCTTCGTTAAATTATATGTATGAAGGTACAGCAGGTGGAGACGCAACGCTGATGGTCGTCAATGGTTTACCAGATGATTACATTTTCAAAAAAACTAACAATGCTTTTGTTTCAAGTGATTATTTCCCAATAGGTACACACAATATGGATTATGTAGTCACCGACGCTAATGGCAATAGCACCGCTTGTCCATTTACCATCACTGTAAGAGAATTTCCTAACGTAACAAATGTGATGGCTTGTTTGGAATTAGTCCAAGTTTCATTGGACGAAAAATGCGAAACCGTCGTAACTTCTGATATGATTTTAAAAGGAGACGAGTACGGATGTTCGAATAACTATGAAGTTCAAATTTTTGCTGAAAATGGTAAAAATCTAGGAAATATTGTAGATTATTCACAAAACAATAAAACCCTAAAAGTACAAGTCATCAATAACAGGGGCAATAGTTGTTGGGGAAATGTTTTAATTCAAGATAAATTTGGTCCACAATTAGAATGCCATGATGTGTACACTACATGTAGTACAGATTTGGCACCAGGATCACCATTGAGCAGTAGAGTTCCTGTAAGTGCAAATATTATCAACAAAGTGATTCCAGATAATGGATTTAGATCTGTTGGAGTGAATGTGGCCAATTTACCAAATTCTACCATTACGGATGTCAATGTATTCATCGATATTTCTCATCCAAATATTTCACAGTTAGCAGCGACTTTGACATCACCAGACGGTGTCACCGTGCCACTCTTTGATGGACTTACATGCCCTAATGCAGATCTGATGGTCACGCTAGATGAACAAGCTAGTGCATTATCTACCCAACTTATTTCTACTTGTCAAAGTACAAGTCCTGCTGCAGCAGGAACATTTAGAGCCATGTTACCACTCTCCGTATTTAATGGAAAGCCATTGGAAGGTGAATGGGTAGTAAATATATTCGACAAAGTGTCAGGTGTTTCCGGTTATATAAACCACATAGACATCATCTTTTCACAGACAGGTGGTTACATGCCATTTCCCACAACTGATGCGGTTACTTTTGTGGATCTAGGAGATAATATTTACCAAGTAGAAGGAATAGACAATTGTTCTTCTGCAACTTTGCACTACACTGATACAGTAGTTGAGGAAGATTGTGCCAGTATTTATTCCCAAGTCATAAGAAGATGTTGGACAGGAGAAGACGCAATTGGTAATAAGTCAAATGATTGTTGCCAATATATCTATGTTTATAGAAATGGATTGAGTACCTTACAATTCCCTCCAAATTTCGATGGACTTAATGGAAATCCAGATCCACTTTCGTGCGTTGATTACCAAGACCAGCTACCTAGTACAGATGTGACAGGATTGCCATTTGGTGATTTGTGTGGAAATGTACAGATCGTAGAACCTGTAGATGACACCATTCATGTTTGTGCCAATTCATACAAGATCATAAGAACACACAAAGTTGTAGAATGGTGCAGTGGACAGGTGATAGTACATATTCAAATCATTAAAGTGCTTGATCAAAAAGGCCCTGAAATGAAATGCCCGGCTGATATCACTGTCTCGGCTGATGAATATGATTGTTTCGCAACATACAATGCTGAATTCCCCGAAATAATTTTCGATTGCTCTGATGATATAGAAGCCAATTTATCCTATCTTCACGAGAGCGCCTATGGTAATACAGAACATAATTATGATGGTGTAAATCAATTTACCCAACAAATAAGCGGCCTTCCTTTCGGCGAAAATGAAATTTTCTGGAATCTTACTGATGCATGCGGTAATACTTCCACATGTTCTTACTTTGTGACTGTGGCAGACCAAGTTCGACCTGTGGCAGTGTGTGACAAACATACCATTGCTTCCTTAACTGGTAATGGCAAGGCGGTAATCGATGCTGAAACCTTTGATGATGGCAGCTTGGATAATTGTGGTATAAAGTATTTTGAAGCAAGAAAAATGAGCGATAAATGTGGAGTTGGAACTAATTTTGGACCTGAAGTGGTGTTCTGTTGTGATGAAATAGGTACAACCATCATGGTAGAATTCAGAGTAACAGACTTATCCAATAATCAAAATACTTGCATGGTTGAAGTAGAAGTACAAGATAAATTGCCACCATATATTACAAAATGCCCTGCAGATGTGACATTGAATTGCCAAGCTGATTTTAAGGACTTTGTATTGACAGGTTACCCTGAATATGTAGATAATTGTACCGTGGAATCCATTAAAAACCAGGATGACCCATATATCAATAATTGCGGTGTAGGTTATGTAACAAGAACTTGGACTGTAACGGATTTGCAGAACTTACGCCATAGTTGTGTACAGAACATTACTCTTGTAGATGATAAGCCATTTGTAGCAGGAGACATTACATGGCCTGATGATTATACCACGAACAAATGTCATTCAGATTTATCTCCAGATGCACTTCCAGCTGGGTATAACAGACCTACTTTCAAAGATGATTATTGCAGTCTAGTAGCAGCCACATATAAAGATCAGGTCTTCAAATTTGTGGATGGTGCTTGCGAGAAAATTTTAAGAACATGGACTGTCATTGACTGGTGTACATACGATGATTCA
Organism: Saprospiraceae bacterium; assembly: GCA_041392785.1. Classification (GTDB taxonomy): domain Bacteria; phylum Bacteroidota; class Bacteroidia; order Chitinophagales; family Saprospiraceae; genus OLB9. The sequence continues at coordinate 202,160 of JAWKLK010000006.1, forward strand.
GGGAATGGATCCTCAGGTTATTACCAAAAAATACAGATCATTAAGATTCACAATGACATTCCACCAAGTTTTGAATTTTCATGCATTGACAGATCTTTCAAATCTCTTGGAAATTGTGAAGAAAAAATATCATTTAGCATGTATGCCATAGATGATTGCCCTGAAGACAATATTGATTTGAATTGGAAATATGAATTGGATGTAGACGATAACGGAACAGTGGATGCAGTAGCTTATACCTATAAATTTGATAGAGTGCTAAAAGATGGCAACCATTCTATCAAATGGACTGTGGAAGATAAGTGTGGAAACATCGCCTATTGTACCCACAAAATTGAAGTTGAAGATAGTAAGAAACCAACACCTTATTGTTTGTCTTCTCTTACTACTGCTGTAATGAATTCTGATGGAACTATTTCTATTTGGGCAATAGATTATGACAAAGGTAGTTTTGATAATTGTACAGCTCAAAAAGATTTGATCTTTACTTTTTATGGTGCTGTTCCGAATGCAGATAAAATACATGAGGAACATTATTTCAAAGGTAATGGAGTAATTGCAACTAAGGCAGAATATCTAGCAGGTGGTGCTCAAATATGGATTCCGTCAAAAAGATCTTCAGGTATCGTATTCGATTGTAATGATATAACAGATGGCGTATCTCAGGAAATTAATATTTCTATGTGGGTGACTGACCTAGCCGGCAATCAAGATTATTGTGATGTCCGCATTGTGCTTCAAGATAATTCAAATTTCTGTAAAGATGGAATCGCAACTAATCGTGAAATTGATGGAAATATGAAAACAGTTAATGCTTTACCATTAAGTGATGTTGTACTATCAATGACCAGCAATACACCTGAATTAAATAAAACTTTAGCAAGTGATGCTAGTGGTTATTACTCTTTTGAAAATATTCCAACTGGTTCAAATGTGGAGATTTCAGCTAGTAAAAACGGAGACTTATTGAATGGTGTATCTACACTAGACTTAGTATACATACAAAGACATATTCTAAACATCGAAACCCTTAATGATCCTTTGAAAATCATTGCGGCTGATGCCGATAACAATGCCAATATAACAGTAGGTGACTTATCCGCTATTAGAAAGGCGATTTTAGGTATCACAACTGAATTTCCAAACAATCAAAAGTCATGGAGATTTTTACCTGAAGATCAATCATTTGCAAATGAAGATCATCCATTCCCTTTTACGGAAAAATACACATATAGCAACATATCTTTGGATCATTTTGGTCAAAATTTCGTGGGTATTAAGATTGGTGATGTCAATAACTCTGCTAGTAATGACGCGAATGACAACACTGACAGTAGGGCGAAAAAATCTTTGGACTTGTATTCTAATTCAAAACAAATAGAAGCTGGTCAAATTCAAAGGATTGATGTCTATGTTGAAGATGAAATGACATTATCTGGTATTCAAATGACCATTCAGCTAGATCCAAATCAGGTAGATATCATCAATGTATCATCCATCCTACCTAGTTGGAATGCAGGAAACTATAGTTTACATGCTACGGATCGCGGATTTGTGACTGTGTCATGGGATACTGATAATACAACACATATTCCTAGCAATTCACCTATCTTTACTCTAGAAGTGCAAGGTAAAAATTCAGGTAACCTTAGACTTGACATCAACTCAGCTATAACTCGTGCTGAGGCTTATGATGACACTCGCTCCACTTATAATCTAGGATGGAGATTAGTAAATAATCAGAATGAAATATTGGCCTTACAAAACAATCCAAACCCATTTACAGAGACAACCTTGATACCTATTCAATTGCCTATTGATACCAATGTGGATATCGAAATCAAAGATGTCACTGGGAAGATAGTTTTCAACCAGAAACAATATATGACTAAAGGAAATCACCAAATCATGCTTAAAGCCAATGATCTTGGTAAATCCGGAGTATATATTTGTACTATTAGAGTAAATGACGTATCCAAATCTTTAAAAATGATTTTATTGGAATAATTCCATTAGGATGAGTAAAAAAGATATCGCCATCGTATTGAAAAGTCCATTTTTCATGCGGTGGCGGTTTCATTTTTGACAAAATCTTAATACTTTTACTTTGTTTTCATGTCCAAAGATATAGAAAGTATTTTTTTTAGAGATAGATTTCTATGGCATAAATGGAATTTGATTTTTAAATTACTGCATTACAAAATCCATATCGCAAATATCACGCAATAGGATTATTATTTTTTCAAACCTCCCTTACAATAAAAAAGCCATCATCACCTTGATTGTGATATAATGGCATCAGTAATAATCCATCCGTCGGACTCAAGACTGGTTCCCCATTATAGTAAGCTAAATGTTGACCTTTATCCACTTTTTCAAAATTTGAAAATCCAGGTAACATCTGCCATAAATTGATATCATCCACATGGTATCTATAAATTACTTCTACAGTTTTAGGAAGATTCTTCATGTATTCTAGTAAAATTTCGTCATGCCTGTTTTCTACATCATGTGAGGAGATCGTTCCGATTGAGCGCATGATATTGATGACCGCAGCAATACATCTATTGACAGATTCAGGATTTTCATGTTGACCACCTTCAAAAGCAATGGAAGTAATCGGTATATTTTGATAAAAGTCATGAAAAAAATGTAGTGTAGTCCCACCGATATCTCCTAGAAGGTTTAGTACTACGGGAGCATGAATGTCATGACCAATATGAATGCTTTCTTCATTGTGGGTGGTAATACAAAATATTCCTCCTACTGAAGATGTAGTATGCAAATCAAGAAGGTAAATTTTATTTGGGTTTACGGCATCTATTTCATTATCAATGACTTGCAATATGCGTTTTATTTCAAACTCTTCAAGAGTCAAATTGTCAGTATTTTTTATATGACTAATAGTATCAGAAGTCCACAATCTGTTAATATCTTGCTGAATATATCTCACTTTTCGTTCGTAAGCAAGTTTGTTTCCAAGTATTCCAATAATTTCTCCTTTGTAGACAAAATTAGGGTTAGTGATTGGTTCTACTTCCAACATTTTGAACAGTAACTCTAATGCTGCAACTCCTGCATGCTCATTTCCATGCATGCCAGCTGTAATAATCAATAAGGGTCCAGGTTCGTTGCCTTTATATTTACCTATTATGCCATTTTCATAATCCAACATACAACCTATTAATTTGTGTCCAATACTAGTTGCAAAAACGCTTTGACACCTAAAACAAATCCACTCTCATCAAGGTAAAAATCGGGAGTATGATGTTGAGATGCATCTAAAGTAGCTACATCCTTTGGTTTTCCACCAAGGAAAAAGAATAAACCAGGCACCACTTTGGCATAATAAGAAAAATCTTCTGCTCCTGTCATGGCAGGCATGATCCTAACATTGTCTTGACCAGCTGCTTTTTCAAGCGAAGGCACCATTTTAGCAGTGAGATCAGGATCATTATAGGTTATGGGATATCCAGGGATAATATCAACTTCTGCGACAGCACCTGCACTTGTAGCTATACCTTCTGCAATTTCAAATATTCTCCTATGAACCACTTCTCTCATCTCTACATCCAAAGTGCGTATTGTGCCAACCATTTCAGCCTCTTCAGGTATAATATTATTCCTAACACCAGAAGTGATCTTTCCGATGGTGACAACCGCTGCTTCCTTTGTAATATCCACATTCCTACTTACTATAGTCTGTAACCCAAGAATAATTTGGGCTGATGTAACTATTGGATCCACCCCACCCCATGGTCTGGCACCGTGTACTTGCTTACCTTTAACTTTTATTTTTAGCATATCTACTGCCGCCATTATTCCCATAGGCTTGTACAAAATAGTATTTACATCAGTAATACTCGATATATGCAATCCATATATCACCTGGATCCCATATTTCGTCATAATTCCTTCGTCCACCATCAACTTTGCACCTCCCTGTTCTCCTTCTGGAGCACCTTCTTCCGCCGGTTGGAAAATAAATACAATTTTGCCTTTTAATTCCTTTTTCATTTTTTGCAAGACTGTAGCAGTGGCTAGGAGTATTGCCATGTGTGCATCATGTCCACAGGCATGCATCACATCTACTTCCTGACCATTGTATTCCCCTTTTGCCTTTGATGCGAATGGTAGATCTACTCGCTCTTTGACTGGCAATCCATCCATATCAGCGCGAAGTCCGATAATCGGCCCTGGTTTCTCCGTGTCTAGCACTGCTACTATGCCTGTTTTAGCAATATTTCGCTCCATATTTAGACCAATGGACATTAAATGCTTTGCTAAAAAATCTGAAGTTTTAAATTCTCTATTGGATAGCTCTGGATACTGATGAAGATGTCTTCTCCATGCAATCATTTCGTCCTCAATCTCTTCTGCTAGTGTAAACGCCCTTTTTGATAGGTCTTGTCCATGAAGTTGCATTAATAGCAATAAAAAACAAAATCCAAAATTTAACATATTTCTAAACATGCCCTACGATTTTTTGCGCAAGATAAGTAATTTGTATCTTTGCCGAATGTTATTTATTCTTGTTTTTCTCATTACCTTACTATCACCTAGATCAGAGTGTTTGGTACATTGCATTGAAGAAAATAGTCGGTATTTTCTCGGTACACCTTATGAATCTAGAACATTAGACCAAAATGATACTGAATCGCTTGTGTGCATCAATTCCGCTTTTGACTGTGTGACTTTTGTCGAGTATGTACTAGCTTTGTCACTCTATACATGTGAAGGCATATTGCCATTTGAAGGATATTTAAGACAGTTACGATATAGAAATGGGGTAATTGATGGATATGGTTCTAGATTACATTATACATCTGAGTGGATAAATCAAGGAATTGCACTTGGCTACTTTTCTGAAATAACCCAAAACTTGGGCGGAAAATCAATTAAAAAACAAATAAACTTCATGACTAAAAATATTCATTTGTATCCATCAATTTCACGAGACGGATGTATGAAGGATATTCAAAGAGTTGAAGAAAATTTAAGTATTGATTCTTATTTTCAAGTGTCTAAAAATGAAGTAAAAAACATTGAGAAGAATCTTCAAACAGGAGATATTATTGCAATTACGACAAAAATTGATGGCTTGGACATCTCGCATTTAGGTTTTATCATCAAAGATGGAACAGCAGTACACTTATTACATGCGTCTGAGACTTTACACAAAATTACTATCAGCGATGTGCCACTTTCTAAATATCTTCACAGAAACCCAAAACAAGAAGGCATACGAGTGTTAAGAATTATCAAGTAGTTTTATTTCAATATTTTACATATATTTATTATCAATATTTGTTTTCTATCTATCGAAGCTTCTGAAACAAAAACTTTTAAATAATTCATATTATTGATATAAATTTTTCAGATATAAAATAAATGTTATATCTTTCGTGTTCGAAACAAATTTCATACTATCATTTATGGGACTTAGGCATATAGCAATAGTTTTGACAATTTTATTGTATATACAAAATGGTTTTGGGCAAGATGTTCATTTTTCTTATTATCAATTCACTCCATTGGATGTTAATCCTGCTAATGCTGGTGCATTCTATGGATCATATCGAGTAAGTGGAATTTATAGTGATAAATATGCTTCTATCACAGGAAGGCCTTATAGAAATTTCAATATCAATCTTGATGCACCAATTATAAGAGGCATTAGAAAACAAGATTGGATAGGAATTGGTGTGGCAGCATTACAAATCCCTAATGCAAATACCTCCGGTTTTCATGCAGGTGTTGATAATAAAAACCCCATATCAGGAACAACACAATCCTTATCTGGCCTAAAAATTGGGTTAGCCTACCACCTTTCTTTGGATAAAAAACAAACCAGTATCTTAACCTTAGGGGCGCAATACTCAATAGGTTCAAGAAACTATTCCCAACTAGGTAATTTATCGACTAGAGCTTTATTAGAAGGTTTGAAAGATAATGATTGGAATAAGTTTAACTTAAGTGTTGATCAGAACAGTACTGGCACATTTTCAATCTCTAAGGCAATAAAGGATTTAAATTTTGGGATTTTATATAATAAAAGACAGAAAAAATCTGATCTAAGATTAGGTTTTGCCATAAAAAATGTCAACACTAGTTCCAATTCCTTATTTGAGAATAATCCAAACGATGGATATGAGCGCTCCATAGGAATTCACGTGCACGGAGCCTATGATATGGCCCTAAATGAAAAAATAAACATCACCCCAGGATTTTTCTATTACTCCTATGGAAAGGCTAATGCCCTAAATATCAACACCCAAGCAATGTATAACGTAAATCCTGAAAAAGAACTTAAGATTGGAGCTGGTCTGGGATTACGCAATTTAAGAAGTATCATGACCATGATTGGGGCAGAATATAAAGGTATTAAAATGGGATTTGACTTTGACATTGACATTACTAGTCTTGCACCTGAATCGAATGGTGTTGGGGGATATGAAATATGTGTAGGTTATATAGGTAAAATTTATAAACGTCCAAAGGTCAAAGAGGTCATTCTTTGCCCAAGATTGTAATATATAAATTAGAAAGTATTAAGATTATTAAATTTCAGATTATATGTTTAAGCATAATATCATATATTTTTTATTGCCATTTTTTGTTTTAATTGGTTCAAAAATCATGGCGCAGCCTATCAACGTATCATCTTATGAAATGATGCTTGAAACAGGTGAAAATGCAGCCAATGAAAATGATTATGTTAATGCAGTAAAATGGTTCGAAGACGCCTATAAGGAAAGTAAAGATCCGTACTTACTTATTGCCATAGCTGACTTGAATATGCTGATGAGGGACTATGTCAAGGCCGAGAGGTATTATGATAGAGTATTAAAAAAAGATAAAACTGATGAATTTGCGGATATAAGGCTAGATTATGCTCGCTCTATGAAGTATCAGGGCAAGTATAAAGAGGCAATGAACGAATTAAACAGTTTTATTTCCCTTATCAATAATGACAGCCTTAAGACAGAAGCAAAATTGGAATTGCGAGGCATTTTGAATTTAGAAAAACTACCTGAAAATGTTGAAGCTTCCATCAGTTTCGCAAATGAAAACATCAATACGCCATCCGCAGAAAATGGTCCAGCTATTGCCCCAGATGGTACTTTGTATTTTTCATCCATGAATACCAAATCGCCTGTCACTCTTGATGGAAATGAGAAAGAATATCATACCAAAATCTATGCAGCAACTAGAGAAGCAACAGGTGGATATGCAAAACCAACTGCGCTGGATGAAGCAATAAATCGAGTGAATTTTCACAATGCGGGAGCATCATTTTCTCCAGATGGAAAAGTGATGTATTTTACCAGAGCAACTTTACTAGGAAATGGTATAGAAACATCTCAACTTTTTGTATCGCAGTTTAATGGCGGCACCTGGGCTCCACCGGTAGCATCTACCCTCAATGGCGATTACAAAATTAGACATCCTTATGAAGGTGAGCTATTTGGACAAAAAGTCCTTTATTTCTCTTCTGATATGGATGGTGGTTATGGCGGTTATGATCTCTTCTATGCGCCAATGATTGGTGGCGATTTTGGCACACCAGTGAATCTTGGCCCCATCATTAATACTAATAAAAATGAAGAGACACCTTATTATAGAGATGGTGTACTCTACTTTAGTTCAAACGGGCACCCAAGCATGGGAGGATATGACACCTACTACTCAGAATGGAATGGTAGTACTTGGTCTGCTCCTGCCAACATGGGATACAACTACAATACTTCTTATGATGATACGTATTTCCGCATGAATAAAAGTGGAAATTCAGGTTTTTTAGTAAGTAATAGACCAAATAAGGATAAAAAGAAATTTAAGGCTAGTGAAACTTGTTGCGATGATATCTATGAAGTATTTATCAGAGATGTGGTCATAGACTTACAGGTATTAGTGAATAATGAATCAGGCCCATTGGATGGAGCTACTATTGAATTGTATGAAAATGCGAAGAAAGGTGCAATTGAAGCAAAAAATAATGCCTTATCAAATAATTTTAGCTTTTTACTGGAATCAGATAAAAGTTATAAGGCTTTTGTAACAAGAGATGGATATTTTCCTGATTCTATAGAATTTAACACCAATGGCATATTTGAAGATTATACATTTAAGAAGACCCTTATATTGAAAGCGAAACCTAAGGAAGATACATCTGATTCTGAGTTTTATTCCATCAACGAACCCATACGACTAAATAATATTTATTATGACTTTGATGATGATGCGATCTTACCAGCAGCTGAAAAAGATCTAGCTTACTTAGTTGAATTGATGGAACAATATTCAGATATGGTCATTGAGCTTTCATCTCATACTGATAGCAGAGGCGAAGTTGATTACAACAAAAAGTTATCTCAGCGCCGTGCTAATTCGGCTAAAAATTGGTTGGTAAATGAAGGCATTGATGCAAAACGCATCAATGCTGTAGGATATGGTGAGTCCAAATTATTGAACAAATGTAAGGACAGAATTAAGTGTTCTGAAGAGGAACATCAACTAAATCGTCGTACAGAATTTAAAATTATCGCTGGACCACAAACTATTGAGATCAAGAAAAGTAGGCTAAAGAGGGAAAATTAGATTTCTGGGTCACATAATGTCTCTTGGCATTATAAATCTACCATTTGACGTACCATTGACGGGCCTTCATAGATAAATCCGGTATAGACTTGCACTAAATCAGCTCCTGCTTTTATTTTAGCTTCGGCGTCTTCCAAAGTAAATATGCCACCCACGCCTATGATGACTTTCTCTTTAGGAAGGCCAGCCCTCAACTGTCTGATGACATCATTTGATTTTTCACGTACGGGTAAGCCACTGATACCGCCTGCACCAAGATTACTAGTTTTACTCAATAGATTTTCCCTAACAATTGTCGTATTGGTAGCTACTACGCCTGCAATGTCAGTAAATTTAACAATATCAATAATATCTCTTATTTGGTCGCGTGTCAAATCTGGTGCAATTTTTACCAAGATAGGTTTCATCACCGACTTGCTACGCGCCGAAGATTGTAATGTACTCAATAATTTGGTCAGAGGTTCTTTATCTTGCAACGCACGTAGATCTGGTGTATTGGGAGAGCTCACATTCACTACAAAGTAATCCACCAGATCATATAGCCTATCGAAACAGAAAAGATAATCTGCGTCAGAACCTTTATTTGGTGTAGTTTTATTTTTGCCTATATTACCTCCAATGATAGCATTATAAGAAGATCCTTTAAGTCTTGTTACCATAGCTTCAACCCCTTCATTATTAAAGCCCATCCTATTGAGTAACGCCTGATCCTTCTTCAAGCGTAACAAACGTGGTTTTGGATTTCCATCTTGTGGTTTTGGAGTTATGGTACCTATTTCAATAAAACCAAAACCTAATTGAGATAAATCCTGAATATATTTGCCGTCTTTGTCAAATCCTGCTGCTAGGCCTATTCTATTTTTAAAGGTCAAACCCATACAATCAATGCCGCCATTTTTCCTCATGCCACTATGTTTGTAGACCAAATTTAATAGTGGAATTCTCAATACCAATTTTAAAGAAAATAAAGCAATTTTATGTGCTTTTTCAGGATCAAACAAGAATAATAAAGGTCTAAATATTAGTTTATACATGGGTTTGGTACTACATTTTTAAAGAATCTCTTGCAAAAATAGAAAATTAAAACATAGAATCCTCCATCAAAAACCAATAAGCTTGAATTAATTTTTTGAGTTTTTAGTGAGAAAGTCGCTACTTAGATTCCTAATGCAAAGCATCAAAATAGGCTTAATGATTTAAGACAAGGAAGCTTCCGATTTGAAGCAAATTAGGTTTATAAAGCATTATAATAATTCAAGAAGCCGAATATTTACGCATAATATAAATTACTCTCCTTGTTTTAAAAAAGCAATAATATGCAGTACATTTGCGTTCGTTCATAGCAAAAAATGTCAGTCATGCGCATCCTTTATACCATCTTTATTCTAGTATTGAGTATTTGCCATGTCGAAGCACAGACTGAAACTGCCATAGTATTTGGATTGGTAAGAGACATAGATACCCATGAGGGTATTGATTTTGTCACCGTGGTGGAAGAAGGAACCAATAATGCCACAGAAACAGACTTAAATGGTCAATTCAGGATAGAAATTCCTGTGGATAAAAAAGTGTTCGTACGGTTTTCGAGAATTGGCTACGACGATATAATAATCAATGTGAGCCCATTAAAACTAAATCAAAAGAGAAATATCAATGTAAAATTGGTACCAAAAGCTACCGATCTAGGCATCATAGTGAGAGCTGCTAAAATAGAAGATGCAGGGATAGTAAGAGAAGAAGTCACTGAACTGAAAATCTTACCGACAGCTTCTGGAAATTTCGAGAGTATTCTACCCCATATCGCTTTGGGTGTCAATGCTGGGTCAGGAGGAGAATTGACTTCGCAATACAACGTGAGAGGTGGCAATTATGATGAAAACTTAGTTTATGTCAATGATTTTGAAATCTTTAGGCCACAATTACTTCGCAGCGGACAACAAGAAGGCTTAAGTTTTCCTAATATAGATTTGATAAGGGATTTGGAATTTTCTTCGGGTGGTTTTGAAGCCAAATATGGAGATAAAATGTCTTCCGTCCTAGATATTCGCTATAAACGTCCCGATGAAACACGCGGAAGTATTACAGCTAGCTTGTTAGGCGCAACTGCACACCTTGAAGGGTCTAAAAGATTAGGGCCGAATGCCTACAACAAATTCAGATATCTTCTGGGTGGACGTTACAAAACCAATGCATATTTATTATCATCTACTGGAATAAAGGGTGAATACAATCCACAGTTTTTTGATCTACAAGCTTTCCTAAGTTATGAGATAAATAAGTCATGGCAAGTAGGCTTTATAGCCAATTACAATGCCTCTGACTATATTTTTATTCCAAAGAGTGGAAAGAGCAAACGAGGAACTATCAATTTTCAGATTGAGCTGCAGACCAATTTCGAAGGGCAGGAAAAAGACCAATTCAATTATGGTATGACAGGTCTTGCATTTACCTATGTCCCAGAAAGAACTAAAAATCCATTATTTATGAAATGGATGGCGAGCATGTACAAAGGTACAGAATTTGAAAATTTTGATATCATAGGGCAATATAGATTGTATGAATTGGAAACAGGTTTAGGTGAAAACACAGGCACTCCCATAGCACTTTTAGGTTCCGGTACACAGCACACTTACGCTAGAAACTCCCTCTACAATGAAATAGTAAATGTTGAATACAAAGGTGGTGTAGAAATTCAAAAAGGACAAAATTTACACTTCATTCAATGGGGCGCAAAATTTCAAAGAGAAGCCTTTGATGATGTACTTCATGAATGGTATAGACTCGATTCTGCTGATTACTCTGTTCCATTGAATCCCAACGCATTGAATCTTAATTCAGTGATAAATGGCAGCCATATAATTCAGAATGACAAATTCCAAGCCTTTATACAAGATGCGTTTTCTATTAAAAATGAAAATCACGAATTTAAATTATCTGGAGGAGTAAGGTCCACATATAGATCATTGAGCAAAGAAATGATTCTAAGTCCTCGATTTCAAATCTTATATAAACCTTTGAAAACTAAAAATGATATTTCATACAGGCTTGCAGTAGGATATTATAACCAATCCCCTTTTTATAGAGAAATGAGACGAAAAGATGGCTCAGTCAATACTGATTTACTTTCGCAAAAATCATTGCATTTAGTAGGAGGATTGAGCTACGATTTTACTTGGGAAAGAATAAGTAATAGGCCATTCAGGATCATCACAGAGATTTATTATAAAAAACTCACCGACCTTGTCTCTTACAACATCGATAATGTCCGAATCAGATATTCTGGCGAAAATGATTCTGATGGTTATATTCGTGGTATTGATTTTAGGATCAACGGCGAATTTGTAAAAGACGCTGAATCATGGATAAATCTATCATTCTTGCAGGCGAGAGAGAGAATTCGGGGTGTACAGCATTACGAATTCGGCAATAGTGGTGACAGTACAAATCTGGTGCCTATCAAATACGTACCTAGACCCACAGATCAATTCATGACTTTGAATATGTTCTTTCAAGACTATTTACCCGATAATGAAAATGTAAAAGTCAACCTTAATATCGCAGTAGGTACCGGATTACCTTATGGCCCACGCGAAGACAATGATGAAGTAAGAAACCCTTTTAGGCTTAAAGCTTATCACAGGCTAGATATAGGTTTCTCATATCAATTATGGAAAGATGGGTGGCGAAATAAAAAACCAAAACATCCACTAAGATTTACAAAAAATGCTTGGGTTAGCTTAGAAGCATTCAACTTACTTAATATAGCCAATCAAGCATCAGTAAATTGGATAAAAACCATAACTAATGTAGAATTTTCACTACCAAATAATCTAACCAGCAGGCGAATAAATCTAAAATTTAGATTAGATTTCTCAATTTACTTGACTTCTTCTATTTTGTAAACCAAATAATCTGTATCTCCTTGCCAGGGAAATGCATTGATTTTCTGCTTATAATACACTCTGACATTTTTACCCTCCAAACCTTGGGCAGCAACATAAGATGCACTATCTTCCAAAGAAAAATCAAATTTACTCGCATTATTCATGATTTGCATTCCTGCTAGTTGAAGCTCTCCTTCGTAAGTTTTGAAAACCGCACCTTTCTTTGATATTTTGTATAAAATACCAGTCCTGGAACCTTCGCTAATAGTATAATTTCTATAAAAATAATAAGAAGTACAACCTATGATTAATAGGAAGAATAATACCCAAAGCAATTTCTTAAACAGTGATTTTGCTTTTTGTTTTGTTTGTTCTAGTGCCATGACTTAAATTAATACCTTTAAACAAGAATTTTGATCAAATAATTCTAAGAAGGGATAACTATTTTCAGTTGATCTCTATTAAATTTTTACTATAACTTCGGTGGCAATCTTTGTATCTCCTTTCACTAATGTGATAACATATGTTCCTACATCCAAAGTGGTAAGATCAATGCTATTATTTCTCACTTTTCCAGACAATATTTTCGATCCAAAAACATCACTAATAGAAAAATCAGCACCGCTCACATCTGATGAAAAGAACACAATATCTTGTGCAGGATTTGGAAAAATGCGCACTTCACCATTGATTTTATTGTCATTCACGGCAGAAATAACACCGCCTCGCACTTGTGACTGGCACAAAATCTTTAGGTCTTCATTGAAAAAAACATTACTCACTTTACCATCCACATCTACCTCAAACACTTGACCACTGTATGTATGATCCAAACTCAATTGTTGCTCTCCTTTATCTGTAGTAATGCGGAATGGCAACTTGAATTCGAAAAAATCCACTGAACTATGCGATGTACTTTGAAATACCTGGAGGCGTAATTTTCCGCTAGGATTTTGTTCCCAAATGATATCATATATGGGGAAACCTTGACCCTCATACCAATTTTTAAAAAATGAGTCCAACTCTTGTCCAGAAGCTTTTTCAAAGGCTGATATAAGATCAGTTGTGGTTGCATACTTATACCCTCTACTATTGAGATAATCCCGCAATGCTTGAAAAAATACTTCATCGCCAAGTTTTTCATTTAGCATGAGCAAAATATAAGCCCCTTTATTGTAAGACAATCTAGAACTAAATATCCTATTGACACTTAAAATATTATCCACTTTCACGGAACCACTAGAGCTACCTGTAATTGAACTAATTTTAGAATTTTTCCAATTCTTCCATGCACTTTCACCATTAAATCTTTTTTGACTTAGTCCTTCAAGATATGTGGCAAATCCTTCATTCAACCATATATCTTCCCATGAACCACATGTCACATAATCACCAAACCATTGATGTGCCAACTCGTGCGCTAATAAACTAAAACTATAATTTACAACATAACTCATGGTCTGATGCTCCATACCACCGCCCCAGCCAAACTGAGCATGTCCATACTTCTCATTGCTAAAAGGATATTTCACGAATAAACTATCAAAGTACTGCAAAACTTCAACATTTGCTTTTGTACCAGCTTTAGCCTGTTCCTCACTTTCAGGGTATACATAGTTCAACATAGGCATAACCTGACCATCACTCAAAACTACTTCATCTGTGTATTGGATATAATTTGTCACTGATATAGCCACTAAATAAGGTGTTATAGGATATTTATGCTTCCAATGAAAAGATGCTTTCCCATCTTCATCTGTGGATTCATTGACTAACAAACCATTACTAGCTGCCCTGTATACAGAAGGTGTATGAACAACGATGTCAATGCTGTCCAATTTATCATTTAATCCATTTTTACTTGGCCACCAATCTTGCACTCCGAACGGCTCTGACAATGTCCACAAGGCAGGCACACCATTGTGATTCGCTGCAATAAAGGATCCAAATCCACCTGATGGAGGTACCCCTTGATACCAAATTGTCAAACTTTCTACAGTTCCCATCTTAATCTCTTCTGGTAACTGGATAGTTAACAAATAATCTCCTGATTGTTCAAAATCCATCTTGGCTCCATGATAATAAATACTATCGACTGTAAGCTTTGATGTAAAATCAAATTGCATAGTATTAAATCCTGCTTCAAGCACTTTAAATGTTGGAGTCACGCGCCCTGAAATATAATACTCCGCAGGATCTATATTCCATTCGCACCAATAGTGAATCAAGTCATAATTGTCCGTTTTTGCCAAACTTCTTGTCATTCCTTGTGCCTCATATCTATGAGCAGAAAGTCCTTTAGAACAAATGTGGTCTATATCTTCAATTTGTGAAAAAGAAAAACAATAGACTGTTAATATTATAGCTAGAGTGCTTAAAAATTTCATTGGGAACATTTTTGGTTTTAATGATAAAATATTGATATTTTGACTCCGCATCATTCTTCTTCATTCGAAGATTCCTCTCTCCTGATTACAGTGACATCTGCAATGGATTGATTCTCTTGTATTTTTATAACTTTAACACCTTGGGTAGCACGTCCCATAATCCTCATATCGGAGACAGCCATTCTGATAATGATGCCATCATCCGTTGTGATCATGAGGTCATCAAATTCACTAACGTATTTTATCGCCATCAGGCTACCAGTTTTTTCAGTGATGTTCATGGTTTTGACACCTTTACCACCTCTATTCGTGATACGATAATCTTCTAGCAATGAACGCTTTCCATTTCCTTTGGACGACACTACAAATACAGATTTATCCATGGCAGTCGGATTTGCAGAAATCATACCTACCACTTCATCATCCTTTCCGCCTAGCGTAATAGCTTTGACACCGGCAGCAGATCTTCCCATCGGTCTTACTTTTGATTCATTGAAGCGGATGGCTCTTCCTTCTTTATTTGCCAATAGAATTTCACTGACTCCATTGGTCAATTTTGCTTCAAGCAATTGGTCACCTTCATTGATTGTGATGGCATTGATACCATTGACCCTAGGTCTTGAAAATGCTTCAATAATTGTCTTTTTGACCATACCTTTCTTGGTGCAGAAAATGATATAATTATTGTTGATTAATTCTTCATCGTTGAGATTTTCTATCTTGATATAAGCGCGCACTTTATCATCAGAAGGCATGGCTAGAATATTCTGAATGACTCTTCCTTGCGAAGTTTTGCTGGCTTCAGGTATCTCAAATGCCCTCAACCAATAACATCTGCCTTGCTCAGTGAAAAGCAAAAGATAATTATGATTATGGGCTATGAACATTTGCTCAACAAAATCGGTGTCTCTTGTTTTTGCACCACGAGAACCTCTTCCTCCTCTACTCTGCTGTCTAAATTCATCCGTTTTTGTACGCTTAATATAACCCAAATGTGAAATAGTAATCACTACCTCTTCATTAGGAATAAGATCTTCTACACTGATCTCATCATCAGAATGTGAAATGTCAGTTCTGCGTGGATCCCCATATTTTGTATTGATTTCATCTAATTCGTCTTTGATGATTTGTCTTCTTAATCCTTCATCAGCCAAAATCTTTTTGTAATATTCAATTTTAGCAAGGACTTCATGATACTCTTCACGAACTTTATCTATTTCGAGACTTACTAATCTCTGAAGGCGCATCTCAAGGATGGCTTTGGATTGTATCTCGCTGAGATTAAAGGCAGACATTAAACCATCCTTAGCTTCATCAACTGTTTTCGATGATCTAATAATGCGAATGACTTCATCAATATTATCTAGCGCAATAAGTAAACCTTCAAGAATATGGGCTCGTTCTTCAGCCTTTTTAAGGTCATATTGTGTCCTTCTTACTATGACTTCCAATCTAAACTTGATAAACTCACTGATTAGATCTTTTATATTCAAAAGTCGTGGTCTTCCATTTACCAAAGCAATGTTATTGACCCCGTAAGAAGTCTGTAATGGTGTGTACTTGTACAGCTTACTTAAGATAACATTAGCCATAGCTTCACGCTTGACATCCACCACGATTCTCAAGCCACGGCGATCAGATTCATCTCTGATATCAGAAATTCCTTCTATTTTTCCTTCGGTTACCAATTCAGCAATTTTGGCGACTAGATTGGCTTTATTGACCTGATAAGGTATCTCAGTGATGATGATGGTCTCCCTGCCACCAGTTCCATTTTCAATCTCTGCCTTGCCTCTCACAACAACTCTTCCTCGCCCTGTTTCATAACTTTCCTTTACACCTTGATAGCCATATATGGTACCGCCAGTGGGGAAATCAGGAGCTTTGATATGTGTCATGAGCTCTTCAATAGAAATATCAGGGTTGTCCACCATAGCTTTAGTCCCTGACAACACCTCTGATAGATTATGTGGCAACATGTTTGTGGCCATACCTACAGCGATACCACTTGCCCCATTGATCAATAAATTAGGAATTCTTGCTGGAAGTACTGTTGGTTCTTCAAGTGAGTCATCAAAATTTAATTTAAAATCCACAGTATCTTTATCAATATCAGCCAGCATTTCATCTGAAATTCGAGCTAACCTTGCTTCTGTATATCGCATTGCTGCCGGACTATCACCGTCCATAGACCCAAAGTTACCTTGACCATCTACAAGTGGATATCTCAATGACCAATCCTGTGCCATACGCACCATTGCATCATATACTGAACCATCACCATGTGGGTGATACTTTCCCAATACTTCTCCAACTATCCTGGCTGATTTTTTATGCGCTCGACCGTAAGGCAACCCCAATTCAGACATTCCATACAACACTCTTCTGTGAACGGGTTTAAGTCCATCACGTACATCTGGCAAAGCACGCGACACTATCACCGACATAGAGTAGTCGATGTATGAAGATTTCATCTCATCTTCAATATTTATAGGTACAATACGCTGATCATTAGACATTTATATATATTTATTTTATACTTTAATAATAACTTGCAAAAGTAGCAAAAATATTTAAAAAATCCTAATTTAAACAGGGTTAAATCCTATTAAACAATCTCAATATTTTGTTAAATTTTATTGAATTTTTACTAAAAGGCTTTGCGAGGTTGGGGCGATATACTTTGATCTACAAATTCACCTTCTAAATATTTGTAATATGCCGTAATTCCCACCATTCCAGCATTGTCAGTACATAGTGAAAGTGCTGGAATAAAAACATTCCAATGTGCTTTTTCTTTCTTATCTTTCAATGCTTGACGAAGTTGTGAATTGGCCGATACGCCTCCTGCAATGGCAACAGTTTTTATTTTCGTTACGTGCACGGCATGTTCTAATTTTTCCATTAAAATTGTCACCACAGTTGATTGAATACTCGCACAAAGATCATTGAGATTTTCAGAGATAAAATTTGGGTTTACAGCTTGTGCATCTCTAAGGAAATAAAGAATTGATGTCTTCAAGCCGCTAAAACTAAAGTCGAAGTCGGGGATTTTCGGTATAGGGAAAGTAAACTTTGGCACACCATCTTTGGATAATTTATCTATAATAGGCCCTGCAGGATATGATAATCCAAGCATTTTTCCAGCTTTATCCAATGCCTCTCCAGCAGCATCATCGCGCGTACTACCCAAAATAGTCAATTTAGAAAAGCTTTCAACAAGCACAATTTGAGTATGTCCGCCGGAAACAGTGAGACATAAAAAAGGAAATGTCGGTTTAGGTTCCTCAGCAAAATGCGCAAAAATATGGGCATGCATATGATGTACTTCTATCATTGGTAGATTCAATGATAGTGCAAGCCCCTTTGCAAAAGATACACCTACTATCAAACTACCCAATAAACCTGGACCAGTGGTGAAGGCTATGGCTGAAATTTCTGTCAACGATATGTCCGCTTTTGTGACTGCTTGCTGCACTACAGGCAAAATCTGTAAAGTATGATGCCTACTGGCCAATTCTGGCACTACACCACCATATGCACTATGATCTAGCTGCGTATGCACTACATTTGAAACTACAATACCATCTTTGATTATAGCGACACTAGTATCATCACAAGAAGATTCAATGGCCAAAATGCAAATGCTAGGTTTCAAAATACAATTGATTTGATATGGGTAACATAATATAAAGTTGTAAGTTGTATAATTTCTCTTTAAAAAAACAAGCTAAAACGGCATGACTTTTTGTTATTGGAGATTAAAATGTAAATAAATTTTAAATAATTCTTGCAAATCAAGCGTCAAAAGTATTACTTTGTGCATCATTTAAATCGGTAAAATATTTTAAAATCATTTACAAAATAATAATCACTTTATCATGAGAAAAGTCATAAACATAGTTTTGGCATTATTGACATTATTTTTTGCGTATTGGCTCTTTAACACCATTAAGGAACCGATCGAATTTGCTTCCGAAAAAGATAAGAGAAGTGAAACTGTCATTGCAAAATTGAAGGCCATCCAATCGGCGCAAGACGTGTATAGAATGGTAACAGGAAAATATGCCAAGAATTTTGATGCATTGAGAGATACCATCACAAATGGTAAAATCGCTTTGGTAAAACTGACTGCCGATCCAAGTGACCCTACCAATCAGGATAAATTCGTTAAATCCGTTTCCTATAAATCAGCAAAAGATAGTCTTCATTCTATTTTGACATACTCACCTAATCTGGATTCACTGAGATATGTCCCATACACAAATGGTAAAACTTTTGACATCAATGCTGACACTCTTACCTACCAGTCTACCTTGGTAAATGTGGTAGAGGTAGGAACAAAATGGAAGGATTTTATGGGCCCATATGGAGATCCTAAATATAAAAAATACGATAAATTTTATGACCCTGAAAAACCGCTAAAATTTGGAGATATGAATTCTCCAAGTACTAACGGTAATTGGTAAATAATGTCTGCAGAAATTTTAGCTCAGGAAAATATTAGAAACCAAGATCAAAAAATGCTGTCAGTAACTTTGATGTCTGACAGCATTTTTTGTTGTGCAATGTCACGAATAAATGGTCAATTCTTCATTGATGAATTTAAGGAGTACATTGGCATCAAGCATAGTGATTTTGAACATATTTCGGAAAGAATTCAATCAGATTTCGATTTGTCTGATATCGAAATACGCTTTCAAATCATGCAGGGGCCTGCCATCATTGCCGAAGTCGGTGATAATAAGCCAAAAAATTTTCCTAGTCTGGACCATAAGATAATTTATAGCCAACCATTGTACAGCGTGGATAATCCTTTGTTTTTTGCCATTACGAGGCATCAACAAGCATTCACTTCATTGCTGAATCCAGTTCACACCTCGCTGAAGCATTTTTGTCATGTGTTAGATTGGTGGTATGTCGGTCGCAATAGCTCTGTCATTCATGTACACTTTGACAGAAAGCATCTCTTTATCTATGGAAAGCAGCAAAATCAAGTGTTTTACAATGACTTCCAAGTGGACGGCAATGAGGATATCTTGTACTTTATTATGTCAGCATATAAAGCTTTGAATTTATCACCGAAACTGATACCACTCCATATCTCAGGCTGGTTGGAATCAAACTCGCCACTTTTCACACTATTACACGGATATTTTGTGGTTATCCATTTTGTAGATTTGCAGAACTTTGATGTTAAACAAGGCGATTCTGTCAAAACACATTTTTATTTTGATCACTATCTCAATGTCACATGCGGATCATAGCAGGTCATTTTAAAGGTAGAAAATTTTATCCACCAGCAGATAATTGGCCTACCAGACCTACGACAGACTTTGCTAAAGAAGGCTTATTTAACGTTCTGAATAATACTTTAGATTTCGAATCACTGAAAGTTCTGGATTTATTTGGTGGTACTGGCAACCATTGTTTTGAAATGATATCACGTGGATGCCGCGATGCCACTTATGTCGATGCCTTCAGCGGAGCTGTACAATTTGTAAAAAAGACCGCGGCTGAGTTAAAAATAGAAGATGAGATCACTATCATAAAGAGTGATGTATTCAAATTTTTAAGGGGTAACAAAACCCAATTTGATTATATTTTTGCTGGCCCACCCTATCCTTTGCCTAATCTGAATGACATACCCGATATCATTTTTGCTGCCAATGTTTTAGCACCTGACGGTTTGTTTGTATTAGAGCATAATCCTAAACACAATTTTGACCACCACACACATTTTGTACAAAAGAAAGTCTACGGAACAACTATTTTTAGCTTTTTTAGGTAAAGATGAATAGACTTTAGGATGGACGCAAGCTATATTATTTAATGTCAAGAATATAATCGCTTAATTGTGTCTATTTGGTTTTTATCTAACATTTTTGGGAATAGTCAAATTGTATTGTACTACCATAGTTTCCTTTGAATCGTGTCTGTTTTATCATTAGAGCAATCCGAAGAATCATAGTTTGTTTCACTATGACTTTTAATATTCAAAATTCTATGCTTGTAGTTTAATGCATTAATATACAATAATTTTCCTTCTAAAACTTCGTCCATACCTAGAACTATTTTCAATGTTTCATTAACCATGTAGCTGCCTAAAATACCACAAAGTGCAGGATTAATTCCTATTACAGAGCAAGTCAGCTGGTTATTGTATTCTGAAATCTCAAATAAATCTGTTAGTTTGTAATTTTTATGATAGTGAAATATGGAGACATATCCTTGCCAATCAGTGACGGCCCCATGTACTAGCGGAATATTGTTTGCATTACATTGCTGATCAATGAGCATTCTCGTAGCCGCATTATCAGTACAATCGCAAATAATATTATAATTTCTAAAAATAGATTCAGCATTATGCTCATTTATTTCAGTATCAAAATTTTGTATTCTAATTTCAGGATTCTGAGCAATCAACTTGCTACATAATACTTCTGACTTTTTCTTTCCAACATCGCTTTGTGTAAAGCGAAATTGTCTATGAAGATTTGTAACATTAACTATATCAAAATCACAGATCCCTATAGAGCCAACTCCCATGGCTGCAAGATAAGAAGCAACAATATTTCCTAATCCACCTGCCCCTATGATTAAAACTGAAGATGCTGCTATAAGCTCTTGGCCTTTTTCTCGGATTTCTGGTAATAGTATCTGCTGCTGATATCTCACTTTCTATTGATTTGCGAGATTATTGTAGGGTCAGTAATCTTATCATCATTGGCTAGCAACATAGCTTTTGAAATAATGACTGACAATCCATTATCTCCTTCAAAGGGTATATAGAGATTGTCTGTCTCAATTTTCTTGCTTCTGTCCGGCACAATACATAGATATTGATCATTGGGCTCCATTAAAATATTAGTACTACCTATATGAATCTTATAAGTACGTAGTTTCCCTTTTACAACCACGAATTTATCAATCAGACTTGTAACATTTGAAATTTTCAATCGTGGAATCAGCCTCGTCAATATCTCTTTCCTGTTTTTTGCCAATTCTGACAAGTCACCAAATGAATAGGAATGCCAGTAGTTCCTGTAGGCAGGTAATCCTCCAGAATCTCTCCATGTCGGATCATTTCCTACACTGCCTACACCTACAAATAAATCTACATCCCGCATAACTTCCGAAAAAATCAAAGGCGGCACGTCAATTAAATCCACTAATTCTTCAGTTTCTACATTGACGAAACGCACTTGGTCAGTAGTGATGTAATTCCAAATTCCTGATGAATTATATTCATCATTTTGTTCCAAGGCATTTACCCAATACTCAGCCCTTAAATTATAATCTGGTAAGTGTAAAGTGGCAGTATCTTGATCTCCGCCATCCCACGCTCCAATAAGCCTAGCATGCCAGTGTCTGCCCTTTGCTAACGTAACATACTGGTGTTGTTTCAGTATATGGGACGCCATCCGATTACTATAATTTCTAGTGCTTATTTCAGCATCTGTAAGTATATAAATCTCTCTAAATGCTTGTTTGAAAGGCTGTAGAATTTCACCATCTAATAAAAATTGTCTCCACTGTTTTACCTCCTGTGTGGAACTATTTACAGGGTTGCCATAATGTTACGCTTTCATATTGATTGATATCTACAATATTCCCGCCCATATCTATCCATTGTTTATTGATAAAGATTGATTCCTTACAATCTGGACCATTATGGAAACAAAATATCACCTTATTAATTACAAAAGATAACAATCCATGCTCTAGATATTTCTCGCGGAAATAACTGATGGAAATGCGCCTATCTGTTCGCAGCATTCTATCAAATCTTTCTTTTTGAACAGATGTGGTCTGCTCAAGCTGTTTTTGTTTTTCTTTGAATTTTTTAAATTTTTCAGCATATTTATCTTTTACTATTTGTGGTACTGATTTTTGTTCAGACCCATCTTTTTTATACCACCTAAGGTTACTTTTACCAATACCCGTCAGCTCGATTACCGCTGTATAATCATCAAATACTTTGGCTATTTTATGATCTTCCAATTTAAAGTCATCAACTGCCAAATCTTCAATTTCTATTGGCGTCACGCCAAGTTTTTGAGCAGCATCGTTTATATAATTCTCAATTAATTTGAGTGTATTATTTTGCTTAATTTTTATTTTTAATTTTGATAATTGGGCAATGCCATCCAAGCCTTTGGATGCATAGAGGCTATACAGGCATGCATTACCCACTGACGCAGATGCTGGGCCCTTATTAGGAATTTTCTTGAAACATCGCTCAGCTAATTTACTTAAGGTTTGGATAGTTTTACCATCGTAATACCTCGATGACATCCACACAAATCCTTTAATAATATTTGCATTAGTTTCTTCCAAAAATTCATAAGTATTATAAGTATCTACTCTTTCGGTATAAGTTATAGTATGAGTATAAGTTGTCTCTTTGAGATTTATAATAAAATTGAACCACTCATGTGTAATCTTCTTAAATGTATCTGCACCCAATACATCAATTACAGATTTAGTTTCATTCATGAATTTTTGGGTTGGCTTACTTCCATTTACATTCTGTGCATAGGCCATTAATTGGTATAAATTATTTCTATCATTTTCATTTTGTTGATCTATAAGTTCATTGGCAAAAGCCTTAAGTCCATCTTTCCCTAAAAAATAGCAAGGCATTATACTAGCGTCATCTTCAGCTTCATGTTTAAATATTATTTCATCTATTTTTTTAATAATTTTGACCATTTCCTTATTATGATATCCAAAATTAAAGGATTTTAATTTCCTATTTATTTTAGATAATAAATCTATTGAATTAGGCATATTATAAATGAATTTAACCCCTATATTTGCTACAAATATAGTTAATATAATGGAAGCAAAATTTAAAAGCCTATCAATATTTGAGTTTCAGAGCAAATTTCCTGATGAAGATTCTTGTTATGCTTATTTATCAGAATTAAAGTGGAAAGGTGGTTATGAATGTCCCAAATGCAAACATAAAAAGCATTGCAAAGGCATCAACAAATACGATCGGCAATGTACTAAATGTGGATATCTAGAGAGTCCAACGGCTGGTTCTCTGTTTCATAAAGTAAAATTTTCAATCCTTAAAGCGTTTTGGATTGTGTATTATGTTTCAACGAGTAAAAAAGGAATTGCATCTACTGAACTAAGTCGAAAACTTGATTTAAGACAAAAGACATGTTGGATGTTTAAGCAAAAAGTCATGCAAGCCATGGCTAGTAGTGGAGATAATCTTTTGACTGGCAAAGTAGAAGTTGATGAGTTCGTGATCGGTCAGCAAGAGGAAGGCGTAGTTGGGAGGAAAAATAAGAATAAAAGATTGATAGTCATAGCCATAGAAAAAGGTGGGAAAGGAGCTGGCCGCATATATGCTAAACAAATTGATAGATCGACAAAGAATAATTTGAAAACTTTCATGGATAAAACCATTTCAAAGTCAGCAGAAATAAAAACCGATGCTTGGTCGTCATATCGAAGTTTAGAGAAAGAAATGCCAAATCTCAAAACGGAGAAATCGAAGAAGAAAGGAAGTAATTTTACAGTAATGCATCGAATAATTATGGGATTTAAATCTTGGTTGAGAGGCATACATGGTCACGCTAAACATCTGCAATACTATCTAGATGAATATTGTTACAGATACAATCGAAACAAGATGAAGGAGGGTATTTTTGATAATCTACTACTGCGAATGATAAAGCACAAACCTGTTCCATATAAAACACTAATTGCTTAAATGCCTAATTCTATAAATCTATTTCTTCTTGGCCTTTTAATTTTTGAAATTTTATAATGCTTGATAATAACGGTTTAAATAAATATTGAAAATCAAATCCTACTTCATAAAAATTTTTTATTATAAATTCTGTGATCAACAAAACTTGGTTCAACAATAATGTGGCATTTTGCTCAAATATTGATCTATCCTTTACGAGATAGGTAATTAATTTAAAATAAGTAAATTCTTTATCATTCCAAGTACCAAGCGGTTCTTCCCTTTTTTGATATAAATCGAACAATGTGATTAATAGCTCTGTCTTTTGAGTATCTGTTAAATTCCTAATTTCAAAATCTATTAGCTTATTAACAGTTGATGCATTTATATTTTTTTCAACTTTTTGGAAAAGCAACTCAAATTCTGAATAATCCTCTTTCTTCTTAAAAAAATCAAATAGCCCCATAGCAATATTAGCCTCCTATTAAAGGTGTTAGTTTTACGAAAGAAATAATAGAATCTTGTTTTAGTGATATAGTCTCACTTAATTCATCGACTTGTTTATCATCTACCAATATAAAATATCCGTTTTTTTGAAATGCATCTAGAGCAATGTAAACTTGCTTCTCAGGGTCTATGAATTGACGTTTCTTTAATTTGTAACCATTTAAGGTTTTTTCTGATTCGGTAGGCTCAATTAAGCCTTGGTAATATTCTGGAAATTTAGTGTTATATTGCTCTACTTCGAATGTTACACGCTTTTCTATAAGTTCCTTCGCTGTGATAAACTCAGATTCAACATTGATTTCAAACTGATGGGTAATAGTCCCATTCAATTGTTCATCTTTTATCATTATATTCATAAAAAATTTGTTAAATTGAATGAAAAATAAAAAATAATTCTACTTTACAAATTTAAGTAAATATAATAGATACTATCTATAGTTTTATAATATTTACAAGTAAAAACATAAAAACATATCCAAAGAGTCAAATGATAAATCACGTACTCATGTCTTTAGAACTGCCACTCTACATATTGGACTCATTCAAAGTAACCATTTTGTCAAATGAGATATCATTTGTTAATAAGCCATGTTGTATATTTATCATCATCCTGAGGAGTAATATAACAAGTTTTATCGGATATGGGTTTTTCATTGTTTAATTTTTTTTAGATTTAAATTATTGCTAATTTTTTTTCTTTGGTGGATCAACATTTTTGATATTTTTCTGATTTTTCATGTGATTTTCTAAATTTCTAAGATCATTGGTTTAGTAATTATTGTGTGATCATAAATGCTTTTTCATTAGTTTTAGTATTAGATTAAGTTCAACTTATTGAAATAATCGAATTGTTCTTCAAATTTTTCTGTCTTGCTCTTTTATTCTTTAATTTTTATTTCTCCTGTCTTGTACAAATTTATTGCTTTTTGTAAAATGTCTTCTATTGTCTGCAAAGGTAAATCCTCGTTTGGGTCAAATAACATTATTTTCATTCGGGAACGGTCTTCTTGAATTAAAAATGGTTCATCAAACCGTTTCCCTTCTACAATTCCTATGTACGGTTGTTTGTATTTTTTGTGAACCCATAAATAGCAAAACATTTTTCCTTTATAACAGAAAAACGGCATTCCGTACTTCCAAGCATTGGTAACGTCTTCGTCTTGTTGCAAAATAATTTCTCTCAACGCAATAAGCGTCCCTTTTATAGGCTCGTCTTGTTGTAAGTAAAAATTATCTAATTCTCTCATCATTATTTAACTGCTACAAATATATCAACTTCTGCATTTTCTGGATTTTGTGCTTTCTCGCCATACACTTCAAAGTCGGCTGTAAAAGTTCTGTCTAAATCCGAATTCCATATTTTTGTCCACTCGCCAAAAACCATTCCCTGCAATACATTTCCTTTTGCAATGTGTTTCGTATAAGTTGCTTCGTCAAAAGCTTTGCCAACCATGCCGTTTGGAATTGTGTCTAAATTTTCTACTTTACAACCCAAAATAGTTGTGTACGGTTTTGAGTGGTCTTTTTCGTATTCGGTGTAAATGCAATAAATTGAATTGTCAATTTTATTCGGTATTTGTTCGGCAATTCCTTCTGCCATAAATTTATTCCACAAAGCTGGAATATCTTGGCTTGCTTGTCCATTTTCATTGGTAGCTCTTACTGAAATGCCGATTACACTGAATTTTTGAATTGTTTGATTACTCATTTTTTTTGAATTTTGATATTTGAGCAACAAAAGTAAAAGGCACCTGCGACAACCCTATGTCAAGGGTGTTGACAAATATTTTTCTCTGCAAATTTCAAAATATTCTTGAAGGGTTATTTTATGTGGTTCAAACTTGTCTCCGTGTATATGCAAACTTTTAATTCTATCAAGACGAAATGCTCTAAAATCCCTTCGCAACCTGCAAAATGCAATGAGTATCCAATTTTCTTTTGTACTATAAATTGCAAATGGCTCAATGGTTCTTTCTGTGGTTTGGTTTGTGTCGGGAGAATGATATAAAATTTTTGTGAGATTAAAATTTGTCAACGCCAATTGTAAAGTTGCTAAATAATTACTTGTACTGTCGTTGTCTGAATTTTGCCTAAACACAATGCGTTCAGAAAGCAAGTTCGCTTTATCTTTTGTGTTGTTTTTTAATACCGATTTTATTTTAAAAATTGCTCCTGAATATTCGTTTACAAATGAAGCGTCTTTGTTTTTTAAAATAAGTTTTTCTGCTGTAATTAATGCGTTGGCTTCGCTTTCAGTAAACATTATTGGCGGAATCCTATATCCGTCCATTATGGTAACCCTTCCCTTCTTCTGTCAAAATAGGAACGCCTGCTTGCATCAATGCTTTTATATCTCTATAAATTGTTCTGTTACTTACTGAAAATTTGTTAGCCAATTCCGAAGCTGTCAAAAGTCGTTTAGTTTGCAACTGAGTCAGAATTGCTGTCAGTCGTGAGAGTCGTTTTGTGTCATTATTGTTCATTTTTCAGTCTGACTGTTTTAAATACAGGTTTTCTTGCATTACGCCTAATAAGAGGGTTAACGCAATATGGCGCCAATTCAGAATACAAATATAATGCTGTATTCATATATACCTGACACCAATCTGACTTTTTGTCTCCGATTTATGTCATACCTTCTTCTCTAGTACTTAAGTTGTTTTTCCTTAGTAAAGCATGACCTTGATTGAATTACCGTAGCTATGCTGCTATTTATTATGAAAATCATTACTTTCTATATCCATACAAAACTCGACCTAAGATAGAATCCTTCTTATTCTAAACCACATAGATCCGCAAATAGTCTTCGACACTATTTCCAGCCTTAAGTGTTATGTCATGTAACTTTTCATTGATAATTCATTGATATTGTTTTTCCAAAAATTAGATTTATATCTACTCTTAGTTCTTTAAATATAATGGTATTTACTGTTTCTAAAGGATATCCTTTTAAAAAATTTGTATGCTGATTTAAACGACCTTTGTTTTTGAAGGATAGTTGGTACTCACCATCTACATATGGGTTTTTCATGTCGAATTTGTATTTGATTATTTGGTTAGGTTGAACTGAAACTATGCTAATTGGCTCTATTGTGTATGTTTTTATAAATAGTGAATCTATTTTATTTTCTGTATTGTTTTCAATTTCTACATCTGTTATAGGTAGATATTCAAATGACATCACTCCTTCATTAATTCGCCAAGGTTTCTCCATTGTGAAAGCTATTCCTTCGTTTGATATTTTTAGAGTATCTTTCATATTTTCATTGCCAAATTTGAGTTTATCTTTAAGAATTATTAGAGAGTCTGCTAATTCGTACTTTCCATAAGTTATATCTCCACCCATCATATGATGGTTTAAAGCTTTAAATGTTCGGTTTTCTCTGAATTCAACATCTACTCCTTCTTCCCAGTAAAACTTGGTTGAGAATAAGACTGGCGATAAGTTTCGTATTTTGTTTACTGCGAATAAAATGCAAATTAATAATGCTATTGAGATTAACCAAATCATGAATCCACCAAGTCTTTTGTGGACAAATTTGATTTTGGATTTAGTGGTAATAAGAACTGCTATTAGACTTGAGATTATAAAACAAGGAACACCAAGGTAAATAGTTAGAATGCCGAAACCAACCGTAATCTGCTCATGATAAATTAGACCACCAGATAGCAAACTAATTATAAGAAAGAATATTCTTATTCCTTGTTTCATTCTATTTCATGTGATTCTTGGTTTTTATTTTTATGTGACATAACGTTTTGCAGCTTGGCGAAGTGGCGGATTTTCTGCACCAAAGTTACAAAAAAATCCTAAACTTTGGTTAAGCACTTTCGCTTCTAAAAAAGCACCGAACCCGCCATTTTGCCAAACTGCTGTTGAACTAAACCTTCGGTAGCTATTTGGCTTGATTCTTGGCATAAATACTCCAAATAAATTTTGTAAAATGTCAACAAAAAAAAGCGACCTGAAGATCTAGGTCAACACACACTCATTGCTCAAGCGCGAGCACAAGTTAAGGGTTTTTCTGAACTCATAGATAAGTTTGAGATAAAACTTTCTGTCCTTGGACGCACCGAGAGTACCTTCAAAAATTATGCCCGACATATCGCCAAACTGGCAATACATTACAACTGCCTTCCTACTGAACTCAATGAAGACCAGATTTGCGATTACCTTCATCTGCTTAAGCAGAAGCATAACACGCCTTCTGATTCTTATTTCAAGCACACTGTGTATGGTCTACGTATGCTCTGCAAAATTGAACACATCAAGCCTCATGATATCGGCATCCCGAGCATCAAACGGCCAAATAAGTTGCCTGTGGTTTTGTCAAAAGCCGAGTTGTGGTCACTATTAAATGCGCCTGATTTACTAAAACACAAGATTCTCATCGGACTACTTTATGGCTGTGGTTTGCGATGTTTGGAAGCCAGAAGTGTGCGTATTCAAGATATTGATTTTCATCGCAAATCCTTGCATGTTGTCCAAGGCAAAGGTAAGAAAGATCGATATGTGCCTATCAGCGAACACCTTATTAGAGGTATCCTAAAGTACATAGATGCTGAAAATCCAGATACTTGGCTCTTTAATGGTCAGCCAGAGGCTAATCGCAAAGGTGGAGATTTCGACTCACGCTATTCCCAAAAAGGTGTTCAATGGGCAGTCGCTAGTGCTGCTAAGAAAGCTGGTATCATCAAGCACATCAATGTCCATACTTTGCGCCATACATTCGCTACGCACTTGTTGGAAGATGGCATGGACATCATGACACTCAAGGACATACTCGGGCACGAACGCATAGAGACAACGCTGGTCTATCTCCACATTGCACAAAGCGGTCGTCGCAAACCATTCAGCCCTCTAGACACCTTGTTTGCAGAATGCGCGCCACGTACGAAGTAGCCCATGTGCTCGAGAAGGCATGGCATTATGTGGAGAATAGTACACTTAATAGATGGCAAATACAGACACTTAGAGCGATTAAAGATTGTCGAACTATCGCTCTTGGTGGCCATGTCGATGGATGTGATAACTGTGGACATATTCAGATAAGTTATAATAGTTGTCGCAATAGACACTGTCCTAAATGCCAAGGTCACAAGCGCCAGCAATGGATCGAAGCTAGAGAGACTGAGTTGCTACCAGTATACTCCCCCCATAAATTAAACCACTTAGCCATTAAATTAGTTAAAAAATAATTTATAAAAATTGTCATTTATGCGGCCGATTTAACTGGTTCATGATATGAATTGAACACAGTGTTTGGAGTGTTATTATTTAATTCCGTGTGTCTTCTTTGCACATTATACCAGTCTATATACCACCTATTCCTTTTCTTAATTGCTCTGCGTCTTGAGATGGACGTATGTATATGTGTTCGTACTTTTGATTGTCCTCCAAAATCGTTCTTATGTATATATTGTCTTTTGCTCGTGGCCGTCCATACTAAGTTTTTATGCCATTATTTATTACTCTATATACAAAGTCGTCTGAGGTGAATTGACTGCCTTGATCTGTGTTTATAATCGTTGGGCGACCATGTTTTTCTATACAATCCTCTAATACATTGCAACACCATATTGAGCTCATGAGTTAGACAAATCCCAGTGTAAGATTTTCCTACTGAATACATCTATAAATGCTATTACAATACATATATCCTTTGGGCATGGGGATGTATGTAATATCTGCCATCCAGACTTGATTGGGAGCAGTTATTGGCAGATGCCTAAGTAAATATGGATATTTCTTATGCTCTGGGCTAATCTTAGGTGTGTGGGCCTGGCATAAGTGATTTAAGTCCCATAACCTCATAATACAAGCGATTTATACGTTTGATATTCACTGCAAATCCTAAATCCATTGTAAGCCATGTATGCATACGCTCTGCACCGTATTCTGGATGATCAGTGTACATCCTATCCATATGTGCCATCAACTCAAGATTCAAATCGCTTCATCAGTCTTCTTGGTATAATATTGGCTCGATCGATTTAGCGAAAGTATACATTTACTGGGCATACTAAGAGGAGATTTAACTTGACTTAGCATTTCTTGCTTATGTTCGGTACTAATCATCCCAACACTTTTTTTAAAAATCATTCTCCATTTGCAATTGACCAATTTTGGAATATAGCCGTTGTGTCTCTGTTTCAACTTTATTCTCGTCGTCATTTTTTGTGCCAAAAGCAACATGAGCATTTTTTAAAAAATCACTCTTCCATGTGCTTATTTGAGTTCCAGATACCTCGTATTTTCTGCGAAAGCTCAGTTAAAGTCATCTTTTCTTTGAGTGCTTCTAATACAACCTTTGTCTTAAATTCGGCGGTTAACTTTCTGCGTTTACCATTCATTCTACTTGCCATTTTGATGTAAATTTAGTGTTTTAAATTTTATTAAGCAAGTGGTCTAGTTTTTGGGGAGTACTATACAGTACCCTACTTTCATGTGGTCTTTACAATACCTAGCGAGCTAAACTCTTTGGCAATACTCAAACCAAAGATTATTTACGACGCTCTCTTTCGTGCCGCATGGAAGACCATTGAAGCATTCTCCGGTAAAAAAAATAAGGCTGGTATGATATCAATCTTGCACACTTGGGGACAGAATTTATCTCTACATCCGCATATTCATTGCACCATTCCTGGTGGTCATGTGGATAGAAATGGACATTGGAAGTTATCAACATCTAAAGGCAAATTCCTATTCCCTGTCAAGGCCTTAAGTAAGGTATTTCGTGCTAAGTACGTCGCTATTCTAAGGACAGCAGAACTAGACATTGACCAATCTACTTTCGATGAATTATTCAAAAATGATTGGGTCGTATACGACAAAAGACCTTTTGGCTCACCAAAGTCTGTGGTCGAATATCTGGGTCGTTACACTCATAAAATCGCAATCTCCAACCATCGCATCTTATCAATAGATGAGCACACTGTCACAATCTCTTACAAAGATTATCAAGCAGAAGGTCAGAAAAAGTCAATGACGCTCACCCATAAAGAGTTTATCCGCAGGTTTGCCCTACATATCTTGCCTAAAAGGTTCATAAGAATTAGACACTTCGGATTCTTAAGCAGCACTTGGAAGCATACCAAACTCAAGATTCTCCAACACAAACTACCCAGCAAGGCGCATAACCAAATTATTAAAACAAAAAACCCAACACTACTCAATCGTTGCCCTTGTTGTAAATCTGGTCACATGATTATGCTCCTGACTTTTGACAGGCGTGGACCTCCAAAAAAGTTTTACAAGGCAGACATTGAAAAATCTACATCCCAAGTTGCTATTTAATTTGGGGTAAGGGAAGGTATGTCATTTACCTAGTGAAATGGTAACTTAAATGTGATGATTTGAACACTTTGAATCTATTTGATAAAAAAAAACTACATCACTGCCTCTCCATCGAACAATGACTAAACATCAATAAGTCCATAAGTCTGGCCCCGCTACCAAAGATTCCGTTCAACAGGGTTTTCATTCTAGGCATTTCATGCCGAACGAAAACTTAGTTGTTGTATGCTGGCCTTTATTTATATTTCCATTTCTTTCCATAATTTTTTGCAATCAGTTTTAATCTGTTGAAGAATCCTTTCTTTTGTTATCCCCTTTTGATTTACATAGGAATTGATTAATTTGATTGTATAATCTCGTCTAATATAACTTAAAGAGTTCAATGATTTTACAAATTGTTCGAGCGTTTCTTCTCTTAGTTTTCTATGAAATACATCGTGTGCATAAATATTGGTATATAAGTCTTCTGTTTTCTCAGGATTACAATCTTTAACGACAGATAAAAATGTTGCAATATCATGGAAAGTAACTGTACCTTTTAATGACTTTCTTACAATAATGATATTCTCAATATCGTTGAAAAATTCGTAACAAATATCAGAATTGCAAACATTTAGATTAACTAACATGCTTGTAATATTAGATAATTCAAAGTTTTTATTATCAATCTTTTCGATATTGTTTTGATTTAAAAATACTGATAACAATTTTCTTGCAATTGATGAATCATACAATTGAATACTTCTGATGATAAAAGTTGACACATCTGGAGTTGAACTAATTACACGACCCTCTAAAATATCATAGTTAGTGTCCTTAATCAATTTTTTACCGTAGTCTCTGTCTCCAACTTTATATAAAGCTTGTAAAATACTTGCAATCTCTCTTCCTTTTATTCCAGCGGAATTAAAACGGGATTTAAAATAGTGTTCTTTGTCAATTAACTCTACGATTTTTGATGAAAATGTATTACTTGCTTTTGAGATGTTTACAAGCATAAGACCATATTCATCTAAAAACTTAATTTCTTTCAATTTATCAAAGAGAATATTGGCCGAAAAGTCCTCTAAAAGCAATGATAAAAAAGAATCATCAATTTTTGCCAGTTGAGCAAAACCCGAAGCAATATGTTGTATTGTTGTTTTTCTGTGTTCAATTGCTTTTTTTACACGCCAAGATTCAACACTATTAAGGATTTGTTTTGCTTTTGAATCTACTTTGTTCTTTTCAAATGTTTTTAATTCACTTAGGTTTTTTGTGAACTTATAAAAATGTATATATCTGATTGAAGAAGCGATATTTTTTACATCCAAAGAATTAAAAATAGTATTTGCAATAGAAGGACTAATGTTTCTTAATTCCGTTAAAGTATTGCCTAATAAATCAAATGGAATTTGGTTTGTTAACGTTCCCCAAAATTCAACAGAAATTAGAGATAAAACCCTTGTTCTTTTGTTTTTGTCATTTAAATATTGAATTGCAAGAGGAACAATATTCGGAGAGGTGTTTTCAATAATTATTTTAATATCTTCATCTGAGAATCTTGAATATAATTTGTCTTTCAGAAATTTATTGCTGTCAGAAATGGAAAAATGAACAT
This sequence comes from Saprospiraceae bacterium, assembly GCA_041392785.1. Classification (GTDB taxonomy): domain Bacteria; phylum Bacteroidota; class Bacteroidia; order Chitinophagales; family Saprospiraceae; genus OLB9. Next base: position 236,148 of record JAWKLK010000006.1, read on the forward strand.
AGGAAAGAACCAATAATCCAGTTTTATCATTTGTAAAAACATGCAGTGCAGACTTGTTTTTAATGATAAGGTCTTCAATTACTCTGTCTAGATTGCTTCTGCTAATAATCTTTGTTAATTGAATTAAGCGTTTGATTTGAGATGAATTAGCTTTAGCTGAACTTAAAAAATAATTTATTAATGGCTGATAAGTAACAGAATCATTTAGCAGCATGTTGTAAATCTGATGATTGCCTAAACTACCAATATTAACATAGATATCGGCAATAAAATCAGGATAATCTTGATAAAAACCTACAAGATAGTCTTGAATATATTTTTTGATTTTTGAAAACTTGAAAAGATTCCTATCATTATTATAATTGCCTTTAAAAAGTCTTTGTTCCTTGTAAAGAAATGCATCAATAAGTAAATCACAAAAACTAGGTTGCATGAAAATTGATTTCATTTCCTCTGTATAAAACAATCCTTCTTTCTCAGAATCTAATCGCCTAATAGATTGAAGTTTTTCAAAAGGAATGTCAAAAGAATAAACCGTAGCGTAAACTATAACATTTTCAATTTCATTTGGGGAAAGATTGGCCAAATATTTAGTAAACAAGGTGAGATTTAAATGTTCATCTTGAATATTGCTTATTACTTCTTCGTCTTTACACCATAAACCAAGAAGTAGTTTAAGTTTTAAAAGATTCTTATTACTAATGCTTTCAAGATGAAGAATTCCTCCTTTTCTAGGATTTAAACCTAGAGATTTTAGGTATACAGAATATTTATCTACAATGCCTTCTATTTTTTCTCGATGAAATTTGGGTGAATTAAGTTTTTCAAGTGAAAGAGTAAATTTTGATAATTCCTTGAAAATATCATCACTATCATAATTCAATCTGTATTCTGTTGATATATACCTTGAAACAAAAATAAAGATGATGTTTTTAAAATCGGTATTTTCTTTAATTATTCTATTTGCTAAATCAAAGTTTAAGTGAATATCATCTACAATTAGGATTGAAGGTCTTTTTTCAATTAAAACAAGGTCGTCAAATATTGCAGAATATTCAGTTTGTTGATTAACTCTCACATAGAAAGGTATTGCTCCTAATTTATCTTTTAAATTACGAACAATCTTAATAGCAGTTGTTGTTTTACCTGAAGAAGGATGCCCTGTTATTAGGTAAGGAATACTATTTTCAAAATTAATTAAAGCTTCAAAATTTTCAATTAAAATAATTTCATCTCGATTATAAAAGAGCAAGTCATTGTCAAATTCTAATTGCGTCGTTTTAGGCTTTATTATATTTTGGGTATTTTTTAATTCTTTATCCAATGAAGTGATAAACTTGAAACTTTTGGCATTATAATTTGATTCTAATTTTAATTCATTCCAAAGAAAGTCACGAATTTCAAGCTGTGCTGAATCTGAGAGTCTTGCTAATAATCGTCCAAGTTGTGTTGAAAATATTATATCTTCTTTTGGATTAAATAATCCAGCGGTATCAATATCATTAAATGTATCTGCTCGAAATCCAGTCTTGTGAGAAATAATTAGAAAAACAATTCTTTTGAATTTTTTATCATAAGTCCCTTTGTTGACGTGCTCCTTAAATTTAGTAATTGATTCTCTAATTTTGTTTGGTGAATCTTGTGCTGATACTTGAACTGCTATATCGTCTGAACTCAAGTCTATTGCAGGATAGTGTTGAAATTTCAAATCGCACTCTTCAAAATCACACACAAATAATCTTGATAGAATAAAAGCAAACAGTTTTTCGCTTGCTTTGGCGTCGTCATTAAAATTCAGAAAACTCCCATACTTAACATCGGTCGTTATAAGACTCAATGCAAAGTGATTGTCACTTATTATGTTCTGGGATTTGAATAACATTATTTTCTTTTCAAGTTAATTTGATGCACTGTCGTTTTTTTAGGCTTCTGACTAACGTTAAATTTTACCATTGACTATCAATTTGTTGTAAAACCAAGGTCTGCATTTGTCAGTGCAAATTTATCAATTTGTTTTCGGATTCTTTTCACTAGGCCTAGTTTTCTTTTTTCATCTAGGTACATATAACCAGATGGATTCTGATAGGGTTGGTTTTTGACTACAATATTCCAAATGATTACTGCTAGTTTTCGAGCCGTGGCACTTACTGCTGATACTCTTCCTTTTCGAAAACTTATCCTTTGAAAGAAATCTCTTAGCGGCGTTGAATCCTTTAAATTTCCTATGGCATTAGCAGCGTTTCGCAATGCTATTTTCAGTCTGCTGCTTCCTTTTTGCATCTTACTCGATAAGATTTTTCCGCCACTTATTTTATTATTAGGAGTCAGGCGTAGCCAACTGGCAAAATGCTTTGCCGAACTGAATTTTTTTAATACCGTCTATGCCTACTTCACTCATAAGCGTTAATACTGTGGCATAGCTCATACCTTCTATAGCTAATAGATCATTTCCTTCAAACATTTGATATGACTTGAGATTTAAGTCTATTCCTTTCGGTGTATTCTTATTGATTCGTTTATACGGCTTTGCTTCTATGGTGTGCTGTTTTTTATTTTCATCACTATCTATAATCTCATTTAGTTTTTTATTAATCTCAATATCGCACTCTTGAATCTTCTTTTGTAGTATATCAAACATTTCCAGTTCTTGATTGAGTGCAAACAGGTAGTCTTTTCTACCATTGCTTTGGAGTGCTTTAGCTATCTCCTGTTCAGATTTCCGACAGTTGCCATGTCGAAGTTGAGCCAATTTTTCTGGATTTGTTTGTCCATCACATATTGCGCGAATGATCAATAAACCTGTTAACCCACAAATATCGTTTACTACTACATCAAGTCTTAGGTTGAGCAGCCTGAGATATTTTTGCATTTTTTTAGTTGTTGAAGCCGCACTAGTCAATAAGTTTGATCTGTGACGACTGTATGTTCTCAACTGCTCAGTTTGTTCATCAGGCAGAAAACTACTTGAAAGCAATCCAAGACTATGGAGTTTTTTTGTATCCATTGGCAATCCATGATGTCCGTCTTCTTACCTTTGATGTTTTTGGTAAATTTTCCATTACAAAGAATGACATCAAAGTCTCTACTGATCAGTACGGCAAATAAGTTTTGCCAATAAGTGCCTGTGCTTTCCATTGCAACCGTTTTGACACCATTTGATGAAAGCCAGTCTGCCAAAGCAAATAAATCATCATTAAAAACTCCAAATTCTCGAACATGTTCTGGTTGTTGGCCTAAGGCCACCCAGTGAGACCTACTACCGATATCAATCCCCGCAGCATGAGGATTAACCATTTCCATTGCAATAACTTGATTTTCCATTTTCAAATAATCATTAATACGTGAAACCATAAACTCTTCGGAGATGTGCTTTAGGCATTTTATTTATTCTGAACGGGGTTCCACCTAAGGTAGACCGCCAATGAAGTCATGGCAAACATCTCAACCAGGATTGCGCTCGTGCTTCTATTTTTAAGGAGAGCAACAGTTTAAAAATCGGCCTTGCAAAGAGCAAAGCTAAAGTACGAAATTATTCATTGCAATGCTACACTCGTTAGCTTACGAAGTCATTTTTTTTTGATATAGGGGGGATTGCGGAGGACCTGCTTGACCAATAATATCTCCACCAGATTTAATTAAATCATAGAGACGCATTACTGACCATTTTAATTCATCCTGATTACAATAATAGCCTTCAATATTTCTGTAATCCTTATAATCAGAAATATTGAAACCTTCTTCTATGTCATTATACCAGATTACTTTCTTACCACAAATTGCGACAACCCAAAATCCACCACCTTCATTTCCGAATTCAGGCTCTTGCCATTTTTCAGGATCGATTCTAATTAATTGCCAAAAATTCCATAGTTCACCAATTAGGTCAGTTTCGGTTTTATGAATCTGTTCTATTAGTTCATTTTCTGTTATTGGTTTCCACTTTTTCATTTTGTCATAATTCTGACTAACGTTAAATTTTACCATTGACTATCAGTTTGTTGCAAAACCTAAGTCTGCATTTGTCAGTGCAAATTTATCAATTTGTTTTCGGATTCTTTTCACTAGGCCTAGTTTTCTTTTTTCATCTAGGTACATATAACCAGATGGATTCTGATAGGGTTGATTTTTGACTACAATATTCCAAATGATTACTGCTAGTTTTCGAGCCGTGGCACTTACTGCTGATACTCTTCCTTTTCGAAAACTTATCCTTTGAAAGAAATCTCTTAGCGGCGTTGAATCCTTTAAATTTCCTATGGCATTAGCAGCGTTTCGCAATGCTATTTTCAGTCTGCTGCTTCCTTTTTGCATCTTACTCGATAAGATTTTTCCGCCACTTATTTTATTATTAGGAGTCAGGCGTAGCCAACTGGCAAAATGCTTTGCCGAAGTGAATTTTTTAATACCGTCTATGCCTACTTCACTCATAAGCGTTAATACTGTGGCATAGCTCATACCTTCTATAGCTAATAGATCATTTCCTTCAAACATTTGATATGACTTGAGATTTAAGTCTATTCCTTTCGGTGTATTCTTATTGATTCGTTTATACGGCTTTGCTTCTATGGTGTGCTGTTTTTTATTTTCATCACTATCTATAATCTCATTTAGTTTTTTATTAATCTCAATATCGCACTCTTGAATCTTCTTTTGTAGTATATCAAACATTTCCAGTTCTTGATTGAGTGCAAACAGGTAGTCTTTTCTACCATTGCTTTGGAGTGCTTTAGCTATCTCCTGTTCAGATTTCCGACAGTTGCCATGTCGAAGTTGAGCCAATTTTTCTGGATTTGTTTGTCCATCACATATTGCGCGAATGATCAATAAACCTGTTAACCCACAAATATCGTTTACTACTACATCAAGTCTTAGGTTGAGCAGCCTGAGATATTTTTGCATTTTTTTAGTTGTTGAAGCCGCACTAGTCAATAAGTTTGATCTGTGACGACTGTATGTTCTCAACTGCTCAGTTTGTTCATCAGGCAGAAAACTACTTGAAAGCAATCCAAGACTATGGAGTTTTTGTATCCATTGGCAATCCATGATGTCCGTCTTCTTACCTTTGATGTTTTTGGTAAATTTTCCATTACAAAGAATGACATCAAAGTCTCTACTGATCAGTACGGCAAATAAGTTTTGCCAATAAGTGCCTGTGCTTTCCATTGCAACCGTTTTGACACCATTTGATGAAAGCCAGTCTGCCAAAGCAAATAAATCATCATTAAAAACTCCAAATTCTCGAACATGTTCTGGTTGTTGGCCTAAGGCCACCCAGTGAGACCTACTACCGATATCAATCCCCGCAGCATGAGGATTAACCATTTCCATTGCAATAACTTGATTTTCCATTTTCAAATAATCATTAATACGTGAAACCATAAACTCTTCGGAGATGTGCTTTAGGCATTTTATTATTCTGAACGGGGTTCCACCTAAGGTAGACCGCCAATGAAGTCATGGCAAACATCTCAACCAGGATTGCGCTCGTGCTTCTATTTTTAAGGAGAGCAACAGTTTAAAAATCGGCCTTGCAAAGAGCAAAGCTAAAGTACGAAATTATTCATTGCAATGCTACACTCGTTAGCTTACGAAGTCATTTTTTTTTGATATAGGGGGGATTACATGTAACGTTTGGCAGCTTGGCGAAGTGGCGGATTTAGAAGTACTTACTTTCAATTTAGCACCAAAGTTCATTTGAAAACCAAATGTTCAATTTAGCACAGAACCCGCCATTTTGCCAAACTGCTGTTAGCCGTTCGGTGTTCTTTTTCGTTCGTTTGTTAGCGTTGGCAAAGACATACTCTTTTGCAATTTTTGACTTGTGTGTCGGCTGGTGCGAATTGCAAATGTGTATGGCTTTTAGCGTTGGCTATTTCAAGTATAATCCGATTCCTAAACCTATTCCAATAGCAATTAATACAAAAATTAAAATTCTCAATGTTTTCAATTCTTTAGATTGTAAATCAAAACGCTCTTTGATTTTAGTTTCCATTGAATTAAAGTTTGAATTTATAGTCGTTTCAAATGCTCTTTGTATTTGTGTTCCTTCATTTCTTATTTCAACTTGTATGTCAGATTTATGTTTGTCAAGTCTGGTTATAAGTGTTGCATCAAGTTCCTTTTGAAAAGCTTTATTGTCTTTATAAATCTCACCGATTTTTTGCTCGAGAAAATCATTCGCAACTTTTAGCTGTTTTGTGTTTTCTTCTGTTTGCTTTTTAATAACATCACTTACAGAATTTAAGTTTTTATTATTCTCTTCAATCAACACCAAGTTTCGACTTATATTCGATTGAAGTTTACTTATTTCTGAATAAACAGTTGTGAAATCTTTAAGTTGCTTTGAATTTTGCTCCAATTCATTTACAACACTATCCAATTTTTCTAAATCCATATTCTATATTTTTATTGATGCTTTTAAGTCTATTATTGTAATGAATTAAAATAGTTTCTGTGTCTCCTAATTCTTTAGCAAATCTTAGTTTATCTTCTTCTGTTTTACTGTATTTATAAAAGAATTTCAACAGTAAAATTTTTCCTTTTTGATTTATTTTTTTTGATATTTCAAGAATTTGGTCAATAACATAATCAAAATTTGATTCTTCATAGGTTGAAATGGTATAGAACGATTTTGAAAACCTTTTTTCTTCAATTTCATTAAATATTTCCTCTAGCAATAAGGCAGTTAATCCGTTAATTAGATTTAATCCTGTATTTGATTGATAGCTTTCTAAAAAGCGTTGTAAGTTACCCTTTAAATCAAATAATGCGTCCTTATTAATGAAGTTGTTATTTTCATCATAAAAAACTTCAAACCATTTAGTAATATCCTTGTTATTGTTTTCTGCAATGTGTTGCAAAATATAAGTCGCTTCTGTGAACTTGAAATAAGCTTCTAAAGACCTTTTAAAAGATTCTTTCCCTTCATAAGTGTCGTCATATTTCAAACAGTTTTCATAGACATTTTTTAATGATTCTCTTCTATTAGTTCCAAACTTATCATAAGACCATTGAAGTAGAATTTTTACGAAGCGTTCAAATTTTGAAAGTTCTGTGTCTCTTAAAATATTTGTGTATTTTATTCTTTCTGAATGATTGTCAAATTCAAAATCATCAACATACTTTTTAATAAATTTCAGCAATGCATTTTTTATGCTCTCATCTGTAAAAGTACTATATGTAACGGTAAATACCCCGCTAAAAAAGTCATCTACCGTCCAATCTGAAATAACACCTAAATTTGATAAGCGGTAAATGGCTTTTTCAACTTTTGCCTTGTTAGAAGCTAAGTTTATTGCACTCACAACCTTAGATGCTCCTGGCTCTGAGTAATTATTATGAAGTAGCGTTACAAGTTCCAATTCTTTTGATATTGAATCTAAACCATTTTGATATAAGAATATTTGACGAAATACATCTTGACCATTCCAACCAATTTGGGTACTTAATGTTTGAATTTCTTCATAAGTAGATTCAGGGTTAAAAATTGTTTGTACATCTGTTTCTGGTTTTTCTTCTGTTAGCAAAACATAACATTTAGAATCACTTTTATCTCGTCCTGCTCTTCCCGCTTCTTGATAAAGTGATTCCATTGAAGCTGGCATACCATAATGAATTGTAAAACTTATGTTCTTCTTATTTATTCCCATACCAAAAGCTTTGGTAGCTGCAAGAAGTTTGAATTTATTTTGTTTAAAATCGTCTTGAACTTTCTGTTTGTAAATGTCAAACTCTTTATCTGTGCCAGCGAATGTATTTGGTTTTGTTCCTGAATAATATTCAATTCTTGTTTTAAAATTTGTCTGCAAATTGCCAGCTAAACTGGAACAACCAAAATTTCCTTGTTTGTTTGGTGTAAAAATTAATCCGCATTTTGGGTTTTCAAATTCAAAATCAAATATTTTATATTCCTCATTTTGCTTTTCAATAATTTTTAATGCTTCCTGATATTTATTGCCTTTATCTTTAATAACTATGAACTCTAATTCAGGTCGAGTGTAGTCTGTTAAAGTTTTTACATTTTTTTGGTCAGTGTTAAATTCTAGCTGAATATCTTTTAAAACATTAACTGATGCAGTTGCAGTTAGACCTAAGAAATTTATGGAAGGGCAGTATTTTTTTATTGTATTTGAGAGATTTAAATACGAAGTCCGAAAATCGTGTCCCCATTCCGATAAGCAATGAACTTCATCAATTACTGCGTAAGAAAAGTTTAGATGAGAGTTAATTGCAACCAGTCTTTCTCTAAAATCTTTTGTTTGAAATCTTTCAGGGGAAATAAAAACAAAAAAGTATTTCCCATTACTATAATTGTCTAATATTTCTGTTCTTTCAGTACCAATTGTATCACTATTTATGGATTCTATATTTTGAATGTAGGCTGTTTCAAGGTCTTTTATTTGGTCATACATTAAAGATTTAATTGGGCATACCACGAAACTTATACAAGGTTGTAATAAACAAGCAAGTTGATAAGTCAAAGATTTCCCACCGCCTGTTGGTAATAAACCTATAGTTGTATTGTTTTCTAAAATGTTTTGAAGTATTGAAATTTGTCCATTATTGAACTTATCGTATTCAAATATGTTTTTTAGAAAAAATTCTAGATTTTCTAAATCATCAGATTCCTCATTAAAAATGAGTTTATACTCAAACTTATTAGTAGTACTAAGTTTAAAATAATTGATTCTGTCTAATTTATTCTTATTTGTATTGTGAAATAAATCTAAATATTCAGTTCTAACGAAAATTACATCTTCATTTAGCATATATTCATCAGTCCAACGTTGAAATATGCTAAAATCAATTTTTAAACAATTTGAATCGCTGAAATTTTGAACATTATTAACCTCAAATTGAGGTTCCTTAAATGGAACTTTTTGTAATTTCAGAAGATGGTAAAACCATTCGAATAAATCTTCTATTGCGTGGTTTTCATATCCATTTATGTCTTGATTTTTAACTTCAAATTTCCATTTGTCGTCATCAAGATTTATTTTGCCACACTCAAGCAGTTCAAGAATTAAAATTTGAAAACGAATTATTGCCGTAGGCAATAATTTAGTTTTTTTTATTTCTTCGGAAATATCAGCGAAGCTGAGATTAAAATTTGTTTTGTATAAATTTAGAAACCTTGAATATTTTTCTAGTTGAGTTTTTATTTGCTCTATTTTTTCAAAATAGATTTCATTTCTCTCTTCAAAATCTTTTGTGTCTATTCTAACCGTTAAAACCTTTGATAACAATAAGTGATTATCTCTTATTGAATCTATAACTCTTCCTACTTCTTCTTTGTGTTGTTGTCCGTCTATTTCTATAACTAAATTTGCTTGCGGTAAGAAAAAGTCAACACATTGATGTCTAAAGTCTTCGTCATTCCTTTGAGTGATTTCGTTAATTTCAATTTCAGGAATTATTAGTTGTTTTATGAATTCGAACTCTGACAAATCCTCACATATTCTCTCTTCTAAAAATATTCTAGCAGGAAAGTAATTGTTAACTTCATCTCCTTTTATGGTCTTATGCCATAAGATATTTGATTGGTCAATTAATACGAATGGTTTTTTGAATTGCTCATCACTCTTGTGAATTGAGCCATAAATACTTTGTAAATATTGACTCATCAAGGTTGGTTTTCCTCTTTGAATTAAGTTTTTGACTATTAGAATAGCTGATTGAAATTTAGATTCTTTTCTCGAATCTGCTAGATTCTGAATGACAAAATTATGGTTGGTATAAGAATAATTAGCAGAATATTTTTTCATCATTCATTTTAATTCATTTTGTTTTGAGCGTTGGCAAAAAACAGCTCTTTTGGTTTTTTAGCGTTGGCATTTGTGTCGGCAAAAACCAAATGTGCTGTTTGTGCGGTTGGCTTTTACACTGACGGCTAACGCTTGTGCTTTGCGACGGTTTTTGGCGATAGCCAAAACTGTCGTCAAAGCACTTGTTCTACAACGTTTTTGAAACTATTTCTCTGTTTATATAAACTGGACTTATCATCGCTGAATATTCTATACTAACATGTTCATCTGATATGTTTTTTCTTATGATGAATTGACAAAGTACATCTTGCCTTTTTATATAGCCATTAGATCTCGGTTTTACCACTGTAAAAATATCACCGTCATTAGCATTTTTATAAAATCGTTGAGCTATTCCTGTATAGTAAACATTAAGTTCTTCACAATTTTCAAATTGCTTTAAATCATTGTCCTTATATAAATAATGTTTAGAATTAATTGATTTTTCAATAACTCCGTTAACTACTCTCTTTGTAATATCATCCCTTTCTTTTTTTAATGAATCTATAATTTCGAATTTAGACGAATATAAATCAGTATAGCAAGATGCACTCATGAAATCATTAAATTTTACATTTTTACAAAACTCATTGAATATTTTTTCGCTTAAATGTGCGTCAATATAGTTATCAAACTCAAAAAGAAAAAATAGATGGCCTTTTAAAAATGTCTTCGCCCATACATAGGTTGAATCATTTACTCTTCCTTTACTTTCTTGAATTTTATCATTGAAATTGGTTTTAATCGTGTACTCAATATTCTCATTGGTAAAAAAAGAATTGTGCAATTCGTTTTCGCCACTATTTGTTGAAAATACCAATTCTAATGTAAACTGTTCATATTTCAATTTTCTAATTAAGTAATGAATGCCATTAGTCTTTATAATGTGTTTTATTGATGCTGGTACTTCTATTTTTGAACAATTCAGCTCACAATCTTTTAAAAAGGTATAACCATTACTTATAATGAATTCTTCCGAAATTTCAGTATTCTGATTGCAGGATAAGAAAAAAATAATTACAAATATTATTTGAACAAGTCGCATATTTTTTGTTTATAATTTTGTGATATATTTTAAATTTCTTTTTGGGGTCATCTATCAATTTGTCCAAAGAATTATAGATATCAAATAACTCAGGGTTTTTATTTAAATTGTCAGTTCCAAGAATATGAAATACGCCAGACCCTGTTGCCATAAATCCCGTTAATGGTTCGAAATGAAAAGGAAGGGCATGTCCCCTATGAGTTCCTAAATGGCCTAAAGCATGATAGCAAATAAATGCGGCTCCTTTGTTTATATTTCCCGCCCGTAATTTTTCAACATCAACACTTGAGACATCAAGAACTGCAGTTCTCCAAGCTAGATTATCAGCTATCTCCCAATCTTCAGGATTAGTAATCCATGACTTAACATCACCAAAAAAATCCTGTCCAATAAAATGCTTATTTTTTGATGTGGGACAACAACTGAGACTTTCATTTATGTCGCATCTATCGTTGCCAATAACAATTAGAATATCTCCATTTCTGTAATTGGAATACGGCATTTTATCAGAAATTACTATTTCAGGTGAACAACCACCTTTACTTAAAAATCCAGTAAGGTATGATTTTAGTTCAGAATCTGAAGTACTTGTGGCCCCTGCTTTTAAAATCAATAATTTTGCCTTCCCAGTTTTGGGTTGAAATCCAGAATAAACATTGCTATATAATTCAACAGAGTTACCCACGCCTTTTATTGCAATGATATCTATATAAGCAAATTGATTTTTTCTTTTGTCTCCTGAAACTAATTCAGATTTGGCACAAGAAAAATCATCAATATATGTTAATCTTACTTGAATTGGTGTTAGATATTTGTTTAGTGTTACGGATAATGAATCTAAATAAGAATAAAGATTTATCAAACCTGATGGCGAATCTAAAATTAGTTCACCGTTGTTTTTAAAAAATTCAGTTGAAGGGCGGATTGGCTGATATGAAGACAAACTGAATCCATCAAATTTTGAATAATTCTCATATCCTAGAATCATTTTTGTTTCTGTCAAAGTCAAACATCCACCGCATTGTGGTGAAAATCTTCTTCCTGCAATGTCACAGCATTCAATCTGATGCTGAAAATAGGTTTTTAACCTGTTCATACCAAAAACTTCAGCACTTGAATAATTGACATAAGACCTTCCAAGTTCAGAATACTTTAGTTCAGTAAAGGCTAAAATCTCCGCTTTCAAATTATTAAGTGCTTCTACATCGGTGCATTGCATTGATGAATCTTTAGGCAATTTTATATCTACCCAAAATTTAGAATAAACACCCTTGCTGTCAGACTGCTTTCCGAAAATTAGATAATACTCAGACGGGATTTCGGAAATTACCTTATTCCAAACTGCTTCAAAACCACCCTGCATGAATTCATTATTAGAATAAAATCCAAAACTGTAAACCTTAAATTGGTTTTTGAATTTTGAAGGTATCGATTGCTGTAATTCGCAAGCTGCGGTGTTTAAGTCAGCTTGATATGAACTTATTTCAACTCCGGAAAAATCAGCTAAAACTTGGTAACAATTTTGGCTGATCATTGATAAGTGTACAAAGAGAAAAGCAGTAAGTATTAATATTCGATTCATTTTAGAAAGTTTTTATTGTGAATTAATTTTGCTTAATGGTGTAGAACGTCTAGTACATGCGACGTGGCGGCTTTAGCCGACATGGTCGTCATGTACATTGTTAGTACTTGTGATTTAATTTAATTTTTCTTTTAATTTTATCTTCCCGTTTTCCAAAACTTGCAAGGTTTATACTATTCTGATTTGATGAATTATTTGCTCATTTTGACAATTTTCACCGTTCAAAAATATCACTTTTCCCGAATATTTTACTACCCTATCAAATCACGTTTTAAAAGTCAAAATTTTCAATTTGGTTTCTAGGTGAAATTTGACCTTTCGCTGAATTTTAAAGTTTCAAATTTCGATTTTTGGCTTCGCTAAGTTTAATACTTGAACGGTTTTTAGTTGTCAGTTTGCGTTTCCTTGCAAGTTTCTGAATTCATGACTGTTTACTGATTTTTATACATTCCACCAATTTTTTGCATCCGATTTACTCGAAGAACTTCACTCAGGAATTTCTCCGTTTTACCGAAAACGGGTGAATTTTTCATAAGTACTAACGGCTGCGATTTACGACGGCCGCTCCCGATAGGGGCGGCTGTCGTTAAATCGCTTGTTATGTTTCGTTATTTAACCACTTTTGACGATTTTCTTTGTAATTGTAAAATCATTAATTTTTACTTTTAATATATACAAACCATCTTTGAAATCTTGAATATCAATTATATGCTCTTTACCAAATTTTAATAATCTTCCTTGAAAGTCAAACAATTCCCATTTGAGTGATTCAGTTGATTCAAAGTTTATAAAATTAGAAGTTGGATTTGGAAACATCTTTATAGCTAACTCTTGAGCTAAAACATCAAAAACATTAACTGTTCCGCTGCATGGTGAGTTGCTGGAGCTCTCTGTTCTGAATGAAATTAACAACCCATAAATTGTATCAATACTTCCTTCATTTTGTACATCAAGAATGTAATCAAAAAAACCATTAGTATTTTTAGTAAAGTTATCAATCATAAATGATTGTTTTTCAGATAGACATACAAAAGATGGATTTTCAATAAATTCAGGATCATTAAACCAATTTGGAAATATTAAAGGTAAAATGTGTGGCGTTAAAAAGTCTTTCTTATTACAAAATCCACTGTGCCGTGTACTGTCCCACGAGATTTTTAAAGGCATGGCTTTGATTTTTACAAATGCCTTTAATGGTTCTCTAACAAACAAACAATTATAAGTAGGGTGTAAGCCTGCTTCTGTAGTGCCAATGATTTTTTTTGAGAGCACCTTTGGTGATGCCAAGTTATGAGCAGCTTCATTATGACTTGCCCTTACTTCAAAAATACTATTCCAAGGTAAATCTTTAATGTTGACTTCACCAAAATCTGGATTAAAATTCCCATTTGATTCTAAATCATGGCCAATTGTTATACTGTCTTTATTGCCAAGTCCATCTTCAAAAAAAAGTTTAGTTTCCCAAAATGCGGTTTTTTGTCCTAAAATAGCCAATGGTGATAGTAACAAAACTAGTAATACCTTCATAGCTAATTTTTTATGATGTTTTCAATTATCAGATCGCCATTGTACTCAAAAATCAATGAATTGATACCAGATTGCCAATTTGATATGTCCAATGTAAACTGTTGGTTGTCTCCAATGGTTTCAGTTGTATTTCTGATTATTCCATATTGAGCTAACGTATTTAAATTAGCTCCATAAACTTTAAGTTGTCCACTTTCCTTTGTACTATATTTTATTGTAACTTGTCCGTTGGCAGGATTTGGGGATATACTTTCAATTACAAATTTGATTGTGTCTGGAACAGGTACTTGTTGATCACATAAAGGAGGTAAAGTAAATTTAAATTCTGTTTGATCTTCATCTCCGCATTCATTAAATACATTCAGCTTGATGGTATATTCTTGACCTGATTGAAATCCATTTGGCCAATATGGAACATCAAATTTTGTATATTTAGGAGTGATGCAATATTTTCCAGCTTCATTAAAAACTTCTCCTGTAGAAACAATCTTTGTACCATTTGGTCGTAATATATCCAATTCATATCCACTTTCATTAAAACTACCATTTAGGTAAAAACAAGTTTGACAGTTTGTAGAGTTAGCAGGTTGTGGTACTGTTCCAACAAAAGCACTTGGCGGAGGACAACCACCCACAGTTATAAAATCACATTTATATTCAGCCAAATTGGTTAACATGGTAGTTATCTGACATGGAGTTAAGGCCGAATAATCTGGATTGGCTGCCCAAGCACTGTAGGCCATCAAATTATTATTTTGTGCTGACCACTCACAACAAGGATGTGCTGCACAAAAGTTTGCTAAATCACAAGCATTTAGACCGTTAATGGTTACTTCGCTATTCCAACAGTTTGTTCCTGATACATTTGATGTTCCATTACAATCACTATCCCATGACCAATTATAATCCCATGTATCATCACAACCATCACCACCATCTGAGAAAGTATGTTCTAAATTTAAAGCATGTCCGATTTCATGGTTGAATATAGCAGGACCAAAATTCTCTGATACTAACCAATTAGCATTAAAATTGCTAAAACCATTAGCAGTTCCAGGTATATTTCCTACGAATACATTAATCTCAGATCCACCATTTGCAAAGAGAGACGAAACTTCACCAACCCAAGAAATATCTTGGCTAGAACTTTTGCAATGAATCCTTGTCCCACTTAAAACATACCTGATTGGTATGCACTGTGCTTCTGTGGCTGTCGCTCCATGTGCTTGTGTATTCCATTGATAGTTTAAGTTTTGTGAATTAGAACTCATACCTTCAAAAAAAGCATTTGCATCATTGATCATTTGTTCTGCGATTTCGAAAGCATTTGTAGGATTCAAATTACCTGTTACTCCAGGTGCAGTAGCGATTTTTCCTTGGCAGTTATCATCCAGAAAAAAATGTACATTGACATTGATATAAACTGGAATACAGTTATCCTGAACAAATTCTATGTCAAAACAGTGATCAAAAGCAGTTGTTGGATATTCTGGAGAAACAAATGCAGAAGGCACAATATCATTTTCAATTGATATTGATTGTTGGGCAAAAAGTGAGTTTGAAAGTACAAACATCATGAGTGAAATTTTAAAAATCTTTGTCATACTATATGAATTTAAATGTGAAAAAATCTTTTAATGAAACATAACGGTCGGTACATGCGGCGTGGCGGCGTTTAGCCGACATGATCGTCATGTACATTGTTAGTATCCGTTTTGATTTCGAATTTGTCTTCAAAACCAGCTCCATCAATTATTTTAATCAGTTGTTTTTGTTCCGCTTTACTGATGATTAAGTTTGCTAAATTTTCAAATATTTGTTCATCTATTGAACTTGAGAAAAACATATTCATAGGAGAATGTGTTCTTTTGCCGACCCTATTTCCTGTGAATGAGATTAATTCCGATCTTTTAAACGATTCTTTGTTTTCTCTTTTACACCAATCTATAAATTCTTCAAAAAGGTTACCCTGAAATCTTTCTGTTTTAATTTGACGTAACGTGTATTTTTCACTATTCTCGTTTATCATGCCAAATATCCAAAACATTAATGTATAACATATGAGTGCTATCCAGAATGCTGTGAAGAACATAGAATCAGTTCTGATAAATTTTGACAATATTGGATGTTCACTTATTTGACCAGGGAATAACCAAAGAAAGGAAATGATTGTAGTTATTGCAGTAAGTGATATTTTAGGGAGTTTTGCTCGCCTACCTATGTCTGGCTCATAATCATTAATTGAATCCTTAAGTTTGGTTTCTAATCTGACTTCTTTACTTTCCTTATTGATGTTTTGAGAATACGCGATTAAATCTTTTACTGCACTTATTGGTATTAATGCATTATTTGCTTGTTCCTGACTACCCAATAATTCTTGAAGTTTGTGAAATCTTTCTTTAGTTTCATCATTCGGAAATTCACCTTGAAATTTATCAGGATGAATTTCAAGCATTTTCTTTCTTAATTCCTTGAGTATAATTTCTACTTCATTTGATTCAATGCCATACTCTTTTGCTGTCTTATAAAGTTCAGTTACATTCATTTTCATTTTTTAATGGATACTAACGGTCAGTATATGAAGCGTAGCCTGCCGAAAGGCGGCTATGATTTCATATACAGTGTTATATGTATTTATTTTATTCTAAAAACAGGAGAAAGAATAAATTTCAATCTCCTGTTTATTCACCATTAATATGGACTTCTTTTAAAGACAACGTTGCCCTGCCAATCCTTAACATACTTACCAACCGTATTTCCATATTGGTCTTTGACAACAGTATTGCCTTGCCAATCTTTTTCATACGTATATTCAGTATTACCGTATTGGTCTTTTTGCACCGTATTACCCTGCCAATTTTGAGAACGAGTATTCTGTGTATTGCCATAAGAATCTTTGGTTACAGTATTCCCTTGCCAATTTTTAGATTCTGTTTGAATAACATTTCCATAAGAATCTTTCCAAACAAAATTTCCTTGCCAATCCTTTGAGCCTGTCGCTATAACATTCCCGTATTCGTCTTTTGCCACAGTATTACCCTGCCAATCTTTTGAATAAGTAATGTTTTGCGAATACGACAAACCAGAAAACAGCATAAATGCTAATAGAAAAATTGAATTAGGCATTTAAGCAATTAGTGTTTTATATGGTACAGGTTTGTGCTTTATCATTCGCAGTAGTAGATTATCAAAAATACCCTCCTTCATCTTGTTTCGATTGTATCTGTAACAATATTCATCTAGATAGTATTGCAGATGTTTAGCGTGACCATGTATGCCTCTCAACCAAGATTTAAATCCCATAATTATTCGATGCATTACTGTAAAATTACTTCCTTTCTTCTTCGATTTCTCCGTTTTGAGATTTGGCATTTCTTTCTCTAAACTTCGATATGACGACCAAGCATCGGTTTTTATTTCTGCTGACTTTGAAATGGTTTTATCCATGAAAGTTTTCAAATTATTCTTTGTCGATCTATCAATTTGTTTAGCATATATGCGGCCAGCTCCTTTCCCACCTTTTTCTATGGCTATGACTATCAATCTTTTATTCTTATTTTTCCTCCCAACTACGCCTTCCTCTTGCTGACCGATCACGAACTCATCAACTTCTACTTTGCCAGTCAAAAGATTATCTCCACTACTAGCCATGGCTTGCATGACTTTTTGCTTAAACATCCAACATGTCTTTTGTCTTAAATCAAGTTTTCGACTTAGTTCAGTAGATGCAATTCCTTTTTTACTCGTTGAAACATAATACACAATCCAAAACGCTTTAAGGATTGAAAATTTTACTTTATGAAACAGAGTACCAGCCGTTGGACTCTCTAGATATCCACATTTAGTACATTGCCGATCGTATTTGTTGATGCCTTTGCAATGCTTTTTATGTTTGCATTTGGGACATTCATAACCACCTTTCCACTTTAATTCTGATAAATAAGCATAACAAGAATCTTCATCAGGAAATTTGCTCTGAAACTCAAATATTGATAGGCTTTTAAATTTTGCTTCCATTATATTAACTATATTTGTAGCAAATATAGGGGTTAAATTCATTTATAATATGCCTAATTCAATAGAAAAATTAATTGTTTCATTTTACAAGTTTTAAAAATGCCTACTCTGAACAGTTTTCAGCTACCCTGTGCATACTTTATTTTTTGGTGTCGCTTTTCTGCTGTTACGACTTTGGGTTGGTTAGCCCCTTTATCAACCGTAATGTTTTTCGAAATTACATATAACGTCCTAGTGACATGCGGCGTGCTGACGAAGGAAGCATGATCTTCATGTCACATGTTATCTTGAGCCTTTTACATCATTTCGTCAATTCTACCCTCTCCACCTTTAATTAATTTGAAAATATCTTTATGTAAATCTTTTGTCTTTTTTAAGATAGTTCCCATTTCTTTGATAACTGACACACTCTTTTTTAGAGCATCATCCTTTTTCTTAGTCGTAAGTTTTTCTGCTTTCTTTTCGGGTGTATCTTCCTTTTTGGGTTCTGTGTCTCCTGGACTTAGGTAAGGCGGTATTATCTCAACTTCTACACCTTTTTCAAGTGATTTTGCAATATATTTGATGCCGTTCTTTAATTGCACTTTCAATTCTTTTTCTCGACCATCATCCAATCCTTCATCTTTCATTTTTTTCACTAATTCAGAGGCAAGTTTATCTATTTCACTCTCTAAAAACTTTGATTGTGAATCTTCTATTGGTTTTAAATCTTTGTCTGGTATGCCATTTTCTTTAAGTCCCGCTAAATGTGTTCTAACTTTATCTACAGCTAAGTATATCGTAACCAAATTTGATACAATTTCTCCAACAACTTCAGCTACACTAAAAACCTGCTCGATGATGAGTTCTATACAGCCATTGTGAACTCTCTCAACCTTAATATCTTCAGTTCCTAACCCTTGAATCTCTTTAATTGACTTAATTATTAAATTCCAGTTATGAATTGTCTCCTCCAAATTTTTGGCATAATGGAGCTCGTTCAAATCTGGAATAATTATACCAACCTCAAAGAGCTCATCTTGATAATGACCCTGAAAGTGTAATTTTTCTAAGTTTGCCTTTGTTGCGGCGATTGTGGTAAAAAAATCAGTTCTATTTTTTCTAAGTATTTCTAATTCAGCTACTTGTTTATCGATACTATACTTTTGATTACTAAAAATATTGTCAATATTTGCTAACAACTCGTCGCCAAAAAATGAAGAACCTTTCATTTCTTCCAGCAACTTAAAGTATCCTCGTGTGAATCTGCCATAGTTACCTTCGTTACCCTTTTCAGAAATTAGTTTAATTGTGTTATTAATTCCTGTGCCTGCATTAGGTTGATTTCCCTTGCTCTGAGTTAAAAAGGTTTTAAGTTTATTGATCTCTTCGTTGATTTTGTTCTCATTTTCATCGTCAATTAAATCGTCAATAACTGTGAGTAAAAATTCTATGTTCATATTTCGTTTTGTTTTACTGGTTCAAGATAACGCCTAGGCTATGTGATGGATGAAGCGATAGCGAATCTATCATCATAGCCGTTGTTATAATCTGGCCATTTTTATTCGGTTACCATTAATTTTTGATCTTCAAGTTCAACTGTAAAGTTCACCTTTGCTTTTAGTGCTTCGAAAACTCTTAGAACTGTTGAAAATCTCGCATCGGTTGTTGAGTTTTCAATTTTTGCAATTTGAGATTTTTGTACTCCAACGAGTTCTCCGAGTTGCTCTTGTGTCATGTGTTTTGCTTTACGGGCTTTTTTAATTGCATCGCCTAACAATTCAAGTCGGAGTTCTTGTTCGAAAAGCGCTCGTTTTGGCGTTCCACGTTTGCCAATGTATTGATCTGTTACTTCTTCTAAACTATATGTTTTCATTTCTTTTTAGATTTATAATATTCGACTCTCAATTGTTTGGCTTTTTCAATCTCTTTTTTGGGCGTTTTACCAGTTTTTTTTAACTATTCCGTGAGTTGCAATTATCATTTATTTTTCTGTTTCATCCCAAAATGCAAATAATCGATAAGCAATTTTATTATACAAAGTTCTGAATTCCCAAATGTCATCTTCGAGCTTCTTCAGAAGTTCATCGTCCTTTGCACTTTTAGATTTCCAGATGTTATAAACTATCTTATCCATAGGTTTGTCGTCTAAGGAGTCTAGGAACACTTTGGCATCTTCGAGAAATTTGACTTTGAACATCATTGATTAGTTAATCAATGATACAAAGATAATAGTTTCTTTATAAGGACACAATTTCATTTTTCACTCCTAGGCTTTTCTCTTTTGGTCGATCATAACGCCTGTGATATGGAGCGGACGCAGCGATAGCAAGTCTGATCTCATATCACTTGTTATGTAGCGTATTTAATTCTTCTTTAATTAATGAATACAATTCATCTTCCCAATCGATATTTTCAATTACTGGTAAATTATTGTTTTTTCGAAAATCTCTTGGACTAATGATTACTTTGACTTCATTGTTTATTGCTTTTTGAGTTAAAACAAAAACTTCTTCTATGGCTTCATCACCAATTGGAATACATCCAATCGTTGCTGCCTTACCATGAATGAAAATATCTTTTCCCATTTCGTCAATATTAGAGAATTTGGTTTTAGATTTATCAAATTCGTTTGGATAATTGAGTTTCATGGATAGATAATAAGAACTGTTTGGGTTTAAATACTCAACTTTATATATTCCTTCCGGAATTTGTCTATCTCCATCTTTTAGTTTTGGCCCTAAAGTGCCACTATATGCTGTAAAAGGATATTCTTTCAAAAGTTTTATTCCTGTATAATCCTTTGTATAAACTTGAAGGATTCTCTTCCTTGAAGGCAGCAAGAATTATTTCTTTTGGGAAGTCCATTTTGAAACCTGCAACGGCCAAATTCATCTCAAGTCTGTCCCATACTTTATTCTCTATTTTACCAAGAATCGTTTCAATCGATTCCTTACCTTTAAGTTTATTCACTAATGGCATATACAGTGACCTACCAAATTTGACAAATAAGATCCCAATAATTATTATGCTTGATATGATGATTAATTTCTTCAGATTTTCTTTTTTATGCTACATAACGGTGAGTACATGCGACGTGGCGGCTTTAGCCGACATGTTCGTCATGTACATTGTTAGTACTTGTGATTTAATTTATTTTTTCTTTTAATTTTATCTTCCCGTTTTCCAAAACTTGCAAGGTTTATACTATTCTGATTTGATGAATTATTTGCTCATTTTGACAATTTTCACCGTTCAAAATATCACTTTTTCCCGAATATTTTACTACCATATCAAATCACGTTTTAAAAGTCAAAATTTTCAATTTGGTTTCTAGTTGAAATTTAACCTTTCGCTGAATTTTAAAGTTTCAAATTTCGATTTTTGGCTTCGCTAAGTTAAGAATTTGCACGGTTTTAGTTGTCAGTTTGCGTTTCCTTGCAAGTTTTTGGATTCATGACTGTTTACTGATTTTTACACATTTCACCAATTTTTTGCATCCGATTTACTCGAAGAACTTCACTCAGGAATTTCTCCGTTTTGCCGAAAACGGGTGAATTTTTCATAAGTACTAACGGTCTTGCCGTATGTGACGTGCCTGCGATAGCTGGCATGTACATCATACGGCCTGTTATGATGTGTTTTTTAATTTACCGACAATTTGATTTGTTTACCAAAGCCTTCCCTGAAAATTCTCATGATTGTTGACAATCTTATATCCGAAGCGTTGTTTTCGATTCTCGAAATATAACTTTTCGTTGTGCCACATTTATTGGCCAATTCCTCTTGAGTCATTCCCTCTTTCGTTCGTAAATCTTGGAGTAGTACGCCTAATTTAAACGCTTCAAATCCCTCTTCATATTCCGTCCTGGATTCACTTCCTACTTTCCCATATTGTTCGTCGAGATGATCTCTAAATGATGTTAATTTACTACTTTTCATCGAAGTACTGTTTTTTGATTTTATGCGCCTTCTCAATTTCTGATTTTGTTGTTTTGTTGGATTTCTTTTGGAAACCATTGATTGCTATAATCAATTTTCCCGCGTCAAAAAATGAGAAAATCCTATAAATATTTGATTCAATTTCTACCCTTATTTCGTAAAGTCCATCTGAGTTAGTCAAATGTTTGAAATATTTTTCTGGAACATATTCAACGGTTTCTAAAAGATTGATAGTCCAATCGACTTTTAGTTTGGCCTTTGTATCTAATCCTTGATGAAATTTACGAAAATGCTCTCCATAAAATACTACTTCTCTAACTAATTCTGACTTCATTCAACAAAGTTACCTATTTAGGTAACATTTCAAAGTTTTTAAAGTTCATTTTTTTTTCTAATACATCATAACGTTTTGGCTTTGTGACGTGCCGTCCCGATAGGGCGGCATGTTCATCAAAGCCTGTGTTCGATGATGTTATTCTTTTTGGCCAGTGAATACTACTTTTTCAATTTTTTCAAAGGTATTTAATTTATCAATAACATCCTTCAAAGGCTTGTCATTTGCTGAACCATAATCAATATAATAAATTAATTTGTTGTTTTTAATTTCTTCTGTACCATAATCATGAACAAGTCCATACTTCTTGTTTTTTGATTCACTTTTTATATTATGGTTTTCAAATATTTTACTAATTTCATAACTGATTTCAGTTAAATAATCAATTTTATTTTCTTGTTCTTTTAGGTGAATTATGAGATAAAATGAGTCATAATGAAAGTACTCAACCACAAGTTCGAAATGAGTTTTCTTATGCTTAAAACCTAATGTTTTCGGATTGTAGGCAGGGTCATTCCAAACTTCAAGAATTTTTCCTTTTTCAAGCCCTTCTATCCAAAATTCAATATCATCTGGGTCGATATTTCCGGAAGTGGGTGTATAAATTTTTCCTGATTTTGATTTCCATTTTAAAATTGAAGGAAAGCCTACTATTCCAGCACATAATTTAACAGGAATTTCTTTATTAATATCTCCTTTATATATATATTTCCCAGCATGTCCATCATAGTAGCTGTCGATTATTAAGGAAATGAAATTATTTACATTTAAAGGATTTAGACCAATTTTATTTTCAATATCAATAGGTAATTGAGACTTCAATTTATTAAGAAAATTTTCGTTAACTTTACTACCTTTTAATATAGATTCGATTGAGTGGTTGAAATTTTCTGTCCACATATTTTACAAAGCTGCAATTTTTACTAATCTGTAGGCCACCATAAAACTCGCCCAATCATCAGCAATTCCAGCTCCTGCTGTCAAAACATCTTCTATTATTGTCCCAACAATAATGACTACTCCAGCTGTGACGGCTGCTGTTTTAATAGCAGTAGCTATATCAGGATTTTCTCTTAAAAATCTTGCAATTTCCAAGTCAATTTCAGCGGGGTTTCGACCTAGTCTTTCCATAAATCTTTTAATTCTCTCCCATGTATCTACTGGAACTGTTACAACCGTTGGGGGATTTGGATTGGATTGAGGATCGTAAACAATTACACCAGGTTCCGTTAATCGAGGAATTAATACTTGTGCTGGATTTCTCGGATTAGGTAAAATCCTTAAAAATGAAGGATAGTTTAGTCCAAGTTTCCAAACTGATGGGGGACGAGGACATTCCTTGGTGGCACTTATTAAATATTTTGTGACCTGCTCGACTCCTTTAATTTGTTCATTAGATGATTTTATCTCAAAAATTTCAAGAGTCGTTAAGTCAACTAAGTCTGCATAACCCCATCCGCCGTTTTTTCCTGCCTTAGGTATGGCATATTCGGCAACAGCATTTGGATTATAGTTCAAATAATCGAGCTGAATCAACCAACTTTCAACAGTTTTGCCTACAGAAGTGCTTCCAGAACGTCCTACACGGTTAGTTCCATGACATTTATCTATTGTTGTATATTTGTCATCAAGTTTATCCAATATAGTCTTTTCAAGATAAGCATTATAATTTGTCATTTTTTCAAATAACAAATCTTGACCGTTTGGGTCAGGATTATCCCATAAATGCCAATGGATATCATAATCAGTTTTGTTTGCATTTAAGCTATTTGCCACTTGATCAAAAATATTATTACAAAAGTTGCCATTATGAGTAATATATCCTTTAGCAGGTAAATTTAATATCGCTAGCTTTGAAAGTTCTGTTTGAAGAAATGCAGTTGAGCCAAGTGTCTGTCCTTGGTAATCAATATCAATGTTTGCATAGTCTTCCACATCGGTTGATCTAGTGCCGCCTTGTGTATTATCTCTCAATGTGGGTACACCCAATAGATTACAATTAAATGGTTTGTAGCCCCGTTGAGCCAATATTTGTTTAATTGCTTCAGGGTCTGATGGACAACAATTACCACTTTTTACTAGTTGAATTATTCTCTTTAGTTCCAAAAGACCTTCTCTAATAGGAATGCCTAAGTTAAATAAGTTGCTATTTAATTTAGCATCCATTTTACCTTTTACCAATTGCTCGATTAATAATATTTTAGATTCATCCAGACATTGGAAGATTCCCGATTTCGGAAGACTTAGATCAATATAAAACTCTTTAATGGTAGGTGATGAAGCTGGAATTTTTACAATGTTTATAAAATAAGTAGAAGCGTTCTTTGCTTCAGCAAGAAAGCCATTTAATGTTGCATCTGTACCATCAAAGGTAGGTATCATCATTGACCATACTGCATAATCAAATGCTTTGAATTGCCCGTTTGTTCCTAATTCCTGATCAATTTCGCAAGCTATAGGTTCAACTTCTGAAATATAATCTCTGTTATACCCAAGTGGATCGCTCTTTAATTGATAGCAGGTTTGGGCAAATCCTACAAAACCAAAGAACAAGATAAAGCAAACTACGCTAATTTTTTTTGTATTCATTTTTTTTATTTTTAATATCATCGAACGTCTAGGCTATGTGACGGCTGCCTGATAAGGCAGATGGTATCATAGCCAATGTTACTCGCCGTCTTTTAATTTATTTGTTTTTATTGTTACTTTTTCTATCCAAAATATATCACTTAAGCTTGGATCGATTGAGATTACTTCACCCGTTTTCAAATTTCTAAGCTGATTAAAATCGTGATCTCTAAAAAATGGACTTTTTAGGAATTGATGTATGTTTAAACCTAATAGTTCCAATTTCCCAATCTTGTGTTTTGATTCAATTTCGCCAGTTATACCTTTAGAGATAATTATTTGGTTTGCAAATGAATTAAACATCGATGAGTAACCTATACAATTTGCTTTTTTGGTTGTTATTAGCTTATTTGGATCAGTTGACTCCTTTTCAAAACTAAAATTTAATTCTTCAACCGTTATTGATTTAGCAATCTTCGCAATTTTCCCAATATCCATAACCTGGTTTTTCGTTCTTAATTCGATTTTATTTAATAATTCTTGGTTAGTAATTTCAAATCCGTATACTCCCCCCATAAATTAAACCACTTAGCCATTAAATTAGTTAAAAAATAATTTATAAAAATTGTCATTTATGCGGCTGATTTAACTGGTTCAAGATATGAATTGAACACAGTGTTTGGAGTGTTATTATTTAATTCCGTGTGTCTTCTTTGCGCATTATACCAGTCTATATACCACCCTATTCCTTTTCTTAATTGCTCTGCGTCTTGAGATGGACGTATGTATATGTGTTCGTACTTGATTGTCCTCCAAAATCGTTCTATGTATATATTGTCTTTTGCTCGGCCTTGGCCGTCCATACTAAGTTTTATGCCATTATTTATTACTCTATATACAAAGTCGTCTGAGGTGAATTGACTGCCTTGATCTGTGTTTATAATCGTTGGGCGACCATGTTTTTCTATACAATCCTCTAATACATTGCAACACCATATTGAGCTCATGGAGTTAGACAAATCCCAGTGTAAGATTTTCCTACTGAATACATCTATAAATGCTATTAAATACATATATCCTTTGGGCATGGGGATGTATGTAATATCTGCCATCCAGACTTGATTGGGAGCAGTTATTGGCAGATGCCTAAGTAAATATGGATATTTCTTATGCTCTGGGCTAATCCTAGAGGTGTGTGGGCCTGGCATAAGTGATTTAAGTCCCATAACCTCATAATACAAGCGATTTATACGTTTGATATTCACTGCAAATCCTAAATCCATTGTAAGCCATGTATGCATACGCTCTGCACCGTATTCTGGATGATCAGTGTACATCCTATCCATATGTGCCATCAACTCAAGATTCAAATCGCTTTCATCAGTCTTCTTGGTATAATATTGGCTCGATCGATTTAGCGAAAGTAATACACATTTACTTCGCATACTAAGAGGAGATTCAACTTGACTTAGCATTTCTTGCTTATGTTCGGTACTAATCATCCCAACACTTTTTTTAAAAAATCATTCTCCATTTGCAATTGACCAATTTTGGAATATAGCCGTTGTGTCTCTGTTTCAACTTTATTCTCGTCGTCATTTTTTGTGCCAAAAGCAACATGAGCATTTTTTAAAAAATCACTCTTCCATGTGCTTATTTGAGTTCCAGATACCTCGTATTTCTGCGAAAGCTCAGCTAAAGTCATCTTTTCTTTGAGTGCTTCTAATACAACCTTTGTCTTAAATTCGGCGGTTAACTTTCTGCGTTTACCATTCATTCTACTTGCCATTTTGATGTAAATTTAGTGTTTTAAATTTTATTAAGCAAGTGGTCTAGTTTTTGGGGAGTACTATACCGTTCCTTTCGCCTATTTCTTCATATTTAATGATCCATCGAAAAATAATTCCTTTAAATAAGAAAAGTATAAAGATTAGTATTATTGCTATTTTAAGAATTTTTTTCACTGTATTTTTTATCATGATGGCGAGTAACGGTAGGTACATGCGTCGTGGCGGCGTTTAGCCGACATGATCGTCATGTACATTGTTATCTCACGTTTTCTTTAAGTAAAGTTAATAATATTTCTTTTATACTTTTTAATTGATTTGGCACTTTAACTAATTCTAGAAATCTATCTTTTATTAACTGATTGATGCCATCAATTAATGATTGTGCAAGTATATTTTCTTCATTAATTAAATTTACCCCTTTCCATGCTTTTAGCTCATTAAACACATTTGCAAAATTAAAAACCCAATTATAATCTATTTCTGATGGAAATTGCTCCAATCTATTAATTAACTCTTTGCGTTTATAATTTACAAACTTATTTTTATTATCTTGATCAGATTCTTTTATCAAAATTTCCATAGACTCACTGATAAAAAATTCATGGATACCTTGATTAGCTGCTTTTGAAGCTTTTCTAAGTTGACCTAATAGTCCAGTGGCTGGAAACGCAACATTATATTTACCTTGGATTTGTTCAATAAGTTTATCCCTAAATTTGCATTCATTCATCGAACCCATTTCATAGGCAATTAAAAATGAGTCAATCCTTTTATAATCATTTGCTTTAAATGAACCAGTATACATTCCAGGTCTTCTAATAAAATGGAAAATTATTTGAATGTCCCAATCTCTCATTTCATATTTCTATTTATTTTCAATGTGAGATAACGGCTGTGATATGGAGCGGACGCAGCGATAGCAAGTCTGATCTCATATCACTTGTTATCATGAGTTATTCATTTATGTATTCATAATCTTTTTCAAGATCTAATTGAAAATCGAAATACTTGTTTTTCTTTTCATTCTTGATCCAATTTAAATAGTTCTCTTTGTTACATTCCAGCTTACTCGCCATTTTCAATGACTGTTCGATTGACATAGTTGATGAATTTAGTTTGCTAATTATGATGGCTCTTGGTTTTATTTTGAGTTGGCCGTAAGCAAGGAATTTATGGTGCCCATCGAGGATGAATAATATGTGTGATTTAGCAACATGAAATATAACCATAGTTGGTCTTAATCCTTGTTTAATAGATTGTTTGTATTCATCGATTATAAGGTCATCATATTTGCATTGAGTTGGAATAATATCTGGACAGCCGCCATAATAGTCGAATGATTGAAAATTATTTCCTTCAGGAAGGTGAATTAAATCATAATGTTCATGTAAGTCGTATGTTCCAAATTCATATTGACCTGTCTTGAGAAATTGAGAATAGTAATCAACTAATGCATCAAATTCTGTTGATGTGGCGACACCATTTTTAAGCATTTCTGAAGCAATAGTCGATTCCGCCCAGGATCTTTCATTTACACCTTTTGCAATGTGATATCTCCAAGTAGAACCAATTTCAGCGTACCATGTGTATTGTATTGGCAAACTGTTTAAATATAGAACTGACTCTTGATTATCGCCTTTGATATCAATTATTCCAAATTTATTTGATATGTCAATTTTCTTTTTCATTAATTCATGATAACGTCCAAGTATAAGCGATGCAAGGCGATAGCCGCAGTATAGTCTTATACATTGTTATCTCGGGTTTATTAATTCATTTTAATTTTTAGTTCTAGTTTTCCACCAAAGCCTAATTCAACAATCTTTTCAAGTGTCGAAATTCGTGCTTCTTTGACAGAGTTTTCAATCTTTGAAATGTACGATTTCGTTGTTCCTACCTTGTCAGCAAGTTCTTGTTGAGTTAGTCCTTTCTTTAATCTTGCTTCCTGAAGCATTACTCCAATTTTGAAGTTGCCATAACCTTCTTCAAGCTCATCTCTTTTCTTGGTGCCTTTTTTACCAAAAAATTCATCTTTTAAGTCTTCTAGGGTTCCCACATTATTTATTTTCTTGTTCATATTCTTCTTTTATTTTTAATGCTTTTAATATTTCTGATTTGGGTGTTTTATGCGTTTTCTTTTGAAAGCTGTTCATCAGAACCACCAATTGTTCGTCACTAAAAAAACAAAAGATTCTATATGTGTTTGATCCAAGACTCACCTTTACTTCATATAGACCATCTGTTCCTGTTAGATGTTTCAAATATGTTTCAGGAACCCGTTCAATGTCTTCAATAAGCTCTAATGTCCACACAATTTTCTTTTGCACGGCAATTGGTTGAAGTCTGAGGAATTCTCTAAAGTAATCCTTGTATGTTACAACCTTGCGATGCTTTTTCACTTTCATGTTGCAAAGTTACAAAATGTTTCACTATCGTGCAACTTAATTTTTGCTTTTGTAATCCGAGATAACGGTTAGCACTGGCGACGGACGCAGCGATAGCAAGTCTGTACGTCCAGTGCATTGTTATCTCGGGTTATTTTTTAAATTGATCTTTTGTTCCATAAAACTCATACAGTTCACTGGTCAAAGCTAATTTGCTGTTCTTTTCATATTTAGGTGTTTTTATAAGCATCATTGAAATTGCGCCTTGTACACCAATGTATTTTTCTTTATCTTCAAGATCTTGTTGATTGTTTGTTATCATTTCTATCATTTCGAGTGCTTCTGATCTACCACTTTTTTCTACTTTTTTTAGTTTCGGCATTTTTACCAAAATTAACGCTTTATTGCCTTGAATTTTAGTCAAATATTCAAAGTTTGAAGGATTGATTTCTTCAGTTACCACTTGGTCAAATAATTGTTTAATTTTAAATGATATCGAGTCACTTTCCATCGTTGGTGAAGAAGACATCATACTCAGATCG
Source organism: Saprospiraceae bacterium (assembly GCA_041392785.1). Lineage (GTDB taxonomy): Bacteria > Bacteroidota > Bacteroidia > Chitinophagales > Saprospiraceae > OLB9. The sequence goes on from JAWKLK010000006.1 coordinate 265,661, forward strand.
CTATTCAACATCTTACTTCTCGGATCTTCTTCTGCCGTGATGCCAATGATTGTTATCAATGCAAATAAACTACCCACAATACCTAAACCTAACCAATGCCAAAATGGTCTTTTTGCTTTTGATTTGTTCTCTTGATAAAGTTGACTCAATTTAATTGAAAAATCTTTTTGATCTATTGTTCTTTTGCAATGTGTGCATTCAGCAACAGCCTTCTTTCCTATTGGGAAAATAGGAATCCAAAATATATGAGCATATTTTCCAAAAACTGAAATTCTCTGGGTGCTATCATTTTGACAATATTCACATTTTGAATTTGCTACATCAAAGTTTCCAATATTCGTTGCTTTGCTTCCAAAAATAATCATGGTTCTAATTTTTTTAATTAATAAATGTTTTGTTTTTTAATCCGAGATAACGGTTCGGCTATGCGTAGTGCGACCGATAGGGAGCATTATCGTCATAGCCATTGTTGTGCGGTCGTGCTTTATTATTCAGCTAATTGCACTCTATCTAAAGCAGTTCCTATGGCTAAGTTAATATCGTCCCATGTCTCTTCAGAAATGATCTTCGACCTTGTTAACTTCTCAAGTTTACGATCCATATCCTCCACAACATATCCTAGTTTCTTGTCATAGTTAACGGAATTTAAATTAATTATGGTGTCAACTAATAATGGTTTAACTACAGTTTTCAGAACAGTTTTAATCGCTTTAGAAGATGTCTTTAAATAAGGAACGATATCAACAATATTATCAAATATCTGAGAAATAATATCTTTCCGTAAATTAACTTTCTTTTATAAATATTGTTTGTAATTCCATATACGATTAAAGAATTTTTTATTAAAACTTTACTTCCTAAACTAAGATCTACCTTTACTTCTTTTATTTTCTTACGTTCAGAAGAAGTAACTTTTAATAAATGTTTTTCAGAAAAATAATTTATATCCAGTGAAACTTTAATTATTATCCCTTTTATAAAAGACGAAATAGAACCACTAAGAATACTTTTTATTAAAAGGTCATTAGAAATTAAATCAGCACTTTGTTCAGCTAATGCCTTTATGTTTTTACTTATAAAGACTCTATTGTCAATTGTATCAAAATTGTTAAAAATGAATGAGTCCATTCTCAAAAATATAGGAATGAATTTTTCAATGAATTTTGCGACAACTATTGTAGAGGGGAAATATCTTGTTGACCTTTCAAAAAAATGATTTGGTAGATCAACTTTTTCATAAAATAGTGCATTAAAAATATTTCTTAATTCCAGCAAATTGGGTCTTCTAATAAAAATGAATCCGTCATCACCACATTCTTTGGCTTTTGTTAATTCACTATCATTGTATGTTGCTAAAGCTAGTAATCCGCTAGTCAAGACCGCCAGTTCTATAGAATCATCTAACCATTCCGTATCCATTAAAATTTTCCAATCTGACTCTGTCCTAATAAATATTTCAATATTCTCAAGTTTACTAACCACAAGCCCAGTATTCGGATCTTTGACTGTCCAAAGTCCAATTTGTTTTTCATTCTTAACTGCATAGTTACAACCATTTTTTACAACATCTTTAAATTCAAAATTTGGTAAAAATATATTCTTGTTTGACGGGATCATTCTGGGATGAATCAAATTATTCATTTCAAGAATAGTATGTACCAAGTCAAATTTAAATGTTTCTAAATCACTCATATCATTGGAATATCCAAATGTTGGCAATTTAATTTTTTGTTTTGTGTTGAGATATTCTTTATAGTATTTAGGAATTATATCGCCATAGAGGGTTTCACCTTCTTTAACTTTGTGAACTATTGCATCTAGAAGATACAATTCATTTTTATTAACTATAGGAAGATCCCAAATGCTACTTTCCATATTCTAAAATTATAATTGTCCGTCTGGCTGACTATTATTCAACCACACCAAATTGGTAGGGATTTTTGTTTCCCAAGGATCGCCTTCTGGAGTTCCTAAACTATCATATTCTTCTCCTTTAATTTCATCTACTATTGACTGAAATAGTGGGTCTCCTAAGACTGGTAAATCACCACCTAGCCATACTTGTCCAGTATTTATCAAATGCAAAACAGCAGTCTCAAAACTGTACGAAACGGGAACAATTACTCTACAATAACCAGCTCTGAGCATTGCCATGAATTTAGGGTCATTATCCGATAATTCTCTAATGGTAGGATGCTCTGCTTTGTTGCTATAGAAATATGGATACGGCTTGTAAGTTATATTCTCCCATTCAAAAGCTATATTCATAAAACTTACAATTGGTGTCTCTTTTTTCAGTTGATTAAAGTCAATTTCTGAACGACCGTTTGTCGCTTTCTTCATTGCGTTCCAACTCTGAAATCTATCTAACAATAAAGCCTCAGTACACCATTTCTGTAATTCTTCTTTTTCTATTTGTCTATTTAATTCTGGATTATTTCCTTCTATTTGTATGCCCGCCTGAATTTGTGCAGCTGCTAATTGACTTTCGTATTCGGCTTTCATATTCTCATATGATTCCATAATAGCATTGTAAACTGTTATTTGCCATTCTTCAAAACCCTCCAAAGATAATTCGCACAGTATATTTAAATAAACGGCTATATCGCTTCTGCCAATACCACTTAAAGATATTTTCTCTTGCACATCTGGCAAATAAGTAGTCATTGGGTTTCCATTATTCCAATCACCATAAATTGCATATGGAGAATCATTATTAACCTGTATAACCCACCCTGTATCAGAACCATCCCACACATGTACAGAGGCTCTTAATGTTAGTTTTTTAGCGACATATTTTGACGGTAGATCAATCTGCTCAGCAAATGATGTTGTCGCCCTTTCAGTAGAATTAAATTTTAGAGATTTATTAAAGGACGTTTGAATATTTTTATACTCAGAGGGTGTTAATGGTATATTCACTACGTTATATGCCGTCAACCATTTATCAGCATTATCCCTTGTTATGTCTTTGTAGCTTTTCAAAGGTTTACCAGCAAATACATTCTTATTATCATTAGGGTGAATAGGCTTTGGAACAGAAACACCTTTTGAGCTTGCACCTTGTCTTGAAAAGATATAAAACGCCAGAGGTGATGGAAAATAAAACTCTAACATTAGGCGTTTGCCAATATTGTAAACTTGGTTTTCATAATACTTGTCAACCCACAAATACTTACCTATTTTATGATCAGGTGTGTTATTTTCAAGTTTATAACCATTGATGATTTCTATTTCGTTTATTGTTGTTTTGCTTCTTTTCTCCCTGACTTTTTCTCTAATTCGATTTGATGCTTTCTCTGTTGTCTCTCTTGCATATTTTGATGCGGATTTTGAAGATACACTACTACTAGCGCTAGATGAGAAAGATGCATTAGCTGAAACAGAAACAGGTCCATAACCAGCAGTCAAACTAACTCCTAATTCCTTTTGTGAAGACTTGTTAACTTGTTCAGATATTTCCTTTGACATTTCAAATCTATCACTCGTGGATATTTCATTCTTTTCTTCTGTTTCTCTTTCGGTTTCAGATTCGTAGATTTCTTCTGTTCTTTTTAGGTCTCTAAGCGACCTCGTATATTCTTCTCCTGCAAATACATTTTTAATATGTGCTATTTCACCCGCTTCATATTTTAACAATTTTTGACGTATTACTTTGTAATCACCTATCCCCAATACATTAACAACTGGAGTATCAGGGTCTTCACTTTTTAAACGTTTCAGTAATTGACAATAGCTTTCACCAGTATCTTTAGAAAGACATTTAGCATTAGAATTTAATGGGTAAATAATCTCTACTAAATTATCGATGTAGGACATGGTATAACCAACACCACTTTTGATTTGACCAATTAAGACTGATTTTTTATGGTCAATTAAGTTGACAATGTCAGATATTTCTTGCTCTTGTGCCTTTTCAAAAGGAAGTGAAGCTAAAACCTGATTTGTGCTTTTATCCAGTTTTTTTAGGTCATTTTCCGAAAGTCTTGTGGCATTCCTTTGAGCCAAGTACTTCTCATAATCTTGTTCTGCTGTTTTCTCTGTACTTTCCTTTTTGGAACGTTCTTCCATTTTGTCTATTGATAGACTATTCTGATTTTTAAAATCAACTAGGGAAATAGGTTTATTTTTTATAGTGTTCAGCTTTGTAGTTAAAACATTTTTAAGCTCATTCTTTGCATAGTCAAGTCTTTCGACCTCTTTTATGATTTCATCTTGATTATCTTCTACTTCTTCATCAGAGTCATCATTTTCGCTTTCAGTTTTTTCAATAAAAGTTACTGGGAATAAATCTTGGGGAAGAATTACATTTGATCGCATTACTGTTATGATTTCTCCTCGATTCGTTACGTCTTCTGAGTTTATTCTTGATAGTAGTGTTTCAAGTCTTATCAACCCTACAATTAGGTCAATAATCCCTATAGGATTGTCAAGCAGTGTATGAATAGTCAAATTATCCCAAAGAAGAGAAATATTTGAAAAATCAATATTTCTTATGGATAATTCATTTTTAATACGATTAACTGAAATACTATTGTCTTCAATTTCCTGAATGACCCATTTTAATAAATCTTCTTCTTCACTATATTCTGCCTGAAATTCTGCTATTGCATTAAAAACAGTTGCATTATCATATTCAGCTTTTGCCTTTGTTAGCAACTTCTCCAACTCACCCTTATCCTTTAGTTTTACTAAATCTTGATAAAGTTTTGAGGGTGAAGGAATTTGATAAATTGATTCCTTCTCTAGTTCTTTCCCATCCTTTAGTTTTGCAGGACGAACGAACATGAATCTGAAAATTTCTGTATCTTGCATAATGTTATGTTTTTATTTTTGGTAAAGGTCAGTTTATCTATTAATCGTAGAAGCATTCAGTTTCTTACCCCGAAAGTTCATTTTTTTCAATAATATAGTTTTTGTTGTTCATTTTTAAGATGGATTTGATTTTCGGTTGATCTCATTTGATATTCGGTTTTTATTCATGCCGCACAACGGTCCTGCCGTATGTGACGTGCCTGCGATAGCTGGCATGAACATCATACGGCCTGTTATGATCTGGCCTTTTTATTCACTTATCATCAATCTTTGTTCATCGATTTCTACACTAAATTTCACCTTTGCGTCCAAGGCATCAAATACTTTTAGAATTGTTGCAAATCTTGCATCTGTTGCAGAATTCTCAACTTTTGAAATTTGGGCTTTTTGGACACCAACGAGTTCACCAAGTTGTTCTTGCGTCAGATGCTTGGCTTTTCGTGCTTTTTTAATTGCTTCTCCTAAGAGTTCAAGTTTTAAATCTTGTTCAAATCGTTCTCGCTTTTTTGTACCACGTTTGCCGATGTGGATGTCGAGAACTTCTTCAAAACTTGTTGTCTTCATACTATTATTTTTTTGATTCAAAATATTTATCTTTTATTGATTTCGCCTTCAAAATTTCAGATTTCTCAGGTTTATCACTTTTCTTTATGATTCCATGTGTTGCGATTACCAACGTGTTTGTTCGTTCTGTTTTGTCCCAAAATGCAAAAATTCTGTAATGGTTGCCAAAATATTGTGTGCGGAAATACCAAATACCATCTTGCAAAGGTTTAAATAATTGTGGGTCTTTTTTAGATCTTGCCATTGCCATGTTAAAAAGGATTTTGTCCTTTGCTTTAACAGGAATTTTGTATAAAAAATCCAAGGCTTCAGGTAAAAAATCTATATCAAAAAATTCCAAGTTTATAACGTTTTTGCAAAGGTAATAGTTTCTTATTTACGATACAAATTGATTTTTTAGTTCTAGAATTTTCTCTTTTGGTCGATCATAACGTTTGTGCTTTGCGACGGTTTTTGGCGATAGCCAAAACTGGCGTCAAAGCACTTGTTAGCACCAGTAGTTCTTTTCATCATACTTTGATTGTCGTTTCTCTAATTATTTTAAAAAATTCATCTCTCGCAGTTGTTTCGTCTGAAATTTGTTCACAGCATTTATCATTTACTTTTCTTCCATTGCGTTTATAATCTATGAAATAACCTGTCCTTTTTGAGTAGAGATTTAATTCAAATTTCTCTTTACCTAAATTACCTTTCCAGTTATCTTTGTCAATAGGAAACCATTCGACCGCCAATGGAATTTTTTGTAAAGCTTGTCTAAATTGTAAGCAGTTTGGAAAACGACTATTTCGGTCAGCTTTGATAGCTCTTTTTGCAATTTTAATTACTTGTTCTGGAATATGAGGTTGATATTTTCGTATTGGATATTTTTCTTTTTTTAGTGCTTTTAACCATTCTGTATCGTCAGCAAAAGGTAAGTCGAGTGTTTTTAAATTATTCAATAGTCTATGAAATGTTATACCCATTGAATAAAGGTCACTAATTGCATCTTGTGTTACACCTTCTAAAACTTCTGGTGGTAAGTGTGCATTATAACCTACAAAGTCGAATGATTGGTGTGAAAGTCCATATGCTAAACCAAAGTCTGAAAGTTTTGCTTGTCCATTATCTGCAAACAAGATATTTCCAGGCTTAATATCTCGGTGGAAAATTCCCTGATTGTGTGCTTGTTCCAATCCAAAAAGAACATCAGTTATAATTTGAATTGCTTTTTTAGTCGTTACAAAATTTTTGTCAAGATAACCTTGAGCACTTCCGTTTTTCAAATACTCTGTTGTAATACAAGGAAAATCATTACCACTAATTTGATAAACATCTATTTCTTTTATGTCAACAATATGATTATGTCGACATTTTTCAAGAATTTGAGCTTCGTTTATTGCGTCAATAAATTCTTGTGCATTTTTAACTTGGATAATTTTTATTGCTCTTTCAACATTTAATAATGTATCAAGAACTCTGAAAACTTTCCCAAAGTTTCCACCGCCAATAAACCCGATAGATTTAAACTTTCCAATGTCCATATTTACGGTAATTGAATTAAAGCAATTAGTGCGGTATCTCTCATAGTCTTGTCCCAATATGGTGGATGACTTCCAATAAGTCCAGTTAAGTATGTATGTAAATCTGTGCCCTTCGGTTGATTAAATTTTCCCACAACAATAGAAGCAGGTGAAGTGTGTCCAATTGAAACTCCTTTTTTGTGGCATAGTAAGTTTAGTATCGCTTGTCCATAATAAACATTAGAAACATAGTTGTTTGAAACATTATTAATTGTCAATTTATAACTGACTTTGTCAGGATTTAAAGTATTTAAGATTAGGTCAAGTTGAGTTTCAAACCAAGCAACTGTTTGTGGTATATCATAGTTTGTTGGCAAAGCAATTTTGTCTTTTGAATTAAAAGTCGGTTGTGCTTTTGTTCCTGTCAATGCAACATAGTAAATGTCGTTGCTTGTAAATGTAAATGCTATCTTCATATTTTACGGTTTCTGTCTTTTACTATTCTGACTAACGTTAAATTTTACCATTGACTATCAATTTGTTGTAAAACCAAGGTCTGCATTTGTCAGTGCAAATTTATCAATTTGTTTTCGGATTCTTTTCACTAGGCCTAGTTTTCTTTTTTCATCTAGGTACATATAACCAGATGGATTCTGATAGGGTTGGTTTTTGACTACAATATTCCAAATGATTACTGCTAGTTTTCGAGCCGTGGCACTTACTGCTGATCTTATTAATTCGTTTATACGGCTTTGCTTCTATGGTGTGCTGTTTTTTATTTTCATCACTATCTATAATCTCATTTAGTTTTTTATTAATCTCAATATCGCACTCTTGAATCTTCTTTTGTAGTATATCAAACATTTCCAGTTCTTGATTGAGTGTAAACAGGTAGTCTTTTCTACCATTGCTTTGGAGTGCTTTAGCTATCTCCTGTTCAGATTTCGACAGTTGCCATGTCGAAGTTGAGCCAATTTTTCTGGATTTGTTTGTCCATCACATATTGCGCGAATGATCAATAAACCTGTTAACCCACAAATATCGTTTACTACTACATCAAGTCTTAGGTTGAGCAGCCTGAGATATTTTTGCATTTTTTAGTTGTTGAAGCCGCACTAGTCAATAAGTTTGATCTGTGACGACTGTATGTTCTCAACTGCTCAGTTTGTTCATCAGGCAGAAAACTACTTGAAAGCAATCCAAGACTATGGAGTTTTTGTATCCATTGGCAATCCATGATGTCCGTCTTCTTACCTTTGATGTTTTTGGTAAATTTTCCATTACAAAGAATGACATCAAAGTCTCTACTGATCAGTACGGCAAATAAGTTTTGCCAATAAGTGCCTGTGCTTTCCATTGCAACCGTTTGACACCATTTGATGAAAGCCAGTCTGCCAAAGCAAATAAATCATCATTAAAAACTCCAAATTCTCGAACATGTTCTGTTGTTGGCCTAAGGCCACCCAGTGAGACCTACTACCGATATCAATCCCCGCAGCATGAGGATTAACCATTTCCATTGCAATAACTTGATTTTCCATTTTCAAATAATCATTAATACGTGAAACCATAAACTCTTCGGAGATGTGCTTTAGGCATTTTATTATTCTGAACGGGGTTCCACCTAAGGTAGACCGCCAATGAAGTCATGGCAAACATCTCAACCAGGATTGCGCTCGTGCTTCTATTTTTAAGGAGAGCAACAGTTTAAAAATCGGCCTTGCAAAGAGCAAAGCTAAAGTACGAAATTATTCATTGCAATGCTACACTCGTTAGCTTACGAAGTCATTTTTTTTTGATATAGGGGGGATTGCTGGTAACGGCTAGGCTATGTGATGGATGAAGCGATAGCGAATCTATCATCATAGCCGTTGTTATACCATGTTTCTTTTTATTTTCACTGATACAATACACTATTTAAAATATTATCATAATTAATCGTTATTTGAAAGTAACCATCTCCAATCCAATCAGCTCCGAAATTTAGGTTCCATATTAATTCTTCATTTGGTAATTCTTCTTCATACTCATCATCTAAGTTACTAATAACTTCAATATCAACGTTTGATATTATTGTTAATTTTTTTAGAGTATTTAAATCTTCTATTCCATAATATCTTATGTTTGCAGATTTTACATCTTCTGAGTCCAAAATATCAAATGGTTCAGTTTCTTCACAAGTCCATATATATTTGTTCCACAATTCTTCCCATATTTTAGTTTGCATTTCAGTGCTTAAATTAATTATATTGTTAGCTGAACTTTCAATACGCAAATATATTTCAGTGTTCATTTTTTGACTGGGAATTTCTCTAATATATAGCAATGTTGATTTGTCAAAGCCCGCTACATTTATTGGTAATTTAATGCTTACTGTTTCAGTCCCGACCAAACTTCCTATAAACTCACAATTGTTAAATATTTCTTCAATTCTCATTTTTTATTTTTGGTTCTAATATGGTATAACGGTGAGTGTATGTGCCGTTACCGTCCCGCAGGGCGGCTATGGCATCATACACAATGTTGTATGGCGTTTCTATTTTGCTCCAAATAATTTTTGTATCCAAGTTATTCCTTTTACTCTATCTATTTCTTTTTTGAGAAAATCATTCTCGGTTTTTATGCGTTCAAAAGAGATTAAAATATTCTCGGTTTCTTTATCTTTCTCTTTTGCTTTCTTGACTATAGATTTTTTCTCTTCAATAGTGCGGTCTAAATTGTTTTCAAGTTCCTTAATTCTTTCTATCAAGTCAAGTTCAAGATTGTCTCTTTTGTGTAACGAATCTATCCCTTTCTCGGTTAAGTACTTAACTGCATTTTCTGATACCTTAATATCGCTTCTATTAATTTTCCTTGTTAAACATATTCCTTCTAAAGAAGTGCAGCGACTAAGTGCTACATATGTTTGCCCGAAAGCAAAAGCACCTGTATCCATATCAACTATCGATTTTTCAAAAGTCTGCCCTTGACTTTTATGTATTGTAATAGCCCAAGCAAGTCGAATTGGATATTGTTCAAATGTTCCAACAACTTCTTTCTCTATTTTGTCTTCTTCTCTATTCCATTTATATTCAACATCTTCCCAAGTTTCTCTTGGTATTGAACATTTCAACCCGTTAATATCTACTTCTATTTCATTGTCTTCTATTTTATTAATTTTGGCAATTGTGCCATTTACCCATTTCCTTTCAGAATCATTCTTTACAAAGATTACTTGTGACCCTTCTTTTAATTTAAGAATGTCATCAGTTGGATTTCTTTTACTTGACCGATTGTCTGCAAACGTTCCTGTTTTCGTGGCAAAAAAGTCAAATTCTGGCTTATCTATTTTGGATAATTTTTGAGAATTTATTTTATCAACTGTTGCGTTTTTAGTGGTTAATGTAATTACTCCTTCAGAAACAATGTCTCTCTGATATCTTGTGTTAATACTGCATAAATCAGCATCGGTGGCTTGATTTGTCCTGATATTATTTAGAACTTTTACAAAATCTTTTTCTTCTTGTCTGTATACCTTATCAAGCTCAATTACTTCTAAATCGAATTCATTAAAAATGGGGGCATCAAAAAAGAATTCGGATCTGTAATTTTCTCTCAAAATCTTTACTTCTTCAATGTTCTTATTATTTACTACTGGAGGTAATTGTAGTAGGTCACCAACAATAAGTAATTGCTTTCCACCAAAAGGTGATTTATTCTTGAGGAACTTTTTTAAAGTCAAATCGATAGCATTCATTACATCTGCTCTAACCATAGAAATTTCATCTATAATTATCAAATCTATTTTTTTGAGCAAATCAAGTTTCTCAAGCAAATTTGGCAAATCTCTGTCCTTTGGCAAGTAAGGACGGAAGCCAAATCCGAAAAAAGAATGAATTGTTTGACCACCAACATTAAGTGCTGCAATTCCAGTTGGTGCAAGTAAAATGTATTTCTTGTTTAAGTCGGAAATTATATGTTTGAGTAGAGTCGATTTACCTGTTCCTGCTTTACCAGTCAGAAAAACAGAATTATTGGTGTGCTTTACCAAATTTATTACCCTTTCTGCTTCTTTATTCCCCTTAAAGCTAAATTTCATCTCTTGGTTTTAATGCCATACAACGTTTAGTATAACAAGCGTAGCATCCCGCAGGGTGCTATGATTTGTTATACAGTGTTGTGCAATCGTGTTTTTCATTTCCAATTAACACAACTTATTGGCCATTGGTATTTGCAGCAAATCGCAAGATCTCCTTGCTTTCCTGGAGTCCAGCCAGTCATAGTTAATAATTTTTCTTTTAGTTCTTCTTTGCACTTTTCTGACGCCTGAATTCTTTTAAATTCAACATCAATTACTTTTCCTTCCTTGTCAATTGTCAGAGTCAAATAAATACTTGCAGTAAGAATATCGTCTCTTTTATAACAGTCAGAAAGAATTGGCGCTAAGTCTGCCATCAAATAGTCCATTAATCCCTTAATATCATTCTCGTATTTAGGTAAGGTCTCTGCGAAATCGTAAATCGTATCACATTCATTATTTACCGATTGACCGTACGAGGAATATCCAGTTGCAAAAATAAAGAGCGTCAATACTATTTTAAGTTCTTTCATTTTTTGGTTTCGCATGTTGCACAACGGCTAGGCTATGTGATGGATGAAGCGATAGCGAATCTATC
>JAWKLK010000007.1:0-272240 GCA_041392785.1 Saprospiraceae bacterium
ATGACTCAATCTTGAATATGAAATGCCATTCTTAACTAGGAAATCATAACATGCTTTCGCTCTTTTTTCTGACAATGATTGATTCAATTCTGCACTACCTACATTATCAGTATGTCCACTTATCATCATATTAAAATCCCGATATCGCTGCATGATATCAACAATTTGATTCAAGATGGCATTTGATTCAGATTTTAGGACAGCACTGCCTGTTTGGAATTGTACCGCTTTCATGGCAATTTCTAGTGTCTTTTTATCTTCTATTTTTATCTCTGGACATCCATCATTTGCCACAGTACCTGCAGTATTAGGGCACTTGTCTCTACTGTCATCGATGCCATCGTTGTCAGTATCTGGACAACCATTATATATACGTATACCATAATTATTAGGACATTTATCATCTTTATCTGCTATGCCATCTCCATCTGCATCACTATATGGACACCCATTATTTTCTTTAGGTCCTGACAAATCTGGACACCTATCTTCAGAATCATTAACTCCGTCTCCGTCTTTATCTACTGATGGGCAACCATTATTAGAAATGAGCCCGGCTAAGTTAGGGCATTGATCCATGTTGTCTGACACACCATCACCATCTGTATCAGGACAACCTTCGAATGCCTCTAAACCTTTTATTTCTGGACATTTGTCTAAATGATTGGCTATGCCATCACCATCTGTATCAGGACAGCCATTTAGGTTTTTTTCTCCAAATATGCTTGGACAAAGATCCAAACTATCAGGAATACCATCGTTATCAGAATCTTTTTCGATTATAACTTCTGGCAATGGGGATTCTTTTTTGTCACCAAAGAAATATATAAATCCAAGGCCATGCTGTAAGTTAGTTCGTTCTTCCTTAAGGCCTATTCGGTATTCACTCTGCCAATTTATGAAAGCATTGGGTGCTACTTTTACGTTGAATCCCAAACCTAATGGAATTTGCAAATTGAAATCACCTTCATTTTCATAAACACCTCCAATTCCTCCTAAAAGATAAGGAGTAATACGTCTTGCTTCTTTATAGAAATGGTATTGTAGTGCAGCATCAAGTGATAGAACTCTTTTCTTAAGACAATCTATTGAATCTAAATGTGAGTCTACAATGCCATATCTAAATGGTAGGTTTATAGAAATTTTATCAGATAATATCCTTTGAAATCCTATTTCATATCCATGTTGGTAGTCATTAAATTTAGTCAATGTACCACCATTTTGAGATTGGTAATCAAGAAACATTTTCTTAACGGTAACCCCGTTCTTATAAAATGGTGTTTGGGATACTGATATGGTTGTAGCGAGTAGACTCACTACTATGATCATCCAAATTTGTTTCATTTTTTTAAATTTAATATTGAAATTCCAATAAAAACACAAAAATACATATTATTTTAAAATATAATATAATTCTTTCAAATATTCATAAAATTAGATACAATCTCTAACCTATAAGGAAAGTTGGAAATTTGAAAATGAAAAATAAGTTTAAGGGAATGGTTGCGACGGTAAAGGTAAATAATTTTTATCAATAATTTCAAATATTTTATCTCTAGGAAGTACCCATTACACTCAGCAAGGTATTTGGTAAAGCACATATTATGTTACAAACTGATTCCACTTATTTGGAGATTATTGGCATCATAACTTGTTTTTTAAATAAAGTCTTTCTCAATGGATTTTTTTGCTGTATAAAATAATACAATTGTATATTTGTTTTTTAATTTAGATTCTATGTACAAAGTTTATACGTTATTTTTCTTTTGTTCTATTTGTTTGAATCTTGTAGGTCAAGATATAAAGAATAATAAACTGCAAATTATACCGTGTATTGGTAGTGCTTTTCCTTCAAAAATAATGGATGATTGGCAAGTATCTTTGAGAAATTATAATGTTTATTACCACAATGATGGTATAGATGAAGTAGAATTCAAACAGTTAAAGGAAGAGCAAATCTGAGGATGAGGCATTCAGACATTCAAATTCAATCTGCAAGGAAGATTGATTCGATAAATGTACCCATATTAATTAATAATTTCAAGGGCAATCAGCGTGGAAATTCAATTCCAATGGATAATTCAATGGCAGTATCGAGAAATGGTTTTATTGTTTCAGCTATTAATTCAAATGTAATTTTTGCACTTCCCGACGGAACATTAACTTATACTCGAAATTTATCAGATTTCTATAAGATTTTAGGATTAGGAACGAGTATGTTTGATCCGCGAGTAGCTTATGATCCAGAATATAATAGATTTATCCTAGTGGCGCTACATGGTTCGGAACCTTCAAATTCGTATTTATGTATTGCTTTTTCAAAGACTGAAGACCCAAATGGAGAATGGAATTATTATAAAATAAAAGGTGACAATGAAAATGATGGAGTGTGGTTTGATTTTCCCAACATAGCGATTAGTACTTCGGAACTGTTTATTGCAGGCAATATGTTCACATCCGAAGGTGGTTATCAATATTCTTCCATCATCCAAATTGACAAGAAGTCAGCATACACAGGCGCTCCAATACTTTATAAGTTTTATTCTGGAATAAATAATTCTAATGGATGGAGTATCTTCAATCCTGTGCCTGTTATGTCAGGCCTTGAAAAACTTACTGATGACATGGTTTTCATAAGTAATTCAAATAGTGGATTTGATCTCAATGTAATTTCCAATACATTGATGGATGACCCATTTATCTCGAATATTCGAGTAGAAGGGAGTTTAATTCCATATCCACCTGATGCAAAACAGAAAAATTCAAAAGTATTATTGTCCACCGGAGGTAACAGAATCAGGTGTGCAATACTTCAAAACGGTATTATTCATTTTGCTTCGCAGGCAGGCACTTCTATCGGTACTACAGGTATCTATTATGGCAGAATTAATTTATTTACAAAAGAATTGACATTTGATATTCTTAGTCAGGAAGGGATTGATATGGCATATCCCACTATTACGTCATTTGGAGAAAATAGCCTTGGAGATGTCATTTTAGTCAATTATACCTTTGCAGGAGAGAATGCACTACCTGGTATGGCAACTAGGACGGTGACAGGCCAAGGTAATGATTTCATTTGGAGTGATGAAGTGATAACAAAATTTGGTACATCACCCATAGGAACTAACCCTGCAAGTCCAATTAGATGGGGCGATTATTCGGGTGCATGCCGAAGGTTTATTGACCACAGAGTTGAAAGCTGGGTATGTGGCACCTATGGTATGAATAATGCGCACAATACTTGGATAGGTCAATATCTAGCAGAGCCAGACGCTAATAAAAACTTAGAATTTACTGCATTTCCTTCCACTACAGAAATTGATTCATTAATTACATTAACGGATGTATCAGGAACTACTCCAAATTATAGGGAGTGGATAGTCAAAGAAGGATTAGCTATCAGCAGCACATCAGACTCCATGATTACTGTGAGCTATAATGCCTTGGGTGACTATGATATTGCCCTTGTGCATCACTTTCCAACGCACTCAGATACACTTTTGAAGGAAGAGTACATCCATATTATCAAACCAGAAACAATACCTATGGCAGATTGGACTTTGGACAAGGATACTATTTTTGTGGGAGATTCCATACAATTTACCAGCTTAAGTTCGATCAATAGTTTGAATCATAAATGGACTTTCATAAACGGCTTACCTGTGTCGAGTACTCAGACTAATCCTAATGTTAAATATAATAAGAAAGGAACATTTCTTGTCTCGTTAACGGTAAATAATATCGCAGGAACTAATACTTTGACTAGACCAAAAGCAGTAACTGTACTTCAAAAATCATTGCCTAAATCTGACTTTTCAGCATCTGAATTCATGATATTGGAGGGAGATACTGTTAGGTTTGAAAATTTTTCAATTGACGGTAATCAGTATGCATGGCATTTTGAAGGTGGATCACCAGAATCTTCCCATGATGTGACTCCAATAATCATATATGATACACCAGGTGAGTTCGATGTGACACTCATTACAACTAATGCATTTGGTTCTGATACCCTGACAAAACATAACTACATCACCGTAGGTGTGAATAGTACTGATGACAGTCGTGCAATCACTCAAGTAAAAATAGCACCAAATCCAATCGTAAGAAATGAGCCTGTCTTAATCACTTTCGAAAATAAATCGACACAGCATTGCAATATTTCATTGATGGATGTTTCTGGAAAACTCATTAAAGTTTTATATGACAATAAAGTCAAATCAGGTCTAAATGCATTAACATTCAATAGTGGTATGTTACAAATGGGCTTGTATTTTATAGTATTTGCTACAGATGTGAAATTTCAAGAAGCAGCAATGATCCAAATAGTCGAGTAGATGACTACAGTGAAATTATTTTTAGTTCAGTTCTCCTATTCATTCTATGCTCTTCATCAGAACAATTGACACCATTTTTACAGTGATTTAGTATCTTGGTTTCACCATATCCTTTTGCAATAAGCCTACCAGCATCTATACCGTTATCTATGAGATATTCTACAACAGATTGAGATCGCTGCTTTGACAATCTCAAGTTATACGCATCATCACCTCGTGCATCTGTATGTGAGGCAATTTCTGCTTTAATTTTTGAGTTTACTATCAGCATTTTTGTCAATTTTTCAAGTTCTTCAGTTGAGCTGGGCAATAGGTCGTATTTGTCATAATCATAATATATATTCTCTAGTAAGACAATGTCATTTTCCGTAATTGATGTCATATTTATCTTGAGTGTAATGGGGCTTGACTGAGCTTCTGAAGGCAATGAAATAGTTCTATTTTCGATATGATATCCTTCTCTTTCTACAGTGACAACATAGATAGGTATTCGCTTGAGTGAGATTTTAAATTCGCCTTGTAAATTCGTTTCTGAACTGGTAAGTAGTCGGCCTTGATGATCATATATATTTATAATGGCACCTGAAATGTTGGCTGTATCCGTTCTAATTGTACCTAAAAATATTATGTCTTCGGGGACTCTACCTACAGTATCAGATACCAAACTATCAGAATGGTTTCCACTTATCATTTTAAAAGTATAGATATCTTCATGCCCATCCACATTGTCTCGATTTGATGTGAAAAAACCTTGATTAAAATCTGGTTTTGTATGGATTCCAAAATCATCTTTATTGGAATTAAAAGGTTTTGATAATGGTTCAGGATTAGACCATGCCTTCGAGTCCCATTTTATACTATACATGTCCAAACCATTGGCAGGCGAACCTAATCCATCAGAACTAAAAATTAGTGTTGTATCATCTATGAAAACGGGAAAAACTTCATTGCCAAAACTATTTATTTTATTCACAATTCTTTTTGGAGTCATCCAATCGCCAAACTTATTTTTTGAACAATAATACAAATCCATCCCATATCGAGGGTTTTGATCTGAAACAAATACTAGCAATGTTCCACCCTGATTGACAGTTGGATGCATATTGTTGGCATTAATAAAATTCAGCTTAGACATGGTTGGCTCTGACCATTGTCCGTCGGTTTTTTTCGAAATAAATAATTTCAATAAGTAAGTTTCGTTTTTCCTTTTTGTTTTTTCGTTTGAAGTAAAAATAACTTTTGTATTATTTTCATAGAAAGTAGGTGTACCAATATTGTATTTCCTGTGGAATTGAAAAAATTCATCCACTGAATGTGTGGTAGTGTCATATGCATACACATTGCTGTATCCTAAGCCAGTAAAATCGTCCGGTTTTTTTCCTGATTTGCGGTTTGAAGTGAATATGATTTTATTTTCAATTTGCAAAGGGGAATAGTCAGATGCATCTGAGTTGAATTTGACTTTTTCGATACTGAAAGGAATGTCCGTTTCATTTTCTTCAACATTTTTTAGCTTTAAGACTTCTTTTTTTGAAGGGAAGACAGCAATCAGTGAGTCAACATATCTATGGTACTTTGTGGTATAACCTGCACAATTCAGACTAGATGCATATTTAATCATGATAGGATGATATCTTTTGTAACTTGGGAGTAGTTTTCTATAATACTTTTCTGCTTTTTCACATTGATCTAATATAGAATAACAATCTCCTAGTCGTTCTAATAGGTAACTATTTTCAATGTCTGAATTGAGACATTTCTCATATTCTTTTATGGCAGATTGTATTTTCAAGTGTGCGAATGCCTTATCCCCTTTGTCGCAGACACTGGAAAAACCAGAATACGTACTTGATAAAAAGATCAATATTGAAAGTGCTTTTCTTAGCATATTTTGATAGGTTTAAAATCTTGGGAGTATAGGAAATTTGTGTATTGATGGAATGCTTACTGATTTCTTTTGCCAGCGATAGACTAAGATACATTCATGTGCTCCCGCACTGATGCTCTGAAAATCTGAATATGTATAATCATACGCATAAGATAAGATGAGGTTCTGACTTAAGGCAATATCACAAGTTCCTGCCAAAGCATCATTGGTTCTGTAACTTAACCCTATACTAAATAAATCTTTGTACCAAACTTGTGTTGAGATATCAGCTTGCAAAGGTGCAGACTGGTGATACCGCAGGAAGATGGAAGGTTTTACCTCCATTTCATCTATTGGTGTAGAAATGACATGACCTAAGGTAGCGTAGAAATGTCTACTCAGGTATGCATTATCTTCTGCAAATGAAAATCCAGAATTGGGAATTGAAGCAGCCGTATATGGAATCGAAAATCCAAAATAACTTTTATCATTATGTAAAAAGATTCCAAATCCAACTTTTGGAATACTTACTTTTTGGTTTTGTGTGTAAATTGGATCAAGATTTTGATTATCAGGTGTGTCTACATCAGTAAAATCTGAAGTAAGTAGGCTAAATCCTCCTTTCATACCAAGTCGCTTTTTGATATTTTTTGATAAATTGATACTGTAGGCATAATTGACATAGATTCCATAGTGAGAATCAAATCCAATGGCATCGTGGAAAATATTGCAACCAATGCCTGAATGAATGTTTTCTAAGGGTAGTTCGGTATTAAGGACAAATGTTTTCGGTGACCCTACTAAACTGCCCCATTGATTGCGATAGGCTCCCATGGCTCTTATATCACCGTGCATAGCTGTAGATGCAGGATTGTATAACATATCTGATATGAAGACATTTCTAGTGAATAAAGGGTCTTGTTGTCCGTACATAAACATGTGCAGAAAAATTAAATTAAAGATGACCAGTAACTTTTTCATTGTGTTATTTTATACGTAAATCAAGCATGCTATTTTTGATTGTTCCTGTATCTGTAAACTCTACTTCTATGAAGTAAGTACTTTGAGGTAAACTCTCACCATTCTTGGATCTGCCATCCCAGTGGTTATCCCATTCGACTGCTTCGTAAACTAAATTTCCCCATCGATTGTATACCTTGAAATGCATTGGGCCACAAGATTCTACATTTCCTAATGAATAAAAGTCATTCCATGTATCACCGTTTGGAGTGAATGCATTAGGAAGTTTTACATTTTCGCCGACGCAGATGGGCTTAATTTTAATAAAATAGCGCTTTTCCGTCTTGCATCCAAATTCATTTTCCATGAATACATGATACGTGATTGTATCATTTATTGTGGTATTTACATCACTGCAGTCATCACAGTTTAATGCTGTACTTGGAACCCAAAAATATGAAGTAAATCCAGGGGGTGCTGAAATTTGCAAATCCGTATTTTCCGTTTTTGAAATGGTGTCAAGGATAGGATTGAAAATATCTATGTCACTGAAAGTTAGATTGATACAAATGATTGAATCACAATTAAACTGACTAGTAAATGTTTTACAATATTTTCCACTTTGATGTAAGGTGTCCGTTTCAAAAATGTAGGTTTCGCCCCGACATATTGTGATGTCTTTACTTTTTGAAATTGCACTGACAAATTTTACTGGTATATTTATTATTTCCTTGCAGGATTCATTGCGTAATTCAAGTTTATAAATAAAATCGCTTTGCACTAAAATCAGTGGACTAAGTGAATATGGATCGCTTAAGAAATTAGCGCCATTTATCCATTGAAAGTAAGAAAAATTATTTGCTGAAATGTTAAGTTGCGGAGATACATTATTACAAAACTGTGAATCACTTTCAATAATATATTGTGGTGGGAGGACAACCTTTACAAGAACACTGTCACTATTTTCGCAGCCATTTCTATCCTTCATTATACAGAAATATTTGGCGTTTTGAACAGGGTTGGCTAATAATTCTTGTTGGTTGTTTTGTAGTATATTTGGTCCGAACCATTGGTAATCAGCAGCTTGAGTAGCCAGTACACCAATAGTATCGCCATAGCAAATATTAATATCATGTACTGACAAAATGAGTTGATGTGATATTTCAATATCAAAATAATAAGAAAATATACAACCTTCCGCATTTTCCACCTGTAGTATTTTCTGAATATTTTGAATATTTTCAGAAGTATTGACGCCTGTAAAAGTGGTCATAGAACAGTTATGACAAGATAAACCAGTACCGTCATTCCATTGATATTTTGATCCGGGACTGTTTGGGATACCTAGTTGAATGGATGTTTCATTGCACATCCGTATTTTATCCTGAATGATGTTTATGTTTTTATTTAACGGAATGATAGATGGTCCACACACACAATTAGTTTCAGAAGGAATATATAAAGACATCTGACATAAAACATCTGTTAGGTTTGTATTTTTTAAATTATGTATAAGGTTTACGGTATCATTTAGATCGAAACCAGAATACAAAATAGTATCCAATATTTGATCGCCTAGGTCATATTCACCATTATTATTTTTATCAAGAATTATATATGCTTCGACTGAGTTTTTACCTTGCCCACTCAATTTTTTAAGTGAAGAATTTAGGGATACAGAACCATTAGATAATTCAATACTATTTTCAATCAACTGATAATCAGGCATTTCAATTTGTAATGGAATCTTTGTGAATCCAGCTATTGTACTTATACTACATGGATTTCCAGTGGTAAAACAAATAGCAGACGATGGTAAAAAAGTAAAAATCTGTAGCTCATCTTCAAAGCAATACGTATCGCTTATATTTATTATTATAAATTCCAAAACAGTTTGCACAGACGGATTTGTAGACAACCACCAATAAACACCATTATCTTCATTTTCCGAAAGGTTAGGTAAATTTCCTTTAATTGAATTGGTCACTAATCGCCATGATGAAGGTAACTTGCATCCTATGCTATGTGAAGTCACAGTATTTGGATCAACAACTATTGAAATTTTAACACTGTCTCTCCGACAGATATCTAAAAATGCACTACTAGCTTTTATTGGTATTTCTTCAATAGTTGTAGGATCTTTTATTGTCAAAGCTGGACTATATCGTGTGATATCATTTACTATTTTGTCACATCCATTTTTTGCATTCACATGATATCCTATAGGCAACCCAGATATGATGTCACATGATGTTTCTATGGTAAAAGCAAAATCAAAGGCATTGTCTGGTATCATTCCTGCTCCAGCCAGTCCAGAAATAGCATGAACGGGCCAATGATTTTTGAGATACCAACCTAATTTTCCAAAATTTGTAAAATCAGGAGCGGGCAGAGTAAATTTCTGTAGTCTCTGTCCTGCTGGATAATAAATAATAGTGGAACCAGATATAAGATGGAAACCCGAAGGTAGATCTAAGGTCAAATTAATGTCTTTTGCATGACCTAAGCCGGCATTATACACAGTAATTTTCTTTTCAATAGTATCGCATAGGAGCAATTCTTGCTGCTCGGTAGTATCAATCAGGATGTCCATAAGTCCGGATGGAAAATGGATCAAAAGCGTATCTACTTTATCAAAACATGGAGAAACAGCGGGATCAGCATGCGGAGAACAATCATATCCATACTCCACGAAGATGATTTCATCGTTACATCCATTTGATAGACCACTCAAAGTAAAATAACGATTTTCTTGTTTTTTTAACGCTCCAATCTGAAAATAGCCATTCGGCGAAGGGCTATAGATTTCCTTACTCGTAGTATCTTGTAATGTTAAGGTAGTAATATTGCCTGATGGGTTAGTAAATCTTATGTACACATGATCAAGATTATTGAGATTTGAAAGCCCATTCAAAGAAAAACTTGTACTGAAATCATTACTAAAAGCAGAAATCTCTTTCTGAAATAAAAAGACATCAATGTTTGGTTTTGGAAATGTGATATTTAAAGTCGTTTTTATGCTATCAGGAAAGTACAATTTTCCTATTTTATTTAAGTGAAAGTAAAGATTAAGTGGTGTACTCAGAGCAGGAATTTTATTTAGACAGGTTTTAGGTTTTACATCTAGATATACACGCAATATATCTTTTGCACTTTGTGGGGCATAAGCACCAGCTGGAGGAAAAGTAGCCATATCTAAAGAATAAATGACTTTATTTCCTTGGAAATCAGGTGAGATGCTGAATGATTTTCCTAAATACAAAAATTGAACATCGCCAAAATCTATATCAGCATTTTTCTCCAATTCTAATTTTATTGGCTTGATGCTCTCTCTTACTTCATATGGAAAAATTGTACCGATGGGAAGAGGCAAATCCTTAAAGTGTCCGTATGTGAGATTCAAAATTTGAATATTATAGAATTGATCAGTACATAATGTTTTAGCTTGGACAATAGAGTTGATAGAAATTCCGATATTTGTCATCTGGAATGGAGGAATCAACATTCCGAAATTATAACAATCACAAGGTGAAACAAAATGTTGTAAATCCACATTTTCATTCCCCATTAGCTGATCAAATTTGTAAGTAAAGCTGTATGTTTGACCTTGTTTTATGTCTTGCTTATTGGCTTGAAAAACAGAGAAATCAAAGTGTTTCTGAATTTCAATAAAAATGCTATCTCCATCTGCAAATTGAAAATCAGAAGGTAAGCTATTACTCCCATGATAGTAGTTGAGACTGTCAGCTGCCAAATAGTAGAACCTATTTTGGTCAATAGAGAATTCAGGAATGTGCGAAAAAATGTACGTTTTTCCTGTATTTTGCTGGAATATTTTTATTAATGAATAAATAGTTTTCAGGGCATTCATATCCCCAAAGAGAAGGTCATTGTAAATATTCAAAGTTACGTCAGAATTCGCAGATCGTTGAGTATAACTTTCTTTAAGTACCAATACTTTGGCCTTACTTCCTGGAATGTCAGTGATTATCTTTCCTTTGAATACCAAATTGAATGTGTCTCCAGGAATAAAATGTGTCAGCCTATACTTAGAAACATCAGGAATAGAATCAGGGTCAGCTACACCATCATTGTTAGGGTCAGGTTTTCCTAAAGTAGTTCTTTGTAAAATAGCCTCGTATTTAAAACTGATTGGGATGGTGTCTTGATAACATGGAACAATATTGTCACAATCTATTACATACGCCAATTCGTCGCACCCTTTGGCACTATCAGAGATCTTACATTCTTCATCAATCTTTATGGTAGCTCTTAAGGTAATTTCGTCAACAAGTTTCGGTAACCGACAATAACAACTTGCATAAAATGCTTCACAATCTGTTGGGGGAACTACTTGGTTACAATCAAAATGGAATGGCAACAGAAATGTCACTATATTATCAGAAAGAGGTAAGAGATATTTTACGATATAAGTATTACCATTCATTACGATACTAAATGGCTTGTTGTGATTGATTATAAAGTCTGGGTTTTCTAGTATTATACCAGATGGAATAGTAAAGGTCAATGTAAGTGTGTCGTCCTTGTCACTTTCTAATCTTACATCTGATAATTTCACGTGAATGAATCCTTCAGATGTGTTATTCAATGATGGTGGGCCTAGATTGGTTGGAATAAGGGTTGTGTCTTTACTGAAAAGTGAGAGCTGTACTTTGAATGCAGGAAGGTAATCCACATTCTCTTGATATGAAAATGAAAAGTTACTATCATCAGGTTTTGAGCATATTTTCTGATATGTGTGCTTAATTAAATAAGCGTTTTCTTTGTTTAGGCAGTCTACTTCTTCGCAAAAACCAGTTAAAAAATTAAGCGTGTATTGTTTTGTATTGTTACTTAATTCTAGATAGTTTTTCGTAATAACAACCCTTCTAGCTAGGATTTGACCACAAGCGTTGGTAAAAGTATCCAGATATTGGATGTTATTAGTGTAATTTGTCTGAATACTATTGAGTACAATACCTCTGTTGGAATGACTCTGAGTGATTTCAAACTTTGAATTTGCCAATGGCACGACATGTGGTAGCTCAAGTATTGTAATGCTTTGCAAAGCAGTACCATTTTCGTAACAATCAGGTTCTGAGCTTTTTACGGAAAATGTAAGTTTGGGTCCAATATCTTCATTTGGGATGATTTTAACATTGGCTATAACTGAATTTTGATGACAAATTTTATCAAAACATCCCCAACTAGCTGTATATTCTGACCTAGTATATGAGACATCATAAGAACAAACATTGGCAAAGATAGATTCATTTACTAGGATTTTTTCATTGATATCAAGATATGAATCCTTATTTCCCACTTTGGTAAAATCACTGCCATCAAAACGTAAAATTAAAAATTCAGGATTGCTGGATATAACCTTACCAACATCTGTTGACACCTCTAGATAGTGATCATGCTTGATTTGAAGTAAAAATTCTGATAGTTTTCCTGCTCTACTATTGGCAATTGTGATTTGGCGAATTTTTGTAGAGAATGATGGTATTTCCATGTATACCGAATTCACCTCTGAAATCACGAGTTCTGGAACTTCTATGTTTACAGGATCGGAATGAAAAGCTAAATTTTGATTGTTATAAATACCTTTGATAATGAATGTTTCCTTGTCATCAAAGCACGCGGATGCATCACAATTTAACCTAATGGAAAGCGTCATTGTGGTTGTTGCACCACTTGAAATTTTGGGCGAAGTGAAACTAGGATTTGAAAGGTCAGTGACATTTTTTTCTTGAAAATTACTTGATATGGTGCCCAAGACATATTCGAATCCGCAAGGCAACTCAAGTGAGAGTGTATTTTCTGGAAGTTCATTCCCTTGTGTATTCGCAATAGTCACCTGTATTTTATTGGATTGGCATACTACGGGTTGTTCTATAAATGTGACACTTATATTTTGGCAATACAAATATTGGTAACCAAATAGGATTATAAAAATGTATAGTAATTTTATTTTTTTCATTTTAATAATTATTATAAATTCATGGTAAATTTTGGATCATTTAAAAAATAATAATATTCGCACAATGCTCAAATATAATACTTTTTAATTAATGATTCTAATTTTTTTGAAATACAATAAATTATTTTAATAGTCAATAGAAATTGGTACTCCGGATGTTGTTATGCGAGATTCATTTGAAAAAAAAATCTTGAATTCAAATTCCTATTGAAGCTAAAATATCATTCAGAATGGATTTTTCTTTACCCCAATGAAAATTGATCTTAGCACGTTTGGTATTCTCTTTCAATATTGCATATTTATTTTCATTTTTATTTAAATTGTTTATTGCGTCTGCTATCTCATCCTCATTAAGAATATCTACCATAATGCCAACCGGCCATTCTTTTAAAATAGCCGCATATTCTGGATAATTCATGTTTACAGAAGGTACTTCTGCATGTATATAATCGAAAAATTTATTAGCGAGAGAGTATCGATATGAGAGACTGTCTGACGACAAAATATTTATACCTAAATAAGCATTTCTTGTAATTTTTTCCAATTCTTCTGGTATCATCCATCCTAAAAAATTGATTCTGTGCCTTTGTGTTGATGTGGCTGCTTTCATTCGTAATAAATTGGATAAATCACCTTCTCCTGCTATCCATAATTCTAGCTCTTTGATCTTTTGCATTGCTGAAATCAGGATTTCTAAACCTCGTCCTTCATTCAACACACCTTGATATAAAATATATTTTTTCTCAGTACTTTTTGAAGATGATACATCCTTTATGACTGGAACATTCCGTAATACATTGAAGTGTCTATTGTATTCTTTTGTCAATATATCTGCCAATGCGTGACCTACAGTGATGTGTGCATTTGCTTTGGGTATAAAAATGTTGCCTACCTTTTTCCATATCCATTTCTTTAAAGGTTTTTTATTCAATTCAGGGACTTCATGAAAGTACTCATGTGCATCAAAAATTACTTTTGATTGGTAGAATTTTTTGAATATTATACTTGGGATAATAGTATCTGTATCTACTGCCCATACAAGGTGCGGGCGTTGATGCATTAACAGAAAAAAATACCGAAAAATAGTTTCTAAATAAAATAAAAAACCTTTTTTGAACATAAAACTTAGCCTTAAAGTTTTAAATCCAAGTCCAAGTTTAGAAATAGGCTGCTGCGATTTTTTTCCTACTAGAGTGACATTATATCCTTTTTCGTGTAGTGCACTACAGACCCTATGCATTCGTTGATCTTGAATGAGGTCATTTGTGACTAAAGCGATGATTTTTCTCGTATTATTCATGTGGCACAATCGATATTTCACCATTTTTATTAACGAAAATGATTTCTTCGTTTTGCCAAATTTCCAAAAGTCGAATTACACGATTCCGATAGTGAAAAGGATATAGGTTAATATAAGATTTCAATGGGAAAGGACCTTTTTCTAAAATTTTTATCAAATGCATCTTTATATCTTCCTTTTGTTTTTGAGGCATTTCGGTGCTTTCGCTTCCTAGACAAACATCACATTTTCCGCAAGGTTTGGTTTTTTCTCCAAAATAATTTGTGATATAAACCTGCCTACAGATATTGTTTTGGGTAACAAATTGAATCATTTTTTTCATTCTATACTTAGCTCTATCCATCCTTTCCTTATATGCAATAATGTCTATTGAAAATGATTTGATTTCAGGTCTATCATACAAAAAAGTCAACTGAGGCTTTGTAGATTTTTCTTTATAATGTATGATACCTTCTTGATGCATTTGCTTTAATATATGGATCAAAGCATCAGTTTCTTTTTTTAATTCACTAGCTAGTTTATGTTCGTCGATTTTTACTTCTTTACTGAAAAGCCCTTCATACTTTCTTAGGATGTGTACTAGGATAGGGTAGTATTTATGACCTATTTGATGTAATCCCATCAAATCTTCATGATTAGTCAATATTTGGATTTTAGACGGAGAATGAAAAGTTTCTGAAACTGCAATCCATGATTCTTTTTCCAAAATGGATATAGCATGGTATATTTTCCGTAATGGTTGCTTCAGAAAACTAGAAAACCTTGTGATATCAAAGGTGTACGTTTCATCTTTTCCTGAGCCATATGGAATATCATAGTATCTGCATAATCCATCAAAAACCATACTCAAGTAACCGAAATCTGGGTATTGATCATCCAATGAGTTCAAAGATTCTCTATCATCTTTATCATCTGTAAGTATTAAAGCATGTGCATCTTTACCGTCACGGCCAGCGCGCCCTGCTTCCTGATAATACTCTTCAATACTTGGTGGCAAATCCAAATGAATGACCAATCTCACATTAGGTTTGTCTATACCCATTCCAAAAGCATTGGTGGAAACCATTACCTTTGTTTTATCTTCCATCCATTGTTGCTGGGCCCGATCTCTTGCAGCTTTTTCCATTCCTCCATGGTATGCAGCGCTGCTTATTCTATGTTGAATAAGCCATTGTGCAATGTCGATAGTAGCCATTCTATTTCGCACGTAAATGATGGCTGAACCTTTTATTTGCTGTAAAGCTAGAATGATTTCTTCCCTCTTATTTGACGTACGATGACTTGTAAAATAAAGGTTATCTCTAGAAAAACTTTTTTTAAAAGTCGCATATTGACCAGTAAATTGCAATCTCGATGTAATGTCTTCGACCACTTTTGGCGTTGCAGTAGCAGTCAATGCCATCATGGTAGCCTTAGGGTGAAGTTCTCTTAATGTAAAAATATCAAAATATGCTGGTCTGAAATCGTAACCCCATTGAGAAATACAATGTGCTTCATCTACTGCTATTAAGTCTATGGGTACATTTCTGATACGCAATAAAAACAATTCAGATTTTAATCTTTCTGGAGAGACATAAAGTAACTTTAAATCTCCAAATTCGAAGTTATCTAAAATATTTGAAATTTCTTGAGGTGTTAGCGATGAATGTATGCTTGCAGCTTTGATGTGTTTTCTTTTGAGTGCTTCTACTTGATCTTGCATCAATGCTATCAAAGGGGAAACTATGATGGTTTTGCCTCCAAATAGAAGGGCCGGAATTTGATAACATATGGATTTTCCACCGCCTGTAGGCAATAATGCTAGAGTGTCTTGCTTTTGTAAAACTGAATCAATGATTTCTTCTTGTGGATGTCTAAATGCTGAATATCCCCAATACTTTAGTAAAACGTTTTTTGCTTGAGTGCTCAATCTAGATGCCTTCTAGAATGTGGGGCAAATGACTGCATTTCTACCACCAAATCGTTTCCTACCCTTATTATCTGTCAGCATGATATTTAAAGATATCATAGCCACAAAATAATAATCTGTTATGTCTTTTCCTCCTCTTTGTGATCCTGTAGCTACTCTTACTGATTCAGATTGGCCTAAATATTCTCCCATCCTGTTGGAAAGTTCGGGTGCCAAATTTGATTTCAATGCTTTGAATTCATCATAGTTGATATAATATGTACTTATATCATCTAAATAATCTGTTCCAGTTCTTCTCATTAAAATATCCGCAGAAAGGTTTATTGCCTCACTAAAAATCCACTTCGCTCCACCACCAAAAGCAAGTCCATAACTATGCTTGCGGTATAGATCAGGGTATCCTGGCAATCCTTGTCCCTCTGTACCCAAAGGTTGTAACTCTATCTCATACCCTTGATAAATTGTTGAAGGATTAAATGCAAAATATGTAGCTCCCAAAGAAATGTATGGCTGAAATGGAAAACTCCCTTTAGTCGAATTGAATCCTAAAATATAATATTCAGCAAAAACACCGAATTCATTGATTGGCGATCTAAAGCTTAAATTTCGAAGTTTTTGCCAATCTAAAGATGAGTTTTGATCATGAGCTTTCACTTGACCATGTGTAAAAGCTGCTTTCAACCCCCATCTATTTCGATATAAATATTTGTACTGCAATTGAAAAGCTAAACCTGAATTTGTTGTGATATTATTAAGTAAAACATCACTATTAAGATCTCCCCAATATGTTGTAAGGCCTACGCCAATACCTAGCTCTGAATACTGGCTTCTAAGTTCTGAGCTATTCAGCAAATAAAGGCAAAAAAATATGATTAATGTTTTATACATCATTTCGTTTTTATAATTCTTCAATTTATGAAATAGGTTCATAAAAATTGAAATTGTATATTGTAACTTATAATTGATCTAAAATTGTGCGTTTGCTTTGAACTTTTTACTAAAATTATACTTACTTTGGGATGTTACAATAATTTAAACGCAAAAATATAAAACATATTTAAATTTTTTATCACATGATGACGCATTTTAAAGTATTATTTTTATTTTTTATTACTTCGGGTATAGTATTCGGACAAGGCAATTTACCAAATGACTGGTATTATGGGGAGTCAACCTCTGATCATATGGGAATTTCCATGCATAAGGCATACGATGATTATATTAATAAAGTTTCAGGCAGGACTGTAGTAGTGGCTGTTATAGACTCAGGAATTGATATTCAACATGAAGATTTGAAAGAAAATATTTGGATGAATGCAAATGAGATTCCAAATAATGGCATCGATGATGACAGTAACGGCTATGTGGATGATGTTTACGGATGGAGTTTTATTGGTGGGCCAAATGGCCAAAATGTTTATCAGGATTCATATGAGGCTACAAGAGTTTATGCCGCATTAAAATATAAATTTGACAATGCAGATCCTACTAAAATCGCAAAAAGTCAAAAGAAAGAATATGATGAATTCGTAAGAGCTAAAGAAATTGTAGAAAAAGAAATCACCAAGGCAAAAAATAATCTGAAGAGAATGGATGAAGTTCAAGTCAAAGTGGTGGATGGCTTAAGCAAAATAAAAAAAGAATTGGGTGAAAATACTCTGAATGCTGAAAACATAAATGCAATAAATTCAGAAAGTGACCAAACATTATTAATGGGAAAGGAGATAGTGCTTCATTATTTGAATGACAATACCTACACCAGTTTAGACCAAATTGAAAAGTCAATGCTGGAAGACATAAATTCTGATAAAACGCAATATCAAAACAGATTGGACTATGCTTATAATTTGGATTTCGATCCAAGAAAAACCATAGTTAAGGATGATTATTCTAATCCATTGCAAAAAAATTATGGAAACAATGATGTTGAAGGTCCAGATCCTTTGCATGGAACACATGTGGCAGGCATCATTGGAGCTGTAAGGGGTAATAATATTGGTATGGATGGTGTAGCCGCCAATGTAAGACTTATGTCCGTCAGAGCGGTCCCTGATGGTGATGAAAGAGATAAAGATGTAGCAAATGCAATTAGATATGCTGTCGACAATGGCGCTACTGTTATAAACATGAGCTTTGGTAAGGGTTTTTCACCGAACAAAGATGTGGTGGATGAAGCAGTAAAATATGCAGAGAAAAAGGACGTTTTACTTGTACACGCTGCTGGTAATTCAGCTCAAAATAATGATGAGAAAATGAATTTTCCCAATGCTAGATTTGATAAGAAATCTGGTTTCCTATGCAAAAAGAAGAAAATCGCTAAAAATTGGATAGAGGTTGGTGCTCTGAATTATCAAAGAGGGGATTCTTATGCAGCTCCTTTTTCTAATTATGGAGCTAATAATGTGGATTTGTTTGCTCCAGGCATGAAAATATATTCCACAATGCCTAATGATGAGTATGCAAATTTACAAGGAACGAGTATGGCTTCACCAGTTGTAGCAGGTGTTGCTGCCACTATTAGGTCTCTTTATCCGGCCTTGACAGCTGAGCAAGTGAAGGAAGCGATTATTAAAAGTGTAACTCCAATAACTGATGAAGTTGTAGTTCCAGGAACGAATGGGCAGAAAATGTCATTTTCAAAACTAAGTAAAACTGGTGGTGTCGTAAATCAGCACGCAGCTATAAGCTATGCATCTAAAATGAAGGGGAAGAAAAAAGTAAAAGTTGAGAGAGCATAATTAATATTCAAACTTTAAAAAAGGTCGTTTGCATTTGCGCAGACGGCCTTTTTTTATATTACAAATTTGCTAACTTGCTAGATCTAAGGCATTCAAGTTATGAATAGGTTTTGCAGTCTATTGACCACATGTAAAGAATTATATTTGGAATGATGGGTTAAATTTACTCATCTAGCGAATAAAATTTTGTAATATTGATCTTTTTCGTGTTAATTATTGTTAAGTTTTCATTAAGCGATTCATGATTATGAGATTAGTATTACCTTTGTGCTGTGTAATGGAGATTAAAGCACTTAATTTCATTGCCATATGACACTTTAAATTAATTTATAATGAGCATATCTAAAAAATTTATTCCATCGAAAAAAACGTACTCAGTAACGTTTTCTTATCCTGTGGCTTCTAATCTCGAAGCAAAAGAAGTGAAAGTATTAGGTGATTTCAATAATTGGGATCCTGCATTGGCACCTAAAATGAAAAAAACAAAATCTGACTTTAGTGTAAGCATCGAATTGACTGAAGGAAGATATGAATTTAGATATTTTATTGATAACAAATCTTGGGATAATGATTTTGCAGCTGATGGCTATGTAAGATCTCCATTCATAGGAATTGAAAACAGTGTCTTATTTGTTGAGCCAGCACCTTTGAAACCATCTAAAACTCCAACAGCTAAGAAGGAAGTAAAAATAGCAACTGAGAAGGCAGCTCCAAAAGCAAAAGTTGTAAAAGTTAAAACTGAAAAACCAGCTCCAATAGCAAAAGTAGCTAAAGTTACTGCTCCGAAAGTTAAAGTTGAAAAAGCAGTAACTTCTCCAAAAGTTAGCAAAGCTGTAGCAACAAAAGCAGATGATTTGACCAAAATTGAAGGAATCGGACCAAAAATTGCTGGATTGTTGACAGACAATGGTGTAGCAACCTTCGTTGCTCTATCTACATCAAAACCGGAAACATTAAAATCAATTTTGGATAAAGGAGGTTCAAGAATGCAGATGCATGATCCTACTACATGGCCTGCCCAAGCAAAACTTGCAGCAAATGGTAGTTGGGATGAGCTCAAAAAGTTACAAGATGAATTAAAAGGTGGCAGGAAAGCTTAATTTGCTTCTGCACTGACTCTCAAATTATATCAATCAGAAACAGCGTTTTGTGGAAACTTAAAACGCTGTTTTGATTTAGTTCCTAAGTTTTTTTAAGACAATATTGTCAGAATCTATTTTATTTTGCAAAAAATGTTGGTCTAGATCATTTATGATAATCAGGCTGCCATCGTTTTTTATGATATACGTTTGATAGCCAAAAGACTTGAGAGTTTCTACCGCTTTTTTATGTGGGTGATTGTGTCTTTCTTGGGAAATATATTCCATCATTATCGTCAAGTCGTATTTTGAATGAAGGTTTTGCATGCCTTTTACAACTTCAAATTCTCCGCCTTCCACATCAATTTTAATCATATTTGGAATCAATTCATGTTCTTCAATCAAAGTGGAAACAGTGTTTGTGTTCAGCTCGACTTCATTAGGAGGATAGTTTTGAAACCAGTCACTATCCTTATATTGTTCAATAGAGAATGAATTGTACTCAGAATATAAATTGGGGAATTCATAAAATATTCTTTTTGCTACCGAGTCAGATACCAAAGTATGAATGCACACCTGATTTGCCTGACTGCTACAGTTTTTTTTCAAAACTTCATATGTTTTTGGTGAAGCTTCGATGCTAAGCACTTTTCCTGAATTGCTCACAAGAGCTACGGCTAAAGCACTAAAATATCCATAATGTGCCCCAATGTCAATAAAGTGATGCGAAGTTTTTAAATTCAAAAGGATATATCTAGCTAATCTTATTTCAGAAGAGTGAGATTTGCCTCTTGTCAAAAAGATATCCAATGATGCGGGAAGTTTGATATGTAAGGTCGTATCAAAAAAAGTCTTTGTGGTAACATTAAATTCTTGCTTGGTTAATTTATACCATATCTTGGAATACAATATTCCAAAAGTATATTTAATAGGATTGTATAAAAACCTATTCAGTTTCGAACCATTAGCCAATTTTTCCAGCTTATCTAATGCTTTTAACCATTCGGTATTGGACATATTAACTACCATTTGAAGTGTAAAGGTAAAATTTATAAGTTAGAACAACACTTTGAAAATACAATCAGTTAAATTCATTTCATTTTTATTATTTTTACCATTTTATATATTATCTGGCAATCATGAGATCAAATTCCTTTGGCAAAGTATTTACCATTACCACTTATGGAGAATCGCATGGTCTCAGTATTGGAGTTGTTATTGATGGGTGTCCGCCTGGATTGAAAGTTGATTTGGATTTTCTCCAGAAGGAAATGTCAAGGCGTAGGCCCGGCCAATCCAAATTTGTAACTGATAGACATGAAACAGATGAAGCTGAAATAATAAGTGGTTTATTTGATGGTGTCACCACAGGATCACCAATCCATATCAGTGTCAAAAATAAGGATCAGAAATCAAAAGATTATACACCTATCAAAGATATTTTCAGGCCATCACATGCTGATTATACTTATGAAAAAAAATTCGGAATTCGAGATGCCAATGGTGGAGGAAGATCTTCAGCACGTGAGACGGCAGCGCGCGTTGCAGCAGGAGCTATAGCAAAGCAATTACTTGCAAAAATTGGCGTTAATATCACAGGGTTTGTGTCTCAGATTGGATGTATATCTATGAATCCTGAATTGGTATTTTCAGCAGACGATGTCGAAGCAAGTGTATTACGCTGCCCAGATAGACAAGCTGAAATACATATGAAAAATGCCATTTTAGAAGTCAAAGATGCAGGTGATTCTTTGGGCGGTCACGTGTCTTGTATTATTGATAATGTACCTGTAGGGTGGGGAAGTCCTGTTTTCGACAAATTGCATGCCGATCTGGGTAAAGCCATGCTCTCCATCCCAGCTTGTAAGGGATTTGAAATCGGTAGTGGTTTTGAAGGTAGTACATTGAAAGGTTCACAACACAATGATCAGTTTAAAGTAGTGGATGGACGTACCATTACCTCTACGAACCATTCTGGTGGGATTCAAGGTGGTATTTCTAATGGGATGCCTATAACATTTCGTGTTGCATTCAAGCCGGTGAGTTCTATCAAACTACCACAATCTACTATCGATAAGTCTGGAACTGAAACAATTTTTGCCTTGGAAGGACGCCATGACCCTTGTGTTGTACCACGCGCAGTTCCTATTGTAGAAGCTATGGCCGCCCTTGTCTTGGTAGATCATTGGTTAATGTCGAAAACAGTCTTTAACGTTAGTGGGATGTAAGAATCTTTTAGCAGAATGAACTTCAACTTTCATAATGAAAGTTTTGGTCTAATAATACCCAACATAATTTTCAGGTGTCAAAGCAAGTAATGATGCTTTAACATTCTCAGACACATTCAGCGATGCAATAAAATCGTGCAAATCCTGTTTGCTGATATCTTTTTTTCCTCTTGTCAATCCTTTTAGGGTGTCATAAGGGTTGTCATAACCTTCCCTCCTTAGAATAGTTTGAATAGCTTCAGCTAAGACAGCCCAATTTGCATTGAGATCTCGTTGTATTGCATCTTTGTTGAGCTGAATTTTTTCCAACCCCCTCAATAAAGATGCGTATGCGATCAAACTATGTGCGAATGGGACACCTAAATTGCGCAAAACAGTGCTGTCTGTCAGGTCTCTCTGGAGTCGTGAGATCGGTAGTTTTTGAGAAAGATGATGAAAAATAGCATTTGCCACTCCTAAATTGCCTTCGGCATTTTCAAAGTCTATAGGATTGACCTTGTGCGGCATTGCCGATGATCCGACTTCCCCTGCTTTTATAGTTTGTGTGAAATATTCCAATGAAATGTATTGCCAAATGTCTCTACACAAATCTATCAATATCGTATTTATTCTTTGCATAGCATCGCAGAACTCTGCAATATCATCATAGTGTGCGATCTGCGTCGTATATTGTGATCGATGCAGTCCTAAGCTTGCACAAAATGCATCGGCAAAAACAGGCCAATTCTTATCAGGAAAAGCCACCTTATGTGCATTGAAATTGCCTGTAGCGCCACCAAATTTACAAAGCATCTGTATATTTTTAAAGGCTGAAAACTGACCTTTTAGACGCTCCACAAAGACAGCTAATTCTTTTCCAACAGTAGTGGGAGATGCTGGTTGACCATGTGTTCTAGCTAGCATTGAAATTCCACGATATTCGTCAGATTTTAGATTCAATTTCTCAATGATACTTGTGATGTTTGGAAAAATAACATTGGTCAGTGCATGATGTAAAAATAGCGGTATGGCAGTGTTATTAATATCCTGTGACGTCAAACCAAAATGGATGAACTCTTTTATATTGGACAATTGGAGTGCTTCTAGCTTTTCACGGATGAAATATTCTACTGCTTTGACATCATGATTAGTGATTTTCTCTATTTCTTTGACACGCCAAATATCAGCTTCTGTCATTTGCTGGATTGCTTCAATTTTTAATTGATCAGCTTCATTTATTACAAGGTTTGGCAGCCCAAATTTAGCTAATTGGATGAGATACTGCACTTCTATAATGATGCGATATCTGATCAGGGCTGCTTCAGAAAAATAAGATTGTAACGGTTCCGTGGTCTTGCTGTACCTGCCATCTATGGGCGAAATTGCAAAAATCATTCTTTTATTGTTTCTTGATTAGAAGATACTAATTTGCTTTCTTCCAATCTTTTGATAAAATAATAGGTTTCAATTTGAGATCTCATGGCTATTTCATCTTCATTGATCTTGTAGATGTTATTTTGATTTTGGTCAAAAATTCTTGCTTTTACATTGTCATTCCACTGCAATTTCAAAATAGAAATAATGTTTTTGGCAATTTGTTTGTCAAAAACAGGAAATAACGCTTCTACTCTGTAATGTAGATTTCTGACCATCCAATCAGCTGAAGAAAGGTAAACTTCTGAGTCACCTGCATTATGAAAGACAAAAATCCTTGCATGCTCAAGGTATCTGTCTATAATAGAGATTGCTTCGATGTTTTCACTCATGCCTTTCACTCCCGGTATAAGACAATTGATTCCCCTAATGATGAGTTTTATCCGCACACCAGCTTGGCTGGCATCATACAATAATTGGATCATCTCGGTATCCTGTAAACTATTCATTTTGATGATCATCTTGGCTTTCAGACCTGCCTTAGCATGAGCTATTTCTCTTTTAATCAAAGCAATAAACTTATCCTTTAAGTTAAAGAGTCCGACACCCATATACTCAAATGGTTGTAACGGTTGCTGTTGTGTTTCTAGGAAGGTAAATATTCTAGCCACTTCGGTTGTAATCCTTCGGTCAGCTGTAAAGATACCAATGTCAGAGTATAACTTTGCTGTGTCTTCATGAAAGTTGCCAGTGCCCAAATAGGCATAAATATTGGGTTTGCTATTCTCAAGTCGGCGCACCAATGCGAGTTTTGAGTGAACTTTATATCCTGGCATACTATAATTGACCTGAACACCAGCTTTTTCAAGATTCTCACCCCAATTGAGATTGGCTTCTTCGTCAAATCTTGCTTTTACTTCTATGAAAGTGCTCACTTGTTTGCCACTTTTGACTGCCAATTTGATAGCCTCCATGATCCTAGATACTTTGGCGACTCTATATTGGATGATCTTGATATGGGTCACATCTGGATCAGATGCAGCATCTTCAAAAAATTTAATGACCGATTCATAGTTATGATAAGGCGTCACAATGCAGTGGTCCTGCAAAGCGATGGCATCAAATATCGAATTACTATCTTCTAGTGAAGTGATATTTATGGGTGTCAAGACAGGATCTTTCAGATGTTTCAATCCGAAATCTGGAAATCGGAAAAAATCAGAATTGTTATGATACCTTCCTTCAGGCAATAAATCTACAGGTTTGATATCAAACACTTGCATCAAATAATGTAGGAAATGCTTAGGCATAATCCTGTCATACACCATTCGCGAAGTGACACCGATATTTCTTTTTGAAAGACTTTTCTTAATTTTATTAATTAAATCTCCTTCAAATTCATCTTCTATATATAATTCTGCATCCCTCGTAATTTTTATCGAGTACGAATCCACTATGTCAAATCCTGGAAAAATATACCTGACCGTATATCTGACTACATCATCTAATATTATAATATTTTTGGTGTTCTGATTTGGACTCGGAATTTCTAAAAACCGTGGTAAGTGATCTGACGGTATTTTTACTATGGCATATTGTGGTACAGATTCCGGCGCATCCTTCTTTTTTAGATACAATGCAAGATAGAGGGCACCATTATTAAGGAAAGGTTTGATACTCTTTCCATCTAGAATTACTGGCTGTACGAATGGTAGTAAATATTCATCAAAATAGGTATTGATAAACTGAATTTGCTCTTCGTTTAATTTGTGCCAGGAAACTATATGAATATTATTTTTAGCTAATTCAGGTAAAATATTATTTTCAAATATTCTTGTAAATTCTGTTTGATGTACGTTGGCGATTTTTAGTAATTGTTTTAGAATGTTTTGTGGAGAGTACTCCAATGTTTTAATAGTAACCTTGTCAGTTTGTGAAAGATTTCTATAATTTGCGACTCTGATCCTAAAAAACTCATCTAAATTGGAAGAATAAATAGCTAGAAACTTCAATCTCTCAAGCAAAGGGACCGAAATATCAGCAGCTTCTTGAAGCACTCTATAATTGAACGAGAGCCAGCTTATATCTCTATTAATTATTTTTGTCATACAACTTAATACTGCTGCAAAATTGACAATAATAAATATAAAAGCAGAATTTATTCTTAAAAATTAACATATAAGGATATTTCGGAAAGATTCATTGCAGTGTTAAACTTTGTTAATCATAAAGTTAAATGCTTGATTTTTAAGAATTTTGCGATCAGTTATAGACCATGTAATGTGTATAAGACCTAAATTTTACATTTCCATTCTTTATTTAGTGATAGTATTTATGTCACTAAGTTCTTGTAAAAGGAATGTTTCAATTTTTTCAAATGAAACCACTATAATTCAAGGAAAAATTACATCTCTGCCATCATCAAAAATAACATTTATAGGTGGAGGTTCTCAAACATTCTATGCAAGTGAATCCGGTGATTTTCTTTTTAAGTCAAATATATCCAGATCAGGTATTTATCGTCTAATTATCGAAGAAAAGGAAGTTTTGTTTTTTGTTAAGCCAGGTGATAGTATAAGTTTGGTTTCTGATTTTAGAACTTTGCAAAAAAATGCCATTTTTAAGGGTTCCCACAGTCTTGAAAATAGCTTCTTAAGTGAGATGTTTTCTCATAAAGGTGAAATTTTTGTGGATGATTATTTATCCCAATTTTCATTGCCTTATGATAGTTTTTCAATTATAGCCGATCAACGCGATGATTTTTTGACGCAAAATGTACAAGAATTTCAAAAGAAAAATGGAACTTTTGCTGAATCCTTTAATGCATTGATCATGAAAGATATTGCTTTTGAAAATGCAAAGTTCAGACTTTCATATCCCATTAATAAGAAGGTAATGTTTAAGGATAGTATTTTACTTCCTGAGACGTACGAAAGCTTTTTGCAGAATTTGGATATAGATAATCCAGAAAATTTTCTTGTTCCTTCATTTGAAGAGTTCATATTACTCTATGTGGATTACCTTAATTACATAAAAAATGAAGCTGAAATTCCATCGTTGATGACTAAATGGCATAAAATTGATGAGACTTTTACCAATGAAAGAATCAGAAATTTTTTATTCCATAATGTTTTTTTGGAAGCAGCTGATTTAGATTTCGATGCATTTCAGAATATTGCATTTGTACATGAGGATTTTCAAAAAGATACCTCTTTTTTGAGACAAGAAAAGAGATTAATTGATGCATTAGAACATCTGATGGAAGGCAAAGTAGCCCCACAAATTATTGCCAGAGATATAAATTCGAATGAAGTCAATATCACTTCTTTTAATGGTAAATACAAGTATATTGATGTGTGGGCGACTTGGTGCGAACCCTGTATAAAAGAAATGCCTAATCTTGATGAACTACAATCACGATATAAAGAATTACCAATCGCATTTCTCAGTATTTCTATTGATGATAATGAAAAAGTCTGGAAATCATTTATTAAAAAGAAGGGTGTGAAGGGTACACATTTGCGTGTTGATGGAGGGTGGAATTCAGACTTGGCTACAAAATTTAATATTGAATCTATTCCAAGATTTATTTTTCTTGATAAAGAAAATAATATCATCAATGCCAATGCCCCAAGGCCTTCTGATGTTAGATTGCATCAAATTTTTGAAAAGTATTTGTACTGATCAAATTGTCATCTTGAAAGTATAAATGAAGTTCTAATTGGGTTAGTCTGTCTAGTTAGAATTTTAATATGTTACCTTTAGCTCAGTCCATTCGACTCCTGAATAGTCATGTATTTAGTTAAATGTTTCTTAAATGTACGAAATTATTCGTAGGATATATTGCTATTACGAAAAGTTTCGTATATCTTTGTACAATTAATATAAAATACATTGAAATGCCAAAATTCAAGCCAACAGATGCCGAAATGGAAATTCTCCAATTATTATGGGAGAAAGAAACCGCTTCTGTGCGTGAAATAAATGATAAACTCAATGAAAAAAGAGAAGTCGGATATACCACCACTCTCAAACTGATGCAAATCATGCATGAAAAAGGTATGGTCAAAAGGGATACTGCAGCCAGATCACATATCTATGCGGCTGTAGCCAAAGAACACGA
This sequence comes from Saprospiraceae bacterium, assembly GCA_041392785.1. Classification (GTDB taxonomy): domain Bacteria; phylum Bacteroidota; class Bacteroidia; order Chitinophagales; family Saprospiraceae; genus OLB9. The sequence goes on from JAWKLK010000007.1 coordinate 27,881, forward strand.
TACAAAAAATACGCTTATCCAAGACTTTGTAGACATTGCTTTCAATGGGTCAGCTATGAGCCTTGTGATGCAAGCACTTGGTAATGCAAGTTCTTCCCAAAGTGAACTTGACGAACTCAAAGAACTTATTTCAAAACTCGAACAAAAATCTTGATATGACCACTTTTTCTTTTATAGACGAACAAATTTTACAGGCATCGGGTTGGGCTATTTTGCATTCATCTTGGCAGTTTACGCTCATAGCTTTAGTTATGACTTTTCTATTAAAGTATCATCAAAAAGAAACATCATCAGTCAGATATTTTATTGCTTTAGGCAGTATCATCTTATCACTTTTTGTATTTTGTATCACATTTCTATTGTATTGGTACGAAGGAAATGACAACACGATCTTGTTTCTCAATGGTGTCATAACCGACTTATCTACTACTGAAAACGTAGCTCCACAGTGGCACAATTTATATTTATTGTTTGCAACTTATCAAAAACCTATTGTGTACACATGGATTTTTGGCGTTACACTTTTTTTGGTTCGTTTATTAGGTTCACTGGGATATGTAGAATACCTCGTCAGGGATAGTTCTTTCATTCACAATGAAAATATCAACTTATCCTTTGCCAAAATTGCACATAGATATGAAATAGACAAAATAATACAATTGAAAGAAAGTACTCATATCAACACACCTATGATATTGGGAGCTATAAAGCCTGTAATTTTATTTCCTATTGGAATGATTAATCAATTGGATTTAGAAGAAACTGAAGCAATCCTCGCACATGAAATGGCACATTTTGTTCGTCAGGACATCTGGATAAATATTATCCAAACTTTCATTGAAGCATTATTATATTATCATCCTGCTATTTGGTGGATTTCGACAAATATCCGGGTCGAACGCGAAAATTGCTGCGATGAGATGGCTGTCAGTTACATGGGAAACAATCTATTATATGCAAAGACACTTGTGAAGATCCAAGAATTTTCACAAAGCAGCCCAAAACTTTCATTAAGCTTCAGTCAAAAGAACAATTTTTTCTCAAATAGAATCAAAAGAATTTTAAATATGGCACAAACACGTAATTTCCTAAAAGAACGGGTCATCACCTCTCTAGTATTGATCTTCCTTGTATTGTTATTCACTAAAAACCTAAATGGCTTTCATAAGGACAATGCTTCAAAGAAGGGCGATGTATTATTGAATAAAGAGTTGATTATCAATATTAAGAGTGATACGTTACCGGAGACTAAAGAGTCCATAAAGATCGAACGCAAAACCATTGACAGAGACATTAATATTTCTATGGAAAATGGTGAAGTCACCGAACTGAAGGTCGACGGAAAGATAATTGACAGATCAGATTATAACAAATATCAGGATATCATCGATGAAACTAAGCCTACGAGTTTATCCGATATTGATTCAAAAATGTTCTTTTTTGACCATGACGGTAATTGGTCGATAGAACTTAATGATGCCTTAATGAATAAAGATTCCATCCTTAAAAATTTCAATTTTAATTTTGAAACCAAAGTTGATAAATTTAATTTTGATCAAGAAAAGTTGCATGAACAATTGGCTAAATTGAATGAAGATTTAAGCAATATGAAATTTGACTTCAAGGAGTTGGATAGCTTGGATTTTAATTTTTCAATGCCTGATTTTGCTGATGTAAAGTTATATCGTTTTGATGACGAAGAATTTCAAAGATTCCCTTTTAATTGGGAGTTCCCTGATAAATTTGATTTTCCGGAAATAGACAATAATAATGTGGCTGATGTACTTGGCAATGGGCTCAGCCGCGATGGTTTTTTAAGACCAAATGAAAAAAATAATGTTGAGCTTACCGGTAAATATCTCAAAATCAATGGTGAAAAGCAACCTGAAAACATTTTCAGAAAATATAAAAGAATTTTTGAAGAAGAATCGGGAACAACTTTGGAGAAAAATTCAAAAATACACTTTAACTTTGAAGGTAAAGCATCAAAGAAAAAGTACAGAGTGTACTAATTAGACAAATTAAATAATAGTAAACCATATTACATTACAAATATAATAAAATATTAATATGTTTCAAAGAATTTTAATCCTTTTAATAGTTTTGATTGGGCTGCAAAGTGTGTCAGCTCAAGAACAGAAGCCACTAAAGAAAGTCGTCATCGTGGAGAAAAAGGATGTCAATGGTATAGTCACCGAGACCATAAAAGAAGCTGAAGGTGACAAAGCCGAAGCCTTGATCAAGTCACTGGACGTTGATGGTATGGATAAGATAACTAATGAGTCGGAAGATCAAAAACAAAAAACCATTTCTATAACAAAAAAAATCTCCAAGGGAATCAGCGATGATAAAATGGTGGGAAACGATGGGCCTAGTAAGATAAAAATTGTCACTATAAAGGATGGTGAAGAAAAAGTGTTGGAATGGGATGGTAGTGGTGAGATACCAACTGAGATGTCGAAAGAAATAGAAAATATTGACATCTTACAGGAACAAGATGGCGAAAAAATGATGATCACCATTGATGCAGATGAGCTCGGCACGAAAGATGGACAAGTCATCCTATTAAAAGATAGAGACGAGAATCCTGGGCGGAAACACATGCTGTGGAAAGGTAAGGACAAAGACAAACCGAGTAGACCCACCAATAAAGCCGTATTAGGTGTGGAGATAGACAATACAGATAATGGTGTAGTGATTACTGAAGTGGTAGAGGGCTCCGCCGCGGATAAAGCGGGACTGCGCAGAGGAGACACCATTCTTAAGATTAATAAAACTTATATTTTCACACTTAATGGATTGCTAGATGCATTGAATCCATTTAATCCAAATGATAAAATCAAGGTGTCCTATCTTCGTGATGGAAAGGAGAAAAGAGTCAATGCGACCTTAGGAAGTAGATAAGCGAATTTCGGATAATAGAAAAGTTTAAAGTAGGCACATTTTTGATGGGTCTTCCAGATTGTTTGTCGCTTTTCCTTAAAGCCGTAAATGTGCTTTCTATCGATCCTTTCCAAGTTTGTGTCGATATTTTTGAATTGCTTAATATGATCCTGAACAAATTGGATGATTTTTGCATTTAATTTTTAATAATTGCAATAGTTCATATGAATTCAGATTTGAAATCGTTATTTAGTTTAAGTGATGAATTAGATGAGAAAATAGTAAGTAAACTTATGACAGCCATAAAACATGGGGCGTCAAAAGATTTTGACTATTTGAAGTTTAAACACTCTTATCTTTCACTTATTCAAATGGGTATGGAAGATAATTTGGCTCCAAAAAGTGCTTTTGTAACTGCAAAAACAATGGGCGTAACCAAAGAATCCATTCTGACTTCCATAGATCATTATGTCCGAATATTGTCCAAAGAGAAGGAATTATTTATTGCCGCTCTGAGAAATCAAGTTTCTAATCATCTTGACGGCCCTGGAAGTAAAATGGAGGAGCTAAAGCAGAGGATGGAGTCAAATAAATCCAAAATTGAACAATTAGTAAAGGAAAACAACATCATTGCAGTGGAAATAGAGAAATTATTACAGACGCAACAAGAAAATAGAGAAAAAATCCAAGCAACCAAAGACAAGTTTGACCAGACATATGATGCTATTTTGCAAGAAATGCATTCAGACCATAAATTATATGAAACAATATTATAATCTATAATCAATAGGTATACAATAAGATATATTAATGCAATATTTTTTTTGGGATAAAAATATAAAACTTCTCAAATTTCAATAACTTTACCCATTAAACACACAATTTTATTTATGGCAAATTTTCCAAGTACAGATATGAAACCTAAAACTTTTTGGCAAAAACCAGAAGGTAAAACAGGTTCGATCTTTTTATTAGGTATCATAGGTGCGATTGCATTTTTTCTTTTTAAATATAGCGCAGCGATTTTGGCTATGTTGAGCAACACGCTAGGTATAGTGGCGCTCCTAGCCGTTTTGGGTGTGATTATTTATATGGTATTAGATCCGAAGTGGCGCACTCTGGTATCGTATTTTTATAAAAGTGTAATGCGTTGGATCACTGGATTATTTGTCACTATTGACCCTATAGGAATATTGAAAAATTATATTTCTGATCTTCAAGATAATCTCGAAAAAATGGGTAAGCAAATCGGCAATCTAAAGGGACAAATGCGTAAACTCATCACGATCGTGGATGAAAACAATAAGGAGATTAATCAAAATATGCTCATTGCCAGAAAGGCAAAAGAGCAAGGTAATGAGAGTGCAATGTTGCTTGCTTCTAGAAAGGCAGCTCGCCTTCAAGAAAGCAATGAAAAGTATACAGCCCTTCATAACAAAATGTCCATTTTATATAGAGTTTTGACCAAGATGTATTCCAACTCAGAAATCTTATTAGAAGATACGAATGATCAGGTTAAAGTCAAAGAACAAGAAAGGAAGGCTATTAGAGCTAGTCACGGTGCTATGAGATCAGCGATGAGTATCATAAAAGGAGACGCCGACAAACGTGCTATGTTTGATCAAGCTATGGAGGCTATTGCTGATGATGTGGCCAATAAGGTAGGAGAAATGGAAAGATTTATGGAAATTTCTTCTGATTTCATGAACTCAATAGATTTACAAAATGGTGTTTTCGAGGAGCAAGGTATGAAGATGTTGGAAGAATACGAAAAGAAATCCACATTGTTGCTTTTAGGTGGTCAACCTAAGGTTGAAGATACTTTGGAATTGAAGCAAGCAGAACCTCAATTAAGAGTAAATAATGATGCTTCAGATGCTGACTACGACAATCTCTTTAAATAATAAGAGATAAGAAATAGTAATAGCGACATTTAGTCATTTTCACTTGTTGCTATTAGTTCTCTCAAAGTAAATTTTTTACCTTTGCAGTGTTTTGATTTAATCCTTATTTGACCAATAAAGTTATGTCAGTAATTGTATCCGGATTGACAAAAATATTTAATCAGCAGCGTGCAGTGAACAATCTGTCGTTTGAAGCGCGAACAGGTGAAATATTAGGATTTTTGGGTCCAAATGGTGCTGGTAAAACTACCACTATGAAGCTGATTTGCTGTTATTACAGCCAAAATGAAGGCCAAATTCTTGTGGATGGAATGAATACACTAGAAAACCCAATGGATGTAAAGCGTAATATTGGCTATTTAGCTGAGCATAATCCAGTGTACAATGACATGTATGTCAAGGAGTTCCTATTATTTGTGGCAGGTATTCATCAAATCCCTAACTCAAAAAAGCGTATTGATGAAGTCATAGAAATAACAGGATTGGGTAAAGAGCAGCATAAAATCATCGGCACGCTATCTAAAGGATATCGCCAACGAGTTGGTTTAGCCCAAGCTATAATTCATGATCCCAAAGTATTGATTTTGGACGAACCAACATCAGGCTTGGACATGAATCAAATATTGGAAATTCGAAATTTAATTTTGGAATTGGGAAAAGAGAAAACTGTTATTTTTTCTTCTCACATTATGCAGGAAATAGAAGCTTTATGCCACCGTGTCGTCATCATAAATAATGGTAAAAAAGTTGCTGATGACACTTTGACTACCCTACAAAATAAGGTGGCCGGAAATGTTTCGACCCATGTAGTTTTTCAAACTGAAAATTCGGATCAAAAAAATTGGCTTCAGGCATTACCTGGCGTAGTGACGGTGGAAAATAATGATATTGGATGGGTAATTGTATCTTCATCTGCGCATGATATAAGACCCATTATTTTTAAAGAAGCGACCCAAAGAAATACTACTATTCTTGAGATGTATATCGATAAGGCGAATGTAGTAGATGTATTCAGGCACCTCACAAAATTGAATGCTGATGTATAGTATTTTTAAAAAAGAATTGCATTCGTTTTTTTCTTCACCTATTGGATACCTAGTGATGGCGGTGTTTATCACATCTATTGGTCTCTTTATGTGGGTTTTTTCTAGTACAAGTGTTTTGGAATACAATTTTGCTACTATGGATCAGTTATTTTCCATAGCGCCCTTGGTATTCCTTTTTCTCATCCCTGCCGTGACTATGAGCAGTTTTGCTGAAGAAAATTCTCGTGGTACCATAGAGCTACTTTACACGAAACCTTTGTCGACATTTGAAATTATTTTAGGTAAGTATTTTGCAGCAGTGGTATTAGTTATTTTTTCATTATTGCCTACCGTAATATATTTTTTTTCGATTTATGAATTGGGATTACCCAAAGGAAATATTGACTTTGGAGCAGTGATAGGGTCATACATTGGATTATTTTTCCTGGCATCTGCGTTCGTTTCGATTGGCTTGTTTTCGAGCGCATTGTCTGGTAATCAAATCATTGCATTCATCTTGGCTGCTTTTATGTGCTTCATGGTTCATTGGTCATTTTTTTACATTTCTGCTATGCCTGTTTTTAGAGGTAAATTAGATTTATTTATTCAAAAACTGGGTATAAATTACCACTATACCAATATCAGTCAAGGATTAATAGAGACCAAAGACATAGTATACTTCTTATCTGTGATTGGATTATTTTTATTTGCTACCACACTTAAATTAGATAGAAGATCATGATGGGAGCTTTTAAGAAAAACCTTCAATTTTTATTAGTCCTTGGTATCATTATCGCAATAAATATCATCGCTTCCTATGTAAATTTTCAAATAGATTTGACGCAAGAGAAACGCTTTACTTTAAGTAGGAATACTGTGGATGTCGTAAAGTCAACATCTGATGATAACGTATTCGTTCATGTGCTATTTGAAGGTGATTTTCCAGCAGGAATGAAGCGATTGCAGGGATCAGTGAAGGATATGTTGAGAAAATTGAGAGATATCAATCCTGGTATCATCATTAAGTATGAGGATCCAACTTCAGGCACCCAACAAGAGATTGAAGCTAGAGCAGATTCCTATGCAAAAGATAACATTGCTCCGATTTCCTTAAATTATACAGATGGAAAACAAGTAGTAAGGAAGGCAGTATTTCCTTTTGTGATTTTACAATACAAAAATAAGAAAGAAATTATCAATTTATTAGAAGAACAAAAAGCGGGTGATGATGATGAAGAAGTATTGAATGCTTCCATAGGTCGGTTAGAGTATAAATTTGCATATGCTTTTCAGAGATTAGCGGCCCCAAAAGGTCTGAATATCATTATGACCACTGGTAATGGAGAGTTAGAAGGTGGTCAAATCACACGGCTGGAGAATGAATTAAGAAAATTTCACAAGGTAGGGAGATTCAGTTTGGATAGTTTGTCTCATCTTGATTCTACTATCCAATTGTTGATGGTTGTGGGACCAAAGAAAACTATGTCAATTGTGAATCAATTCAAAATTGACCAATACATTATGGGTGGAGGAAAGGTAATTTGGTTGATTGATAAGTTTGACATTTCATTAGATAGTATCAATTTTTATAAGGTTTACGTTCCTACCGATATCGATCAGGGCCTTGATGAATTATGGTTCAAATATGGGATAAGGATTTTACCAGATTTAGTCTTGGATTTAGAATGCAGCAAAATACCTCAAGTGGTAGGAATGACGGGTGGAAAGCCGCAAACCGAACTTTTTCCTTGGTATTATCATCTTGCAGTACTGTCGGATAGTGATCACCCAATAGTCAAAAATATTGATCGGGTTAATATGTTTTTCCCTTCATCAATTGATACAGTAAAAGTAGAAGGTAATGTAAAAAGAACAGTCTTGCTACATAGTTCGCCATATAGTAGAACCCAGTTGTCACCTGTACGCCTTTCTTTTGAAATATTACGATATCCTCCGGAGCCCGCAAAGTTTAATGATGGCAAAAAACCTTTAGCTATACTGGAAGAAGGTCAATTTGTATCAGCTTTCAAGAATAGGATTACACCAGAATTTGAGTCAATGATGGCACAACTAGGATTGCAATTTAGAGATAAAAGCAAAGGCGAGCCAAAACAGATTTTTGTTTCCAATTCGGAATTCGTAAAGAATTTACTTGCGCCAAATAATATCACAGAAGATATTGGATATAATAAGTGGGAAAGACGATACTATAAAGGCAACAAAGATTTTATCCTCAATATGGTTGAATTTATGTTGGATAGAAATAACTTATTGGCTCTACGTTCTAAAGAACTTACCTTGCGCAAGCTGGATTCAGTTAGGACGTCATCACACCGCACTTTTTGGCAAATTTTGAATATTGGTTTACCCTTGTTATTGATTGGGATTTTCGGATCAATGTATTATTACATTAGGAAAAAGAAATATTCTGTTTAAAATTTTATTTATATGCGTAAATCGTTGATATTATTAGTTATACTTGCTTTATTGGGAGGGATCGCATACTATTTATTTACAAAAAATAAGCAGGAAGAAGCTGTTTTAGTTGCTGTCGACCGAGGTTTTACAATTTCCTCCATGGATGATGTTCGACGAATAGTGATTAAGCATGCCAAAATGCCACCATCTGTGTTTGATAAAGCAAATGGGGAATGGACATTGGATTACAAGTACAAAGTAGATCCCTATATTATGGCTTATATTGGACAGGTATTGACAGGAATGGAGTTGCGGAATGTTCCTAGAAAAGTTGCCACTAGTCCAATCATAGGTAGCATGAAGTCTAATGGTATTAGAGTAGATGTTTTTACCAATACTCTTGAGCAGACTGAGAGAACTTTTTTTATTGGTTCTGATACACAAGATGGTGTAGGTACTTACATGCTACTCGATGGCGATCCGCAACCATATGTCATGTATTTACCAGGTCACAATGGTGGTCTGAGATCTAGATTTGAACATAGGAGTGAAGAATATAGAGATAAGTATATTTATAATATTAAGCCTGAAAATATAAAATCCATTAAGATACAATACCCTAAGAATGAAATATCATCATTTTTACTTAAGAATGATAATGGGATAAGTATAGAACCATTAGATGTCAATCAGCCACCTTTGGAAAAACCTTTTAATGAAAGATTTGCAAAATCATATTTGAAATATTTTGAAAGTATTGGTTCTGAAGGATTTGCAAATAGGCTCGAGACGAAGGATTCAATCATGTCGAAAGTACCTTATGCAATAGTCACAATTACAACCAATGAAAATAATGAAATTCAGCATTCGTATTATAGCTACGATGATTTTCAATTCAGAACAAACAAAGCCAGAAGGCCAGAAGACGTTCACACCATTGAACGATTTTTTGTAAAGGGTAAGGATGACTTGTATTTTACACAAACCAGTGTGATTGGCAAGATTTTTATCGGTTACAGACAATTTTTTAGTTCATAAAAATACTTATATGAAAAACAGCAAGTTTAATTTATTATTAATCCTTTTTGGGGCAACCATCAGTTTTTCATGGTGTGATGTAGATGTTTGGGGATTTTATGGACATAGACTAATAAACAAAATGGCCATTTTTACACTTCCCCCAGAAATGATAAGCTTCTATAAATCGAATATGGATTATATGGTCACTCATGCTGTAGATCCTGATATGCGAAGATATGCTACTAAACACGAAGGGGTAAGACATTATATCGATATTGATAAATGGGATGTGATTCCATTTGAAAACGTGCCAAGAGATTTTGAAGAAGCAATCATCAAACATTGTAAAATAAAACTTGCCAACACTACCGATACCATTTATTTGGATAAAACCCAAACCGCAGATTCTATTGTATTTACAACAGAAGCTTTTGGCAAAGTAAGACTGGCTATGAGTTATCCTATTTTTGTAAAATATTGGAAGAAGATTATAAAACCCATGTATTATGAAGAAGAATGGCGTCTTTCAGGGTACGATCTGGATGAGCTTTTTGGTACACGATATTTTAGTGCTAATAAGGTAGATGTTTTAATAGAAGACCATTTTTCCGAACACGGGATAGTGCCATACCATTTAGAAACAATGTTGAGCAAACTCACTTATGCTTTTGAAAAAAAAGATATGGATATGGTACTCAGGTTATCAGCAGAATTTGGCCATTACATTAGCGATGCACATGTACCATTACATACTACAATGAATTATAACGGTCAATTGTCAAATCAAGTAGGTATCCATGCCTTTTGGGAGTCTAGGATTCCCGAACTATTTGCAGAAAGAGAATATGATTTTTTTGTTGGTAAAGCAGAATATATAGAAAACACTAAAGAGTTTGTATGGGATATCATCATAGGAGCTCACTCCAAACTTGATTCTGTACTTGCTATAGAGAAGAGGTTGAGTCTTACCTACGATGGAGATAAACAGTTCTGTTATGATGAAAGATTATCGCAGACAGTGAGAATCCAATGCGAAGAGTATGCCAAAGCCTATACGAATGCTATGGGTACAATGGTGGAGGACCAAATGCGCAAAGCAATTCATGCGACTGGCTCTTTAATATATACGGCTTGGGTCAATGCTGGGCAACCTGATATTTCTGGTACAAAACAACTCGCTATTATACCTGAAAAAATTGAAGCATCTCCAGAAGTTAAAACGAGACAACACGAATAAAAATAGGGGTTTCGATCCTTCTTTGCTTATGCCAACTGGCGCTGGAAACTGGACTTTCTAAAAAGCATATAGAAAATTGAAAAAATTAGCAATACCACAAATTCTAACTGTAAGATATAATTTGGCCAGGGCGCTAAGAGATCATAAAAAGTGGGTCCAGGAGGTTTACCATTTAAGTACATATAATTGGAGCCAAGTGTCACATTGATAGGGTAGAGCACCAGAGAAAGCAGATTGATACATATCCAAGAATTGAGTACATCTTTCCAATGTAATGTATATCCGTAAACCCATATGCCCCAAAGTGCGCCTAAAATGATGGAAGCATGCACCAACCAATATCGGATTGCTTCATAATTTGGCATGGTTTCAGTCAGAGTAGGTGTGAAAATCGACTGTGCACATCCAGCCATGATCCAAAAAAAGACAACTCCCCATGCTTTACGCCATTCAAACCAAAGCATAAACGGTACAAATAATGTCATCAAATTGCACAGATGTAAGGGAAGATCGGTCGTGGTGTCAAAAGTCCCAATTTTCAAACGATAAAATACTTTGAAGATTTGTGTGAATGCACCCAAAAGGCAGATGAGAGTCACAAATACTTTACCTTGTTGCTTTGTCCACCTACTCCTGCCAAAATAAAGAAAACCACCTATTAAAACCCAACATCCAATAAACGCCACCAAATGTTCTGCTCCAAAATTTTTAAAATTGTGATTATCCAAGAATATACCATCCCACATACGCTATATTTTTGTATCTTTAAGAGCTTTTTGAATATTGATATCCAAGGCTTTATGCGCCAAAGGTGTCGAAAAAGTATTGAGAGCCAGCATTTTTTCTTCGATTTCATCTCGGCTGCCAGAACCAATTACTTCTTGCAATGCTAGTTTTAGACTTGACAGTGTTTTTACTTCTTCCGTGTTCATCCATGATTTATTTTGTAGTATGAATTTGTCTGTGGATAAGAGCAAAACCTTTGCCTCATTTTGGGATTCTATGCGTTGCCGCTGCGCCATATCATCTTTGGCGTATGTTATAGAATTTAAAAGCATGCGAGCCATGTCTTCTTCTGAGATACCATATGTGGATTTGATTTCTACCTGTGTCTCCATTCCAGACCTTAATTCTTTAGCTTTTACCACTAAAATTCCATCTGGATCGAGTGCAAAAACCACTTCAATCTTCGGGATGCCGGCTGCCATTGGTGGGATGTCCCTTAATATAAATTCTCCCAATTTTCTATTGTCCTGTACCAAATCCCTTTCTCCCTGAAAAACTGCAACTTTCAGATTTTTTTGACCATCAATTGATGTAGTATATTGTCTTCCTGCGCGAATAGGTACTTTGGAATTTCTAGGAATAATGGTGTCCATCAACCCACCTACGGTTTCTATTCCTAATGAGAGTGGCGTCACGTCTAATAGCAGAATATCTTTTCTATTCCCTGCTAATACATCGGCCTGAATAGCTGCACCAAGTGCTACTACTTCATCGGGGTTGATAGTATCATCAGGAGTTGACCCAAAAAATTCGCCTACTTTTTGTTTGATAAGCGGAATTCTGGTTGACCCGCCCACCAATACGACACGATCTATACCCGTTTTATTTAATCCTGAATCATTAAGAGATTGTTTGCAGTGATCTAATGTGATCTGTATGATGGGGAGAATAATATTATTGTACTCTTCTATAGACAAATCCAAACTTTTCCCTCCATATGCCAATGTGCATTGATCGGACTTGCTAAGTTGTTTTTTTGCCTTTTCTGCAATGGGTCTTAGCTGCACTCTATTTGTCAAATTGTCCTGTGCCAGTCCTTTTGCAATGCAATAATCCACAATGGCTGCATCGATATCATCACCGCCTAATTGGGTATTTCCGTTGGTGGCTAATACTTCAAAAATTCCATCTTCTACATGAAGTATACTAATGTCAAACGTCCCACCACCTAGATCATACACTGCTATATTATAGGTTTCATTTCTATCTAGACCTATTCCATAAGCGAGACTTGCTGCGGTGGGTTCGTTTATAATTCGTAGTACATCGATTCCAGCAAGTTTTCCTGCATCCCGAGTTGCTTGTCGCTGGGTATCGTTATAGTAGGCCGGCACCGTAATGACTGCTTTAGAAATTGTGGTGCGTAGGTGATGCTCTGCATTGACTTTTAATGCTTTTAGGATTTCAGCTGATAATTCTATTGGGTTGTAAAAGGCATTTCGAACTTTGATTTTAACCAAAGCGTCTTCATCGGTTTCAATTATGGTATAGCCAAGGTGTCTATTGTCAGGAATATCTTTATAGGATTTCCCCATCAATCTTTTGATGGAGTAAAGTGTGTTTTCAGGATCATCTGCGATATGTGGTCGAGCAGCTTCACCCACGATGATATTACCATCATTACTAAAATAAAGAATAGATGGGGTCAATGAACTTTCGTTAAACTCGGTTTTTACGATGTGGGGCATACCTTTCTCTACGTAGGCGACCAAGCTATTGGTGGTACCCAAATCGATACCCACAATCATGTCTTTTTTGGGTGTTGCTTGTACGGTGCCTGATTTTAGGTCTATTGGAATTTTCAAAATGCAGATATTAGATTATCAAATCAAAAAGATGATTTACGACAGAAAATACTATCATCTTTCATCTGATGCGAAATTAAATAAAATTTTAATTTTAGGTCAAAAAAGATAGAATTTCTATGCCTTTTTAACATGCATCCCCCTAAGTGATTGTGAATGATTACACGATTTGGAATACTGTGATCCTACAGAGGTATATTGCCATGTTTGCGTTGTGTCCTAGTTACTTTTTTATTCTCGAGCATATCAAAGGCTTTAATCAATTTTCGACGTGTTTCCCTTGGTTCTATCACTTCATCTATAAATCCTCGTGACGCTGCGCGATATGGATTAGCGAATTTATCTTGATATTCCTTTTCTTTTTCTAGAAGAGTTTTCGCCGGATCTGCTGATTTTTGGATGTCGCTTTTGAAGATGATTTCACTGGCACCTTTGGCACCCATCACAGCAATTTCAGCGGTAGGCCACGCAAAATTCATATCTGCACCAATGTGTTTGGAATTCATTACATCATAAGCTCCACCATAAGCCTTCCTAGTGATCAGCGTAACGTGGTACGGTGGCATCGCTAAAAGCATACAGTAATTTCGCCCCATTAGTGATGATACCATTCCACTCTTGATGTGTCCCCGGAAGGAAACCCGGAACATCCACCAATACTAGTAATGGGATATTAAAACAGTCGCAAAATCGTACAAATCTAGCTGCTTTTTTAGAACTGTCCACATCCAATACACCTGCTAAGGCATACGGCTGGTTGGCTACGATACCTACTGATCTACCGGCCAGTCTAGAAAATCCTATGACAATATTCTCAGCATACGTAGATTGTATTTCCAAAAAGCTGCCCTCGTCCACGATACCTTTGATGACATCTTTCATATCATAAGGATGCATGGGGTTTTCAGGAATGATATCCGTCAATTGGTCTCTGTATTCCTTACCTAAGTCAAAGGGAAAGCGCTCGGGTTTTTCATTACAATTTTGAGGAATAAAAGACATCAATGTTTTGATCTGTTGGATACACTCATAGTCGTTTGCAGCAACAAGATGTGTGACACCACTTTTTGTGGCATGTGCAGACGCACCACCTAGGTCTTCTGATGATACTTCTTCATTGGTGACCGTTTTGACCACATTTGGACCCGTGACAAACATATAACTAGTATCAGCCACCATCAATATAAAGTCTGTGATAGCGGGTGAATATACTGCGCCTCCTGCACATGGCCCCATAATAGCCGAGATCTGTGGTATCAATCCCGAAGAAATGGTGTTTCTATAAAAAATGTCAGCATATCCTCCTAAACTGTTTACACCCTCTTGAATCCTTGCACCCCCCGAATCATTCAATCCGATGATCGGCGCACCATTCTGAACGGCCAAGTCCATGATTCTACATATCTTTTCAGCATGTGTCTCAGAAAGTGCGCCGCCAAAAACCGTAAAATCTTGTGCAAATACATAGGTCAATCTACCAGACATGGTACCATATCCTGTGATTACGCCATCACCAAGAAATTGCTGTTTTTCTAAACCAAAGTCATGAGAGCGGTGCTCCTTTAACATACCTATCTCCTCAAACGTACCAGGGTCAAGCAGTAGCTCAACTCTTTCTCTAGCAGTAAGTTTGCCCTTGGCATGTTGTTTTTGTATTCTGTCTGCACCACCACCCAGCAAAGCCTGCTGTTTTAAGTTGTGTAATGTCGTTATTTTGGTATCCATGTATTTGTTAAAAGGATTCTTGGAATTATGCTTATCGCAATCTGTCCATTGACTGAACTAATTTTTCGTCTTTATTGATATTTCTTACTGCAAGAATACCAAAGATCAAAGCCAAAATAGGTAGGTAAATACCAAATCCATCTTTGATTAAACTCGCCTTTGTTGTGACGGTACCTTCGTTGTATATAAGCAAGATTGCTACCAAAGGTAAAAGTATACCAGAAATGATGGTAAAGTATCCCAATCTTGCCTGAACACTTCTGTTTCCGTATAAAAATATGCCCACCAAACTGACCAAAATACCGATAGCTGTGAGCCCTATTAAGACTGGACTATCCATAATATTATAGACTTGATCTTGCAATAAATTGGGGATGGGTTCGGAACTAGTGGCAAATGGGACTAAAAATAGCACACCAAACGTGATAGCTGCCAAGACAAAATAAATGGTTTGAATTCTTTGGATCATAACTATTGATTTAAGAAAAGCATTAGATTTGTGGTCTCTGAAATACACATCATAAAATGCAAAACGTATTTATAGATCATTTTTAAAAAGCACACAAGATAATGCATTATAGCTTTTGGGAAAAGAAAAATATAGAAGATTTAACAGAAATCACCATTATTGGAGCTGGAATTGTAGGTTTAAGTACAGCCATTTCCATTAAAGAAGCAAATCCAAAAATAGGTGTAAAAATTTTAGAACGTGGTTCTCATCCTAATGGCGCAAGTACTAAAAATGCTGGTTTTGCTTGCTTTGGCTCGATATCCGAAATCCTGGATGATGTAGACCAATTCGGTGATGATGAGGCATTACAAACCATCCAGATGCGTTGGCAAGGTTTGCAATTATTGCGATCAAGAATCCCACAATCCATGATGGAATATGATGCTTGTGGCGGTATAGAAGCTTTTAGGAAAGCCGATGACAGGCTCTATGTCACATGTTTGGACAGGTATATGGAAGCCAATACGTTGTTAGCACAAGTCACGGGCCAAAGAGAAACTTGGCAATGGCAATCCCATCATTTAAACACCGCTTTTTATGATAAAGTACTATTCAATTCCTACGAAGGAAAGTTAAATCCTCAATCTATGATGTCGTGGCTGTATCGCAAGGCTATTACCTTGCAAGTTGCAGTGTATTATGGTGTAGAAGTGGTTGAAATCAGCGATGGTGATAAGATCTTGGGATGTTGTGACGATCTCCATATCAAATATGATAGATTAGTGGTGTGTACCAATGGGTTTGCAAAGGAGCTAATACCTGATCTAGATGTGTACCCGGGGCGCAACCAAGTACTAATTACTAAGCCCTTACCAAATGTCCATTTTTCACATGTGTACCATGTTGATAAAGGATACCTCTATTTCCGTACTTACCAAAATAGATTGCTTTTGGGCGGTGGTAGGAATTTGAACCTGGATGGAGAAACGACGTCTACATTTGGCATGACACAAGAGATACAAGATTATCTCACTGCCTTTCTTGAGACGCTTTTACCAGGAGGTGCTGCGCATATTGACATGTGGTGGAGTGGGATTTTAGGTATGGGAACTTCAAAAAAGCCAATTGTCAGTTGGGTTAAAAAAGATGTGTTGTGTGGCGTTAGACTTGGCGGTATGGGTGTAGCGATCGGCAGTCAATTAGGACATGAATTGGCAATGAAAATATTAGAGAAGTAAGGTAGTATTTAGAGTATGTTTAATCTTCTATCATTTGGCTCCAAGCGGCAAATTTAATTTTAGCCATCGTTATATTTTTCGCCGTAGCTTCCAGCTACGACTGCAAAATATGCCTTGTCCAAAATAAAATTTTCTCACTTTCATTCAAAAATAAAAATTTAAACATGCTCTTACTTCATTTTCTTTCTTTGTTTTTTTGAAAAAAGCGTTGATTTTCCACCTTTGGATTCCATATCGGGAGCATATTTTTTTTCAAGACCACAGCCATCTTTTGTTTTGCAACTTGACAATGTAGATACACCAACCAAAGCAAATACTATAAAGGTGATAATGGAAAGGTGTTTTAAAAAGTATGAAAATTTGAATGGATGCATATCTATTACGGTGATTATTGACTTAAGAACGACAGAAATCGTCTATTGTTGTCAGATGGGATGTTTTTTCGTTGATAATCTCTTACCTTTGTTTCTGAGATAAAAGTATCTTTGGAAAAGGTATCGAAAGAGTAGAAGCCTTCCAGTCTGACTTTGCTTTCTATCGGGGTGAACGAGCCTGTGCGAGCCATACGAAATGGCTCGTGGGTGAAGTGAAAACGGAAGCTTTCGCCCCGCAAGTGGAGCGAGGAGCGATTAGCGTAGTCTGGAATCTTTGACCGACAGCCAAAGAGCTCCAGTGGCAATGATCCTATATTAGGTCGATGGTATCAGCTCGACCCCTTGCTAGGCGTAGTATTCACTACATCCGAGAGTTCCCTTGTCCGTGTCATGAATCTTGGTAAATTAATATGCATACCCTATCTTTGCAAGCAATGCGTACACGATGTACTTTAAAATTATTTTTAATTTACAATCACGTAAAACAGCAATCTCCATCACCGTCTGATACATCGTTATCCATTTTGGTGAAGTAGTCTTTCAACCCTTTTGAAACCATATAGGATCTTTGGATCGGTTTTGATAGTATGGCAGCGGTTTTTGAAGAATTAAGTCTTTGGGATAATTCTGGGTGGAATACTGTAAAAGTTTTAATCTGCCATGATATTATGCAAAAATTTATAACATCTATAACTCTATCAATGAATCCATTATGATACAAATATGGTAGTTTTAAGTTTTTATCCATCACTGTAAAAATCATGAAAGCAATCAGTTTGCCATCAGTGTTCTTGACTTTCAAGGCGCGGTAAGAAAATTCTTTTGCGGTAGATGAAAAATAATACTTCTTATCCAAATCTGATTTTTCAGGAGCGGATAATACCCAGGGAAATTGCAAAATCCAATGCAGTTCTTCTGGTCCGCGCCGACATAAGGAGAATTGGCTACATTGATGGATAAAATGTATGCATTCATTATCTATCAAATCCACTTCTTCGATTTTTAGATTTGATATATTGGGTTTAAAACTCCGCAACCGTATGAAGGTGTTGATGACTACGTCTGATACGGAAAGTACGGATTCAAACTTACGAAACAGCACATGTTTTGGAGGTAATATTTGGGCTAGATTTGACCTAACGTACAAGCGGATTCCTTGTTTTTGAAGAGAGCTTTTTTCAAACAAACCGGAATTATCATACAGTCTTTTTGTAGCAGGCACAAAATCTGCAGAGAGCAATCTGTTTTGATACAGTGCAGAAGCTTCTAACATCAATTGCACACTGATGCCCTTACCACGAGCTGTCTCTGACACCCACAGACAACTTAACCAGCCGATTTTTATGGCTTGCTCACCACGTGGATACAGGTAATCAGGTAGTATGCCGAGATAGCCAATGAGTTCACCGTCAAAATATGCCAATAAAAGCAGCACGTCAGTATTGCTTACTCTTGGATTTTTGATATGTGAGATGGCTCTATGTTTTGTAATTGGTAGGAAATTACCCATTCCAAATTCCGGTGCATCGATATAGCCTTGTAATGCTTGCCTATTTAATTGTCTAATCTCCAGCATGCCTTACCAATTTATTTCTACCGAAAGGCCATTTTGCTAAAAAGTAAAGGAGTTCAGCATTGACAATTTGTTTTGCGGAGAGGTTAGCCATTTCACATGGAATACGCTGGAAGTGATTTGGAGCACTATCTGTTTTCAATCCACTACACCCAAAAGTCAAGTCTGTGATGTTTTGTTGTTGTAAATGGGTAAAAAATTGTTGCGACACGCTATAATCAGTAAATGGAAATGAAAATAATCTATAATCGAGCCCAAAGTTAGCAATTATTTTGGCTACGCTCTCCTTGGTCTGATTGATTTGCTCTGGCAGGTCAAGATGTCGATATTCAGGGTGGTCGATGCTGTGAGCTCCAAAGTAAAAACCTTGTTGTATCAATGATTTGATCTGTTGAGAACTAAGATACGGCGTATTTTCTTTTAAATAAGCATCAAAATCCAAAGAAATAGCATCAGCTATTATGTCCAAAACAGCTCTGTCGGCGTATTGTATAGCAAGCAAACTTTGATTGACTTCTGATGTGTCTAATATTTGTTTTACTGTATTATGTTTTTCAGAACTATGTTGGATGGTATGGATGATTAGGCTAGCTTTATAGCGGAAAAATAGCGCTTTGTTGTCTATGAATGCACTATTAAGAAAGCATATTGCAGGCACTCCTTTTTCTTTTAGAATGGGGGCTATGACGTCATGAAATTGGCTAAGTCCATCATCGAAAGACAATAAGAAACTGGGTTTTGTAATAGGTTTTTCTCCTAAAATAATTTGTTTAAATTCCGGATAGTCAATAGGGCTAAAGTGTTTTAACAACCAGTCGATATCTTTTATAAATGCGTCACTATTTTTTACACTATAGAGATGTGTCATGTGAGGTAAGGGTACATCTGAGACAGCGTGATAGAATGGATGGATTAGCTTTTGATTAGTTAGATTGATGAGCCACCGAGTGGGTAGGGCAGTTGATATATTACTAACTCTATAAATAAATAAATCTCTATAACCTGCCATGATTTTGCTATCCCCTTTCTAGTATATCAAAGGATGAATCAAAAATAAACTTTATTTTACCACCTCTATAAATCTGTTTTCCATCTCAACGCCATTCAGCCAAGCTTTTTTACAGATTTCCTTACCATTACCAATTAAAAATTCGCAAACCAAGGTATCAACCACAGTTTCATTGAGTCGGATCAATGTAGTAGAGAAATTCCCCTCATAGTAATTAGAAGGGAAAACTGTGAGTATGATATTGTTATCAGAGTCAGTATCTATGCGATGCATGTTTGGACTATCTAAATTGGAATTGTATACGTATTCAAATGTATCACCTTTTTTATAGAATATTTTGATATTAGAAGCTTGGAATTCAGCGCTACTATTGATAAGATTTTGTCCTAAACCGTTTTTGTAGTGTACCTGTACATCAACATCTACAATAACACAGCAATCAACTTCATTTTTGCAACTTTGAAATAGTAATATTGATAATAAAACGAAACCCAATAAGTGAAATCTGATGTTAATATATGTCATGATGTGTGTTTGCTGTGACAATTATGTTAAAACAAAAGTATTGTTTTGGTTGTGAATATAGTGGATTAAGAAAAATTTGCTATAAGTAAGAAAATCAATGCTATGATTGCCGGCAGTGCTTGGGTGTAAAATATTTTTTTACTTGCGGTCAAAGCGCCAAATATACCAGCGATAACTACACAGGTAAGGAAGAATAAAGCAACATTGACACTCCACAACCTATCAGAAATCAGTAGTGACCAAATCAATCCCGCTGCTAGAAAACCATTGTATAATCCTTGGTTTGCAGCTAAATTTTTTGTCGGGGCAAAGAGATGTTCTGGAAATGTCCTGAATGTTTTCTTTCCAATGGTTTCCCAAGCAAACATCTCAAAATATAAAATATATAGGTGCTCCACAGCAATTAGTCCGATTAAAACCTTGGATATTATTTCCATTTTATAAGAAATTTAATGATACTTAATGTTTTCATTTACTTATTGGTTCCCTAAATAATCATTTTTTGAAGGCCAACTATTATTGATTCTTTCCCTTCTTCGAGCCTTCGGTGTGATGTATTACCCTAAAAACAAACCACAAAATATATAAACCAAAAATAATCTATGATTCTTCGTTCTTTCTCGAATTGATGATGTCTCTCAATTCAGCAGCTCTTTCATAATCTTCTTTTTCCAATGCTTCTTTGAGTTTATTCTCGAGAACACTTATTGACATATTTTCTGTACTGGCACGCTTAGGTGTTTTGGCCGCACTAGCATTATCTTCTTCTTCCAAAATCACTCCAGCTGATTCCAAGATGGATTCATAGGTATAAATTGGACAATTGTATCGCACCGCCAATGCTATCGCATCGGAAGTACGCGCATCGATGATTTCGCTCAATCCTTTAAGTTCACAGATCAACTGTGCATAGAAGATACCATCCACAAGATTATTGATGATGACTTCTTTTAGATTGATATCAAATGTCTCCAAAGTACTTTTAAATAGATCATGTGTCAATGGCCTATTTGGGGTCATATTTTCTAAAGCTACGGCTATGGCTTGCGCTTCAAATCCTCCAATGACGATAGGAAGTCTTCTTTTTCCAAATTCTTCACCCAATACTACTGCATAATTGTGCGATTGTGTCACGCTATGCGATAATGCCATTATATCTAATCTGATCTTGTTCATGTAGAAGTTATGAGAGGCAAAATTACAAAAAAAATCCTTGTTTATACCAGAATTGTATTAATATTGAAATTTTAATGGTTTGCGGACATAAGACTAAGGTATTTGATACTGTTTTCATTCTAAAATAACTACATTTGCACCCAATTTAGAAAAATCCATCATGCTTTCAACAAGAAATATTTCGCTCCAATACGGCAAAAGAGTATTGTTTGATGAAGTCAATGTACAGTTCACGCAGGGCAATAGTTATGGAATAATTGGTGCCAACGGTGCGGGGAAATCCACATTTCTTAAAATATTATCAGGAACACAAGATGCAAACAAAGGGTCTGTGCATTTAGAACCTGGTAAGCGTATGGCAGTTCTTAAACAAGATCATTTTGAATTTGATGATGTATCTGTGATACACACAGTACTCATGGGTCATCACAAACTCTGGGAGATCATAAAGGAGAAGGATGCCATCTATGCCAAAGAAGATTTCACTGAGGAAGATGGAATGCGTGCTTCTCATTTGGAAGCTGAGTTTGCTGAAATGGATGGATGGAATGCCGAGCCGGAAGCCGCAAACTTGCTTAGTGGTTTAGGCATAAGTGAAGCTGATCATTATGCATTGGTAAAGGATCTGGATAGCAATCAAAAAGTAAAGGTACTTCTTGCTCAAGCACTTTTCGGTAATCCTGATGTCTTAATTCTCGATGAACCTACCAATGGTCTTGATATTCATACGGTGACTTGGTTGGAAGATTTTTTAATTGATTTCAAAAACACTGTTATTATTGTATCGCATGATAGACACTTTCTTGACACGGTTTGTACCCACATTGTAGATATTGATTTTGGAAAAATTTCGATTTTCACAGGGAATTATACTTTCTGGTATGAATCCAGTCAGTTGGCCTTGAGGCAAAAGCAGCAAGCAAACAAGAAGGCTGAAGAAAAAATCAAAGAATTGCAGGCTTTTATTGATAGATTTAGTGCTAATGCTTCTAAGTCAAAACAAGCCACAGCAAGAAAAAAGATGTTGGATAAAATCAATATTGAAGATATTCGTCCATCTTCGCGGCGATATCCTGGCATCATTTTCAAAATGAATCGCGAAGCAGGGAAGGAAATTTTATCGGTCAAGAACCTTAATTATTCGGATGTAAATGGGAAGTTAATCCATGATTTGAGTTTTGATATTCATCACAATGACAAGATCACATTTATTTCAAAAAGTAATCTGTCTACATCAGCATTATATAAGATTTTAGCTGGTGAATTGACACCTGATTCTGGTTCTATTGAATGGGGACAAACCATCACAAAATCTTTTCTTCCGTATGAAAACGAAGAGTTTTTCTCTTCTGAACCTTTGAATTTGATTGATTGGCTTAGGCAATTTTCAGAAGAAAAAGATGAATCATACATACGTGGATTCTTAGGAAAAATGTTGTTTTCCGGTGATGAGACGCTCAAAATGTCTAATGTCCTCAGTGGAGGAGAAAAAGTGCGATGTATGCTTTCTAGAATGATGTTGACAGAGGCTAATCTGCTAATGTTGGACGAGCCTACCAATCACCTTGACCTTGAAACGATCACAACATTGAATAATGCATTAGTAAATTTTCCCGGAAATATCTTATTTACTTCTAGAGACCACACCTTTACGCAGACTGTGGCTACAAGAATTATTGAAATTGGACAAAAGGGATTTATTGATCGGCTGAAATCATTTGATGAATTCATTTCTGACGATGAATTGGCTGCCTATAGGGCAAAAATTTATTAGTCTGAGTATATCTATATATTGAAAGATTGATTATATACTGATAGGATAGATGGTATTTTTACCCTTATTAATGCTAAATTTTAATAATTCTGTCGAATGGTACGAGGTAAAAATTAATTATGGTGATTTTATAAATTTTGTATAAGAACTATAACCATTTTTGTCCGATAATTTAATAATATACATGCCTGGTAGCCAATCTCTTATATTGACTGTGTTATTATTAGTGATGGTTTTTAATAATTGACCATTAGAATTGTATATATTAGCTTCAAATCCACTGTCAACTGTTCCAATATAAATAATTTCTTGGGCTGGATTAGGGTAAATAGTTATTTTTTTCTGTCTTGCATCTTCAGTTGCATCAGGTTTTTGAACCACTACAACTACGCTGTCCAAAACCGTGGAACAAGTGATGAAGTCATATTCTACTTTCCAATCATAAAAGTAATAGTAATAAAATGGTCCGCCATCAGTAGAGAATAATATCATTGCATCACTTAATCTATAAGGATAGTTTGTTGAACCTTGGGTACGAATTAATCTCGGGCTCTTGTAACCTAGATTTTCAATATTAATATCGACATCAGTCCCGATCTTATACTCACCAGGCTTTTCCAGAATGGCATCTAATTGCAGTTCAGAAAATCCTGAATCGATAAAAAAGTCCTTGCTATATACTACTGTACCCGTATTGTCCTTGATAAGAATCCGCCTAATACCTGGTGTGTCCGTGCCTACTTTTACTGAGGAAATACTACATTTTTCATACGTATTGAAGATCATGTTTCCATCTATGGCATTCGCTGAGTATTGATTTACAGAAGGAAATGATACTATTCCTACATTTCCAATTTCTGTAGCAATATCAACCAAACTGGTAACAAAATAACTTCTTGAAGAATCGAGATTTTCAGTAATGAAAATTGGACCAATATGTTGTAGATTGCTTTGATCTGCAGAATCATACCATAATGTTTTTGGATTGGATGATGTTAATATCCCTGTGTCACCCATTAAAATTGTGTCTCCCTTATAATTACCTACTGGTCGGAATATGTCAACGCTAAATGTATCCACATGAACCACATCACAAAAATCTGTCAGTGTCAAAGCATAAATGCCCGACTGGTTCACCGATAGCTCCTGTTTGTCACTTCCATCAGACCATATATATGTTTTACCTGATGGAGGATTGATGACTAGATCATCTCCATGACATACGGTCAATGATTTATCCTCTATCAGGTCTATTTCTGGATCAAGACATAGGCTTTTGGCTAATATTGGTTTAGAAATATATAAGCAACCTAAAGAATCTCTCATTTGAACAGAATATTTTCCTGGTTTTGAAATGGAAATGCTTGATGTAGTATCGTGATTCGACCAAATATACTGTTTCATAGGTATTTGTGAAGCTAGCACTTCGACTGGGTTCTCATCGGACACGAAAATTATTTCTGATTTTCTAATAGATTGTGCTGTGATACAGCCGTTTTCTTCAATCACATAGGTGTCATTAGCTTGGATGTTTGAAAATTTTTGCCTTATCCCTGATGGCCAATGCACAATAAGGCTATCAATCATACTAGTGCTACCCAAACCAAAGTGCTGCTGAAATGAATTCATAATACCGTAGCTTTCTCCACCTTTTACAAGCCTTTGTTGGTAACCAAACTCACCATAAATTTCAAGTTTTGCACCAATGGCATTTCTATTTGATCTGGTACCAATGAGATTGAATTTTACAAAATTATTTCCTACAGAAGAATTAATCCAAATTTCATCATCAGCATAACCAATGCTGTTTATGGGCTCAGCTATGTGCCCATACAGATCTATCAGTCCATCATCATTGATATCACCTGCATTCATGGACATCATTCTTGATGGATTTAAGAATTTTTCATATATTTTAAAGTGCAAGTTACCAATATTATGATAAAGTACTAGTCCACCAATACCTGATACAAGGATATCCAAAAGGCCATCATTATCTAGATCACGCATCAATGATTGAAAACCAAATGTCTCAATGTTCTTATCCAAAGTGATAGGTTGACAGGTATTTCCATCAATATTTTGATAAATAACATGAGGATCCTCATGATTTATAACTATGACATCATTGTCACCATCATTATCTAGATCACCAAAGGTACTTGCCCAAGATTGACTTCCGCTGTCCAAATTATACTTGGTCGCTGATTCTTCAAAGATTGTATTTCCTTTATTAATAAAAAGTTTATTGATTCTCCTTTGATCTGAAGGATCCGTCACTCCAGCCCTGCATTTCGAAATATATAAGTCTGCTAATCCATCATTGTTGATATCAGTCCATTCAGCTCCATAATTTCCCGAACCATCCGTTGTATCATTTATTTTGAATTCTATGATATTTTCTAATACTAGACTGGTTCCATTATTTATAAAAAAAATCGGATATCCTTCATCGTGGCAGATGAATAAATCCAACATTCCATCATTATTCACATCAATAGTCGAAGAACCTTGCGCATAGATTGAAGAAGGCAAGACGACGTTTTGGAGATTATTTTCCGTTAGGGTTGTCAATGTCACATCATTGTAGACACCGGCAGTGATAATGGAATTTTTACCTAAATTTTTAATATCTCCGGCTGTCAATGTCCATTGGACAGAATTTGACACCATAGTTTCATATTGAAGTTCTAATTTTTTATCAGTGTATTGATAACATTTTAATATTAATCCCTGATCTATTGCTATTACTTCATCAGAAAAATCGCCATCAATATCAACGATAGCTGCTGGAATTGGACTTCTAGGTGGTTTGCCATCCCACCAACTGAAGGTTTCATTCTTAAAAGTTGGCTGCCCTTGTGCAAAATAGAAAAAGTGACATAATACAAAAGCGAAAATAAAATGGAAATTTTTCATAACTCATTATTTAAAAATGTCGACCAAGCCATCAATCCAGCACCTATGGCAAGCGCATCTTCATCAATGTTGAAGAGAGGCGTATGTACACCATGTGTTGTATTTTTTTCACTATTCCCAGTACCAAGTCTGTAAAAACATGTCGGCAATTTATGTGAATAATAGGCAAAATCTTCTGCTGTCATTCTGATATTCAGATCTACAATATTATCCCTTCCAATATAATCGGCAAAGTGTGATGTAAGATTTGTAGTCAATTTTTCATCATTTTTAAGATAAGGATATCCTTTCTTTATGTCGACCACGACTTTACATCCTAATGACTGGGCAGAATTTCGAGCAATATCAACTATTAGGTTGTGTGCTTCAGACCTCCATTGTTCATCAAAAGTTCGTAATGTCCCTGAGGCTTTGATACTTTTGGGAAATACATTTGTAGCGCCTCCTGAACTTTGTACATCTCCGAAACTCAGTACTGTAGGTAGAATAGGATTTGAATGCCTTGATACAACTGACTGCAATTGAACTATACAATAGGACAACGCGGCTACTACATCATCTCCAAGGTGAGGAGCGGCAGCATGTCCTCCTTTTCCAGATATTTCAATGTAGATTTCATCTGCTGAAGCCATGAAAATACCAGGTTTCATTCCTATTGTACCTGTTTGAAGCTCCGGCGATACATGCTGGCCCACCATAAATTGAGAGTCAAACGCATCTATTGCCCCAGCTTCAATGAGTAATTTTGCACCGCCTGGAAGTTTTTCTTCTCCAGGTTGAAAATAGCAAACCACGGAAAAAGGAAGATTGTCTTGGAGTTCTTTCAATATCTTTAACGCTCCCATAGCACATGTCATATGGACATCATGCCCACAAGCATGCATGATGCCATCGTGCTTTGAAGCAAAATCAATGGTTGTTTGTTCTTGGATAGGTAGAGCATCCATATCTGCTCTTAAGGCAACAAATTTTGAAGACTTTCCTTTTATCCATGCAACAATTCCTGTTTCACTATATTTTGTAGAATACGCTATCTTTTCATTATCTAAGAAAGTTTTAATAAAGGCAGATGTTTTGGTTTCTTCAAACGACAATTCGGGATATTCATGCAGGTGATGTCTCGTATCTCTTAAAAAAGAGACATTTTTATCTGCTTCAAGTCGAATCTGGTTTAATAAAGTTTGGCGCATTAATTAGCTAATCTAAAAGCATTGAAAAATATTAATTTAATGTCAGTCCACGGCTTATATTGCAAAGCATATTTTCTGTTCTCTTGTGATGCAAAATCATCTGAATATAGGATCACTTCATTGCACAACGGAACCTCGATGATACAAGGTTTGAGCATTGGCAAGCTACTATAATCCTTTTGAGAACCTCCATAGCCAATCCAAGTTTTATCATTCAAAGCCACGGAAAGTGCATTTGAAAATACCTTAGTATTCATTCCTGTAATAAGGTAGATGAATGGAAATAGTAAAAGTATTATAAGTGATACAAAAATATCAATTAGGCGTTTGGTTCGTTGTGCCAAGCCTGATTCTATAGAAAATTCTCTATCTATGACAAGTATATTACCCTGAGCTGATTTATTATTACTCCCTATTATGGCAAGAGATTGGTCTGAACCTATTTTATATGAGACAGCATTACCTATAGCGGACATTGTCTTAATGATTCTATGCATTCCTATCGCATCTGATGAAAATACTATTTCATTTATTTTTAGATCGGACACCAAATTTGGTAAATTTTCTAAAGTACCATAAAATTCATTAGAAGTATTTTGACTAGATGGATTGATGAAATAGAATTGATGCGCTATTTTAATATTTTTTTCCAATAGGGATTGGGTCTT
This sequence comes from Saprospiraceae bacterium, assembly GCA_041392785.1. GTDB lineage: Bacteria > Bacteroidota > Bacteroidia > Chitinophagales > Saprospiraceae > OLB9. Next base: position 55,581 of record JAWKLK010000007.1, read on the forward strand.
TTTTATTTTCTTGAAATGTACCGACCAAGGCAATTGTTTTTACATCCTTCTCAGAGTTGTTTTTGAATAAATTAATAGAAGTGAGTAGTGATGTAAGCGTAGTTACTAAAAACGCAACCACTGCACCTGCAATCAATATGGCTCTTGACGATCGCATATCCTCCGGTAACAGTGCGTATACAACAAGGATCATTATTGTACCAGAAAAAACTCCTTGAAGGCGATTGAAAAAATTATTTTCTTTTGAATATCTACCAAATAACCACAAACCTAATATCCAAATGGCTATGTACATACCAAAATAACTGTATAAAGAAGCATTGTCGTAATATTTGGGGTCTCCAAATCTAAAATTTGCCCATGTCTTTGAAATTATTCTGAGTGACAAAAACATCAAAAGACTATCTATGACGGGCCAAAACCAGATTCTTAATATCTTACCTACATAACTGAACATTCCCCTTAAAAGAATTCCTAGCTGGATAAACTTTCCAAACATGGAAGCCTCTGTCTTCGAATAGTGTTTCTCCACATAAATCTGCATAGCACCATAAAAATGCTTATGATACTTCAAGCTGCTTTTCTTCGTACTTTCTCCTTTGAAATGTACAATGGTAGAAATAGGTGAATAATAAACTTCCCAACCTTTTTGGAGTATCCGATATGATAGGTCAATGTCTTCTCCATACATAAAAAAGGCATCATCAAAAAATCCAACTTCGTTCAGCGCATTGGATCTAATAAACATAAATGCACCACAAAGCACATCGACCTTATGTGTTTCCCATTCAGATAAATGTCCTAAATAATAGTTATTGAAAGCTTTAGATCGTGGAAATATATCAGAAAGATAACTCAATTTGAAAAAAGAATTCCAAACTGTTGGTAAAGCTCTTTTTGATTCAGGTAGAAATGTACCGCTCCCATCTATCATCTTCACACCTAAAGCCCCACACCTAGGTTTTTGATTCATGAATTGGAGGCATTCAGTCAAAGTTTTCTCTTCTAAAATGGTATCTGGATTTAGGATCAGTATATAATCCGCTTTGATTTTATCTAACGCTTGATTATTAGCTTTGGCAAATCCTACATTCTGTGTGTTTAAAATGGTTTTTACTATGGGAAACTGCTGATGTATCATCTCCACCGATCCATCTACGGAATTATTATCTACTACCCAAACTTCATAGGTGAAATCAGCTGCATTGGATTGAAAAATAGAGTGTAAACACTGTGAAAGGAAGTGTTTCACATTATAACTGACTATGACTATTCCAATGTGTTCTTTCATTACTATGAATCGAATTGGTAGGGTAGTCTTGATTTAATGGATCTGCCTAGAGTAAGCTCATCAGTGTATTCAAGGTCACCACCAAAAGAGACTCCACGTGCTATAACACTGATTTTAACGTTTGAATTCCTAAGAAGTTTTGAAATATAATAAATGGTGGTTTCTCCTTCAATAGTCGGGCTTATAGCCATTATGATTTCTTCAATATTTTCCCTATCAATTCTTTGTAAAAGACTACTAATATTCAGGTCATCAGGTCCTATACCATCCAAAGGTGATATCACACCACCTAAAACATGATATTTTCCTGAAAATTGTTGAGTTTCTTCTATGGCCATGACATCTCTGGCGGATTCTACAATACACAATAATCCGGTTTTCCTATGGGGTGTATTGCAAATTTCACAAATGCCTTGGTCAGATAGATTACCGCAAAGATTGCATGTTCGAATATGCAATGATAAATTGGTCAATGCATTTGAAATTTGCTGCGCTTTTTGGGTTTTATCTTGTACTAAATGCAATGCGAGTCTCAAGGCTGTCTTTTTACCCACACCAGGAAGAGCTGAAAGCGAATTTACGGCTTGCTCTAAAACTTTTGATGAAAACTTCATAGGGCAAAAGTACAAAACATATTATAATTTTCATATCTATAAGTAGAATGAAATCATGTAATTTGAAATAATAAATATTGGAATATTATTCTTGTACTTTTCGGTAATGGTTAAATATGTAAGTGTGAATGTATTAAAAGAAAATAGTCATTCATAATTTTAAACACTTTCAAAAGTAGTTCGAAATCTCAATATCGAATTTGGCTTTATAAAAACGAAAGTGAAAGTGAAGTGTTAATAAGTTTTAATTCATTTTGAAATATGTCATCAGACGATTTTGAGTATAAAAAAGGGGTAAGATGGAATAAGGATATTGCCATCGTTAATATCAAAAGATATTGTGCTGTACAAGATAGAAGTCATTTTGAAGTGAGAACAAAACTTTTACAACACCAGGTTTATGGGTTAACTTTGGAGGAAATTATGGCAGATTTAATTACAGAAGGCTTTCTAAATGAAGAGCGTTTTGCAAAGTCTTATATTCGCGGTAAGTTCAGAATGAAAGGTTGGGGAAAGATTAAAATATTACAAGGGCTTAAACTGCATAAAATCTCTGATTACTCTATTCGTGAAGGGCTAAAAGAAATCGATGATAATGATTATCTTGCCACTGTACAAGACTTGATTTTAAAAAGAATTAAAGGAAATATCACTACATTGGATTCTCATGTTGAAAGGCAAAAAGTAGTTCAATTTGTGATGACTAAAGGTTTTGAAGTAGATATTGTTTTAGATGCCTTGAAACGTGTACAAACACAGTCTTAATATTTATTTTTACTTGGTAGTCAAAAACTGCTTATCATTACTTTGATAATGGATTTTGTTTCAATATTCTCGAAACAAGTGATTCTACCGCTTCGTAATCAGGAGGTAATTCAATCCAATCACCATATTTTTTAAACCATGTCAATTGCCTTTTAGCATAACGCCTAGAATTTTGTTTTATCCTATCTACAGCTGCTTCTTTGGTGCATTGTCCATCCATACAAGCAAATAATTCTTTATAACCCACCGTATCCAATGCTTGAAATGACCTATACGGATATAAATTTTCTGCCTCTTCCCACAGTCCATCTTTCATCATCTGATCTACGCGAAGGTTGATTCTATCATAAAGTACTTGTCTTTCTACATTCAATAAAACAGGTATAATATTCCAATTCAAATTACTTTTGGGCTGGGTTTTGAAGGATGAATATGCGCTTCCAGAAGTAATGATGACCTCTACAGCTCGTGTCAATCTTCTAACATTATTTAAGTCTACTTCCGAATAATATTGTGGATCATGTATTTGTATAAAACTCTGTAATCCTGCTATCCCATCCGACTTTAGCATGTTTTGCACTTCTGTTTTTGCATATTCAGATACTTCTGGAAATTGGTCTATCCCATTGATCAAAGATTGAACATACAAACCTGTTCCTCCTACAAGGATTGCAATTTCATAAGTGTTGAAATATTCATTTAACTCAGCCCTGCAATCTGTAACATAACTTCCTACGTCATAGGATTGACGAATAGATAAATGTTTGATAAAGTGGTAGTTGACTTCTTTTAATTCAGATGCATTTGGGGATGCCGTCCCTATTTGGAGTTCCTTATAAATTTGTCTACTGTCTGCCGAGAAAATATCGGCATTCAAGCTCTTTGCTAACTCATGCGCTATCGCTGATTTTCCTATTCCAGTTGGACCGCTGATGACGATTAAAGTATTATTATTGTGGGCTTGTGATGGCACTAAGAGAAAATTGATTAGTTTTACAGCTGCAAAATTAGCAAAATTTAATGCTATATCGTTTTCTTAAAGTTTTAGTTGGATTTGGATTGCGAATATTCTATCGAAATATTGCAATTTCAGGTTTAGAGCATATACGTCAAGACAGAGCGCAACTGATTGCGAGTAATCATCCTAATGGCTTTATTGAACCTCTTGTCATGGCTTGTTTTTTTCCTAAACCCTTGAATTTTCTTGTAAGAGGTGACGTATTTGAGAAAAAATGGCTTAAGCCTTTACTTGAAGCCACCTATCAAATTCCAGTATTCCGTTTCCGAGATGGATTTTCTAAAATGAAAGAGAATCATGCAGCCATGTCATCTAGTATTGATGTACTTGGAAAAAGCCAAAATTTATTGATTTTTGTTGAAGGCGGAACAGAAAGCAGAAAACAATTACGACCTATCCAAAACGGAATTTCTAAAATTGCTTTTAGTGCAATGGAGAAATATGATGATACCACCATCGAAATTCTCCCCGTTGGAATAAATTTTACATATCCTGTTGAATTTAATAGTGAAGTGTATGTCAAAATTGGAAAACCTATTTCATTAGAATCCTATTTGTTATCTTACAAATCCGACAGAAGAAACGGAATGGATGCTTTAAATACTACTATTTATGATGGAATGGCCCCGAATATTATTAAGCTAAATTCACCGACTAGTGAAGCACTTTTTGAAAGGGTGATTCCATTCTTTAAGAATTTGAAACCACTTTTTCCAATTTTTAACCATGAATTTCAAAACATTGAAAGTGATATTATTATAGCTGACAAAATAAATGCCTTGGTTGATGAACAATGTGCCGAATTAGACAAGTGTTTACCTCATATCAAAGATGCTAGGAAATATCAGCTTAATCCGGTGGATTTTTTAACTATAATCAAGTTGATCTTAGGCCTGATTCCTGCTTTATTTGGGATGTTTATTTACGCCTTACCAATTCTAATAGCTAATATTTTTACTAGAAGCAAAGTAAAACAGAAGGAGTTTAGAGCATCAATTTTATTTGTTGTGACCATGATGTTTATACTTATTGAATTGCTATTTATTGTACCAATTATCTTTCTAATTCTTTCCATTAATTGGTATTGGTATTTGATAGTAATTTTCTTGGGATTATTTTTGAGATGGTATTATGATCTTGTGGCCACAACTTATTTTGGTAGTTTTAGCTCAACCTTTGCTAAGAAAAAACAGATGTATAAAGATGAGATTGAAAGTATATTACGCCAATCGTAGATGAAATACGGTATAATATTTTGCAAATAAATGGTTTATAGAATATTTTTTATTTTTATATTTGTTAAATAAATCAAAACAAAGTGACCAGAATACTTGTTTGCGTCATAAATATATGTTTTGACCAATTTTTAACTAATTTTAATTATTATTTATGAGCAAATTTGATGAAATGGTTTCACTTTATGAAGGTGAATTCAAAAACTTAAAAGTATCTTACAATGCAGATCTTTTGAAAGCTGTTACAAAAGGTTGTGGACCAGTAATATACTTGCCCGATGCATCTAAAGTTTCTTCTTCTGACAAAGCTGAATTAGACAGAGTAAAAGCCAATTTTTTAGTTAAGAAATTGGGTTTGAAAGACGGTCCAGAATTAGACAAAGGTATTCAATATGCTATTGATACACTTGGAACTGCAAACAGAAACAAATACCGTGCAATGTTCTACTATTTATTGGTGACACATTTCAAAAAAGAATCTGTTTACAAATAGATATTTATAAAATTCAATAAAAAGGGAAATGTTCTAGCAAGAATGTTTCCCTTTTTTTATGCCTTTTTATGAAAGAATGTGTACTTTTACTCTTAACAATAAAATAATATGCATTCTAAATCTAGTAAATAATTATCCACTAGTTTTGCACCTTAAAATTTACAATTAATGGAGAATAAGGAAATAAGGATTCTCGTTGTAGATGATGAAGAAGATATTGTGGAGATATTGAGGTACAATTTACGTAAGGAAGGGTACCAGGTGCGTTTAGCTTTAGATGGACAGCATGGTTTAGAATTAGCCAAAGATTTTGCTCCGCATTTGATAATACTTGACGTAATGATGCCTGGCATGGATGGCATTGAAGTTTGTAAACATCTCAGGTCTGATCCTCAGTTTTCTCAAACAATTATTGCTTTTTTGACAGCAAGAAATGAAGCTTTTACACAAATTTCTGCTCTTGACTCAGGCGGTGATGATTTCATAGTAAAACCGATCAAACCAAATGTATTTAAATCAAGGGTCAATGCACTTCTTCGTCGATTACAACCTCATCACAGTAATAGCGATGATGTGTCAGTTCAGTTTGGTGATTTGTCCATAGATTATGAGCAATATAAGGTGTTGGTCAATGGAAATGACGCAGGATTGGCAAAGAAGGAGTTTGAACTTTTAGCTCTTTTGGTTTCAAAACCCGGAAAAGTGTACAAACGCACAGAGATTCTTTCAAAAGTTTGGGGTAATGATGTCATTGTCGGAGATAGAACGATAGACGTGCACGTGAGAAAATTGCGTGAAAAAATTGGGGAAAAATACATAGTTACCATGAAAGGTGTTGGTTACAAATTTGACTTTTAATTAGGTGGTAAAAATTCCCAAGGATATCACAATACGACAGGTAACTGTATTGATTACGCTTTACGTACTACTTATCTCTTTCATATTCGTACTTGTTTTAAGCTTTGTTGGGTCAGCAGTTGTCAAAACCGTCATTATCTTAGTAATTTTGCTGTTAGGGTATTTAGGGGTTAAGTTTTTACTAGACAAGTATGTATTCAGAAGAATCAAGATCATTTACAAACTCATCTATGACTCCAAAAAAGATAAATCTATCAAGGATATCAATACAGAAAAACTAGATGAAGTCCATCAAAAAGTTATTGAATGGGCAGTAAATACAAAACAAGAGATCGCAAGTCTACAAACACTGGAGCAGTATAGAAGGAATTTTGTAGGAGATATTTCCCATGAATTAAAGACTCCAATATTTTCTATTCAAGCATACCTGCATACGCTTATGGAAGGCGGACTCTATGATGAAGAAATAAATGAAGAGTATCTGAAAAGGGCTTTGGATAATACTACTAGATTACAAAATATAGTAGAAGACTTAGATATCATCAGTAAATTGGAAGGAGAACAGACTGAATTAGATTTAAGAAGATTTGATATCAAAGAACTTGTTTTGGAAATTTTTCAAGATATAAAATCTTTAGCTAAGAAAAAAAGCATCACTTTATCGCTAAAAGAAGGGTCATCACAATCTCATTTTGTCTTGGCTGATTGGGATGCAATAAGGCAAGTTCTTAATAATTTATTGGTAAATTCCATTAAATACGGAAAAGAAGGAGGCAATACTAAAGTCTCGTTTTATACCATGGAAAATGTCCTACTTACTGAAGTTTCTGATGATGGTATAGGTATAGATGAGAAGCATTTGAAGCATGTATTTGACAGATTTTATAGAGTTGACAAAAGTCGAAGCAGAAAGCAAGGAGGCTCAGGTCTAGGTTTATCAATCGTTAAACACATCATAGAAGCACATGATCAAACTATTAATATACGCTCTACTCCAGGAATTGGTTCTACCTTTGGATTTACACTGCAGAAATCCAATAAGTAAAAAGTCTTCCTCATAACAATTTAAGATTTTTCTCCCATTTCTTTCTGATGTAGAAGCCGAAATACCATTGAGATATTGTACATATATCGAAAAATGACATATCTTTATGCCATGAATCTAGAAAAAAGAATTGTATTTTTATTTTGTTTTCTTACGGTGCTATTCCTTGATTTGAAAAGTCAGGAGGAATCGTCACTAAAGCTATCTTTGGAAAAGCAAGGAATTATTATCAGAGTACCGACCAACGGAAAAAAAATAAAGGCCTTAAAATCATTTATTGCGCAGGATCAAAATAATGTGAAATTGAAAGAGGTTTTGATAAAATCCTTACAAGAAGATAGCATTAGATTTGCACTTTTGAATGGAATTTTTGAGAACGAACTTAATAGTGTAAAAAAATATTTTGTTCCGGATTCGCTTTACAGCGCATTTCTAGATGGAAGAGATCGGGTTTTTTTGAATAATGTAGGGGGATTAGTGAGCTTTCCGAACGTAGAGCGACAAGAAATATTTCTTATGTCTCTCACTGAAAAAGATCAATTTCTTTTGACAGATGCATTTGGTAACAGGTTACATGATGCATTGCCCTATAAAAAGAGTATTTTTTTAAATAGTATAAAGCGAGTCTTCAATTATAAAAAGTTTTTGATTACCCAAGTAAAGTATTTTGAAAAAGCATTTGAAAATTTTTTAAATGAAGTTAAATAAATTTTTCCTATTCATTGTTTTATTTATTGGGTGCAAACACAACAATCATGACGTGTCTTTAACGGTGTCGACCCAAGATTCTGCAAATGCCGAAAACAACATCTTATATGACATTCCAGCGAAAAAAGAAGATGCAACCACTAAAAGCATTTCGGAAAGTACTGCCGATTTTCAATCAAAGTTTCATGAAATTATTGAGGAGAATGGAATTGTTTTAGACATCAAATATGCGACAAGGAATAATTTTACGAAGCAAAAAATTTATGATTGCCCTAAGTGCTTCCTGCGACCTGAAGTAAGTCTTAAATTAATGGATGCAAATAGATATTTGAATGAAAAGTATAAATATGCTTTAAAAATATTTGATTGTTATAGGCCCAAACCATATCAGCAGAAACTTTGGGATGTGGTGCCCAACCCATCTTACGTAACACCACCTCATAAAGGATCTATGCATTCTAGAGGTACTGCGGTAGATCTTACCATCATAGACAGTCTTGGAAATGAACTAGATATGGGTACTCCGTATGACTTTTTTGGTAAAGAAGCACATATGGACAATAAAAATCTTGCACCACAGGTTTTAAAAAATAGAGCATTGCTTCGCAAGGTCATGGAAAATTATGGATTTCAGGGAATAAGGACAGAATGGTGGCATTTTAGTTTCAATTCAGGTAAATATAATTTGGAAGAGGATCTTTGGACATGTCAATAAAAAAGGAAGTTATGACAATACCATTTTCAAAATATCAAGGGGCAGGCAATGACTTTATCATGATAGACCAAAGGAATGCCAGTACTTTACCTGAATTCACAACTGAAAGAATAGCCCAATTATGCGATCGGAGATTTGGTATAGGAGCTGATGGATTGATCTTGTTGCAAAATGATTCTGAAAGCGATTTCTTAATGCAATATTATAATAGCGATGGTAACGAATCATCCATGTGTGGAAATGGGGGAAGGTGTATTGTTGCTTTCGCAAAAGAGGTCGGTTGTATCCATGCAAATGAAACTATTTTCAATGCAATAGATGGCTTACACGAAGCTGTTTTGTATGATGGCAATATCGTAGATTTAAAAATGTCTGATGTCAAAAAAGTAGAGAAAATAGACAAATTTGCCTTTCGTCTCGATACTGGATCACCACATTTTGTAAAATTTGTTGAAGAAATTCCTAGTGATGTAAAATCAGAAGGAAGTGCAATACGTTATTCTCAACCTTATCGGACCATAGGAATCAATGTTAATTTTGTTAAGCGGGATGGGAATTCATTAAGAATTGCAACGTATGAAAGAGGAGTAGAAGACGAGACTTTGGCTTGCGGTACTGGTGTAACAGCCGCTGCCATAACCTCTTTAGCAAATCTGTCAAACGGAACTTTTAGCCTGAATGTATATGCAAAGGGTGGAAAATTGACTGTGAGATTTACAAAGCATGGTGATCAAAATTACTCTGATATATGGTTAAAAGGTGAAGCAAAAAAGGTCTTCAGCGGCCTTGTAGATTTGAATTTACTGGATACCAGTTTTTCAAGCCAATTTTCAAATCATGAATAATTTTGAAACAAAGTAATATGAAAACATTTTTTGCAATTTTGGGACTTTTATTTGGCCAAATCTCATTTGGCCAAGTTATGAATAATGTTATAATTTTTGAATACAGTGGCCGTGATATTGAAAACATTTCACACTATCTTACTGAAAATAATAGATCTGAAGTAGACATAGAGTTATTAGGAAAAAACTTGAATCTCTATAAGATAGTTGTTACAAATGGCAATGAAACACTAGCACTTCTAAGAAATCATAAAGATGTGGTATCAGCACAATTTGATGCTGTTTTGGAAATGCGAAATACGCCGAACGACCCTAGGGTCAATCAACAGTATCACCACGGACTCATCGGCTCCTATGCAGCGTGGGAAAAGACGACTGGAGGTACGGATGGTCTAAATCGAGAACTAGTTGTCGCTGTCATTGATGAAGGTTTTTATACAGGACATGAAGATCTCCAAGATAATATTTATACTAACCCAGATGAAATTCCCGGAGATTTTATTGACAATGACGGAAATGGATTCGTTGATGACCTACACGGCTGGAATCTGGCATCGAACCAATCTGCCCACTTAATCCGTTCACATGGAACTGGAGTAATCAGTATGATTGGTGCTAAAGGAAACAATGGCTTAGGAATTTCTGGAATGAATTGGAATATTAAAATTCTTCCTCTCACCACTGCAAGTACGGTAAGTGATGTATTGAGAGGATATGATTATATACTTGGAGAGAAAAAGGCATTCAATAGTTCGCAAGGTTCAAAAGGTGCAAATATCATTGTCTCTAGTTATTCTGGAGGTTTATCGCATAAATTTCCTTCCGACCAACCTACATGGTGTGCTGTTTATGATAAATTGGGTGAGGAAGGGATTTTAAGTGTGAGTGCTACTTCTAATGAAAATGAAAATGTTGAACAAGTTGGGGACATTCCTACCTTATGTACTTCTCCGTATTTACTCACTGTTAGCAGCACAAACAGAAATGATACTCGTACAGAGTCTAGTGGTTTTGGACAAATAAGTGTAGACGTATCTGCACCAGGGGAAGAAATTCTTCTTGCCGACACACCTTCAAACGGGATTTACAATTACCAGAGTGGGACTTCTTTTGCTACACCTATCGTAGCAGGTTCCGCCGCATTGATCTATTCATATGAATGCCCAGTTTTTCAAGAGTATGTTGCTAATGATCCTAGTCAAGCTGCATTGATTGTAAAAAACGCCTTGATTAGTAGTGTCGATAAACTTAGTTCATTGAAAAATCTAACAGTTTCACAAGGTCGCATCAACGTAAACGGAGCACTTGACTATTTGAGTTCAAATTACAATGATTGTGGCTCTATATTCATCAGTAAGGTGTATCATGATGATGTTTCGACTTATTTTTCTTTGATTTCATCGGTAGATTCAGAATTGCAAGCCTATATAACGGATAGTAGTGGAAAGATAGTAATGGAGAGTAAGAAGGTTTCAGTGACCAAAGGCAATAGCACTTATCCTATTAATTTTTTACCGACTTCACAAGGAACATACTTTCTTTCCCTTTCCATGGGCAAGGACGTTTTTTCGATGGCATTTCCAGTAATAAAGTAATGTTTGGAGGTTTATAAATATGAGAGTATTTTTATTGACACCTCCATTTACTCAGCCTAACACATCATATCCGGCAACCCAATATCTGACTGGATTTCTGAATAGTATTTCTGTAGAAAGCCATCAATCTGACTTGAGCTTGGATGTTTTGCTTGCTATTTTTAAAAGGGATACTCTAGCATTGATATTCGAAGAGGTAGAAGAGCGAGATATTGAGATGGATGATAATTGCTTTGACATTTTCAATCAACGTGACCTTTATCTCAGGTGGGTAGATTCTATAATATTATTTTTACAAGGAAAAAATCAAACATTGTGCTATCGAATTGTGAATGAAGGTTCACTACCGAAAGCCGGTAGGTTTCAAAACGCATACCTATTTTCTACGTCATTTGGGGTGTTATCTGTTCAGGATAAAGCAAAATATTTGGCCACACTTTTCATAGAAGACCTTGCCGATTTTATACAAGGTACGATTGAGCCGTTTTTTGGATTTTCAAGATATGCGGAGCGACTGGGTAGGGCGGCAACAAGTTTTGATGACCTATATACGAACGTGACAAACCACAATAGTCTTGTTACCAGTAAAATGGAAGAAATTTTAACATCATATATAGAAAGAGATAAATATGATGTTGTGGCCATTACTATTCCGTTTTTAGGGAATGTTTTTGCGGCATTTCGCTGTGGATTTTACATCAAGCGGGCTTTTCCGAATATCAAAATTGTCATGGGTGGTGGTTATTGTAATACTGAGCTAAGGGAAGTATACGATAGTAGGGTGTTTGAATGTACCGATTTTATATGCTTGGATGATGGAGAACTACCTTTAAAATGTATCTTAAATTACATCAAAAATGGTGGCAAGGGACCACTCAAAAGGACTTTTGTTCTTATAAATTCAGGTGTTGCTTATAAAAATGACTGTATTGAAAAAGATATACCGCAAAGTGAAGTGGGAACCCCAAGTTACCTTGGCCTACACCTAGACCATTATTTACAATTGTTGGATATCGCCAATCCAATGCAGAGATTATGGAGTGATGGAAGATGGAATAAACTGACCTTAGCTCACGGATGTTATTGGGGTAAGTGTACATTTTGTGATGTTACTCTTGATTACATCCAAAGATATGAACCTATACAATCCAAAGTTTTAGTAGATAGAATTTTGCAGCTTGTTGCAGAGACAAAGAGCACAGGATTTCACTTTGTAGACGAAGCCGCACCGCCGAAATTGCTGAAGGAATTGGCATTGGAATTGATTAAGAGGCAGGTTCTGATTACTTGGTGGACTAACATCAGATTTGAAGCAAAGTTTGATGAAGACCTTTGCCAGTTATTGAAACTTTCCGGATGTATCGCTGTTTCCGGTGGATTAGAAGTGGCATCAGATAGATTATTAGCATTAATTGAAAAAGGAGTTACGGTAGCACAGGTGGCACAAGTTTGTCATTCATTTAAGAAGGCAGGTATTATGGTACATGCTTATCTCATGTATGGATTCCCTACACAAACGGAACAGGAGACAATCGATAGTTTGGAGATGGTCAGACAGTTTATCAATCATGGATTGATTCAATCAGCATTCTGGCATCAGTTTGCGATGACTGCACATAGTCCAGTAGGAAAGGCACCAGAGAAGTATCAGGTATCTGTCATCGGTCCAGAATTTAAAGGGTTTGCTTTTAATGACGTTGAACATTACGATAAAATTGGGGATCATTCGAAATATTCTAATGGTTTAGCATCAAGTATGTTTAATTTTATGCAAGGTATTGGCTTGGACAGCGAACTTCAATATTGGTTTGATTTCAAAATACCTAAAACTATCATTCCAAAAGACTACATTGAAAATGTAATATCGACTCCACAAATTAAGCAAATAAAATCAAATAGCTTTGTAAGCTATTTTGGTCAAAAACCCATTGAATGTATTGTTGATGAAGAAAATGACATCTTTGAACTTCAGTTTTTAACGAAAGATGATTTGAATTATGCTGATTTTCCTATGAAATATATGTCATGGATTTTGAATTTGATGGACAGTCTTGATTTGTATTCGTTTCAAAATTGGAATGGTTTGGAATTGATTGCGTCGTTTTCAAAATGGGTGGAAAACGAAACATTTGATGATTTTCAACTGACATCATCTTGGAAAAAACTCAAGGAAATTGGGTTGTTGGTTGTTTGACCAGATCAGGTCATAAAAAATCCCAACTCAAATGAATGAATTGGGATAAAAAGACTGACTCCTTTTCGGATAAGTTTCAAGCCATAGCTTATTTAATAATCACAAAACTTTTTAAGAAAACAGCGTCATCCTGTTGTATTGAAAGGATATAAACACCATTTTGAAAACTTGTGGTTGAAACTCTGAAGTCAGCATTTATTTGTATATTTTTAGGTTCTAAGAATGTTCTTCCAGAAATATCGTAAACCGTAAAAGTAAGATCAGCGTCAGATTTGTTATGGACAAAGATGCCATCAGGTAACGTTTGAAAGGTGATCAAATCGTCCAATGTTGTTTCTTGTGTACCTATTAAGATAGGACAAGGATTTGTAATGGTAACTTGGTCACAAAATTGCCCAGTTGGCAATTGCGAACAAACTTCAATCGTCAAAACACTATCTACTACTAATATTTGATCATCGATCATCAATCCAGCATTTGTTTCGGTAAAGGTTACCAAGGAGCCATTGATATTGATTGTCCAGTCGCCATAAACGCACGATCCATCCATGGTATCAAATGCGATCAATACTTCAAAACCTTCTTCGTTGCATGGTTGTAATTGTGGAGTAAAGGTCATGGAACATGGGCAACAAAGGGATGGGAGCGCAATGACACTGCCACATGATGGATCTAAATCGTCCGTAATATTTAAGACTTGGCTGTTGGCGCAGTCAGCTAGCAATGTAATGTTTACTGGAGTGTTTGAATTTGAAAATGGCCAAATTCGACCATTAGGGTCGGTAATTGTAAATCCTTGTGATCCGAAATTCTGGCTTTGAAAACTGATAGTCACTGGCAAAGAATCACCAGCACATTGTGTGGTATCAATTTGAAAACTTACATCTGCAATACTACATGGAACAATGGATGTATAGCATGGATTGACAAAAGTCACAGTATCACAATACGATTGGGTAGGGTGCGTACTGCAAAATACAAATTTCAGCAATGAATCCAGCGAGTTTATAGCATCAACTTCATATTGGCCATCAACTAGCATCATTGATGTTGGATCACCATTTATCGTTAAATTCCAATCATAAAAGCCACATGTACCACTATTTTCTAGTGTGATAATTGGGTTTATAGCTCCACCATTGCACCCACTACTGCTTATGGAAAAATTGCTTTGACAAGGACAACAGAGCTTAGGCAAATCCAGAGTTGCACTACAGGAAGGTTCTTTCGCATCACTGATATAAAGTCTGTCATCAATGCATAGAGAAGGTAAAACTACTGTATATTCATTGCCATTAAGTATGTACGTAGAATCTAGACCACTATCCGTATTGATAATGAAGCCATTTTGTCCAAAATTTTGCGCAAAAAACGACAATACCAATTGTCGAGCACCATTGTCATTGATACAATCAGAAATACTATCTATTTGCAAATTTCCAATAGTACAAACAGGAGCTGTGTAACATGGATTGGCAATAGTCAAACTAAAACAAGTAGTATTCAGTCCTTTATGGCAGACCGAAATATCAATGGAATCCACTTGGCTACTTACAGTCACATCGTGCGCAAAAGGTGCACTTCCTGCCCAAATATACGAAGTGCCATTCAGTGATACTACCAATGAGTCACCAAAACAATTTCCCCAAATACTATCCAACTCAATAGAAATATTTGGCATTTGGCCATTACACATTGCCATCACGTCAACATCAAATTCGCATGGACAGCAAAGTGTTTGTATTGTATCATGAACAACGCAATCAATAAAATTAGGGTCATACATAGTAAATACAACCATTGAATCACACGGAGAAGGTACGGTAATATACTCCGTTGTGCCAGCAATGATGGTGTCAATGGTACCCAAACTTGACCTAATAATATACATAAAGTCTGTCGTGTCAGTGGAATGATATGTAAAAGGCAGTCGCATTGAGTCTTGGAGGCACACTGAGGAATCGAGTACGATTTGGAATGAAAGTAGAGAACAGGTATCTACTTCCAAATTATAGCAAGGATTTTGGATAGTTTGGGTGGTACAGAAGTATTCTATTGGTGAGACATTACAAATTTCGATTAATAAAATAGAATCATTCGATTGGATATTTTCTATTTCATAATAATTATTTATTTCAATATCATGGAGCAAGTAGGTTGTATCATTTAGACTTGCTGTCCATGGGTAAGATGCGCACGTTCCAAAGGTATTTCCCTGTGCGATAATAAGATTAAATTGACCATCTGTACAAGCTTGATTTTCTATTGAAAATTCAGTTGAACACGGACAACAAAGTTTATTTATTATTGAATAAAGTATAATTGAATTATTGTAATTATTTGCTTGAATCGTTATTGGGCCATTGCATAAGGCTGGTAGTACTAAGGTGTAAAAACCGCTAGAATTGTAAACTTCGGATGTCCCTAAACTAGTGGTGACGGTTACAGGGTAATCTTCAGAAATAACACCATCAAGGTAGATCGTTACGTTGGCATTGTTTTCGTCACAAGTAATATCATTATCATAAACTAAAAATGTAGTAATATAACCCAAACATGGGTTTTCCAAAGAAAATGGTATGCATTCTTGTAAGCCTGGTACACCTGAGCATATTTCAAAGTCGATAGTTTCATCGTATGTACCTGGTAACATAAAATAATTCAGTGGATAATTCGAATCAATTAATTGTCCTTGAAAATAAACTTCAGGATAATAGTTAACGCATGAGCCTTCTGATTCAAAAATATTAAAAAAACAAAAAATATTGTTATCGCCACAGAAAAACTCTATCACATCAGCAGTATATTCACATGGACAACATATGGGTGGAACAAGAATTGTAGTCGAACAACTTGGATTGTCATTATCTGTAATTGTCCATTCGGTGTCTTCAGCACATAATGCTATTACACTACTTTGATAGGGATCTCCAATCTCATAATTCATTATTCCAGCAGGTGATGAAAGTGTAAATCCATTTGCACCAAAATCTGTTGCATCAAATGTAAAAGTGAAATCCACTATTTCTCCATTACAAGTATTCTGATCAATTACCACTTGAAAGTTAGTGACAGAACACACTACTTCTCCTTTTGCAAAAGCTCCGGACCAATAAAGTAAAATAATCAGGATTTGGGTTTTTAGTACATGTTGGAATTTCATATTTATTTTCTTTTGGTGTATATATAGATAGAGTCATAAATAGCTTTAAACGCTGCCTATGATAATGAGATTTTGAAATAAATTTAATGAAGTAAATTTATAACCTTGGAATTGGGCCAATTGCTTCCATGAATTCAATGCTTACAAGCACATATGTTTTATGTGATAATTACGATTTTCATTACTTTTGTGTTACAAAATCTTTATTACAGTTTAGTGGGCAATAAAAATCTGGATGAAATCCATATTCATTTTAACGAGAGTCAATCTCTTGTATTAAACCTGTGCCTTGGTCTTATCATGTTTGGTATAGCTTTAGACCTAAAAATAGAAGATTTTAAATTTGTTTTTTCCCACATCCGATCTGTTGCAATAGGTTTGTTTTCACAATGGGTATTTCTTCCTATTCTGACATTAGTACTAATCTTGATTATACAACCTGCTCCGGGTATCGCTATGGGAATGGCACTGATTGCTGCGTGTCCAGGCGGTAATGTTTCAAATTACGCCGTTCATTTTTCAAAAGCCAATACTGCATTATCAATAATAATGACAAGTATTACAACGCTCATGTGCGTGTTTACGACACCTACTATTTTTTCTTTAGTACAATATTTATTACCTACATTTTCAAAAAGTGTTGACACTTTAGGCAGTGTTGATATTCGTTTTGGAGACATGGCACTCATTGTATTAAAATTGATTATTATACCATCCTTTATGGGGATTTTCATGAACTCATATTTTCCAAAAATTACTAATTTTATCAAGAAACCAATCAATATTATTTCAATGTTGATTTTTATTAGCTTTGTTTTTTTTGGCGTAATGTCAAATTGGGATAATCTAGTAAATTACATCTCCTACGTATTCTTTATAGTTCTTATACACAATGGATTAGCTTTAATGGGCGGTTATGGGCTGTCAAAATTTGTGTTTGGCATGAGTGAAAGTGATGCACGTACAATCAGTCTTGAAACAGGAATACAGAATTCAGGTTTGGCATTGATCATCATTTTTACACTATTCAATGGCATGGGAAGCATGGCGCTGATTGCTGCTTGGTGGAGTGTTTGGCATTTAATTTCGGCAATTTCGATTTCTTTCGTTTGGAGAAGACAAGTGGGTTTTTCAACATTATAAAGTGTCTTTTATCAATAAAATTAAACTTCAACAAACCATAATTTGATTTCATACGTTTTATAGTAAAAATGAATTTTATGAAAAATGTAATCTTTCTTCTTGTGTTTGCCATCTCATGTAGTCAGACATCAGAAGTTTCTTATGTTGATGACACCGTAGAGGCAGATATCAAATCTTTTAATAATGACTTTGCATTTTTACTTTTCGACAAAGAATCTCTTCAAAAAGGACGTGAAAACATACTAATTTCTCCTTTTAGTATTCAGACAGCGCTGAGCATGGCTGCCAATGGAGCTTCAGGAAATACCTTATTAGAAATGAAAGATTTCTTTGGCTTTGGAAATGAGACTATAGGTACCTTAAATGCTTCTTACGTAGATTTATTGGGGAAATTACAGCAGGCTTCATCTGCCAACACTTCAGTGTTGAGCAATAATTCCTTTTTCTATGATAACAAGAGACTTCAATTGTTAGATGGGTATAAATCTCTGTTGGAAGATCAATATAATTGCCACTTTAAAGAGTATGATTTTGATGCAATACAGCCGTCAGTTGATGCTATGAATGGTTGGATAAAGGAGACTACCAACGGTAAAATTGACAAATTGATTTCTACAATAAAGCAAGATGATATAGCATTTTTGATAAATACACTTTTTTTCAAAGCAGGCTGGTCTAGCAAGTTTTATGAACCAAGAGATGACAAATTCACAAACGCTGATGGCACAATTATCACTACTCCATTTATCTATAGAGATGCGGCAGTACCTTATTATAAAGGGGAAAACTATGAAATAGCGGATGTTCCATTTAGAGATTCAACCTTTAGTTTGAGCGTGGTGAAACCTACCAATAAAGCAACGGTAATCCCTTTTTCTAAGTCCGTTTACGACGCTTTATTGCCCAATTTGAAATATGATAGGCTTTTCATAGGTTTGCCAAAAATGCATTTGAGTTATAAAAACGATCTAGTATCATCATTAAAGCTTCTCAATATAAAAGATGCCTTCAATGACAATGCCGATTTTACAAAATTGGGGACTGCTTCCAACACAATCTACATCAGCCAGATTCAGCACCAAGCAGTGTTAGAAGTAGATGAAGAAGGCGTGGAAGGGGCGGCTGCCACTGCAATAGGATTTGCTGTAACATCGGCTCCACCAAGTATTGTTTATAATGAACCTTTCTATCTTATATTAAGGCACATTGAGACAAACACCATTTTATTTATAGGTAAGGTCAATCAAAATCCATTAGGGAATTAGGATTAGTTTTGTTCCTAATAAAATAAGTCATAACTTTGGACTCCCAATTCAATAGGAAGCCCAGATTTATGAAACCAACAAAGATTCTTGTTACAGGAGCCAATGGACAGATAGGCACCGTCTTGACCGAAAAGTTGAGAGAAGTCCATGGAAAGTATAATGTGTTAGCTACAGACATCCACAAATTGGATGGGGATCACGAGCCATATCAGTTTTTGGACATCCTAAATCCACAAAGACTAAGGGAGATTTTGGCAGATAACGATATTACACAAATCTATCATTTGGCAGCTATTCTTTCGGCTAATGGAGAATGGAATCCCATGAAAACTTGGAATGTCAATATGAATGCTTTTTTGAATCTACTTGAGGCTGCAAAAGAATTTGGAATTGATAAAATATTTTTTCCAAGTACAATAGCGGTTTTTGGAATGACTACACCACAAATAAATACGCATCAAGATGTGCCATTACTTCCAAGTACTGTGTATGGCATGAGCAAAGCCACTGGTGAATTGTGGTGCAATTATTACCATCTAAAATATGGAATGGATATCAGATCTTTGAGGTACCCAGGCATTATTGGATGGCAGTCTTTGCCTGGTGGTGGCACTACTGATTATGCAGTAGAAATATACCATGAAGCTTTAAAAACCAAATCCTACACATCATTTTTAGACAAAGGCACCAGATTGCCCATGATGTACATGGATGACGCTATCAATGCCACAATACAATTGATGGAAGCGGATGCGTCAAAAGTGAAGTTGAGATATGGTTACAATCTTGCATCTATGAGTTTTGGTCCAGAAGAAATAGCTGCTGAAATTCAAAAACATATCCCTGAATTCACAATCGAATATAAGCCAGATTATCGACAAGCCATTGCCGAATCTTGGACAGAATCCATCGATGATAGCAAAGCTCGAGAAGATTGGGGATGGAAGCCACAATATGATTTGGCTAGTATGACAAAAGATATGTTGGAACATTTAAAGCATCTTTATATTTAAAAATATGAATAGGGATAAGATTTATAGCAACATTAGAGCAGATCTTGAAGACCTCAAATCACAAGGTCTTTTTAAATCTGAGAGAATCATTGTCACACCTCAATCTGCTCATATCCGAACAAATAACACGGGTGATGTACTGAATTTCTGCGCGAATAACTATTTAGGGTTATCTTCACATCCTGATGTTATTGATGCCGCCATAGAAGGGATACGCAGTCACGGATTCGGGATGTCTTCTGTGCGTTTTATTTGTGGAACTCAGGATATTCATAAAACTCTTGAATCTAAAATAGCAAAGTTTGTAGGGCAAGAAGACGCAATTCTTTATGCAGCAGCATTTGATGCAAATGGTGGTGTTTTCGAACCACTGCTAAGTGAAAAAGATGCAATCATATCAGATGCATTGAATCACGCATCTATCATAGATGGTATACGTCTATGCAAGGCAAAAAGATATCGTTATGAAAATAATGATATGACTGATCTAGAGTCAAAATTAATCGAGGCAAAGAAAGATGGAGCTGAAAAAATTCTTATTGCTACGGATGGTGTATTTTCAATGGATGGCATCATAGCACAAGTAGATAAGATTTGTGACCTAGCAGATAAGTATGAAGCACTTGTGATGGTAGACGACTGTCACGCTACGGGATTTGTAGGGAAGACAGGTCGGGGATCAGCGGAACATAATGATGCATTCAGCAGGGTTGATATCATCACTGGTACATTTGGCAAAGCACTAGGTGGAGCATCAGGTGGATTTACGGCTGCAAAAAAAGAAATTGTTGAGTTACTGAGACAAAAATCAAGACCTTATTTATTTTCAAATACTTTGGCGCCATCCATAGTGACTGCATCGATTAAAGTTTTGGATATGCTAGAATCTAGTACAGCATTGAGAGATAAGTTAGAGCAGAATACCTTAAGATTTAGGGAAGGTATGGTTCGAGCGGGTTTTGATATTATTCCGGGTGTACATCCGATTACTCCTGTGATGCTTTATGATGCGCCACTAGCGCAACAATTCGCGTCTGAATTATTGGATGAAGGGATCTATGTGATAGGCTTTTTCTATCCTGTAGTCCCAAAAGGAAAGGCCCGGATCCGTGTTCAAATCAGCGCAGGACATAGCATAGATGATATTGATAAGTCTATTGCTGCCTTTAGTAAAGTAGGTAAGAAGCTTAATGTAATATCTTGATAAATAAAATATTGTGATTATTTACTTAAAGTCATTTATATTGATTATTTTATGCGTAATACTTGGGAATCTCCATGCTCAAGATTCTGCAAAATTTAATTTTCTTGAATTTAGACTTTCATTATTGCAACCCTTGGGTTCTATTCAAAAAGCGTTTCTTTCCACGGACTTCAATATCGGAGGGGAGTATCATCGGCAAATCACAACTGATAAACCGATTTTTTTAGGTATTTTTTTGGATTATAGTAAACTTTCGACCACTGAATTGACGGTTCAAGAATTCATTGATTTCAATCTTTTTGATGTCAGCTATGCCACTTCTACCAATTTAATAAACTTTGGAGGGACTATGCGTTTCTATCCAGATATAAGTTTTTTAAAGCTCTTTCCTTTTTTGGAAGGTAATGTCGGTGGAAGGTGGTTTTATACCCTGACCAATAGGACTTTGACCGATTCCAGTACATCAACTTCCACAATGGAAAAGGGTAATGTAGCACCGTGCTTTAGTATGGGGATAGGTGTACATACACCTATTTCAGATGAATTTTTCATCACAGGGAAGGCTGCTTATTCTTATGCTTTGTCTACAACTTATTTGTATGTTGGCGAAAATTTACCACTCATTGACAGTAGCCTTGATGGGTATAAAACACGTAGATCTAACTCTGAATTTGTACTATATTCAATAGGCATTTCTTACCGATTTAGTAAATTGTTGCCAAATTAGTATATGGTAGCTATCAAAGCTTCAGATTTAGAAGGCGGTGATGAAATGTTTGTCCACCAATCCATTGAATGCGATCCAAATCAAAAACCAATCAGGATAGACAAGTTTTTAATTGAGAGATTAGAAAAAGTTTCGAGAAATAGAGTGCAAAACGCCATAAAGGCAGGTTGTATTTTGGTCAATGGAGTCGGTGTAAAATCAAGTTATAAAATAAGACCAAAAGACCTTATATCAGTGGTATTGCCTTCTGATCCTTCAGAAAATGAAGATGTCTTAGCTGAAAACATTGCATTGGACATCGTATATGAAGATGACGATGTACTGATTATCAATAAACCGCCTGGGATGGTCGTGCATCCAGGAGTCGGAAATTATACGGGAACTTTGGTCAACGCATTGAAGTTTTATCTAAAATCTGGTGTTCCTATGCCACTTTTGGCTGGAAATGGAGCAGATCGCCCAGGTATTGTACACAGGATAGATAAAGATACCTCTGGGCTTATGATTATAGCAAAAAATGATTACGCTATGACACATTTGGCAAAACAGTTTTTTGACCATACCATAAACAGGACATATCTTGCACTAGTTTGGGGCAATCCACAGCCATCCAATGGTACCATAACAGGTTTTATAGGCAGACATGAAAAGGATAGAATGCAGATGTATAATTATTCTGAAAGTGATAAAGGAAAACTAGCCATTACCCATTATGAAACTTTGGAAGATTTGTATTATGTTTCTGTGGTGAAATGCAAGCTTGAGACAGGGAGAACACATCAAATAAGAGTTCATATGAAGACCATTGGTAATGTTTTATTCAATGATGCCAGATATGGCGGTGACCAGATTGTAAAGGGAACCGTTTATTCAAAATACAAACAATTTGTTCATAATTGTTTTGATATTTGCCCTCGTCAGGCTTTGCACGCACACACTTTAGAATTTTTACATCCAACCAAAAATGAACGGATGTTTTTTACTCAGGACTTACCTGAAGATATGTCACAAGTTCTTGCGAAGTGGAGAGATTATGTTTCGAAATAGTACAGGTTTGCGCGATAGAATTTAACCAAAAGTAAGATTTTGACTAAAGTCTCTTGAATAAAATAGTGAAAAGTATTAATTTTGCCGCTTATGATAGGAAATGTTAGTCAATCTTGCCAGCCCATTATTGAAATTTTGGATGAGGCATACGAAATACCACAGTTGGGTAGAAAAAGGAGAATAGCAGTTTTATTGCCACATGATTACTATTCTTCAAACAAGAGTTATCCTGTGATTTATCTCCATGATGGGCAAAATTTATTTGACGAATATGCACCTTACGGTAATTGGGGTATTGACAAAGCTTTAAATCAATTAGCTTGTAAAGGTTTAGGGGACGTAATAGTAGTAGCAATAGATCATGGTGGCGTACTTAGAATTCAAGAATATTTACCTTATAGTACACCAAGATATACAGATTCTGAAGGTAATCTTTATTTGAAATTCATGCTTGAGGACCTCAAGCCGATGATTGACAGTAAATTTAGGGTATTGAAGGAAAGAATCCATACTGGGATTGGTGGAAGTAGTTTAGGTGGGTTGATCAGCTTATATGCAGGTTTCAAATACCCTGAAATCTTTGGGAAAATGATGATTTTTTCGCCAAGTTTATGGATATCTGAAGAGATATATATGATGGCAAAAAAGTTTATACCAGCAGGTCCAACAGACATTTATCTGTATGCTGGTGGTATGGAAAGTAGTAATCACTACGGTCAAGTTTTGCGGCTAGAGAGTATTTTGCATGAAAAAAGGAGGTATGATGATTTTGATATTACATTTGCTCATAATCCAACAGGCCAACATAAAGAAATACACTGGGGAAGCCAATTTCCACTCGCTTTAAAATGGCTTTATTATCAGAAATATTAGATAAAAACTACCAAAAAACATATCATTTAATATAACCAATTCATGGGAGTAAAATTTACACATTCATTCAATTCTGAGCTTGGTCATGATGTCATTATACCTATTGTTGGAAAGAAAGTAGACACTAATCTGGTTAAGGATTATTTTGGGTTCATTGAGCATGATTCAATTGAATTATCACCAAAAAATCCAATCTTTCTCACAGATGCAAAAAGCGGTAAAATGGTCATCCTCCTTGGCTTGGGTGAGGAATCAGATAAAGGCAAGAGAACAAACTATATTAGAAGTGTTATTCATCAGAGTAAAGCAGAGTTCCCAAAGGCCATCACCATTATTGCTAAACACTTAGATCCAAAAACTTTGAGTAATGTTGTAATGGGCTGTTTTTTGGGTATAAGACAATATGGTATTTTCAAGACCAATGGAGATAAGGGCAAGAATAACCCACCCGATATAACTATTCTTATTGATAATGAACAAATAGCCACATACAACGAAGCTGTATCTGTCGTAAATGCAAAAATTCTTGCTATGGAGCTTGTTGATCTTCCTTCTAACATCAAAACTCCATATTATTTAGCTGATAAGGCAGAGGAAGTAAGTAATAAATTTGGCATAAAGACCTCTATTATTAGAGGAGATAACTTGGTTGCTGAAAACTTACACGCACTCCATGAAGTAGGAAAAGGCAGTTCTAACCCTCCTGCATTCATTACAATGGAGTATATCCCTGAAAATTATAACGATGATTATAAAACCATTGTATTAGTCGGAAAAGGGATTACATTCGATACAGGTGGCATATCTATAAAGCCATCGGCTAATTTGGCAAATATGAAGAGCGACATGGGAGGTGCAGCTGCTGTAATGGGTGTACTTCAATTAGTTGCAGATCAAAAAGTGCAGATAAGAGTTATCGGTATCATTCCTGCGGCAGAGAATGCCGTAGATGGAAGTGCTTACAAGCCAAGTGATGTAATTCAGTCGTACAGTGGCAAGACCATAGAAGTTATTGATACAGATGCAGAGGGTAGAGTAGTGCTTGCAGATGGGTTGGCCTATGGTATAAAAAACTATAAACCAGACTATGTCATTGATCTAGCCACTTTGACAGGTAGCTGTATTGTTGCATTGGGCTATCTCACGTGTGGAATGTTTACTAAGTCAGAAAAAATGTCACAAGTATTGCGTTCAGCATCTGAAAAATGCGATGAACGTGTATGGCCAATGCCGATGTGGGATGAGTATGCACAGGATATGCAATCAGATATAGCAGATATTAAAAATCTGAGCGCTAAGCCAGTCGCTGGCTCTATTACCGCGGCAAAGTTTTTGGAAGCATTTACAGATCAGCATCCTGAATGGGTACATTTAGATATTGCAGGAGTATCATTTGCAGATACCGAATTTGCAAAGTCGAGAATAGCGACTGGATATGGTGTAAGTTTGGTTTTTGAATCGATCAAGTTATTAGCTTAAGCAAATTCCATCATCACTTTTAATATATAAAAAACTAATAAAACGTACAAAAAGTCCCATATTTTGGGCTTTTTATAGACATTTTTAAAAAAATTATGAATTAAAATTTGAAGATATATATAATACTATTACTTTTGCGCCCGTTTTAACCTTTAATTTATATAATTAAATAATTCATAACATGAACAAAGGAGATTTGGTAAATACAGTTGCAGAAGCCACTGGATTAACAAAAGCACAAGCTGGAAACGCTGTTGATGCAGTTTTCAACAGTATTGAAGCATCACTAAAAAAAGGTGATAAAGCATCATTTGTGGGCTTTGGTACATTTTCAACAGTGAGAAAAGAAGCTAGAGAAGGTAGAAATCCATCCACTGGAAAGACTATCAGCATCCCAGCTAAGACATCAGTGAAATTTAAGGCAGGAAAATCTTTTACAGATTCTGTGAATTAATTTCATACATTTCAAATTAAGATAAAAGGCTTGGAAGTTTTTATTTCAAGCCTTTTCTTTTTTTTGTGTGGATTGTTCTGATTAGACAAAGTCAATGAGAAATATAAAACGGTAACCAAAGTAACTCCTTATTTTAAGAAAAGATTTAATCTTTGTGCATCATTAGGATATTTTGGCCTTAAACAATTGTTTTTTCAATATATTAATTTTTATCTCATGAAATTTTTAGTTTTTTCTGCTTTTATGCTTTATAGTTTGATGGGTGGCTGTCAAAATCAAAGTGGTTCTACTTCTAAATCTGAAGAAAGCACTACTAATCTTCCTGCAAAATCCGCTTCTGTAATAAATATAAGCCCGGCAGAATTTATCGCTTTGCAAAAGGACGGTGCTATTGTGATCGATGTCAGAACTCCAGAAGAAGTTGCATCTGGTTATATTGATGGTGCAAGTGTTTTTGCAGATGTTTATGGTTCTGATTTTAATGAAAAAATAGGTTCATTAGATAAGAACAAAACCTATCTTGTGTATTGTCGAAGTGGTAGAAGGAGTTTAGGAGCTGCACAAACTATGGTTGATAATGGTTTTCAGAATGTTTATAATTTGACACCAGGTATTCTTGGCTGGACTGGTACTATAAAGCAATAAATCAGAGAAACAATTACATGGAAGCCGATAGATCATTGTTAAAAAGCATTTATCTTTTTATCAAAAAGGAAGGTAAGGGCTTTTTAATTGCATTACTTCTGTCAATTTTCGCCACAGTATTAAGCAAATACACGCCAAAATGGTTGAATAGCATTTTACTTGCATTATTGGGTGGAATTTTGGTTGCAAATCTAATAAAGATACCTAAATCATTTATGTCTGGGATCTCATTTACAAGTGGTAAAATGTTAGAACTTTCTGTGATTTTTTTGGCTTTCAATATAAATTTTTCTCATATTGCTAATATTGGAATACAGACTTTTATTGCTATAAGTGTAATCTTGGTTTTAGTACTGCTTTTTACTATTTATTATGCCAAAAAAACAAATTATACTGACACATCAGGATGGTTGATTGGGTTTGGCACAGCAATATGCGGATCTTCTGCCATTGCAGCACTGGCGCCTGCAGTGAGTAAAAACAACGAAGATGTCGGCATAGCTATGGCGGTGGTCAATCTCTTTGGTACCATTGGTATGCTGACCTTACCCTTGATATTATTTCAGCTCCAATGTGATCCAGACAAAATTGGTGTACTTTTAGGTGGCGCTTTGCATTCTGTTGGTAATGTGGCAGGATCTGCCTATGCTTTGAATGATCAAGTTGGAGAAATTGCTATCACCACCAAGCTAGCTAGAGTTGCATTACTTTCTCCAGGGTTAATATTTTTCACATATTTGATTTCAAAGCAAGATAATTCTGGATCCCAGAAGTTTTCATGGTCACTTCCTTGGTATTTATGGGGATTCATCACTATCACAGTGGTGGGCTCGTTTTATTCATATCCAGATTCTTTCGTAAATATGATGGAAGAAATCGGAAAATATATTCTTACTATTGCTATGGCAGCTATTGGAATGAAAATTAGTTTTCCTGTACTCATATCTTCTGCAAAAAAGGGATTGCTATTTGGTTTATTAATATTTGCATTTCAAGTAATAATGTATATAATATTTTTGAAATATATATTATAATAAAAAAAATGGTCGCCCCCCAGCGACCATTTAAACTATAACCCATGAACTTAAAACCTTATTTTTATGCCTTTATTATGAGTGGCATCTTTACTCAAATTATGCTAATTATTACTTTTCAAATTTAAAAAGTTATATGAGTACTAGTCTTTATTAATACTCATATAACTAAGTGTTTTTAATCCCATGAACATATCCATTTTTCTGACCGATTCTTTAACCGGTTATTATAATAATTCAAATAAAGAATTATTCATTTTTGACATTACAAAGGTGAAGCTTTTATCTGAATGGGACAAAAACAAAATTTAGTATAAATAACATAAATTATATGGATATATATAAATAATAGATATACAATATATTAAGTTGAAAATATTCAATTTCATACCTTGTATATCAATTTTGGATTTAAAATTTTATTGATTTCTGCCCTGATTTAAAAATGTTAAATGTGTCTCTTCAACTATTACCTTTAATTTTAGTAATTTTGACCATCAAATAAATTTTGATTATGTACTTCAAGAATTACCTCCTATTACTATTTGGATTCATTGTTACTGGATGTGCAAAACAATATCCCATTTCTGGAAAATTAATGTGTACTGATGAAAATTCCAAATATAGAATGTACCTAATTGATCCTCAAGAATTTGATGCTGTACTAAGTTCTTATTTGGGAAAAGTTATTGATTCTGCCCATGTTGAAAGTGGTGGTCGGTTTTATTTTAACTTGAACACACTTCCAAAAGAAGATGCTTTACTGTTTGTTGCAGTACAACCGTGGGATGAAAAATTTCCTAATAAATTGAACACCGATGATCTCAAAGAAGCCAATTTTTTACCAGTAATATTTAATAATAAGGAGAATATTTACATCACAGCCAATGCTGATAGTGTGTTACATTCTGCTAGTATGAAGAATCCATCAGCCAAAAATAGAGCAGTTTTGGACTTTGTAAAGGAATATTTTAACTTATTGGATAAATTCGATAATTTTACTAGTAATGTAGATGAACACAGTTTGATTGAGAAAGAAAGCAATGAATTTCAATTAAAGAAACAAATAGTAGAATCCACATTGTATCAACAAGATTTTACATTGACAGCATTGGCCATTAGGTTTGCGGCACCTAATGGAGATTATGAACGTATAGCCGAAATCATTAAAAATACTTGCACTACTTTTCAGGGTAATGCCAATGGCAACCCTATGTATAATCAGCTCTGTAGTAAGTCGAAAAACTTACCATTAGTCCCTGGAGATACATTTCCTGTTATGCAACTACCTATGTTGGACGGTGGTGAAAAATCTACTTCTGAGCTCTGGAATAATGATTTAACATTGTTTGATTTTTGGGCCACATGGTGCGCACCTTGCAGAAAAGAGAATACAACAACTCTTGTACCGCTTTGGACAAAAGAAAATCAAAATGGATTCCAAATAGTGGGTTATGCCTTGGATTCAAGTGAAAATGGATGGAAGAATGCGATAAAGAAAGATGGTGTTGATAAATGGCCCCATGCTTCCCATCTTCAGGGTGATGAATCGCCGCTTTTTGACGCTTTACATATTATAACTATTCCTTCCAATTATTTGGTGAATAAAGAAGGAATAATAGTTGCAAAAAATCTTCATGGAGAGACATTGAGAAGGTTTGTTACAGAGTATCTTAATAAAAAGGATAAAGGGTAATTGACATATATTCACTTCACTCATTATTGACTTTAATGACGTCCATATTGCTAATGCAA
This sequence comes from Saprospiraceae bacterium, assembly GCA_041392785.1. GTDB lineage: Bacteria > Bacteroidota > Bacteroidia > Chitinophagales > Saprospiraceae > OLB9. The sequence continues at coordinate 84,759 of JAWKLK010000007.1, forward strand.
AAAATATCAAATAGCTGAGGATTTTTAATAATATGAAACCCTGTAAAATATCCAAAAGCTGGCAGGATACCTGTATTTTTATTGAATGCAAAACAAGGTAACGTGATAGATTGTCTTGCTTTTCCAGTTAATCTTACTGCCGGATGGATATGTCCACAAATATTATAAATATCATCAGTCTTAGTTTCCAAAGGTAGATGTGAGCACACAATGTTTCCAATATTATATGTATCGACATCTTTGATATCGGATTGTAAAAGTGTCTTTGAATCTATAAGGTCATGATTCCCTCTCACTAAAATTGTTTCAATATCGCCTAATTGCTGTCTCCATAGCAGAAATGATGCAGTACCTTCATTTGTGGATGAGTGGAATAAATCCCCTAAAAAAACTAAAATCTTTGGTCTGTATTTTTCTACCAAAAGAGTCAATGACTCAAGAGATTTATTTTTAGATTGAAATGGAAGCGGTATTCCATTTTTTCTAAAATGGTGCACTTTGTCCACATGTACATCAGAAACCAACAAAATTTTAGCACTCTTGTGCCATAAAGCTTTTTCTCCTAAAAGTGTGAAAACCTCGCCTGCAAAAATGTAATCCAAATAATTATTCTATTTATTACCTAAATATATAAATGGTTTTTGAAGTGGTTTACCATTTATATTTATGTGTAAAATATACATACAAGTGGCCAACTCAATTTCACTTAATTGTATTTCATTTGTATTAGTAATTGTACCTTGATGTATTTTATTTCCTAGCAGATCAAATATTTCAAAAGTACTTCGATCCAACCTTTCTGCGAATTTTACTGATAGATTTCCTGAAGTAGGGTTGGGGTAAAGCGTGAGGGTATTTATTAATGAAAGGTCTTCAGAATCTACAGTAGCTGTAACAAATATTGAGTTGTTTTCTAACGTACAACCAGCATCATCTACTATTTGAACAGAATATAGACCTATTCCAATTTCCGATATACTTTCTCCATTGCCTATCAAAGTTCCAAACTTGTACCATTGCACTTGATATGGTGCAACCCCGCCTGAGATTTCTACCAAAATACTACCATCGTTACTACTATTTGATGATGGGTTTGCAATATGTAATGAATCGATAATAATTTTGGGTGATTCAAAACCCACTTCTATGTCTTGAATAATACTTAAACAATCGATACTATCCTTAACAAAAATGGTATAATTTCCAGGATATAGCGAATCCAAGGCCGTATTAATTATACCAAATTCATTATAAATAGTGACCTCATAATTTTCAAAATTGCCATCAATATCTAAAGTAATTTTACCATCATTACTATTAAAGCAATGAGCGTCCTCTTTTGCATAATTGACCGCAAGGTCGCAAGCGCCACCATTAATAAGCACCATTCCTATTTTCGAGCAATTATTTTGATCGTAAATTGTATAGGTTATAAATCCAGGAGCTAAGCTGTCAATTGAGACACCAGACATATTATTTGACCATTGAACAGAGTAGGGAGGTGTTCCTCCTTGAATTTCAAGTTCGGCTTTTCCATCATTGTGTCCTGCTACGGTTTCGTGTGTGATTGTTTCAGTAACATACATTGAGTCAGGTTCATCTATTTCAAAATTATATCTTTCTATACATCCAGCTTCATCTGAAATAGTCAATTCATACATTCCTGCCGAAAGATTATTTATTTCATTAGCAAAGGCTCCATTACTCCATGTATAATCCAGAGATAGCCAACCACCTGAAGCATTTACATAGATATGACCATTTGCTTCTCTATAACAGGTGATCGCATTTAAATCTATGGAATCTAACCGTATTGAATCAGATCTTATAACTGTGTATGTAACAGATGTAGAACAACCCAAACTATCCATAATTACAAAATTATGTTGGCCCTCAGGCAAACCTAGTTCGAAAGTATCTATCTGAACACCATTCCAAAGAATTGAATAGGGACTTATTCCACCACTTATGTTAAAAGTAAAAGAACTTATTGAATCCGAAACGCATAACACGGAGTCCAAGACTACGTCCTGAAAGAATAAACGTTCATTCTGCAAAACTTCTACCTCAAGTTCCTGAGTTTTACAACCTAAAGCGTCTTCCCCTTGGATCGTATACGTTCCAGCTGGTAAGTTATCTGCTGTATATCCTGTAATCCCATTGCTCCAATTTAGAGTAAAGTTGCTTAAGGAATCTATGGCAATAAAACCAGTGGAATCACCAAAGCATGGTATATGAACCAATGTGTCTAATTGTAGTGAAATAGCGTTCGAAGTTTCCAAGACATAGGATGCATAGAATTCGCATCCCTTAGAGTCTGAAATTGTGACTGAAAAGTTACCTGGGTTCAGATTTTCAATAGTATTGGTAGTATCACCATTTGACCACTGGATATGTATTGGATTAATGTTTGATTGCATTGCAAGGACTCCATCACTACTGCCTATACATGTTGGAGCAGTGATTAATTGAATTGTTGGGGTGTGATCCAGGAAGGCTTGAATGCTGATTGTGGTGTCAATAAAACAGGCATTATAATCTGTAAAGGTTATCTGATAAGTACCAGCTGAAGCTTCCTCTCGAAATTGTCCTTCATAACCATCTCCCCAAAGAAAAGTATAAGGTTGTGTTCCACCAGTAGCTGAAAGAATAATTTGAGCTGATGGATTATTAATGCATGTGGAGTCTTGATAATCAAGAAATAAAACAAGTTCGGTAGGGGCAGTGATATCAAAACTATCTTGGTAAGTGCATAGATTGGTAGAATCGGTTAATGTAACAAAGTATTTACCTACGCTTAAATTTTGTACCATGCTATCAATCGAGCCTGTAGACCAAAGATAACCTACATTTTCTAAAGAATCAGGTACAAAAACAATAGATCCATTAGTTTCGCCAAAACAAGAAATATTGTTGTGTAATATTGTATCAAAATGTATAGGTTCAGGTCCATTTACTATAAATGTATCTATTAAAGTACAATCGAAGAGATCTGAAACAGTAATGATGTATGTTCCGACGGACAGATTTTGTAAATGAACATTGCTTCCTTGTCCCTTAGACCCATTTGACCAATCATAACTATACGGTAATGATCCTCCGTTTATGGAGATATTTATCGCACCATCACTTGAATTGTTGCAGGTGGCGTTTTGAATATTTAATGCGGAAATTTGTAATAATTCAGGTTCATTGATAGTGAATGCATCGATAACTTCACAACCAGCATTATCCACAACTGTGACGGTATAATTTGATGGTTCCAAATTTAAGATACTTGATGTGGTGGAGCCTGTATTCCAAAGAATTTCTACTGGATTTTGTGCTCCTACAATATTCAAGAAAATAGATCCATCATTTTGTCCAAAACATAATACATTATTGATGGTAGGAACAATGCTAAAGGGTGAGACAATTTCAACAAAGCAAGTAGTAGAAGCTGTACAATTATTGGCGTCAGTGACAGTAACTTGATATGCTCCACCTGTGAGATTTTCTATTGCAGACGTAATTTCCCCATTATCCCATATGAAGGTGTACTCAGGTGTTCCTCCAGCAGCGCTTATAGACGCTGTTCCATTGTTAACATCAATACAAGTAGCTGTACCTGAACAGAATAAACTTAACTCCGTAGGACTGGGCATTATTTGGCTTGCAGAAGCAGTGATGTTATTAGCATCTGTCACTGTCACCGAAAATGTCCCGGCTGAGATTTGGGTTGCAGTGTTATTTGTTTCACCACTGGACCAAGATATGTCATATGGTGATGTTCCTCCTAAAATGTCAACCGTGGCAGAACCATCTGATGAGTCAAAACAAGATGCTGATATGATATTAGTGATATCTATCTCTAAAGGATCGACACCGCTTACTATGGGCACAAAAACATTTGTAGTGACCACTCTATCTTGATTATTTTGATTGTTTCCATTAGCAATGACGGCACTAGCGTAAAATTTTACTATTGGATTTACTCCAGTAGTGGTTGGGGCTGTCCATTCTACATCGAAAGATAATGTGTTGCTGCCTGGAAAAGTTTGTGAAGGACTATGGCCAAAATATTGCTTACCACCTGAAACCATTTTAACCTCAGTAGTAGCGGGGTCCACTACGGACATTGATCCTGCATTCATATTCGATCCTGTAAGCGCCAATAATTGAAAACCCGCTTCATTCGCATTGCCATTTGGATTTGTGACCGTAATAGTCAGGGTATAGGTTTCGTTAGTTATTACCTCTGTTGGTAATCCATCAATTGTGACATTGCCATCTAATGAACCGTTTGAACCTGTATGACAAGTAGAACAAACAGAATCTCCCCCTGGTGCTCCGGTATAACCAGCTGTACCTGTTACGGGATGTGAACCAGAATTTGCGAGGAATAATAGCAAAGACACTATTATTAGAAAATAGAAATACTTTCTTTGCATGATCTAAACTATTGAAATTTCATGTAAAGGTATTGATTTGTTATGATAAAGAGCTGATATGTGTTTTTATATTTTTTTGTATGTATTTTCCCAAAATATCAAATTCAATATTTACTGGAGATCCAATTTTCAAAAATTTGAATATTGTATGTTCAAATGTGTATGGAATTATAGAAACTGAAAAGGATGTTTCGGTGATATCTGAAATAGTAAGGCTTGTCCCATTGACTGCTATGGATCCTTTCATAACTACAAGATTTTTATATTGTTGGTCTAAAGAGAATGTAAATTTCCAACTACCATCTAAATTCTCTATTTTTATACAATCTGCCGTACAGTCGGTGTGACCTTGCACAAAATGTCCATCAATTCTTTGATCTGCTTTTATGGACCTTTCTAAATTTACGAAATCTCCTTCTTTTAAAGATTTTAAATTTGTCCGATCTAGTGTTTCTGATATAGCTATCACAGCGTGTACACCATTTTTTACTTCCACTACTGTTAGGCACACACCATTATGCGAAATACTTTGATCTATGTAAGCATCATTACTCAAATCAGATTGAATTGAAATTTTTACATTTGTCTTAAGATGCTCAATCTTTGTAATCAAACCTATACTTTCCACTATTCCACAAAACATATTTCGATCTTTATTTGAAAATTTGGATAAAACCAGAGAGAATTTTATATTGTTCAGGTTCTATTTCTGAATCAACATAAATGGCACATGTGTAATAATATGTACCAGTGTCTACTTCCTTACCATTTATATCTACTCCTGTCCAATTCAAATTTGGGTCTGATGTTTCATATAAAAGATTTCCCCATTGATTGAAAACTTTAAAATCTACCTGAACGACAAATAGATTTTTTCTCGGAATAAAAACATCATTTGAGCCATCACCATTCGGTGTGAATGTATTTGGTAATATATAAATGGGGCATTGCTCTGAGCAAACGGTATTTGAAATTGGACTTTCATTACCATCATTATCAAATGATGTTACAGTATAACAACCAGTAGTATATATAGTCAATGGATGTTGATAGGAAAGGCTATTACTGGACACTTGAGATAATAAACTAAATTCATCACTTCCTGAAGGTTTGAAATAAATATTAAACCCTGCTAAATCTTCACTTGAATCGGGGCAAATTACGCTAGGTGAGTTCCAAATTACATTATTGTATAATTCTGAAATATCTGAGTTTACTTCAAGTTGGTCACAGACAGATTGTAATCTTATAGTAGTTACACATGGAGCTTGATTATCATAAGGTGTGGAGCACACTTTTTGTGAAAAATTTATCAAAGGATTTTCAATCTGCGTGGATTGATATGCGCCTTGTTCTTCTACAATAAAACAGTATGATTTTCCATTTTCTAAGTTAGTCAGAGTATAAAAAGTGTCTAAGGTACTAGCTAACAATGTGGTGTTTTGTCCATCAACAGCCAAAATTTTGAATTGGAGAGGCTTCCAAGGCTTCACAGAATTCCAAGATAAATTAATCTGCTTATGTCCAGGAACAGCCCTCAAAAAGATGGATGTTGCTTTGGGTGAATCATGATTTTTGCCTTGGCTTTTAACTGAAATTAGATATTCAAATTGATTTTCTAATGTATTCAGATTATCAGCAATATAATTACTATCAATTTTACTTTTGAAATAAGGGTAAGTTCTGGAAACCAATGTTTTCTCTCCATTAATGGCAATCTCCTTCAACTCATAGGTGTACGGCCCAGTATTTATTAGTGTATCAAAATCAGGATGTCTTGGTTTAGTCCATCTGATATGTATTTGTCCTGTTACCTTATCAGTACTATCTACACTTACTTTGGTAAGCAATGGAATATTGCGTTTTACCTCAGCACATATTTCCTCTGATGCCAAACCTGAAAATTTAAAAAATGGAATTCCACTACTGCTAATTTTAGCAAATTCTGGTTGGACTCTATAGCAATAATACGTATTTGGATCCACATCGGGGTCAACATAAACGTAGTTGTCTGCTATAAATTCATTTGTCAAGGACTTAATTTTTATATACGGACTATTTTCCAAACTGGGATAGCAAGTGTCTTGTACGTAACTTGATGTCAGCTCTCGGCGCCAAATAGAAAACCCTAGATGCTTTGGTTCTGTCAATTGGTTGCAGGTATAGGGATAATCCCATGTCAGCATATTAGAGTCAGTTTGCGTAGTCAATTGTACATTTTTAGGTGGCGGGCCAACAACGGTAATCCTAACAGTTTTCAAAAATGCCAAACCACTGGAATCAGGAAAAAAGTTGTCTACTGCTCTGAACACTAATTGATAACTTTGGGGAGAAATATGGCTACAATCAGTATTCCAAAGAATTGAAGCATTGAAGGGCACATCGCTAAAATTACTAGGGCTGATGACTTTAATAGGATTTTCAACTGATAAAGGGCCCCCAGTAACACTGAATTTTACTTTTTGGCCAATATTAGGGTCAGTAATCAAGATAGGTATTTCTATAGTGTCACCAGCGAGTACACAAATTTCATCAATTGATTCAATTTTTGGTGGGTCGTTTTCACATGCTCTTATAAGTATCTGCATGTCTCGTAAAATAGCATTTATAAGTTTGCCATTTCTGTATTCTTTCACAAGAATAGCGATATTGTATTCTCCTTGAATTTTGGGGGAATCCCATATAATTTCACCAGTAGAAGGATTTATCGTAATTCGATTGTCAGACCCACTTCCTACCTCATCAGGCAGTTTATAATCTGGCACAGGTAAGTTTTCACCTTGCAAAGGTGTGGTGAATTCATAGGCAATACTATCTCCATCAATGTCAAATGCATTAGGATTGTGGATAAAGACCTTATTTACACATCCAATATCTATTGGGTTTTGCAATAAAATGACAGAGTTGTTTTGACCTTGAAACTGAAAATCTAATAGCGTAAAGGTGGTGGAAAGAAAAAATGGTATGTCGACTGAATTAGGGAAATTGATATTCAAAACACCGCTGATTCTGTTTGGATCCAAGAAAGAAATTGTGTAAGTTGCTATCCCTGGATAGGTGTGGGTAGAAACGTAATAGTTGATTTTTAAATCATTGGATTCATATCTGGTTCTATTATTATCACGATACACTATTTCACTTGTGCCATCGCCCCAACTGATCTCTATGCTATCTCGATCCGCAGCTGTGGATGAAGCTTTGGTATAAGTAGTGACTGTCATTTCAATCGTTTGAGTTCCAATCTGTTTATAAGTGATTTCTCCTGCGCGATTGTGCGTGGCAAATACAAACTGCCATGAAATTAGGATACAGATTAAAATGCCAAAATACCTCATAACATCCAACTTAGACTAATTCTGTGTCCTTTCTATTGATTGGTTTCAAGGTATCTTTTGCTTCATCGTATAAAAATTTTGCTAAGCGAGAAGCGGCTTTATGTAGTTCAGTGCCTTGATCTTTACCCCAATAATTCTCTACGAACTTAGTATCAAATTGTCCTGATACAAAAGCCGGATGAGAGACAACAAATGCACCAAATGGAAGGGTCGTTTTGGGCCCAACTACGTTGTACTGCTGTATAGCTTCTTTCATATATTCTAATGCAGCAGCACGTGTCTCGCCGAACACAATGAGTTTTGAAATCATAGGATCATAATATATCGGAATAACATCTCCTTCATCATAACCATTATCAATGCGTACATGTTCTCCTTTGGGTAAAGTATACTCAAAGAGTGTATCAATACTTGGACTAAAGTTATCGTATGGATCTTCTGCATATACTCTTAGCTCTATGGCATGACCCTGAATTTTTAAATTGTCCTGAGTAAATGAGAGAGCTTCCCCTCTTGCAATCCTTATTTGTTGTTCTACCAAGTCTAGTCCAGTGATAACTTCAGTTACAGGATGTTCCACTTGAAGTCTAGTGTTCATTTCAAGAAAGTAGAAATTCATTTTGTCATCCATTAAAAACTCTACAGTTCCAGCTCCCTCATAATTGCAAGATTTAGCAACTTTTACAGCGGCTTCGCCCATCTCCTTTCGTAGTGAATCTGTCAAAATTGCACTAGGTGCTTCTTCTACCACTTTCTGATGCCTTCTCTGGATGGAGCATTCTCGTTCAAACAAATATACCGTATTGCCAAAGCTATCAGCTAAGATTTGAACTTCAATATGCCTTGGAGAAGTAACATATTTTTCTATAAACACAGCACCATTGCCAAATGATGCGGTCGCCTCATTAATAGCTAATTGCATCATTTCTTCAAATTCTTCTATCCGGTTGACAAGTTTCATTCCTTTGCCACCTCCGCCTGCTGATGCCTTTATGAGGACTGGAAATCCTACATTCTCTGCTATTTTTTTAGCTTCATTGACAGATGAAATAGCATAATCTGTACCAGGAACCATTGGAATATTGAATTTTTTGACCGCTTCTTTTGCTGAAAGCTTGTCTCCCATCACTTGCATAGAGTGGGCTGATGGACCAATTAGTTTTATACCACTATTATTACATTTCTCTGCAAAATCTGCATTTTCACTTAGGAAACCATATCCTGGATGAATAGCATCTATGTTCTTTTCTTTGGCTAATCGTAAGATATCATCCATCTTCAAATAAGACTGAGAAGATGGAGAAGGTCCAATATAATATGCTTCATCGGCCATTCTTACATGTTTCGCTTGCCTATCTGCTTCTGAATAAATGGCAATACTTTTGATTCCCATTTTATTCAGAGTTTTTATTACTCTACAAGCTATTTCTCCTCTATTAGCTATCAGGACTCTTTGCATGTGATCGCTTATAATTTTATCAATTTAATAATTAATGGTTTTCTAGAAGTATAAATTTTGACAATATATTGTGCTGTGGGTAATGCACTGACATCAATTGTTTTTTCTTTTGATTCCAGTGCTAATGCACCATCCAAATGAAATATTTGAATTGCAAAAACATCATCACCTATTACTTTTACTTCATCGATTGCAGGATTGGGTAGTAGTTTAACATTCATATGAGTATCATCAAACGTAGAACTTAAGCTATCAGCTTTAAATATAGTATTGTAAAAGACTATACCACCACGTTCGTTTCCAATGGCTATTTCTAGATATCCATCAGCATCGATATCAGCTAAGGTACATGTGGCTGCCCTTCCAACATTTATTTGTGCCAATGGTGTTTCAACATTACTAAATTGCCCTGAATAAATATGATTTCTAATGTCTGAAAACAATCTAATATGACCACTTTCATTTCCAATAGCTATATAATCTTGGTTTTCAGATGTGAAGTAAAATGGCGCACTATTTTCAAGACCAAATGTATTACTCACATTAAATATTTGACCGAATGAATTGGAATTCGGAAGTGAAGAGAGATTTGTATCGAAAATTGGATTGGTTTCGGTGCCAATGTTTTTTAAAAAATGAAATTGTAAATTTTTTTTACCTACCACCAAATCATTTAAACCATCAGAATCAACATCAAAGATTTGAGGCCTTGCATTTTGGCCAAAAAAGAGTGAGCCGAATCCATATTCAGGAGCTTCAAATGCCAAAGGCTTACTTTTTCCAGCAACATTTTTTAAAAATATAAGAGACCCTCTACTATCACCGATACACAAATCTAAATCTCCGTCTCCATCCATATCACCAGCAGCTGGAGCAAATCTTCCAGTCAGACTTCCGAGCTCTGACAAGGAAAGATAGTCACTATCTTCAATAGAATATTTTGGAGACATTTTTGTACCTATATTTCGAAATAAATATAGAAAGTATTTTTTCGTACCATCTGGATTTGTTATGCCATTACTACCTACTAGAATATCTATTAAGCCATCTGCATTCTCGTCAATGAATAACGGATGACTACCACTATAAACTGTGAAGATATTTTCTAAAAGAAAGTCTTTTGTTCTGAACTCCAATTTGACATCTTTTCCAGTGCTAGTATTTTCATAAAGCCAGATGTGATCTATGTTCAATCCAGAACTACGGTCATTCGGCACCACTATCAAGTCCTTGTCTCCATCTGCATCCACATCTACATGATAAGCGGATAAAAATATATGTATTTCAGCAGGAAGATCTGCCGGAAAATCATTATCAAATGCAGTGATCAATGCAGCATCTTTATTTCCACCGTTCCATAGCATTTTTAAGCTATTGCTGCCTAAATCTCCTAAAATCAGGTCAAAATCATCGTCTCCATCCATATCTGCAACACATAGAGATGAACCGGAATGCCTCAAACCTTGATTATGTTGAAATGCTGGGAAAGCACATGCATCAATGTCTCCTAAGCTTATGGTTTCGTTGAATGTGTTTTCACTGAATTTACCCCAGCAAATATCCTCCCTATCAAATTGGAGGGAGTCTAACGGTTTGCCCTCTTCTACAGAGGTATTTCTGTAATAACTAGCCCAACTTCCGTCTGCTTCAAAACTAATGATGTCCATATCTCCATCTGAATCGATATCCGCCAATGCAGGAAGATCAATATTGCTGACGTAGATATTTACGAATCCTGAACCATTAACATAAAAATTTAAAATATCTGGTAATCCTTTGCTAAATGTTTGTCTTGTAAATATTAGCCTTCCATTTGACCTGGTACCTCTCCAAACTTCAATGCAACATTGAGGATGGACACTAGATGAGGTGAATATATCTGGTATCCCATCTTTATTATAATCAAATAATAATGCCCATTGTGTCAATGCAGGGAACATTTCTTCATAGGACGAATCATGCTTATAGTCAAAATTTCCACTTCCATTAATTTTTATTAAGGTGGTTACAGAATGACTATTTCTATCAAAAATAAATAAATCCTGCAAACCATCATTATTTAAGTCAATATTTGAAAACTGTGGTGCAATCAAACCTCCGACAAAAGGTAGGGACAACTCAATACCGTTATTTAGTATAGGAATAGACTCAATGCGATTAAAATTTTGACCATATCCATGAAAAATACAGCAAGTTATAAAAAGATAAACAAAAGAAAGACGCATTAACTTTTGATTTTGTGGTTGTTTTTAATTACCTGTATACAAAGGTAAGGTAAAAATAGGAATTGGAAGCTTATCCATTTTCTAAAATCTATATTGAGTGTCGCTTAGTTATGCAAATGAGAATTTTTTTTACATGTAAAACTGTTCCATTCTGTCTATTACCATCAAACTTTCTTCAAACTGTTCATGTGTTATATCCAAATGATACACAAATCGAATCGTATTGTCTCCAAATGGCGCAGCCAATAACCCCAATTTTTCAAGATTTTTTATAAAGTCCGTGTCTTTAATAAAGTTTTTCAAAGTAAAAATTACGATATTCGTTTGTACTGGTTTTATATCCAAAACATAATTTTTACCAACCAAGCGTTTTCCAAGTATTTTCGCTCTAGCATTATCTATTTTTAGCTTCGGAATATTATGATCCAATGCATAGTCACAAGCTGCAGCAAGATAGCCTACTTGTCGCATGCCACCACCCATCACTTTTCTATACCTTCTTGCTAATTTAATATCTTGTTTATTTCCTAATAGTACACTACCTATTGGTGCACCTAATCCCTTTGACATACAGATAGATATGGTATCGAATAATTTTCCAATATCTCTTGGATCATCTTGAGTTTCAACCAAAACATTAAATATTCGCGCTCCGTCTAAATGTAATTTTAGACCATGCAACTTGCAAAAAGATGATATTTTTTCGAGTTCAGCCAAAGTATAAATACTACCTCCACCTTTATTGTTAGAATTTTCTACTACAACCAATTTTGATACTGGTTGCCAATCATGTCCAGCTTTGATATGTTTTAATATGTCATCAGGCGTAATTATACCATTTTCTGCATGGATTAATGAGATCGCAGCACCACTATTAAAGCCATAACCTCCGGTTTCTGATTGGTAAATATGGGATGAGATGTCACATATGATCTCTTCAGTGGGCTGTAAATGTAGTCGAAGCGCAATTTGATTGGTCATAGTGCCAGATGGACAAAAAAGTGCGTCTTCCATACCAAACATTCCGGCAATTCGTTCTTGGAAAGCGTTCATTGTATTATCTTGGTGGAATACATCATCACCTACTTCTGCATTGAACATCGCCTGAAGCATGCCGACATCAGGTCTAGTGATGGTGTCACTAATTAGGTTTATCATAACTTGTAAAGATTTTATGCAAAGATAGAAATTAAGCAAGCAATGTTTTACAATAACTGATGGATACATCAATTCACATTATGTTTTTATGCAATATTGTTAAATTTCACTTAATTTATGGGTTGATAGAAACTAATAACTAAATAACTTTTGTTTTTTTGCATTCTCCTACTCATGGGTCAAAATTTAATTGTATGAAATATTTGATTTTAATTCTGGCAATCTTATCCAACATTTCACTTTTTGGCCAGCTGCAGTCCATTAAAGTAGATATTAAAGGATATACCAATGATACCCTTATTTTGGGAAATTACTATGGTGAGAAGCAAATTGTAAAGGACACCATATTTAGGAATAAAAAAGGAACATATGAATACACCACAAAAGATACATTGGCAGAAGGGATGTATTTAGTTATGATGAAACCAAATAACAATTTCATTCAATTTTTGATTTCACCCAATGAAAAAGCCATTTCAATCATAGCAGATACGTCAGATTTGGCCAATATAAAGTTCAAAAATAGTCCTGAGAACAACCTTTTTTATGAATTTTTGAATTTCTTGAAAGATAAGAGAACATTAGCGGATTCAGCTCGTGCCAAGATTGAAAGAGCGAAGGCCAAAAATTTGGTTGACAAAGAGGCAGAAAATCAATTGAACTCTTTGGATGTTGATGTGAAGGCATATCAAAAAAATCTATTAGATCACAATCCAAAGAGTTTGACTGCATTTTTACTTAAATCTAATATGGATATAGATATTCCTGAGTTTGAAGGCGCCGGAGATTCACTTCAGATGAAAAGATACCATTACTACAAAAAGCATTACTTTGACAATATAAATATGCAGCATCCGGCTCTAATCAGAATGCCATTTACCTACCCAAAGATAGATACCTATCTGAGTAAACTAAGCCCTCAAATTCCTGATTCATTGAAATTGGAGATAGACCGTGTGCTTAGCTTATTGGAGGGAAATAATGAGGCATATAGATATTTTCTTGCTGACCTACTTAATAAATATGCGCAAATGAAAGTAGTAGGATTTGATGGACTTTATGTGCATCTTGTTGAAAACTACTATTCCAAAGGGAAGGCTCCTTGGGTGGATCAAGAAAATATTAAAAAAATGCAAGACAATGCCAATGATTTGAGTCCTATTCTCATAGGTAAAACTATACCAAACGTCGTTATATATAAAGAAGATGGTACGCCAATGCATTTACACGATGTTGAAGCACCATATACCGTCTTAATATTTTGGGCACCTGAGTGTGGCCATTGTCAGAAAGTGATGCCGTTTGTTGTTGATTTTGAAAAGAAACATAGAGATAAAGGTGTAAAAGTTGTCAGTATTTGTACAAAAGGTGGTGAAAAATTTCCAGAATGTTGGAAAGCAGTAAAGGAAAAAGGCATGGAAGCTTTTATCAATACTGGCGATGAATATCAGAGATTTAATAGACAAATCAAGACTAAATCAACACCTAAAATATTTATCTTGGATCAAAATAAAAAAATATTAATCAAAGACATTCCTGGTGAAGAAATAGACAAAATCTTCGAAGAAGTATTTAAATTTGAAGAGCAAAAGAAATTGGAAAAACATTAATTGCCAAACACGTTTTTCCCATCCAATATAGGTTTTGGCCTAGGAGCCTGTTCTTGGACATCTACTTTTAATTTTGGCTCTTGAACCCAAATATTACCATTCCATGTATATCCAGTATAACTGCCATCGGAAACATAAGTTTCATAATTGGGATCAATACGACTCATGCGAGGGATAAGATGATCGTGTACTATCATCTCTAAGCCTGGATTGTAATTTAGGGAACAAAATCCATCTGATCCATATTTTAATAGGATTCTATTAAAAAGTTTAGTTTCTTTTCCGTGTACAACTTGGAATATTGGTTTACCAAAATAGGGTTTTCCTTCTTTGGAAAAGAAGAGTACATCCAATAATTTAACAGATTCGATGGCGTTCCATACAGTCTTTCCGAATAGTAAGTAACATGTTCCATCTTTTGTATCCAAGGGCATTAATTTAAAATAAGTAGTACCCAACCAATTTTGAGCACTGAATTCTTCTGTCAGTAAGTCCTCAGCAATTTTAAAATGATCATTTAAAGGGAAGGTTTTACCATCTGAAGTTTGGAGAAAACCAAAGTATTTTGTTTCATTTTTATTTATATTAAGCTCCCAAGTAAAAATTCTAAATCTACCATCATCAGAACTTAGCTTTGAAATCCATTTTAAGGAATCGAAAGGGTATGAAAAAGACCCTTCACTATTCAGTGCAGTATTGAATAGGTCGATAAATCGATCTTGTGCTTGTATTCTGAATCGGCTTTCATATGCATGCATCATGACATCACATTCAAAAGCAAGTTTTTCTTCCATTTCAGTGAAGATGGGTTGAGCATGTATATGAATTACACTGAATACGAAAAGAAAATAAACAAAAATTAGTCTCATGAAAAACTTTGATTTATTGCGTAAACGCAAAATTTAGACCAATTATTATCAGCTTTTTACAATGTAAATCATAAAATACCAGTAGTCAAGCATTAAAATTTTCTTAATAAAGAGAATATTGATACTAAAGATATTTTAATGTAGAGATCTTTTTTCTAGTTTCTCTTTTGACCCATGTTTCAATGAGATTGAGAATGATTAGCTTATGTACAATGAGTTAAAAACTCTGATTATTATATTTGGTAATTTAGGTAGTTTTTCCAATAAAAAATGTCAAATTTTGATTAGCTTTGCCATCGCAAAATAATTAAAAATTTTATGGCACGACCAAAAATAGCAGCCGGAAACTGGAAGATGAACACTACCAGTCCTGAAGGGAATTCTTTACTGACGGATTTATTAAAACATGAATGGGATACCAAAGTGTCAGTTATAATTGCACCACCTTTTACGCATTTACATTCTTTTGTCCAGTCGTTAGCTCAGGAAACAAGAATTCAAGTGGCTGCGCAAAATTGTGCTCCAGCTACCTCAGGTGCTTACACAGGTGAAGTTTCAGTAGGTATGCTAGCATCAATGGGAGTTCCAAATATAATAATAGGGCATTCTGAAAGACGTGAAATATTTGGGGAATCAGATGAAATGCTAAAGAAAAAAGTAGATCTAGTTTTACTCAGTGGGTTGATTCCTATATTTTGTTGTGGGGAGCCACTTGAAATAAGAAAAGCAGGAAATCATATAAGCTATGTCACAAATCAACTAGAAGCATCATTGTGGCATCTGGATAATCTTGATTTTTCTAAATTGATTTTGGCATATGAACCAATTTGGGCTATTGGAACTGGTGAGACTGCATCACCTGAACAGGCGCAAGAGATGCATGAGAACATTCGGAATTTTATAGCATCAAAATATGGATTTGCTGTATCTGAGCAAATTCCAATACTGTATGGGGGTTCAGTCAAGGCATCTAATGCACGTGATATTTTTTCAAAACAAGATGTAGATGGAGGCCTTGTAGGCGGTGCAAGTCTTAATGCAGATGAATTCGCTGCAATAATTCAATCTTTTTAATGTATTTCGAAAGTAGATGATATGGTAGACCCCCAAATAGATTTCAATAGGAATGAAGACAACATGTTGCTTCTTGTAAGTCAGGTACAGAAGCGACTAAATAAGATTCATGAAGGTGGAGGGAAAGAAAAAAATGATAAACTCCGTGCTCAAGGCAAAATGACTGCCCGCGAAAGAGTCAATTACTTAATAGACAAAGACTTTGATCCTATTGAAATCGGCAGTTTTGCGGGTTTTGAAATGTATGAAAATGAAGGTGGATGTCCAGCCGGAGGTGTAATCGTATGCATAGCCAAAGTCTCAAAAAGAATGGTCATCATCGTAGCAAATGATGCTTCCGTAAAAGCAGGGGCTTGGTTTCCTATCACAGGAAAGAAGAATCTTAGAGCTCAGGAAATCAGCATGGAGAATAAAATTCCTATCATTTACCTGGTGGATTCAGCAGGTGTTTACTTGCCAATGCAAGATGAAATATTCCCGGATAAAGAACATTTTGGTAGAATATTTAGAAATAATGCAAAAATGTCATCAATGGGAATCCCACAAATTGCTGCTATTATGGGCAGTTGTGTGGCTGGTGGAGCATACTTGCCCATAATGTCAGACGAAGCATTGATAGTAGAGGGCACAGGATCAATTTTTTTAGCTGGACCTTACTTAGTAAAAGCAGCTATAGGAGAAGATGTAGATTCTGAGACATTGGGCGGCGCCACAACCCACTGCGAAATATCGGGTGTCACTGACTACAAAATGCCGAATGACAAAGTATGTCTAGATACAATCAAGACGTTGGTTTCTAAGGTGGCAGCTCCTGCCTTTGCAGGTTTTGATAGGGAAACTCCAAAACCACCGATCAAGGAAAATGCAAATATCTTAGGCATATTTCCTGAAAATCCTTCCAAACCCTATAACATGCTTGATATTATTCATGGTTTGGTGGACGAATCGAAGTTTTTACAATATAAAGAGGATTATGGCAAGACAATTCTATGCGGTTATGCAAGGATTGATGGTTGGGCAGTAGGTATTGTAGCCAACCAAAGGCTTGTAGTAAAAAATGCTCAAGGGGAAATGCAGTTTGGAGGCGTTATATATTCTGATTCGGCAGATAAAGCTGCCAGATTTATTATGAATTGCAATCAGAAGAAGATTCCTTTGGTTTTCTTGCATGACGTCACGGGATTTATGGTGGGAAAGCGTTCTGAACATGGTGGCATCATAAAAGATGGGGCAAAAATGGTAAATGCCGTAGCCAATTCGACAGTACCTAAGATAAGTGTTGTAGTAGGCAATTCATATGGAGCGGGTAATTATGCCATGTGTGGCAAAGCATACGATCCGAGACTAATAGTTGGGTGGCCGACTGCGAAAATTGCGGTGATGGGAGGCGCACAAGCTGCAAAAGTATTGACTCAAATACAAGTATCCAACCTTAAACACAAAGGTCAGGCTCCAAATAAGGAAGATGAAGTGAACTTATATAATGAGACAATGCAAAAATATATCACACAAACCACGCCTTATTATGCAGCAGCTAGATTGTGGATTGATGCTATCATAGATCCCAGAGATACAAGAAGATTGATTTCTTTAGGTATCGAAATGGCCAATCATGGAGAAGTAGCAAAGTTTAATCCAGGAGTGATACAAACATAAGTCGACAGCGAAGTATAATTGAAGTTAAAAGCTAAATACAACTTCTTACTTACTATATTAAAAATATACATGTACCCACGTGATGTGCAAGAATGAATTAACTATTTATAAATCAATATATAACGCATTACAATAAAAAATATACCAAAATTCACCCATAAATATTTTGTTTTTATTAAAATGCGACAGTAGCTTTGTATTGATATTTTTTTATTTTTTGTTAACTTAAATTTACTTTACATTGTAAAAAGCACCAAAATTTCCTAAAGACCGAATACTAGTTAAAACTGATGGTTATTTTTAGTCCGAAGACAATTATAGTAGTTTAAAACTAAATTTTTTTAATCATGAATAGAAATGTAAGTGTTAGTAAATCAATGATTTACACACACACACACACACACACACACACACACACACACACAATTTCCATATTTTTAGAAAAAAATTCATTAATTTTTTTTCTAAGCAGGAATGGATAACCTATCTGAAATTTTTGTTTTTTTATTTAATGTATCTTTTAATTATGGATATTCTCAAAGTAGTTTTTGTGGAGAATTACCTCCTCATCAAGCGACCTCCACTGATCCAGATTTGATATATTATGATAGATTCGGTAATTCATACGACATTATTCCACAAGGAAATAACATTCCTATCCCCACAACTATGGTGCAAGTAGGTAATTTTAATTTGATTTTTCCACAAAATGTTTTTTCTCAAAGTGAGATTGATGTTTGCACTGATGTTTTTGAATATTTAAATAATATTTTAGTTCAAAGACAAGTATTTACAAATTGCGGAGTACTCGTTAATAACGCTGAAATCAACATTGATTTTCAAAAAATTATTTTTTCTGATAATGACAGATTAGGAACAGCTTCAGGCCTTACGTATGGTAAAATTGATTATTGTCAAGATGGAATAGAATTAACCTATTCAACAATTTACCAGAAGTTAAATGGATTGAGCAGATATTCAAATAATTCATCGATTGATGGTATTATTGCAATCAGTCAAGTCCATTCAGATAATAATCAGTTTTTTACTGGCTACCCAGATCCACAAACTGGAGATCAATTTGATTTATTTACGGTCGTTTTACATGAAGCAATGCATTTGATAACTTTTAGTCCAACAATTTCTGATAACTTGTTTGTAACTCCGTACGATCTGCTGATTAATGGACAAGCTGGAAATATGTTAGATTGTGCTGGTAAATGCTATCACAATAACTATAATCCAATTTCAACTTTTCAACCTACCATTGGAAGCAACAATATATTATTGGGGGCTAATGACAATTTGTCACATTTGGCAGGAGCCAGTTATTTAATGCATGGCGGTCTAGCTCTCGGTGAAAGGAAATTTCTAAGTTCCGATGAGATTTTAATCACATGTGAGACTGGGTTACAAACAACATCCTGCGACGGACAATTTATAGACATTATAAATTCAGGAAATAGTTCTGGTATAGCTTGCACAGAATTGGATGGATGTTGTACGAATACTTTTATAACCTGTCAAAATAGTATTTCAATTCCTATAGAAGAAATTAATTGCAGACTTATTCACAATTTTACAAACTTTAATGTAATTGGTGTTGAGACCATAGTGCCATCCTTACAAGGTCTTGTTACATTTGACGGGACTAATATACAAGCCAATCGAAATATGAATTTGCAAAGATATGAAGTTGTAGTTACTTACGAAGTGGTAAAATCCAATGGTGATTGTGTTAATTTTAATGCCATAATTGAAGTAATATTTGAATTGAATTGCGATTGTGAGTTTTTACCAACCAATGAATGCATAAATACACTTTGTTACCATGATTTTGAATCAACTATACCAGAATCATGGGTGACTTTTGGTTTACCTTTTTACTTTGAAAATACTCCACAATGTAACAATGTTTCTGCAGACCTTGTGGAAAACAACGGTAATACCTTTTTAGATTTTCCTAATATAAATGAAACTGTAGTTTTGTCTATTCATGATGCTCCTTATAATTTTTGTAATCTTAATTTACAGTTTGATGGGCGATCTGATATTGGTGCTCAAGCTGAAATATGGGGTAGTTCTGTACCGCCATGTGATATCAATGATCGTGGAGTAAGTAGGAATTGTGGAGAAATTACAACTTGTGGAGATGGATCAGTATTTCAATCACAATGTTTAGGGACAATTACTATATCCTCATCAGGATTTCAATCGTACGATTTAAATATTTTAACTTCACAGTTTGATCAACCCATTAATTATATATTTATTATTAATTCAAGTGAGCAGCCGTTTGCTATAGATAACATTTCGCTTAGAGTAACCAATTGTGCACTTGATGCTGAATTTGTAGAAGAAAATATTTCATGTGGTGAATTTAAGTTCAACCCAACACAATCTAATAATCAACAAACTCATTTTTGGAACTTTGGTGATGGCACTACTAGCACAGAGAGTAATCCATCACATACGTATAGTACTAATGGAACATATGAAGTGTGGCATTTGATAAATGATAATTGTGGAAATTCTATCGATTTCAAGCATGTAATTATTGTTGATTGTATTTGTAATGAACCTATTGCATCTTTTACTAATATTGTAACTTGTGAAGGATCTCTTAATTTTGTCAGTTTTACCTTTACGGGAACAGGAGAAGGGTTAACATACACTTGGGACTTTGGAGATGGAACTAGCTCGACAGATCAAAATCCATCACATGTCTATTCTTCTAATGGTACATATACTGTAACGCTTTCCATCTCAGATGGGTGCGGTCATACTACAACCTTTTCATCCAATGTTGTGGTTAATTGCAGGACATTTGAAAGTAGGTGCGATAGTTTAATCTTAAACACTAGGTATATTACCATAGACTGTGGCAACACCCCTCTGCTTTGGAGTCAATATGCTGCAACACACGGAATTAGTAATAATTTTAGTCCTTTTCTTGCTTATTTAAAAGGTACTTTGATAATTGATGAGCCCATCACTTTTGGTAATTTTTTATATTCTGGAGAATGGATTATGAGCGATGGTGCTGAATTAATAGTGGAAAATCATCTCACTGTATTTAATACACATTTTAAAGGATGTATCACAATGTGGGAGGGTATCACAGTCAATAATGGTGGAAGCTTAACAATTGCCCATAATTCAATAGTTGAAGATGCTAATAATGGTATATTTATTAATGGAGGCAGTGCCAGCATCCAAAATGTAACTTTTATAAATAATGTGATTGGTGTAAATGCAGTTGATCATTTTCCTAATAGCCCAAATATTTGTAGTTTCAAATGCAGTGGTAATCTCAAACCTCCTTACTTTGGACAAATGGGCTACCCTGCTGATGGACTCAGTTATGCTGGTATAAAATTAGATAATACAGGCAGCTTTTACACAGGGACAATTCAAGACCCAAGAATTAACACTTTTGACGGTTTAAGAAATGGAATAATTGGAATTAATACTAATCTCCAAATTTATGAAAACAATTTTATAAATATGAGGGGTGCTTATGAAGATGACACAGCCACTAGTCCAGAATTAAGTGGTTATGCCATTGTAGCATCAGGCGGAAGTAATTATACAATTCAAGAAAATATAATATCAGGTGTTAAAATTGGCGTTAGTATAAACAATGCTGTATTGTCAAATATTAAAATTAGAGATAATAGGATTTCTAATTTTAATACTACTAATGCCTATGGAATAAAATGCCAAAATAACTTAGGAGGTACAATAGATGCAAATTCCAATATCATTAATAATGGGTATAGTAGTATTTATTTCTTAAATAATAATGGGTCTATCAATCGCATTTATTCTAATATAATCACAAATGATCAAATAGACGAAAATGCATCTGAAATTGTATTATCATGTACTTCGTGTAGTGAATTTGGAACTGCTATCCACAATAATAATATTATAAGGTCTAGAGCTTATTTTGGAATTGCATCTTTGCATGTCAATAAAAACAGAATTTATAACAACAATATAAATCTGACTGGCATTGTCGGGCAGGAAGGAATTTTAATTTCAAATGCTTCGGAGACTTATATGCACGATAATAATATCACTGGTACAAATCCGCTTGGAAGAGCTGTCCAAACGTTTCAATCTCCTTCTTCCAGATTGGAGTGCAACTGGGTGGATAATTTGCAGACCGGTTTCTTTTTTTATGGCATGTCTCCTGGTACAAATTTTAAATCCAATTTAATGAATAATCAATCATCAAATGGTTTAGAATTAGATCATGCCCTTATAGGAGTGCAATCTCACAAATCCAACGTATGGTATGGAAGTACTCGAAGAGCTAAATCGCAATTCTCTAGTTTGCAGTTTAATCGTTTTTTAGTCGATCCCGTGCTACAACCTCCATACATACCTGGCCTGATAAATGGCACTTTCAAACCTACCACGAATCCTTCCAATGGTTGGTTTTTCTACGAGTATGGCTTTGAAAATACCTGTTGGGATGGCGCTTTCGAGCCTGAAGCTTTGCAAGATCCAGGAGCGAATCTTTCTGCTATGATAGACGCCGAAGGAAGCGATACAGGATATGATGCTTATAATAGGTGGTTTTTAGAAAAAGAAGCATTAGGGTATATGGACTCACATCAAACAGTATCATTTGATAAAGATTTGGAAATGAAGTATGAACAAGCAGAGCAAGGTTTAAAGAATTTGGCAAATTTAGAAAATGTCATCAACACTGCTTTTTTACCTCTTGAGCAGGAAAATATTGCAATGCAATCCATTTTTAATGCCATTGACCTGAAATCAAGCCAAATTTTTGATATTTTGTCTGACCCAGATTATACATCCAATTCATCATTAGTGGAGCACTTGCATTTACTTAAAAATGAATTGGAAGCTTTGAATACCGAACTTCAAAGCCAACAAAACGGACAAAAAGCAAGATTCGCATCGGAAGCTCTTGCAATCAAAATACGTATAAGTGCAATTCCAAATGATACTGAATACGCAAGGGATTATAAGGACGCGCTTACGGCATGGGTTGATTATTATGTATTAGGAAAACCCTATGTCATGCAACATCATCTCTCGAAACTACAACAAATAGCCGAAAAGTGTATCCTTGACAATGGTGAAGGAGTGACTATGGCACGAAATGTATTGTTGATACTGGGAATACCTATGCAATACTTTGATGCGTGTAATCCAACTGAATCAAGAATACGTGTTAGTACGGAGGCTAAGGCAATAGTATCAATTTCTCCCAATCCCGCTTCGACCACTGTTGACATCAGAATAGCTGGAGATGAAACCATCACAGAAGTAAATGCAATAGCAGCTGACGGTCAACTGTATTATGCAATCAAACAATGTCAAGACTTGCACAATATAGATATCAGTAACTGGACGTCTGGTTTGTATGTGTTGAAATTTCGACTCAGTAGTGGTAAAGAGGAATTCATAAAACTTGTAAAACTGTAATCGAAAGTATGAATTCGGGCGAGGCCCCTCGCCCGAATTTTATTATTATAAACCATTCAATCATCCAAAAATTTAAAAAAAATGTCACCCATTATAAAAGTATCCTTCTTATTTACCCTTCTTTTATTAATATCTGATGTATTACATGCACAAAAGGAAGATTATTATTGGATTATGGGGGATAGAAGAAACCAAATTGTATTTGATACTTCTTGGACGCCTTTTAGATTGAACTTTAATGAAGACCCAATGAAATTCGAATGGATGTCTGCGCGCCCAATGAATTTTGATGCTACTTGTGC
This sequence comes from Saprospiraceae bacterium, assembly GCA_041392785.1. Classification (GTDB taxonomy): domain Bacteria; phylum Bacteroidota; class Bacteroidia; order Chitinophagales; family Saprospiraceae; genus OLB9. The sequence continues at coordinate 108,343 of JAWKLK010000007.1, forward strand.
CTCCTTATGTCATCCAACAGGCGAATTATTTTGTTACAGCAATGGTATGAGCATAGATGGAGCAGATGATAAAGTACTACTTGGGGCGGATACTATCAATTACGGCGCCTTTTGGGAACTGTGGCGAGAAGGAAATACCAATATTATTCGAAATTTTGGATTTACCATTACACAAGGAATGCTTTTTTTGCCTTGGCCTGGGCAACAGGATTCGATATTTTTTGCTACTATTTATCCAGATGATACCTTTATAGATATTAATTTAGCAAAATATGGAATAATTTCAAAAAGCAAGTATGTAAACAAAGGAGGTGTTAAAGAAAAAGATCAACTTTTCCATAATGGGTATCTAAAAAACCCAATTCAAGCTGTGAAACATGCAAATGGACGAGATTGGTGGGTGATTATTGCTGATATAAAAAATATTGATTATTATGTGTATTTATTAAACCCAAATGGAATTGACTTAATACACACACTTGTTATTGGAAATCTTCACAAGGGCATTTCTGTAGGTATGACTTACTTTTCCTTAAATGGGGAAAAGATGGTAAACATTGATGCTTTGTATTGGGAAAATAGTACTTTGGTCTCTTTATTCGATTTTGATAGATGTACAGGCATACTTTCTAATGGGATTTTTGATACTATTCCAACCTATGAAGCTGGCGTAGGCATAGGTGCTATCTTTTCTCCCGATGGCAAATACTTATATGCCAACAATGACTATGAGCTCTATCAATATGACATGGATGCTACAGAAATAAAGAAGTCCAGAATACTGTTAGATACATTTGATGGATTTCAAAGTCACCCACATGAATACTTATATTTTACTACTTTCGGGTATTGGGCTTACGGCCCCGATGGAAGGCTTTACAATGTCTCCGGGTATGGTTCAGCTAGACACATGCACATCATGGACTATCCCAACGAAGCAGGTCAAGCCTGTTCTTTTCGGCAACATGCGCTGAAAATACCAAACAACCACTGGACCATCCCCAACTTCCCGCACTATCGCCTAGGTCCACTAGATGGCTCACCATGTGACACACTGGGTCTTGATAATCATCCTGTTGCAAAGTACCGTTACGAGCCAGATAGCATAGACTATCTCAGGCTGCGCTTTACGGATCTCAGCTACTTCAGACCTGAGACATGGGAGTGGGATTTTGGTGACGGCAGCCCGCGAGTCACCACACAACATCCATACCACACCTTTTCGAGTAACGGCACTTACCATGTCTGCCTCACCGTCAGCAATGAAAATAGCAGCAATACTGTATGTAGAGATATCACCCTGGGCACCGTCAATAGTGATGACACGCAGATAACAATAGCAGATATCACACTCTTCCCTAATCCAGTCGAAGATTATCTTTTAGTGACCCTTGGCGAGTATGTCCCTGCTCATGGACAGATCATGATCTATGACATCACAGGTAGAGCCGTACTCACGCAGCGCATCTATTATGGCCAGAATAGCATTGACATGCGCGGTTTACAAGGTGGTATGTATGTGTGGAAGGTAGTGGATTTTGTCAACCCATCCCCAGCCCTTCCCTCAAGAAGGAAGGGAGAAGATGTAGTAGTAAGTGAAGGTAAGGTGGTGAAAATGTAGGGCATATGGAATTCATAGGTGGCATGGAATTGCCTAGATCGGGATAAAAGCATCATCTAAAACCTTAAAATGTGGGAAATACTATTGAATATTCATCAAATAAAAAGTAACTTTGTCAAAGCTAAACATAAACGAACATGGAATTAATGAAAAATGGAATTATTAAAAACTGGTCATCTGTATTCGGTCACAGACCGGAAGGATATGACATCGAAGTTGCAAACTTCGACAATCGGGGTGCTTTGGAAGTGTTAAAATCTGAAGTCAGTAATTTGCCAAATGATAAACCATATACCTTGGCTGCACAGCAATATGCCAATATATTGATGGACAAGCTGATATATGGAGATACATACGTAGTAGCACATCACTTGGCATCATTGCAAAGTTTGGCCCAACTATGCGAGCCATTATACAAAGAGACGGTAGTGCTCTCACGCAATATGTTAGCTGGATTGGGATACGAAACCTATTATGATGATGCCCAGTGTACGCAAAGTGTAGAACCACGGTCGATTCAAAACAAGTCTGACAGAAATGTAAGTTTGATGCCAAACCCTACTAATGGCAAACTTACTATAGAGTATGCTGGTGACATAGCGCGTATAGACATCATGAACCTACAGGAGTGAAGATAAAACAAGTAGAAGGAAATACACATAGTTTTGACATCTCTGAGTTACAAAGTGGCGTATATTTCGTGACAATACAAACTGTAGAAAGCGGAACTAGAGTTAAAAAGTAATTAAAATACAATAATGTATTCTATTTCAGGTGAGAAAAAGTGTTTTCTCACCTGAATTTTTATTTTAAAATTTACCAATTTTGAATTATGTACATAAAATTTTTTCTACTATTTATCTATATTTCAATATTGAATCATTCTTTATTTGGTCAGGAAAATGACTATAACTGGGTACTTGGTCATTATGGTTTTGGAACGATAGAACAAATCGAAAATGACACGGATAAAATTTTTACGCCTTTTACACTAAACTTCAACACCGAACCAATGCAAATTGAATATTATACTTATAGAAGGTTTTTATTGCATGGCACGAATTGTAATTATAGTACCAATGAAGGAGACTTATTTTGTTATACCAATGGAATGCAGATAAATGGCCCAGATGACCAGCCCATACAAGGTGGAGATACGATAAATTACAACAACTACTGGCGTGGCAGTGTTGTTCAATCAACTGGAGAAAAATTAGGATTAAATCAATTTCAAGGCAACATTATCTTGCCCATTATACAAAATGGGAAGGAATATCTATATGTATTTAATGTCAACTTTAATACAAATATAAGTGAGACTGTGGGCATATTTTACTCAATAGTAGATAGGGAATGTAATGATACAAAAGGCTGTGTCATCAGCAAAGATCATATATTAATAAATACTGAACTTAAAGATGGCTATTTACATTCATGTCGCCATGCCAATGGGAGAGATTGGTGGTTGATCGCCATCAGTGATGATAACACAACTTATTATATTTTCTTGTTGGATAGTCAAGGAGTACATTTGGTGAATACCCAAAATATTGGAAAATTAAATGTTAATTATTCAGCAGGAAATGCAACATTCTCCCACAAAGGAGATAAGTATGCAGTGAATGATGGTGTATATTGGGACAGTATTGGGGTCATCTCAATATTTGATTTTGACAGGTGCAGTGGACTATTGTCTAACCCCTTTTTTGATACCTTAGTCATACCTGAAGCATCTGTCGGCCAGGGAATAGCCTTCTCTCCTGATGATCGGTATTTGTATGTCAATAATATGAATGACTTATATCAATACGATGTGAACGATTTGACTATACCAAGGGTTCATCTGGCCACCTATGATGGTTTTCAAGACCCAACAGATTGGCCAGGCATATTTACTACTCAGTTTGGCTTTTGGGGCTATGGCCCAGATGGTAGATTGTACAATGTATCGGGTTCTGCCAGTTCTAGATATATGCACATCATGGACTATCCCAACGAAGCAGGGCAGGCGTGCTCCTTTCGGCAGCACGCTTTAAAAATTCCCAACAATCCATGGTCCATCCCCAACTTCCCGCACTATCGCCTAGGCCCACTGGATGGCTCACCATGTGACACACTGGGTCTCGACAATCATCCCGTCGCAAAGTATCGTTACGAGCCGGATAGCATAGACTATCTCAGGCTGCGTTTTACGGATCTCAGCTACTTCAGACCTGAGACATGGGAGTGGGATTTTGGTGACGGCAGCCCGCGAGTCACCACACAACATCCATACCACACCTTTCCGGGTAACGGCACTTACCATGTCTGCCTCACCGTCAGTAATGAAAATAGCAGCAATACTGTATGTAGAGATATCACCCTGGGCACCGTAAGAAGTGATGACACCCAGATAACAAGAGCAGATATCTCACTCTTCCCTAATCCAGTAGAAGATTATCTTATAGTGACCCTTGGCGAGTATGTCCCTGCTCATGGACAGATCATGATCTATGATATCACAGGTAGAGCCGTACTCACGCAGCGCATCTATTATGGCCAGAATAGCATTGACATGCGCGGTTTACAAGGTGGTATGTATGTGTGGAAGGTAGTGGATTTTGTCAACCCATCCCTAGCCCTTCCATCAAGAAGGAAGGGAGAAAATGTAGTAGTAAGAGAAGGTAAGGTGGTGAAGAGATGATATGGATTGTCAATGATAGATATAAAATTATGAAATGTTAATGTACAAATGTCATTTATGACATAAGAATGATGACATTTGGCTGAAGAACGCAGAATAATCAGCAAAGAATAAAATTTCAAAAACTTATACTCTATATATTAGGTATGACTCAAACCATTTAACCTTCAAAATTAAATGAAAGTGTAAAAATTTGTGAGACAACATTTTCAAGTACTTTTGCCTCGTTCAGAGTATTGTCATAAATCAAGATATTTGTGATACCTCTTGAGAATTTGATTTCAGGTGAAAATATGAAATATGGGTAAAACATTTGCATGCCTATACCTATTTCATATTGAAAATCATGAGGTGCTATTTTGAGAATAGATTGTCTTGATTTTGAGTTAGATTGCACATCATAGCTATATTTGAGCCCTGCCACAACGAAAGCACGCTTGTCTTTATATGGGTCTGACTTAAAACGCAAATGAAAAGGAAGTTCAAAAAAGACAGATTCGATTTTCCTGTCTATTACTCGTGAATCAGATACGTTGGTATATTGCAGACTTCTTTGAGCAAATGAAAAACCGGGTAAAAACCTAAAATCAAAATATTCACCAATTTTTAAATTGGTTATCATATGCATATTTACTCCTGTGGCTGCATTGCCTTGGGTCACACGAATACTATCATTTCCAATGAAATTTTTTGATTGGAATACCTTGTAACTCGAGTTATTGATACCAATGTTGATACCAAAATAGTAGGATTTTCTATTGAACTCCCTGAAATTATAATTTTCTCTTCCACCTATCTGACTATATAAATTCGATACACCCAGAATAGTAATAAAGAAGATAAAAATTATTTTATTGCAAAATATATAGCGCATATTCCTCCTGTCAATGATTTAAAACCTGATTGCTTGAATCCAACAGTACTGAGCTCTTTTGTAAAAGCTTCGTAGCTAGGAAATTGTTGTACCGATTCATAAAGGTATTTGTAAGCATCTTTGTCTTTTGACTTAATCTTTCCTATAACGGGTAAAATGTTTTTAAAGTATACATTGAAGAGTTGTTTTAAGGGAAATCCTTTGGGTTGTGAGAATTCTAATATCATAATTTGACCTCCTGGCTTCAATACACGATACATTTCAGACAATCCTTTTTGTAAATTTTCAAAGTTTCTGACACCAAAAGCTGCCATGACAGCATCAAAAGTATCTGTTTCAAATCGTAGATGTTCACTATCTCCTTTTTCTAAGGAAATAACATTTGTTAAATTTTTTTCAATTATTTTTTTTGCACCAACATCCAACATTTTCTGTGAAATGTCGACTCCAATAATTTTAGTTGGAAGCAAAGTTTGCGCAGCCTCAATAGAAAGGTCAGCTGTGCCGGTCGCCACATCTAAGATGTATTTTGGCGATAAAGATTTCAAATGATTTACTGCTTTTTTTCGCCACCAAATGTCTATACCTAAAGATAAAAAATGGTTTAAAAAATCATAAAAAGGGGCAATACGGTCAAACATTCGACCAACCTGACTTTTTTTGGATTCTTGTGATTGATATGGTGTGACTGCCAATGTTATATATTTAATCCTCCACAAACACTAATTACCTGACCAGTAACGTAACTAGATATATCACTGCCAAGAAAAAGGCAAGCATTGGCTACGTCATCTGGATTCCCCAATCGTTTCAATGGAATATTATCTTCATAGGCTTTCCTTTGATCTTCAGTAAGTGCATGTGTCATATCAGTTGCAATAAAACCAGGTGCAATAGCATTGCATCTTATATTTCTTGAGCCAACTTCTTTAGCTATCGACTTCGTAAATCCAATAATTCCTGCTTTAGATGCAGCATAATTAGCTTGCCCCGCATTTCCAAATTCACCAACAACACTGCTAAGGTTGATGATAGATCCTTGACGTTGCTTCATCATTGGTTTGAGTACGTGTTTCGTCAAATTAAAAATAGACTTTAGATTCACATGGATAACTTCATCCCATTGTTGTTCTGTCATACGAAGCATAAGAGCATCACGCGTTATCCCTGCATTGTTTACCAAGATATCTATCCTGCCAAATCTTTCAGTCACTTTCTGAATCAATTCTTCACTTTGTTTGAAATCCGCAGCATCAGATTGAAACATTTCAGCGTCAATGCCATTGTTCTTGATGTCATTAAGTATCATCATGGCCTTGTCAGTTGATGAAATATATGTGAATGCCACTGAAGCGCCTTGAGCCGCGTATGCTCTGACTATTGACTCACCGATACCTCTAGAACCACCTGTCACTAGGGCAACTTTACCTTCTAATAACTTCATGTTTTAAAGTTTGCCGCAAATATATTACTTTTAGTTGTTATACCTTAGTTATTCATTTAAAAAAGGGAATATTCCTTCATTGTACTTTTTGTGATCCAATACTGATATCTTTGCATTTTCAAATTAAATTTCAATTGAATCCATGAGAATTTCCAAGGCACATTTACCTTTTTGGATTTTTTCGATTAGTATCATTATTGGGCTTTCACTTCCCATTTTAGTACAAGAAGGGATGTTTCAGGATGGCGTATTGTATACATGTGTCTCAAGAAATTTGGCTGAGGGTATAGGCAATTTTTGGTTTTTACAATATAGTACCTTGAACTTGGAAGGTATTCCTTCTTTTCATGAACAGCCACCCTTATTTTTTGGGATTCAAGCAGTTTTTTTTTGGATTTTCGGTGATTCTATCTATGTGGAACGTGTCTTCACATTTGTAATGCTTTTAATGCATTTTTATTTAATAAATGAATTATGGAAAATTATTGTATCTAATATCCCTAAATATCACAATTTTGGATGGCTTCCTGTTTTCTTTTGGGCTATAATACCTGTCAGTTTTTGGTCATTTAGGCATAACATGATTGAGAATACAATGAGTCTTTTCATTTTACTAGCTGTAATACTTGGGTATAGGAGTTTAAAACAAGGCAGAACGGACACCAAAAGTTGGATTTTCGTGGGGATATTCATTTTTTTTGCCACATTTTCCCAATGTGTTCCTGGTTTATTTCCTTTAGTTTTGCCTATGGCTTTTGCCTTGGCTTTCAGAAAATATGATTTTAAAAGTGTCATTGTACCGACATTGATAATGGTCACTGCGCTTGGTATCATTTATAGTGCTATACTCCTTTTTCCTGATGCAAGAGAAAGCTTATCCATCTATTTTTATGAAAGACTATTGCGAAGAGTTGATACAATGCCTACTGTAGGGCATAGGTTTTTTATCATTTATAAACTATTTGTTGAGTTGTTGCCTGGGTTGATGGTTATGATTAGTTTATTGGTTGCCAGAAGAAAACAAATCAATTCTTCATCTATTGTATCTATGTTCGGCAATGATATTTTATTTTTTGTCCTCTTAGGTTTAGCAGGAACCTTACCTTTAATGTTGACCATGGTACAAAAAAGCTGGTATATGTTGCCGGCACTGCCATTTTTTGCAATTGCTTTTGCCTTGATTACACTGGATAAAGTAGAGAAAATTGTTAAGATTTTTAGCGAGCAATATCCCACAAGATTCAATGTATTTTCTAAGATTGCTTATATATTATTTTTTAGTATTATTATTTTCTCCATCACAAAAATTGGAAGTGTTAGTAGGGAAAAGGAAATTATAGAAGATGTAAAGACAATCGGTATGATTGTACCAAAGCATAGCACCATTGGAATACCAGAGTGTATCTATGACCAATATGATTTTGTACTTCAAGGATATCTAGTGCGGTACTTCCATATCAGTATAGATCCGTATACACGAAGGAAATATTTTATCACTTTGAATGATGAGCTTGATGAAGTGCCATCTTCATATGAGCAAATACCTTTGACTCTCAAGAAATATGCTCTTTTTGTATCCAAAGGGCAATAGTAAAATGATTGGAGTCGTAGAATGATATGGAAATAATTTTCTAAATGCAATATTGTTGCATTTAGAAAATTATTATTATCTTTGTGCCGAAATTGTGGTTTAATGAAGATATTATCCAAGATTAATGCAGATATGGCCGGATTTTTCACAGCGATGTTGTGTGCGATTCATTGCTCATCCATTCCGGTTCTTATTTCACTAGGGATGCTCAATACAAGTACATGGTTGCATAATCACGCTATAGATTGGTTTGTAATCATTACAGGCATTATCATAGCTGGTTACTCATTGATTGGAGATTATTTGAAATTACATAGGCAATCAAGACCACTTATCATAGCAGGAATAGGATTTACCTTTCTTATTGTCGGAATGGTTGAACATCATGGTTGGATTTTAATCTTTAGTGTATTGGGTGGCTTGATGGTAGCGTGGGCGCACATGGTCAATATCTCGCTCAGTAAGACCTGCGCATTAAAAAGTCTGTAAATTGTGACTAACTCAAGTAGGGTAGTAGGTTATTATAAATTCTGTTTTCAAAATTTGTAGTATTCTCACGAATGAATGTCTTTCCAGTCACCAGTTCATACAACTCTATATATTTGTCTGAAATAGCTGTGACAATCTGATCATCCATCTCAGGAATATTCTGTCCTTCAAGTCCACTAAAACCGTTTAATAGAAGCCATTCTCTAACAAATTCTTTTGACAACTGCTTTGGCTCATCACCAGTTTTAATCGAATTTTCATAATCTTCCTTATAAAAATAGCGTGAGCTATCAGGTGTGTGAATTTCGTCAATCAAAATGATCTCACCTTTTGAAAATCCGAATTCATATTTAGTATCAACCAATATCAATCCACGTTCATTGGCCATTTTTTGACCTAATCCAAACAGATCAAAAGCATAACGTTTAATAATTTCCCAATTTTCTGGTGAAATATGTTGATGATTTAATAATTCTTCTTCTGAAATATCAGAATCATGGCCTTCAATAGCCTTTATAGTTGGAGTGATTATAGGCTGTTCAAAAGCTTGGTTTTTTTTCATGCCTTCCGCAAGGGGCACACCACAGAGGGTTCTTTTACCTAAATTATATGTTCGCCAAGCATGACCAGTAAGATATCCGCGAACCACTACTTCTATCCTTATTGGGTCTGCGATAGAACCTATACTGACATTTGGATCTGGGCTCTTCTCATACCAATTGGGAACAATTTCTCTCGTAGCTTCAAGAAAATAGGCAGCTATCTGATTTAATACCTGGCCTTTGTACGGTATGGCTTTAGGTAAAATATAATCAAATGCTGAAATCCTATCTGTAACAATCGAAACAAATAAGTTGCCAACCAAGTAAACATCTCTTACTTTACCATGGTAGACGGAACTCTGATTTGGGAAATTGAAATTTGTATTGGATAGAGTATCAATTTTTTCTGACATGAATTCAAATCAAAGATTGGTGACAGAGTTTCTATCTAATAGAATATCTTTTAGTTCTTTGATTGCTTTGTATTCATGAGGCAACACCTTTTTGAATGCTTCTTTGACGGCAAAATAGGTGCCTTTTTCACTTTCAGGTAAATTTTCTTTTACGATTTGTTTTACAAGTCTGACGTCGTGTTTTAGCATACCTCTTATGGATGGAATATCATGCCAGTCACCTTCAATGGCTAGTGTTTTAATTTTGTTACCATTTGAGTCTTCCACCATATCCAAATCTATGAGATCAAGGTTTTTTCCAGCCTGAGACATATGCAGCGTACTACCTTCAGGAATCCGCCAAATATCAGCATCTTTGTCCATCTCATTTTTTATGAGGAAAATTTCAAGACCTTTTTCGTGGAAGCGATAAATAATCACTCTGGCAAAATCTATAACACTCATATCTACAAAAATATAATTGATATTGAATACAAAAATATAAACAATTTTTAAGATCAAAGTAATAATTGCGAAAATAGTTTAAGATTTTTTATTTAGTGATACCTTACTTTGAGAAAGTGTCAGTTTATATATGTCACTGCACCAAACTGTAAAGAAGATGTATGAATTTTATCCTTATTTGGACCTATTCCTAGATCTTTACTGAACAGTTGCCTTTGATAGCCACCTTGTAAGAATAGTGAAGTATTTTTTGTAATATTGTATGAAGCTCCTAAACCGAAACCTGCTGATACAAAGTAGCTCTCATCAAAAGATGCATTATGCAGGATGCCTCTGGTAAATGTTTTCTCAGAAAGTTTGTCTTCTGGTTGTGCAAATCTGCCAGTGACACTGCCATGAACCAAATCATCTGAGATATTATACTCTGCAGCTAAAATGACATTGCATTGTACGCCACCACTTAAAAAAACATTTAAATTTTTATATGATAAAGCATCATATTTCATATTAGTATACATAGAACCAATCTTATAATGGATGCGGTCTAGGCTTTTTTCAAAATAATAACCATCAAATGCTCCATATGTTTCCTTTAATTGCTGTGGGGAGTAACTCTTAGCAGCATACATTGCTCCAAAATCCAAAGCCAATCTTCCTCGCCTTTGTTCATAAAAAATACTTACAGCATTACTTAGCGCCTCTTTATTGTAAGATGCGAGAGAATATACCTTATCAAAAGGTGTATTTATCATATTTACGTCTTTTGAAACCCAAACTCCTAAACCATGCTTGGTATTTTGATGAGGAGTTGTAAATTGCATTGGTACGATCAATGCATACTCTGATTGTGGTTTGTGTTCTATCGATGGCAAACTTTCTGCTACTACTAGGGTATTTATTTGTGTTTTGGCTGCCACAGAATCTTCATTTATACCGATTTTAGAAGCCAGTGGAATTAAAAGATGACTGTTTAAATATCCTATATTTACGGAACCACTTTCATTTGGATTTATAGAATGTAATGGTGTTGACTTTTGGGATATTAAAAATGGCAGCTCAATATCAGATGGTTTTGTTTTCAGCGATTTTATTTTGGTAGTATTTTGATTTCGTATCGATTGTTTGAAATTTCTTGATTCATTGATTTGTGGGGCACGGTAAAGCTCCGCTGGATCAATATCTGATTTTAACTGAGCAATTTCAATAGGCAAACTATGAGTATCTTTGATTGGAAAGAAAAATCCTGGGAATTTTATAAAGAGTATTAATGTAAAAAGAAACATGATACTCTCAATCGTTTTAGCGGAGTAAATGGTGTCCTTTCTCTGTTTTATCAAATTTAATCTCCATTTCAATGTGGTCCAATGCGCATCATTAAATGACTTAGGTATTGTGCTTAGTTTTTTATTGACTTCAGCATCATATTTCTCTGCATTTTGTATAGGATGGTCAATGTGATCAAGTTTGGACTCCAATAAACTCCATGTGTCTTTATTTTGTAACTTGTCAATCTTGTCAAGTTTCGACTTGATTAAGTCATCAAAATCATTCATCTCCACGCTTAAATTTTAATGTTGCCTCTAAAACCCATCTCAACTTCGCTCTGGCTTTCACCAAATTTGATCTACTTGTGCTCTCTGTGATACTCAATTTTTCTGCTATTTCCTTATGAGAATATCCTTCTATGACATATAGATTAAATATGGAACGATACGAAAGGGGTAATTGCTGCAAAGCCATTAAAATTTCTTCGGCGCTCATGCTGCTTATGACATTTACATCATGCGTAGAAATAGCATAAGCTTTTTCAATAGGTTCTGTTTTTCTTCTTATTTCTTTCCTATAATAGTCGATAGCGGTATTCACCATTATTGTTCGCATCCAGGCATGTAGTGATGTACCTATCGTAAATTTATTGAGGGATTTGAAAATTTTTATAAAGCCTTCATGTAGGATATCCAATGCATCGTCTTCATTATTTGCATACCGAATGGTGATTGCCATCATCGGTGAATAATAGGATTCATATAGTTGTTTCTGAGCCCATCGTTCTTCGTTGATGCAAGCATTTAGGAAGCTATGTTCCTGTAAATCTGTATGTAATAGAATATCCATGACTTAAAGGTAAATTCAAATCTGGATTTGAGAAAATTTTTTCTAAATAAAATGTAAATTACTTTAAATTTTTAAGAATATTTTAAGTAAAACTGTCCTTATGACAACAATTTTAAGATTCTTACAACTTAAAGTAACTGAATTACAAGTCTACTGAGTTACATTTTTACATTGAGAAGACCTATTAATTCTTTAACTTCCTTAATAGTTTTCTGTGCTACTTTGCGTATTTCCAAAGATGATTCTTTTATTTGTTCCTTTATCAACTTTTTATCACTCTGAAGGCTTAGTTTTTTTTGTATAAAGGGTTTGTTTAATTGAATAAGACTGTCTGCTGTAGCTTGTTTTAGATCGACATACTTTAGGGCACCATTTTTGTAATCGGTCATGAGAGATTGATGGGCTTCTAGATTGTCACATGCACGAATTATTTCAAAAAGATTCCTTACGCCTTCTGCCATATCTTCATTTTGACCTATGCCGGTATCAGTCACAGCTGATTTTATTTGTCTTCGAATGGTGACTTCATCAGCGAAAAGATTGATATAATGTTTTTCGCCTGCTGATTTAGACATTTTTCGAGAAGGATCCGCTGTGGATCTAATTTTTGGGGTTTCAGTAAGCAAGATTTCTGGAAGAACAAAATATTCCTTGCCCACCTGACTATTAAATCTTAAGGCAATGTCCCTTGTCAATTCAAGATGCTGTTCTTGGTCTTTTCCTACAGGTACAAAATCTGCTTTATATATCAAAATATCAGCAGCTTGCAAAACAGGATAATCTAGTAAACCAACTGAAATGAAATCGTCTTTTTGCCCTTCATTCAATTGTTGAATCTTATCCTTAAATTGTGTCATCCTTTGAAGTTGTCCATAAGAACAATAACAATTGAAAATCCAAGTTAATTCAGCATGTTCAGGCACCAATGACTGTATAAAAATATACTTCGGATCGACACCAACTGCTATTAAATTTATCGCCATTTCCCAAGTATTAGTTCTCAATGCCGTAGGTGTAAATGGCATTGTCATGGCATGATAATCCACTACACTGAAAAAACAATTATATTTTTCTTGTAATACTGTCCAATTTTTTATGGCGCCAAAATAATTTCCAAAATGTATATCTCCGGTAGGTTGAATACCAGATAATACTGTTTTTGCAGTAAGATTTGTGTTGGTCATATTAAGGGATTTTTATTGCTATTGGCAGTTAGCTGGTTTTTCAGAAGAGACTGTAACACTGACTTTTTCACCCATTTTTATATTTGTAATACCATCATATGGAGGGTTTTGGGCTATAATATACAGAGTCCCATCTGGTTCTGAGAAACCTTTTTTGGTAACATTGCCCATTTCCAATTTATTTGTAGATAACAGGAATTTTGCTTCTTCTATATCAAGACAACGAAGGTCAGGAACAGTCACATCTCCTCCATCTTGGCGAGAAAGTATAAACTCTAAAACAGTCCCTTTAGTGATAGCCACATCATCTTTTCTTATATTTTTATCCACAATAAGATCACCTTTATAGTAGACTTCTAGAATATGATTTGGCTCTCCTGGGTCATATTTATAGTCTTTTACTACACAATCAATATCTCTATACTTGAGTTCTGTTTTCTTTTGCTCGAAAGCATTTCCATATAATACAGGTAAGTCTTTTACTAAAATGCTCTCTGAGCCATATTTCGTTATCGTAACATATACCTTTCTATTCTCTTTGACCAAGGCATGAGGCTTTGGGTTTTGTTCAGTGATGATTCCTCCTGCCTTGCTAACTATGAAAATAGAGTCATTTACTATCATCTCAAATGATTTGTCATTTGCCAGTGACTTGGCTTCTTCAATATTCATTCCAAGAAATTGGGGTAACTCTAGCTTCTGACCATGATTAGTATAAATTCGTAACCACAACAGTGTAAGAAGTATCAAAAGAATGAATATTCCAAAAATAATCAACAATTGTTTTAAAAAAGTGCTACTTTTAAGATAGGCTATAAACCCGTTGTTATCACTTTTATTTGCCATACAAATGATTAGGATGTTGTTAGTTAATGGAAAAACTACATTTTAACCACTTTTTTACTTATGGTTTTTCCTTCTGAAATAAGTTGAATAAGATAAATCCCTTTATCCCAATTATTTGTATTCAATGAAGAAATTCCTTCTTGAACCAATACACTCTCCATTTCCTGACCCTTGCTATTATATACTTTGATATTCCCTTTTACCTGAGTAGATAATGTGAGTTTTTCATTTACTGGATTTGGATAAATATGCAATGCCGATTGTGATAATTCATCTAAAGTTCCTGATGGGAAATCAGAGTTGCGATCTATCTCGAACCTAGTGATTGGTACCCAACCACCAAGTTCATCGCTTGCTAAAAAATCAAATCCATCTGATCCCTCAAAATTGTCCAATGATTTATAACTAAGTAATCCATCGTTTATATCCTTTTGAGTAAGAACCGTTCCAATTGTGATCACGTTGTCATTAAATTGCAATTGACCGTGGTTTGGAAGTGTAACAATTGTGATTTTTATCTCTTGGCTTGTATTATTGTTGTCTAAAATTTCCAGTAATGACTTGGTAATTTGTCTAGTATCAGTAGGATACATTTCTAAAGTGTTATTAGTGGCAATATACGGTTGATCTAGCACTACATTGGAACAAATCTCTAATTCAAAGCTGATCAATTGGCCACCGCCACCAGATTGGGTGTCATCAACTTTTAGTATCCATTCACCCAAAGCATTTTCTCCATTAAAATTTGAAAGTGCAATATCTGGTTTGTAAATGTTACCCGTGTTTATAGGACAAGCAAAAAATTTGGGTGCCTGATCATCCAATCCTACATTGACATTGATACCAGTAGGACACTTTTTACTCCATAACACACTTGATTTACCGGAAGGTGCAATCAATGTCACTACCAAATCCGAAACTCTAGAGTGGGTCATGGTTATTTTAGGGATATTGAGGTCATTCACTGTACCATTGACATTTACAGCCAAAGGTAATGTAACGCTTGGCGTACCTGATGATGTAATATTAATTTGGTTATCACCAGTATTCTGTATTGAACAACTTTGTGCTTCTGTAACAAAAGCATGGATTGATGACCAATCTCCATCCTTACATGAATTCTTACCTCTTACTCTCCAAAAGTAAATTTTTGCTTTTTCCAACGTGATAGCAGATTTTACTTGTGTTTCCTCAGTGTTTTTCGTAAAAATCAAGACACTACTCTCAAAAGATGGATTTGTTGCTACCTCCAAGTCATAAGATTCTGCGTCACCGATATCATTCCATTCAAATGTTGGTAAGGCATTCTCTCCTGAAGCTCCTTGAATCGGATTAGTCAATTCAAGACTATTCAAATTTGTTGTTTTAAATGTAGCAAAGATAAGTCTTTCTAAAGTATCAATATTTTTAGCGAATGCTTTTACTACAATATTACCAGTAAAGTTCGATTGAAGATTTTCTGTATTTAAATTTAATGTTGTTTTTTCTCCTGGCAGTACTGATTCTTTTGAAAAACTCCCAATAACTCCAGATGGTAATCCTTCCAATTCAAAATGAATTGAATCCGATAGTCCACCATAGCCTGTTGTATTCAATTCAATCTCGAATGGTGCTGGTTGACATAGATTTAGTGTTGTATGCGGAAGATCAAAATACACTGTTGGAGTAGTAGGAGGATCAATTCTAGAAGAGCTATATGAACTATTCAAGAAAATATTGTCAACAGCTTTGATTACAATTCTAAAAAATCTTGTTTCTCTGTTAGGAATAATAACATCTTGAGAACCGTCATTTGGTGTTCCCTCCATTAATAGAATCAAATTTGGATCTGAATCATTTAGAGCTGAATTGATGGATCCATAGATATTGACAAATTTTGTATTAATTGGTGCTTTGTCAGTATTGGCAACATTCCAAGTCACATTTATTTTGTCCCCAAATTTGAAATTTTGTGTAGCTTGAGGATAAGTGACTTCAAATGGTCCAGCCTGATCTGAAAAAGAAAATTTATAATCTTCCCAAACAATACCAGCTCCGATTGGATTATTATCCCTGACAGTAAGTCTCAAGTTGATATCCCTTGAAACACTAGGCAGTGCCTCTGAATCAGGCCTTTTGCCAGTTACGATATCATTGATAGAAGGGAAATATCTAATGCCACTCGTGCTAGGTTTGGTAGACCTGAATAATGGTCCATTTACAGCTGTATTTGTACCCAATTCTAGTTCTGGTCCTGTATCAATTTGTTCCCAGCAATAAGTTAAATTATCGCCATCTTCATCTGTAGCAGTTCCATTTAATGAAAAAGGGGTTGAAATAGGTACCACATATGTTCCAGAAGGCAAATCAATTTCTGGAAAGTGATTATCCAACAATTCTTTTTCAGCACATGTGTGTGCTGTTACACCTCCAGTGGTGTAATTCCGCATTTGTTCTAAAGAAATATTATGAAAATAAGCATCATTATCACCTGCCACATTGTCTGAACTACATGATCCTGCATAAGACATGATCGTGGTTCCACTACCTGGTTCAACCGCAGTGGAAGATGCTCGCTGATCTGTGTAAGCTTCACATCTATTCCAAGTGTGGGATGCACTGAACTGATGGCCTACTTCATGCGCCATGACTCTTGTGACAATATTGGACAAATCATTATTATTGTTGCATGTGACACCATTTCCTTTATTTGATCGGCATAGGGATCCTAGCTGAGCAACACCTCCAATATCAAAACAAATGGATAGCACGTGACCAATTTGAAAACCACTCGTTCCACCCAATAAGTTTGATAAGATGGTTGTATTTCCACCTAATATTGATTTCCCCTTATCAGAATCTGTGTAAGGATCTGTATCAGGATCTAAGAAAATTAATTTATCGTTGTCATTAATTATAGTAAATGAGACAGCCAATTCAGTTTCATAAATACTGTTCATTCTTGTAACCATAGTATTTATATCTGCAAGACATTTTTCTACTGTTCCTCTTCGTGCCACTGCACCCCATTCTCCAGTACATGCCATAGCAAGTTTGTATGTTCTCTTTTCTACTTGACCTGCTAAAGATCTTTCTGAAGGGTGTTGATGCAAAAATTCATCTTCATCTTCCACGCCGCAAGTGGTCAATTGGCCTGATGAATGGTTATTTTGCGTATTGTACACTACATATTGATTATTATTTTCAATGGAGTAGGGGTCAATGTAAATTTCTTGGCCTCCATCAATAATGGCTGCGTAGAAACCTTGGATAGAAGTCGTAAACCAAATTCTTCTATGCTTATCCGTAGTTGATGTTCCCTTGTACGATTTAATATTTGGATATTTACCGGCAAGTTCATGTTCTAATACAGAAGATTCCCACACTTCATAAGTATCTAGCTGCCCCAATTCATTAGGTATATCTACAAATATCGTCGGAGTGTTTCTAGTATTATTATTGGTCAATGTCCTTAATTGAGCTTGAAATTTATCATAATCCAATTGAAATAATTTAAATTCTGATGGCTGAACATTGATATTTTCTTCTGATATCAAAGTGGGTTTGGACATAGTTTGCTTCCAAAGACTTTGAGTAGAAGACGAAACACAGAATTGTAAAATAAGTATAATACTCAGAAACTGTTTCATTAAGATATTATGTTTAATTTATGAAATATAAAGGTGTAAAGTTATAAAAATTGGGCTAATATAGCTTAATTTTGATTAAAAAAGTCGGCTTTGAGACTTTTAAATTACATCTTGCTAATTATTTATATTTACCAAGTTCCCTGTAGTAAATTAAATGCCATCCTGAGGATAAATTAGCAAACCGCCTCTCCATTGTAAAAGTTTCTGTAGGATCAGATATGAATTCGAACACAATTCCGCTTACAGCAACAAGTTCTCTTGAAAAGTCTCCACTATCATCATATTCACCGTGCAAAACCCAATCATCTGCATTCCATCTAAAGGATTCAGGGTTTATCAAAACAGAATCAGTTGGACTTTTCATACCTTCTAATGGAAAAACTATGTGCTCCATTTGATAAACACTATCTGTAGAAAACTTATGATAAAATTCTTTAAATTCATCAGTATCATATAAAGCAGTTTCCGTTAGATCTGACTTATGTGGATTTTTACATGAAATTGTAAATAAGAAAAATAGTACACTAATTATTAATGTCCATTTCTTGCAAGGAATACACGAGTACATAAGAAGGAAGTATAAAATAATATAATTCAAAATGTAAAATTACACCATTTTTTTTAAATGTTGCGCCAAATCTGCCTTTCTCTGTTACTAGCCCTAAATCATTCAAAAGTATGTGGTTTTTGAAATCTACTTCTCCTCTCCCATATGACTTAAAGATACATTCTTTTGCACCCCAATAAATATGATAAGCTAGTAAAGGGTCGTCACTGTTCTTGCAGTATGATAATTCAGGTTCCGATAAAAATTTAGGAGATATTTTTACTATTTTATCTACAATTAATTGAACATCAATTCCTACAATCTGATCTGATGAAATTATTGCTGCAATACAATCATGAGAATGACTTAAAGATATGTGTGCGCTTGAATTCTCAATATATGGTTTTCCATGAATGTCTTTAAAAATGGAAAGTTTATGTGGAACATCATCATGCAACATGGACTTTATAAGTCTTCTGCTTGCACACCATTCGAGTTGTTTTTTGATCGATAAGGAATCAATGTGGATTTTTTCTTCATCCGAAATATCCAATTTTGCAATTAGTTTTTCCATTGTTTCTTGAACTGTCCATATCCCTACAATGGTACGAGCATTATGATGAATTTTTACTGTAAGTGGCATGATGTAAAAATAAAAAAAGCCATGAATTCATGGCTTTTTATACTGAACAAAAGAGTTCTAGATTTTAGGTATTCTCAATACTTGACCTGGATAAATCAAATCTGGTGAAGTCAACATTGGTTTATTTGCTTCAAAGATGACATTGTATTTCATCATGTCTCCATAATAAGTTTTGGATATTTTTGATAAAGTGTCACCAGATTTTACTTCATAAAAATCAGCTTCAGGCTCATTAGAAAGGACTGATAATCTGTCATCAACTGAAGATACTCCATGTGTGTTTCCAGCAATCAAAATTACTCTTTCTTTATCAGATGTGTTTTCAACCTGACCAAATAAAGTTACTGCTTCCCCATTTACTTGAACATCTAGATTTTCAACAGGAATACCGTATCCTAAAATTTGTGTTTTTAGCATTGCTGCTCTACTAGCATTCATTGCTGCTACCATATCAGAGGTGGCCTCGCTAGAACTGATTGTCGTTGTTTTATCGTTCTCATCCGCTTTGTTTCCCAAAAGTTTTGATCCAGCAGATTTTAAAAATGAAAATAATCCCATAAGTGAATAAATTTTAATAATAAAAAAATTAGTAATAATGCCCTCATTAAGGACGTATTGTTAACTTCATTCCTTTTACAAAAGTTCAATAAAAAATCATTTTATTTATTAAGTTTTAAAATATTCGCCTTATGAATGTCCATTAGTTTTGGATTTGGAGAATACATTTTTGAAAGAAAGCTTTGGATTTCATTCATCGATGCTACCCCTTCAAGCATACGAAGGTATTCTTTATCTATATCGATTCTTCTTAATATGTCTTTTTTATCAAAATATGGGTTACCATGACCAGGAATACAAGTTTGAATTGGATAGTTTGACAAAAATATTTGTAATTTATCCAATGTCAAATGATAGTTTGTCAAAGTATCTTCAATCCATGGACATTCTAAATCCGACACGTAATCACCAACCACTAAAGTCTCCATTGATGGGAAGTAGATTGACAGTCCATCTTGGGTATGGCCATCCATTAAATAAAAAACCAGATCAACATCATTTATATGCAATATTTGATAGTCAAAGTGAATAGTATGATCTATGTTTAAATTACCAAAATTGTTAGGAATATCGATATAATAACTTTGGTAGAAATCCACCATTTCTTGCAGTGGTTTTTTTGTCAGTAATCTTTTATTACAGGAAAATGATGCAATATTGACGGCATCAACGAAGGCAAAATGTCCAATTATATGATCAAAATCTGCGTGTGTATAAATTACAACTTTCAAGGAATTTGGATAGGCTTCATCGACAAATTCTTTGATAATTCTGACTTCATTTGGTAAACAACCCGGATCAATTATGAAAACAACATCCTTGAATCCAATCACCACCGAATTAGTCTTATACAAGGCACTTTGAAAGATAATCACATTGTCATTGCACCGTACCATTAATAATAAATTATGGCCGAAATTAAAACTATTATCCGAAAAATTTCTTATATTCAGATAACATTAACTTTATTACTTTCAAATAATCTGAAATGCAAATTTTAGAAATCAAGGTGCATCATTCAAAGATTTCAGATAAGAAATATGTAGATGATATCATATTAAAAAAACTGAAGGTTATAGACGATGTCGTTCAAGTGGATTTGGTTAAAAAGTCTATTGATGCAAGAGGAAAGCAACCCATTTATATTCTAAAATATTCTGTGTATCAAGAAGGTGACGATTTACCACAACCTTTTTCTCCAAAATATAGAAATGTCTCAGAATGCAAAGAAGTGATAATAGTTGGAGCAGGCCCTGCTGGATATTTTGCTGCTTTGGAGCTATTGGAAATTGGTTTGAAACCCATCATCTTTGAGAGAGGTAAAGATGTTCAAGCCAGAAGGCGAGATTTGAAAGCGATTATGCAGGACGATATAGTAAATCCCAATTCAAATTATTGTTTTGGTGAGGGTGGTGCAGGTACTTTTTCAGATGGTAAGCTGTACACCAGATCATTGAAGAGAGGTAGTGGTAGAAAAGTTTTGGAAACCTTAGTATTTCATGGGGCACAGAAGGAAATTTTGATCGACGCACATCCCCATATTGGTTCTAATAAATTACCAAAGGTAATAACCCAAATACGAGAGACTATTGAGTATTATGGAGGTGAAGTACGGTTTAATAAATTGGTAGATGATATCATTATAAGCGAAGAAAAGCAGATAAAAGGTGTAATTTGTGGTGGTAAATGCTATTATGCAGATGCTGTTATACTTGCTACAGGCCATTCAGCAAGGGATATTTTTTACCTATTAAATAAACATGGCATTACATTAGATGCAAAGCCTTTTGCACTGGGTTTACGTATTGAACATCTTCAAAACATGATAGACAAGGCCCAATATAATTTAGAAAATAGGGGTGAAAATCTACCGGCAAGTGCTTACTCTGTGGTCACTCAAGTGGACGGTAAAGGAGTATTTTCATTTTGTATGTGTCCTGGTGGTTTGATTGTGCCAGCATCAACCAATCCTAATGAAATAGTAGTAAATGGCATGTCATTGAGTAGAAGGGACAGTCCATTTGCGAATTCGGGTTTTGTTACATCAATTGAATTGGATGAACTTGCAGAACATGGGTATACAGGAATTTTTGCAGCTTTGGATTTTCAAACATCAATAGAAAATGCAATGTCAACTTTTTCAAATGGAACACAAAAGGCACCAGCCCAGAGGGTTAAAGATTTTATCGATGGTAAAACATCAACTTTACTCAATCCCACTTCTTATATTCCAGGGTTGGTTTCAGCACCCTTACACGAACTATTGCCACCCTTTATATACAAGAGATTGCGACAAGGATTAATACAGATTGATAAGCAAAAGATTAAAGGATATGCTAGCAATGATGCCAATATTGTAGCTGTAGAAAGTCGTACTTCATCTCCAATAAGAATTCCCAGAAATTCTGTAACATATATGCATGATCAAATTGAAGGA
Organism: Saprospiraceae bacterium; assembly: GCA_041392785.1. GTDB lineage: Bacteria > Bacteroidota > Bacteroidia > Chitinophagales > Saprospiraceae > OLB9. The sequence goes on from JAWKLK010000007.1 coordinate 130,403, forward strand.
TTATTTCCTTGTGGCGAAGGTGCAGGATATGCAGGAGGTATTTTGTCGGCAGCTATGGATGGTCAGAATGTAGCGTCCGCCGTATCAAATTTTATTTTGAATAAAAAGTGTTAAATATTGTGATACTTTTCGTTTCTGATTATGGTAAATGCTCTATATATTTGCTCTACCAAGATCAATCGGACCATCTGATGAGAAAATGTCATTTTTGAAAGAGATAGCACATGATGTGAATTTTTCTTTAATGTGTCATGATGACCAAATGCACCACCTATAATAAATATAAGATTTTTTGTGGAATGGAGCTGTTTTTGTTCAATGAAATTAGAAAATTTTACTGATGAAAATTCTTGTCCATTCTCATCCAAAAGTACGATTATATCATCAGGTTTTAGCTTTGATTGAATCAGTTCAGCTTCTTTCAATTTCAATTGCTCTGGATCAGTTACAACCTTTATATCTTTCAATTCATCAAATTCAATACTGGTATAATGTTTTAATCTGTCCAAATACAGTTTAACTCCTGTCAATAGATAGGGTTCATTTGTTTTGCCTATACAAAGTATTCTAATTTTCATGATATAATATGAAATTTATAAAATTCGGGACAAATGATTTTGGATTTAATGTTATCTTGTAACTTTGTATGTGTAAAGACAGTAGATGGATGGCAAATGTTTTATTGGAAGAGAAATTTTATTTGGAGAATGATGTCATTACAATAGCCAAACTGCTTTTGGGTAAATTGTTGGTGACAAACATCAATGGTAGTTTGTGTTCTGGAATCATTGTTGAAACCGAAGCTTACCGCGGGAAAGACGATAGAGGGGCACATTCTTACGGGCAAAAGATTTTAAATAAAAATAAAACTATGTTTGAACAAGGTGGCAGAGCCTATGTATATATATGCTATGGTGTACATCCTATGATGAATGTCGTCACAAGTGCTTTACATGTAGGAGATGCGGTGCTTATAAGGGCTGTTCAGCCCGTAGAAGGAATAGAGATCATGCACGAAAGAAGACAATTCAGGGGTAAAAATCCATTTGAACTGACGAATGGTCCAGGGAAATTAGCTATAGCTTTTGGTATTAATAAAGCTCAAGACAGCAGTAAATTATTTGATGTCAATAGCATGGTGCAAATATTTGATTATAATTTCAATGTTAAAAATATTTACACTGGTCAAAGAGTAGGAATGTCTCCCAGAATAGGAAGTTGTGCTTTCAGGCTTTGGAGATTTTATATTGAAGACAATAAATGGGTCAGTAAACCTAAACACATAGATTATAGATCAAATCCAAAATTCAAATCGATATGCAATATTTAAAAATTACAGTTGGGGAAACCATAATTGAAATCCATAATAGTTGGTTGGGCCAAGAGACTATAACTGCCAATGGTAGGGTAGTATCAGTTGCGTCCTCATTATATGGTCATACACATAGTTTTGTAATACAAGAAAAAACGGGTGCTGCCCGCTATGAAATAATAACAAAAATCATGGATGCTTTGATGAATGTTGGGATAGATGTCATCAGAAATGGTAAATTTGTTTATAAAGATTTACATATTCCTTATGCGTCTAAACCTTCAAAAAGCATTACCCCAGAAAAGAAAAAAGGGTTGGAGTATTTAAGGAATTTTGATATAAATGAGGCCATACAAGCCTTCCAAGATGTGCTTAATAAATCACCTTATGATTGGGAAACTCATTTTCACATAGCCTGTGCATATTCAAATAAGGAAGTCAAAGAGTTGGCATTACAACATCTATCTAAAGCGGTGGAATATGGGCTTAATGATACGGACATTATAATGACACATGAGATGCTGGCATACATTAGGATTCAGGAAGAGTTTGCACAATTTATTGAGAATGATTTTCATTGGATAGAAGGGTAGAAGCCACTATGGCTTCTCACCATCCCACATTAAAAAAGCTTTTAGGAAGCCATCTATAGCGCCATCCAGTACCAAATCTGGATTTCTAGTTTCAAAACCTGTTCGGTGGTCTTTTACCCTACGATCATCTAAAACATATGACCTAATTTGGGAGCCCCATTCGTTTTTCATTTTGGTGGCTTCTATTTTATCCCTTTCAGCTCGTTGTTTCTCTATTTCTATTTCATAAAGTCTAGATTTCAACATCTGAAGTGCTTTGTCTCTATTTGCATGCTGAGACCGTGCTTCTTGGCAGGCTATGGCAATGCCTGTAGGTAAGTGCTTGACTCTTACGGCTGTTTCGACTTTATTGACATTTTGTCCTCCGGCACCTTGGGCTCTAAATGTATCCCATTCTAAGTCTGCGGGGTTGATATCTATTTCTATCGTATCATCAATCAATGGGTGAACAAAGACTGATGCAAAGGATGTCATTCTCTTTCCTTGGGCGTTAAACGGACTTACTCTCACCAATCTGTGAACCCCATTTTCACCTTTTAACATGCCAAATGCATATTCTCCTTCTATCTCTAAAGAAATAGATTTGATTCCAGCCACGTCACCATCAATTCGATCTAACTCTATCGCTTTATATCCATTTTTTTCCGCCCACATAATGAACATTCGATGCAACATAGATGCCCAGTCACATGCTTCAGTTCCTCCTGCACCTGCATTAATTTCTAGGGTGCAATTTAGTGCATCTTCGGGTTGGTCCAAGGTAGTCCTGAATTCGATTTCATCAATTTGTAGCAGTAAATCTTGATACTTTTGGTCAATCTCTGCCTCAGATCCTTCGCCTTCTTTTAGGAATTCCAGTAAAATTTCTAGATCATCGGCTTTCATTTCCATTCCATTATAGACTTCAAGCCATTTCTTATTGTCCTTCAGAACTTTTAGTGTTTGTTCTGCTTTCTCAGGATCATTCCAAAATTTAGGATCCAGTGTTAGTTGTTCCTTATCTTCTATTTCGAGTGTGCGTCTATCGATGTCAAAGATACCTCCTTATCGATGTCAATCGCACTTTAATATCAGCTAACTGATCAAAAGTCATTGCCCTGCATGTTTAGATTGTGAAAAAAAAAGCAGTACCAAGGATGATCCCCAATACTGCCATTTTATATTTATTTAAATTTATTGTACTTCTTCTACCTCAATATAAAAAACCAAATCAGATTTGCCAGGAATCATTGGTGGCTGACCTACTTCGCCATAAGCAAGACTGTCAGGAATGAATAGCATAGCTTTACTGCCTTTCAAAAGATGCTTTAGACCTTCGTCCCATCCTTTTATAACTTGGCCTGTACCAACGGTAAATGTGAATGGCATGCCTCGGTTGAATGAGTTGTCAAACATGGTTCCATCCTTCAATGTTCCATAATACTGCACAGAAACTGAATTACCATCTTTGATAGGATCACCACTACCTGTTTCCATAATGTGATATTTAATTCCTTTTTCTGTTGCTTTCAGATCCAAGGTGTTAGCAGCAAAGGCATCTAGATTCTTCTTAACCAACGATTCAATCTCAGGCAATCTTTTTTGGCTTTCTTCGGCTTTAGCTTTCATTTCAGCCTGCATGTCATCCATATACTTTGTGTACCCTGCTTCATCTCTGATATCTTTCACCGCAAAATCATACACAATATGTTTCATGCTTGCTAAATTTGGGGGTAAATTTGGAATAGAATCTACCGGCATGGTCAAAGAGTAAGTATCGCCAACTTTTGATTTTGCAAGAATTTCTTCAAATGGATTGGCATTTTTTGATGTGTTTACTTCAGAAGGAATTTTCACTATTGGCATCTGCGGACCTTCTGCCATTTCTTGGATAACTTTTCCATCATCACCAGAAATTTTTAAAGTAAAGAATACATAGTCATTAGGTTTAGCTTGTGTACCAGAACCTTCAGCGAGCTTTGTATAGGATAAACCACCAGAAGTTTTCAGTTCTTTTGCACCTTGTTGTTTACAAGAAAAGAAAGTTAACACAGCGAGTGTTATGAGAAGTACTGATTTTAGTTGCATTTTAGAATAAATTGTTTATAAAATAGATTAATTTAAACGAATTAATGGAGGAATGACTTTTTTAACCTTATGTATCACATCTGTAAGGCTAGCATACACTCCACCGCCTGATGCGTTTTTATGACCTCCGCCATTGAAGTATTTTGAAGCAATTTCTTGGACGGATATATCCCCTTTACTTCTTAGAGAAAGTTTTATGATGGATGGTTGCTCAAGTACCAAAACACCTACTTTTATATTATCAAGTAACAAAAGGTAATTTACGATCCCTTCAGTATCACCACGTTGGATATTGAAATCGATATAATCTTGTTTGGTCAGCCACATTACTCCCAAGCCAGAATCTTCTACAATTTCCATCCTATTAGCTAGGCAATGTCCCAATAAGCGAAGATGTTTTTCTTTCTGGGAATTAAAAATTTTATTCGCTAATTCATAATCATCTACTCCTGAAAGTTTCAATTGTGATGCTACATGATAGGTATAGGGTGATGTACCGTATCTAAATGATCCTGTATCTGTGATCAGACCTGTGAAAATGCATTCACCTATTTGAGGATTGATCTTATAACCATAACCCATCTCAGTAATTACGCGAAATACCAATTCGCAAGTGCTAGACGCATTTGGATCAGATATTGTGATATCGGTAAAAGGTTCAGGATCTAAATGATGGTCGATCATCACCTTGGTGGCCTGACTAAATTGTACAAATTCACCAAGCTTGTCTACTCGATCCAATGCATTAAAATCCAATGAAAAAATAAGCTCTGACTTCTCAATTTTTTCTTTACAAGCTTGAGGATCCAAATCATAAATCAATGATCTAAACACTCCAGGTAAAAATTCAAAATTTGCAGGGTATTCACTTGGAAATACCACATGTACCCTATGACCAAAAGTCTCTAAAAACTGTCTCATAGCCATGCTAGAACCAATAGCGTCACCGTCGGGATTTCGATGCGAGAGAATTACTACTTCCTTGGGAATAGATAGGGAATGCTTAAGCTTCAGGATTTCCTCATTCATATCAGGGCGCAAAATTGATTAAATATTCTGAATCTGCAAAATTTATTTTTTCTTTACCCATGAAATATTTTCAATTCTGTACCTTTGTGCACTTTTTTAATAAAATTTGCAAATATTATTACATTTATGTCAGGAAATAGAACATTTACCATGATCAAACCAGATGCTGTGAGCGATGGGCATATTGGTTCCATTTTACAGCGTATCAATGCTGCAGGATTTAAAATTGTAGCTATGAAATTTACAAAATTATCTGAAGAGAAGGCAGGTGAATTTTATGCTATTCATAAAGCACGCCCTTTCTATGGAGAGCTGGTTTCATTTATGTCATCAGGCCCAATAGTGGCTGCGGTTTTGGAAAAAGAAGATGCAGTACAAAGTTTTAGAACTTTGATTGGAGCCACCAACCCAGCAGAGGCATTACCTGGCACTATTCGTGCCGATTTCGCTAGAAATATTGGTGAGAATGCAATTCACGGATCGGATAGCGACGAAAATGCAGCAATAGAGTCTGCTTTCCATTTTGCAGGAACAGAACTTTTTTCCTAAAAGCCAAATTTATTGACTTTATAAAAAGCTTCATCAAGAAATTGTTGGAGCTTTTTATTTTATGGCGATCTCCAAATTTTTTACAAGTTCTTCTATATATGGTTGCTGATTCAGTGAGTGCAATTGTGGATTCTCGTAGATGTCATAAATCTTATCATCGCCAAAAAAACGATTGAGGTCAATGTTAATAGTTATAGTTGTTGTTTTTCCATCAGAAATTTCAAAATTTTTATCAAGAGAAATCGGTAATAATGCAAAATTACCTCCCAAATGCAGGGCAATTGGAATGGAGTTATTTGGATCGTTTTGATCTGCTATTAGCCCTTCACATTTGAAGAAAATGTAACTCTTCCATGATGTCCAATATTCTGCATTGCTACTGAGTACATGACCTGACTCAAAGTCCACTGGTGATTTACTATTCAGACTGGATGGTAAGCCAATATCAAACGAAATACTATTGTACATTCCAGAAGGAATATTTTCAATTTCTAAAATTTGTCCTTTCCCTTCTACTGGATCAATGTAAGCATTGGTAAGATTAATATAATCGACATCTTGAATTTGAGTATTTTTTTCTGCATCCGTGATGTTCATTTGATGCAAGAAAAAGGAAAGTCTTGAAAACTGAAATTCAACTTGTGGACTAGGATAAATATAACTTTCGTACATTTTCATTGGCTGACTTCCATATGTTAATGTGAAGTTTATAGCTAGGGTTCCGCCATCCTTATCATCTTCTGGGCCACATCCAGATAGCATGAAACTTGTACTTATTAGTATAACCCATATTAATATTTTCATAAGCATATATTTAAATAAGAAACAGTAGTAATTTTGTAAAGTTTAGAATGAAAACACCATAAAGTGTAGTATTTCTTAACATGATTTAAAAATTTTTAGGAAGCTGAAAGAAAATTTAAAATTTCTAAGCATTTGAAATTGCTATATCTTAATATATATTAAAATTATATTTAATATTTGGCATAGTATTTGTTCTACACATTATGATATTTTTTAATTTGTTATAATTTGTTTATGAACAAGTATTTATACATATTGGCTATTTCGTGTGTGTATCTCACATCATGTCAATCGGACACACAAATTTCACAAGATCAGAAAAACATTGATGAGACTTTATTTAATGTCTTGAAATCCGTATCTCCAACAGGAAGTACGAGTTACTTTGAATTTCCAGAGTCTCACGACTTTAGTCGAATTCCTCATGACCCCAGAAACCCAATTACCAAAGAAAAAGTAACATTAGGAGCTTTTTTGTTTCATGAAACTGCGATTGCTCTAAACGCAAAGGAGCCTTCAGAAATGGGAAAATTCTCATGCGCATCTTGTCACCACGTTGATGCCGGATTTCAAGCAGGTACATTTCAAGGTATAGGTGAAGGAGGTGCAGGATTTGGGACCAGAGGTGAAGGAAGGTCTCCGCATAGTCCAGACGAAACTATAGATGTTCAACCAGTCAGATCACCTTCAGCAATGAACGGTGCCTATCAAACAAATCAATTGTGGAATGGACAATTTGGTGCTACGCATTTGAACCAAGGAACGGATCATTTATGGACTTCTGGTACACCAATAGAGACGAATAAACTTGGGTATGAAGGTCTGGAAACCCAAGCGATTGCGGGCCTGACAGTACATAGATTAAAAATTGATGATGTCATATCTGATTTATCTTATTATAAAGATTTATTTGACGATGCATTCTTTGATATCCCTGAAGCTATCCGATATACGAGAGAGTATGCTGGATTGGCCATAGCTGCCTACGAGAGAACCTTACTTGCAAATAAAGCACCTTTTCAATTATTTTTAAAAGGCAAAACTGCTGCAATGACGGATGAAGAAAAGCAAGGTGCAATTCTTTTTTTCTCAAAAGCAAATTGTTATCAATGCCATACTGGTCCCGCACTCAATAGTATGCAATTTAATGCTATTGGGATGGGAGATCTATATGAGTGTCCAGAACCAACCATAAATATAAAAGCTAATGATCCAGCTCACTTGGGTAGAGGTAGTTTCACAAAAAATCCTGCGGATAACTTCAAATTTAAAGTGCCACAATTATATAACCTTTTAGATTCTCCCTTTTATGGACATGGATCAAGTTTCAGAAGTTTAAAAGCAGTATTGGAATATAAAAATAAAGCAATACCTAAAATGGTAAAGTACAAACTAGTCAGTTGGATGAACGTTTTGTTCCTTTGAATTTGACTAATGAAGAGATCAATAGTATTGAAAAATTTATTTCACGAGCTCTGTACGATCCAGAATTAAGAAGATATGTACCAACAAAACTACCTTCGGGCCAATGCTTTCCGAACAATGATGTACAATCAAAGATTGATATGGATTGTTTTTAAAGTTACAAAGTAAGAAAGTGACTCTCTCAAAAGGGAGACGCTTTCTTATTTAAAATCATAAAACACTATGAATGCTTTTACCTCAAGATTGTAAGTGCTGAAACTACTCTTTGAAAATGGGTTGGATCAATTCGCAACGCATTTCAGCTTCAACTACAATGGGTTCGGTGTTTGCAACAATATCTATGATTTTTCTAATAGGTCCCAATTTCTGTCCTCTAGTATCAAAGGAAACTGTTATGACATCGCCTTCATTGGGTAGAATTGGTGTTCTAGGCCACTCAATTTCAATGCACTTGCATGCGGATACCACTTCAATGATTAACTCCTTATTTCCAGTGTTTTTAAATGACATGTCAAATGTAGCTACTACCCCTGAATCTATTTTTCCAAGCTCAAAATCTGGCTGGTCAAAGGTTAAAATTGGCAAACTATCGCGATTTACTGGTATTTCATTTTTTTGACAAAACGCTGTATTTTGAATAAACAAAATCAATTGAAAATGAAAAACCAATCTTAAAACTGATACCATATTAAATAAATTTTTCTGCTTAATAACTAGAATATTGGTCATAAAGTTCCCATTTATATCACGTGAAAATCTTAATAATATGCAAAATATTGACAATTTGACGGTAGAAATGATGTCATAATGCATTTAATTATAATATCTTTGCAATTCAATATTTACAGACTAATTTAATATCATAATAATGCCGTATTTATTCACATCAGAATCAGTATCAGAAGGACATCCAGATAAAATAGCTGATCAGATTTCAGATGCCTTAGTGGATCATTTTCTTGCATTTGATCCTCAATCAAAAATTGCATGTGAGACATTAGTTACCACAGGACAAGTTGTTCTTGCAGGTGAGGTAAAGTCAAAAACATATCTAGATGTTCAGCAAATAGCAAGAGACGTCATAAAGAAAATAGGGTATACCAAGTCAGAGTACATGTTTGAAGCACATTCTTGTGGTGTTTTATCTGCTATCCACGAACAATCACCTGATATAAATCAAGGAGTAGAAAGGGAGAAGAAGGAGGATCAAGGAGCAGGTGACCAAGGAATGATGTTTGGCTATGCATCCAATGAAACAGATAATTACATGCCATTAGCTTTAGATTTATCTCATAAGCTTTTGCAAACATTGTCCGAAATCAGAAAAGCTGGTAAGAAGATGACATATTTGCGTCCTGATGCAAAGTCTCAAGTTACCATAGAATACTCAGACGACAATAAACCAATACGCATCGACAGCATAGTAGTATCTACACAACACGATGATTTTGATTCTGACGAGAAAATGCTAGCTCAGATAAGAAAAGATATTATCGATATTGTGATACCTATGGTGATAAAATCTTTGAAGAAAGATCTACAAAAACTATTCAATGCAGATATTACATATCATATCAATCCAACTGGAAAATTTGTGATTGGTGGGCCGCATGGTGATACTGGATTGACAGGAAGAAAAATTATTGTAGATACTTATGGAGGAAAAGGTGCTCATGGTGGTGGTGCATTTTCTGGTAAGGATCCAAGTAAAGTAGACAGATCAGCTGCGTATGCTACACGTCATATCGCTAAAAATTTAGTAGCTGCTGGAGTTTGTGATGAAGTGTTGGTGCAAGTATCCTACGCAATTGGTGTGGCACAACCTACCAATATCTATATCAATACTTTTGGTACATCAAAAGTCAAAATGAAAGATAGCGAAATCGCTGGTAAAATAATGCAGCTTTTTGACATGAGACCATATGCTATTGAAAAAAGATTAAAACTCAGGACTCCAATTTATTCAGATGCAGCAGCTTATGGACATATGGGTAGAAACCCTGAAGTGAAAAAATTGGCTTTTAGAGATGGTTCGGGAAATAAAAAGGAAATGGAAGTTGAGACATTTACCTGGGAGAAACTTGACTTTGTTGATAAGATAAAGAAAGCCTTTAAGCTATAATGAACGTATTTATTGAATCTCGTTATTTTAAGTTTTTCAAGAATTTCATAAGAAGTTTAAGAAAATAGAAATCATTTTCTGTAAGTATTGGTTTTTTAAAACCTTTTTATTGGTCTTTATGCTATTGATGGCAGCTTTAATATTTTAAAGTAGAAAATGTGCTAACCTGAATTAATTCTTTCGAAACATTCATAGAAAATTTATTTCCAAAAGCAAAATTATGATTGAAAATAGCTTTTATTCAAGTATTTTTGCAATAAATCCATATATTATGCAGCAAAATGGTAAAACAGTAACAGAAATCCTGATCAATATTCCTCCTGACAGAGCAGTGCCTTTTAACAAGCTTCATGAAGTTATTCTTGAGAATTTACCATCAGGTTTTGAGGCAGCCATGAGTTATGGAGGTTTAGGTTATGTAGTTCCTCATTCACTTTATCCGGCTGGCTACCATTGTAAACCGAGCGAACCACTTCCTTTTGCCGCCATTGCTCTGCAAAAAAACTCTATCAATTTTTATCATATGGGAATTTATACTGATCCTAATTTATTGGAGTGGTTTGTAGAAGAGTATCCAAAACATTGTAAACAAAAATTGGATATGGGTAAGAGTTGTGTAAGATTCAAGAAAGTGGATGACATCCCATATGAACTCATTGGCCAATTGATGACAAAAATAAGTGTAGCAGAGTGGATTTCTATTTATGAGACTAAACTCAAGAAATAACCAATAGTATCACTGATATTTATTTATATTAGCAAAAATATAATAAAATGTTTGATCAATTGACTCTGGTTTCTGCTTTATTAGGAGGATTTGCGTTTACCTTTTTAGGGGCTATTTTAACTATCAATAACCCCAAAAAAAATTACATCAGTTTTGTTGGTTTTAGCTGCGCTTACAGCAACATTATTTTTTATTTGTACATTGGGATGGGCATTATTTTTTGATAAAGAAATGAATTTTATTGAACTTTCAGATGCAGGAAAATCAAAACATCTTTTTCTATCCAAACTATTTCTTTTTGCTATTTTTTTTGTAAATATTTTACTTGGTATGTCCGGTTGGCTGCATTCTAAACAAACAGGCATTTTGACGTCGATTATATCCTTTCTTGCAATATTATCCACAATTTTTGTATTGAAAGATATTATAAATTAGGTTTTTGAATTTATCCATAAACTGTATTGAAAAATAATAGGTAGAAGAACTCATAAATTTCAATTTTATTTTACCTTTGTTTGTCGTATTGTTTTAAAAATTATAGGTATTAAATTGAACTCATGAAGAAATATTTCACATTTGGACTCTGTTTATTTTTAATGGGATGTAAGATAAAATCCACTTTGCGATATGAACTATCATCTGAAACATTTGAAAACTGGTACACACATTTTATGGGAGATGATGAAACTGCTATTGCGACATGGTACCATTACTTAAAGACAAAAACGGATACCAATACCTATATTTTAAGAAAATTTTTTCCTGAAACACGAATGATGACTTCTGAAATCCATTTTTGGGACAAGGACTTAAAAATTCCGCATGGTTTAGCAAGATTTTGGCATGAGAATGGAAATTTAAGTATTGAAGGTTATTATGAATATTCTTATAAAGTTGGAAGATGGAAATATTTTGATAGACGTTCCGGCAACCTTATGGTTGTTTCTGGAGAATATGTAAATGGGAAAAAAAATGGTAAATGGGAATATTATGACGAAAAAGGTAGATTGTATTCATTGAAACATTTTGTTAATGACAAAATGGAAGGTGAATTTGTAAAGTATGATAGTTTGGGTACAGTGATAAACTCTGGTATTTATCATGCAGATACGATATATCAGCAGACCAATAGCGCCATACTTCATCAAGAGTTACCATATTTATTAGAATGTAAAAATATCAAGAATGCTGAAAAGCGCAATGAGTGTTCGAATCAGGCACTGAGTAGATTTATATTTCAAAATTTTAAATACCCAAAATATGCCAAATACTGTGAATTACAGGGCGAAACATTAAACGAAATCACTATTGATACGCTTGGTAATGTAAAAAATGTTGAGGTAATTGTGGGACTGTGTCAGGAGTTTAAGGATCAGAATTATAGAATACTCAGAAAATTACCTTCGTGGGAGCCAGGAAAGATTAATGGGAAAAAAACTACATGGCATTTACAAATCCCAATTTACTATCAAATTTATTAGGGAATATATATGCTTAGGCTTATTCTCTTTTTAACCCATTTGATTAATCCGTTGTTCCGTAATCAGTAGCTAATGTATTAAATGTTGAAAATGCTATTACTCTATCATAGATATCTCCAGCTGCCTTATAATATGCAAATGCATAATAATTATTTTCGGTTCCTGCCCAATTTCCTTCGGTATCTGATAGCATCAATCCTTCATCTTCTTTCCATTCACCGATTAAATAGCTATAATACCCTTGTTTGAGCAAAAGCGTGCGCGAATAAACTCCAGTGTTAGAGTCATATTCCAACTTGTACTCATTACTTGGCTCAAAATTATTGAATGAGCTCAAAATGTAAAGGTCCTTTCTGTAATTTGAATTTGGATCAGTATATCTGAACGTGACATAAACATACTCAGAAATAATAGATGGGTCATTTGCTGCACTCTCTAAATTATCAACAGTAAATAGTCCGTTAAAGTCCAATCTGTAAATATATGCATCATTTCCACGCGGGTTTTCCATGACTAATTTTGCTGTGACGGAATCATAATGCCTCTCAATATGCTGAATATTTCTACCGAGGCTGATAATTCTTCGTAAATCAAACTCTCTAAATTCTTTAATACCTGGCCATTCAAACATACCTTGGGTAGTATAAACCAATTTGTTATTTAAGAAAGTATTGGGTTTATGAGTAATGGAGGTATTCCAATTTTGATTTTGGATAATGGTAAGTTCCACATCTTCTAAAGGGTTTCTGATATTTAAATCTTTATGTAATAAGATTGGTCTAATTTGCTGATTTTGCCTCAATTTTTCTACTTGTGATGATTGGATCATCTCAATGCCAATGTTTGCAATATCTTCTGAGACCACAAATCTTCTAGTAATGATAGGGTAGTCAATATTATCTTCGTAGATGACCAAAAGGTAATTGCCAGATATTTTGAGCTTAAAATCCACAGAAGGAATCGCTTGAGTATAGTGTATATAGTTCATTCTAGTATTGGTAGAGTAATTGTATTTTCGCAATCTTTCGTCTTGAAATCCGTTGATGTAATCTATTTCATTAATGTTTGATGGTTGCCAATTCCTATCGCAATGGATGACTTTATAAAAAAAATTGCGTTCATAACCTGACAAATCGTCAAATGCCAGAATGAGGCGATCTGCAGAATTCAATTTTAGCAATGGAAATAAAAGTGGATCACTTAGCCCAAACTGTACGGAATGAATATCGGGATCATACACTTTATTCTTATACTCGAGTTCTTCTTGGCCATCCATAAATAGTGGCAAACAATTGAAAAACAAGACTATCAATAAAGACTTCAGCATAGATAGGTATTTGACTTTTAAAACGAAGATCAAACGTAAAAAAGTATTAAGAAAAAAATAAATTTAAGCCATTCCTGCAGTAGGAAAATGCATTGGAGGTAACATTCCTGACTCAGGATCTTCTATAACTCCGTGTTGAGTTTCATATTTTTTAATGTTATCTTGCAATGCTTTCATCAGCCTTTTTGCATGTTGAGGTGTAAGGATAATCCTAGCTTTCACTTTCGCCTTAGGTACATTAGGCACTAAACGGATAAAATCGACTATAAACTCAGAATGCGAATGGGAAATGATAGCAAGGTTAGAATAGATACCTTCAGAAACTTCTTCGCTAAGTTCGATATTAATCTGATTTTGATTTTGATTGTTTTGTTCGCTCATTAGAAATATTTGAATAATAAATAATTATATACAAGATGAATAATGTACTTTAACATTTTTCTGGGGTGAGAAGTTCTGCACTAAGAGTATCAAATACATTTTGATCAGGATTGTGCAGTAAGCAATGCCATCCCACGGATGATTTTGCTGCATTGATATTTTCTGGAAGGTCATCAATAAAAAGGGTTTCATCGGATTTTATTTGAGTCATATCTTGCACATAGTGATATATATCAGAATTTGGCTTCCGGAATCCTATTTTATGAGAGTAAAATACATGATCAAAGAAAGTATTTTCAAAATCTACAATCCTATGTATTTTTTTTAAATTTTTATGAATCCATTCTAAATGAAGGGAATTGATATTGCTTAATAAGTACAGATTGTAATCTTCTTTTAGTGCTTTAAGTCTATCAAAAGTTGTGGGATTCCAACCAATCAGCATTGCATTCCAAGCGTCAATGATTTGTCTTGGGTCTAGTTGGAACACAGATTTGCGTTGAATATGATTGATAAAAGTTTCAACACTTATCTCACCTTTTTCGAATCTATGTAAAATTTCTAAGGTGGTATTGGGCCTTTGAGTAATAGTTTTCCAATCCAAACCTGTTATTTGTTGCATGGATTCAATAGTCCTGTCTGGTTCAATATTTAATAATACGCCACCAAAGTCAAAAACAATATTTTTAATCTTCTGCTTCATGCCCATTAAAATTCTTCATCAAATGATTCCATTTTGATTTTTTCGTCGAGGTTCGTTTGTTTTTCGACGCCCACCGGAATATACTTATATTTTTCACAATCTATCAATTCATTATACCCTTCAGGTGGATTGGTAAAAGACATCTTGGCATTATACTTCAATTGGTCAGCATTTTTTTCCAATTGAGAATAAAATTTTTGTGCAATTGGTCTTGCCATAGAGTATCCTTCACCATCATCCAATGTCAGGAATCGAATCCATTTATCATCACCACCAGTCCAAATGCCTACTACCAAGGTTGGAGTGATGCTCATAAACCATGCATCTGCATAATCATTGGTTGTCCCGGTTTTTCCCCCTACAATAGATTGAATACCCATTCCAAATCTTCCGCTAACATTGTTTCTAAGCATATCAACCATTACTGCATTATACAATGGGTTTATAGCTGATTTTCTTTCGGGAATGGCTTGATAGATTGTCTTGCCATATTTATCTTCTATTTTTGCTACAAATACTGGTTGGACATAGGTACCATTATTGGCAAAAGTGCCATATGCGCCTGTCATTTCAAGTACGGTTAAATCTACAGCACCTAGGCAAATAGAAGGGAGATTCGGCACCGCTAAACTACCATTTTTCAATCTCAAATCAATAGGAATTCCCATATTGCTCAAAAGACTCCTGACCGGTTGAACAGTTCCCATTTCTTTAATCAATCTAACTGTTATCGAGTTTTTTGAGTATAATAAACCTTGAAAAAGATTATACTTATTTCCTGTAAATGTTTCATTAGCATTGGCAGGCGACCATTCTTTATCGACATGTAATCCTTTGTCTCCTGGTGAAATAGTGTATTGAATGTCCTCAAAAGACTCACATGGTGATATATTTTGTATCGCCATTGCTTGTGTATAAACAAATGGTTTTATGGTTGATCCTACTGATCGTCTCATTGTGACATGGTCATATTTAAAATATTTGTGACTTATGCCACCGACCCATGCCTTGACATGACCAGTACCTGGTTCCATAACCAACATACCTGACTGTAGGTGCATCTGATGAAAGCGAACCGAATCCAAAGGGGACATTTCTACTTCTTTCTCTCCTAATTCATAATCGAATACTTTCATAAGAATTGGGGTGGAAAAAACTTGTTTGTATTGTTCTTGGAGTGTATTGTATTGTTGTTTTAGTTCTTGCCATTCTGGTGTTTTCAATAATGCAATGTAATGATCCGCTTTGGCTGCCTCAATTACTTCATTTTGCAATAATTCAGGCCAAGTTGTATTATTTTCTTCAACTTGTATTATTGATTTTATAATGTTATCAGAAGTAGGTAGATTTGGGTACTGATGCTGGACATCACTTAAAATTTTTTCTAAATATTTCTTTCTTAAATTCAAATATCTATCTGACGCTTTACACTGATTTTCTAAGATTTCAGCTCGTAAATTTTTTTGATAGTCATCAGCATCGTACGTCCATGGATCTTTACCTTTCCAAACTTGCCAAAATCTTTTTTGGTTTGTTTTCATGTGTTCAAAAAGGGCTTGTTCTGCTATCTTTTGATAACCTATGTCAAGGGTGGTGTATATTTTCAGCCCATCTTTATACACATTATAGGCCGTACCATCAGACTTATTTATACTGTTGCTTTGTAATAAATCTTTAACCCATTTGGTCAATTCAGCTCTGAAATAAGGCGCTGGACCATCACTTTGCTCCATTCTCTTGAAATTCTCTGTATTTATTGTGCTTTTCAGGAGCGAATCCAAAGTGGTATTATCAATGATTTCAGATTTTCTCATAAGATTCAATACCACATCTCTTCTTTCTTTGCTTTTTTCTGGAAATCTTATAGGATTATATAAACTTGGATTTTTTAACATGCCTATCAATGTAGCAGCTTCTTCGGGATTCAAATCTTTTTGGTGTTTACTGAAGTATGTTTGAGAAGCAGCCTCAATGCCATGTGCACCGTTGATAAATTCAAATTTATTCAGGTACATCGCTAAAATTTCTTCTTTCGTGTATCGTTTTTCTAGTTTTACTGCGACTACCCATTCTTTGAGCTTAACACCCATCAAAGTGATGATTTTTTTGGGATATGCCATCTTAGACATATTGGGTCGTTTAAATAGTAGTTTGGCCAACTGTTGAGAAATGGTGCTACCGCCGCCTGAGCTTTGATTTTGGAGTAAAATGGATTTAAAAAATACTCTTACAAGAGCCACAACATCTACTCCGCTATGGCTATAAAATCTATCATCTTCAGTGGCTAGCAAGGTGTTTTTTACCAATGGTGTAATCTCGTCATAATCAAGATTTACTCTATCTTCGATGTAGTACCTTCCCAAAGTCTCACCATTGATATCATATATTATTGAAGCCAAATCATACTTGGGGTTTTCTAACTCGTCAAAAGATGGTGTTTCGAATTTACTAATATAAGAAAATAATAATATACCCAAGATAAGAATCCCTAAAGCAATTCTATTGAACCACCGAGCGTATTTATTTCCTGGATTCAGGCCTTCTTTGATATATTGTAAAAGTCTATCAACATATTGATTTAGCATATAAAATGACTTTATATGAATAATGATATTGTGCTGATTTTCAGATAATAAAACAATTATCTTATTTTATGTAGATTCATAAGGAATCAAGTAAAAGAATAACATTCAGCAATGCAAAGATAAATTTTAGTCTAAAACTATTTACATTAAAATTTCAATCCCTAAAAATTGAGTTTTAAAATTTGATTACATTTGCATTTTGTTTTCATAGAAATCCATGTTAATTTATTCATTTAGAGCATCTTATCCAAATTTTGACCTAATTTCATCTGTTGACTTTTATCTAGGAGATGTAGGAAAAAATTATAATCATTATAAATCCATTGGTTTTTTAAAAAAAATGCCTGAGAAAGCTATTTTTATCTATAGAATTCATGCGCATGGAAAAGTGTATAATGGGGTAGTAGCTGCTAATGATTTGGAGGATATCAAGAAAAAAAATATTCTTGGACATGAACACACCATTCTTGAGAAGGAGCAAGAAATGCTGAGTAAGATGTTATTGCGAAAAGCTATGATAAAACCTGTTTTATTAGGATATCATCCGACAGAAGAAGTGCTCAATTTTATAAATGATTTTACGTCAATTCATTCACCTATAATACAATTACAACCAAATAACCTAAAAGAAAAGCATTTGATATGGGCGATTACTGAGCGCAAAGAGATAGAGGAATTCAAATCGCTGTTCAGAGAACATATCAAAGTAGCATATATTGCTGATGGTCACCATAGATCCAAGGTTACGACAAATTTGCTTGAGAAAAGCTTCCTCCAAGATGAAGATGGCACGAAACATCCGGCTTTGTTGAGTGCCTTTTTCCCTATGGATGAATTGTCCATTTATGAATTCAATCGCGTAGTGGAGGTTCCTGAACATTTGACATTGGTCAATTTTATTGTGCGATGTAGTGCTATTTTTGAAATCCTTCCTTTGAAAGAAGCTAAAAAACCACAGTCAAAATATCACATTCATTTGTATATGGATCATTGTTGGTATGAGCTAAAATGGAAGGATCAAGTATTAGATAAATATAGAATGCAACCAGTAATATTAGATGTTGACATCTTTAATCACGAGGTTCTGGAATCTATTTTAGATGTTGAAGATATCAAGACAGCCTCTACAGTCATGTATGTTCCCGGTCATTTAGGTCTTAATGCATTAGTGGATCAGTGCAAACACAGAAAAATTATAGCATTTTCGTTTTTCCCGGTTCAGAATCAAGACGTGGTCAAAATATCAGAGAATGGGGATGTACTTCCACCAAAAAGTACTTGGTTTGAACCCAGAATGCACAATGGAGTCTTAATTAAGGAGTTTTAAAATTATCAAAACAATAGGTTATTCAATGACAACTATGAAATGGGATTATTTCATTAGGGATAAGAAAAATTTTGGTGTATTATTTGCCACTTTTATCATTTCGCTAGGTAGTGTTGTGCTATTTAGGAATTTCTTAGAATGGAATGAAATGCGACATGGGTATGATATCTATGACCCTATTTTAAATTGGATTGGCCCATTTAACTTTTCATCTTTTATTGTGGCAGTCACTATTCCTATGGTATTTTGGGGCATCATTTTGTGCTTTCGCAACCCAATCTCCACATTATATCTGTTATGTGCTGCTATTATTATTGTAATACTGCGAATAAGCACTATTTATTTATTGCCATTTAATCCACCATCAAGTATTATTCCATTGTCTGATCCTATCATAAACAATCTTTTTTATTGTGGACAGGTCAATCAAAGGGATTTATTTTTTTCAGGTCATACAGCTAATTTAATATTGCTTGGGTTTTTAATTGAAAATAAAACAATACGCAAAATATTTTTTACCATAGGTGCAATTGTTGGCACTTTACTTATTTTACAACATGTACATTATTCTTATGATGTGATCGCTGCACCGATTTTTGCCTTTTACACTTCTAAATTGTCAAAACATTTGACACATAAAATGGTAAATTAGGCTTCACTCCACACTTTGCAACCTTCAGTACAATTTTGGCAAATATCTATATTGTCACGTCCTTTGATAATGAGGGCTCGGAAGTTGCGGTACTCTGCATTTTTCCATATAGTTGCAAAGTTATCATCCTTTAAATCTCCGAGTTTATAAGAAGCATCTTTATCAAAACAGCATGGAACTACCAATCCGTCCCAGGTAATCACACAAGCATGCCATAACTTCCAGCAGTGATTGAGTAGTGCATGTTTTACTTGAAAGCTGCCATCCTCCATCGCCCTATAACGCGAATATTTCGCAATAGTTGGAATAAGAGGATTACCATTTTTATAATCATACACTTGAGCGGTTTTTAGTTTTACTTCATTGACTCCGATCTCCTTTGCCAATCGATAAATGTCTGGTATTTGATGTTCATTTGGCTTGACCACTAAAAACTGGAAAATGATGTGAGGATGGTTGGCATTCAAATTTTTTTTCCATTTGACTACATTTCTAGCACCTTCTAACACCGTTTCTAAGTTTCCCGCCTTTCTATAATTTTCATAAACTTCTTGTGTGGTACCGTCAACAGAAATTATTAGTCTATCTAGTCCAGATTCTACAGTTCGACGAGCATTTTCATCATTTAGAAAATGTCCGTTGGTAGAGGTGATAGTATATATTTTCCTTGCAGAAGCATATTTTACCATATCCAAAAAATTGGGATTTATATATGGCTCACCTTGAAAATAGAATATTAAATATGTTAGTGTTTCCTGCATTTGATCAATGATTGATCGGAAGAAATCCACTTTAAGATTTCCTGTTTCTCTAGTGAATTGACGGAGTCCAGACGGACATTCAGGACATCTGAGATTACACGCTGTAGTGGGTTCCATTGAGATTGTCATGGGAAGCCCCCACTGAATCGGCTTTTTTAATACTTTTGTCAATTGATATGAACTATATAGAAGACCGATATTCAAAAGTTTTCTGATTGAAAATTTAGACAAAAATCTTAAAATGTCACTTTTATATATTGTCATTTAATTTAATATATCATGAGCTAAAGTAAACAGGTGTTTGAAAATTAAAGCTATCAACTCAATTCTGTTCAAAATGTTTACTTAATTCTTTTACCAAAGAAATAAAAAGAATCAATTTATCAAATTAAAAAAATAGTGCTTTTTCTTGCTGGATTTGTACTTTTGCGGGATGTTTGGATGGATTAAAAGCATTTTTTCAAGTAATACCTCAATAGAAGAGATGAAATATTTGATTGTTGGTTTAGGCAACATTGGACCAGAATATGAATATACTAGGCACAATATTGGTTTTGATGTGGTCAACGCATTGGCAAAGCAAGAAAATATCCAATTTCGCTCAGAAACTCATGGTAGTATAGCAGAGTTTAAACATAAAGGCAAAATGATTTATTTACTTAAGCCTTCTACGTATATGAACTTAAGTGGAAAAGCAGTAAAATACTGGATGACAAAGCTGAAAATTGATAAGGAAAATGTCTTGATCGTTGTCGATGATATTCACTTAGATTTAGGAGCCACTCGGATGCGTGATAAAGGAAGTGATGGAGGGCACAATGGACTGAAGGACATCAATGCTGAGTTAGGTACAACTCAATTCAACAGATTGCGAGTAGGAGTAGGCAAGGATTTCAGACCTGGACAACAGGTAAATTATGTTCTAGGGAAATGGAAGCAAAGCGAATCGGAACAAGTAGAGGAGATGATCCTGAAGTCTACGAAAATTATATTAGATTTTGTTTCTATTGGATTTAAATACACTTTGGAAAAACTATCAAAATCAAATTCTAAGATTTAACCGATTTTTTTCATCATTTAGTAGAAAAACAATTAGTTCTTAGATGTATTATATGAACCATCAAACAATATTAACGTCTCAATTCTTTAAATAAATTAGATTCATGAAAAATTTTTTTCCAGCGCTTTTAGGTTCTTGTCTTGGTATTTTTTTAGCATTAGTAATTGGGATTTTGATTCTGATGGGGATCGGTTTTTCTGGTATGACCGGTAAAAATAAACTTACAGAAAATACGATATTGAAGGTAAAATTGGATGAATCCATACCTGAAAAGACTGGTAATATTGCAGTAGGTACACCATTGATCGACGATATGCCAAATGGTCTAGGTCTCAACACTATTAAAAAACTTATATCTCATGCCGCATCTGATAACAAAATAAAAGGTATTTTAATCGAAACATCAGATGTAGGAATTGGACAAGCGGGCATTTTATCATTGCGTACTGCAATAGAAGAATTTAAAAAATCAGGCAAATTTGTATATGCCTATAGCGATATTTATGGGCAGTCAGCTTATTTTTTAGGATCGGTCAGTGATTCAGTCTTTATAAATCCGAATGGGATGGTCGATATGCGTGGCTACGGTACAATGATTCCTTATATGAAAAACATGCTGGATAAAATAGGTGTATCTATGAATGTTTTTTATGCAGGAAACTTCAAGAGTGCTACAGAGCCATATCGTTTTACTGAAATGAGTGATTATAATAAAATACAAACCAGAGCTTTTCTTGATGATATGAAAGATATCTTGGTCACAGAAATAGCCCGCAACAGGAAACTGACATATGAAGAAGTCAATAAAGCCATCAGTGATTTTGCAGGTAGAAGTGCTAAAAGTGCGTTGTCATCAAAACTTGTTGATGGGATCATGTATAAAGATGAATTTGAACAATTTCTAAAGCATAAAGTAGGTATCGACTCCACTAAAAAGCTCAAAGTTGTTGAATTGAGTGGTTATCAATCACAAGCTAAGATTTCTGAATCCGAAGGCACCGATAAGATAGCGATTGTGCATGCCGAAGGTGAAATCGTGTATGGGACTAGTGAAAATGGTCAGATAGGGGAGAAAAAATATTTGTCCACATTGGAGAAAATAAAAAATGACAAGAAAATTAAAGCTGTAGTACTAAGAGTCAATTCTCCTGGTGGTAGTTCTATAACAAGTGATCAAATCTGGCGTGCAATTGAAAATATTAAAGCTTCGGGAAAACCGGTGGTTGCATCATTTGGAGATTATGCGGCGTCAGGCGGTTACTATATTGCGGCAGGTACAGACTATATTGTAAGTCAGCCAAATACATTAACTGGGTCTATTGGTGCATTTATGATGTTTCCTGACGCTTCAAAACTGATGAAGGAAAAAATCGGCATTAATTTCGATACATTGAAAACCCATCCGTTTGCAGCTTCATTCACGCCCTTCAATACGCTCACTGAAGCTGAGAAAAATCTCCTACAGGAGTCTACGTTAGATATCTATAATACCTTTGTCGAACGAGTAGCCAACGGAAGAAAATTATCTATTGATAGCACTAAAGAGATCGCGCAGGGTAGAGTTTGGACGGGTAGAAAAGCCAAAGAAATAGGTTTAGTCGATGAGATTGGTGATATTGATGTAGCCATCGCAAAGGCGGCATCTCTGGCTAAAACTGATTCATATAAAACTGTTGAATATCCGATAATTGAAGATGATTTTATGACTACTTTATTCAAAGAAATAAAAAAGTCAGAGGAAGATAAGAATACTAAGATATTGACTTCCGAGGAGACTAAGTTATTTCAGCAATACAAAGAAATCAGAAACTTACTTAAGATCAATGAGCCTGTTGTAAGGCTGCCTTACTTATTTATTTGGAACTAAATTAATAATACCTTCATTAGAAAAAAAATTGAAATACATCGTATAAGCGCCTTCTTAGGTTTAATTCATATACAAAATACATAATATTTACCCTTGGGTGTATGGAAATATTGTATTTTTGCGTTTTTTAAAAAATTTCAATTTAAAATAACTTTAGGATGTTGAAGTATTATTTCTCTATTTGCATTTTCATCATTGCGATTACCCTACATGCACAAAAAGATGAGATTTTGATGAAAGTAGGAGACGCAGCAGTAACTACATCAGAATTCAAATATATTTATGAAAAGAATAATGGCTCAGCAGCAGATTATTCACAGAAAAGTATTCAAGAATATTTGGATCTTTACAAGCGGTTCAAGCTCAAAGTACAAAAGGCAAAGAGTATGCAACTTGATACGGTACCTGAACTTAAATCGGAGCTAGAAGGGTATAGGAAGCAGCTTGCAGCCTCTTATCTTATAGACAAGGAAGTTACAGACCAATTATTGATGGAGTTATATGAAAGGACAGATTTTGACATTCGTTTTAGTCATATTTTCGTGAATGCTTCTGAAAATGCACCTGAAGATGCAAAAAAGAATGCCCTTATAAAAATTCAAAAATACAAGAGTGAGTTGGCAAGTGGTAGGCCTTTTGATGAGTTAGCAAAAGAGTCAGAAGACTTTACATCTGCTGCCAAAGGAGGCGATATGGGTTATTACACAGCTAAATTGCCATCTGGATTTTATGAACTAGAAAATGCTTTGTACAAAACCAAAGTTGGTGAAATTTCTGACATTGTAAAAACAAAGATAGGTTATCATATTGTAAAAGTTACTGATAAAAGACCTGCTAGAGGGATTATGTCAGTAAGCCATATTATGGTGGGGCAACATCAAAAAGAACTTGCAGATAGCATAGTGTATGCTTTGAGGACAGGTTCCGATTTTGTCAACTTGGTTCAGAAATATTCTATTGACAAAACAAGTAATAAAAATGGGGGCAAACTCCCTGCATTTGGTTTGAATACTTATGATAAAACATTTGAAGATGCTGCTTTTGCTTTGACCAAAGATGGAGAATTTTCCCTACCAATACTAACAAAGTCTGGATGGCATATCATTAAAAGAGATAACAAACCTTCAAAAGATAGTTATGACGTATTTGTTAAAAAAATGAAAGGTCAGATCAGCACGGATTCGAGATTTGATAAGGCAAAAGAAATTTTGATTGGTAAGATCAAAGCTGGAACGAATTTTAAAGCCTATCCACATGCTATCACAAATTTCATTAGTACATTGACTGATGATTTCAATACCTATAAGTGGAAACCTGCCGATAATTTGTCAAATGAGCCAGTTTTAGAAGTAGGGGAAAATAGCTATTCCTTACAAAATTTTGCTGATTATGTAAAATCAAACACCAAAATCAGATTGAAATACGATGCATCTAAACCAAAATCTGAAGTTGTTGATGAATTATTTCAAGCGTTTACAAATGAAAAAGCATTAGAATACGAAGAAAAAGCTTTGCCCTCCAAATATCCTGATTTCAAATCATTAATGCGAGAATACGAAGAAGGTATATTGTTATTTGAAGCCACTAGAATCCATGTATGGGACAAAGCTAATCAAGACACTATTGGCTTGGAAAAATTTTATTCCTTGAATAAAAGTAACTATTCATGGGACGAACAGGCAAAATTAGTAGAATACAGGATTCATACTAGCGATAAAAGCGTTGCCGAAAAAGTATTTAAATTGGCTGGCAAAAAGGATTGGGATAAAATAGATGCAAAATTTAATAAAAAAGGTGATAGTCTTGTGACAATGACTTCTACTTTGCAGGAAAGAGATGGTAAATTGTTAGAAGGGTTAACGTTTGCTGCCAATTCAATGACTAATCTTCAATATGATGATCAAATTAAAGCATTCACATTCAAAAAAATAGAAAACATTTTGCCCAAAAAACAGAAAACTTTGTCAGAAGCAAGGGGATATGTTGTAGCTGATTATCAAGATAGTTTGGAGAAACAGTGGGTTTCTGATCTTGAGAAGGAATTTCCAGTAGTCATTTATAAAGATGCGGTTATGAACCTTATTAAATAGCATTTGTGGGTCTCCTTAAATTAGTTCTGATTTCTCTCATAGGTATATTCACTTTCTGTGGATGTAAGGATGGTATTTGGTTTTTTAAATCAGATGATGATCCTTTGCTCGCTGATGTGGGTGAGCACCATTTATATGCATCTGAAGTTAAGAATTTGATAACTAAAGGAACATCCGTACAAGACAGCGCTAATATCGTAAATGCCTATGTGCAAAACTGGGTTAGACAGAAATTAATAGAAGATGAAGCAGAAAAGAATATGTCTGCAGGAATTAAAATCAGCGAATTAGTAAGTGAATATAGATCATCACTATTAGTGTACAACTATGAAAATCAGCTTATTAATCAGATGCTGGATACAATAGTTTCCTTAGATGAGGCAGATAGCTATTATGAAACACACAAAAGTCAGTTCATTTTGTCTCATCCAATATTGAAAATAATCCTTGCAAAGGTGCCAATAAAAAGTAAAAATCTTGGGAATATAGAAAAAAGCCTAAAGAAAGATGAATTAACTGAGTCGTTTTTTTTAATCAAGGAAAACGCCAATGCCATGAATCTTGATACTAGCAAATGGTTTACATTTCAAGAAATTTCCACAATGGTGCCAGAAAATTATTTTAATGATGTACAGTTTTCAAATGATAAACTAATTTCAAAGAAAATTGGAGAAAATCAAATTATTGTTAAAGTACTAGAATATCACAGCGAAAATAGCGTTCCACCGTTTCTTTATATTAAAGACAGAATAGATAAATTGATAGTTTCTGAGCGTAAAAATACCATACTATCTAAGTACCGGCAGAATTTGTATGAGGAAGGTATTAAAAATAAAACATTTACAATCTATCCTTTTGAAAGATAACAATACAACATTAATAATAACCAAGATAATATGAGGATTATTTTTCTAAGTTTTACCCTGATTTGGCATCTCGTCGTGTGCAGTCAGGAAGCCATAGTTGACAAAGTTGTCGCAAGAGTAGGGAGTGAATACATCTTATTATCTGAGGTAGAAGACGAATGGCAATACTTTAAATCACAAAATCCAGGAATAGATGAGAAGCAAAAATGTCTTATCTTAGATAATATCGTGGCACAAAAACTTATAGTGTATCAAGCAAAATTAGATAGTGTTGAAGTATCTGATGATGAGGTAAATCTTCAACTAGATTATCGATTTGATGCTGTACTAAAGCAGATGAATGGCGATGAAGCATTTTTTGAAGATTATTATGGTGCTACCATAGATGAAATGAAGAGTCGATATCGCGATGATCAAAAGTCAAAGCTACTGGCAGAAAAAATGCAGTATACATTAATGTCAGAAATACATATTACACCACAGGAAGTAGAAGAATTTTATAATAGAATTCCAAAAGATTCTCTGCCTTATTTTAAATCAGAGATGGAAATTTCTGAAATTGTAGTGGCTCCGCAAGTGAATGCTGAAGAGCGGAGTAAAGCATTGAATAAAATCACAGATTTACGGGATCAGATAATCTCCGGAAAAGCTACATTTGAAGATTTAGCAAAAAAATATTCACAAGACCCAGGATCTGCTATAAGAGGAGGAGATTTAGGATTTGCTAAGAGAGGTACTTACGTTCCTGAGTTTGAAGCTGCAATTTATACTCTCGAAAAGAATGAAATTTCTGATGTCATTGAGACTGAATTCGGATTTCATATTATTGAGATGCTTGAACGTCGTGGAAATGCTATTAAAGCTAGGCATATCCTAATTAAGCCTGAAATTACTGAATCAGATAAAATAAAAGCAAGGGAAAAATTGGACTCCATAAGAATTCAAGTCAAGAATGATAGTATTTCATTTGAACGTGCTGTCAAGCAATTTTCACTGAAAACCATGCCTTCCTATGCTAATGGTGGAAGAGTAAAAAACGAGGCATCAAATAACACATTTTTTCAAGCGGATGATTTAGATCCTGATACTTATTTTGCCATATATAATTTGAAAACAGGTGATATTTCAAATCCTGTGGAATCAAAATCTATCACTGGCGAATCTACATTCAAGATTCTCAAACTTGTATCCATTACAAAACCTCATAAAGCTAATCTAAAGGAAGATTTTGACAAGATTGCATCCTTTGCAAAAGAAAGTAAAAAGCAGGAATTTTTCTTGAAATGGTTAAGGGAGAAAAAAGCTGAAACCTATATTCATATTGACGATATTTATGGTTATTGCAAAGATAAATATTGAGTTCAGCGGAAATGAACAAACATTTTCTTAGTTTTTGAATTATTAATGATAAATAAAATATAAAAATGAAACCAGTGTATATAGTATCGGCATTGCGTACTCCCATAGGTAGTTTTGGAGGACAATTTGCACAAGTACCAGCTACAGAGCTAGGTTCTCAGGTAGTAAAAGCAGTAATAGAGCAATCTCATGTACCATCTGAAGCTGTAGATGAAGTATTTTTTGGTCAAGTTGTTCAAGCCAATGCTGGACAAGCACCGGCACGTCAAGTTGCTTTAGGTGCTGGATTATCAGTAGCTACGCCTTCTACTACTATCAATAAAGTATGTGCTTCTGGAATGAAATCAATAATACTAGGTGCACAATCTATTGCTTTGTCCGATAATGAAATTGTTGTTACAGGCGGTATGGAGAACATGTCAATGATACCATACTACATTGGTAAGGGGCGCTATGGCTATGGTTATGGAAATGCTGAGCTTGTTGATGGCTTAGTAAGAGATGGCTTGGCAAATGTGTATGATGGTGTGGCAATGGGATGTTTTGCTGATGCTACAGCTACAAAATATGACATAAGCCGAGAAGAACAGGACAGATTTGCCATCCAATCTTACAAACGGACTGCCGCAGCTTGGGAAAATGGAAAATATTCAACTGAAGTGGTAGGTGTTCAAGTAAAAGATAAAAAAGGTAATATATCTTCTATTCAAACCGATCAGGAGTTCAAAAACGTGATTTTTGAAAAAATTCCTACTCTTAGACCTGTTTTTACCAAAGATGGAACGGTCACAGCTGCAAATGCCAGCACTATCAATGATGGTGCAGCTGCCATCATACTTGCGTCTGAAGAAGCCGTAAGTAAGTATGACTTAAGTCCAATTGCTAAAATAGTAGGGTACGCAGATGCGGCTCAAGAACCAGCTTGGTTTACCACTGCTCCGGTTTTGGCAGCGAAAAAAGCGCTTGATAAATCTGGATTGACATTAACTGATATTGATTTATTCGAAGTCAATGAGGCTTTTTCTGTAGTGACACTAGCATTCATAAAACAATTGGGATTGGAAGAAGATAAAGTCAATATTCATGGAGGGGCGGTCAGTATGGGTCATCCTTTAGGTTGTTCGGGGGCTAGAATAGTAGTAACATTGGCTCACGCATTAAAACAAAATAATAAGAAATACGGGCTTGCTGCTATTTGTAATGGAGGCGGCGGAGCAAGTGCCTTGATAATAGAAGCAATATAGGTATTTTGCTTTGGGAACCTTTGTTATAAAAAATGTCAGTCTTGTCAATCGAAATTCTATTCGATTGTGTGATGTAGCAGTTAAAAATGAAAGAATTTATAAGATTGGCAACCATCTTCAATTCAATGAGCAAATAAAAGAAATCTCAGGAGAAGGATTATATCTTTTACCTGGGATTATTGATGATCAAGTACATTTTCGCGAGCCAGGTTACACTCATAAGGGAAATGTGCATTCAGAATCTCGTGCTGCAGTTGCAGGTGGAATCACCACTTTTATGGAAATGCCGAATACGAATCCTGCTACCCTGACTCAAAGCTTATTGCAAGAGAAATATGATCAAGCTGCAAAAACTGCATTTTGTAACTACAGTTTTTATATGGGCGCTTCCAATGATAATTATGATGAAGTCATGCGCACCAATCCAGAAAATGTATGTGGTGTAAAAATTTTTATGGGCTCGAGCACAGGAAATATGTTAGTGGATAATACTAGAGCTCTAAATAGATTTTTTTCAGAATTGGAAACTTTGGTTGCCGTGCATTGCGAAGATGAGCAAACCATAAAGAGCAACTTCGCCACTTATTTTGAGCAGTATGGAACAAACCTAGATGCTACATTTCATCACCATATAAGGAGTGCAGAAGCATGTTACCTTTCTTCATCTAAGGCTGTATCATTAGCAGAAAAATACGGTACACGCTTACATATTTTACACATTACCACAGGTACTGAATTAAATTTATTTTCTAATTCGATACCACTTAGGGAAAAGCGAATCACCAGCGAAGTATGCGTGCATCACTTGCATTTTAATGCATCACAATACACTACCTTAGGCAATCTTATCAAGTGCAATCCAGCCATAAAGGAGGATTCGCAGCGACAGCAACTTTGGAAAGGACTCAAGGAAGGATATTTGGATGTCATAGCCACAGATCATGCACCGCACACCTGGGATGAAAAACACCAACCTTATATTAATGCACCATCGGGATTACCTTTGATTCAACACAGTTTACTGATGATGTTGTCTTATTTTGATCAAGGCATCATATCCCTTGAGCGCATTGTGGAATTGATGTGTCATAACCCAGCTATTGCATTTAGAATCAAAGACAGAGGCTATATCGATGAAGGATTTTATGCTGATATGGTTTTGGTTGATTTGAATCAGAGCACTTTGGTTTCTGAAGAGAATGTACTTTATCATTGTGGTTGGTCACCATTAGCTGGTAGTGCACTTTCTGGTAAAGTGGTGACAACATGGGTGAATGGACATGCTGTATATGATGAAAAGACTACAATACACGGAATGGGCAAAAGGCTAGAATTTGAAAAATTAAGGCTTTAATAATAGAAAACAATTCAATTGCTTAGGAACTTGAGATAGCTATTTGTCAGAAAAAATTTGAATTACTATGCATTAAACTAGTATAATTTCGCATCTCACTTAGATTGGACAAATGTTGTCATATCGTCCAATTTTTCTAGTTCAATCTCTCTTTTATAAACCGCATTTGGAAAAATCATCACTTCCCAAAACACTAATTCCGTATTGATTTTAAACTCATGGGCTTTTATGCTATATTTTATTGCATAAATCAATATTTAATTAGACTAAATCTAAATAAAATTTTACTTTTGCGCATAGAACAATAATAGATGATGAGATTTTTATTTCTGTTTGTATTGTGTTTACACTCTGAGTACCCCATAAATGCGCAATCTGACTCGCTGGTCCAAGAAAGTTTTTTGGAAAAACTGCAACGATTCAGCCTTTCGGGACATGGCGCCATGAATTACTATCATTTTCAATGGCAAACAGATTCAGTAAAGCGAAATGCAATCGACAACGAGCGGTTTGTTTTAGATTTTGGCTACAAATGGAACGATAATATTAGGCTGAAAGCCGAAATAGAGTTTGAACATGGTGGTACAGGTGTCGATGTGGAGTTCGATCGTTTTGAAGAATTTGGAGAATTTGAATACGAGATAACAAAGGGTGGGGAAGTATTATTAGAGCAAATGCACATTGAATTTTTACTTCGCAAACATATCAGCCTCAAGGTTGGTAGGATTAAAGTGCCTTTTGCAATGATGTTTATACGAGATGAACCGACAGATTACAACACCGCCATAGTGTCTGAAATGGAAATGCAGATACTTCCCGAAAACTGGACTGAGAATGGTATCAGTTTGAAATATAGTATGGGTGTGCGTAGTCAGTGGCAATTGTACCTTGCATTGATCAATGGACTTGACAACAGTGCCTTTAATTCTGCCAACTGGATAAAAAGGGGCAATCAAAGACGTTTTGAAATGGTTAATGCTGAAAACTTTGCACTTTCTGCACGTTTGGACTATCAGATGACGCCGAGCTTTACTTTGGGTCTATCCTTGTATGGAAGTAATACGACATCGAGTAACAGACCAAAGCCGGATTTAAAGGTTGCTACACCCATAGGGCTTGGCGAATTTCATGTTAGACTTCAATCTGCTTTCTTACAGTGTACAGGAATGTTTATGTATGGAGTTCTTGGTAATTCTGAAATTCTTTCTAATCAGAATAGAAATTTGTCTAATAATCTCAACGTTAAGCGTACACCTGTGGGTGCAGCAGCAGTAGGAGGTTACATTGAAGCTGCGCTTAACTTGACAGGTCAAAAAGGCATGTTTCCTAAATTATATCATAAAGATTGGTTGTTTTTTACGAGATACGATTATTACGACACCCAGTTTGAAACTCAAGGTCTTATATTTAATAATCCTAGATGGGCACGTCAGACATGGACTCTTGGAAGTGTATATAAGATCATTGACGATGTGCATTTGAAATTTCAATATTCTGATAGAATTGTTGGCGCTCCTGCTCCTACCAGTGTAAATGGAGGCAGGCACGAACGAACATTTATTGGTGGTTTTGCATTTGCATTTTAAATATTTATAAATTAATAAAAATTGTAATATAATGAAAGTTTTTAAAGTTTTCCTACTTTTTGTTTTGATAATGGCTTATTCCGGATGCGAAAAAGACGAATTGGTAAGAGATGATTACAAAGACATTTTGGAGAATATAGGTTACAATGTAATACTAGCTACCTATGCTGAACTCGATGCACAAACTTTGTCTTTGGCATCAGCACTTGAAGATCTCGAAGTTAATCCAACTGGTGAGAATTTGGAGAAAGCGCGTCAGGCTTGGCGCAATGCCAGAGTGCCGTGGGAGCAATCAGAAGGATTCTTGTTCGGGCCTGTGGATCAGCAAGGGATTGATCCATCTATTGATAGTTGGCCTGTAAATCAGCCGGATTTGGAGGCTGTACTTGCAAGTCCAAATGTTTTGACTAAAGCCTATATAGATGGATTGGATGGTACTTTGAAAGGATTTCATACTATAGAATATTTGATATTTGGGGCACAAGGAACTAAGGATATCCCCGCTTTTAATGCGCGCGAATTCGAATATCTCAGAGCGTGTTCTCAAAGTTTGGAAGGTGCAACTCGCCAATTGTATTATACTTGGAAACCAGATCATCAGAATTTTATTGCCAATGTGGTCAATGCGGGACAAACTGGTTTTACATCGGTATATCCTTCACAGAAGGCAGCCTTGGAGGAAATCGTAAATGGATTGGTCGTCATTGCGGATGAGGTCGCTAATGGTAAGATAAATGATCCATTAAGTCAGCAAAATATACATCTTGAAGAAAGTAGATTTAGTGTAAATTCAAAACAGGATTTCGCTGATAATATCAAAAGTATCAAGAATGCCTATGAAGGAAGTTATAAAACCACAGATGGCAAGGGAATCACTGACATCATTGCCTTGAAAAATATTGGCACGGATACCAAAGTAAGGCAACAGATAGATGCTGCCATCGAAGCTATTGAAAGTATTGATGGCACTTTTACAACTGCTATTTTTGATGCTAGACCAAGCGTGCAAAATGCACAGCAAAAAGTGCGCGATCTACAGCTTACATTGGAAAGTGAAGTACTACCGATAATTTCAAATCTTTAGTTATGTTAAGAGCTATTTCGTTCGTTTTATTGATAGGATGCCTGAGTAGTTGCTCTAAGGAAGATGCGATTATCATCATAGCAGATGAAGATGTCAATCTGGGTGGAGCAACGAGTATTTCGGGAAGCTTTATTCAAATTTTCCAGCAACCATCTCCAAATTTGAATACAGAAGAGTTGGAATTTCACCGTGCATCTGACAGAGCTTTTGGAGATATTTTTGTTACGGCACCAAGCGAAGTAAATGGTGGTTTGGGACCTGTATATAATCAAAATGCATGCGAAAGTTGCCATACGTCCAATGGTAGATCACCATTTCCTCTTGACCCGAATAATCTTCGTGGATTATTGCTGCGTATCAGCATGCCCGGAAAGGGTGTGAATGGTGAGCCACTCAGCGTTCCGCATTTTGGTGGACAACTACAGAACAAAGCCCTATTTAATATTTCACCCGAAGGTAAGATTTCGTGGATGGAGCATATAGAAACGGTCAAGTATGCGGATGGTGAAGAGATCACACTCACAAAGCCTATTTTTTCTATCACCGACACGTATGTCAACTTACCTTCAAATATATTGATCTCACCACGCATTGCACCTCCTGTGATTGGTCTTGGATTACTTGAAGCAATAAATGAGGCTGATATTGAAGCATTGGCAGATATAGTCGATGCGAATAACGATGGCATCTCCGGCAAACCTAATAAGGTGTGGAATTATAAAGAAAGTGCATTAACCCTAGGCAGATTTGGGTGGAAAGCTGGTCAGCCTACATTATTGCAACAGACTGCTGCTGCATATAATCAGGATATGGGCGTCACCAGTTCTTATTTTCCAATAGAAAGCAGTTACGGTCAGGATCAAGCGGATGGTCAGGAAGATGATCCCGAGATTGATGATATTACTTTGAAAGCAGCTACTTTTTATCCACAATCGCTGGCAGTGCCTAGAAGGCGCAATGTCGATGACGCCGTCGTGAATGCTGGAAAAAAGCTTTTTAAAATATTAAATTGCCACGGTTGCCATAATCCAATGTTTGTCACAGGCCAGCATGAAGAATATAACTTCCTAAGTGGACAAACCATCTATCCTTATACCGACCTATTATTACACGATATGGGAGATGGACTGGCAGATGGTAGATCTGAGTTTGATGCAGATGGCAGAGAATGGCGTACACCTCCACTTTGGGGACTTGGCCTTGCCAAAAGTGTCGGTGGACAAAATGCTAATTATCTCCATGATGGTCGTGCTAAGACGCTTGAAGAAGCTATACTTTGGCATGGCGGAGAAGCAGAAGTAAGCAAGAATACTTTTAAGACATTATCAAAAAATGATAGAGTAGCAGTGGTGAAATTTTTGGAAAGTTTGTAGTATGAGAATTAGATGTTTACTTTAGTAACTTAAATTGATGTCAAAGTGATTTTTATTTGATATGAATGCTAAGAATTTTCTCAAAAGTAATGCTTTTATCTCCATTTTTTAGGTTTATTTCCTTTATTTGTAAATTTTAAAAATATAAATCAAAGATAGATGGGATACCATTTTGAATAGAAAGTATTGTCTCATTTTTAAATTAATTTGAGTTTATTTGTGGTAAATATGTAATTTTACCTGCAATTCATATCAGTACTTATGTATTAGATTCAGACAAGCTTGACAATTATAAGATCAAAAAATGACAAATATTAGAATTGAAATTAAGTGGGCCATTATCTTTATAATCGTTACACTCATATGGATGGAAATTGAAAAATTAAGTGGCTTGCACGGTAAATACATCGACTATCATCTTTATCTCACAAATCTTTTCATGATTCCGGCGATCTGGATCATGGTTAAAGCGCTTAAGGACAAAAAAATGAACTTCTATAATGGTCGCATGACCTACAAGCAAGGCTTGGTCACAGGTATCATCATTAGCGTTATAATAGCTGTATTCAGTCCATTGGTTCAATGGATTATTTCGTACGTAATCACTCCAGAATATTTTCCAAATGTCATAAAAAGATCAGTTGAGCTTGGATATTATAAAACTACAGAAGAAGCTGAAGCTTACTTTAATTATAAAAATTATGCGATCCAAAGTACCATTGGAGCACTCATTATGGGCATAGTAACATCTGCGATAGCAATGATTTTTATTAGGTCAAAATTTATTGAACAAGTCAAAAGTCAACCATAATATCACTAGACTTAGAGATCGTCAGTTTTTTTTGTTTTTTTGGAAGTTTTTAAAAAAAAAGTCCATAAATTTAAAGTAAAAATGTCAGACCATCGTCTTACAGTGCAATTACATCTTCATTTAGATGGAGCAAGTACAAAAAATGACCTTAGGAGATACCATTAAAGTATATGGAAAGCAGTTGTTTTCCTTTATAAGAGGTAGGACAAAGACCAATGAAGATGCAGAGGATATTTTGCAAGAAGTGTGGTATCAATTGAGTAGACTCACTAATGTTGATGATTTAGAGAGTATCTCTGCTTGGTTGTACACTGTATCTCGCAACAAAATTACTGATCTTTATAGAAGGAAGAAAGACAGGCATTTGGAGGATTTTACGTTTGAATCTGATGATGGAAGCATTGAAATCAAAGACATCCTGCTCGCTGATGACAATGAACACCCTGAACTAACACAATTTAAAGAGATTTTTTGGCAGAGTTTGTTTGAAGCACTGGATGCATTGCCACCCAAGCAAAGAAGTGTGTTTATCCGCAATGAAATTGAAGATATGACGCTGCAACAAATCGCTGATGCGGATGCTGAAAATATCAAAACCATCATAAGTCGTAAAGGATATGCCGTTAAACATATAAGACAACGACTTGAACCATTATATCGAGAATTTTTTAATTAATGTAATATGATACACGGAAGCAAACGGAAATTTTTTATATTGATTCCCATCATTTTCATAGCACTTATACCTTGGGTGATCATGATGCTTTGGAATCATGTCGTTGTAGACATTTTTATAATAAAATCCATCACATATTGGCAAGCGCTTGGGTTGTTTGTTTTAAGCCGAATATTATTCGGTAGTATGGGTTTTGGCGGTAGGCGTAGAAATAAGTGTCGCAGACATCCATCAGAACGATTCTTGCATATGAATGCCAATGAAAAGAAGTCATTCATCGATGCATGGAAGAGAAAAACTTCAGAAGAATAATTTTTTTTAAATTATTTAAAGTAAAATATTAATGGATTCGTCTTCCATAGTATAATAACAAAATTGAGTACAATGACAGCAAATGTTTTAAAGCCAGTTTTTGGCGGTGTTTTCTTGGGAGGCTTGATGTTTTTTGCAGGGCCGTTTATATTACTTATTTTATTGCTAAAATTTATTTTCACCCCATTTGGGATGGGTCGGATGATGATGTATAACCGCTTTGGTGGTGATCCCTACATGTATCACAAAATGAGATACGCCATGGCAGACAAAATCAGGAGTATGAGCGATGATGAATATGCATCATTCAAAGAAAAAATGTCGCACAATCACTTTTCCTGTAACAAAAGATTCCAAAACGCTTAAAAATTAAATATTATTATGAATCGCAAACCTAAATTTATCATAGTTTTACTAAGTGCAGCCATCACTTTTGGCGGGTTGTGGGCAGTTATGGGACAGCCACCTTATGCAAAGCATCACCATGGATATCATAAGCATTGTCATACAGAAGTGCCAAAGGATATACCACAGCAATAATATAATTGAATTAGGCATATTATAAATGAATTTAACCCCTATATTTGCTACAAATATAGTTAATATAATGGAAGCAAAATTTAAAAGCCTATCAATATTTGAGTTTCAGAGCAAATTTCCTGATGAAGATTCTTGTTATGCTTATTTATCAGAATTAAAGTGGAAAGGTGGTTATGAATGTCCCAAATGCAAACATAAAAAGCATTGCAAAGGCATCAACAAATACGATCGGCAATGTACTAAATGTGGATATCTAGAGAGTCCAACGGCTGGTTCTCTGTTTCATAAAGTAAAATTTTCAATCCTTAAAGCGTTTTGGATTGTGTATTATGTTTCAACGAGTAAAAAAGGAATTGCATCTACTGAACTAAGTCGAAAACTTGATTTAAGACAAAAGACATGTTGGATGTTTAAGCAAAAAGTCATGCAAGCCATGGCTAGTAGTGGAGATAATCTTTTGACTGGCAAAGTAGAAGTTGATGAGTTCGTGATCGGTCAGCAAGAGGAAGGCGTAGTTGGGAGGAAAAATAAGAATAAAAGATTGATAGTCATAGCCATAGAAAAAGGTGGGAAAGGAGCTGGCCGCATATATGCTAAACAAATTGATAGATCGACAAAGAATAATTTGAAAACTTTCATGGATAAAACCATTTCAAAGTCAGCAGAAATAAAAACCGATGCTTGGTCGTCATATCGAAGTTTAGAGAAAGAAATGCCAAATCTCAAAACGGAGAAATCGAAGAAGAAAGGAAGTAATTTTACAGTAATGCATCGAATAATTATGGGATTTAAATCTTGGTTGAGAGGC
This sequence comes from Saprospiraceae bacterium, assembly GCA_041392785.1. Lineage (GTDB taxonomy): Bacteria > Bacteroidota > Bacteroidia > Chitinophagales > Saprospiraceae > OLB9. Next base: position 167,278 of record JAWKLK010000007.1, read on the forward strand.
ATACATGGTCACGCTAAACATCTGCAATACTATCTAGATGAATATTGTTACAGATACAATCGAAACAAGATGAAGGAGGGTATTTTTGATAATCTACTACTGCGAATGATAAAGCACAAACCTGTTCCATATAAAACACTAATTGCTTAAATGCCTAATTCTATAATATAATTTGGATACATAAAAAAAAGCTACCACGTGTGTGGTAGCTTTTTTTGTTTATTTCTTTGGTCTGAACCCTTTGTTTTGTCTAGACTTCATTGGATTAGGTTGAGATTTTTTTTCTTTCGGCGATTCTGGAGTTGATATTTTAACGATAATTTTTCTGCCCAGAAACTCTTGATCATTTAAAGTCTGGATTGCCTTTTGTGCTTGTGCATCATCAGGCATAGTAACGAAACCAAATCCCTTGTTTTGCCTAGTGATTTTATCCTTTATGATAGTCACTTGAGTCACTTCGCCGAAAGGCTCAAATATTTCTTGTATTTGTTTTTCTTTCCATTTGAATGGGATGCTGCCTACATATATGTCCATATTGTTTTTTATTTTGAATCATTGGAATTGGAAGATAAACAGATTTTTATACAAATATTTGATTTTAATTAGTTTAAATATTCGAATTTTGGATCATGTTTCAGTGATCTAAAATCTACGGCACTCACAGCAGATACGCCTTGTTCTTGCATGTACACACCATAAAGCGTATTGACTTCAGCCATTGTAGATTTATTGTGCGTGACAATGATAAACTGAGATTCTTTGCTAAAATCACGAATTATATTGTTGAATTTTTGGATGTTGGCATCGTCCAACGGTGCATCTACTTCATCAAAAATACAGAATGGTGCAGGTTTAAGGAGATATAGGGCAAAGAGTAGGGCAGTAGCGGTAAGTGTCTTCTCTCCTCCGGACAATTGGCTTAGTGATTTTGGCTTTTTACCTTTTGGTTTAGCGATTATGTCTATATCTGATTCTAACGGTCTTTCGGGATCAAGGATAATCAAATCACACGTATCATCCTGGGTAAACAAACTTCTGAATACCTGAATGAAATTGACTCGGATTTTTTCAAATGAGTCCATAAACATTTGGGTGGCAGTGCCTTCTATGGCATCTATGGTTTCCATCAAGCTATCGCGCGAGTCTAGAATATCTTTTCTCTGCAGCATCATATTGTCATATCTTTCTTTCATCTCTGCGTACGCTTCAAGGGCTAACGGATTGACATCGCCAAAAGATTGAAGTTTTTGCCTGACAGAATCAATGTGCGTCTGCAATTGTTCAAAATCGCTTTCGGTAGCATACTCAGGATTATTTATAATATCATTGATATTGATCCCAAATTCTATCCTTGTGCGCTCTGCTATGGACTGGATCTGAAACTTTTGATCCGAATAAGCATCTTTGAGGTCTTGTATTTTGTGTTGTAAAGCATTTTGCTCTTTAGTGAGTTTGCGCAGTGCATCTTCCTGTGCTGTCATTTCATTTTTAGATGCAAAATAAAGCTGTTCTACTTCGCTCAAGGTACTTTGGAAGTGCACTTTATCTTTATTCATTTGCTCCAACGCATTGGTATGCCCAATGATATCATCTTGTATATTTATCTTTTCTTTTTCTTCGTGCAGCAGTCTTTCGTTATTTTGCAGAAGTGATGCCTCTAATTCTCGCATTCTGGATTGCTTAAAATCAAGGTCTTTTTGATAATTGAGCAACAAATTTTGATGTCTTATCAATGCAATATTTGCTGTATTATAGGCTTCTGAAGCTTTTGCCAAGTTATCTGCTACGACATCCATACCTTGTCCATCAGCTTGCAGCATTCGCGCCTCGTGCGTAGTGAGAACAAGTCGCAATGATTGTATTTTTTCGTTAGTAATGTCTATAGATTTTTGGACATCGCGTTGGGATTGTTTGTTTTGTTTTATTTGTTCTTCAGTATCCGCTATCCATTGATGTACATTGTCAGTTATACTTTGAGCTTTGGCTTTTTCTTGATTTAAAACTTCCAAATCCTTTCTCAGATTATCTATCTGTCGTGTATTTTGGGTTTGCCTAAGTAAGTCTATGTCACTTTTTACTCGCGATAAATCGTTTTGTATCTTCGATTTCTGTCCATTATTATCATCCAACTGATGCGCAAGTTTGTCTAAATTTTGTTTCCTTCCTATTTTTTTTCCTTCAAACAATCCAACTGAACCGCCGCTGATCTCAAAGGGTTTATATAAAATGGTTCCTCGCTTTGAAATGACCGTTTCTGGAATTTGATCTGTGCTAAATGCTTCATTTGAACCATTATAAATGTACGTTTGCCCGAATAAATGGTCTGCTAAAATATCATACTCGGGCTGGCAATGCACGACGTCTCTCGCACAAATCATATCAGGATAGACTTTTTTTGACGCTTTTTTGGATGTCAATCTATTCAATAAAATAAATTTGGCTTTTCCTTTTTGTGCATGCCTGAGTAAGGCAATCCCAGCCAACGCTTCCTCTTCTGATTTGACAACAAAATGATGTAATACATCTTCTAACAGCCATTCAATAGCCGCTTTGTAAGACTCATCTACATCAAAAATATCAGCTATTTGTACCGATTTATCTTTCCATTCTTGAGAGATAAATTTATTGGACTCTGCAAAGCCTTCGTAACTATCTATCATGCTTTTTAGCAGATCGTATTCATTTTGCTTCGAGTCGATGATCCTATTTACTTTATTGAGCGATTCCTGTAGTGTGTCTCGTAGTTTTTCGGCTTCTAAGAGTCGCGTTTTGCGTTTCTCTTCGTTTTCTTGCAGTACTGTAAGATCGGCAGACAATTGCTGGCCATCCTTGTGTAATTTCTGCAACTTGGCCGATGTATCTTCTATTTCTTTTCTTCTTTTTGAGATTTGGTCTTGGAGCCTTTCATTTTCTCGTGCATAGTTGTCAAGAGAATTTTGATCTATGGCGACGCTTTTTTCGTTTTCAAAAATTTGTTTTTCGTAAGATTGCTTTACTTCCAAATTTTCATCTTCAGTTTTTTTAACTATTGAATATTGGATCTTCGTATTTTCGTGATGTTCTTTGGATTGCTTCAAAGCTATTTCCATAACTTTTTCTTGGGCTTTGGCCTCTTCCAACATGTTGGATATCTGACCAGATTCTCTCTGCACTTTTTTCAATTCAGTGTCAGCATTCTGAAGTGTTGCGTTGATTTTTTGTTTATTATTTTCAATAAACTCAAGTTTTTGTTTCAACAGATTTTTTTCGTGCTCTAGAGATCGTATTTTATATACGAGTTCATTGAGTGTTTTTTGCTGACTGCTGATGCTCAATTCTTTATCTACGCTATGTTTGCGATCTTTTTCAATTTGCGCCGTAATTTTCAGTATGACCACATCATTGTTTCTGTATGTATCTTGATCATTCGCTAAGGTGTCTGCTACGTTCTTATATTTCAGCTTAAGGTTATGGATAGCGGCTACACTGTATTTCAGCGACAAATCCTTATAACTATCCCTGATTTCAAGATATTTTTGAGCCCTTTTGGCTTGTTTTTCTAGTGCTTTGAGATTGCCTTCTATTTCATAAAGCAGATCATCGATCCTATTTAAGTCTTCAGTTGCACTCTTGAGTTTATTGAGGGTTTCTTTTTTACGAATTTTATATTTTGAAATACCGGCAGCTTGTTCAAACATCCGACGTCTGGAATCATCTTTGTCATTCAATATATCATCCACCATGCCTAATGCTATGATGGCATATGAATTGGAGCCAATCCCTGTATCTATCAGCAAGCTGTGGATATCTTTCAATCGACAGAGCACGTTGTTCAACCTATATTCAGATTCCCCACTTCTATACAGTGTTCTAGAAATTTCTACGGTTTGATATTCGGTAGGGAGGATACCTTTGTCGTTTTCAAAAGTCAGAGCTACCATGGCCGTTGGTGCTTCTTTTTTGGTTTTAGTGCCATTGAATATAACATCGGACATGGCTTCGAGTCTTAACTCTTTGCTTTTTTGCTCGCCTAAAACCCATCTGATAGCATCTACAATATTTGATTTGCCAGAACCATTGGGGCCCACGATACCTATCACATCCTCATTAAAATGGAGTAAAGTATCATTTGCAAAACTCTTAAATCCCTTGATATTTAGGCTTTTCAATCTCATTAAAGGCAAAGATATTATTATTCCCAGCAAGGTGGAAGCGATTGCAGGGAAAAGTTTATAAAAAGATAAATAATTATGGTTGGAAGTGGAATGGCGGTTCAGCATAATTTCCTTCTCATTAAAAAATTGCAAAATCTATCTATATCTGATGTTGTATCGTTACACATGTTCATGCGATGCACTCAAAGCATTATCAAATTTTACAAGATACATAAGACAAATAGTAGAATAGACGCATAACAGATATGTGGTTATGTAGAACAATGCTTTGTTAATAAGCCCATTCCTGACAGGAGTACTTATCTTAAGAAAACAGTCTAAGATTTTACATCAAAATATTATGAAATAAGCGAAAGTTGATATAGATTTGTGTCGTAGATGAATAAGTAGATTCCACCAAAATTGAAAAATCTTTATGAAAGAAAACCATCTTGAACACCAAATACAAGCTTAGGTTGATAATAAGCATATTAATCAAGCCATTCTTCTTCACGGCAAGTGGGGTTCAGGAAAAACATTCTTCATCAAAGAAATATTACCTGAAAAAATTGATGTAGATATTATTTATACTTCTGCAAATGGAATTTCATCAGAACAAAGTATCATTCTTCAAATCTTCTCTACTTCAATAAAGGGAGATCCAAAAAAACAGTCAAAAGGTAAAAAGGTAATAACATCTCTAATCTCTGGCGCTATAAAATTAGGAGTTAGAAACATAGGTGGAGATGCAGAAAAATTCAACTATTTGGATGTATTATCTTTTGAAAGTAATACGGTATTAGTGGTCGATGATATTGAACGACTAGATTCTTCTTACAATATTGAATCTTTTCTCGGATTTATAACAACCTTAACTGAACATGAAAAGCTTAAGGTCATTTTAATAGGTGAGGAAGACGAACTGAAAAATAGAAATGAAGAAATCGCAGAAAGATATAATTTAATTAAGGAAAAACACATCTTCAGGACATTAGCATACAGGGTAAATTTGAAGAACGCAATTCCAAACCTAATTAAACAATATTCGAAAGATTCGGCATATTATAAATTTCTTAAAGACAACTCAGAATTAATCGTTGATATTTGGGAATCTCTCGGGGTTAGAAATTTACGAACTGTCAAATATTTCTTAGATTCTTTTTATGCTATTCATCAGATATGCCCTAGTAAAATTGATAAGATTAAACGGCACATTATTACAACTGCAATTGTCTTGTCAAGAGAATACAAAGAATCAAAACTATTAAAGATTCCACAAGATCCACCAGATTACTTGGGGAAAGATTTTCCATCAATAACATCCTTGATTCAAAGGAGGGCTATAGAGGAAACAATAGAAGACCATAGCTCACCTTCCAAATTTCCAAGGGATTTTGTGTTAAGTCATGCAAATTATTATTTATTTTCTGCCGCACTTTATAGGTCATTTTTTTTTGGACAAACGATTAGCGATGACATAAAGTCTGAAATTGAAGAATTTCTGAAGCCTAAAGACGAAACAGCCGAATGGAATATAGCACTAAATAATGTAAAGGGATTTAGGATACTCAGACATGAAAATTTAAAAGAAGAATACGAAAAATGTATTGATTATATCAATCAGGGAAAGTATGATATTTATGAACTTAGTCATTTCGTAAATTTTTCCATCGAGTTTATTGAAAAGAGAATGATCACTAAATTCAGAAAAGTAAGTTCATTTTGTAGGTACATCAAGAAGAATCTACGCAAATCATTTGATGAAACATCTTTTGAGTTTTCCAAATATAACAGACTCACCATTGAAAAAACTAGTGATTATCAATGCTTGAAAGACTTGTATGAAGATTTCAAAAAGCTTAATAGATTGATTGTATCCAAGTATACACAAGCTCAAATTGATGAAGTAAAATCGAAAGCTCATTTAAAATTGGAAGATATTTCCGATCAGGATGTTCTATTTATTATGCGAGAAGGAAATTTAAAAGATCTTGACTATTTTGCATCCTTACTCACTTCAGATGTCCAAAAAGTGAATCAAGCTTATGATTTAATGGTTCATTCTGAAATAATGGCCCAACAATCATTTGACGAGTATAAAAGTAAGGTAAATTATTTATTGGAAAAGATGAAGAAAAAGGCAAAATCAATTGATAAGATAGTGGAGTATGTTGTAGATGAAATAATTGATAAGTTCAAAGCGTAGATCAAATGGCGAGAATCTAACAATAGATATGACGTAAGACTCCCTTTGGTCGTCCTCCGCATACTTCATCCGTTATAGTGTTTTTAAAAATTAGTAGTAGAAACAAGAATGAATGATTGTACTTCAAATCACTGGGGAGATTTTGACCGAATTTTTGTTGAGATAATCTTCGATGGGATCATTGTTGGAACTTATAGACTCCTGAAAAATGGAGTTGAGTGTGTTAAAGTGAATTTTTTGTTTACAAGCCCAAACCAATTGATCCAAGAAAAATCCTTTGAAAGAGAGCTTCTTATAAAAAGATTGAAAAGGCGATAGATTTGCATTAGTATGTGATGTATTAAGAATATGGACACAAATGGTAACCTTGTTTCAGAAGGTAATTTCGGATGCAATTGATGACGAGTTTCTTGGAATTAAAAAGCAAGTAGAAGGAATAATCTAGATGTACTTTGTATTGTATTACTCACATCTTAAAATAAAAGGAGGCAAAGTAATGGTGTTAGACTGATGGCCAGCCCTATCTTTAATATACATTTCTAATACTACGGAATCCGTTTCTGATGGATTTGGTTCGCATGGAATTAATCCAGTATCAGGCAAATAGATGCAACATGTTGTGTAAAGCTTCAATTTGATGGTACCTGAAACACCGTTTGCAGATCCCACTTCAGGAATCAAGGGCGCTTTAAAGCTTCTAAATATCTCTCCGGTTCTAGTATCTGTTAGATAAATATTAGAACCATTAGAAGTCGCTGCAATTCCAAAGTCCCCATCGCCATCTGTAAAAAAAATAGTTAGATAAGTGCTGTCATTAAATAAGGAACCTTGTAACAAAGTATCTTTGGAAAAAGACCTAAATTCGATATTAGGAGTATCAGAGTATTCAGGTGTCACCGCACAGCCGCTCCATAATTTCATTAAGGCTACAGTGCCAAGAATGGTTATCAGATAAGGTTTCATACTTGAGATTGATAAAAAGTAAAACGTGGTAGATGAATTAAAGTTCTACCTTGTTTGTTTTTGTAACCACCATGATCAAGTTGGTTGCACAAAATTACCATTGAATCTAGGTTTTCAATGATTCTGATTTAAAATTCTATTCAGAGACAAACCAAAGCTTAGTGGTTTTTGATGAGGAAGCATTTATAGAAACAAAGCTGATGGAATATGTAGTATCATTATACACTATTTGTTTTTCTGTTGAATCAGTACTTATAAAGGTGTATAATTGTTCCCCATTCTCAATATATGTATTTGAGTATTTTAGCATTTGCAATCCCAAAATATTAAGGTCATCAGATATTTTAATAGAATTTTGATCGAAAATCACAACTTTCATGACATTTTTCACACTGTCAGACAGGACAGTACTACCATCGCTTGTGATTGTTTCCATATAAGTAAAGCCGTCATAATTTCCCACAATTTTGTAGAAAGCTATACTATTTCCTTGGTTTGAATCTACCTTGCCACAAGAAAAACAAAATAATAGCCCGATAAAAAGACCGAATGTAAATATTCTCAATTCTGAAATTTAGAAATGCAAAGGTCACATTTATTTTTAAAAACTAGCTTAAGTTTTAACAATTTTCTTGGAAATTGTATTTTTATCCAAGATAATATGAATTATATAAACACCTGAAGGTTGCTCGCCAATTTGAATTTGATTATTATCAATAGTACCTTCTGAACATTTAGTTCCTAGATTATCATATAAAATGTATTTCACACCACGCAGAGAAGTAATGCTACTTGAAATATAAATGATATCATGAAAAGGGTTTGGATAGATTGTAACATTTTCAAAATGGGGATCATTTGTACTAACTATTTCTTGTACAAGAATTGGGAGAGTATGGACACCACCAGTCCATCCACCTTCATTATCTGTGGTAATAAAGTTGAATTTATCTGGTTGTAAATTATCTGCAGTGTGCTGATATAAAATTTGCCCTGTGGTTATATCTTTTTGACTAAAAGTATCACCTACTTGTGCTTCCTTGTTTTTTATTTTAAGGTAGCCTTGAGTCGGGATGTCAGTAAGTGTGAATATGATCTCATCATCAGAATTGTTTGGATCAGTTACTGAAATGTATGATGGAGTCAAAATAATAGATTCCTTCTTCAATACCTTTGCAGTATCTAACTGGTTTATCACAGGAGGAGAAAGGCTGATTTTAGAGCAAAATTCAAGATTGATTTCATTGATCGTCCCTCCATCTCCGACTTTGTTATCGGTAATTTCTAAAAGCCATTGACCTAGTATATTTTCACCTTTGAATTCATTTAATGGAGATTGGGGTTTCATAAGCCTTCCTGTAGAAAGTGGACATCCAAGGAAAAAGGATGATTCGTCATCAAAACCTACATTGATCGCAGCATTGGACGGGCACATGTTTGACCATAATACTCCTGATTTTCCTGATGGTGCAATGAGTTTTACGGTGAGATCTTTAATATTTTGGTGTTGACCTCTGATCTTGGCTACATTCAGGTCTTCAATCACACCCGTTACATTCACAGCCAATGGAAGAGTGACAGTAGGTTTGCCTGAGTGAGTAATAACTAGACTAAGGTCACCTGAAGAAAAGTTTAAACATTTGACTGATTCAGTCTGAAAAGCAAATACCTGAGACCATTCACCAGACCTACATGGGTTTGAAGCCTTTACTCTCCAAAAGTAAATCGTTGCTTTTTCCAAATACACATTTGATTTATAGAAAGTATCCTGAGTTTCATATTGAATTATTGGATTTGTAAAATCTGCATTTTTTGAAACTTCCAAGACATAATAATTTGCCTCTTGTCTTTTCTCCCAATAATAATTTTGAATTGTAGCTAATCCTGAAAGGCCATTTAGAGGCGCAAATTGTGCTAAATTATCGATATCGGTGCCTTTTGTTATTAATACTATTTGCCTGTCTATTGTATCACCATCTATGACATAAGTTCGGACCGTAAGAAAATACATAGAATCTTTCTCTACATCTGACAGGTCAAATATTAATGAATTCGCCTCTCCAGGAAGGAATTGTGGTTTTTCAAAATGATATGTTGCACCTGATGGAATGCTCCCAATCACTTCACAATGTATGGGCAAATCAAAATCATTAAAACCTTCACTTTCAATATCGTAGATGATTGGATCTGGTAAGCAGCTCGTCTGAATTGGATTGGGAATATTGCTATAAAAAGTAGGGTTGGTGGGTGCAATAATCTTTGCATTGAATCTAGACACCGTAAAGAAGATATTATCTCGGGCTTTTATAATAATTCTTGCATTATTTGATATTACATTCGGAATAGTGATATTTGCCGTTCCTGTATTTGGGATTTGAAGTGCAACAGGAATCATCGTTTCTGAATCAAAAACCAACTGTGTAGATGAAGAGACGTAAATGTCTACATATTCTACATTGATGGGCGCTTTGTTGGTATTTCCTACTTCCCATTCAATTGTAATATTTTCACCTACAGTATAAGTTTTTTGTCCCGTGGGTGCAAGAAAACGGAATGGTTTAGATGATCCATCTACGTTGAAATCCATTTCCTCCCAAGCAGCGCCGTTACCTGTAGGATTATTGTCTCTCACTATGAATCTGAATGTCATTTTACGTGAATTAAATGGTAGCATATCACCTGATGTAAAGTGATTGGCATTCAGAATATTAGTATTTGTCGGAAAAAGTCTATAGGTAGCTTTATTTGGTTTTCCAGATTTAAATAATGGTGAGTTTCCTTGCTGAGTCGTATCTCCTAACGGTATGCTTATTTGGGCATCAAACTGCTCCCAGCTATAAGTCATAGCATCTCCATCAGCATCAGTTGCGGATGCATTGAGTACAAAAGGAGTGGAAGGAGGAATGGTGAGTCCTGATCTAGGCATTGAAGTTATTACCGGTAAATGATTGCCTGTTTCTATTTTTTCTGCACAACTATAGCCAATTGCGCCATCTTGATTGGTGTAAGAATAAATTTGATCTAAGGATGCTACGTGGTAATATGATTCACTTGCTGTTCCAACATTGTCAGAGCCGCAAAGACCAGAATATGACATGATAGTATTCCCACTGCCTGGCTCGAAACCAGTGCCTAAGGCTAATTGTGAAGAATCACCACAACGATTAAAAGTATGGCTAGCTGCCATTTGATGGCCTACTTCATGGCAAAATACCAAAACAATATAAGTTGATATACTACTTCCATTAAAACACGTGACTCCAGCTCCTTTATTATCTGAACAAACAGTTCCGCCTGCTATGCCTCCTACGTCAAAACATACAGAGAAGATATGTCCAATGTCATAGTTACCTCTTCCAATAATATTATTGAGTATATTCGTATTTTGTCCTACAAGAGATCCACCAATGTTTTGTTCATTATATGGATCGTTATTAGGATCAAGAAAAATAATGGCATCATTTTTTGCTGTAAGTACCATGCGCACAGCAAGTTCAGATTCGAATATGAGGTTTGCCCTATCTAGGAATATCATCATTTCCTCCAAAACCTTTTCTTTGGTTCCTCGTTTATCACCCCACACTCCAGTGCATGCTAAAGCCATCCTGTACTTTCGCATTTGTATGAATCCATCAGGTACTCTTTTTGATGATACTATTTCTCTTGTTGGACTAACAAGTTTTTCTTCGGTCCCACAAACAAAATTTGACAACTCTTCACCCAACGACTCATTAAATACCCTGTATTCTTGGGATTTCTCTTTCAATGGTTCGATGATCGTTGTATGTCCATTTAGTAAAATAGTGCCATAAAAACCATTGGGTGTACTTGTAAGTCTAATGACCTGTTCAGGGTTTACTATGTTGAAACCTTTATATGATTTAAATTGTGGATATTTGTTAAGCAATTCTTCTTCAGCGATATCTGATTGCCACATGACAAAATCATATTGTGTTCCATCTTTGTATGGGATAGGTATGATGACACTTTTCCCATTTTTAATGTATGTATCCTCAGTAGGACATTGATTTAATGCCTGTTGAAACATTTGTGTATTTAAATTATAAACGGTTTCTGTCGACACATTTTCGTGTTCCACTTCAGACGAAATATTGCTGTCATTTATTTGCCATATTGCTTGAGAATATGATGTTATACAGCATAGAACAAAAAAAGCGCTCAGGATAAGATTTTGTCTCATTCTTTGAATTTGAGGATTTAATTTGTAAAAATATAAATTAATTCAAAATCGGAAGTGGTAATTTCATAATTTAAATTTTTCTTAAAACATTATTTATTTGGTTGTCAAAATCATCTTTCTCCATGATCGGTGGCCGACTATAGCCATCCCCAAAAAGAGTACATACATGATTGTAAATAATACAAAGCCCTTGTAATAGTTTAAAGGAATTGCAACAATATTAGACAGAATCCATGCATACCAATTTTCTATTCGCCGCCTTGCCATGAGCCACATCGCTACTACTGCAGATGAAGAAACTAACCCATCCAAAATAGGTGTATCACTATTTGTAAGATATTTAAGAGAAAAGTAAAGTATTATCCATGATGTACATAAAATCGTTGTTCCAATGAATATTTCATTCTTCGAAGCATAATCTGCGGTAAAAACTTCTACTTGTTCTTTATTTTTTAAGCTCCAATTGTACCACCCATAAACACTCATTATAAAATAGTAGATATTCAACACTCCATCAGCGTAAAGTGGTGGTGAAGCAATAAACCAATACATCCATGCTGCTAGCAATACACCAATCATTCCGGTGGGGTAGACTAGGACATTATTCTTTTGTGCATAAAATACGCTTACTATTTGAGAAGCAGTACTTATCCATTCATACCAAGAAGTGTTCTGAATGTCTTCAAAAAACTTGGATAATATATTATGGAGTGCCATTTTTTATAATATTTATTACCGAACCTGCAACCAAATCAGATGCGCCTGCATTACCAAGTTTATGATACAAGGTATGATATTTTTCTTGGATTTGATCTTTTGCATGCACTACCTTAGTCAAATGGATTTTGATGTTTTCTGGAGTACATTGATGTTGAATTAGTTCCGGTACAATTTCTTCATCCATTATAAGATTCACCAAGGAAATATATTTAGTCTTTATAAGGTTTTTGGCTAAAATGTAACTTAATACTCCTGCCTTATAACATACTATTTGAGGTACTTTGAATATTGCGGTCTCCAAAGTGGCGGTACCACTTGTCACTATGGCCATTGATGCACTCTTTAGGATGGAGTATGTTTGATTGTAGATGATTTCTATATGATGACCTCTGTGCGTATCTAAAATATTTTGATAAAAAGTCAAAGGTTGACTAGATGCAGCCGCAAGAATTACTGAATAAGGCTGATTTCTTGTTGCTTCGATCATAATCGGGAGCATAGTATTGATTTCTCTTCTTCTACTACCTGGTAATAGTGCTAAGATAGGTTTCTCTCTAATGATAACTGGGATACTATCAAATTTTTGTTCAATTGCATCGAGTAATGGATGGCCCACAAAGGTCGCATTATATCCAAATGATCTGAAAAAATCTGCTTCAAATGGCAAAATGACAAATCTTTCGTCAGTGTATTTTACAATGTTATGGACTCTGGATTGATGCCAAGCCCAGATTTGAGGAGTGATATAATATACCACCGTAATTCCTTGATTTTTAGCCCATTTTGCTATACGCAAATTAAATCCAGGATAGTCAATTAAAATGAGAACTCTTGGTCTATGCTTTTCAAGGTCTTTTTTACAAAAGGATAGATGTCTGGTGATAGTCCTAAGATGTAGAAGGACATCTACAAATCCCATAAATGCAATTTTCCTATAGTCAACCACCATTTCAGCTCCTGCGTCTTGCATAAGCGGTCCACCCCAAGCACGAATTTGAATACTATTATCTTTTTGCTTGATACTTTTGATCAGATTACTGCCATGCAGATCACCAGAAGCCTCACCCGCAATAACATAAATCATTGAATCCACTGGTATCAAAGAATATTGAAGGCTTCAAAAAACTTGTAAACCCAAGCACCTGCATAGATGAGAATTGGGAAAATCATACCTCTGATGGTTTCATCCCATTTATACTTTTTTGCAATATGAAGTGGGATCAAAATAGTGCATATGGCAAAAAGTGTCATGCTTCTGAATCTCTCAGTTGCAAATGTAGATGCCGCTTCTTGAGTCAATCCCACCTTGATCAAAATACCGAAAATACCTTCTACCAGTACAAAGCCTATTACAGGCGTGATCGCTCCTAACACAAGACCGAATATGAGAGAGTTTTTTTCCATTATTTTAAATACTCTAAATGACTAAAAGATTTGATATCAGCATAATGAGTCAGATCGTGCATAGATGGCACAACAGATACATACCCTTGTTCCAAGGCATTGATATCATTATTTACATCTTCTTTTTCAAAGGATTGAAATTTGCCAGTAAGCCAATAATACGGTTCGCCACGTGGATCAAAACCTTCTTTGAATTCTTCCACCCAAGTGCCTGCACCTTGTTTGCATACTTTAATACCTTTTATATCTGATAGATACTTTGCAGGGATATTGACATTCAATAATTTACAATCTGACATAGGGCTCTTGAGAAGAGATGCAATGATTTTACGAATTATTACTTTGGAAGGTTCGAAATCTGCATCGAAGCTATAATCGCATAAAGAAAAACCAATAGATGGAATCCCTTCTATGCTTGCTTCCATAGCAGCTGACATAGTGCCCGAATAAATAATATTGATACTTGCATTTGATCCGTGATTGATGCCAGATAGACACATAGTGATCTCTGTATCTTTTAACAATACGTTTTTTGCCAATTTTACACAGTCTACCGGTGTGCCATTGCATTCGTATGCTGTTACTCCATCAAACATTTGTACCTGCCTTATTTTCAATGGATTAGACAATGTTATGGCATGTCCTTTTCCCGATTGTGGCGAGTCAGGTGCGACTACAGTCACTGGACCAAATTCCTTAGCTACTTCTACCAATGCTTTAATTCCTGGTGCCACTATGCCATCATCATTTGTTACCAAAATCATATTTGAAATGTATTATACCACAATCATATTTTATCCAATATGATACCATGCGGAAGTTATAAATCACAAAGTTAGTAGAAAATACACCAATCAAAAATGTAATGATGTAAATTCATCTTTAAATTTTAATATCTACATTGCGCTGATGAAATAAGTGCAAGAATATTGTTAATTTTGTGACCTAAATAATCAGAAGTACATGTGGACAATTAATATTTATGTAAAATTCGCCATTATTGCTATTGGCATAGTAGGTGGAATCATCGGTGGATTTATATTGGGGTTTGGTTATACTTGGATTTTTATCCTTATAGGAATCATCTTTCTTATATCCTATATCTTATTAGGCACCGTTCAGAGTGCTGCTGAATTAGTGCAGAGTATGAACTTTGATGCAGCAGAGCAGAGGTTAGAATTGACAAAATTTCCAAATTTGCTTTATGTGACCAATAGAGCTTTTTACTATATTTTGAAAGGATCACTCGCAGCTCAAAAGAAAAACAATGTAGATGCTGAAAAATATTTTAATACTGCATTATCCCTAAAGCTTCCATCTGATAATGAGAAAGCTATGGTCCTTGCGCAGATGGCAAGTATACAGGCAAATAAAGGTAACTGGCCAGGAGCGAAGAAGTATTTTTATGAAACTAAAGGTCTAAAGGTCACAGAATCTGCCATAAAAGATCAATTAAAGCAATTAGATACCGCCATCCAACAAAGCGGACAAATGAAGTTGGCGCAAAGTATGGGTGTAAAGACTAATCAAATGCCTCTAAAACCTGGAGGAAAAAGAAGGAGACCACCTATGCGGTAGACTAGTTATTCTTGAATGATCTCATCGGTTTGCTGAGGTAAAGCTTCTTTGGTTTGATTCATCGTTTTAAGCGTGATATCCCAAAAGTCTTTGAATATTGGTTTAAGGCTAATGAAAAATGATTTGCCTTTTTCAGGTAATGGCTCAAGCATGCTATAAGTAATAGAATTTTCTTTCACTTGGGGTGTAAGCACATTCAAATTATTCATAACCCAAAGAGACAAACTCAATAAATAAGCAAAAAATAATGCCTGTAAAGCGCCTCCAGCGACTTTATTGACAAAATTGACATTGGCAGCTTCTAGTAGTGCTTCCAATTTTCTTGCAATGAACTTTAGCAATAAGATGACTATAAGAAATGCTATCACCATGCCGACAAGAAATAATAGCGCCGGACTGATTTGTAACATATCCTGCAATATTCTGATAATAAAAGGAGCAAGGCGCAAACCAATCAAGATTGCAATAATGACAGAGAGTGTGTCGAAAACTGTTTTTATTAATCCACGAGTGTATCCGAAATAAAAACCAATCATTATGACTATCGCGATGATGAGATCTAGCATTGGAAATATTATTTATTTGTTGACGAATTGATATTTGAAAAGTTTCAAGAATGATTAAGGTGCTGGATTTGCATGCGACTTATGAACCTGATTAATGGCTGTGATTACTTCGTCTGGCAGCTTTATATTTATGCTTTCTATATTCTCTATGAGCTGGGGTACAGTTGTGGCGCCTATAATATTAGCACCAACGAAGGGTTTTTCATTTACATATGCTAAAGCCATTTGGGATGGAGACAAACCTGCATCATCAGCGATCTGAATGTATCTAGCTGCAACATCCCTCACAATGTCACTACTATAACGTGATAAATTTGGAAATTGATTGATTCTACATTCTGGAGTGTCCATATTTTTATGATATTTTCCCGATAAAAGCCCAAATGCAAGTGGTGAGTATACTAAAAGTGGAATATTCTCTCTTATAGAAATCTCTGATGACCCAATTTCGAATGTTCTATTCAAAAGGTTATAAGGATTTTGAATGGAAAGAGGTCTGGGTAGATCCGCCTTGTCGGCGACCACACAGGAACGCATAATTCCCCAAGGAGTTTCATTGGATAAGCCCCAATACCTGATTTTACCTTCTTTTCGGAGTGCGTCCATAGTTTGGATTACTTCGAGAAAGTTATCCACCCATTCATTATCAGATGGTAGTGGATAATCCAGCTGTCCAAAGTAATTAGTTCGCCTTTGCGGCCAATGCAATTGATACAAGTCCAAATAATCAGTTTGCAGTCTAGTCAGACTACCTTCTATTGCGGATCTCATTCTTATTTCAGAAAAATCCAGATTTTCACTAATATACGTTAAACCCCTAGACGGCCCAGTAATTTTTGATGCAAGAATGATATCTTTTCTCTTTCCTGTTTTCTTGAACCAATTTCCCAAAATTTTTTCTGTGCTACCTTGAGTTTCTTTTCTGGCAGGTACAGAATACATTTCTGCAGTATCAAAAAAATTAATTCCAAGGTCAATAGCTGTATCCAATTGTGCATGACCCTGATCTTCAGTGTTTTGTTGGCCAAAAGTCATCGTGCCTAAACAGATTTTACTTACTTTTAAATCTGATTTTCCTAATATATTGTATTCCATATTTAAATTACTGGTGCAAAGAAACTCAAATTTTACGGATTATCAAATTTATGGTTTTTTAGATTTTATTTGAACAAAAAGGATATATTGAAGTTAATGTCAATTATATAAACTTAAAATTTTAATTTATATCATGTATCCAAGAGAATTAACCTTGCCATTAGAAAGAGATTTGACTGACTTTGGTTTCGAGCCATTGACCACTGTCGATGAAGTAAATAATATCCTTGAAGATAAAAATATCAGCACTGTATTATTGATTGTAAATTCTGTTTGCGGTTGTGCAGCTGCAAATGCTCGTCCTGGTGCCAAATTATCATTGCAGAATACGAATAAACCTGACAAATTAGTTACTGTGTTCGCTGGTGTACATAAAGAGGCTACTGCTCAAGCACGAGACTTTTTATTACCTTATCCGCCATCATCTCCAAGTATAGCACTTTTCAAAAATGGCAGATTGGTTCATATGTTGGAAAGACACCACATAGAAGGCAATTCAGCACAAAATATAGCCATCAATCTTGCTAAAGCTTATGATGCGTTTTGTGCTTCAGTACCTGATTCGCAACTAGCATAGGATTTTAGTCCAGAAGTTAATCTTCTTTACATATTACTTATTTTCAGCATGACATCTTCGACATGATGAACTAAGTCGGTGTATTGTGCTTCTCTTTTTGTCTCTCTAGTACGATGTAGTGGAAGATTTACTTTGATATGTTCCACAAAATTGGATGGGGAGTATTTGAGAATATAAATGTCATCTGCCAGATAGACCGCCTCTGCAATATCATGGGTAACAAAAATGATAGTGCTATGAAATTTCTCCCATAGAGAGAGTAAGAGTTCCTGCATTTGGATTCTTGTTTTTATATCTAGTGCACCAAAAGGTTCGTCCATCAATAAAATTTGTGAATTTGATAGTAAACTCCTTGCGATTGCGATGCGCTGTAATTGGCCGCCAGATAGGGTAGGATACATGGCATATTTTTTTTCATGTCCCTCCAACCCTACAAGTTTTATCATCTCCATGGCTTTTTCGTATCTGTCTTTTTTATTTAGCCCTTGATACTGTAGTGCGAGTGCAACATTGTCCAATACCGTCATCCAAGGCAAGGAAGAGTATTGTTGGAATACCATGCTGATATGCTTGTCAGGGTTTACTGGTTCGCCATTGACAAGTACTTTTCCTTCTGATGGTTGCTGTAATCCTGCAATATACCTTAAGATGGTGGATTTTCCTGAGCCTGACATACCTAAAATAACTACAAACTGCCCTTGGTCAGGTTTATCTTCCACTAAAAAATCCAAATCTTTTATTATCCAGTTCGCGCCTCCATCATACGACTGACCTATGCCACGCAATTCTATAATATTCTTAAATGTACTATCTGGAAATGTTACTGAACTCATGACTTAGACCCTAAAAATTTTTGATATAGATGATAAAGTTGATAGACCAATATAACGCCAAATACAACATGTACGGTCCATAGTGTCTCTCCGAAAAGATATTCCAGCGGTTTTACTCCACCAAGGAATGGAATAAATTCATTGACCATCAACAAGATATAAACACCTAAAAATATCCATGTCATAATACTGATCACAAAGTCCATAACAGTATCCAAAAGAGACACTTTTTTTAGATGTAACGACTGGTCATAACTCTTTTTTATTTGATACTTGAAAGGAAAAAACTTCCTGTCTAAATAAGAAAAAATTCTATCTTGTAATACGCCTATAACCATAATAATTACTAGGAGGGCAAATATTTTGTCCACGCGGTTGAGCCTCTGAGAAGCGTATATTAATGATCCTACACCACCTTGATCAGCACTAGTTTCTGCCACAATAATATATGTCCAAGAGATTGCTGTCAAAATCCTAATATCATCTGATAGCCTAGATACTACAGATGGCCAGTATACGGTTTTAATCGTTTGCCAGTAACTCGCTCCTAAGGTTTGAACAGTTTTCAAATAGACATCATCCACCTCATCAATGCGCTGTATTACTACTGGCAACAAGTAAATAAAAATACCAAAAGCAAGAAAATTTATTTTTGCATCTGCATAAATTCCAAACCAAAGGATGAATAATCCTGTTAATGCCGTCAATGGCAAAAACCTCACAGCATCAACCAATTTTTGAAACATACCTCTAAACATTGGGATTAAACCAATGGCAAAACCTACTACTATGCCATAAATAATTGCTTTGATATATCCACCCAAATTTAGACCTATTGATCTTGCAATGTTTTTTAATAACTCATTGTCTTGATATAGGTCATTGAAGGCAAAGAAAACTTTTTGCGGTTTTGGTAATTTGGATTTAGAGATAATTGGCTCTTCTCCCACTGTCAATAACAACCAAACCAATAGGAAAGCCATTATGCCTAAAAGCATTAATATTTGCTTTTGTCGTTTTGTAAGCGGACCTCTTAGATCAAACAGCCAATTTCTCGACATATAATATTATCAACTATTAATTGATGAGTTGGAATTCAGTACGCCTATTTTTTGACTTACAATCTTCTGTTGCATTGGTTTCGCAACCAGCTACAGGTTTGTCAGGTCCATTCCCTACTATGACAAATCTATTTGGATCTAAACTATACTCTGATTTTAAATAATCAGCTACAGCTTTAGCTCTTTTTTCTGATAGTACTTTGTTTGAAGCAGCGGAACCAACGTTATCAGTATTACCTTCGATACGCACTTTTGTATTTGCAAAAGTCTTAGCAATATCTTTAAATTGAAGATCAATAATTGTTTTGGCATTTTCATCTAATTTGAATTGGCCTGTTGCAAAACGGATACTGACGGGTTTGGATGCAATGGCAGTTGCGACCTTATCCTGACTCGTTGTAGGAGCAAAAACCTTAGATTTTTCTGCTTCATACCCTTGCCCTGAAAGGTTGGCTCCTTGTATTACTCCAGTATAAATTACAGATCTCCAAGCAGGAGCAGTATTTGGAAGTTCACCAATTTCTTTAAACTTCAATGACATTTTTTCATAAAGATCACTTCCTTTTTGACCTTTATATTCCGAGTTTAGTCCAAAGAAGTTGATATTATCGCCATGACTACTCCAATAAACAGTGGACATCATACCTTTAGCGTCATCCACACTCAATCCAACTAATTCTGATAAATATTTAGCTGCTTTTTCTTCATTAGAAGGATTGTTCCTGATTTCCGCTACGCCTTTCATCCACCCTTGATAAAAACCATCAATCATTTTCTTTTTTGCGTCTATGGTGGATTGGCTTGCAAACATGATGTCCCCAATGATGTGTGATTGTTGTACTGTATTCAGTAATACCTTTGAACCGGCAACTTCACTTGTCGCTATCAAATCATCAGGACTCCATACTACAGCAGCATCTATATCATTTGTTCTGAAAAGCTCTGCAGCTTTAAGATTGTCAGAAGTTTTAATGATATTTACATCTTGGTACGAAAGGCCAGCTGCTTCAAGAGAGCTTATCAATAAAGTTTGAGCGGGTGAAGGTACAGCTACAGCAATTCGTTTTCCTTTCAGATCATTGACCGTGTTGATACCACGTTTTACAATGATTGCATCGCCACCTCTTGACCAGTCCACTTGCATGAAAGCTTTTGGTTTAAAAGTATTGATATCTGCGGGTGCAGTGTAAAGCGGAAATGCATCTGCTGTTTGGACCAGCACATCATATTCACCACTCATCCATGCATTCATAGCATTGACAAGGTCATTATCCAAAATAAATTCTACATTGAATCCGTATTCTTTGAAAAATCTACTATTAGTATTTGGTTTTGCACCTTCATTGAAATATAGGCCTGGTGCATAACCACCCCAAGTAACCAACTGAACTCTGAGTGTATTGGGGTCATTTTTACTGGTTATACTAGGTTTCCCTGTTTCAGCTGCTGCATTTTCAGCGGCAGCTTTATCCGTTGCTTCAGCTGCTTGTTCCTGAATGTCTTTTCCAAACTTAGTATTATTTAAAATGTATTTTCCACCGAAAAATAACAATGCCAATATGATCAAAGTTATTACCAGTTTTGAAAAGCTTGTCAAACGTGTTGCCATGATATTAAATTTTAAAATATTTTGTTATAAAATTAATCAAATAAGTTATCGTATTGGTTTACTCTGCCTACTTTTTCAGGATGTTTTATTGGGGCGTTCAAATCTAATACATCAGATTCGTCATTGGCTTTATGTAGAATGTTTTGTTTTTCCCCACCTAGTAGTAGAGAAACGCTCTCATTCTCCCATTTTTCTAACATTTTTAAACCTTCTTCTTCAAAGATTCCTTGCTGTAGATCGATAGACTGCATGAAATTTTGAGAAAGCTCCATAAATCTTTCCATTTCCCCTACTTTTTGACTTACATCGTCAGCTATGGACTCTAAGGCTGCATCAAACATTGCTTTCTTGTCAGGATCACCTTTTATTACGCTCATGGCCGACTTCATGGCCGAATTACTTGCCAAAATAGCTTTTCTTTCTTGTTCTTTTACCATGACTTGATCAGTCACATCTTCGATTAAAATTTCTGAATTCTCATACATTTTTACCAAGACACGGTACAATACTTCCATTTTTTTGTAGAGATCTTCTAGTCTCATATTTGAATCTTGAAGTCTACCAGCTTTTCTTGTTTTTAGTAGCATCTGAGCTTGTTTATTGCTTTCTGAAGCTCTACTTGCCATGTTTAGATTTGAATCTATTTCCTTTTTATTGTTGATAATTATTTCTTGGAGTTTGTGCATCTGACCACGTAATTGTGCGATTTGACGCCCCATTTTGGTCAAATTTGCTTGCATATCCGATACATAATTTTTCAAAATACCTATGGGGTCAATTTGGACAAATAGCCCAGTAAGCCATCGCATAGCACTCTTATACATATACGAGATCAGTGTCCTGCTTTTCTTATCCAACGCCACGAAAATAATGGTGCCAAGCACTAAAAGACTAATCAGCGAACCAATAGTGGTGCTAAGAAAGGAAAGGATAAAAGCCAAGCTTGAAAAAACAAAATATCCGCCTGTGATAAGAACAAGAGCTAAGATTATCGCTCCCGTTATTCCTTCAGGTTTTGACCAAAATGATTTACTTTTTGTTTCTGACATATATGTGTTATGTAAAATTAAGGTTCAAAGATACTCAAATAATGTATTCGATACAAAACTGTCATGGTATCATATTTTTTATTTTTTGAATATCTTCAAGGATTTGACCATCAATCAATGCGTAGGATAATGAAAACTGTTTTTCAGTCGTGGATATTTTGACATTGGCAGATTCTATTTGATTTTGTATATCTGTCAGTTGTTTTTTAGAATCATCCAATTCCTTAGTTAACTTAGCTATCATTTCTTGTTTTTGCTTCATGGATTCAGCAATTTGGTTGAGTTGATCTTGCCTTCCACTGATTTGAATCTTCCTTTGATTAGCCACTGCTTCACTAAATTTATCTGCTTCAGTTTTCAGTACACCAGCATAATGCTCTGCAGTTTTGATTAGTTTTTCTTTTGTTATTCCCATTGTTTTTGCCATTTCAAATGCCGAAGTATAGCGCATAGTCTCGTCTGGAATGACTTTTTCAACAGATTTTAGTGAATTTTTAAACTCGAGATAATCAAATCCATCCAAATTACTATTTTCTATCGCTTTTAATAGTAGGTCATTGAATTTGGTGTCAATACTGACATTCCCTATTTCTATTTCATTCTTATCAAGTGGTTTGTTAGTCACTTCATTGGTAGTAGGGTTAGGCTGTGATGTACCGCCGCCTTTGGTTTCCTTAGGTTCAGGACTTGAAGCATCATCGAGAATAAATATCGATTTTATCTTTTTAAATAATTGGTTATCTGAGTTCATAAGAATAAAATAACTAATACAAAATTACAAAATAAAAAATTTCATGTTATACTTGAATTCGATAAATGCAAAGACATTATAGATGAAATGAGCATGAGCCAACTTTTTGGTACACAAACCTTGATGATTATTTTCATGCGAAACGTAAGTTCGATGACACCAAAGATGGAGATAAGTTATCAATTCCATCTGACCATTAATAAACAAATGAAAAAATGATATTGCCAATGATTCAAATAATTTGGCAAACGTACCAAAATTATTTAAATTTGCCAAAATACTCTGATCTTGGTTTAAATTATTCCATTTAAACTTGGTATCATCTCAAGTATTTCTCTACTTTTGCACTCCAATTTTTTATAGGCCAAAGAAAATTTTACAACATTTGATGGATTTAAGCAGTGGCATCCCGTTTGATTTTACAGCGCATGTATTTGGCGAGTCCATTTCTGATACTGGTCTGGATGATTTTAAGTTATATTCGCAAAAAGCTGAAAAACAAAGCATTGATATGGAAGATAAACCCAATGTGGCAGTGATAAGTCCTGAATCAAATACGGAAGGTTTTTCGGAGATGATTGAAGAAAATCCACAACTTCTCACTTCTGATGCTGATTTATATCTTAATGTGTCTGAAGAAAAGAAGAAAAAAAAACGCAAGAAATCGAAGTCATTCAAATTGAAAGATTTTAGTGGTTTGTCTTCGTATACTAAGTGGCTTTTATCATTTGATGTGAAGGATTTAGAATCAAAAATAGAGCACTCTGAAGAGAAGAGAAAACGTAAATTATTTAAACAATCCATCAATAAATCAGTAGAAAAATCCAATCTAATCATAACAGAACCACTAGCAGATGTGATGGCAAAACAAGGTCATTTGGATGAAGCAAAAAAAATGTATACCCATTTGATGCATAAATATCCAGAAAAATTTAGTTACTTTGCGGCTAAAATTGAAAATTTAATAAAATAATCTAAATATGGTCACAATATTAACCATTTTAATAGCGATTACTTGTGTCTTATTAATGGCTGTAATTCTAATCCAGAACCCAAAAGGTGGTGGAATTGATGCTTCTTTGGGAGGTACAGCTGCAAATCAAATGTTTGGTGCGGCAAAATCTACTGATTTCATCGAGAAAGTCACTTGGGGTTTGGCTGCAACTTTGTTTGTTTTATGTATTTTGACAGCAATAGTTGTAAATTCAAATACAGGCGGGTCGCTTATCACACCAATCGAATAGATAAAGATTTATATTACTCAAAACTCAATCTTGTAAGCCTAATTGTATCTACAATTGGGCTTTTTTATATTTGCCAAGGACCAAATTTTTTGTAAATAAAGTAAGAGTGGATGTTTACAGATTTTCTCAAATGATTTTTTGTAAATTGGAAAAGACTTCTTCTTGTATTCTATTGATTGAAAAAATATAATAATATATTAAATCAAGTATATCAATATATTATGTGAAAAGCATTGTAAACTATATAAGGAGAAATTTAAAAAATGTGGCCCCACCAAGAATCGAACTTGGATCAAAAGTTTAGGAAACTTCTATTCTATCCGTTGAACTATGGGACCTTCACTATTAAAATTCGGCAGCAAAGATAATTAATGTATCAATATAAGCTTCAACTTTTGAAGTTTTTAATAACATGATTCAAATCGTGTTTGAAAATAGGTGCTATGTTGACTTTAAAATTAAAAAATTAAAAAATATCAAGAAAAAGTTGAGTAAGTTAGTGAAAATTACATATATTTGTTTTGATGAAATATTATTAGGTCAGAAAGTAACCTCATTTTAAACCTAACTTTGTAATTATTTTTTATAAACTTTTTTAAATTATTTTTTATGAAAACTTTTCGTTACATTGCAACATTGCAACATTGCAACATTTTAAATCATTTTGTTATTTGATGGTCTTCGGATTATTCGTAACTTCATGTGGAGACAACATAGCAGATGTGTCCTCACCTACACGAACAGAGTCCGAAACCCATCAAAAAATTACCGCTGAGATTGAGAGATTTACCAATGCTATGACCACTGACATCCAATTGCGAAGCAGCATGGAGTACACCGCTGAAGAATTTACAAAAAATACGGAAGAATCTATAAATTACACTTATGCACTCCCATTTGTAAAATATAATGAAACCGAGACAAGCAATGATACGCTTTTGTTAACCATCAATAATTGCAAAATTTTAGAGTCTGAAGGGCCAAGCAAATACCATGCTATTTTAAATAAGATTATTTGCGCCTATACTTGCAGCAGTATTAATAATAAGAAGTTGAAATTTGTGAAAGTTTCTATCATTGACAAGAGTTGTTCGCACATAAAACTTTCAATAGTGACCTCTGTAGGTACCACGGATGTGCCTGCTACTGCTAGCGTTCCAAACCCTCCTGGACCGTCCAACCACGCCAGCTTTAGAAAGGAGTTTACAAGCTCACTTTGGGCAACATCTGGATATTGTAGCGGTACTGGGCCTCAAATAAGTGCGCCTAAACAAATTGGAAAATATGCAACTCATAACATTATTGGGGGAGACGATTTAGTACACACCTTAATTAATACACAACATATATCATTAGATGATATATATCCTGTAGGGATTCCTAATAGCTTAGATTGGTGGAGAATGCTTTGCCAATATGATGAAGATGGTTGTGAATTGTCAGTGCCAAATAATGGAGTTTGCGGCACCTATTTTAATCCAGATTTTACTTTAAATTCCGTGGGACAGGACTTTTATTGTTTGACTGCTGCAGAACTCAACACTTATTTAACTGAAACAGAAGATTATTGTATTGAAGTTGCTCAATATTTTGATAAAGATTTTGTCAATGTTGAAATGTGGTTTAATTCACTTTTATGCGATGGAATTATAGGTGAATTTTGGTTTGGAGATTTAATAATTGGAGATAAAATTTATCGACCATCTGACCCCCAACTATTGCCTACTATCACTTGTAATTGTATTTAATTAACAGTAGCTTCGGCTTACTTTTTAAGTAAGCCGAAGTTTAAAACTTTAAAAATGAAAAACATATTTGCTTTATTTATTATATTATTTTCAATTGCTTTATTACAGGGTCAAAAAAGCAGTGACTGGGAATTGGTACACGATAAAAGTTGGTTGTTTATTGCAGTCCATGAAAAAGATAATGGAGATATTGTCGCTATTACATCATCTACAAACGACACCACATCAATCTTAAGAGTAAACTCCAGTGGTGATATACTTCAAACCAATTATATAGTAAATGATAGTTTTTCCATATCATTTCATCGAATTATTTGGATCCCATCAAAGTCTTACTATTTATTGCTTGGCGCAGATTTTAAAAGAAATCTTGACACTACTTCGACCTACTATTTTTGTACTGCTATCATGGATGAAAATTTAAATATTATAAAAGTAAACTATTTTGATGATTTTGTTGAAAAAAGTATCGCGGGAATTTATTATGAAATGAATTCTCAAGAACAAATTCTTGTTTCTGTTAGTCTATTTAATTATGATGTCAATTATAGTCCCACTAAAAGTAAATACTTATTTTTAGTTTTGGATAATTCTGGCCAAATTTTAAAATTTAATGAAGATATTGGAGGCAGTTGCAATTCATTAATTCAGGTTAGAGATCAATATAAGTGTGTCGGTTGGACAACAAGGTTGTTCGATCAAAATTTCAATTATTTGGGAATTGATGAAAATGTGTTTAGGTTCTTATCTCTTACTAATTCTAATAAAGTTGTAAAGATTGGAGAATATATTTATGCCGCAACCGTAAGAACTGTTGATCATTTTTTGCCAGATCATTTAACAGGATTAAATGGTCCAATCCTTTATAAATTAGATGAAGAAATGAATATTCTCAAAAGAAGCTGGATGGATACAGAGTCAAAATCTTATTTTTTTGGTGGCAATATATTTGATATAGCTCCAGACTCATCATTCTATATTGGAGATTTTACTTCACCGCAAAATCAGTCTTTGAGCTTTTCATTGGGTAAATTTGACTTAGATTTTAATAAAAAATGGCAAATAAAATATTCTGCTTTAGGCGAATATCACTTTTATATATGGGGAGTAGAAGCCACTCAAGATAATGGAGTCATAGTCTATGGGAGTGTGACAACGTGGTATGATCTTGTACAAAAGGCATATATGATAAAATTTAACTCCGAAGGCAATATCGTATGGACGCACAATGTACCAAAAGATGCCTTTTTTGTACAGACTTATCCCAATCCCACTCAGGGAGAATTTACACTTGAGATAAAGGATTTTTCTGGGCATGCAGATGTAAGGATATTTGATACTGGGGGTAGAAACGTGTATGTACAGCATGGTATCACAGCCGGAAAGAACAACATAGATATATCCAGCTTACCAGTAGGTACGTATGTGTATAAAGTACTTAAAGGTGCGTCAGTGTTGTACAGTGATAACATAGTGAAGGTGGAGTAGAATAACTGGTACAAAAAATATGCAATTTTAGCTATATATCGAATCTATTAAAATCAAAATAATACAGCGCATGAAAAAGTCATTAGTATTAGTTTTTGCATTATTTACTTTTCAAGTGCCCTTCGCACAAAAAAATTTTGAGTGGGAGATAGGAGATAACACAAGCATAAGATTCACATCATTATTGGAGCTAAGTAATGGAGATATTTTAGTTACATCGGCCTATCAAGATAAATTGACAAAGCTTACGCTTATCAGCCAAGATGGAGAAATTTTAAACGAAGGTTATATTAATATCGATTCATTGAATATTACTATCCATAAAATAGTATCTATAGAAAATGAACAAAAATTTCTTTTGATAGGATCTAGTCAAGTTATTGAAGCTTCAAGTGAGAATCGTCAATATCTAGTCACTTGCCAAATTGATGCAAATTTTGAGCCCTTACAGTATAATGTCAAGGAATTTGACGTCAAAGGCTACCTCTTTAATATGAATTATTTTAAGCAAAATGACGATACCATTTTTATGTCTATCAATGTTTATAGTGCCAGTTTAGGCGAAGATTCTGAACAAGTCTTTGCACTATTAAATAAAAAAGGTGAAGTGGTGAAATCCACTATTGACATAGGCTTTAATTGTTATTCTATTATAGAATCTGAAGGGGGCTATGACTGCATGGGAGTTAATATAAAAAAATTCAGTAAAGGATTCGATTATATTTCTAAGAACGAGGAATACATAAAAATATTTGTTCCAACAAACCAACATAAAGCAGTACGGCTTGGAAAGAATAAAATACTCGTGGGTTCTATTTCACCACAAATAGATAATGAGTTTCAAGCAGCCTTATATCTGGTGGATAATAATATCAAAGTACAAAAATACAATGGTATTTATAGTTGGATAGCACCTACACTACCAGGAAATGTTTTTGACATAGCACCAGATTCGTCTGTTTTTTTAGCAAATTTTAAATCTCTGCCTATCGGGATTCCTGATTCCTTTGCCTTAGCCAAATTTGATATAAATCTTAATAAAATTTGGGAAATTCGGTATGGAAATATGGGGTTATATACATATTCTCTTTGGGGAATGGAAGCCACCATAGATAATGGTGTGCTTATTTATGGTAGGCGCACAATTAGAGGTGGAAGTATTCCACATGGCTATCTTATAAAATTTAACTCCGAAGGCAATATTGTATGGACGCACAATGTACCAAAAGATGCCTTTTTATACAGACTTATCCCAATCCCACTCAGGGAGAATTTACACTCGAGATAAAGGATTTTTTTGGGCAAGCAGAGGTGAAGAGGATATTTGATACTGGGGGTAGAAACGTGTATGTATTGCAGCATGGTATCACAGCCGGAAAGAACAACATAGATATATCCAGCTTACCAGTAGGTACGTATGTGTATAAAGTACTTAAGGGCAGCATAGTGTTGCGCAGTGATAACATAGTGAAGGTGGAGTAGAATATCTGGTACAAAAAATATGAAAGTTTAGAAATATATCAAATATATTAAAATCAAATTATACAGTTCATGAAAAAGTCATTAGTATTAGTTTTAGCATTATTTACATTCCAAGTGCAGTTCGCACAAAAAAATTTTGAATGGGAGATAGGTGATAGCACTAGCATTAGATTTACATCATTATTGGAATTAAGTAATGGAGATATTTTAGTTACATCGGCCTATCAAGATAAATTGACAAAGCTTACGCTTATCAGCCAAGATGGAGAAATTTTAAACGAAGGTTATATTAATATCGATTCATTGAATATTACTATCCTTAAAATTGTGTCTATAGAAAAAGACCTGAAATTTCTATTGATAGGGTCGAGTCAAGTTACCGAAACATCAGGTATAAAACATCGATATCTGGTCACATGCCAAATTGACGTAAATTTAGAGCCCTTACAGTATAATGTCAAGAAATATGATGTCAATGGACATCTCTTTAATATGGATTACTATAAGAAAAATGACGATTCTATTTTTATGTCTATCAATGTTTTTAGCGACGGTTTAGGCACTAATTCATTGAACAAGTATTTGCATTATTAAACAAAAAAGGTGAAGTGGTGAAATCCAATATTGACATTGGCTTTAATTGTTATTCTATTATAGAATCTGATGGGGGCTATGACTGTATGGGAATAAATATCAAATCCTTCAATAGCGATTTTGACTATATTGGAAAAAATGGCTATTATAAAAATGTCTTTGGTGTTGCGAATCAGCACAAAGCTGCAAGGCTTGGCAAAAATAAAATACTAATAGGCGCTAGTTCACCACAAATAGATGATGAGTTTCAAGCAGCCTTATACCTAGTGGATAATGATATCAAAGTACAAAAATACAATGGTATTTACAGTTGGCGAGCACCAACATTAGCAGGAAATGTTTTTGATATAGCGCCAGATTCGTCCGTTTTTTTAGCAAATTTTAAATCTCTGCCTATAGGGATTCCTGATTCCTTTGCCTTAGCTAAATTTGATATAAATCTTAATAAAATCTGGGAAATTCGGTATGGAAATATGGGGTTATATTACTATTCTCTTTGGGGAATGGATGGCCACCATAGATAATGGCGTGCTTATTTATGGTAGGCGTACAAGTTGGAGTGGCAATATTCCACAAGGTTATCTTATAAAATTTAACTCCGAAGGCAATATCGTATGGACGCACAATGTACCAAAGATGCCTTTTTTGTACAGACTTATCCCAATCCCACTCTGGGAGAATTTACACTTGAGATACAGGATTTTTCTGGGCATGCAGATGTAAGGGAATATTTGATACTGGGGGTAGACACGTGTATGTACAGCATGGTATCACAGCCGGAAAGAACAACATAGATATATCCAGTTTACCAGTAGGTACGTATGTGTATAAAGTACTTAAGGGTGGGACAGTGTTGCACAGTGATAATATAGTGAAGGTGGAGTAGTACTGTTGAAAAGCATCGTATATTCTTTATAATAAGGCATTTGTGGAGAACTAATAAATGGATAGATTTGTTGTATGCATAACATCATCAATGTCCTTTAGTTAGGATCTATTTATGAAGTCTTCATCAGTTTTGTGAAAGAGTGGAATAGGACGAAATCAGGTAGAAATGCCTTAACTAGAATAGCATTGGTATAATCATATTAATAACAACCTTATCTAAAATAGCATGGGATTAATACGCGCACAAATAGAATTGATAAATGGAGATGACTTGAGTTTAGTTAGAAGAAATCAAATGGACATCGACGAAGTAAAAAAGATGTATGTCACAATGTTGGTGGACACAGGCGCATACAATTTGTGTATCAATGAAGTAATTCAAGAACAACTACAATTTCCTATTGTAGAAAAAAGAAAAGCACAACTTGCCAATGGGTCCATTGAAGAGTACGATGTTGTCGATAATGTTCAAGTTAGGTTTAAGAATAGAGCCACAACGTGTAGAGCACTTGTATTGCCTGGTGACACTGAGCCATTGTTTGGAGCGATACCTATGGAGGATATGGATTTAGTCATTCATCCACTAAAACAGGAATTACTCGTAAATCCAGATCATCCCTATTTCGCGCAGATGTCTTTAAAATAAATGGTTGTCAATGTGCAATATGTCAACAATGTGGCAACTTATATTCAGGACTATTCATAGTTGAAAAACATTTAAGGGCAATAATAAAAAAGGACGAATGAAATGCATCCGTCCTTTTTGCTTTGAGAGCTTTGATACATCCTACTTCTTCACAAATTTTTGGGATACTCTCGTATTTTCATTATATAAAGTAATGATATAGTGCCCATTAGGCAATGTTAAAACATTGATAGCACTTCCATTTTCGTCTTGATTTTGCAATGTTCCAGACATCATGAGCCTACCTGAAATATTATAAATTTCGTATTGGTCATAGTTTTGGTTGACAACATTCAATATATCAACTGTCGGATTTGGAAATATATGCAAGTCGTTACTGTTTTGTATTATTGGCGTAATGCCCACTAAAGTATGTTTTCCATTTATGTCCACTTCAGTAAGCTTTAAAAAAGAAGTACCTTGGTATGGGTAGTGCAAACTCAGTTTATATTGACTGTCTGAATTTGATGAAACATCTTGTATGTTTTCATAATGAATACCGTCTGTGGATACACTCAAAACATAATTTGCGGTCTCAAATTGCGATGTTGCACTCCAAGTGACCAAAACTTCATTCGGATGCTTGAGTTGCGCATAGAAATCATAGATTTTTGCTGCTAAAGGTATGGAGACTTGATCTCTGAAATCATTTTCTACTGAGACCAATTGGGCTAATGTGATTTGTGCTGTTATCAAGTCATCATTCGTACCATCCAAATCTGTAACACTATCATATCCATTTGGATTAATTTCTCTTATGGAGTAGGTGTCCACTGGTAAGTAATCAAAATAGTATTTCCCGTCAGGTCCAGTTGTAGCCTGCATTACAACATTATTCTTATTAGTGATCACATTTCCATAACTATCTATCAACTCAATAATAGCACCTGAAAGTGGAAGGCCTGTTTTATCATCGATGACCGTTCCCGCAATAGCACCTAGCACCTCTTGAAATTTAAATCCTGTGATTTTGACTGCATGGCTATTACTTTTTCCATCATCTTTACTTCCATTGGACAAAGATATGATGAGTTCCTGAACTCCAAAAATCGTAGAAACTTGTATAGCACCTGTGGAATCATTATGTAAAATATTGCCATTAACACCTGCTATGTAATTTGCAACAGCACTTTGTTCGTTTATCGTAAAACTACTTTGGCTTTTCAGGTATTGGAGAGATACCGGCACAATACCCAAATCATTTTCTGCATAAACCGAAATTGAATCAACATAGGAATTATAATAATCCCTGCTGGATTGAAGCATGTCTATATCCCAAATTTGTAGGCTATCCAAATTTACGGGTTTAGAAAAAGTAAACTTTAAGAATGTAGGAGACTTACTTTCTTCAGTTTTAATTTGTAATGCAAGATTACCTCTACCATAGAATGTATTAGTTTTGGTATAGTCGTTATAATCACTTGGATTACTTGGAGTTGTGTTTTGATCATTCGGGTCGATAATCTCAACTGTAAAGTCAATACCTTTGTAGGAATATGTATTCAAGACATCACCACCTCCCCAGACGGCTTTGTTTCCTGTAAAAGCACCTTCCCATGTAAATTTTGTGTAAGGCAAAGTATTTTGAGCAAAGCCTTGTTGGACACAAATCATGGCTAGTACAATAATTATTGTTGAAATTTTAATTTCATTTCTCATTATGGGCACAATTTTGTTATATTTATTAACTGCAAAATGTGTGCCAAAGTGCTTAACATATTAAAATTTATTTTAATGCAAAATATTCATAAACCTTTGATAAGCAATAAAATATATATTATTTAGTTTAAATTTAGTAGAAATTGTATGGTGTCTACATTGTCTGGAAAATCAAGTATCTCAGGATATTGTGCTATCCCTAATGCGAGTGTTTTCATAGGAAGAAGCTCTGAATTTGCAATTATACACTGAATTTTTTCAGAGACATTTTGCAATGATGCTATAACAGAATTTATATCTGCATAATATTCAATATTAATGCTGCCAATTCTAGCGTGAAGGGCATCAGAGATTTTAAAAGCGATGAAATCATTATGATAAAATGTCTCGTTGCTTAATAACCATAAAGCCAAGTTATAATCGAAATTATTTTTATATTTATTATGTGCAATGATATCAGCGTAAGGTATAAAAGCTTTGAATAGATTGCCTAAATCATAACCTATGGGAACAAATATTTTACCTACATTTCTACATCCAAGTCCAAAAAATGAGAATACATCATCTCCGAGTATCGTTAATTCTTCAAAACTTTCATTTCCAGTTAAAACTGCCACACTGGTTCTATTATGCCTTATGATGGAAGGTACATTTGAAAAATAATGTTTAAATACTCTAGCAGAATTGTCAGAGCCAGTGGCTATGATCGCATCATAATCTTCAAGTTTTTCTACAATTTTGATGGGTGGCGTGTCGTGATTGGAATTGATCTTATCAATAAGAAATCGCATTAGCTCAGTATCTTTTTCTGATAGTTTTATTTTTATATGGTGACCCACAAGGTAACAACACAATATGTCATGAAAACCAACCAATGGAATATTGCCAGCTGGAATCAGTCCAATAGTTTTTTTAAGTACATTATCATCCAAATAATAGGTATCTATCACACGGTCCAGAGCTTCAATGCTCAAAAATTGTACTCTGATAGCGTCTAATGATTTTTTTATATTCTCTTGAGTGAACCATGGATTGTTTTGCTCAGCTTTAAAAGAAATATTTATAATCTCTTGATTATCAATATCAGATAATAGGTAACCTAATGAAACTAAATGTTGTTTTCGGTCTAATAGAAATGTGGTCACAAAAGTAATTTATTCATTTGGAACGAAATCCAGACCAAGTGAGAAAATATGAGAAGACAAGATACCACTCACACTCCCTATATTTGCTAGAGCATAATCAATTTTTAATCTACCTAGCTTTAATCCTAAACCTACATTAGGCTGAATTTCAAATTTTGTACTTGATGTGTTATTTGGATTAATTACTTTCTGAATATTCCCTAAACCAAAGCGTAAAAATACTTTGTTGGCATATCCACCTTCAAAACCTATGGTTGGATCAATGCTAAATCTATCACCAGAAAATACAGAAGCCTTAGTACCATCAGTAGAGATATTTAGATTTAATTCTGTCAAATAACTAAAGTTGGAAACAGTACCATAATATGCCCCTCCAAAAATTAATCGAGGCAAAGTCAACTCTGTGGAAGATACAGGAATTTCATTATTAGTATTTATAAAAGTTTCTTTCTCTTCTTCTGTAAAAGTAAAGGACCAATTGTTTACAGTAGTTGTAATGTCTTTTGCCATAATCCCAACCGTAAGATGTTCTGTCTTAAATCTAGCCCCAAGATCGGCCCCAAAACCCCATGCTTTACCTATTTTTCCAACACTTCTGTGTATAATTTTGACAGAACCTCCCACCGACCAAGTATCATCTGAGTCTAGTGATCTACCATATGAAATGAGCGCAGCATAATCAGAAGCTGAAAAATTTGAAACCTGATCATAATCTATGGAACCATCTGCATTCACAAGGTTCAAAGTATATGGGATATTATCCACACCCAATCTGACCACTGAGATGCTTGCAGCTGAATTAAATCTAGAATCGAGTTTTTTTGCAATAGAAACATAGTCGTAATTAGAGATGCCACCAAACCAGTTGGCATGCATAGCATTTAGTTGTAGGGGACTTTGCACCGAAGTGAGCGCACTGGGATTCCAAAATCCTGCTGTCCCATCATCTACAGAAGCCACCACTGAGCCAAACATCCCTTGTGCTCTGGCGCCTATGCCAATATTGAGAAACTCGTTGACAAATTTTTGACTATAGATGGAATTGACTAATCCACCAAACCCAAAAATAAGAGAAAAAAGGAAAATTCTACTGACTTGTATTGCATGAAGCTTCATATTCGATAGATAAATTACAAAATATTGATATAAGAAATTAGTTGTTTGTATGAATGATTATACTATTGATAATTGATAACGAGACTTTGCATAAATTATTTTATCTTTAAACCTTTATTCAAAATATCCAGGTATAAAATGATCATATTTAAAACAGCAAATATACATAAAATACTAATAATAGGACTACTTGGTTTTATTTCTTGTTCTACTCGACATTTTTCACCCTATAATTTTACATCGATAAAACACGCAGAATCAAGCAAAGGCATGGTAGCGACCGCACATCCACTTGCTTCTGAAGTTGGGATACGGATTTTGAAGAAGGGAGGAAATGCAGTAGATGCTGCTATCGCTGTACAATTTGCTTTAGCAGTGGTGTATCCTGGAGCTGGAAATATAGGAGGAGGAGGCTTTTTATTGTTCCAAAGTAATGATGGAAAAATTGTGGCATTAGATTTTAGAGAAAAAGCTCCCAGATTATCGACAGCAGATATGTATTTGGATGTTAATGGAAATGCCATAGATCATGCGAGTAAATTTGGACCATTGTCTTCTGGTGTGCCAGGTTCAGTGGATGGAATGGTGACTGCTTTTCAAGATCATAGTAAATTGCGAAATTGGAAAGCATTAATCCAACCTGCCATAGACCTTGCGGAAAATGGATTTTCTATCACAGAGAATGAAGCCACAATGTTGAATTATAACCAAAATCATTTTGAAAATAATAATAGATTTGTTACTGCTTTTCATGGAAATTGGAAAAGAGGAGACAAACTAGTACAACTAGAGCTGGCTCAAACCTTAAAACTGATAAGAGATGAAGGTAGAAATGGTTTTTATCAAGGTAAGGTTGCTCAAGACATTGTTGATGAAATGCGGGCTAATGGAGGATTAATTTCGTTGGAAGATTTATCTAATTACCATTCAAAATGGCGTGAACCGATTATGTCAAATTATCGTGGATTTACTGTGGCTTCTATGCCTCCACCTAGCAGTGGTGGGATTTGCTTAAGCCAACTTCTTCAAATGGTAGAACCTTATGAGTTGGAGAAGATGGGGTATCATTCTACAGATGCTGTTCATCTTATGATAGAGGCAGAGCGGCGAGTGTATGCAGATAGAGCAAAACATTTGGGAGATTCAGATTTCTATTCTGTCCCGACAAAAAAACTTTTAAACAGTGCGTATAATTTGGGAAGGATGACTGATTTTGATCCCGATAGAGCTTCCACAAGTGTTGGAATTACTGCTGGAGATACAGAAAGTACGGAAACTACACATGTTTCAATAGTAGACAAAGAAGGCAATGCTGTCTCGATGACTACTACACTTAATGGAGCTTATGGTTCATTTACCGTTGTAAAAGGCAGTGGATTTTTGCTCAATAATGAAATGGATGACTTTTCTGTGAAAGCAGGTGTCCCAAATATGTTTGGACTGATTGGTGCTGAAGCAAATAAAATAGAGCCTGAAAAGCGCATGTTGAGTAGTATGACGCCGACTATTGTGTCAAAAGACAAGAAAGTCCACATCGTGGTAGGGTCGCCAGGTGGATCCACCATTATTACTTCAGTGTTCCAAGTGATAGTAAACATTATCGATTTTAAAATGTCAGTTTCAGATACAGTCCAATCGAAGCGGTTTCACCACCAATGGCTGCCTGATAAAGTCTTTTTGGAACCAAACACTTTCAACGAAGTGACCCAAAAGTTATTGGAACTGAAAGGACACTCTTTTAGTGAGCGAGATCAAATAGGAAGGGTAGAGGCCATCCTAATAGATCACAAAGGTATGAGATTCGGTGCATCTGATCAAAGAGGTGATGACTGTGTATTAGGTTATTAATAAGTGGATACAACATTATGAGGATAATTTTTGGAATTTTTACGAGTTTGGTTACGGCAGGATTAATTCTACTGACAGCACAAATGCTGAGAGAAGGCTTATTCCCGAAACCTTTTTTTATTCCCGAATCCCAAGTACCTTTAATGAATGAATGGATAGCAACTTGGAAGACCAATGTGTATTTTTTGATTGGTGTTAGCCATGGATTAGCTGCTTTTTCTGCGGGATTGATAAGTAGCCTAGTAACCGTTCAAAGTAGGATGACCGCAGGAGTTGTGGCAGTGTGCATAGTGTTCATTCCTGTTATGGTTTATTTATTTACCTATACATTTCCAGTATTATTTGTAGTAGCAGATACTGTAGCAACAGCAATTTTGGGTTTTCTGGGAATTTCTATTGGCAGCACGCGCTATTCGGGGTATTGACCTAAATGGATTTTGTCTTATTTTAATTTAATTCAGTCTATAATTATATAGGTCGTATAGAGCTTCCTTTTTGTAAATTTTTTAAAATGAGGGTATCCATCATAGTTTTTGGAAGAAATTTGATCAGTTTGAAAAGAAATGGGTTTGCATGTATCATATAATATGGCTTAGGATTAGAAGTAGATAGGATTTGTATTATTGTTTCAGAAACTTTTTGAACGAGGAGTGCATTGCGTTCTGATTTGGTTATGATGTCATCACCTTTTTCTAACATTTTACCATATTCAGTATCTTTATAATTATGTATTATATTAAGATTTTTTTTCCAAATTGGGGTTTTAATAGGTCCTGTTTGGACCGCTACTACTGATATTCCAAACGGAAGTAATTCACGACGATATACTTCATTCAAACTTTCTAATGCATGCTTACTGACGCAGTACACACCATTAAATGGGGTATTGAATAAGCCTGAAACTGAACTTATGTTGACTATTTTACCGGGTTTATACCGCTTATTCATGCCTAGCCAAGGTAAGAATGAATTGGTTAATCTCCTGATAGCAAAAACATTGACATCTAACACTGAATGGAAATCTTCTTCGCTCACATACTGCATAGGGCCTGGACAAGCTAAACCAGCATTATTAATAATCGCAAAGAGTCCATGCATGTCTAAAAGTGGTTTGATTTCTTGAATCACCTCGATCGTTTGTTCTTTATTGCGTACATCTAAGATCACAATTTTAGTCCTTTCATTATATTTTGATTCAAGTCTCGTCTTATCAGCTTCTTTCCTCACTGTGCCCACAACAAAATACCCTGATGATACTAATGCGTCCAATGTTGCTTCACCTATACCGCTGCTAACTCCAGTAATAAATATGACTTTTTGATTCAAGACAAATATGATTTTTTTGCTTTATTAAGAATGCGAGCAAATTCTTTCAGTCTTAACTCTGTCAAAATGCCAATACTGAATTCTATACCCGAAATTAATGCTATTGGAATAGAAGTACCTGTGATCAATGCTTTATGTGAAGTAAAAATGCCTAAAAATGCCATAACACTGAAAATGATAACCATATAGGTATAAATTCGTCGATTTATATGTTTTTTCTGAATTCGAAAATTGGTATAGGTAACTTCATCATTCAATTGTTCAATAGATAATGAAGTGAGTTCATCATAGATATTTTTTCTTCGCTTGCTGAAGATCATAATTATTAGCCCTTTACCTAGGGAGTAACAAGCAAACAAAGCTAATCCAATACTTAAAAATGTAAATCCTAATGATATTTGAAGGTAACTTAAGATAATAGCCAGTACTGCAAACAAACATCCTATCAAGACATAGATGGTACCTGCGATAAAATCTCCTTTATATAAGATTCTACATTTATCTAAGAAATCGTCCACTTATTTTACAAATTTATTAATGATGTCATCATCTGCGATATTTGGCAGCGTCACGTTTAATTTATTATTAGATTCCATAGCTCGTTTTATTGCAAAAATCGCTTCTG
This sequence comes from Saprospiraceae bacterium, assembly GCA_041392785.1. Taxonomy (GTDB): domain Bacteria; phylum Bacteroidota; class Bacteroidia; order Chitinophagales; family Saprospiraceae; genus OLB9. The sequence continues at coordinate 205,872 of JAWKLK010000007.1, forward strand.
GGTTTCTGGCCCAACTGCGTCTTGCTATTCCATTATTGACATCCCAGTGCAACATCGATTTGATATTTTTTGCTGACTGTTTACTACCATCTATATACATTCCAAAACCTCCATTGATGGCTTCACCCCATCCGACACCGCCACCATTATGAAGTGAAACCCACGTGGCCCCTCTGAAGGCATCTCCTACAAAATTGTGTACAGCCATATCAGCAGTATGGCGTGAACCATCATAAATATTGGCTGTCTCTCTATATGGCGAGTCTGTTCCTGAGACATCATGATGATCCCTTCCTAAAACAATTGCTGACTTTAGCTTGCCTTTTTTAATAGCTTTATTAAATGCCAAAGCTATTTTGATTCTACCTTCAGCATCTGCGTATAATATTCTAGATTTTGACCCTACTATGGGTAAATTTGTTTTTGCTGATTCGATCCAAAGTAGGTTATCATTAAGTTGACCTAGAATAGCATCAGGTGCAGTCTTCATCATTTTTTTGATGACTTTAGCTGCAATTTTATCTGTTTTGTATAAATCGTCTTCATCACCTGACAAACATACCCATCTAAATGGTCCAAACCCGAAATCAAAACACATTGGTCCCATGATATCCTCTACATATGAAGGGTATTTGAAAGCTATTTTTTTATTGTCTTTCCATATATCGGCTCCTGCCTCACCAGCCTCTTTGAGGAAGGCATTACCGTAATCCCAAAAATACATGCCAGATCTAACCATTTCATTTATGGCTTTTACATGTCTAATTAGAGATTTTTTAACGGCAATTTGAAAAGCGGATTTGTCAGCATTAAGAAATGATTTGGCTTGTTCAAACGTATATCCCACTGGACAATATCCTAAATCATCGATATTATGCAGGGATGTTTGATCTGAACCTAAGTCAACCTTAAGTTTTGCTTTCACTGCAGCTTCCCAAAAATCTACAATATTTCCATGATAAATGAGTGCAATGGGTTGTTCTTCAGTTTGACATTTACGGATGCGTTGTACTAATGAAGTAAGGTCAGTATACACATTAGCTTTGTCTATATATCCATCATTGATACGCTGTTGTACAGCGTCTCCGTCTACCTCAGCAATTACACCCACAGCTCCCGTAATGATAGCTGCTTTCGATTGTGCTCCAGACATTCCGCCTAGTCCTGATGTGACAAATATTTTTCCTTTCAAGTCATTGCCTGTGAATCCTAGAAGCCTGCCAGCATTCATGAGGGTTAATGTGGTGCCATGCACTATTCCTTGAGGACCAATATACATAAATGAACCAGCTGTCATCTGTCCATAAGAAGTTACTCCGAGTGCATTAAACTTGTTCCAATCTTCTTTCTTACTGTAGTTCGGTACCATCATACCGTTGGTTACTATTACGCGCGGCGCATTTTTCGATGACGGAAATAGACCTAGTGGATGCCCAGAATAGAGTACCAATGTTTGCCTATCAGTCATTATAGAAAGATAATGCATTACCAGCCAATATTGTGCCCAATTCTGAAATACTGCCCCATTTCCACCATAGGTAATAAGTTCCTCTGGATGCTTCGCAACTAAATGATCTAAGTTATTTTGAATCATTAGCATGATGGCGGCAGCTTGTTTTGTTTTGCAAGGGTATGTGTCTAAAGGCTGGGCTTTGATTTCATCATTTGGTTTAAAGCGATACATGTAAATCCGACCGTAAGTTTTCAGTTCTTTTGAAAATTCAGGCGCAAGTATTTCATGAAATTTACTTGGGAAATATCGCAATGCATTTCTTACGGCCAATTTTCTTTCTTCCTTTGTCAGACTACCAATATTTCTTTTTGGTGCATGTGAAACCGTCTTATTGAGTTTTTGAGGTGGAGGTAATGATTCGAAAATGGAATGAAATGTGTGTTTTGACATCAGAATTAAAGCTATTTTTAATTTGTTTCTAATAAATTTGAATATGTCTTAAAAAATTTTAAAATAAAATACATAATTCCGGAGAGTATTGTCCCAATTTCGATCCAATGTATAGAAAATCTATAACTTCCCGTTTCAAAGAATGTAATCATGACTTTAAATAACCAAAAGATTAAAAAAAGTGCAAAAAGACCATTTTTTTCATTCCTGAATAATTTTTTCCAATTGAAATCTGCAGTTGGCTTTTGCCATCCTTTAATGGTGGGAATAAAGGCGGGTTTATTATTGGCCCATGATGTAAACTTCTCCCTAAATTTATTTCGCAAATACTGTTCTTCTGCAAACATTATCCTCTCATAGTATAACCAAAAAGCTAAAATAAATGCAACTATGAAATAAAAATTCATTGATAAAAATGCGATAGACAACCACATAAGGAAATTGCCTAAATATAGAGGATGTCTTACAACACTATAGAACCCTTCAGTATTTAATGCATCAGCCACCTGACCATGAGTATTCCTTCCTGATGTATTTTTATTTGCATATCCGACTGTATAAATTCTGAATGATAAGCCTAAAAGTCCTACCACAAAACAGCAGATTAAAAGAAATTCAAAATATCCATTATGATAATAGTAAGGGTGATGTTGACACGATTGCCAGATACTCAGTATAGAAGGCGGAAATAATAATAATGGTAAATAACTTCTATTTTTGAACAAAACATTGCCTTGTGATTCAAATTCTTCCAATAATGCCATTGTTAAAAATTTATACCACAAATATACAATAAAATACAGTTTAATTTTGCATTTGAATACTAAAAGTACTAATGCAAAAAGATTTCGTGATCGTATGAATTACTTGTTTTATAGACAACTCAACATGTAAAGCAAGTTCGGGAAGACCCATTTCTAAAAATGATATATTAAGGTCTATTCAATAAATCACAATTTTACCATCGGCAAGGAGATTATTCTTCCATCTTCGAATTGAATACGGCATTGATATATCCCAGAGTATAAATGATTGACAGACATTAAATTAAATTCTGATGTCATCGTGAGTATCTCTGCGCCTAAGCTGTTATACATTTGAAACCTGACAACTTTAAATCCCGAATAGTTTTGCAATGAAATGGTGTTGCTTGCAGGGTTCGGAACTATAAATACTTTTCCGCGCAATGACTCATTTTCTGTGTCACTTATACAATCAGATGTGAAGCTATGCGTCTTCGAACAAGATTGCCCAAATTTGTACAAGATTATTTCTAAAGTAAACTTACCGACAACGGTGGAAGGGACTATCAAACCATCTTTCCAAGTATTGCTTTGTACAGTACCACCTCCATTTGGATATGTCCAATTAAAGTGTACGCTGTCTATATTTTGAAGATTATTAGTGTCTGCAGGCATAAAAAGCAAAGTGTATTGGCCATTTTCGCATGTACTTTGGGATATTTGACCAGCAGGATCCAGTATTTGGGTTGTCAAATAAACAATGGAATCACACGTATACAAACTACTTGAAGTATCTATTTGCAGTTTGAAACTATCTACGTTTGTCGTAAAGGTCGTATCTGCAAATTCAAATGGTAAGAGGTCTTCACAAAGTGCTATTTTGTAGTGATTGGTTTTTGCATTATCTATCAGAATATGGATAGTTTGTTGGTAACTGCAACCACAACCATCATCTTTTTGACTAACAAAAATTGTTTGTCCATTTTCTACCATATCTTGAGTAATCGCTCCTTGGTCCCAAGACCAAGGGATTCCATTTGGGTCAAGAACATCATCGCCATTGTAATCCTTCAAGCTTGTAAATGGAAATTCTTCAGAACAAAGTGCAATGTCTTTGGATACGTCATTCACAATTTTACTTTGAATCTTTTGGCAAAATATAGTTCCAAAATTACCGCAACCATGAGGTGATTCTACACATATTTCATAATCACCTATTTTCTCAAATAAGTAATCCAATTCAAGTCCAGCATTGGTAATGGTGTCTTTGACGTTATCCGGATGTGTAATAAACCAATTATATTTCAAATTATTATAATTTAATGTTGATGCTTTTATCGTATAAGGATGAGCGGATGTGGGACACACATGATCACACATATAATCTACTTCAATTGAAGTGATTTCTTGACGACCACAGGAAGTAAAATCACCAATGACATGCACAAAATAACTGCACACGGAACCCTGAGCACCGTCAATCCAAAATACATACGTTTGACAAGGGGTGAGTTGACTGGCATCCACAACTATTGTACCCGAATTGGCATTTCCGTCGCAAATAGGTCCTGCGTCAGGCTCACAAGCTGAATATATTCCATATTCTACTCCAATACCACCACATGAAAAAATAGTAAATTCGATCTGATAATCACCTGTACCTGCTACAAATCCATAGAAGGAGGTATTTTCAAAATTGTTTCCACAATGCGCCATGCCATTCCAAATACCTGGGAGCAATGGGTTTTGACCACATGGCCACTGCTCGATCACAGTAAGATCACAAAGTGGGTTATTAAATGCTTCATCACAATTGTTGCTTACGGAATATGGATTTTCGGCGCAATTCGGCGGTGGGTATCCCATGTCGCATTCCAATTCCTTACTAGTTGTGGCAGGAGTCAGCATAATACAACAATAAGGAGGACTTGAGCTATCATCTGGAGATCCAGGTACTGTTTTATCGATTCTTACAGTGTACTCACCAAAAGGCAAGTTGGAAAAATAATAGCTTCCATCTCTATTGGTAAATGTGGTGGCAATTGGACTTGCTGGCAAATTTTGCTGGCACCCACTGAATAAATCTACTTTAATTTTACGTAAATGGAAATCTCCTTGGTCAAATTTTCCAGAAGAATTATTATCAAGATAAACATACCCTGAGATAGTTTTATTAAAATCTTTATCATCAATGCTTAATCTGAACTCTCCTGCATTAATATTGCTTGAACTAACCGCAAAATAATATGTTTTTCCTGCCGTCAATGTAGGTATTATTAAAGTACTGCTGCAATTTGATGCTATTTCATTACATTGGTCATCTAGTAATGTGACTATTCCATTTTTCAACCCAAGCAAACCCACATACATTGGCATTTCAAAGCCTGCTGCTACGCTAAAAGACAGCCATACTGTAGATTCATTATTTTGTGGACAATATTGTGATAATATGCCACAGGTATTATTTCCCGAAATAAGAACATTGTCTCTTACTTCACCAATGTCAAATGGATTGCTACAAGAAGCCATGCCTTCCACTACGCTGACTGAAAAACTATCTACCCCAATACACCCGAAGGCATCGATTGCAGTGACTGTATAAATGGATGAACTATCAGGGCATATGGTCACTTTGCTGCTGCTATTGTATTTAATATTATCTCCAATCCAATCAAATTGGCTGATTGTATCAAATTCTGAAGTTATAAAAGCTTCAAAATCAATACATTTTCCTGCGCAAGTGAAACCATTATTTGGAGTGAATTGCACATCTACAGCAGGATGTACTAATACTTGATGCCACTTTGAAATCGTATCATTGTTATAAACTGCTAATGCTTTATATGTGACGATTTGATCATGACCAGAATTATTTATTAAGTTGGGTTGGTATGAGATGATACCAGTATCTCTGACAATGATAGTATCTCCTAGCACAAATGGGTTATCCAGGCCAATAAGCGTGAGAGGAATGGCATTATCACTATGGATTACATGTATAGTTACGTCACTCTCTGAACAAATTTCTTTAGGCAAAGATGATATTTCCAAAGTGTCCATAATTTGGCGATTTGGGCCAAAATATGGGCTTCACTACGCGAAGTTACTAGCAACTAATTCACCATCAACGAAAACAAATAGCCATCTTACGTCTGTCCCATCAAATGCCCAAGACTATCTACTCCATCCAATCTCTATCAAAACAAAATTGTATATTTGGTGGTTATATTGCAAGGTAAGCCCCAAGCAGTATCTGGGATCGTGCATCGGTACAATTTTGGTCCTGACGGGCGATGCAAATACCAGCCTTTAGGCATGGGGTCATCTTGGTTTATACCATGATTCCCATATTCGAGACCTAATGAACCATCACTCTAGTGCTATAATAGTATTTTGGCTATTAAAAATTGTAATGGACGCTACCTTCATCAAGCCATGACCAACCTTCAGGTCACGCCGTTTTGATAACGCTGACTATCCTTGCTTAAGCCATTATAGAAATCGGTACCTTCATGAATCCATTGACAGTTATTGCCATTAGGTGTGTGGTACCTCCCGCAGATACTAGCAAAATCAATATTATAACAAAGTGTAAAAGTTCATTTGGGAAAAATGGTCCATTAGGTTAGATCGAGATATTCTGGCGTGACTTGCATTTCCATCATAACGCAAATATATTTTTCATTAAAAACATTTGACAGACAGAAAAGTCCTCATCAGGGTCGCCAATAGCGTCTACTAGCAGCAATAAATTAAAGCTGATGTATTAATTTTGAATGGATCAAACATCCACAAAGTAACAATGGCAAAAGTAATTGTCACAACATATCCAATAAAATAGTCGGAGAAAAAGAGAGAGCGCCTTGATTGGTTGTGATGCCAGTTTTATACACTGTAAGAATCTACATTAAGTACATAGTAGGTTCTGAAAGATGTGGAATCGCAGCCACTATTGCTGCATAAACACTTATTACAAGATTCTATGCAGGTTTAACCCCTTCTGTCATGATAGGTTGTAAAAATTTGTGCAAAAATGTTGGAGTTTGACGTATACAGGTGACGTTTATGAAAATTGCCACAACCAATGGAACTAGATCCAACTCCACAGCATGACATCAAATCTTTTGAAGTCTACACAATTGATTTCATGTTGAGTGAATTTTGACTGCAGTAGGTATACCGCCATTTCTTATTGGTTGTAGATTCCTTACAATCTGAATGTAAAACATCAACCACAAAATTGGGTATCATACTTATGTTATTGAAAAAGATGTCATAGGCGTAGATATTTGAGTTTTTTGGTAAGACAAACCATAAACTTTTTTCAGTACTTCCAGATGGACACTGAGCAACAAAACCAGGTGTTCCATCACATGTAGATGTCTGTATAAATGTGTCTAAAACTGTTGCATTACATGGAGTTAAGGCTAGTTATCATGTGATTCAATTGTTGCATTAGATATTTTTGTATCGAATTAGTAAAATAATGGCACTTGGATTGTATGACTAAATAAATCGCAGATGTCCAAGTGAGTAGCATAATCGTTTTGTTTTAAGTATGGAATGCAAATATAATTTTATTTTGTAAAATCCAAAATTATTTACTTGATGAATCTACTTTATTAAATGATTTGTATGTCGCCAATATTACAATATCTAGTCTAAATCAATACCATTTACTTGGAGAAACACAAGCATTCTCAAAATGAGAGAATAAACTGAAGTTTTCCTGTAAGAGTTGATGTGGAACTTTGTGCCGAAAATAAGGATCAAGCTAAGCTTAAGGTTCTAATTTTCACTGTAAGGGCTTCCCAATCTTCATTTTTGTAATTAGAGCATTTTTCTAGATCACTATACTTCTGCAATATATCGTCCAGTTGGCAGTAAAACAGCAGAACTCAGGTTCATTCATGGTTTGCGTGTGTATTAATTGTGATTCCGTCTATCAATTTCTCGTTCCGAACTCTGGTCGGCTTCTTTAGACGTGTAATTCTTCTCCTGAAAGTTGTGTAGATTGGGATTTTATCGTATCTGCATTTGTGTGATGTCGGATTTTGCAAAGCTGCTTCATATTATCCATATGTCTCTTTTCGAGAAAATAATTGATATCTCAAGATAGGTTTTTGAATGCGCCATTTTTGAATTCTACTGCTGTCAGTAAGTCCAGCAAGGAAATCCCTGTCGTGGGATACAATGATAAGCGTTCCATCATAAAGTTTAAGAGCAGATTTCAAGACTTCCTTGCTTTGTATGTCGAGGTGGTTGGTAGGTTCATCCAAAATTAAAACATTACAAGGTCTCATAATCAGGATGCATGACTTCAATCTTGCTCTTTCACCACACGGGATAAAACCACGATTTTCTTGTCAGTATCTTCACCAGAGAATAAAAACGAACCAAGGATACCTCTGATTTTAGTTCGCATTTCTTCAGGTGCCTTGTCTTCCATTACTTGCAATATAGTCTTGTTGACGTCCAATAACTCCGATTGATTCTGAGCATAGAATGAAATGTGGGCGATGGGTGATCTTCTTTATTCGTACCAAGTAGGTGGCAATAAACCGCAAATGATCTTTGCAAAAGTGGTTTTACTGAGCCATTTGATAAAGCCAGCGCTTACATAACGGTCAGATCCATTGGAAAAAACTACTTTTGTATCAAATGATTTTTTGACACATCCATGGCTTGAAAACGCCGCGACCCTGACCTAGGTACTTGGCAAACCGAATTTGCATTTGCTTTGTATTTTCAGGTACTATTTCGATTCGCTCAATTTTGTCAAGTTGCTTTTTGCATACTTTTGATACATTTTGTTTTTGTTGCCTTAGCATAAACCTATTGATAGTTTCTTTGCGCTATTTCACGCTGTTGATTTTTCAAAAGCTGCTTGTTGGATGCTTTTTTGCTTTACCTTTTCTTCTAGATAGCGAGAGTAGGAGAGCTTGTAATCTGCAATACTACTAGGTCTATTTCAACGATTCTGTTGCACACATTCTCAAGAACTGAATATCATACCAGAAACAAAATTATTATTGCCTGTGTAGCTGAAGCAGATATTCGAGCAAAGTATGAACTCGATATCCAAATGGTTTGTGGGCTCATCCAGCAACATAATGTCAGGATTGCGTAGGAGCGATTTGGCCAACTCAATCTCTGCTTTCCATCCCCCAGAGAATGAAGTTGACCTGGTTATGCAATTCACTTTCTTTGAATCCAAGTCCCTTAAAATTTTTATTGTTTCTACTTCCAGTGAATTTAAGTTAAAATGCTCTAACTGTGCAGACCATTCTGCAACGTGAGCAATTAAACGTTTGTAACTGTCGGAATTATAATCAGTTCTTTCTGCCAATTCTTCATTAGCTGCATTTAGATTTTTGTAAAGTGCCATTGCTTCGTCATGGCATGACATGGTCTCATTCATCACTGTGAGTGATTCGTTGAGTTCAATTCTGTTTCAAATAGCCAAAACAGAGTATTTGTGGGTAGTTCTATTTTACACCATCTGATACATAAGTCACTGCTATGATCTTAAGTAAAGTTGATTTGCCAGCACCATTCCTACCGATAATCCAACCCTGTCTCTTGGTGAAACCATAAAGCTCACTTTTTTGAGTAAGGGACGTTCTCCAAAGTGTACACTGATGTCTCTGATATAATACATGGTGGAGCTTCTAATTTAGACTAATGGTATCGGGCATTTGTGCCAAAACGGTAAATCTGTCACCGCGATTGTGTAGTACGGTTTGCCAAAGTACAAAAGGTTTGGTTCGAAATAGATAATTGGCGTCCATGTCGTCTACTATCCATGAATTTCCTTCTAACTCTTCTACAAGTTGACCTTCAGACCAACCTGAATATCCAATAAAAAACCGAATATTGTTTTTTGTAATCAGCTTGTTATCGATTAGAAATTTTAACTGTTCAAAGTTTCCTCCCCAATATAGACCATTGCAGATTTTGATGGAATCATCGAGTATATCACCAACATTATGAAGATAGTGTAATGTGTCTATGGCCACAGGTCCACCCATACCAACCAGAGCGTTGATGTCTGGAAAATCAGGTATTAATTCATTGGGCTTAAATTCCAACATTTTATTTAAAATAAATCCAGTAGTGCCATGCGTTTCATGTTCGCAAATGAGGACAACAGATCTTTTGAAATGGCTGTCAAGCATGAATGGCTCAGCAATGAGAATTTTACCAGATTTTATTTCCATGCTTAAAAGGGTTCAATGATGCTTTCTTTCTCCGTCTTTTTGATAAGGCCAGAAAGTACTTTACCTGTGCCACCTACTTCCGTAAAGGTATCAATGCCATCAGCGAACATATTTTGGATAGTTTGCGTCCATTTGACTGGGCCAGTAAGTTGAGCTATGAGATTTTGTTTGATGATATCTGGATCGGTAGATTTCTGCCCATTTACATTTTGATAAATAGGGCAAATAGGTTTACTGAATTGAGTCGTTAAGATGGCATCTTCTAGTTGTTTTTTTGCAGGTTCCATCAATGGGCTGTGGAAAGCACCACCAACTTCTAACTTTATAGCTCGTTTTGCTCCAGCATTCTGAAGCGCTAATATGGCAGCATCAATGCCTTCTAAGCTACCTGAAATGACCAACTGTCCAGGACAATTATAATTAGCCGCTACTACCACCACATTGGATAATGATTGACAAATATCTTCAACCATTTTATCTTCCATTCCCAAGACAGCAGCCATGGTACCTGGGACTTGTTCACAAGCCATCTGCATGGCAAGTGCTCTTTGATAAACCAAATTTAATCCATCTTCGAAGGTAAGTGTTTTATTAGCAACAAGGGCGGAAAATTCACCTAAAGAATGCCCTGCTACAGCTGCCGGTTGCGCTGTATCTTTGCTTTCGAAAGTTGCAATGGCATGGACAAATAGCGCTGGTTGGGTAATTTTTGTTTGTTTTAAATCTTCAGCAGTACCATGGAACATGACTTCCGAAAGTTTGAACCCCAAAATTGTATCTGCTGCATCAAAAATAACTTTCGATGCATTCGATAATTCGTATAGGTCTTTCCCCATTCCTTCAAACTGTGCTCCTTGACCCGGAAAAACAAGTGCTTTCATTTTATCCCTTTTTTATAATTCTTAAGCTATTAAAATTTTAGTGCAATTTATGATTTATAAGACTCAAAAACTCATTTCTAGTTTCTATTTTACGAAACTCACCAGTGAAGGCAGACGTTGTCGTACTAGAATTTTGTTTTTGTACACCTCGCATCATCATACACATGTGAGATGCCTCTATCACTATAGCCACGCCATGAGGTTTCAAAGTGGAATCAAGTGCTTCTAGAATCTGTTCTGTAAGGCGTTCTTGCACCTGTAGACGTCTCGCAAAAACATCGATCACTCTAGGGATTTTACTAAGACCAACCACATATCCGTTAGGTATGTATGCTAAGTGAGCTTTTCCATAAAATGGTAGAAGATGGTGCTCACATAAAGAATATAACTCTATGTCTTTGACTACAACCATTTCACTGTAATCTTCCTTAAACATAGCAGATTTTATTATTGTAGCGGCATCCTGATGGTATCCCTGTGTCAAATACTGCATAGCTTTTGCTGCTCTTTCTGGTGTTTTCATCAAGCCTTCGCGCTCGTGATCCTCACCAACAGAATTGATGATTTGAGTGAAACTGTCCTGCATTGATAGAAGGCCATCTTGATTATATTGTTCTATTTTTTTATACATTATTCAAGAAATTTATAAAATTAATCACCATAATATTCTACATATATGGCATCGGTTTCTTGTAATTTGATGCAGTGTAATGTCACATGAGCTGGTAAATAGGGTAGAAGTTGTCTCCAAATTAAAATTGCCATGTTTTCAGTGGTAGGCAACATGCCTTCTTCTAACCAATCCACGTCTAAATTTAGATTAGTGTGATCTAATTTTTCTATGATGACATCCTTGATAATAATACTTAGTTTTTTGACATCCATTACAAAGCCAATCAATGGATCTGGTTGGCCTTTTACAGTCACAAAAAGCGAATAATTATGTCCGTGCCAATTCTTGTTAGCGCATTTGCCAAAATAATTAAAATTCTCTTCTTCTGTCCATTGATTAATCCAAAGCTTATGTGCAGCATTGAATTTTTCTATCCGAGTGAGATATACTACCGCCATATGATTTTCAAATAAAACGCAAAGGTAATAAATCTCTGCTATAATTGATGTTTGTGAGCCTTTAATATCTCCCATGACGATCCCAGCACATACAGCAACATTTAGTGAATGTTTAGTGCCAAACTGCGGTATTTCTATAAATGTATCAATAAGCGGAATCACGTCATCAGATATGCCATCCACTTCATTGCCAAAGACAACAGCAAAATGACCTTGGTCAAGACATTTTGTTTTTCTAAGGCCTTCTGAAACAGTTGTCTGCTCTATACCAATAATATGATAACCTAATTTTTTTAATGTGATGATGGCCTCTTTTGTAGTAGAATAATATACAAATTCTACAGTTTCGGTGGCACCTAATGCAGTCTTTTGTATTTCTCTATGTGGAGGTTGTGCGGTGATGCCGCACAGAACTACACTTTTCAAGCTGAAGGCATCTGATGTCCTGAAAACTGCGCCGACATTCGATGCTGATCTAATATTGTCTAAGACAATGGCAACGGGAATTTTTTCAGTTTTTTTATACTCTAATACGGATAATCGATTGAGTTGTTCAAGGGATAATTTAGCCAAAATATATTAATTATTAATGTTTATGGTACCAGAATTGAGTACAGTTGAAGCGGTGGAACCAGTATAAAACTTATTGCCATTTACTGTATTTGCAACAGTAATAACTCCAGTCGAAGTTAGAGTTCCATTATTGTATCGCCCAACTACCCGATGTAGGGTGATTGCTGGAGATGGTCAATGTTCCATTCATCGCAACAATTCCTGATGGAAAATTATGCAATCCATAAAGCCCATAATCACTCAAATGACACGTGCCTGATGTATTAATAGTGATTTGTCCATGATTCTCGATGGAAGAAATGTTAGAAATGGACTTTTGATTGATAGATATGAGCCCACTTATAATCAAAGTACCTAAGTTTTCCAATTTACCTCCTGATATAATAAACAATCTGGCATTACTTTGTACTGTTAATGTTGATCCTGATTGAATTGTTAATGATAACACCGTAATTGCAGTATTTTGGGAAATTATAATGTTATTGCCTGTAGGAATAATAATGTTATGACATGCTTTCGGAACTTGGTTGAGACTCCAGTTTGAGGATGTAAACCAGTTTCCACCAGAAGTTGGACCAGTCCAAGTATTTGTATCAGTATTGCAATTAAAACAGGTTGGGCAACTTGCGTCATGATATTTGTCATTTATTAAGGCACTAGGTTGTGGACCAAATCCTTTGCTAAAATTGATTCCTACACTTTGAATGTGACAATAGGACATAATAGTGCCGCCACCACTAGGAAAACCTGGTTGTGCACATGTACCCTCTACAGTGTAGCAACCATCAATGGCTGTATCATTTCCATTCCAAAAACACGCGTGTGTATGAGGCGATCCAAAATTATGTCCGAGCTCATGCGCAATCAATAAAACATTTTGATAGTACGTAGGAAAACTTGAAGTCCCAGTAGAATGATTGCCTGAAACGCTATACGGCCCAGCGTGATACATAGGCAAATAGCCAATGCAAAAGACATCCAACCAAGCAACACCGCCACCTAAATTTCTAGAAGAAACAAGGTGCGCAAAAGCTCCAGTAAAATTATTCTGGGTAGAATCTCCAAAGGCATTAAGGCAATTTAGAATGTCTGAATGGACGGCAAATGGATCAATCGATGTCCAGATGTATGTTGATGAAATATTGATAGGAATATTCTCATTTGCATAAAGGATCACAACGTTGTTAAACGTGGTCAATAGCCAGTTTTCTGTATTTGTAATGCTACCACCATGAGCGTTGTACTTTGCAAAGTCAATTTCAAAATAAATACCTACACAATCATCTGTACTCCTACTATCATTATTTCTATTCGGTTTAATTCTTGGCAATTCAGGTAGATCATCCGAGTGGCAAGTAATATTTTTTTCATGTAGGTCAGTATCCACATAATGTCCAATATAGTTTTCATCATGCCGTCCAATTTCAAAATGTCTACCATCAAATGACAAGGCAATGTGTATGTCGCCAGAAGTTATGGACAAAGTGGCGAGAGAAGTCGGCTTTCCAGAAATGATGCCATTAAAAAATGCACAATCGTGCCTTTTGCCGAATTTTAAGCCATCCGACGTGGTAAGCGTATACCCATCATTTAGAATATCCACCTTATATAAAAGCAACTCATGGGTCTGACCATCAATCTCAAAAGGAATAGTAATAAAATCTTTATTAATATGTCTTTCGGTAAAAATTTGTAAAGAATCAAAAATTAAATTGTATTTATATCCAAGATTTTCATTTTCAATTACTTTTTCAATGTAGGAAAATAGTTCAACTTCATAAGGAAATTCATTAGAGAGCTTTTGTCTAACATTCTCAAAACTTGCCCTTGGGAAAAAGTAATATTAATATTTATAGCAAATATTATTGCTATGATGTAAAATAATCGCGACATGCACACACACTTGAATTCAGAACAAAGAAATTAATATTTTCTTTATTAACCAAATCAAAAGCATTATTTTTGAATTAAATAAAAATTTAGTTTTGGTATATACAGGACTTGATAAAATGTACAAAGATAGGATGCGGATTTTCTACTGTACTTTTCAATTCAGGATGAAACTGTACACCAATGAAAAAAGGGTGATCTTTTATCTCAATAATCTCGACCAGATTAGTTTGGGGATTGATCCCAGACACTGACATTCCGAATTGTTCCATCTTTTCTCTATACACATCATTGAACTCGTAACGGTGACGATGCCTTTCATTGATATCCAATTTTCCATAAATTTTGTTAGCTAGGCTCCCTTTCGCTATCTTACAGTCGTAGCTACCCAGCCTCATTGTTCCACCCTTAACAGTGATTTGTTTTTGTTCGGGCATTAGATCTATGACAGGATCAGTGGTTTGTGAATCCACCTCAGTACTACTAGCTTTGGACAAACCTACAACATTTTGAAAGAACTCTACCACGGCACACTGCATACCTAGGCAAATACCAAAGAATGGAACCTTGTTTACCCTAGCAAATTTTATAGCAACTAACTTACCTTCAATTCCTCTACCACCAAATCCTGGAGCAACTAATATCCCATTAAATGATTTTAATTTGCTTACGACATTATCTTCTGTCAATATTTCTGAATGTATAGGGACGACTTTTACTCTACATTCATTTGCCGCACCTGCATGGATGAAGGATTCGTAAATAGATTTATACGCATCTTGTAATTCGTTGTATTTGCCTACTAATGCAATAGTAATATCATGTGTTGGATTCTTAAGTTTTCCTAAAAACTCTTTCCAATTTGTTAATTCTGGTTCATTTTTAACTTTGATATTAAGATTTTTAAGTACTCTTACGTCAAGTTTTTCTTTAAGCATTAATAATGGTACGTCATAAATAGTATCAGCATCAATAGCTTCTATAACTGACTTTTCATCTACATTGCAAAAGAGCGCCAGCTTATCTTTTAAGTCTTTTGGTAAGTGGTGTTCAGTTCTACAAACCAAAATGTCTGGCTGAATACCAGCTTGCAGTAATTCCTTAACTGAATGTTGGGTGGGTTTGGTTTTTAGTTCCTTAGCAGCACTAAGATATGGGATCAGTGTTAGATGAATCACGACAGAATTATCTTTTCCCAAACTACGCTTTAATTGTCTGATGGCCTCTAGGTAAGGCAGAGATTCAATATCCCCTACAGTGCCACCTATCTCTGTAATGATGATATCATAATCATTGGTTTGGGCCAATAGCTTTGCTCTTCTTTGGATTTCGTCTGTAATATGTGGAATTACTTGGACAGTTTTTCCAAGATAAGCACCCTCACGTTCTTTATTTATCACAGTCTCGTATATTCTACCTGTTGTGACATTATTCGCTTGTGAAGTAGTAATATTTAAAAATCTCTCGTAATGACCTAAATCTAAGTCGGTTTCAGCACCATCTTCTGTCACATAGCATTCACCATGCTCATAAGGATTGAGTGTTCCTGGGTCGACGTTTATGTAAGGATCGAATTTTTGAATGGTAACTCGCATGCCTCTTGCTTGAAGTAGTTTTGCGAGTGAAGCAGCAATTATGCCTTTGCCTAAGGACGATGTCACTCCTCCCGTAACGAATATGTATTTTACCATGATAAACTTTTAGTGGGATTCACTTTGTT
This sequence comes from Saprospiraceae bacterium, assembly GCA_041392785.1. Taxonomy (GTDB): domain Bacteria; phylum Bacteroidota; class Bacteroidia; order Chitinophagales; family Saprospiraceae; genus OLB9. Next base: position 221,873 of record JAWKLK010000007.1, read on the forward strand.
ACGGGATGCAAAGATATGAGAATTTATTGATTTTCGAAGGAAACAGTGATTTTAACCAAAAAATCTTACAATTAAGAGTTTTTAAAAATATTTTGAATTATTATTGATAAACGTACGTAGGTAATATAAATGAAATTATATTTGTACTGAAAAGACATTTTCCTACCTAATTTAGACATATTGAGCTTGTAGTTTGCTAAAATCTTAAGCTCATTCCTACAATTTTTGAAATTTAAACTTTCACGCCATGAACACCCACTTTACAACATTCTTCCGACATGCATTAATATGCACCGCACTCATTTGCTTTAGTTCTATAGCCAAGACCAACGATACACTAATTATCGAGAATCCATGTCCTATTGGAGGAAGGGCTTTTGACAATATTTCAAGCGAATTTGATGCAACCGCATATCTTACCTCGATTCCAATTTTTTCTAACGGAGTTTGTAATTCTTCTTCAAGCACATATTTAGTAAATTATTACTGGATTAGGTGGGCTGATAAGGAAGATATTTCAATAAGTATCTCAGACAGTACTTTGATTTTATCTATTTATGATGCCAGGGTTTTTAATAAAGATGAGCCGTGTAATGGTGTCATTAAATCCTCTCATCGAGATAAAATATTGACACTTTCCAAAGATGTTTATACAGAATATATTGTAATAAGTATTGCAGGCTCTTTGAATCAGAACTTCGCAATCTTTCCTGATAAAATTATGTACGTATATCATGCATCTTGTATTTTTGAAGGTGAAGAGATGGGAGAATTACTTGGTAAGGATAGAAAGGTGCCACCATATATTGAAGTGATCGCACCAGATGATAATTTTATTGTGGATAATATACATTACGGATCATGTAATGCCTTTGACAAAGTAATCAGACATCAGTATTATACGCAACATAGTACAGGGAAAGACACTATAATTGGTTCTGAATATTTGTTTCGAAAATCTATAATACAGAATATCGATTTTCCAGTTGATGTCACTGTGGACGCTACTGGGCAATGTGGTGGTTTTATAGGCGAACCTGATAAAATGTATGACATTATTAGTACTTCGCTGGGAGATTCACTAGCCCAAAGAAGTATTTTTCCATTGATAAACGGTAAAACAACTTTTGGACATAATTTTAATAATGCTACTTTTTTATATCAAGATTTTGAAAGTAAAGTATGTGAAAGCTCGTTGACTTCTTCTTTGTTAAGAGAATGGACTTATTCCAACCATTGCATTGGAGAGACGGAAAGCCATATTCAAAAGATTACATTAAAGTATCCAAAACCCGTATTATCGCAGATTGCAGATGATACCTTGTTTATAGATCCTTGGTCTTGTGTTGCTACATTTAGAGTCTCTGATGATGTCGTAAGTACAAGTTGTGATATTGATTTTAAGCTTCATCTGTTGGTAGATGGCTTGACTATACCTTGTATCCATGATGATGCAGGATGGTTTAATTGCGCAGGCTTTACACAAGGAAACCAAACAGTCAGATATTATGCTGAGGATTGTGCTGGAATTTATTCAGATACCTTACAATTCAACTTACAAGTGCATTTCCCTACCATAAATGTAACCAACGGTCCACTGGAAACAGTAGTTTTAACGGAACAAAACACTACTATAGATAGCGTCACTGTCGTTGAAAAATTACATTTCCTTTACGCACCCATAAGTCATTGTGTTGAACATCGTATTGATTATCATGAAATTATAAACCAATGTGATTCACTTGATGACCAAAAGATTGAATTATGTTGCTCCAACCTAATTTCGCCTTCTGGTTTACCTTTGCTTCAAAATGAAGTGAAAGTTCTCAATACTACGGTTTGGAGAGATAGTAATAGGGACTCCATTTTTCAACCTGATTTTGATGTGTATTTACAAAGATTAGATTATGTAATAGTTAAAGACGCGATACATTCGGTCAATTGCCCAAATGATACCACCTTGCAATGTCTCACAGCTGATATTTCACCAGATTTGATTAGCAAAGCATATTTATCAGGTACTTGTTTTAACCATAAAATGGAGAATTTCAATGATTTTTACAGGGATACAATAGGTAACAAAGTTGAAATTTTACGAAGAATAACCGAATCACCGTCAAACAGTCAGTATCAATGTATTCAAAAGATATTTTTGGAGGATTGTATATCCTCCTCCGAAATAGAAACACTATCTGAACCACAAATCAGAATTTATCCAAATCCTTTCAGCCTTTCTACAAATCTATATATTACACAGACAAAATCACAAAAATTGAATTTGACAATTTTTGATGCAGTAGGGGGGATATTGTTAGAAAAGTGTTTTCCAGTTGCCGAAGGTCAAAACATTATACCATTAGACTTTCGTCAAAACGTGACGTATGGCGTACTATTCTGCCAAATTACATCAGAAGGTAGAACATCAACTATTAAAGTATTACACCAATAGGATATATTCTTTCGAAATTTGGAATATTTATCTTTAAGATCTTATCTTTGGTTCTGGAAAATAGATTGATTTGCAAAGGAACGTTTTATTGATACTTTTTTTGTCTGTTTTGAAACTTGGTTCATTTGGAACCTTGTTTGGTCAGGTGATAGAAGTATCCTGTTCATATAGTCAGGATACAGAAGAATTTGTGACGGATAAATTCAGATTTATCGCAGGTTTTGTGTATGTAATTGAAGTGAAAGGGGTTCCGCTTGAAGAGATTCAGAAAGTGCAAGTTCATGAATTTGGCCACACAGAGAATATCATGCCTTTTCACGAAAACCATGAATTGAATTTTTTTAGGAGTAATATTTATGAGCCTAAAACCCACAATCTTGATTGTACCATATCTATTTCCGCACCCTTGCAAACAGACCCAATCGTATACATTAGGCAAATTCCTATTAACGATAAGATTAAAGTAAATTATGTAAAACATGAATTAAAATCAACGTATTCAGATAGTTGTAATTGTATAATTCCCGTCTTTATACCAAGATCTGATTGGGGGTCAGCTTATGGACTCACACATGAAATTTATCGAGATGAGGCCAACTATTCAACAGTCACGCACCTCATAATACATCATAGTGCCACTAGTAACACGTCTACAAATTGGGCAGGCATGGTATCATCCATATTTAACTTTCATACAGCTGTTAATGGCTGGGATGATATAGGTTATAACTGGCTTATCGATCCGGATGGTGTTTTGTATGAGGGAAGAGGTGGAGGAGACGATGTGATTGGCGCTCATATGTGTGGGTACAATACCAACACAATGGGTATTTGTATATTGGGAGATTACACGACCACAGAACCTTCAGTAGCAGCATTATCAAAGCTTAATCAACTATTGGCATGGAAATCATGCAATTCATCTTTAGATCCTTTGGCGACTATGCTCATACGATCTTATCCTGGATCCATGCAGGTTATTTCTGGTCATAAAGATGGATGTGCGCCAAATTACACAGAATGTCCAGGTACTTATCTTTATTCAAAACTTAATGATGTTAGGATGAAAACGGATGAATTACTCAAAAATTGCTCCGTATCAAACATACACGAGATTGCTTCAAATCCTGTTCAAATTTTTCCAAACCCTGTGGATGACATCCTGCATTTTTCCATAATGGAAAGTATGTCAAATGTTCAATGCAGTATTTTCGATCAGTATGGTAATCTTTATAAAAATGTACTACAGAATCTTGCAAATAAGAATCAATTAGATGTTTCACATATGAGTACTGGGATGTATGTACTTTTATTGAATGGGAAAGCTACCAGATTCATTAAAAAATGATTTTGTGTAATTATTAATACACATTTTGGTTTTTATTAACGTATATTACCATTCCCTACTAAAGTAAATCCTCTAGCTTTGCACTTTTTTAAGTGTATGAAGACAAAAACCTTTAAAGGTAATACTATAAATGTAGTCACTCTGGGCTGTTCAAAGAATGTGGTAGACTCAGAAAACCTTATAACGCAGCTCAAAGCTAATGATTTTACTGTCACTCATGATAGTAGTGATGATTCCAATATCGTTATTGTAAATACATGCGGTTTTATTGATGTAGCAAAGGAAGAATCTATCAATACCATTCTTGAATTTGCAGAACTCAAAAAACAAGGTGGCATAGAGAAATTGTATGCCACTGGCTGTTTGTCTCAGAGATATAAGGATGAGCTAGCCAAAGAGATTCCTGAAGTTGATGCTTGGTTCGGTACTTTAGAATTGCCTTTTCTGTTGAAGAAATTGAATGCGGATTATAAAAAAGAATTGGTTGGAGAACGTTGGATTTCCACACCAATGCATTATGCTTATCTGAAAATTGCCGAAGGTTGTAATCGCACTTGCTCTTTTTGTGCCATTCCTTTGATGAGAGGAAAGCATCTTTCAAAAACCATTGAAGATCTTGTCACTGAAGCTAAAAATTTGGTAGCTAAGGGTGTTAAGGAGATTATACTGATCTCTCAAGAATTGACCTATTATGGATTGGATATCTATAAGAAAAGAGCATTAGCAGATTTACTAGATGCATTATGTACTATTGATGGTCTTGATTGGATCAGATTGCATTATGCCTATCCGAGTAAGTTTCCAATAGAAGTTTTTGAAGTGATGGCTAAGCAACCTAAGGTGTGCCATTATCTTGATGTCCCATTTCAGCATGCAGATGATGCAGTCCTTGAAAGAATGAAAAGGCAGACCACAGTAGATGAACAAAGGAAATTGATTGAAACAGCACGTAAATTGGTGCCTGATATTTGTATTCGTACGACTTTTTTAGTGGGATTTCCTGGTGAGACAGAAGAAGAATTTGAAAACCTTTGTTCTTTCATCAAAGAAATGCGCTTTGACCGCTTAGGTGTATTTAAATACTCTCATGAGGAAGGCACTTCGGCTTATGAAGTAATAGATGATGTGCCTGATGAGATAAAAACGCTTCGCGCAGAAAAATTGATGGACATTCAGCAATCTATTTCTTATGAGAATAACTTGAAATTGGTTGGTACTAAATTGAAAGTATTGATTGATAGGGTAGAAGGCGAGTATTTTGTAGGAAGGTCTCAGTTTGATTCTCCTGAAGTGGACAATGAAGTTTTAATTCCAAAGGAGCAATTTTGTAGAGTTGGGGACTTTGTTTTGGCAAAGATTGATGATGTAACGGAATATGATTTAATGGCATCAAAAGTGGATAATTGAAATCTGACAATATGAAACAAATTTTATTGATTTTTATTTGTGCGTTGTTTTCTACTTTAACATTAGCACAAGAATCGTTTACCATCAGTGGATACATGAGAGATGCAAAAAGTGGTGAGACACTCATTGGTGCCAATGTCTTTGATGAAACAAATCCAGATCAAGGGACGAGTACAAACACTTATGGATTTTATTCACTGACTTTACCGCAAGGAAAACACATCCTTACTTTTAGTTATCTCGGATATCAAGATAAAAAATATGATATCATATTGGATAAAAATATTAGTCTTAATGTAGAAATGTCAGAAGGAGTCCTAATTGACGAAGTTGTAATTTCGGCAGAAAAGGAGGAGCGGAGAAAAAATGTGGAAGGAACTCAGATGGGAACTATCGCATTGCCAGTCGAAAATATAAAACTGCTTCCTGCAATATTCGGAGAGGTGGATTTATTAAAAGCGATACAGTTATTGCCTGGAGTTCTGTCATCAGGTGAAGGAAATGCAGGTTTTTACGTACGTGGTGGAGGACCTGATCAAAATCTAGTCTTACTGGATGAGGCTTTGGTATATAACGCAGGTCATATGCTTGGTTTTTTCTCTGTATTTAACTCTGATGCTATCAAGAATACAACTCTGATCAAAGGCGGAATGCCTGCAAATTATGGAGGTAGGCTTTCATCCGTATTGGATATCCAAATGAAAGATGGAAATGACAAATCGTACGCTGTTGAAGGTGGGATTGGTATCGTATCATCAAGGTTGACGGTACAAGGGCCTATCGTGAAAAATAAAAGTTCATTTATCGTTTCTGGTAGAAGAACCTACGTTTTGGATTTAATTCAACCCGCACTGAAAGGATCATCTTTTGAAGGTACTAATTATTACTTTTATGACCTAAATACCAAATGGAATTATGTATTTTCTGATAAAAATAGATTGTTTTTTAGTGGGTATTTTGGAAGAGATGTATTGACATTCAGACAACCCACTCGAGATTTTTATTTTGATTTACCTTACGGGAATAAAACTGCTACATTGAGATGGAATCACTTGTTTAATGAAAAGCATTTTATGAATATTTCAGCTGTGTATAATGATTATAAATTTGAATTTGACGGAGGTCAAGATGAATTTTCATTCAAACTATTTTCGGGTGTCAAGGACTGGAATCTCAAAGCAGATTTCGAATATTACCAAAGTAATATCCATACCTTTAAATATGGTGCAAATTTGACCCATCATACGCTGACGCCGAACACAGCATCCGCGGTGCTTGATGATGTAGAGTTTAGTACGCAGTTCAAACCCAAATATGCTATCGAGGGCGCATTGTATTTTCTTGATGATATCAAATTGTCTCAGTCATTCTCCATCAATGCAGGGATGAGGTTGAGTACGTTTTCGCAAATAGGTCCTTATACTTCCAAATTGACATCAAAGACATTTGGAGATTTTGAATTTGTCAAGACTTATTTTACACCTGAACCACGATTGAGTGTTAATTGGAAACTAAATCACAATAATAGTGTAAAAGCAGGTGTCAGTAGAACAGCACAGTATTTACATTTGGTTAGTAATTCATCATCTACACTCCCTGCAGATTTGTGGGTACCTAGCACTGAGATCGTAAAGCCACAAAAAGGAATTCAATATGCCTTGGGTTATTTTCGTAATTTCTACAAAGACATGTACGAAACTTCTATAGAAGTGTATTATAAAGATCTGTATAATCAAATAGACTATGCAGATAATTATGTCAATGACATCAGCAAAGAAGTAGAAGATGCCTTCGTTTTTGGAAAAGGTAGAGCTTATGGTGCAGAGTTATTCATCAAGAAGACTACAGGAAAATTAAATGGTTGGTTTGGGTATACCTTATCTCGGTCGGAGCGGTCATTTGAAGATATTGAAAATGGAAGGTGGTATCCAGCCGTTTATGACAGAACACACGATCTATCACTAGTGTTAAATTATAAGCCAGCACCTAAATGGGATTTTGGAATGGTATTTATTTATGGGACAGGTAAGTTGTTTACCCCAGTGCATGGGTTCTTTATTGTCGAACAAAATATAAATCTATTTTATGGCCCACGAAACAGTGCAAGATTAGATGCTTATCACCGACTAGATATTTCTGCAACCTATACACCAAAGGCAAATAAAGAACGTAAATTTAAAGGTAGTTGGACATTTTCTGTTTATAATACTTACAATAGAAAAAATCCTTTCTTTGTTAATTTTGATATAGACACGAATACAAATACAGGAGAATCACAAATCACAGGATCTAAAATAACTATCTTTCCTATTATTCCTTCAATAACTTATAATTTTAAATGGAATCAAAAATAAGCTTAAAGTTAGCGTGGTTAGCCATCATTTTTGCTGTTTTACAATCATGTGAGGAACCCTATCTGCCTTCCATTCCAGAATCTACGCCGCAAATTGTTGTGGAAGGGTATGTTGAAGCAGGAGACTCTGACCAACCAGTCATTGTAGTACTGACGAAATCCATTCCTTATTTGTCCAAAGTTAGCTCTGACGTTTTAGCAGCGTCTTTTATACAGGGAGCAACGGTGCAAGTGAATGACCAAGAAAAAGATGTGGTATTGACTGAAATATGTCTCAATGATTTACCAGAAGAAGAGAGAAAACAAGCATTAGCCCTATTAGGGATTACTGGAGATTCTATTGCATACAATATTTGTGTGTACGTAGATATCTTAGACCAAATAGACCGAAAAATTGGTGGAAAGTATGATTTGTCAGTGAAAATTGGAGATACCCTTCTTACAGCGACAACCACTATTCCTCAATTAGTTCCATTGGAAAATTTCTTATGGGAGATGCCTCCTGGTAAGCCTAATGATACATTAGCACAGCTCAAAGTTACTATCAATGATCCTGCTAATCAGAATGATTTCTATCGATATCTTACTGCCAGTCAGGGTGGAAATTTGATTCCTCCATTGACATCTGTAACTGATGATGTGCTTTTTGATGGACAAAGATTTGAATTTCCACTTTCAAAAGCTGAAGATAGAAATGCTGATTTTGATCCTGATACTTTTGGGTATTTTTTAAGAAATGATTCGGTCAGTATAAAATGGTGTACCATTGATAAAGCTCATTTTGATTTTTGGAATACCAGAGATAATGCTGCCAATAGTGGAGGCCCTTTTTCATCCTACACTAGAATTGCAACCAATATCAAAGGAGGACAAGGGATTTGGGGAGGTTATGCTGTCAATTTTTATCGACTCAAAGTTCCTGAAAAATAGATATTTGAAAATTTTTTTGAAAAAATTAAAAATATATTTCAACTTTGAAACTTTTTAGGCAATAATGGGTTTATGCTCTATTATTTTAAAAACATTTTGAATTTATTCATAATATGTCACAACCATCTAATGTTACGGTAAGGTACAGTGATGCAGATTTAATCGAATTTCGAGATCTCATCATGAATAAGTTGGATAAGGCTAAAAGTCAGTATGATAGTCTGAAAGATCAACTTAAGGACATAACAGAGAACAACACAGATGACTTTGCCAAAGATATCACTGATTTTTCATCTATTCAGACAGAGGTAGAGATGTTGAATAATATGGCAAATCATCAAAGAAAATTTATCCAAGAACTAGAAAATGCACTCATCAGGATAAGTAACAAATCTTATGGCATATGTATAGTCACAGGTGAGTTAATTGATAAGAAAAGGTTACTTGCCGTACCTACAACGACAAAATCTGTCATTGCAAAAGTACAATCTGAGATGAAAGATGTACAGAAGCCAAAAGATAGAAATAAAGGACTTGATGAATTAGAGGATGAAGATGAAATCAAACCAGCTAAAAAGCCTGAAGGCAAATCCGTCATCATTACTAAAGTTGTGAAGAAGAGTGGACCTGCAAAACCAGCTGTCATAGATGACGATGATCTAAACCAAATTTTCTCTGAATTGGATGTTATTAAAGAACTAGATGAAGAAGAATTGGCCTTAGATGATGAAGATGATGTGGATGATGTAGGATATGATGAAGATGATCTGGATTCTATCGCAGATGATGATGATGGATATGATGAAATAGATATTGACTAGTAAGTCATAGACTGAGAAAAATCATAATAATCTTGATTGATCTCAACCCCAAAAAGGTAAATATAGAGTAAAATTTAGTCTATATTTGCCTTTTTTAATTTAACGCAAGGAAGTTTTATGTTCAGACAAGAAAAAGATAGCATGGGATATATCAATGTCCCAGCAGATAAATATTGGGCAGCACAAACCCAGAGATCATCAGAGAATTTTAAAATAGGCGGACACAAAATGCCTGTAGAAGTCATTGATGCTTTTGCAATTTTGAAAATGGCTTCTGCTCAAGCTAATCATGACCTTGGAGTCTTGCCTAAAGACAAAATGGAATTAATTGAAATTGTTTGTCAGGAAATTCTTGATAAAAAATTAGCTGATCAATTTCCACTTGTTGTCTGGCAAACAGGCTCAGGTACACAATCCAATATGAATGTCAATGAGGTCATTGCCAATAGAGGGCATGTGATACACGGAGGTAGCTTAGGAGACAAAACCAAAGTACTACACCCTAATGATGATGTTAATAAATCTCAATCATCCAATGATACCTTTCCTACAGCGATGCATATAGCTGCTTACAAAGTATTAGTGGAAGTGACCATTCCGGGTTTAACTTTGCTCAGAAATACCTTGGCTGAAAAATCAGCTGCTTTTATGGACATTGTTAAAATAGGCCGCACACATTTTATGGATGCTACACCATTGACTGTTGGTCAAGAGTTGAGCGGTTATGTATCACAGTTAGATCACGCAATCAAAGCTATAGAGCACACTTTGCCGCATCTAGCTGAACTTGCACTAGGTGGGACGGCCGTTGGGACGGGTTTGAACACTCCAAAAGGCTATTCTGAGTTGGTTGCTAAGAAAATTGCATTTATCACAGGTTTGCCTTTCGTTTCTGGGTCAAATAAATTTGAAGGTCTCTCTGCTCATGATGCCATTGTTGAAGCGCACGGTGCATTAAAAACGGCAGCTGTGTCCTTGATGAAAATTGGCAATGATATAAGGATGTTGGCTTCTGGTCCTCGTTGTGGTATTGGTGAACTTACGATTCCTGAAAATGAACCAGGATCATCCATTATGCCAGGCAAAGTCAATCCTACACAGTCTGAAGCATTGACTATGGCTATGTGTCAAGTGCTTGGAAATGACGTTACTATAAACATTGGGGGCATGCAAGGACATTTTCAATTAAATGTATTCAAACCGGTCATGATTTATAATTTTCTAATGTCAGCCAACCTTATAGGAGATGCGTGCGTATCATTTGATGAACATTGTGCCGTAGGCATTGAAGCGAATATACCACGAATCCAACACAATTTGAATAACTCATTGATGTTGGTGACAGCATTAAATACCAAAATTGGATATGATAAAGCAGCAGAGATAGCCAAAAAAGCCCATAAAGAAGGTACCACACTTAAACAAGCTGCTTTGGCCCTTGGTTACTTGACAGATGCAGAATTTGATGCATGGGTCAGACCAGAAGCAATGATATAAAGGATCCAAAGATCACATATGTGATAGAAATACACTTGTTAGATACTTCTAATATCAATCCACAAATAGATGTATCTTTTGAATCAATAACATCTTTGGGGTGATATTCTTAAAGGTTTATATCTTTGTATGATTTACAAACATGAAAACCCAAAGGAAATGAGAAACCCATTTAGAATTGATCGCTATTCAAATATAGGCCGATCTGCAAGAATCTTTATCATTAGAACCTGAAAAACAATAGAAATTTTGAATAGAATCATTTTATTTATTTTTTGCGTCTTTATAGCAAGTTGCAATAGAGCAACCAAGATTTCACCCCCATTAAAACAAATTAGAACCGAATCATTTCATTCTATTATTGATTCGATTTTTAAGTCAAATCTACAATCTATTGGAATCCTGGTTCATATCGAATCACCAAAAAAAGGAATATCTTGGAGCGGAAGTGTTGGTTATGCAAATAAAAACACCAAAACAAAGTTGTTGCCCGATCAGCCTGCATTAATAGCGAGTAATATCAAGACGTACGTTTCAGCTGCAATCTTAAGACTACAAGAAGAAGGGAAATTAAATATAGAAGATCCGATTGGAAAACATTTAACTAATGAGACGGTATCACTTTTTCAATCCGATGGCTATAACTTTAATAACATTAAAATCAAGCACTTACTATCTCACACAAGTGGAATAGACGATTATGTAAACGATGATTACTTTGCTTTTATTGATAAAAATCAAAAGTATAGATGGACAAGGGAGGAGCAAATACAACTTGCTGTACATGTTGGGGACCCATTGGGAAACCCACAAGAAGTTTTCAAATATGCGGATGTCAATTATTTACTTGCAACTGAAATTATAGAACAAAAGACCCAAAAACCTTTTTACACATCTATTAGAGAATTGCTTAAATATGAAGAATTAGGTTTCAATAATACTTGGTTTCCTACCTTGGAAGAAAAACCAAAGCAAACAAAAGAGCTAATACATCAGTATTGGAAGGAAGAAAATTGGGGCGAAAGTAAGTTGGACATCGATTGGGATTCCTATGACCATGATATTTCTTGGGACTTATATGGTGGGGGCGGAATAGCTACAAACATGAAAGAATTAGCTCAATTTTCATATAATTTATTCAATGGGAGAATTATTCAAGATAGGGAAGTTTTGAACCTAATCAAAACGGATGTCACAACTACAGATGGAATATCTAAAATATACAGACTTGGTGTGGCTGATGCTTCCATAAAGGGATTGCAAAGTTTAGGCCATGGTGGTTTTTGGGGAACCAATGTATTTTATATACCTCAATTGGATGCATCTATCTCTGTTTGTACATTAGAGCGAAATGGAAAGATGAAAGTTATTGAAAGTGTCCTTAATATGATCATAAGTGAATTGACCTCACAAATCTATCCTACAGAACATATTGTCCGAGAGCAATATGAACTGTTCAAGGTACAAGATTCAAAGGCACTTTTGATTTTATTCCCCCCAGGAACTAGTTCTGCAAAAGATATACAAGAAGAATTTGACATTATTACTGCCGCAACTGCGAATCAAATTTCTATTTTGTTTATGAATTTTAATCGGCATATATGGATTGATGAAACAACTACAAAGCATTTGGCAAATCAACTTACTACCATTTGCAATAAAAACCAAATAAAAACTGAACATGTCTACATGGGGGGAATGTCGATTGGCGGAAATGTAGCCTTAACACTTTCAAACTATCTGCATCAATATAATTTCGATTATGCCCCGAAAGGCACTTTTATTGTTGATTCGCCTATTGAATTGTCAGCACTTTATGAAAATTCGATTATGAATCTTTCAAATCCTGTTTTTGGTGAAGAAAGACTTGCTGAGTCAAAGTGGATAATAAATTATTTTGAAAAAGAATTTCCCAAGGATTCCTTGTTAGAGAACATTCAGAAAGTTTCGCCATTTTCTTTGAAAAGTAAATTCACTAGTGTACCAATTTTAAAAAGAAGTAAATTAAGGTTTTATACAGAACCTGATAGCTTATGGTGGCTAGAAAATAGACAATTAGATTTCGAAAGCACCAATGCTTATGCTATTCAACAAGTAGCAAAGGATTTGAAAACTAAAAACTGGGATCAATTTGAATTAATTGAAACCAAAAACAAAGGTTATCGGGCAAATGGAGAAAGACATCCACACAGTTGGTCAATAGTTGATGTTAGAAATTTAATTGAATGGATAAAACAATAGCTGTATGCAACAATATTTCTGATTGGCATTGAATGCCTAAAATGCATAATTTATATTATTGTTTTATAACAGGTTTAAAAATATTTTTATTTAAACTAGCAATACATAAATTGTATATTGTCTAAAAAAGAACAACCAAATGACAGAATTAGAATTGATAATTGACTTACATAGGAATTCTGAGAGACAAGGTCCAGGAAGCGAAGCTGACACTCTTAGAGCTCTAGCCTTATTGAATTTGCCTGCCGATCAAAACATTAAAGTGGCTGACATAGGTTGTGGTACAGGTGGACAGAGCATTTTGCTTGCAAAAAATATAATTGGACAAATAACCGCAGTTGACTTGTTTCCTGAGTTTTTGAAGGAGCTCAATGAGAAATCTCAAAAGTTAGGATTGAGAGATAAAATTGTCACGATTGAAAAATCAATGGACGATTTGCCTTTTAGCGATGGCGAATTTGACCTGATTTGGTCAGAAGGTGCAATATATAATATTGGATTTGAAAATGGACTTAAAAAATGGAAACCTTTTCTGAAAGTCGGTGGCTATCTGGCTGTAAGTGAAATCACTTGGATAACTCAATCTAGACCAATGGAAATTGAAGAGTTTTGGAAGGCGGAGTACCCGGAAATTGATGTAGCGTCTGAAAAAATCAAGCAGCTAGAAAAAAATGGATTTACACTTATGGGATATTTTAATTTAAATCAAGATAGTTGGATTGAGACCTATTACAAGCCTTTAATGGCAAGGTTTGACGCTTTTTTGACACGTAACAACCATTCCGAATTTGCAAGAAAAGTTGTTGAGGATAACCAAGCAGAAATTGACTTGTATCAAGCGTACAAAGATTTTTATAGCTATGGGTTTTACATAGCACGAAATATATAACATTACCAATTCTTGTTTCTTGTCTATGAAGATCATGTTGAATACAATGCTACATAGTGCATAGCGATGTTCATAAACATTGATTGATAAATTTTTATGTGATGATTTTTTGTAAAAGGGTAGATTATCAATACTTCATTTTAATTTTGTTACGCTAGTGTAGGAATTTTTATGATGAATTAAATCATGAAGTCGAAATCATTTGATATCCATTTTTATAGCATATTCAGATGGAAGATAATTATTGATGCGATTGGGTAAAAATTTAGCCCAACCTATTGGTAATCCTTCGAACAGCATACAAACCCAACCCGTCATGTTCATATCCAAGACAAGATTTTCCTTTTTCAAGAATTGGAGTGCTTGGGATTTGTTCAGTTCGCATTTTTGAACAGTTGTATGTAGATTCTTGCTTAGTGCCAGATGATGATGTGGTATGAAAATGTCCTTTTTAAAAGTTCCAATGGTAGTGCCAATATCTATAATTTGAACTTTACCAAGCTTCAGTTTTTCTGCAATATCGATGCATGTATTTGGCAGCAAATGCACATTGTCTACTTTGTCAATTCCCAAGGATTCAAAGTCAGCATTCCATTGTACCCATGTGCTAATTTCTTCTATTTGCCGCTTAGACAAGGGTCGAAGTAGGGTAGATGTACGATGTTCTCTTATTTGGACATCGTTTCCATTAGGTTTTTGCAAAAGGGATATAAAAAAACCTTCACCTTTTGTCCTATGGGGATAGAATTGGTACCCAAAATTTCCGTTTTCAGTATCTTCAAAGATGTGCCAATCCTTATCGAATTGGATAGGGATACTTCTTAGACCATATTTTTCTATGAAATGATGGATATTCTCCATGTTTTCACTTGCATTGTAGGTACAGGTAGAGTACACAAGATATCCACTTGGTTTAAGCAATCCAATAAGATCACTTATGATATCCTTTTGTCGGGCTGCACACATTTGCACGTTTTCAGGGGACCATTCTTGCATAGCAGAAGGATCTTTTCTGAACAAACCTTCGCCGGAACAAGGCGCATCTACTACTATGATATCAAAAATAGATGGAATTTTTGCGAATGATTTTGGATGCGCATTTGTCACAATAGTATTCCCATTTCCTTCCTTTGCCAGATTGTATTTTAAAGTGTAGGCCCTTGATGAAATGATGTCATTTGATACGAGAATACCATCATTTCGACTCTTGAGCATAGATGAAATTATAGTACTTTTGCCACCAGGAGCTGCACTGATGTCCAAAATTACAGGATTATTCATTTTGGTTAAAATCATATCCAAAACATAATACACACTCATTGATGATGCTTCCTGAACATAATATTTTCCTGCATGGAATGAAGGGTCAAGGGTAAATATTGGTCTTTCTGAAAGGTAATAGCCCCATGCACACCAAGGTACAATTTCAAGTTGTGGATTTTCAATATTTTTTGAAGGATTTATTCTAATGCTCGTAGGCGAACCTTCTCTCAAAGTTGATAAAAATAATGTGGGCTCTGGGGTTCTTCCAGAATTTATAAAATCGATAAATGCGTCAGGAATCTTAGACACTTTGCTAATAAATTATACTTTAAATTGTATTAATGTGCAAAAATAACTTTAATATTGCGTATAAAATACTCTGATTATGCATTATTTGAAAGTATTCGCTTCAAGCCTATTATTGATATTATTTTTTAGTACTATTAATGCACAAGTAAAATTTAGTGTAAAAAATGAGGCTGGAAAAATTTCTAAAGGCTCCAAAATTCAGTCTGTCAAATGTAGTGGTACTGTTAAAGCTACTGACATAAAAAGTGATTGGGGTATATCATTTCAAAAAATGCAAAGTAATTACCATGCTACAACTGTGCCAGCTGATGTGTTCATCGGTATGAAAAATATGGCAGCTGCACGACGCCAAAATCCCGTGAGAAATATCAACTCATCTATTAAAACAAATGGAAGAAAACTCACAGAAGCGCCATCGGTTTTTAGGAGTTTTAGGGGCAATGTCAGAGATAATAGTGTACCCATGGATAATACAATGGCAGTCTCAAAGAATGGTTTTATTGTGAGTGCCATCAATTCCAATATCATATTTACCCAACCTGACGGCAAGGTTACTTATCAAAAGAGCTTATATGATTTCTTTACACTTTTGTCTTTGGGTACTCGTATGTATGATCCTCGAACTATTTACGATCCAGTATCAAATAGGTTTATCCTAATGTGTCTACATGGGTCAGATTTTGCTAGTTCATATTTATGTATAGCGGCCACTAAGACGGAAGACCCAAATGGAGAGTGGAACTACTATAAAATAAAAGGAAACCCTCTTGGCGATAACTTTTGGTTTGATTATCCCAATATTGGTCTGTCAGATGAAGATTTTTATTTGGCTGGGCTCATGCGTGATGAAAACAGTGATTGGAACTATAGCATTTTATTTCAGATCGAGAAAGCATCCTTATATGCTGGGGAGGATATAAACTATAAGTTTTATTCAGATATTTTTGATGCAGATGGTAATAAGTCTTTCAACCTAGTGCCAGCCATTTCAGGTTGGAATACATTGACTTCAGGCTCCATGGCTATGGTTAGTAATAACGCTTTAGGTGGCGATACATATAATTTATATTACACTGATGGAAAATTGTCAGATACCACAAAGTTGTATTCAGTTCAAGTGAAAGGCTTACAGACATCTTTGGCTCCCAATGCAAGGCAGCCCAATTCTGACCAAGTACTAAATACCTTTGACAGTAGGATTTGGTCTGCAATGTATGTTAATGGCATAGTGCATTTTGGTGGACATGCGAATTCAGAAAATGGGGATGTTGGGATATTTTATGGGAGATATGATGTATTAACAAATAAAGTAGATGTCACTTTCTTATCAGAAGAAGGCAAAGATTTTGCATTTCCTTCATTTGCTCCTTTTGGCCAAAACGCAGAAGATTCAGTTGTGTTGGTAAACTATTTATCTTCTGGACTTAGTGAATTTGCAAGTCAGCAAGTCAGAACTTGCTCTGGAACTGGATCAAATTTTGAATGGAGTCCACCTTCCTACATCAAAAAAGGAAATAGCGTGATAAATGTCCTTCAAGGCAATGAAGAACGATGGGGCGATTATACCACTGTGGGGCGAAGGTTCTTTAACGGATTGCCTGAGGTTTGGACTACAGGGTGTTTTGCAGAGGGCTCTTCCTACGGCACTTGGTTAGGTCAAATAGTACCAAGTGAAGATAGCTTGGGTAATCAATTTGTTGACATAATAGCTGACAAGACAACCACTCAAATTGATTCATCCATATTATTTTCGATACTTAGTAAGGACTCGGATTATACTGTGAAATGGACATTTGAAGATGGTATGCCTTCACAATCCACTTCTGATAACCCAGTGGTGCATTGGTCTGCTAATGGTACTTACGATGTCTCAGCTTCAGTGACATACTCAGATGGTACTATACGTGATGTGATCAAGTCAAAATACATTCATATTTCTGATCCAGTACTTGCACCAGTGGCAAATTTTTCTATTAGTGCTGACACCATTTATGTTGCTGATAGCGTACAGTATTATAATGCATCTAGTGATAATGCTAAGGTATTCAAATGGAATTTTATTCAAGGCACACCAACTAGTAGCATTGAAGAGAATCCGATTGTAAAGTACAATAAAGCAGGATCTTTTCTGGCTTCGCTCACGGTCTCAAATATCGCTGGAAATAATACCAAGATTGTACCAAAGGCTATTACAGTCCTAAACCGGAGTCAACCACAAACTGCTTTTACTGCTGATAAAACAGATATCAAGATAGGAGAAAGTGTCCAATTCACTGATCAATCCCAAGGAGGCATTTCTAACTATCAGTGGTTTTTTGAAGGTGGTATGCCTGATGCAAGTACCGAAAAATCTCCTCAAGTGCAGTATCAAAATGATGGTAGTTATAGTGTAAAATTGATTACTTCAAACTCTGTAGGAGTTGATAGCCTAGTTAAAGACGCTTATATTAATGTAGGCGTTTCTGCAGTAAAGGATGACACAGCGCCCTTGTCAATTCAAATATTTCCTAATCCTATTCATCAAGGATACGTTCAACTTTCTATGCTAAATTCCCAGAGAGGATGGGTAAAGGTCATTTTAATCAATTCAATAGGACAGCATTTGGTCGCTTTGTATGATGACTTCTTAGGTGTGGGTAAATACCAACTTAATTTTAACGCAGACCAATTAGCGGCAGGTGTGTATTATGTACGAGTGATTGGAGCAAACGCAAGTACTTACAGCATACCATTTGAGAAATTGTAGTCTTTCACTATAAATTGAGTTCGTAGCAGCCTAAATCAGGTACCGATTTTCTAAGCTTTCCTTCGATATCGGTATGAATATTAGAGATAAATCTTCCTTTCTCTCTTGCAATAGACATGGTATCAAGGGTAAAACTATTAGTATTATAATCCAAAAATAACGGTTGTCTTATATCTTGATAATTTATTGGAGAAATACAATGATCGAAGAAGTCAGGAAAATTTTGTTCCTTTATAAGGTCATCAACTCTCACCAAACAATGATCAAAGTGATAGAGAAAATCAGATCCATCAGTTTGTGATAATATCACCTCATCAGTTTGGCTACCACTGAAAATACAATTTGTAAAATTTGCTTCAAGGTTTGCTTTTTGTATTCTATTGTCACATGGCAGTTCCGGGCAATAATAATTTGATATGTATAGTGCCGGATTTTGCCCAATATAAGAACCTACCGTACAAAATTGGACATCATACTGTCCGCCATAACTAAATATAAGTCCACCACCATAATTTTCATACAATAACGAATTTTGAATTTTTGCCTTTGAATATCGACTACTGATGCCTGCGTCACTAGTATTGAAAATCTGACAATTATACATTTCCATTTGTGCCAAGGAATCCATTCTTATGCCTACTATAGCATTTTTGATGTTTGTATATTTAAATATGTTGTTTTTCGATTCTTGCCAAAGTACTATACCAGCATATTGGCCAGGTACATCGCTGTAATCTGGTTCCAACCTGTCGCCTTGGATTGTGATTGGGTTTTCAATGGTGCCTTCAAATCTGACAGAACCGTCTTTCAACACCAAGATCATTCCATCGTTATACAAAGAGTTATCGGTGCGCACTAAACCACCATGAAGATATAACTTACTTCCAGATGTTACTACCATTGTGCAACTGTCCACTATCATGACTCCATAGATAACATATGGCTTTTCATCATCAAGCACATAAGTTCCATTATTACAAGGGATTTTGTAAGACAGACCACCTACATTTTGACCTGGAATATAGTTTGCATTCTGACCAAATGCTTCTAGATAGATGGTGTTTTTCACGCCATTTACAGTGATGTTTATTGCATCTTGGATAATAAATGGTGATACATCTAAAGGCTGATCAGGATTGATATTGACTTCGACAAATATGTAGATAGAATCATTTCCCAAAATTGATACGTTTTTAACATTTGGTCCAGGAGTGCCGTCAACGTTTATCCTGAAAAATGAATTTTCTTTGATATCGATTTCAGCTTGGATATGTCGATCCGAATTGTTATATATTTTGACAAATCTTGTGGAGGATCCTATAGTAGTGAATACCGTATCAAACATCAACGTATCTACTGAAAATTTGATGCTGACATCATCTCCAGTATAGACAGGTTCTCGATTGCAAGCCTGAAATACTATCGTGATTCCAAGTAACACTAGTATGAAAAAGCTAAAAACTCTTTTGGACATTAGAAAAACTTTGTACTTTAACGGTGTAAATTTAAGTTTTATTTTCGATTCATTAAATTAGTAGGTTTGATTTCCCAATTGAAATAAAATAAATGTTTGAATGATAAAATTAACTAACTTTGTTTAACATTTTACCAATGAAAAGCAATCAAATTTCTTCAACTAAGATTACCCAAATAGCTATTTTGGGTGCAATTTTTATATTGTCATGGTTGGTTATAAAAGAATCACTACCTTATATAAGTTCAATTTTAGGTGCTGTAGCACTATATGAATTACTTATTCAACCTATGTTTCACTTGACAAAAATCAGGAAATGGCCATCTTGGGCTGCTGCATTAACGCTCATGTCAGCTTCATTTGTTATTATGGTCATTCCGTTTGTATACATGACTTCCGTAGTTGTAGATATCGTAGGTCCTTATTTAGACGACCCGACGCCTGTAAAGCAAGCCATAGATCAAATAATACGATATTTACAATCAAATTTTACGTTTGATATCGTAAAGCCTGAAACGATTTCGAAAGTATCTGAAGAAATTTTACCAATGGTACAGAAGACATTAGGGAATACTTTATTGGCATTAGGTAATGTATTTTTAATGTATCTAATACTATATTTTATGCTGGTTAAATCAGAAACTATTGAATCTTGGCTTAGAGATCATTTACCTTTTAATAAAGAAAATGTAGAAAAAATCCTTTCAGAAACAAAAAATTTGGTGTATAGTAATGCTCTAGGCATTCCTTTAGTTGCCTTGACTCAAGGTTTTGTCGCAGTGGTAGGGTATTGGATATTTGGAGTGGAAAATTTCGTTTTAATGGGTATTTTGACGGCGATTGCTTCTGTGATTCCTTTGGTAGGGACTTTGGTGATTTACTTACCTCTTGCTATCTACCAGTTATCTTTTGGTGCACTTTGGGAGGGTATTGGTGTACTTTTATGGGGATTTTTAGTGATTGGCTCTGTGGACAATTTTGCCCGGTTTGCAATTCAGAAAAAAATGGCGGATGTACATCCTTTAGTAACACTGTTCGGTGTCTTGATTGGGGTTAAGTTGATGGGTTTTCTAGGCATTATTTTTGGTCCTTTGATGATTTCTATTTTATTTCTTATGATCAAAATTTATAGCTTGGAATATGGGAGGTCTTCAGCATAGAAAGACCAAAGGAAAGATGACCAACAATAAAGAATGAATACTATTTAATATTGATGGTTATTCCATCTAAAAAACGATTAACTTTTATCAGATGAATAACTTACTTATATTTGTTGAAAAATGCTTTTAAGCACAACTATAATGAAAAGTACCTTTGCTTATAGTGTTCGCTACAACCGTACTACATCTTTGCAAGGAATGGCACTTACCGCTCACCAAATGTCAATATGGGTTAAATTCTGTCCCTAAGATTTGATCGCTTTAATACCTGGAAGTTCTTTGCCCTCTAGAAATTCGAGCATGGCACCGCCGCCGGTAGATACAAAACTGACTTGTGATTCTAAACCAGATTGATTTATAGCAGCCACACTATCGCCACCACCAATGAGTGAAAATCCACCTTGGTTTGTACTATCAGCGACTGCCTGTGCTATTGAAAAAGTACCTTTTGAAAATGCAGGGAATTCAAAAACACCCATCGGTCCATTCCAAAGCATAGTTTTAGACTCCATGATCACTTGTGTATATGCTGCAATGGCTTTAGGCCCGATGTCCAATCCCATCCATCCGTCTTCAATGCTATCACTATTGACAGTTTTGTAACTGGCATCTGCTGCAAATGTATCAGCTACAATGCTATCTTCAGGTAAATAAATTTTTGTGTTTTTTTCTTTGGCTTTATCTAGAATATCCAGGGCAGTTTGTACATGATCTGGCTCAAATAACGAATTTCCAATCTTTCCGCCTTGAGCTGCTATGAATGTATAAGCCATCCCACCCCCGATCAATACATTGTCCATGATATCAATCAACCTTTCTAGCAACTGGATTTTATCAGAAACCTTTGCGCCACCCACAATAGCGGTGACTGGAGAAACGGCTCCTTGCAATACTTTCGTAGCATTGTCTATTTCAGCAGCCATGAGATATCCAAAACCTTTTACATCATCATTGAAAAAGTCAGCTATAGTTGCTGTTGAAGCGTGTGCTCTATGGGCAGTACCAAAAGCATCATTGATGTATATGTCACCATGATCTGACAGTTTTTTTGCAAAGTCTGCGTCTCCTTTTTCTTCTTCCTTATAAAATCTTAAATTTTCTAGAAGCAAGACTTCCTTTGATTTCAATTGGGATGACATTTTAAATGCATTTTCTGAAATGGCATCATCCGCAAAATGAATAGTCGTATCATCTAGGAACTTTTGCAATGTTGAGATGACGTGTTTAAGAGAATACTTATCTTCTGGTCCTGTTTTAGGTCTTCCCAAATGTGACATCAAAACAACAGAACCTCCATCTGCCAAAATCTTTTTAATAGTAGGAATGGCAGCCTGGATTCTGGTATCATCAGTAACATTCAGATTGCTATCCAATGGGACATTAAAGTCAACTCTCATTACGACTCTATGACCAGAAAAATTATAGGTTGAAAATGCTAACATAAAACTACATTTTAAAAAAAAAGCCACTTAACAAGGTCAAGTGGCTTAGAGATTTACTTTTTATCAATTAATCCTGCAAAATATTGCAATGTTCTTACGAGTTGGGCTACATAACTGGCTTCATTGTCATACCATGACACAGTTTTTACTAGTTGTGCATCACCTTGGGCTATTACTTTAGTCTGTGTACCATCAAATAAACTGCCATATGAGATACCGATGATATCACTACTCACAATTTCATCTTCTGTATAACCAAAGGATTCATTAGAAGCTGCTTTCATGGCAGCATTCACTTCTTCTTTAGTTACTTTTTTATTCAGTACGGTATACAATTCTGTAAGAGATCCAGTAATTGTTGGCACTCTTTGTGCACCTCCATCCAATTTCCCTTTTAAACTTGGCAGTACCAATCCTATGGCTTTGGCTGCACCTGTAGAGTTTGGAACAATATTCTGTGCTGCTGCACGCGCTCTACGCAAATCACCTTTGGCATGAGGTGCATCTTGTGTATTTTGGTCATTGGTATAGGCATGGATTGTAGTCATTAATCCTGTGATGATACCATATTCTCTATCAAGGACTTGAGCCATAGGAGCTAAACAATTAGTTGTACAGCTTGCACAACTGATTACAGTTTCTGACCCATCTAAGATATCATGATTTACATTGAATACTACGGTCTTTAAATCTCCTGTTGCTGGAGCTGAAATAACCACTTTTTTGGCTCCTGCCTTGATATGCGCTTCAGCCTTCTCCTTATCTGCAAAAAATCCAGTACACTCTAGCACTACATCTACATCGTGATCTTTCCAAGGAATCGATGCAGGATCCCTTTGTGAATATATCTTTATGACATCTCCATTGACTACGATGTTATCTTCTCCTGCAGAAACATCTTCATTGAATCTGCCTTGAGCTGTATCATACTTTAATAAATGTGCTAATACTTTTGGATTAGTTAGATCATTTATTGCTACAACATCTATACCTTTCATATTATAGATGGCTCGATACACGAGTCTTCCAATTCTTCCAAAACCGTTGATTGCTATTCTTTGCATTTCTATTATTATTTGATTGAATTTCTGAATAATTTGACCGCAAAGGTACAAAAAAGTAATTTCACATTAAGGAATAGTGATCATAATCATTGAAATAATATTTACACAGGATTCACATAATGCATACGAATTTAATGCATTCTTGCAAATTCTATTACTCGATTTGTGTTATTTCTATTCCTCCCAAGTCTTCTGTGCCGATTATATCTTTTGCAGATCTGCCTAAAATATCTCCCATAAAACTTTTCTGCCATTCTTCTGCGATAGATTTTCTCATTTGGATATCGATGGTACACCTATCTTCAAAGCTTTGAGCAAGAAATTGTATAGGATACTTATTTAGAATATTCATAGTTTGTCCCATTTTATCAAAATCTAAAATGATGCTAAATTTAGTGTAAATAAATTTCTCAATAATTGATGCCATTTCTAGGGAATTCTTTGTTGCTTCTTTATAGGCATGTATCAGACCAGGTACACCAAGTTTTGTTCCACCAAAATATCTCACGACAACTATAATGACATTAGTAATTCCAAAAGACAAAATCTGCCCATATATGGGTTTGCCTGCTGTTCCTGATGGTTCACCATCATCATTCATCCTATATCTGGTATCATCCAAACCAATCTTATACGCGAAACAGAAGTGTCTAGCTTTCGGGTGGATTTGATGTAATTCAGCCAGAATTGATTGTAATTGTGATTCCTCATCCAGCGGAAAAGCATATGCAAGAAATTTACTGCCCTTTTCTTTATACTCTCCTTCAGAAGGTTCTTTGATGGTAATGTAGTTGTCCACCATCATGCAAGTGCAATGAGGACTATGGAAACTATCGCTAATCCAAATCCAATCATTTTTGGTCTATTCAATCTTTCTCTGAAAATAATAACACCTAGCATTGTAGCTGTTACTAAAATTCCAATATTATTTACTGGGAATACTACAGAACCATCAAGCCCTTGTTGCAAGGCTAGCAATAATAAATAGATTGAAAAAAAGTTTGGTATGCCAAGACAAATGCCGCCAATAACGTTCTTCCAAGCAAATGTTGGTCTGGTTTTTAGGGATTGTATCACGAAAATGGCTATCCCACTTATTCCTGCAAATAAGAATAGGGTAGATGTGAAGTTAAGTTTACTTCCTTCTACTAAACCTTCTCTTTCTACATAAAATAACATGCTATCAATAAAACAGGAACCCAAGAAAGTTAATATTGGAAAAATCAAATACTGCTTTACAGCTCCTGATTCTTGATTTTGGTGCTTTTGATACGTCAGTAATAAGATGGCGCAAATGGCAAAAAAGATTCCCAACCATTTCATCCAACCACTTGTCTCATGATACCACCCTATAGCAAATATCGTAGGTGCGATCATGGACATTTTT
The DNA here is from genome assembly GCA_041392785.1 of Saprospiraceae bacterium. GTDB lineage: Bacteria > Bacteroidota > Bacteroidia > Chitinophagales > Saprospiraceae > OLB9. Next base: position 246,653 of record JAWKLK010000007.1, read on the forward strand.
TGGAATACTGTGGCGATCATGATATCAAAATATTGAACTGTCAGGGCCATTAAATTAAAGACAATAATGAAGACAATGCCCAGTATTAAGGCATAAGGGAACCATGATAAAGTCATTAAATCAGGAGGGATAGGGGATGCTCCACTGAATATAGCAGCTGTAAGAACGCAGACAAAGTAATTTATCACTATTGCTTGAAAATTATCAACACTATATTTTTTGAAATATTTGAATATCACCCCGATAAATGCATTAAGAATAATGCATAAAATTAAAATCCACATACGCTAAATTTGCGCAAAGATACATTTTGGCACAATTATTTCTATTTATATAAGTAATAGAATGTGAATGCTCAAGCGAAACGTCATATATTCGCGATATCTGCATCAGATGCTGATGGAATTTGGTACAGTTTCAATACCTGAAATTGGTACTTTTCGTTTACAAAAAAATAAAGCCCAATTTTCTGATAATAGACTTTCTGTGTTACCACCGAAGGAAGTTGCTATTTTTGATAAACACATTGATAATCACTATCTGCTGAAAGACTTGATGGTTGAATCAGGCTTTGATTCGGAACAATCAAAGGCTTTGCAAAATGCCATGGTTCATGAAGTAAGTGATGGGCTAAAAGTGAAGGGCATCTATGAACTACCAAACTTAGGTGCCTTCAATAATGATAGTTTTGTTTTTGGTGAGAACCAAAACTTCAATAGATATTTCAATTTATCAGAAATAGGAGTAAGCCCGATTTCCTTAAACGAAAGATCAGGACATCATATTGAATTTGCCGTTCCTGCAAATGGTCAGTCACAAGTTAAGAGGGCACGTACTTCAATGATATGGATGATTTTTCCAATCTTATTAGGTCTTGTATCATTACTCTTGTTAATTTTGAGATGGACATCTCCATCAATTCAAGAGAATATGCATAAAACGGAAACTCACATCTCGGTTGATCCTAATGTTAAATCAGATTTTGATACTGTTCCAGAAAGTAACTTTCTGGAAGATACTGAAGATGGGCAGAATGTTGTAACGGATACATCAAGTCTCAATTTGGTACATTCCACATCAAGCCACAATCAAGATAATTCAAATGAACCATGCATTATTTACGTAGGAACATTTGAAAAAGTAAAAAATGTTGAAAGAATGATTGGTAATATAAAAAATAAGGGCTATGAACCTATTACGGAAGGATATAATAATATGACACGTGTAGGTATTCGCTATGACTGTACTAATAATACAGACAGCTTCAAAGAAGTTATACGATCAAAGATTACAAAAGAAGCTTGGACTAGATAATAAAATTTGCAAATAGAACTACTTATACTGCTTTACTATACACATTTTCAATGCGTGTATCGAGAAAAGATTTTTTTCTTCGGGAGACTTGGAATTTACTTCCATCCGACATCACTACAAATGGATCAAAATAATCCATTAGATTTTTCACTTCATCAAGATTGACAATTGTGGAGTGGTTTATTCTGCAAAATTTATCATTACATAGAAGGAATTCTATGTTCTTCAAGTTTTTTAAAATTGTAATCTTTTTTCTACTGCTTGTAAAAATATGGCAGTAGTTTTTGTCAATGATACAATAATGGATATCACTTTTGTTCAAGAAATGAATTTGATCATTTGAATTGAACGCTATTTTACTATGATCTGACATACCTGAAAATTTAGGGCGTAAAACAAATTACTCTTGTAACAATCATATAGTCAAAGCATTGATGGTATTTGTTACCGAAAAATTGAAGTTTTTTTTTATCAATGTGTATTTTGAGATGCAGTAAATAATTATTTTTGTGGACGGTAACCCATTAAAAATGTACGTATATCCATTTGTTTTTTACCATCCATTTTCAATTTTAATATATTGATATAGCCATCTTTGCATTTTATTTGCATAGAATTTACACCATTGTAAATTATGTGTCCGGGATTGAAATGATCCTCCTTAATAATGAAATTAGCTTCATAGATCTTAGTGATTTTTTCATCTAAATACATCCATGCCGTGGGAAAAGGACTCAAGCCTCTTATGAAATCATGTATTTGTTTTGCATTTTTATTGAAATCGATTTTTGTATTTTCTAAACTCAATTTCGGTGCATGGCTTGCATCTTCATCTCGTTGGGGTACAAAATGTAAATTACCATCCTTTAATGCTGAAATGGTCTTTAACATAACTTTGGCTCCTAGTTCCATCATTTTGTCGTGAATTGTTCCAACGTTATCTTCAGGACCAATGGGTAGTGACTCTTGGAAAACAAAATCTCCAGTATCAATCTCATGCTTCAGCTTGAAAGTGGTGACTCCTGTTTTTACTTCGCCATTCATTATAGCATGGTGTATTGGGGCAGCACCTCGATATTTCGGAAGTAAGCTACCATGTAAATTAAATGTGCCATATTTGGGCATGTTCCAAACTACTTCAGGTAACATTCTGAATGCTACTACTACAAAAACATCCCCATTTATTTCCTTGAGTGTTTTTAAAAAATCTGGATTTCTCAACTTTTCTGGCTGCAAAACTGGAATACCTTTGGATAATGCAAATAATTTTACAGCTGATTGAATTAATACCTTACCACCTCTGCCACCATAAGCATCTGGAGCTGTGATGACAGCAGGGATATCATAGCCATGTTCAAGGAGAATGCTTAAGCTTGGTACCGCAAATTCAGGAGTTCCCATGAAAACAATTCTAAGATTTTTTCTGTCAATTGTCATAAAAATTGAAACTTTAGCTGCAAATTACGTCATATTTTACAAAATAAACATAAATTAAATGCGAATATTGATGACTCTGGCATTGTTAGTTTCAACATTGATACTATCAGGACAAAATAGAATAGTGGAAGGTTATGTGTACGAAGAAGATAATCGTGGGTATCTAGGTATGGCATTAATAAAGGTATCAGATTTTGATTCCAAGCAAGTATTGGATAGTACATTTACTGATACAGATGGACATTTCACATTACAAGTTCCTGCACAGATAAAACTTAATGTGTCTATTACAAAAGATATGTTTGAAAATTTCATGGATACGCTACACCCATCTAATGAAAAGCATTTCATTAATGCGAAAATGAAGAGATTGCCAGGCTATGTTTTTGAAATAACTTTGGCTGAAAAGAGAGATGAAGACTCCCACATTGCGAATGCAATCAAAGGTGCACATATTGAAGTGTATAATAACACAACCAAGACCGTAGTTATGGATATTCCTTCCCATCCATTGCCGGAATTTAGGTTGAATATGCTAAAAGGCAATCATTATACCATTTTGATCCGTAAAGATGGTTATTTAGCTAAACGAATGGAAGCTTTCGTCAATATCAATGGATGTATTCTCTGTTTTGAAGGTGTGGGTGATGTAAAGCCAGGAGTGACAGATAATCTTTCGGGGTCAAACAGTATAGGAATGCTTCTGGCTAATGTTGAGTTGGATAAAATCGAAATAGGCAAACTGTTTGGAATTTCAAACATCTATTATGCATCTGGTAGTGCCGAGCTCAATGAAGCATCCATGAAAGAATTGGATAAAGTAGCATTAATGGCTAAAGATAATCCAAATATCATTTTTGAGTTGGGTTCACACACAGATCATGTAGGGAACAGTACTTCAAATTTGGCTTTGTCAGAAAAAAGAGCAAATGAGGTTGTAAATTATCTCGTCAACAAAAAAGATGTAAGAAAAAACCAACTTCTGGCCAAAGGGTACGGAGAATCATTTTCAATTAATAACTGTACGGATGAAAATCCTTGCACAGATGCCAAATTGGCAAAAAATCGAAGAACGGAATTGAAAATATTAGGATTGTCAAGTGAATACAGACAAATGTCATTGCAAGAATTGAAAAACATTGAGGAATTTGAGAAAAATTTACGTTTATCGTTGGAAGGTTCTGGGGCTCAAAAAATAGACAAGAACAGTGAAGGAATTATAAAAAAGGATATAGAAGTTATTGCCACACCAGAAAATCCTGATGTTGAAAGTGAAATAAATGTTGTTGAGTTGAAGTTAAAAAATGAAAAAACTCCAAGTCAAAAGGAGATTTTTGATAAAAAATATAGGATTCAAGCAGGCACCTTTAAAGATGAAAAAGAAGTCCTTCATCTATTAGATAAATTATTGCTTTTAGGGTACAGTGATGCATATTTTTATGAGGATAAGAATGAATACATCTTATTAGCTGATCAGACTTCAGATGCAAATTATGCATTGAAAGTCATAGATGATTTGATCAAAAATGGAATAAATGCAAGGGTTGTAGAGAAGTAAGTTTAGTCAGAAATATAGGAGACTTGAACTCTGAACCGATTATCCAAAACACCTAATGCCTTTGCAGTACTTGGGCTGACCCACATAGAAATTTCTTTTTTGTAGGGGCCATATGGAATACGTCCAATAACTTTTGCATTGATCTTTCTTCCCATCATAGGATAACTTATCTCCATAATACTTCCAATTTTTGCCTTGTTGTGAAGTACAATAAAAGTGGAGAAATTATCAGAGTGTTTATCCCAACCTGCTATGATATCCTCTGAAACTACTTTGATAGGGTTGAATGCTGAAACTACTGTTTCATTTGGATTTTTGGTTTGATTGGCAAGATTTGATGTTTCACTCGCTTTTTTTTGCACTTCTGTAACCAAGTTATTAATGACAATGTAACCGAGTAATATATTCTCTCCAACCTTTAACTCACTGGTTTTTTTATGATTTAAACCCAAAATTGACTTAATTTCCAAATGGAATTTTTTTGATATGCTATATAGGGTTTCTTTAGGCTTCACAGAATACCAAAGGGCTAGAAAAGCAGTTTTAGGTTTGTTTAAAAGTATCTTATCTTTTGATAATGGTACCTCTACAATCTCGCCCAAACCCAGCGTTTCCTTAAACTTAAGTTGATTTGCAATCCTAATACTTTGTTCATTTACATCAAAGGTTTGCGCAAGACTGTAAAGTGTGGTACCTTTTGCCACCTCATGGCTATAATACATATCATTCCCAGGGCGAACGTCCACATATATGGAATCACCCGAAGAAAAAAATCGGTTTGGTTGTTGACCAATGGATGAGTGTAAAGTTACAGCCGTTAGTAAGAATACACTCAATATTTCAATTATATTTGTCTTTGTTTTCAACAATATAATATTAATTGAACCGCAAATATATTAATTATTTTTATAATATGTTTTTTTAAATAAATAAAATGTTGAAAGTTTTTATTGTCATACCTGCTCGAATGGCATCTACCAGATTACCAAATAAACCTTTGATAGATATAGCAGGCACATCTTTGATCATGCGCGTATACAACCAAGCATGCAAAGTAAGAAATGCCACAGATGTGATTGTGGCAACTGACCATGAAGATATTTTCAATCATGTCATTGAAAATGGTGGAAAAGCATGGATGACACATGTGAATCACCCTTCAGGCACGGATAGGATAGCAGAAGTAGCTCGGTCTTTGGAAGCTGATTTCTATATCAATGTACAGGGTGATGAACCACTCATCAATCCTATCCAAATAGAGACGTTGATAGATAAAATGATCGAGAAAAATCTTGACATCGGTACGCAATGTGCTCCAATTACTGATATTGATGCTATTTTTAATGAAAATGTAGTCAAAGTTGTTAGAAATAATAATGAGATGGCTCTTTATTTTTCAAGACAAGCCATTCCCGCAGTTCGTGATAAGCCATATAGATTATGGTCTGATGAGACAGTTTACTTCAGACACATAGGCATTTATGGCTTTAAAAGGAATGCTTTATTAGAAATAGCGGCTTTGCCTCCCGGAAAACTTGAAAATTTGGAGAAATTAGAGCAGCTGAGGTGGATGGAGCATGGCTACAAAGTAAATTGCTATGAAACGGAATTTACATCTTTAGGAGTTGACACCGAGGAAGATGTAGCTTTAGTGCTAGAATCAATTATTAAAAGCCAATTTGAATGGAAATAAGATTTTTCACATACCTTTGTCAAATAAACAGTATAATCTTTTAATTAATATATGGATCCAAAGAAAATAATCTCAACCAAAGTGAGTGAGATGGAAGAATCTGCTACTATCCGAATGGCACAAAAATCTCGTGATTTAGCAGCTCAAGGTGTCAGCGTGATAAGTTTGAGTCTTGGTGAACCAGATTTTGATACACCACAATTTATAAAAGATGCAGCGTTTGAAGCTTTAAAGCATGGAAATACCAAGTATACACCTGTACCTGGATTGGTAGATTTGCGTAAAGCCATTTGTAAAAAGCTGCAATTAGAAAATCGGATGGATTTCGAACCTTCGCAGATTGTTGTATCTAATGGTGCCAAACAAAGTATTTTCAATATATGTATGGCCACAATTAATCCAGGTGATGAAGTGTTGATTTTGGCGCCATATTGGGTGTCTTATATTGAGATTGTAAAATTTGCAGGTGGAGTTCCCAAGGTTTTGAAATCAGATATTACCACAGATTTTAAGGCAAGTCCTGTGGAATTAAGGGAAAATCTCAATGAAAATACCAAACTTATGATTTTTTCTTCACCTTGTAATCCAACAGGTTCAGTATATTCAAGAGAAGAATTAGAAGGATTTGCATCAGTCTTGAAAGATTTTCCAGATGTATTGGTCGTATCTGATGAAATTTATGAATACATCAATTTTCGCTCTGAACATGTAAGTATTGGGGCATTATCAGGTATGCTGGATAGAACGGCGACCGTTAATGGATTTTCAAAAGGATATGCCATGACCGGTTGGAGATTAGGGTATATGGCAGGACCAAAGTGGTTGGCAGATGCGTGCAGCAAAGTGCAAGGTCAGGTGACATCTGGAGCAACATCATTTAGCCAAGAAGCTGCAATAAATGCGCTTGAAAATGGCAAAAGTGAAGCAGATCTGATGTGTATTGCTTTTAAAAAGAGAAGAGATTTACTCCTAGAGTTATTAGCTGAAATACCAAACGTAAAGTTGAATAAACCTGAAGGGGCATTCTATATTTTTATGGATATCAGTGCTTACTTTGGTACTTCAAATGGACATGTTCAAATAAACAATGCTGATGATTTTTCAGAAGCTATGCTGACAGAAGCACATGTAGGCACTGTTTCAGGTTCTGCATTTGGAGATGATAATTGTGTTAGATTATCTTATGCTGCATCTGATGAACAATTGCGGAATGCAGCAAATAATATTAAAAATGCCTTGGCGAAATTCCATTAAACATTGACTTATGAACCATTGTAAAAGTGATTTCTTAGAACCTACAAGAATTGTACTCTTAACGATTTTTACTTTTCTAATAACATTTTCAAGTGTTGGTCAGTCAAATATTTCATTAAAGATTGTTGATAAGGAAACTGGAGATCCTTTAATTGGTGCCAATGTCCAATCTAAAGATAATGTTGAAATCACAGATTTAAATGGAGATTGTAGTATTGCTTTAAGTAACGATGATAATAATTTAATAATCAGCTATATAGGATATGATACTTACGTCATTAGATTGAATGAAATTACTACAAACCCAATGATTATTGGTATGTCACCCACATACACAACTTTGGACTTAATCACCGTTACTGGTTCAAAATATGAGCAAAATATAGCTTCATCTGGTGTATCAATTGACATTCTAAAGCCAGATTTGCTGCAGAGCGTCAATTCTGTTTCGGCAGATGATATCTTAAACAAGATTCCAGGAGTCCAGGTCTTGGATGGGCAAGCAAATATCAGAGGTGGTAGCGGATATTCCTACGGCGCAGGTAGTAGAGTGATGCTTTTGATAGATGATATTCCTGCTTTACAACCGGACGCGGGATTCCCAAATTGGAATGATATTCCGGTAGAGAACCTGTCACAGATTGAAGTTTTGAAAGGTGCAGCTTCTTCTCTATATGGATCTTCAGCACTGAATGGGATCATAAATTACAGAACTGCATATGCTAAGTCAGAGCCGGAAACCAGAGTCTCAGCTGCTTTTGGTGTGTTTGATGGCCCAAATGATGAGACAAAAAAATGGTGGGCAGATACGTTGAGATATTCAACAAATACTTCCATTGTGCACAAAGGTAAATACGGTAAAATTGATTTTGTTGGAAGTGGTTTCTATACAAAAACAGAAGGATTCAATCAATTCACGAATGAAAATAGAGGTAGAATAAATGCAAATATTAGGTATCGATTTACCGAACGACTTTCAATTGGATTAAATACTATTGCAAATTTTTCTCAAAGCAATTCTTTCTTTTTGTGGGGTGGACCAGCAAGTAAAGCAATGCAAGCGTTCCCAGGAACAGTATCAGATAGGACAGCAAGAAGGCTATATTTTGATCCAACAGCTTCCTATAAGGATAAATTTGGAAATTATCATAAAGTACTAACTCGTATCACGCACATTAAAAATGAAAATAATACCAATCAGTCCAATACATCATTAAATAGTTATGGAGAGTATCAGTTTCAACGAGACTTAACGAAATGGAATTTGATACTTACTTCGGGTGTTGTCTTCTCAAGCCACAATGCGGAGTCACAGATTTTGGGAGATACGCTATTTAAAGGTGCTTCTCAGGCCTTTTACCTTCAAGGGGATAAGAAATTTTTGGGTGATCTTGTAGTAAATGCTGGCTTGCGTTACGAGTATAATTCTCAGACTTCACCGGCTAATTTTATGGGTACTGGTGCGCCCGCCACCAAAAATGATGGAAGATGGGTGGCTAGGGCCTCCGCCAATTATGCATTGTATAAATATTCCAATATACGAATATCATGGGGACAAGGTTACAGGTTTCCTACATTGACAGAAAGATTTGTAACCACCACCTTCGGATCATTTTCCATATTTTCTAATCCTTTTCTTAATCCAGAGTATGGGTGGTCCACTGAATTGGGGCTGAAACAAGGGATAAAGATCAATGCTTTCAAAGGTTTCATAGACATTTCAGGTTTTGTATCTGAATATGATGAGATGATTGAATTCACATTTGTTTCTTCTGGGACAAATATTGGGTTTCAACCGCAAAATGTTGGTGATACAAGGATATCAGGTATTGAAGGTAGTATTATAGGTACTGTAAGAGTTAGAAATGTAGATTTTGATGTATTGGCTGGATATACGTATTTAGATCCAAAATATAAGAATTGGGAGACTGATGAGAGTATAAAGAATAGTGTTTCAGGCACTGAAAATGTACTGAAATACAGGTCAAAACATCAGTTGAAATTTGATGTCAAAGGAAAATATAAAAAATTGAAAATTGGGCTGAGTTTGCAAAAAGTAAGTCATGTTATAAATATTGACCGAGCTTTTGAGTCTGTCCCACCCATAAATTTCGATGTATTCGGAATAGGCGAATATAGGAAAATAAATAATAAAGGATATAATCTTGTTGATGCTCGTATTTCCTATTTATTTGGAAAACTACAGGTCAGCTGGATAATAAATAATGTCTTGAATACTGAATATACTTTACGACCAGCATTATTGGAAGCACCACGGCAATTTACATTGAGATTGGATTATAAAATATAAAAGTGAGAACTTGGCTTTTCATAACTGATTTACATTTGACACATGACGGGTCTAAGCCGTTGGGAAAGGATACCTTTGCCCAGTTTGATCGTGTATTGGGCCAAGCACTGAAGGAAAAGAATATCGAAGCCATAATTATTGGTGGCGATATCAGCAATAGTAAGGAGGATTCAGATGTGTATCGCCTTGTGCTTGAGATGCTACTGGATACAGAAATTCCATATTATGTCATACCCGGAAATCACGATGATCCATCCTTGATGTCCAAATCAGGTATCAGTCAGTTCGAATTGAATAATGGTGAGTTGTTTGGTAGAATTCATGCGCCTATTGATTGGATATTTTTAGATACTTCAATGGGAGAAATGTCTGATATACAATGGAAGTGGTTAGAAGGTCAGTTAGAAAAAAATGTAAGCGGCTCGCAATTTATCGCTATGCACCATCCACCTTTGATTTGTGGCTCTCGACATATGGAACCTAAATACCAGTTTAAACAAATAGATAGATTTGAAAAGTTGATAGATGACTATTTTAACATTGACTTTTATGTATTTTGTGGTCACTTTCATTTGGAGAAAACTATCCGATTGAAAAATCTAACTGCCTTTATTACACCTTCCACATTTTTTCAAATCGACCCAGAAAGTATTGATATCCAAGAATATATGCATCTAATAGGATACAGGATAATGCATTTTGATCCTGACCAAAACCTAGTCAACACACACGTTAGATATATTTGATATGACTAATTATTTCTTTCTTACAGAAAAATATTCATTTAGCCAAAAAAAACATATTAATTAAATAATTATATGAATTCTTATCCACATTTTCACTTTGAGAAAAATGGACTTCTACTTTTTAGACCCAAATAAAGTTGCTAAGAATTCAAATTTTTATTCCAGAACTATTTATAATTCATTGACAATCTTAATATTCTAAAAATTTATATGTTTGAATTTTTATAGCTTCAAATTTGGAAATGAAAATTACTTATTCTCGAAACTTTTGTAAATTACTTATCCACATTAATCGCGTGTTTTCCACATTTTTTACACAAAGTAAACTCTTTCCACCAAATTTTGAAAACTAAAATTCTTCTATCTTTGCATTAACAAAATTAATATGTGTTGTATTTTTACTCAATACATATTGAGAAAATGTATAATCTAAAATTTTTATGCTGATCAAGCAGAACTTATTGATGGTTATCATAGTTTGTATTATTGAAATATTTTATTTGATCTCTCAATAACCGTAAAACCTGAAAATTTAGCTGGATGTCCGATATACAAAATAGTCTTAAAGCGATTTCAAATACGCTCTCTACAAAACGGAAGGAGAATGACTTGGTATATGGACGTGTTCAGCCCCAAGCCATTCCATTGGAAGAGGCTGTATTAGGTGCTATTATGATAGATAAAGATGGATTTCCTTCCATCATTGAGATTCTGCGTAAGGAGAGTTTCTACTTGGACAAGCATCAGTTGATATTCTCTGTGATGTCGGATTTATTTGGAAATTCCAAACCAATTGATTTACTCACGGTTCATGAATCCCTTAAAAAGTCAAATAATCTTGATTCAGTTGGAGGCATTTCATATTTAATGGAACTCACCAATAAAGTTGGGTCTGCTGCCAACATAGAATACCATGCAAGGATTATTGCTCAGAAATTTATCCAAAGGGAGCTAATAAAAGTATCCACTCAAATCATCCATGATGCCTTCGAAGATACAAAGGATGTACTTGAATTATTGGATGAGGCAGAACGTGGTCTGTATGATATTACGGATCAAAACCTCAATACAGGATATGAGGCATTGACTTCTCTGGTGGTGAAAGCACAAAAAGAAATCGAATCCATAGCCGCAAAGGGTACTGACCTTACTGGAGTTACTACTGGCTTTGTGGGTTTGGATAAAATGACCAATGGTTGGCAAAAATCAGACTTAATCATTGTGGCAGCAAGACCTGGTATGGGTAAAACTGCTTTCACACTGTCACTTGCCAAAAATGCGGCTGAAAATGGGAACGGTGTTGCTTTTTTCTCTCTAGAAATGTCCAATGTCCAACTTGTACAGCGTCTTATTTCCATGGAAGCAGAAATCAATTCAGGAAAATTGAGAAATGGACAACTTGAAGAATATGAATGGCGAAAACTTCATGGGGCTGTGGACAAACTTTCCAAATTTCCTATCTTCATAGATGACACACCGGGAATCAATATTTTTGAATTGCGTGCCAAGTGTAGAAGATTGAAACAAAATCACGATATAAATCTGATTATTATAGATTATCTACAGTTGATGGCGGGAGCGCCTAATGATAAAAGAGGTAATAGAGAACAAGAAATATCTTCCATCTCTAGGGCACTTAAAGGCCTTGCCAAAGAGTTGAATGTACCCGTTATTGCACTATCCCAATTATCACGGGCGGTAGAAAGTAGAGGCGGAGATAAGCGTCCACAGCTATCAGATTTGAGAGAATCCGGTGCTATAGAGCAAGATGCAGATATTGTAACCTTCATATTTAGACCAGGTTATTACGGACTGGGAGATGGTGTCGATGTACCTAATGATTTAACTGAAATCATCCTTGCTAAACACAGAAATGGTGGACTTGGAGCTATTGAATTGAGATTTGTATCTCATTTTGTTAAATTTGAAGATCCTGGCGAATCAGGATTTTCTTCAGACTTAACAGCCTATGATCTGAATCCATACAATACGGTGATCACCAGACCATCAAAAATGAATAGTAATAACTATGACGATGATGATTCAATGCCAAAAATTGAAGACGATGCACCATTTTAATCCTTTATATTGATTCCATGCGGTTGAATAAATATTTGTCACAATCTGGTGCGGGTACCAGGAGAGAAACCACTGATTTAATAAAGAAAGGTCTGATTCATGTTAATGGTATGAAAATCATAGACCCAGCAGTGGAACTTAAGGAAGGCGATGAAGTAACTTATAACGGCAAAACCGTAAAGCCACTTATAAAGTACGAGTATTGGGTAATGAATAAGTCATCAAAATTGCCATTATTATCCCAAGACGATCTCTCGGTTGAAAAAATCTTAAAAACTAAGTCAGGCACAGCCTTAAAATCTATTGGAGATATCTCTGATGCAAGTTGTGGCTTGGTAGTAATGACAAATGATCCTTTCATCATTGACATCTACTCAAATAGTCAGCATAAAGCCAAAAGTCAGTTTGCGATATCTTTATCAAATGTGATGGACAAAAAGACTTTTGACAATTTAAAATCCAACAGATCAAAACTACTCTCTTATGGGATAATGAATCTAATACAAGATGTAAATGAAAAAACAAAACCTACCACGCTGATATTAGAGACCATAGGCGTTTCAGATGCAAAAGTATATCAATTCTTATCTGACTATAACATTCATCATATCAAGGTAGACAGAGAATGGTTTAATGGTATATCAAAGAAGGATCTTAAACGTGGATGGAGTAGGCCACTTTCTGAAAAAGAAAAGGTGTTTTTATTGCACTTTTCCCCAACAAATCAAGAAGCCAAATAAAAAAAAAGTGGCGTTTCACATTGCTGCAAAACGCCTATTTTCAAGTAATTTGAAAGGGTTTACCTTGGTTTATCTAATTCAGCGATGATTCTATCTGCTTTGAACACATACTTGAGTGCTGCATATATACCACCAGCATGAACAGAAACTGTCCTATTAGACTTCTCGTCAAAAATAAAATTACCCGGTAGTGATTCAATATTTCCATCGAAAATCAAACCCACACATTCTCTATTCTTATTGATCAATGGACTTCCACTATTTCCTCCTATGATATCATTTGTTGAAACTGTATTAAATGGTTGTTTCAATAACTCTATAGATGGATTTTGCCACCTTTCAGGCAATGACCATGGGAAAGTCTTGTCAAAAGCATAATATCTGTTATAAAGTCCAAAATAAGTAGTCTTATAAGGGGCTTTCGTACCGTTATAATCATATCCTTTGATCACCCCATCGCTGATTCTCAATGTAAATGTCGCATCAGGAGGCAATTGATCCCCAAATATTTTGAAAGTTTGATTAGCTACTTTCGCTTCAAGAGATTGTCTTTTGGTTTGTGATTCTCCAAAGACTTTGTTTGCCTCTAATAATTTGCCCATCATCACATCTCCAGTAGTCAATAGGACATCTTTATCATTACTCATCGCAGCTTCATTGGCAAAGAATTCTTCAGCCTTCATTTTATCAGTAAACTTGGTATTTTTTACCAAGGACATCACGAATTCATCAATACTTTTCTTTCCTAATACTTGCGATAATGTAGGATCACCTGGATAGATATCTTCTTGAATTTCTGTAAGCAATAGCTTGAATAAATTGATCTCCTCAGGATCGTTGAGTGCTTCAACATCTGATAAAATCTGACCTTTTAATATGTCTTTTTTATCGGCTGGTGCATTCTCAGCTACCATCTTTTTGTAAGAAAATAATTGTGCTATTAGGATATAAATTTTTCCTTTCAATCCATTAGGGTTCAAGTATTGTGTCGCCCATCCCAATGGTTTCAAACCGGTATAAATGGTAGATAATTCTTCCCATGGCGCTTGTGTGTCAGCTTTAGAGCGAATATAATTTTCCATTTCTACCTTTCTACCGAAAAGATCAGGATTTTTTAGTCCACCATAGATTCCACCAAAGGCTTTCATGGAGTTTGCCACATTGGCAATTTCATTTAAAAGTTCTTGGGCTTCATACTCTTTCGATGGATCGTTTTTGATACTGTTGTATTTAGCCATCATGATGTCATTTCGATTTTTCATCATTTTATACATATAGCCAAACCTGTTATCTCTGTCAAATTCTAATTGAGAAACAGTTCTGTATCTTTCTGTTCTACCTGGATTTCCTACTACAAAAACTGGTTCTCCTTCACCTGCACCATCTTTATTGAACTTCAAGAAATTTTCAGATGTATTGAGCGGTTTGGCATTTTCATCATAAGCTCTCCATAATGTAATATCAAGGTTGTATCTTGGGTATGTGAAATTGTCTGGATCACCCCCGAAAAACCCTAAATCCAATTCAGGAATCCATACCAATCTAATATCGGTATACTTTTTAAACCCATAAATTGAATATTTTCCTCCACTGTAGAACGTTACGGTCTGTAATCTTAGACCTTCCCAACCTTTTTTCTTAGCGTACTGTTCTTTTATTTCCCAATCTTTTGTGCGCATTGTCGCTAAATCATCTTTTGGATTACAAGTACTCAATTTATCTTCTACGAGCCTTGTGATGTCATCTGCTTGAATCATTTGCTCTACAAACAGGTCTTCTGCCTTCCTTTCATCTTCCAATCTGACGGCATAAAACCCTTGTTTATCAAAGTTTTCTCCTTCTTTTTGCAAGGCAGGCACTACGTCTCTTGAGCAGTGGTGATTGGTCATGATCAATCCATCTGGTGAGATGAATGATGCACTGCACCATGAAGCAAACTTCAGAGATGACTTACGCACATAATCGAACCACTCATCTTGTACTTCCATCCCATACGTTTGTTTTAACCATTCTTTAGGTGGATTTTCAAAAGTCCACATCTTACCAAAATCATAAGGAGATGCCTTTTCTTGAGCTAATAATGTAGTCGTGAAAAGGAAGAGACTCGCATAAAAAAATATTAATTTTTGCATACTTAAACATTATTTTTAAAGTGTAAAGATACAATTAAAAATTTTGTCGATTGATTTTCCTTGAAATAAAATTTTAGAAGAAAAATCAGTATTTGTACTTCTCCTCCCAAAGATACTTGAGATTTTGCTTCCATTTGTCTTCAGCAGCATTCATCCCAGGAGAATACAATCTTTCACCAATCAGTCCTTCAGGCATACACTCAAGTTTTGAGTTTGCATCTTCAAAATCATGCGCATACTTATATTCTTTTCCATAATTCAGTTTGCTCATAAGTGAAGTCACTGCATTTCGTAGATGGAGAGGTACTGGTAAATCTCCCATTTCTTTAACCTTTTGCATAGCAGTTTCGATGGCCATATATGCAGAGTTGCTTTTTGGGCTGCATGCAAGATAAATCGCTGCCTCAGACATGATGATTCTACCCTCAGGCATGCCTATTTGATGGACAGATTGTAGACAAGATGACGCCAATAATAGTGCATTTGGATTGGCAAGTCCCACATCTTCAGCAGCAAAAATCACCATTCTACGGCATATAAAAATTGGGTCTTCTCCGCCGGATATCATGCGTGCCATATAGTATACCGCGGCATTAGGATCTGATGCTCGCATGGATTTGATGAAGGCAGATATAATACTATAATGATTTTCTCCGCTCTTGTCATATAAAGAAAGGTTTTGTTGTAAAATATCTGTGACAACATCATCATCAATGACTATTTCATCATAATCGGCCAGATTTGATACAACCAATTCCAGTGCATTGTACAGTTTCCTGCCGTCGCCCCCTGAATATCGCAACAGCGCATCATATGATAGTACCTTTATGGACAAGTCTTTCAGGAAATGATCATGGCGAATAGCTAAATCAACCATATGTATCAAATCATTTTCTTTTAGTGGCTCCAGTACGTACACTTGACATCTGGAAAGTAGGGCAGGAATGACTTCAAATGATGGATTCTCTGTAGTAGCACCTATCAATGTGACTATTCCTTTTTCGACCGCATTCAGCAGCGCATCTTGTTGGGATTTTGAAAATCTATGAATCTCATCTATGAATAAAACGGGATTAGGACTATTGAAAAATTTCGTACTTTTTGCTTTTTCTATTACGTCTCTGATATCTTTCACGCCTGAATTGATAGCAGAAAGTGCATAAAACGGTCGTTTCTGAAGATGTGAAATGAGATTGGCCAAAGTTGTTTTCCCAACCCCCGGTGGTCCCCATAAAATAAATGAAGGCAGTTTGCCAGATGCAATCACTTGTCTAAGGATTTTACCATTCCCAATCAGGTGTTCTTGACCTATATAAGCATCTAACGTTGTGGGACGCATTCTTTCGGCAAGTGGTGTATTCATTGAGTATCTATGTTTATCACACATGTAAACTATAAGAAAGGTATTCAGTTCAAATAATTACTGCCTCCATTGACCTATATCATCAAAAGCATTTGAAAGTATTCATTTTTTTCTTTACTTAACTTTGTCTGAAATATCATTTATGTTACAGATACTTTGTCCTACTGATTTTTCTGAAAAATTCAGATGTGGCTTTAGATTATGCCATAGATTTAGTCAATGCAGCTAAGGGTAAATTGCACTTAGTGACTTCATATTTTTTACCAAGTTCTGCAGGTGCTTTTCACAGTATAGATAGGCAGGTGCATGACGCAATGACATCTGATTTAGAAGAAGTCATCTTGAGAGTAACCCCAAAGATTACTTCAGGATATAAAATTACCTATGACGCTTTGGAAGGAACGCCATCAGGAGTGATCTCTGCCTATGCAACACATCATAATATTGATTTGATAGTTATGGGTACCAAAGGAAGTTCATCCGTGAAAAATCTAGTGGTGGGCAGTACCACATTAAAGGTTGTAAACAATGGTCAAACTCCAGTTTTAGCCATTCACAAAGAGTCAAGTCTGACATTACAAAATAATGGACAAATCCTTTTGTGTCTAGATGCCCAAGGGATATCAAGTATTAAAAATATCACATTTTTAAGAGAACTCAAGAATTTGACGGAGAAGCCCATCAATGTATTACACGTCAGTAAGGAAAAAGATACAATCGATCTTTCTGAAAATTCAGGTAAAATTTTTGATTTTATTGATGAGATTTTTGATGTAAAAGGCGATGATGCAGTTCTGGAGATAAAGAATTTTGCATTGCATAATAATGCAGATATGATCGTTATGGTACCAAGAAGACATTCCTTCTGGTCTTCACTATTTTCTGAAAGCCATTCTGAGGGAGAGCTCTTTGCAACTAATATTCCAATTCTATTTTTGCCTGAATAACTATTTGATGAAGTACAAAATACATCCTTGGATTTTTCTACTTTTCTTTTGTTTCTTTGGTTATCAAAGTTTTGGGCAAAAATCGGTGGCTAGAGTCTGGAATGAAATGCTACTCCAAAGCATTAGTAAAGATTACGCACGACCTGTCGTACATGCTAGAAACCTGTTTTATCACTCAGCACTTATGTACGATATTTGGGCGGCGTACCAAGATATTTCAAAACCCTATTTTTTAGGCAATTTTCATCATGACTACTATTTTTATTATGATGAGACTGCTGTAAACGATGCAACGGACATAGACATCAATACCGCTATCAGCTATGCGTCATACCGATTTTTGAAATATAAATTCGCCAAATCGCCCGGAAAATCTATTTTATTTCCAAAATATGATAGCTTGATGTATCTCATGGGCTTTGATACACTTTTTACAGATATGGACTATCAAAGTGGTGACCCAAGAGCATTTGGTAATTATGTAGCACAGCTATTGCTGGATTACAATCTACAAGATGGGAGTAACGAAGCGAATGATTACACCAATACATACTATAAACCGTTGAATCCCCCATTAATCATAAAGTTATCAGGTAATGCAAATGTAACAGACTTAAATAGGTGGCAGCCTATTGCATTTGATGCTTTTGTAGATCAAAGTGGAAATATTTTACCCAATAGCACTCCAGAATTTTTGGGTGCAGAGTGGGGCAATGTGTATCCATTTTCTTTAAATGATAGTGATAAGACCACATTACTGCGAGATTCTACGTCATGGAATGTGTACCATTTATTACCGCCACCGCCTTATATCGAAGAGCCGACAAATGCTGCTTTCTCACCCTTCCAAAATTTCTATAAATGGGGTTTTGGGTTGGTGACACATTGGGGCAGCCATTTGGACCCAAATGATCCTTTGGTGTGGGATATTTCGCCTAAGACTCAAGGAAATGCTGTCGATATTCCCCAAAATTATACCGAATACCCATCTTATTACAATTTTGAAACAGGCGGTGTCAAGGTAAAAGGTCGACCGATGAATCCTGTCACAGGACAACCCTATACTGCTCAGATGGTAAAAAGGGGAGATTATACACGCGTATTGGCAGAATATTGGGCTGATGGCCCTGAATCTGAAACGCCACCTGGTCACTGGTTTTCATTATTTAATTATGCAATGGATCAATCCCACTTCAAAAGGCTGTATAAAGGAGAGGGTATAGCATTATCTCCGTTGGAGTGGGATGTAAAATCCTACTTTGCTTTGGGTGGAGCCATGCACGATGTTGCCATCGCTGCTTGGAGTAATAAGGGATATTATGATTATGTTCGTCCTGTGACCGCCCTTCGCGGCATGGCAGAGTTGGGCCAGAGTAGCCAGCCGCTCAACTTTTTTTATAACCCCAAAGGATTACCACTTATTCCCGGCAAGATAGAGTACATTACTCCGGATGATCCGCTGGTAGGCGAAGATGAAGAGTACACATGGCAGTTGAAGGTCAAATCTTGGAAAGGATACCATTATATACATGATGTCACTAAGGAAGTGGCAGGCGTAGGTTGGATAAGGGCAGCTGAGTGGTACCCATACCAAAGACTC
Source organism: Saprospiraceae bacterium (assembly GCA_041392785.1). Classification (GTDB taxonomy): domain Bacteria; phylum Bacteroidota; class Bacteroidia; order Chitinophagales; family Saprospiraceae; genus OLB9. The sequence goes on from JAWKLK010000007.1 coordinate 265,827, forward strand.
AACTTTGTCACACCGCCATTTGCGGGATATGTATCAGGACATTCCACGTTTAGTAGAGCTGCTTCTGATGTTTTGACATATATCACAGGAAGTCCATATTTTCCAGATGGTGTAGGAGAATTTGTGGCAAAAAAAGACAAGTTTCTTAGACATGAATTAGGGCCGTCTGAAGATGTAATTTTACAATGGGCTACTTATCGGGATGCGGCTGACCAATGCAGTTTGTCACGCATATGGGGTGGTATTCATCCTCCATGTGATGACTTACCGGGAAGACAGTTGGGCAGTGCTGTTGCCGAAAAAGTAATTCCATATGCTGAAGATTTTATTTTTCCTGATAATGATGGCGACGGATTCCGCTCTTATGCGGATTGCAATGATTTTGATCCTGCGATAAACCCCAATGCCACCGAAATAGCAGGTAATGATGTCGATGAAAATTGTGATGGAAACCTTGATGTCTCCGGCACCTACGACAACCAAGCCGTGGCATCATTGCGCGTTTATCCTAATCCTGCGCAAGATTATATTATGGTTAGTACTTCTGAGCCAGGTAAAATAAATATTAGAATCTTTGATGATTTAGGCAAAATATATCCTTGTACGGTGACTAATAATTTGACCGATGGAATAGTGAAGATTAATATTGCGAATCTTCCTAGACAAATTTATACTATTAGTTTATATAGTAATGACATCATCAAATCAAAAAGATTTGTAAAAATGTAAGCATCAGTTACGCTTTAACAAGCTATTATATCACAAAAAACCATTATAAAAAGCCTGAAGGGCTTTCATAAAAATAACCCAATGCACCGCATAAACATTATTTTTTCGCATCAAACCTTTACAAAAGCCTGAAAACTTACATAATTAATAATCCCATTCAGCATATAAGCAAAATTATATCGCAAAAAACCTTTAAAAAAAGCCTGAAAGGCTTTCATAAAAATAACCCAATGCACGGCATTGGGTTATAGCCTAAATTATAGCCACAACCCTGAAGGGGTTGCATCCTAAAGAATCCAATTATAACCTTGAACTTTGTTATCCTCTCGAACAAACCTTTAAAAAATCCTGAAATGCTTACATAATTAATAATCCCATTCAGCATATAAGTAAAATTATGTCGCCAAAAACATTTAAAAAATCCTGAAGGGCTTTCATAAAAATAACCCAATGCACGGCATTGGGTTATAGCCCAAATTATAGTACCAACCCTGAAGGGGTTGCATCCTAAAGAATCCTAATATAACCTTGAACTTTGCTATTATCGCACAAACCCTTTAAAAAAGCCTGAAAACTTTCATAATTTGGGCTTACTTGGAGTAATATATATTATTGATTAACAATTTTATATGTATAAATTTATTGATTTCGATGCACGGGTATTTCTTCAAAACTACTAAATCATTTGCACTTCATTTAAACATTTGCCCTGTGCGGGCGGCAGCTACTTTTTTTCATTGCCAAAAAAAGTAACCAAAAAACGCTAGTTCAAAAAAAGGCGATTGCAAAGCACCGTTCATTCCCGAGTCAAAATGCTTTTTCTATCGCCTTGATTATCAATAGTTAATTAATATTATTCTTACTTGGCGATAGACGCACTTTTGACTCTCCATTCTCTATCGCTTGTTTTTTGAACCATATCTAAGACCAATAACTGTCCTTAAATTGAATAATTCTGACTTTTTCAGCAGGCCATAATTAATAATTCCATTCAGCACAAAAGCAAAATTATATCACAAAAAACCTTTAAAAAAGCCTGAAGGGCTTTCATAGAAATAACCCAATGCACGGCATTGGGTTATAGCCCAAATTATAGTACCAACCCTGAAGGGGTTGCATCCTAATGAATCCTAAAATAACCTTGAACTTTGTTATTATCTAGCAAAAACCCTTAAAAGAGCCTGAAAAGGTTACCATACTCATACATGTGAAAAAAAAAGCCCCGATTGGAAACCACCGGAGCTTTTATATCTTGATGTATTAATCGTGTTTTACACTAATCAATTTTGATAAATCTTTTTTGAAACTGTATATCCCCTTGTGTCACTGACACATTGTACGTGCCACCTGTGAGATGGGATACATCTAATGGCTCTATGCCAGCACCCAAGATAGGCTTATCTAGTACGACTTTACCAAGGTTGTCATAGATTTTAAGTAGGATGTCTCCATCAGATAGATTTAGACCTGAAAGATCCGCATTGAGGAGGTGTGCCGTCGGGTTAGGGTAGAGGGCAAGACCATCAGATCTCGTACCTTCAAAGTTAACACCGCGCAAATCCGAATACGTATACTTACCATCTAGGTCTACAAGCTTCAACCGATAATAAAATATTTGGTTGTCAGTTCTGTTGATAGGGATATTGCGGTCAAAATACTGATAAGCGACCTCTGTGCTGCTGTTTCCTGCCGCTTTTACCTGACCTAGCGTGATCCAGTCAGAACCATCAGTACTGCGCTCAATGTCGATGTAGTCGCTATTGATCTCTGATGATGAGGTCCAGTCCAAACGTGCGGATCGCTCTCCATCCTTCACCGCTGTAAAGGTTTTGATGGTGATAGGAAGAGGGAAGGCGGAGGGTAAATTGAATGGTCTGCTTCCAGCTGACGAATTAGCCCAAAAACTGCCTGAACTGTCAGTCAAATTTCTTGGTGTTACCAAACTAGATGGATCTACAGGGCTCGAAAAATTTATTGTGAAAGTTCCGACAATTGTGGGTATCCCAATCGGCAAATCTGAATTTGTAGCAGAATTTCTTGAAATTTGGATTCCCAATTCAGAACTGCCTGTTGGTGGAGAGCCAGGGACTGAAATTTGTACACCACCAGATGCAGCATATGTTGGTACTAAGCTAACACTTCCTCCAGAAATAATATTGCTTCCTACGGCTGCATCAAATCTCACAGTTACTCCTGTAAATTGATCATTAGGTGTTATATATGTCGCTGTAGCAGTAAGTTGAAGATCAAAAGTCCATGACAAATTATCTATTCCAATTTCTTTATTTACAATTTCAACTGTTATGTGGTTTTGAGCACTTAGTGAATAAATGCAAGCAAAACTAAAAATAATAAAAACATACCTTTTTATCATGATATTTAATAATTTAAAATAGTTGAATAATATCCAGAATTAAATGGTGTAAAGAAAAAAGGCGTATCGTTAGCATCCATTGCACCATCAAGATTTAAATCGGTATTTATATAGAGATCGAATGATCCTAAATTGAATTCCATAAAAAAGGAAGGTGTGTCATTTGCATCAACCGATAAGTCAGAATTTACATCGCCAGTGTTCAAACACCAAACACCATTTTTTAACTGCATTTGATTTGGGTCATTAGAAGGATTAAAAGCTTGAGATAATCCACTAGAAAAATCATAGGATATATTTGTCCCTTCAAAACTAGCAATGGAATTACTCAATACAGCTAAATGATTCCTGTGATGCACCGCAATTTGTACAGGGCTTACATTGTCTTTGAAGTAAGGTACAGAACCATAAACATCTACAATATGTCCATTCGTTTTTAATAATAAAGATCTAGTTTCCAAAATTGTTGCAGGATTTGATGCATCTCGGACTTCAACTTTAACCCAATCAGTTACTGTGCCCGCAACTCCTGCGACATTGCCTATATCAGAATAGGTTGAAGTAGGTACTCCATAAGGACTAGTAGGTGGTAATAATAAAGGACTATAAGTCTGAAGGTAATTAGTCATTGTTGTTCCAGATGAAGGCATAGCTCCATACAAAAATGCAGTAATGTCTAATTTGTTGAGTGCATTCATCCCAGTAAAGTCAACAGCGTCATTTGAAGTAGAACCTGTGATTGTTGAAGTACTATTTGTAGTAGCTCCTGTATATGACCAAGTACTAGGTATAAAAGTCGCTCCCTTTATCCTTGATGGTGTACCATTTGTATCACCTGAGCTGGCATAAGTCCCTGTCATGGAATTGGAATATTCAGTAATGCCATTTGCATTAACTACCCAATATCTAGAAAGGTATGAATCTGCTTCAGATGGCTTACTAGGGTGGGTGCTATCTACCACCCTCGCTCCCAATGTCGCTGAAGCATACGCAGAACCCGTGACTTCATTGCTTATTGGCGTATAATTGGCAGCATCGCCTATTTCGTGGGTGATCGTTCCACTAGCGGTAAGACCTTTGATCAGCTGACCTGTGCCATCCGTTACTATATATTCATTATCATCTGCTGACGCAATACTTCCAGTAGCACCTATTGTAAGGTCATGGGCGCCTAGGATGACTTTGTTATTATCATTAATAAAGGTGAGCGTGCCACTGACAGCCATATCATCCATTAATGTGATGTTTTGAGCTGTTTTGAGCATTTCCACATTGGCGAGTGTAGCCCCACCTGAAGTGACATCTGTGTTGTCAGTACCAATAAACTTTACGGTAGAAGCTGCATCAGAGGTAAATGTGCCGGCATTAGTGAAATCATCTTGGACTTCTAGAATTCCATTGTTGGTGACAGTACCACCAGCATTATTCAGAAAGCTCGATTCTACTCTCAGGGTAGCACCTGCTTGGATGGTGACTGTGGCACCGTTGTTGACAAACTGTGCATTTGCTGCTATGGTCAACAAGGAGAAAAACAATATCATGTTTAATCTTCTCATGGTGTTCATTTAAATTATTAAATAAAAAATTTAGTGTAAAGATACATAACCGATATAAATTATATGAAAAATTTCTTTTTAATTGATAAAAATTTTAGTAAATGGTTGTTAAATGTGATTTAAAGGTGTTTTTCTATTGGGTTGAAAGCTATTTGGGGAAATGCAAACCAAGAGATAAGAAAGGGAATCAACTATATAAAAAGAGTAAATAAAAAAAATCAGCATCATGAATGTCTATATCTATGATGCTGATTTTTGAATTATGTGAAGTTATGATTAGGTCTAGTCTATCTTCAAGATTTTGTTTGTCTGTTTGATGTTTGAACCGAGAACGGAAACAAAATATAGACCATTTGGTAACTGGGATAAGTCAACCTTTTGGGTTGAAGAACCAGAATTTACGTTCCAGAATGACGATTCCCAGATTTTTCCTGTGGCATCGGTTAATGTGTATTGTATTACATCGTTTTGCACGGAATTCATTTCAATATTTAGGTAATTTTTTACTGGGTTTGGATGAATTAAACATGTATTTTCTTTATCATCCATATCCCTTCTAAGATATACTACTTTTGAGAATTGTTCTCTCCCGTCGAAGTCCACAGAGTGGATACGATAATATGAAGTTTGGAGAGGATTTTCGTCAACAATTTCATAGGTTATCTCCTTATTAGAATTAGTCCCGGACACTTTACCTATTGCTTCCCAATCAGACATACCATTATGACTTCTTTCTACCATTTGAACATTATTGTTGATCTCTTGAGCGGTGGTCCATGAGACTAGATTATGCTGGAACATTTTGACTGCGACCAAATCAACTAATTCAATGGGTAAAATAATATTTTCCCAATTCGAAGGAGTTACAGGATCGTCATCACAACCTGTATCGTTCCATCCACCGGTTGTGCCATCCCCTGTAATTTTTATTGTGGGGCTGAAAGTAGCGTCGTCGCATGGAGCGGAAGGCAGAGTTATATCGAAGCAAAACTCAATATTGCAAGTTGCACAATTCACCCCAAAATCAAATCCCCCATCATCAAAAAACCAACCTGGGGTTGACGAATTCCAAACCCAATCACCTTGACCTAAATCATCCGGTGTAGCACCTGGAGAAATAGTACTCCCTGAAGGTAAACCACTAATAGCAACCCCGTGTAACCAATTTTCATTTACCTGATCATAGTCAGTAACTGTTACGCACAATGTAAAGTTATCGCCACAAGTAAATGTTGTCCCAGAAGGAGAAATGGTTCCTGCGTCAATGGTTGCACACTGTGAAAATAACGCACACAAACTAAAAAAATAGAACATTGATGTAAATAAAATTCTCATAAAACAAATTTTTTGGTTAAAAATTAAAAATCTAATGACTCAATAATGATTGATAAAATACAGAAATTACAAGCTTGTTATCAGTAATATAATATACAAAGTATCACTAATAAAACTAAGATTTCAAAGATATAAAATACAGTTTTTCAATCTTTCAGGGCTGAAATTGAACTGCAATATATACAGATATTTCGTGTCTTATATAAAATAACTAAAAAAAAATTGAAATATCATATATATATTTAATTGTGTTGTATATATAACAGAATAATATTAATATACATATTAAATATAAGTGAATGTATATGAAAAATATTTATTCATACTTTGTTATGTGGTTATATAAACCATTATATGGTAGGTTTTGAGTTGTATTTGGCAGTGGTATTCATATTTATGCTAAAATATTCAAAATGGTAT
>JAWKLK010000008.1:0-267299 GCA_041392785.1 Saprospiraceae bacterium
AGTTGAGTTGTAGGTTTAAATGAATGCGTCACCTTGCCTATCGCATCATAATATTGTATGTTGATATCATCATATTTAGTATATTTTTTTAATACGCCATCAATATAAGGCTTCAATATTGAACTCCGCAGGGCGACATTATAAGTGGTCTTGCCTTTACTACCTATAGGACCTTCAGCATGAATTTTACCACTTGCAAGACCAAAGCCAATAGTCTTTTTCTGATTTGTTTTATCTCCATTTTTAAGAGTTACATCCATCACAGACGAAAGATGGCCACTATATCTTGCCGGAAATCCATTTTTCATAATAACCGCCTCTTTGACCATGTCATTGATAAATACCGATGCAATTCCACCTATATGAGATGGCTCATATAATTTCATCCCATCTAGTAAGATCAAATTCTCTGAAGCATTTCCACCACGTACAAAAAGGCCAGATTGTCCTTCCCCACCTGATTGGATACCTGGCACCACTTTCGTATTATTTAATGGATCTATCTCACCGCTTACAGATCTAAATTCATTGTATTGATATAATTGGATGATTTCTCCACTATTATGCAAATTAATTCCGTGATGAAATCCATCATCCGAGATAGTGATAAGAGGAAGTGCATTATCCACTTCCAGTTTTGGGTTAAGAAATATTTGAGAAGATACGTGGACTGTTGATGTCCATTCTTTATAACCTATATATTTCACTCTCAACAAAACAGACCCTCTCGGCACTTCCAACGTGAAATATCCCTCTTCATTGGATACCACAGATTTTTGTCTGTCATTATCATACACCAATGCTCCTTCAATAGATTCTCCTGTAAGTTGTTCTGTAATTTTACCTGATATCCGAATCAATTCAGGTACTATTTTCTTACCTTGGATTAAAATGATATACTTATTTGGTTTCTGGAAAATGAGTCTGTGATTGTAATTCTCAAGTAAATGATTGAGTACTTGCTCTGTAGTCAATCCATTCAGTTTGAATACATCTATTGGGGCGTAGTCGGATAGTAGTTGATTTGCATTATAGCTAATAATGACATCATAATTTTTTTCCAAATATACCACTACATCCTTGAAACTTAATGTAGATTTTTGAGAATCAAAGGTAACCTTAGCATCAGTTGGCAGTTTTTGACCAGTCACTTGAATGACACTTATTAATCCTAAAATCAAAATGACAAATATCCTCACTTCAAATTAATCTGAAGTACACAAGATGAAAATCATTGGCACTTGAACGATTTTATAACTATTTTTCCTTTCTTCAATTCATATCTGAGTCCAGAAATTAATGTAAGTTCCTTAAGTACATCACCAACCTTTTCATTGGTAATGACTGTATTTATTTTACAATGATCATCCTGTTGGCTTTCCCAGTGAATTGAAATATTGTAAAATGCGCTTAGTGCATCCATAACCTCATGCAGTGTAGCATTTTCAAATCTTAATACACCACTTTTCCATGCGCTCAAATAACTATAATTTCCTTTCAAGACCTTTGCTACTTTGCCATTCAATTCTAGGACATTATCTTTTTCTAAAGTATGGATTTGTCCATTGAATTCATGGGTCACTTTACCTTCAGCTACGTAAATTTGGGTGTGTTTTTCGTCTGTTACAATATTAAATTCTGTACCAACAACGGTCAAAACTCCGTGATGTGTTTTCACAATGAATGAATACTTTGAATCTTTGGCAATTTTAAAATATGCTTTTCCTTCCAAGGAAACTTGACGGTAGGCGGTTTGAGTGAGTATCGCATTTTCAGACAATTCCAATTCACTGCCATCAGTCATGTGGAAGGTCGGTTCACTAATACCATTGGCAATGTATATTCCTTCTGTTTTGTTGAAGTATTTTTGAAATATAAAGTACCCAACTAGTGATAATCCAAAGAATAAAACAGCAATAAGCGCTACTTTATAATATTTCTGAATACCCTTATCATTATATAACTTTGATTCTACTGCGGACCAAGCCCTTTCTGTATCTACATCCTGATAAGTTCTAAGGTTTTCTGAAGTAGATTGAATATTATGCAATTGGGATAATTGTTTCAAATTTTCTTTGGATTCAGCCTTCCATTGCTCCAAAATAGCTAGCTCTTCTTTATCTGCCTGACCTAATAATGCTCTTTGTATAATATTATCTATGTTCATAATGTGTTTTCAGAACTTTTGCAAAAATTAATTAAAATCACCATCATTTTTAAGCATTTCGCGTAACAATTTGTATGCTTTTGAAATCTGGTTTTCCACTGTTTTCACGGATATATTCAACTCTTTTGCAATTTGAGTGTAAGGTAAGCCATCTATTTTACTTAAAACAAATATTTCTGAACATTTTGGAGGTAATTGTCGTATAGATACATAAATTTTATTCATTTTATTGAAATATTCCATTTCCATATCAATCTCATTATCGATTTCTCCTTTTTCATCAAAAACGCCGAGACTTAAGATTTCTTGATGTCGCTTTTCAGTACGTAGATACTCCAAACTCTTTCTTTGCACAATGGTAAATAAGTAATTTCGCGTATTTTTTTCTGAATCAATCGTTATTTTATCATTCCATAATTTCACAAATATTTCTTGTACTAGATCTTCAGAAATTTGGAGATCTTTTGTATACTTAAATGAATAATTGCACAACACATTATAATATTGCATAAACAATTTCTTAAATTCTACTCTGCTCATTGATGTGTTTATCCTCCTTATCAATATTTAAGTGGTGTAAATCTAAACATTGTGCTCCAAATCTCATGTATTTTTTACATATATTTAAATTCTAGAATAAAAAGATTTGATATTCATTTTGTGAATCTGATATCCTAAGCCATTCATTTTGTGAAAAATACGAAATATATTTTTTATACTTTTTGATTGATGAACCATACGATCTACACATTGTTTAACCACAATGTAATATTTGATTTAAATAAATACCTTAAAATAGAAACATTGCAAAAAATAAATAAATCATACTTCTTAATACTTATTTTCTTTACTTTCAGTCAGGCCATTATAGCACAATCAGATGAGAGATGGTCAGAAAATGATGCAAAATTACAAGATAGATATTTTGATGCAAAATTGAAATCAATATCTGGAAAATCTCAGGATGCAATGCTTATTCTGGATAGTTTAAGAAGAATTGAACCAGAAAATGCTGGAATATTTTATGCAAAATATCAAATGCTCAAAAAAGACAAGAAGCTAATAGAAGCTGAAGAAAATCTCGCTAAAGCTGCACAATTGCGTCCAGACGATATACAATTACAAATCGAATGGGCAAAATTTATGAATGAAGTTGATAAAGGAAAAGAAGCGATGGCATTATTAGAAAGTGCGTTGTCTTCAAATATTAAAAACTCATACTTTACAGATGCATTAATCCAAATCCAAATTGATAATGGTGCATCAATAAGGGCAATCAATACTTTGGATCAAATTCAATCCAACTTTGGAATAACAGAATATACATCCATAAAAAAAGCAGAATTGTATGATAAACTGGGTGACGAATCCCAAGCCATTAATGAGCTGAACAGCCTGATAGCTCATTCCACAACAGAAAAGGTAAAATATCTCATGCTTTTGGCAAAACTCTATGAAGGATACGACAATCGAGATGGTGCTCTGAAAACATATCAAAAAATCCTGGAGGTGGATCCCGAAAATCAAGAAGCAAAATTCGCCAATGTCATCTTCTCAGGAAAAATAGAAAACAAGACTGATTTTTTAGTAACATTTTTACCTCTTATTTCAAATCCTGATATCACGGAAGATACAAAAATAAAAGAGTTGTTACCCTATGTACAAGAACATGCCAAGGAACCTAATCAAGAAATAGGAAGACAATTAATCCAGCTTTGTGACAAGTTGGTGTGTGTACATCCTGATGGTTTTAAATCACATGCAATCTATGCAGATGTATTGATGAATGCTGGAGATATTGATGCTGCAGTTCGACAATATGAGAAAACTTTATCCCTAAACAAAAAGAATCCATTAGTTTGGGAACAACTTTTGTACGGTTATGAGATGACAGAAAATTTTCAACTTTTGGAAAAAACAGCCAATGATGCCTTGGATTATTTCCCAAACAGAGGGATTTTCTATTACTTTTATGCAAAAGGTCTTTTGAAAAATAAAAAAGTTGACAAGGTGCAATCTACTATTAATGATGCTATGATGGTTTCAAGTGGGAATCGAGGAATCGATTCAAAATTGCACTACGTCCAAGCGATGCTGGCTATTGAAAAGAAAGACATCACCTCTGCATGGAACCATGTCAATACATCCTTAGAACTAAGTGAAAACCAAAATGGTTACGCCTATGAAATCAAAGGTGATCTGACTGCTATGGAAGGGGATAAATCTTCAGCACTAAAAGCATGGAAAAATGCACTGGATTTGGGTATAAACACCAAATCACTTAATGAAAAAATAGCCAAATTTTCAAGCAGATGAAAAAACACTTTTTTATACTCTTTACTGGAATTCTGATATTAATCTCCTGTAGATCAAAAAAAGGAATTACACCAGTAGGAGATGTTAATATTAGATACGAAAAAGCTGAAATGTTGTCTATAATAGATGCCCACAATCAAGAATTTACCCATTTTGATAGTGATTTTTCCTTTGATTTCACATCTGATAGATATGAATTTTCCGGCACAGGTAAAGGCAGGATGCATAAGGATAGTATTATTTGGGCAGTTATTAAAAAAATTGGTTTTGAAGTAGCACGAATCAAAATCACAAAAGACAGTTTCAAACTGGTAAATAGGTTTGAAGGCACCTTTATGGAAAAAGATTTAAATTACTTACAAGTTTCTGGTTTATTGAATATTACAATTGCAGATGTCCAAAATATAATTCTTGGCAACGTGATCACACCGATAGCGGATCAATGTAAGAATACTGAAAATCTACCGAATACTTTAGTTTGTACGACAAATAGACATAAACTATTTTATGAATTTGATCCACTAATTGGTCGCTTGAAAACCTTCAGGATATTGGAGCTTAATTCTAACCGGCAGATGGAGATTACTTACCAGAAATATAGAGAAGTTTTGCCAAATAAATACCTTCCATTTTCTCGAAAAATTGATATACAAAGCCCTGATACAAAACTAAGCCTTGATCTGCATTTTGAAAATATACTGATTGATGTTCCAAAAGAAATGAAGTTTTCAATACCTGCACATTATGAAAAAATGTAAACTTGCCTTTTGGGCCTTGTTATTAGTATCAATACATACTTTGACCCTTTCAGGCCAGACGCGTTCAGAGTTAGAAAAAAAGCGAAATGCTTTGAATAAGGAACTTGAAAAAGCGACAACCGAACTTAATAAAACAAAAAAGAATAAAGAAGTAAATGCGCAACAACTCAAGGAGTTGAAAAGTCAAGTGGAGAATAGAAAAAAAATGATTTCTACGCTCGAGGATGCCATCCGCACTAATGATCAACTACTTGAAAAAAACAACACTGAATTGACACTGTTATTTAGTAAAGAAAAACAACTCAAAGAACAGTACAAAAAAATACTCAGAAGCGAATATCTTCGTAAAAAGAGTCAATCCAAGTGGACCTACCTTCTATCTGCAGAAAACCTTAATAATCTACTGCTTCGCTGGCGGTATTTGAATCAATTTGAAAATTATGCTAAAAATAAAAAGGATGACTTAAACAGAATAAAAGGTGACATTGAGTTAAAAAATAATGAGATAGCAAAAATAAAAGAGTCTACATCGGAGAAAATAATAGCATCTTCAGAAAATGTAAAAGCCCTCCAAAAAGAAGAAAAAGAAAAAAATGACCTTGTTCAGAAGCTATCTAAGCAAGAAGCAACATTACTAAAATCCGTTAAAGCCAAGGAGAAGCAACGTGAAAAGCTAAATGACGAAATCGAAAAGATAATTCTTGCCGCATTAGCAAAGTCTAAAGAAAATAATGCATCCACAGCAAAAAGAGAGATAGATGACTCAGATTTTGCAAAAAATAAAGGTACTCTAGCTTGGCCAGTTACCCAAGGTAAAATCACTGGTAAATATGGTACACATCCCCATCCAACGATTAAAAACATAGAAATCTCCAATAATGGTGTGGACTTTACATTACCAAAAGCAGAATCTGTTCAATGTATTTTTGATGGAGAAGTGGTAGGTGTTACCCAAATACCAGGATTTAACCTTATGGTCATCATACGGCATGGAAGTTATTATTCCGTTTATTCAAGATTAGCATCTACATCTGTACAGAAAGGTGACAAAATCAAGCGAGGTCAAAAAATAGGAAATGTGCGTGCAGATGATGCAGGCGATATTCAACTACATTTCGAAATTTGGAAAAATAAAACTAAACTTAATCCAGAAGCCTGGCTGAAAACATGATATGGAATATAAGTCATTACTACATTTTTCAAAACGAGAACGCAGGGGAATTATTGCATTTGTTTTAATAATGGCACTGATGTTTATTTTAGCGCGATTATGGCCGATGAGAAAATACATCATTACTTACAAATCATTGCCTTATTCTAACACTATATCATCCGAAACTCGAGAAGATGAAAGCAATACAATATCATCCTATCCTGCTATCTCAAGAGATGAGAGATTTCCTTTTGACCCAAATAGTTTGTCCCAAGATTCATTCCAATTATTGGGTTTTTCCAAAGCTGTTGCTAGAAGGATAATCAATTATCGAAGTAAGGGTGCAGTAATCACATCTACTGCAAAATTGAAAAAAATCTATGGCATTGACACATTATTGGTTGATGAGTTGGAACCCTATATTCAATTTCCGAAAAAAGAAGTAACCGAAAAGCCTTCTACTAATTTAATAAAAGAAGCTCAAAATCCTGTCATTACAGAAACAAGACCAATCAAAACCATTGAAAAAGTGGATGTCAATTTAAGTGATAGTATCTCATGGCTAAATTTGCCTGGAATAGGTGCCTACCGTGCTTCAAAAATTCTGTCCTATAGGCGCAGATTAGGTGGATTTTTATCAACTGAACAGGTCAGAGAAGTTTCAAGTGTACCTGATTCAATCCACTCAAGCATATTACAATACCTTACCATTTCTCCGGTCGAGATTCAAAAAGTTGATATCAATAAAGCTGATTACAAAATATTAACGCAACATCCCTATATTTCGCCTAAAATGGCTAATGCAATTTTGAAGTATCGAGAGCAGCATGGAATGTATGAAAAAGCCGAACATATTTCTAGAATTATAAGCATTTCAAAACAAGAAGGATATAAGGTACTACCCTACCTGAAAGTAACAGACTAGATTATTTTGTATTTTCACAAAAACTATTACATTTGCGGAAATTTACGCCCGGGTGCTGAAATTGGTAGACAGGCATGTTTGAGGGGCATGTGTTCTTTGGGACGTGCGGGTTCAAGTCCCGCTCCGGGCACTACAGCACAACAGAATTATTTCTGAAAAATTAATTAAATTTTTTACGCAATTGTTGGTTTGGAATCTGAAGTTCAGACCGATATTTTGCTATGGTTCTTCTTACTAGATTGAAACCGTCATTTTTTAACAGTTGTGTAATATCTTGGTCTGAAAGTGGATTCTTAGGATCCTCTTTTGATATTATGTCTTGAATTTTTACCTTTATATCATTTTGGGTGACAGATTGTCCATCTTGAGACATGATAGCATGATTGAAAAGATCCTTTAGACCTATTACACCATATTCTGTCATAGCGTATTTTGAACTCGTCGCCCTTGAAATGGAGGATACATCATATCCAGTATCCTCTGCGATATCTTTGAGTGTCATCGGCACTAAAAAAGAGTCATCTCCTGTTTCAAAATATGTTTTTTGCCTCTTAACTATGGCTGCCATGATGTCCGTCATTGTTTTAAAACGAGCTTGAATATTGGACATAAATTCTTTTGCAGAATTCAATCTCTCTAGAAGGAATCTATCAATGGTTTTTTTTCCTTTTTGTGTGTGGGATGTATAGGAAGAATTTTTTAATTCATCTTCATTTAACCTTAATTGAATCGAACTACTTCGTGATTGCACTATAAAATTTCCTTGTGCATCTCGTTCCACTAAAAACTCGGGAGCTATGATACTTTCATTAGTTTCTTTTGCATCATATTTCTGTACAGGGAACGGATTTTGATGCCTGATAAGGTCCATCGCTCCTTGTAATTCTTCATCTGTTACACTTAGTTTCAATTTCAATCCTTTAACGTCTCCTTTTGCAAGTACATCAAAGTATTCATCTACTAGTATCAATGCAAGTGATGCATGATGAGTTGTATGTGGCAAAGCTTCAAGCTGCAGCGTTATGCATTCTTTAATATTTCTGGCTGCTATACCCCGTGGCTCCAAAGTTTGAATTTGCTCCAAAACAAATTTTACTGTATCCTCATCTATTAATTTGCCTTGCGAATAAGAAAAATCATCTGCAATATCGTCTATTCTTCGTCTAAGATACCCATCTTCATCGAGACTCTCCACGATAAATTCAGCAACTTCCAATTCTAATGGGCTAAGAAAAAGCACTTTTAATTGATCCTTTACAGCAGATCTAAAATCTGTTTGTTCAGTGAGGCTATTAATTTGATATTGATAAGACCTCTCATCATCTGCTATACTTCTTTGGTTTTCTTCTTTTCGATACAGAATTTGTGAAGGTAAATCATTCTCATCTTGATTTGAATAGGATGATTGAATTTCGTTTTCCTTGCTTTTTAATTTTGAATCAATTTTATCATCCATGACTGCTTCAAGCAATGGATTTGAATAGGCTTCTTCTTGAACCAAATCCAATAATTCTTGATGATTCAATTTTATCATTTGAAGCAACTGAATCTGGCTGGGGAGTAAATTTTGCCCTTGCCTAAGTGTTGTTTGTTGTGATAAATGACTCTTCATTAAAAAGTTATTGCATTTTTATACTCATGAAATTTAACAAAGATATGATTTGAATGGTTGTTCTTTTCTCAGAAATTATTGGAAATGTAGCATGAAGAAGTTGTTAATATACGGCAATAATCTCATTTTACAGCCATTTAAATATCCTTTTAAACACTGATTTAAAACTAAATTTATCTGAAACAACCACTTCTGCGACGATACTCACACCAATGACCAATAATATATAAGTCCAATCACTTTTTTTAGGTGTTCTACCAACAAGTTTAGTAATAATCTTAGGCTTTGTCCCAACTTCGCTGAGAAGGTTCGACATGCCAAAGGAACTCATATTATTATTGATTAAAGTAGGCAAATTACTTCCCCCAGACGATAACATGTCCTTGATTCCATCAGATTGATGCTTGAACTTATCCTCAGCAGTCTTAAGTCTTTCTAAAATTTTCTTTCTTTCAAGATCAAAAATATTATGTTCTTCCATTCATTAAATTTTTATAATACTCAAGTAAGCTTATACGATGCAAAGTCAAACATTGACCGTAAAATATTTAACAATATCACGCTAATTCCTCGATATTCTGAAAACAGCCTTTTAACTTTTCAAACTTATTTTTTGATGCTATCAGCTACAATTTCTAAAACCGCTTTTTGTATCCATTTTTTACTTTGAGAAATAGCTAAATACATAAGTAAAGCTAGAATAGCTGCCAAAATGAAAAATCCTACAGCAATATTTCCAAACCACTGTCCTAAGAGCAAAGCACCTCCGATAGAAACCAAAAAAATTATCATAAACATAAAAGCAAGAATAAGAATTCCTGACGTCAGTTTTGCTATGATCATTGCAGATTTTTCTGCAGTATTCAATACCAGTAAATCGAGTTTTGCATCGATATACTCCTTACCATTTTCTAGAAAATTATTTGCTTCTGTTTTTATATCCATTGGTTGCCAAAGTTTCTGCGTCACAAAAGAAGCCAATATCTCTTATGACATGTTTGATCTTGCATTGTTAAGGGTATCTGTTGTATCTTCTATTGCCCTTTTGACGGTATCTTTCGCGATGTCCGCAGTTTGATCAGCTGTACGCTGGACGTCATCCATCACATCATCGGCTGCACTTTTTGTTTTATTCCACCAATTCTTGCCTTTTGCAATTATAAAATCCAATAATTCATCTACTTCATCTTTGGCTAAAGAAGCAGAGTCTTCTATTTTACCTTTCGCTTCATACCATGACTTTTTTGACTCTTGGATGTCATCTTGAAATTGATCATAATATTTTTTACCTTTCCTTTTGGCTCGTCTGATATTTTCTTCACCTGAAGCAGGCGAAACCATTAAACCTATGGCAACTCCAACTGCTATTCCTCCTAAAATACCTGCTAAAACTTTTGATTTTGTCATTGTAATAATTTTTAAAATTTAATAATGAATAATGAAAACCTGATTTTTCGTTTATATCATTGTAAAATTACAACACCGACATCCAATCTAAAGTTCTTTAAGTATCAGAATTTGAATTTCATTAAGAGTTTATGATGATCAAACCTATGAAGTGAAATAACTTTTTTTAAATTCTATGTGTTATGTATAAAAATAGTATGATCATGAATATTCAGTTTCAAGTAGAAAATATAAAGTGCGGTGGTTGCGCTCACACTGTGACTTCGAGTCTCAAAAAAATAGAAAACATTGCAGATGTCGAAGTAATAATTGAAGACGGTTTGGTCAATATTTCTGGGACGAATTTAGACAGAGAACAAATAGCTAAAAAATTACACCAACTAGGATATCCGGAAATAGGAAAAGGAAACACCTTGACTACAGCAACTTCCTATGTTAGTTGTATGATAGGAAAAGTAACTAAATGATTTTTGTTCAGTAAAAATCCTATAGACATTGTCTTTAGAATATTTATCATTTTCCTGATGCTTTCTTTTTACTAGACTTTGCTAAAGAATTGTATTCCAAGCATTTATCTACCCAATAGTTCAAACTTTGATGCGTTTCATACCCAGACGAGTCTACAAAAACAAATCCTTTCATAGCTTTTCCAGTGAAATCCATTTCTCTGCAACCAGGCATTTGTAGTGCAGATTCCATAGTCTCAGGATTGATTCTGCACATCAACTCATCTTTAACTATGCCAATACACATTTTGTTTTCAACCATAAAGCATAGGCCACCGAACATTCTTTTTTCCTCTACATTAGGTAGATATTGTAGTTTTTCACGAATTCTCTCTCCTAAATATTCATTAAAAGGCATTTTTGGATTATTTAAACTACTGTATACTGATGTTCACACGCAAAATTAAGGCTAAAATTCCGAATGTGATGCACGGAATATTGGCCAATTAATTTTCTACATCCAAAAAGTACAAAAAATTGGAGTTTGGATTTTTTTTCTACAGAATGTGCCATTTTCTTGCATGAACCAAATATTTTTACTCCAAATCAATGAAATACCCTAATTTTGTATTTTATCAATATAAAATTTCTACTTATGGCTTTAATATTATTTAGACGGATATCTTTTATTCCACTTTTATTGATGGTATTGGGTTTCTATCAGGTACGAGGTACGAATATCCATAATTTTACATTTACGGATACTGACAATCATAGCTATAATCTATATAACGACTTTTTAAATCAAGGCAAAACCGTTGTGATCAAGTTCTTTTTCACTACATGTCCTCCTTGCATAGCTATCACACCTGCATGGCAAGATAAATATGAAGAATGGGGAAGCGGTCAGTACGATGTTGAATTTATAGAAGTTTCCATTTTGGTATCCGACACAAATCCAAAAGTGAAAGCATTTAAAAACTCCTATGGGCTGACCATGTTGGGAGTGGGATGGGATGGGAATGCCAATGCAATTATTGAACCATTTCAAGATGGTAATTATGGATCATGGTGGGGAACACCTGCATTTGCGGTTATTTCACCAAGCGGGGAATTGAATTACTCTGTACAATTCACAAATCTGGATGCAGCAATCCAAGCTACAGGAGCCACCAAACCATCTGGTGTACCTGACCCAACGATATATAAGTTCGAATTAAATACATATGGACTTCAAATTCCAGATGACCATTATAGGTTAAATCTTGAGTCTGCTTTAAACTCAGACCAAAAATATCCTTTGTTTAGAGACAGCACCGGATCTTACAGATTTTCCTATCCTTCATCTCAATATCCTGAATTAATAGCTCCAATTATCACATTTGAAAGTTTAGGACCAGCTTATACCAATGCTGTTTCTGGATTAGATTTGGTGTTGATAACAAGACATATTTTAGGTATAGAGCCATTTGATGCCGATAGAAAACTAAAAGCAGCTGATGCTACAGCAGATGGCAGAGTAAATGTAACTGACCTAAGTACGCTACGGAAAGTGCAATTGGGAATATTGACATCACTACCTAATTCACCGTCATATATTTTTGAACCTGAAACAATTGAGTTACAGACATTAAGCCCAGGTAATGAAATTTTACTAAATTTTTCAATCATTAAAATTGGGAATGTCAATTAACTTATCTTTGCCTTTTCAAAAAGGCAGACATGCATAAAATTTCTGAAAGTTCAATTGAGACCATACTAGTTCGTTATGAGGATTCTTTATCATTACAAAATGATAGAAACCACATAGAGTTAAATTATCCAGATTTTTATAAGATTCTGATCCGTGAAGACTTTGAAATTTTGACAGAGGAAGAAATTGATACACTGCTTTATCTTTTTCAGATAGTCACAATTTCTATTCAACAAGAGATTCAGGTACTTCCAAAATTTGATATTCAAAAATTTGATGAAAACGAAGAAAAATTATGGGGAAATTATCAAGATAAACAAAGGACGCTAAAAAAAGCATTTGATGATTACTTCTCAAGTATTGATCAAGAAGAGTTATTGGCTGTTCTTGAAGACACACTTACTGACGATACAGAAGAAGATTCAATAGTAATTTCATCAGTTGGGAAAGAGGTAATTATGATTGTAATTGTCGCAGTAATTCTAACCTATGATGCTCTGAATTAAAATAAATTTTCGGCAAACGAGTTGTATCAATAAAAAAAAACCAGACTTGTCCCAAGTAAATTTAGTACGTTTTTAAATAGCTGAATATCAACATCATAATAATTCTTTCATGTCAATTTACAAACAAAAAACTGTTTGAGCGAATAGGACTATTTATCAAAAGACAAATCTAAAATAACATGAAAATATATGTAAAGAGCGGATGTAAAAGACGAGTTTTTTGTTTCCGTCGAGAAGATGCTTTTTAAGCACTATGAAGATAAAATAGCAGCGGCGTTTTTTATTTACTTTTTTTTGCTGATGAAAATAAGTAAAAGCTTCGCCGGATTGAGGCAATTGTATAATCAGAGTTCAATCAACAACCATCACCATAGGGTCAAAGAGCATATTGTATATCAATAAAAAAGCCCATTTACTTTGAATTGTAAATGGGCTTTTTGTTATTTCAAGACAAATCTACTAATTCACATTGTAGGGATTAGAAGAATCCACATCCAACAATTTGAATTTACGAAGTCCAGTACCTGCGGGTATGTTCTTACCCACGATTACATTCTCCTTCAATCCTGATAAAGAGTCCTTCTTAGCTGCAATGGCTGCGGTAGAAAGCACTTTGGTTGTCTCTTGGAATGA
Source organism: Saprospiraceae bacterium (assembly GCA_041392785.1). GTDB lineage: Bacteria > Bacteroidota > Bacteroidia > Chitinophagales > Saprospiraceae > OLB9. The sequence continues at coordinate 13,617 of JAWKLK010000008.1, forward strand.
TGCAGCAGAAATCCAGCTGTCTACACCCAAAGATGCCCTAGTAATACCTTGCAGTAAGATACTTGAAGTTGCAGGAATGGCATCCCTAACTTCAGCTACTTTCTTATCATTTCTTTTAAGATTTGAATTCTCTTCTCTTAATTGTCTAATAGATACAATTTGACCAGCTTTAAGCACTGCAGATTCGCCCGGATTTGTAACAACCTTCTTGTCGAAAATCCAATCATTTTGTTCATTAAAATCGTGTCTATCCACTGCTTCACCTTCAAGGAAACTTGTATCTCCTGGATCCATAATCTCTACCCTACGCATCATTTGCCTTACGATTACTTCAATATGCTTATCATTGATGGCAATACCCTGTGATCGATATACTTCTTGTACACCATTCACTAAATATGATTGAACTGCGAAAGGCCCTTTGATATTCAAAATGTCTAGAGGAGCAACTGCACCGTCTGATAATTGCATTCCTGCTCTCACAAAGTCTCCCTCTTGGACGAGTAAATGCTTTGACAAGGCAATAAGGTATTTTCTACGTTGACCAGTCTTCTCATCTTCCACAAAGATTTCGCGGTTACCTCTCTTGATTTTACCAAATACAACGATTCCATCAATCTCTGATGTCACAGCTGGGTTCGAAGGATTTCTAGCTTCAAATAACTCTGTAACCCTAGGTAAACCACCCGTTATATCTTGAATTTTTCCAAGATTTCTAGGGATTTTCACAATCTTTTGACCAGGTTCAATTGTCGCATTGTCTTCGATTGTAATGTATGCGCCAACGGGTAAATTATAAGTCTTTAATTCATCTCCGCTTGGAGACATAATTTTAATAATCGGAATCTTCTTTTTATTCTTGGACTCGATAATTACCTTCTCTGCATAACCTGTTTGGTCATCCCTTTCTACTCTGTAAGTTACACCTTCTTCTATATCTTCAAACTTAGCAATTCCACCAAATTCTGTAATGATCAAGTTGTTAAATGGATCCCATTCACAAATAGCTTGTCCTTTTGTTATGGTTTGTTTATCCTTCACTAGGAGTGTCGAACCATATGGAATAAAGTATGAATTATATAATTTTTTAGTAACTGGATCTATTACTCTTACCTCACCAGATCTTGACAGTACTATTTGGCGAAGATTCCCATCCTCATTATCAGTGGTTACTTTGACATTATCAAACTCAATGACCCCGTCAAACTTTGATACAATTTCTGATTCTGTTTTTGATACAGATGCGATACCACCCACGTGGAATGTTCTCAACGTCAACTGAGTTCCCGGTTCGCCAATACTTTGTGCAGCAATGATACCAACTGCATCTCCAGTCTCAACTCTACGTCCTGATGCTAGGTTTTTACCGTAGCATTTTGCACAAACTCCTGTTCTCGTCTCACATGTCAAAACTGACCTAATAGTCACCATGTCTATAGCTGAACTTTCTATTTGTGAAGCCACATTTTGATCTATATAACCACCAGCTTCTACCAATAACGTATCTGAAACGGGATCTTTAATATCATACAAGGAATATCTACCAATTATTCTAGAACCGAGCGGTTCAATGATGTTTTCATTGTCTTTTAGAGCTTCTGTATCAATACCACGTAAAGTATTACAGTCTTCCTCCGTAATAATGACATCTTGAGCTACGTCAACAAGCCTTCTTGTCAAGTATCCTGCATCAGCAGTCTTTAAAGCTGTATCCGCCAAACCTTTTCTCGCTCCGTGTGTAGAAATGAAATATTCCAAAACTGATAATCCTTCAAGGAAATTTGCTAGGATTGGGTTTTCAATAATAGCGCCTCCTGTATCACCAGATTTTCTTGGTTTTGCCATAAGACCTCTCAAACCACACAACTGTTTAATCTGCTGTTTTGATCCCCTAGCACCAGAGTCCAACATCATAAACACAGAGTTAAAACCGTCTTTATGTTGGGCAATCTCACGCATCAGGTTGTCAGTAATCTTATTATCGGCAAAAGTCCATTTGTCAATGACTTGGTTATATCTTTCATTTGGAGTAATCAAACCCATGTTATAATTCTCCCAAACTTCATCCACTTCCTCTTGCGCCTCTAATAAGGTTTGTTCCTTTATACTTGGAGTAATTAAATCACCAAGATTGAATGACAAACCACCTTTGTAAGCCCAAAAGAATCCCATTTCTTTGATTTGATCTAGAAAAGCTGCCGTTTGCCTGAAATCTGTTCTAGTAATTATGTCAGAAATAATCTTTTTTAGACTTTTCTTGGTCATCAGCTGATTGATAAAAGGAACTTGTTCAGGGACGGCTTGGTTAAAGAGCACACGTCCTACTGTTGTCTCAATAATTTTAGTGACAATTTTTCCATCTTCCTCCGCCCTTGCACGAACCTTGATAATAGCATGCAAATCCAATTTTCTTTCATTGAATGCAATTACCACTTCCTCAGCGCTGTAGAATACACGACCTTCTCCTTGAACTTTTTGGTCACCCTTGGATTTTCTAGGTTTAGTAAGGTAATATAGACCAAGAACCATATCCTGGGAAGGCAAAGTCACAGGTGAACCATCTTGTGGGTTCAACATGTTATGTGCAGATAGCATAAGAATCTGTGCTTCTAAAATAGCAGCATGCCCCAATGGTACATGGACTGCCATTTGGTCACCATCGAAGTCGGCGTTAAATGCACCACACACTAATGGGTGAAGCTGTATCGCTTTACCTTCAATCAACCTAGGCTGGAAAGCTTGGATGGAAAGTTCAGCAATGTAGGAGCCCTATTAAGAAGAACGGGATGACCTTTCAGAATATTCTCGAGGATTTCCAAATAATGGGATCCTTTTTGTCTACCAATTTCTTTGTAGATTCTACTGTTTTAACTACCCTCTTTCAATTAATTTCTTAATGATAAACGGCTTAAACAATTCTGCCGCCATTCCTTTAGGGAGTCCGCACTCATGCAACAATAACGTTGGGCCTACCACAATCACACTACGACCTGAATAGTCTACCCTTTTACCTAATAGGTTTTGACGAAAACGTCCTTGTTTACCTTTTAAGACATCACTCAATGACTTCAATGACCTTCCGCCTTCCGCTTTTACTGCGTTGGATTTCCTTGAATTATCAAAGAGTGAATCCACGGCTTCTTGAAGCATACGTTTTTCATTTCGCAAAATCACTTCAGGAGCCTTGATTTCAAGAAGTCTTTTAGTCGGTTATTTCTGATGATAACCCTTCTATAAAGGTCATTTAAATCAGAGCTTGCAAATCTACCACCATCCAAAGGGACCAAAGGTCTTAATTCTGGTGGCGTCACTGGCAAGTATTGAATAATTGTCCATTCAGGTCTATTCTCTGAAGATTCTAAACCAGATCTGAACGCTTCTACCACTCTAAGTCTTTTGAGCGCTTCAGACTTTCTTTGTTGAGAAGTTTCATTAGCCGCTTGATCTCTCAATTCAAAAGACAACTCATCTAGGTCTATTCTCTCCAATAAATCTTGAACAGCCTCAGCACCCATTTTCGCAATGAACTTATTCGGATCATTGTTTTCAAGTAACTGATTATCTTTTGGTAAGGTCTCAATGATATCAAAATATTCCTCCTCAGAAAGTAACTCATGTTTTTCGATCTCAGAAGCTTTTACACCAGGTTGAATAACCACATATCTTTCATAATATATGATAGATTCCAACTTTTTAGATGAATATCCCAAAAGATATCCAATTTTGTTTGGTAATGATTTAAAAACCAAATGTGTACAACAGAACCACCAATTTGATGTGCCCCATACGCTCTCTTCTAACCTTCTTTTCAGTCACTTACACCGCATCTATCACATACGATGCCTCTGTATCTGATACGTTTATATTTCCCACACCCGCACTCATAATCCTTTACAGGTCCGAAAATTCTTTCGCAAAATAAACCATCTCGCTCGGGTTTGTAAGAGCGATAATTTATGGTTTCAGGCTTCAAAACCTCACCAAAAGATCTCTCCAAAATCTCATCAGGAGAACTCAAACTAATAGTGATAGATTCAAATCCTTTCGTTGGTTTAACACCCTTTTTCTTAAGCATATGTATTATTTATAGGTTGTTAAATATTTTATTAATCAAATTTTATATCTAAGGCAAGACCTCTCAATTCATGAACCAATACATTAAATGATTCTGGAATATTTGAGTCCGGTATATTATCGCCTTTTACAATGGCTTCATATGCCTTAGCTCTTCCGATGATGTCATCCGACTTGATGGTTAATAATTCTCGCAAGATATTAGCAGCACCATAAGCTTCAAGGGCCCAAACTTCCATCTCACCAAATCTCTGACCACCAAATTGTGCTTTACCACCAAGAGGTTGCTGCGTAATGAGTGAATATGGACCGATAGATCTGGCGTGCATTTTATCATCCACCATGTGAGACAATTTCAACATATAAATCACTCCAACTGTTGCTTGCTGGTGAAATCTATCGCCCGTTTCGCCATCGTACAGATAAGTTTGTCCGTATGCAGGTAATCCAGCTTTTTCGATATAGGTCTCTATCTCGTCTAAGCTGGCACCATCAAAAATTGGAGTTGCAAACTTGACACCCAGGTTTTTACCTGCCCACCCCAAAACTGTTTCAAAAATCTGACCTAAGTTCATCCGTGAAGGTACACCCAATGGGTTTAATACTATGTCTACAGGAGATCCATCTTCGAGGAAAGGCATGTCTTCTTGTCTTACGATTCGAGATACGATACCTTTATTTCCGTGACGACCAGCCAGCTTATCTCCAACTTTCAATTTTCGTTTTTTAGCCAAATAAACTTTGGCTAACTTAAGAACTCCAGCTGGCAATTCATCTCCTATACTCAAATTGAACTTCTCTCGTTTGTATCTACCCAATTCCTCATTAACTTTGATATTATAATTATGCAATAATCTTGCTATGATATCATTAGTTTTACTTTCCTTGGTCCATCCCGAGTAATCCACTTGTGAATAATCAATCTCTTTAAATACTTTTGAAGTGTATACAACTCCCTTTGGAATCAGTTCTTCATTGTAAATACTCTTAACGCCTTCAGAAACTTTTCCATCAAGGAAAGTCATCAATTTATCAACTAGAATCGTCTTTAACTCATTGATGTTAATCGCATGATTTTCATCAAGTTTATTTAACAATTCCTTTTCTTGAACCTTTTGATCTTTATCTTTTTTTGCGCGTGCAAACAACTGTTTGTCTATCACTATACCAGTAGTAGAAGGCGATGCTTTCAATGATGCATCTTTCACATCCCCAGCTTTATCTCCAAAGATTGCTCTAAGCAATTTCTCTTCAGGTGTTGGATCAGATTCCCCTTTTGGAGTGATTTTACCAATCAAAATATCCCCTTCTTTCACCCAAGCGCCGATTCTGATAATACCATTTTCATCTAGGTCTTTTGTGGCTTCTTCGCTCACATTTGGAATATCATTTGTAAATTCCTCTTCACCTAGTTTGGTATCTCGAACATCAATTTCGTAACTTTCAATATGCAAAGAAGTAAAAATATCTTCTTTCAGCACTCTTTCAGAAATCACAATCGCATCCTCAAAATTATAACCTTTCCAAGGCATGAATGCTACTTGTAAGTTTTGACCAAGGGCCAATTCACCATTCTCTGTGGCATAACCTTCGCATAGGAGACTGCCTTTTCTTACTCGTTGACCCTTATTGACAATTGGCTTAAGATTGATACATGAACCTTGGTTCGTTCTAACAAATTTTGCTAACTTATAAGTTTTGACGTTATCATCAAATGAAACTAACATCTCATCTTCAGATTTGTCATAACGAATCACAATTTCATTTGCATCAACATACTCAACAACACCTTCACCTTCGGCATTAATCAACATATTTGAATCTTCTGCAACTTTTGCCTCAAGTCCTGTTCCAACGATTGGAGACTTAGGCTTCACTAGAGGTAAAGCCTGACGCTGCATGTTAGAACCCATCAAAGCCCTGTTAGCATCATCATTTTCAAGAAAAGGAATCAAAGAAGCAGATACGCCCACAATTTGATTTGGAGCAATATCCATATATTCTAATTCTTCAGCCGTCAAAACTGGGAATTCACCGTGTTCTCTAGATTTAATCCTATCAGAGACAAAGGAACCTCCTTCATTAATAACCGCATTTGCTTGTGCTATTCTTCTATAATCCTCGGCTTCCGCAGACAAATATTGAATATTTCCCGACATGTCCACCTTGCCATCTACTACTTTTCGGTAAGGTGTCTCAAGGAAGCCCATTTTATTCACTTTTGCATGTACGCACAAAGTGGAAATAAGACCAATATTCGGCCCTTCTGGTGTCTCAATTGTACATAACCTACCATAGTGAGAATAATGTACGTCTCGAACTTCGAAACCTGCTCTTTCTCTCGAAAGACCACCAGGTCCTAAAGCAGAAATCCTTCTCTTATGTGTAATTTCAGACAGTGGGTTGGTCTGATCTAGGAACTGGGATAACTGACTTGTTCCAAAAAATGAATTAATTACAGAAGACAAAGTTCGTGCATTGATCAAATCTATCGGAGTGAAAACTTCATTATCACGAACATTCATTCTTTCACGAATAGTACGAGTCATCCTTGCTAAACCTACGCCAAACTGAGCATACAACTGTTCTCCAACAGTACGTACGCGTCTATTTGCCAAATGGTCAATATCATCAAGCTCAGCTTTTTGATTGACCAAAATGACTAAATACCTCACAATGGAAATGATATCTTCCTTTGTAAGCACTAAAGTGTCCTTAGGTATTTCAAGGCTAAGCTTACGATTTATTTTATATCGCCCTACTTCTCCTAAATTATATCTTTTATCAGAGAAAATAATTTGTCAATGATCCCTCTCGCTGTTTCTTCATCAGGTGGATCAGTACTTTAATTGTCTATAGATTTGAGTCACGGCTTCAACTTCACTTGATGCAGGATCTTTCTGTAAGGTATTATATATTATTGTATAATCTTCTTCTAGATCTTCTTTCTGAAGAATTACAGTATCAACACCTTCCTCAATGATCAACTCAATATTTTCTTCATCCAATACCACATCACGCTCGAGGATAATTTCATTTCTCTCAAGCGTAACCACTTCTCCAGTATCTTCATCTACGAAGTCTTCTGACCATTTACGCAATACCCTTGCTGCAAGTTTACGACCAATGGCATCCTTCAATGATTTTTTATCAGAAGGTATCTCTTCAGAAAGACCAAATAGATTCAGAATATCCCTATCTGAATCGAATCCAATTGCTCGAAGAAGTGTGGTAACCGGAAATTTCTTCTTTCTATCGATATAGGCATACATAACGGAATTGATATCCGTAGCAAACTCCATCCAGGCACCTTTAAATGGGATAACTCTGGCTGAGAATATTTTGGTACCATTTGGGTGGAAAGTCTGGCTAAAGAATACACCTGGGGATCTATGTAATTGGGATACAACGACTCTTTCAGCGCCATTAATCATAAATGTTCCCTTATTGGTCATATAAGGTATATTTCCAAGGAAAACATCCTGAACAATGGTTTGAAAATCTACGTGCTCTTCATCATTACAAGATAAGCGCAATCTAGCTTTTAGTGGAACTGAATAAGTCAAACCTCTCTGCATACATTCCTCTATGGAATAACGAGGTGGGTCTATATAGTAATCTAAAAATTCAAGAGTGAAAATATTTCTCGCATCTGAGATAGGGAAGTTTTCCTGAAAAACCCTATAAAGGCCTTCATTACCTCTATTCTCAGGTGTAGTTTCAAGTTGAAAAAATTCCTGAAATGATTTAATTTGGATTTCCAAAAGGTCAGGATATTGGTTATCCAATTTTGTTTTGCCGAAACTTATTCTTTTTCCGGCAGAAGTTACGACTCCGTTTGTTGACATACTTAAAAGTTAATTGTTATCGTAATCTGATATATTACTCTGGAACATTCCAGAAAAAAATTCTACATTAATGACGATAGCTTAACCCAGTCTGTAGACTAGGTTAAGCCAGATATCATCTTTTTTCTGGACTTAATCTGTATAAGTCCTGAAAAACACAACAAGTTACTTCAATTCAACAGAAGCACCGGCACCTTCAAGGGTTGCCTTCATGGATTCAGCTTCTGCTTTTGATGCACCAGCTTTAATCACTGAAGGTGCAGCGTCTACTAAATCTTTTGCTTCTTTCAACCCTAAGTTAAGGATGGTTTTCACTTCTTTTACAATTGCCAATTTATTGGCTCCTGCTGAAGTAAGAACAACATCAAACTCAGTTTTTTCCGCAGGCGCGTCAGCTGCTGCTGCACCACCTCCCGCTGGAGCTGCTACTGCTACTGCTGCTGCTGCAGGTTCAATACCATATTCATCTTTAAGTATTTGAGCTAACTCATTTACTTCTTTTACAGTCAAGTTTACAAGTTGTTCTGCAAACGATTTTAAATCTGCCATAATAAATGGATTAAAAATTTTAATAAATAATTTCGTTAATGTTGGAAGCTATAACGTAACATTTAAAACTCCGGAATTAATACAATTCAGCTTCCGGCAAACTGTTTCTATCTTTCTTCTAATGTTTTCAATAAACCAGCGATAGTCGAACCACCAGATTTAAGTCCGCTAATAACATTCTTAGCAGGTGACTGTAACAATCCGATGATTTCTCCAACCAATTCATTTTTGGACTTAAGTTTAATCAAAAATTCCAGTTGGTCATCACCATAAAATATATCTGAATCGATATAAGCAGCTTTCAATGCAGGTTTGTCAGCCTTACCTCTAAACTCCTTAATAATAGTAGCAGGAAGCTTTGAATCGTTTGAGAAAATAATGGTACTCTGACCTTTAAAGGCGTCAAAAATACTTTTGAAATTGCGACTGTCATCCAATTGTTCCATTGCTTTTTTAGCCAATGTGTTTTTGACTGTCTTTATTTCAACACCTTTCTCAAAACATTTTCTTCTCAAATTATTGATTTTCTCTACTGTTAAAGTAGATGCATCAGTAACATAGAAGAAACTATTGCTTTCAAACTTATCCTTTAACTCTTGGATTAATACTCCTTTATCTTGTTTTAACATTTCTCTAAAATTTAATAAAGTTACTTAATAGTCTTTGCATCAACAGAAATACCAGGACTCATGGTACTTGCCATACTGATAGACTTCATGTAAACACCCTTTGCGGTAGACGGCTTCATTTTCTCTAAAGTAGAGATCAGTTCTACAGCATTCTCAGCAATCTTGTCCGCTGAGAAGGAAACTCGACCTATAGGTGAGTGGATAATACCATATTTATCAACTCTGAATGCTATTTTACCTGCCTTTACCTCTTGAACTGCTGCTCCAACATTTAGTGTCACTGTTCCAGTCTTAGGGTTTGGCATTAATCCTCTTGGACCTAAAATACGACCAATTTGACCTATCTTAGCCATTACATTCGGTGTGGCAATGATGACATCAATGTCCGTCCATCCTTGTTGGATTTTAGATATGTATTCATCCAATCCCACATGGTCTGCTCCTGCATCTTTCGCTTCTGCTTCTTTATCTGGAGTACATAAGACTAAAACTCTCTTCACTTTACCTGTTCCATGAGGTAATGTAACTGTACCTCTAATCGCTTGATCCGCTTTTCTAGGATCTACACCTAGTCGGATGTGTAAATCTACAGACGCATCAAACTTTGTTGTGTTTACTTGCTTTACTAACTCAGATGCATCCTTTAATGAATATAATTTCATCGGATCAACCTTTTCATTAGCAAGCTTTCTCTTTTTACTTACTTTTGCCATATTAAAAAATTTAGGTATGACGCCAATGTTAATACAATTGGCTCCCTTGGATTAAAAAATTAATTTTCTACTCTCTCTTCAACCTGAAATGGTGATTCACCTGAAATAGTGATACCCATACTTCTCGCAGTACCTGCCACCATTTTCATGGCACTTTCGATGGTAAATGCGTTCAAGTCTTTCATCTTATTATCTGCGATCTCCCGCACTTGATTCCATGACACAGATCCCACCTTATTTCTATTTGGTTGAGCTGAACCACTTTTTAATTTTGCGACTTCCAACAATTGTACAGCTGCAGGTGGAGTTTTGATAACAAAATCAAATGATTTGTCCTTGTACACCGTGATTACCACGGGCAACAATTTCCCCATCATCTCCTGAGTTTCTGCATTGAATCGCTTACAAAACTCCATGATATTCAGTCCCTTAGAACCTAATGCAGGTCCAACTGGTGGTGCAGGATTTGCTTGACCTCCTTTCACCTGGAGTTTCACATATGTTTGAATTTCTTTTGCCATTTTTAAAACTACTTACTTTTAGATAAAAATTACTCTGACTTTAGGGAAGCTCATTTTAAAGACTAAAGTCAAAAAAGATAAAACTATTTATGATTGTTTTTCAACTTGCATATAATTCAGTTCAACTTCGGTACCTCTACCGAAAATCTTCACTATTACAACTAACTTTTTCTTATCTTCATTAACTTCTTTGACGTCACCTACAAAGTCATTAAAAGGACCATCAATTATTTTTACCGTTTCTCCAACCAAAAACGGTTCAATCATGGAAGCTGAAACTTCCTGAGAATCATCAAGTTTACCCAACATTCTGTTAGCTTCTGCTTGACTCATAGGAATAGGATGGTTTTTGCCTAAAAAATGAATTACATTTAATACATTAGAAATTGTGGTTACAACTTCAGCAGAAAATAACTCTTGAATAGCCTCAACTAATATATAACCAGGTAGAATATTTCTTTCTAAGATAACTTTCTTTCCATTGCGTATTTTGTATACCTTTTCAGAAGGAACTAATACTTGAGTAACAATATTATTCCAATTGTTCCTTTGTATCTCAAGCTCAATGCGTTCCTTTATGCTTTTCTCCTTGCCACTTACGACGCGGAGTGAGTACCATTTTTTAGTCTCTGACATCCCAAATATTAATTTATACCATAGATTAGTGAAAGAAGATTCTTAGCCACTAAATCAAACAGGAATATTATACCTGAAATAATCACAGTCGAAACCAAAACCAATTTAGCACTTGAAATCAACTCACTCCAAGTAGGCCATGTTACATGATTTATTAATTCATTATAACTTTCCTGAAGGTATAGTTTGATATTCTCCATTCTAATTATTTTATTTTGACTAATTAAAAAGTATATTAACAATGTTTGCAGGGGAGACAGGGCTCGAACCTGCGACCTACGGTTTTGGAGACCGCCACTCTACCAATTGAGCTACTCCCCTATTAAAAAACGCTTCTAAAATACAGAAACGATAAAAAGAAAAATTAAGTACTCAATATAGAGTACTTAATTTTTCATAACTTTATATAAATTAACTAAAGCTATCTTCAATTAATTAGGCAATGATTTCAGTAACCTGACCTGCACCTACTGTTCTACCACCTTCTCTGATCGCAAAACGAAGACCTTTCTCCATTGCGATAGGAGATAATAATTTCACTTCAAGTGAAACGTTATCACCTGGCATAACCATTTCAATTCCATCAGGTAATTTCACATCACCAGTTACGTCTGTTGTTCTGAAATAAAACTGAGGTCTGTAACCATTAAAGAATGGTGTATGTCTACCTCCTTCGTCTTTACCCAAAACGTAAATTTCACATTTGAAATGAGAGTGAGGTTTTACAGAACCTGGTTTAACGATAACCATACCTCTTCTGATTGCTTCTTTTTCGATACCTCTTAGAAGAAGTCCAGCGTTGTCTCCAGCTTCACCTCTTTCAAGGATTTTTCTGAACATCTCAACACCTGTTACAGTAGAAGTCAAAGGTTTATCACCTGCTTTCATCATACCAATGATTTCAACTGGGTCACCTGTATTGATAACACCTCTTTCTATTCTTCCTGTAGCAACAGTACCTCTACCTGTGATAGAAAATACATCTTCCACTGGCATCAAGAATGTCTTATCAACTTCTCTGACTGGTTCTGGAACGTAATCATCTACTGCAGACATCAAGTCAAGGATTTTTTGTTTTGCACTAGCATCACCTTCAAGGGCTTTCAATGCTGAACCTTGAATAATCGGTGTATTATCACCATCAAATTGGTAAGAGCTAAGAAGTTCTCTCAACTCCATCTCAACTAGTTCAAGCATTTCTGGATCGTCCACAAGGTCAACCTTATTCATGAAAACTACAATACGAGGCACACCAACCTGTCTAGCAAGAAGGATGTGTTCTCTTGTTTGAGGCATAGGTCCATCTGTAGCTGCACATACAAGTATAGCACCATCCATCTGAGCAGCACCCGTAACCATGTTTTTCACATAATCCGCGTGACCAGGACAGTCCACGTGTGCATAATGACGATTTTCGGTTTCATACTCTACGTGGGCAGTATTAATGGTAATACCTCTTTCTTTTTCCTCAGGTGCTGCATCGATAGAATCATAATCCTTTTTCTCTGCAAAACCTTTCTCAGAAAGAACATACGTGATAGCCGCAGTAAGAGTAGTCTTACCGTGGTCAACGTGACCAATTGTACCTATATTTACGTGGGGCTTGGTCCTTACAAATGTTTCTTTAGCCATCAGTTTAAAATTTTCTGAACTTAAAATTATTTGAATAAAATGAATCCTATTAAAATTGAGCCAATGAAGGGATTTGAACCCTTGACCCCTTCCTTACCATGGAAGTGCTCTACCCCTGAGCTACATCGGCCGCTAATGTCGGTTATGGTTGCTCAAGATATTGAAAATTTGAGCGGAAGACGAGACTCGAACCCGCGACCCTCAGCTTGGAAGGCTGATGCTCTACCAACTGAGCTACTTCCGCAAATATTAAATCTATTGCCATGGATCTTGTGGGGATGATAGGATTCGAACCTATTCAGCCAAAAGCAACAGATTTACAGTCTGCCCCGTCTCTCCAACTTCGGCGCATCCCCTCACAATGTCATGAGCCAGTGGAGGGATTCGAACCCCCGACCCGCTGATTACAAATCAGCTGCTCTGGCCAACTGAGCTACACTGGCAAACGATTTTCAATCAAATTTTCAATTCGCAAATGGATCTTTTTCCAAAAGCGATGCAAAGGTACTCCTTTTTCAGAATTCTAAAAACTTTTACTACCTTTTTTTTATATTTTTTTTCTTAATATTTAGTAAATATAAATTTGATTTTCATATTGCAATTTATAATAATTTATTTGATTAAGTTATTCAATAATTTACGCATTAATAGATAAATTTGCCCAAAACAAAGGCCAATTATAAATAGAACTTTAACGCGTAAATTTGCTTGTATACATCAATTTCAATCACCTGTGTGATACACAATTTCTAAGTTTTCCATACACAGTTCTTTTCTACCATCTGCATTCCATAAAAATATTTCTGCAGTATCAGCCCCAACTCTGATTTTGGAGTCTAGATACAGATTTTTAGAGCCTCCGTCAAAGTGCCTCTGCACTCTCAAGACATCATCACCCAAATGATCCTCCCCATGTTTATACCTCACTATCAACTGAGTCATCTTCCATGTATCCCATTCTTTTTCCTTGATTACGAAATTGGCGCTAATCCTAAGCCAACCACCGTTCTGTTCCAAAGTAACCTTTTGAACTTGACTATATTGTATATCACCACTGATGCATTCTTTTCTCATACTATCCTGCGCTAGTAGAATCTTAGGGTTTTGTAAAATTCCTTGATAATTATAACGTGTATCCATCAAATTAAGGGCTCCATCTGGCATCTTGTCTCTCAGTAAAATAGCCATCAAATATGGTCTTGTCATAAAACCCGCAAAAAGCATTCCTCCTTTGTGAGCCTGGTGAATAACCCAAAAATTGTAGTGGATACCTAAAGTCATCAACAAAGTTCCTAAGATAGCAAATACTGAGACTTTTTTAAAAATACCTACAAATGCGGCGATAGGAAATGCTAAAACAGGATACATTTGTACTAAAGCACGCTGGCCAACGGAGCCTCCATACCACCAAATATCCCATGCAAACGTGACATAAATAAATAATATAATAAACAATGTAAATGTTGGTGCCAAATTCCTTTTTTGGTACCAAAGAGCAAAAATACCAGGAATGAATAAAATTACTAGTGGGCTATACACCATCCATCCTGTCGCCGAGAAAAATCCTTCAAACATGTGTGGATGCAACCAACTGAATCCTTGGTCTTCATAACTATATACAAGCCATTCTCCTGAAACATATTTCCAATAAAACAATTGAATACTCCCAATACCTATAAATAATGCGATGGCAAGGAGATACTTTGCAATGTTTACACCTATAAATTTTATCCTTTGTACTACATCATTTAATGAAAAATTCAATCCATATAATAAAGGTATAATAACAGCAAGTATTTCTGTGGGCCTGGTTAACACCATGATGCCTAAAATAGCACCAATACAAATGCTCCATAGTATTGATGGATTATTATAAAATCTATCTGTAACATAGATCAAGCAAGCATAGTAAGTAAAAAGATAATTATGGGTCATTGTATTGGTAATCCCACCGTATTCTAAATAATTGGTGCCAAAGACTATAACAAGGAGGGTTATGGCTGTAGACATTGCTGAAAAATGAATCCTAAGCACCTTATACAGCATATAGATACCAAATAGACACATTATCCATCCCCAAATAAATATTCCAAATTGATATGGTGGTGAAAAACCATCCTGAGGATATTTCAATACTTTGGCTGCCAAATGTCCTGAAATAAAGCCTGGAAACATCATGATAGCTTGTCCTGAACTGTATTTTAGCACATAATTGCCAGATGGATGTACATAAGCTTGTTGAAATTCAGGTGTGGGTTGATATTTCTGAAGGATGTCTTGTGAAAAAGTGAGCTGTTTCAAGTCGTGGTAAATGAAGACGGCTGGAAGATACCAGTAATACCCTGACGAATCCCAACTTAAAGTGGCTTCACTTCCGGACTTGTTCCATTTGGGATAATACCAAAACGTCAAAATTGATATGGAGATAAGACAAAAAAATAAGGCAATCTTGTCAATTTTCATTTTAGCAAATGCGTTTTTATCAATAAATTAATTTAGCAATTACCTTAGTTTTTTGGCAAATCATAATACTATGCCTTTACTTCTGGCATCTGACACGCGTCATCTGTCTTTTTCCCGCAAATAGTACATTCACCCAATTGATTCTTGAGTGCAGGATTATTACTTGCGCAGGTACCTCTGAATTCACCCCCTTTAAAGATTTGTCTTAAGTTTATAAATAAAAAGGCTCCGCCTACTACTCCGACTATAATAATCAATAACTTGAAAAATTCAAACATATCTAATAAATTAACTATCAATTATGCAACAAGAATATTGGCTCAATGTTTAGAGAATAGTGAGTAAAACAAGTCGGATTCATAATTCGAAACATTCAAAAAGTCATTTTGCCTTGTATAAAATCTCGGTCGAAAGATGATCTGGTAAACAGTTCAAGTATCTTTCAATGTATATATCATATAATTGAGCAAATAACTCTCTGGTAATTTCTAGGTTTTTAAACTCTTAACTGTTGCACACCTATAGCTGCCAGTACAAATCATATTTTTGAATTAGGCATATTATAAATGAATTTAACCCCTATATTTGCTACAAATATAGTTAATATAATGGAAGCAAAATTTAAAAGCCTATCAATATTTGAGTTTCAGAGCAAATTTCCTGATGAAGATTCTTGTTATGCTTATTTATCAGAATTAAAGTGGAAAGGTGGTTATGAATGTCCCAAATGCAAACATAAAAAGCATTGCAAAGGCATCAACAAATACGATCGGCAATGTACTAAATGTGGATATCTAGAGAGTCCAACGGCTGGTTCTCTGTTTCATAAAGTAAAATTTTCAATCCTTAAAGCGTTTTGGATTGTGTATTATGTTTCAACGAGTAAAAAAGGAATTGCATCTACTGAACTAAGTCGAAAACTTGATTTAAGACAAAAGACATGTTGGATGTTTAAGCAAAAAGTCATGCAAGCCATGGCTAGTAGTGGAGATAATCTTTTGACTGGCAAAGTAGAAGTTGATGAGTTCGTGATCGGTCAGCAAGAGGAAGGCGTAGTTGGGAGGAAAAATAAGAATAAAAGATTGATAGTCATAGCCATAGAAAAAGGTGGGAAAGGAGCTGGCCGCATATATGCTAAACAAATTGATAGATCGACAAAGAATAATTTGAAAACTTTCATGGATAAAACCATTTCAAAGTCAGCAGAAATAAAAACCGATGCTTGGTCGTCATATCGAAGTTTAGAGAAAGAAATGCCAAATCTCAAAACGGAGAAATCGAAGAAGAAAGGAAGTAATTTTACAGTAATGCATCGAATAATTATGGGATTTAAATCTTGGTTGAGAGGCATACATGGTCACGCTAAACATCTGCAATACTATCTAGATGAATATTGTTACAGATACAATCGAAACAAGATGAAGGAGGGTATTTTTGATAATCTACTACTGCGAATGATAAAGCACAAACCTGTTCCATATAAAACACTAATTGCTTAAATGCCTAATTCTATCATATTTTTTTAAACTGCCTGGTAGATAATCCATGTCTTCCCATTTTATATAATTTAAAAGTTGTTGTTGAAATATCAAATGTATATTCAATATTGAAGCAGTCTGTTTCAAAACTTATTGTTTTGTTCAATACATTTATATGATAGTTTCCTCTACATTCCTTACTTGAGGCTGCTTCTTGTCTCGAAAAAATTAGATTATCAACGAAAGTAAATCTTTCTCTATCTTCCACCATTTCTAATGGGTAATCAAAGCCCGCAGAAAAATGTGTTGCCTCCCAAGACCCCAATAGGCATTCGGTAATTTGATGGTTTTCGCAGTGGATAAATTCAGTAGTTTCACATTCTTTTTTACAAGCTAAAAATGATAATGTGAAGATGAATATTATGTTGTAAAACTTCATGACTGTACTATTAATTTAGTTAGTGAATAATTATTTTTTGTTTTATGATTTTACCAGACTTAAGCTGTAAATGGACGATGTACATACCTGTAGGCAGGTCAGTAAGAAATAAATCTTGATCAGGTGTAGCAACTTCTTTTGCGAGTGCACCTTGTGCAGTATGGAAGGAAAGCCTAGCCACTGATTCATTGTTGAGCAACTCTATATGTCCATTAGATGGATTTGGATAAAGCATAGCTTCCTCATAAGTCAGATGAGGTGTACTCAATGTGCTACTTATGGTGTCAGGAAAAACCTTAGTGAGCATCTCACACTGATCATCTATACACCCATTGGCATCCATCCGCACAATAAATATGTCGGGATCGGATCGTCCTTGCATGACCATGGGATCATATTCAAGGTAGTTTTTTAAAATGCCAACTGCTATTAAATCGCCATTATCCGTTTCTTCAACATCATGTAAACTACCATCACAAAAATCTAATACAGGGCGGTCTCTATAAAATGCCTTTTCCCATAGCAATTTTCCATCCGCTGTCATACGGAATAAATAAGGCACCCTAAATATTATCGAACTGACGTTGATATTACGATTCCCATAAGTCCCTGTGCCGATAAAATCTCCATTTTTAAGCTTTTTGAGAGAATATACATTTCTTGCTGTTTTTGTATTGTGATCCCAAAATTTGAACTCCCAAGCAATACTCTTGTCAGGCCTTACAGATTGGAGTTTTACGGCATAATTAAATGTTTTGTCAGCTAATGCTATAACAATATTACCGTTGTCTAACTCGCACATATGTGTGGATTGAGTCGAACGTGTTGGTTCAGAAATCCAATGCCATACAAGATTTACGCACGAATCGTATTTTAATATGTGGGCCTTTTCGTTAAGAGCATTTTCTCTCACTAGTACAGAAAGTGTGAGAAAATTATTTACATCTACTAAGGAAGACCATACAGCATTTTCCGCAGCATAGTTTATGGTCAAAAGAGTATCCAATACGTTTTTATCCATTATGAATATTTGACCTAAGCCAGATTGATCATTCAATCCATTGGCAGTTCCGCCAACCATCAATTTTTGGTTAAAAAGCGTAGAAACCAACTGATAGTATATTCTTTCTTCAGCCCTGTCCTCATGCAATCTATAGCTACTCTTCAAAGATAGATCATCCAAACTTATCTGATTAACAATAAAAGCTTTAGAGTAATCATCCTTAAGATATTCTTCTCCCATAAAAAGAATTTGATTTTGAGTGGTATCAATAATCATGGACTCAACCCCAGTACTAAACTGGCGAACCAAAACACTATCCGATATATTTGCAAGTTCATCCATCAATAACACTCCACAGCATGCTTCTAGTAAATTTCCATCTTCATTAACACAAATTCCGTCGTGGTGGATAAAATAATTTTCATTATATTTTTCTATTTCTATAGCTCCTTGTGGTCTATTATCAAAATCTATAATCTTAGCATACCGAGTTTGGCAATTTGCCGAAATAAAACCTAAACTAAGAATTACAAAAATATAAAAAGTCTTCATCTATTTAGAATTTGCTAAGTTGTTGAATTTGTTTGATTTGCGGAATTGCTTCACTTGAAAAATTAGGCACTAATCTTACCCTCTTTAATCATTCAGGTTTGCATGCACGCCGCTTATGTTGATTTCATGTATATAAATTTATTGAATTAGGCATATTATAAATGAATTTAACCCCTATATTTGCTACAAATATAGTTAATATAATGGAAGCAAAATTTAAAAGCCTATCAATATTTGAGTTTCAGAGCAAATTTCCTGATGAAGATTCTGTTATGCTTATTTATCAGAATTAAAGTGGAAAGGGTGGTTATGAATGTCCCAAATGCAAACATAAAAAGCATTGCAAAGGCATCAACAAATATACTCGGCAATGTACTAAATGTGGATATCTAGAGAGTCCAACGGTTGGTACTCGTTTCATAAAGTAAAATTTTCAATCCTTAAAGCGTTTTGGATTGTGTATTATGTTTCAACGAGTAAAAAAGGAATTGCATCTACTGAACTAAGTCGAAAACTTGATTTAAGACAAAAGACATGTTGGATGTTTACAAAAAGTCATGCAAGTCATGGCTAGTAGTAGAGATAATCTTTTGACTGGCAAAGTAGAAGTTGATGAGTTCGTGATCGGTCAGCAAGAGGAAGGCGTAGTTGGAGGAAAATAAGAATAAAAAGATTGATAGTCATAGCCATAGAAAAAGGTGGAAAGGAGCTGGCCGCATATATGCTAAACAAATTGATAGATCGACAAAGAATAATTTGAAAACTTTCATGGATAAAACCATTTCAAAGTCAGCAGAAATAAAACCCGATGCTTGGTCGTCATATCGAAGTTTAGAGAAAGAAATGCCAAATCTCAAAACGGAGAAATCGAAGAAGAAAGGGAAGTAATTTTACAGTAATGCATCGAATAATATGGGATTTAAATCTTGGTTGAGATGTGCATACATGGTCACGCTAAACATCTGCAATACTATCTAGATGAATATTGTTACAGATACAATCGAAACAAGATGAAGGAGGGTATTTTTGATAATCTACTACTGCGAAGAGACTGTTCAATAAAGTGTGTCTATCTATCTTTGCAAAATGAATAAAGAAGAAAAGAAAGTTAGAAGCGATAGCGCTTTTACGAAAGGATGAAACAACGACTCTATTCAAAAGAGTCCTTGTTTGGAGACGGGAGTCCGTTTAGTGAGCTGTTACAAAACATGGTCAATAAAATGTTGGAGGGTGAAGTCGATCATCATATAGCAGATGAATTGAACATGGGTAAGAGCAATAAGCGAATGGATATACGAAGAAATAGGTCATCATGACAAAGTGGCCCTATCGAGGTACACACACCCAGAGATAGGAATTCAACTTTCGAGCCTGAACTGATAGGTAAACGAGAAAGGAACTCCATAGCGGCATCGATGAACAAATCATCGCTTTATACGCACAAGGCAATTCTGTTGAGGATGTACGAAGATTGATACAAAAGATCTATGGGATAGAAATATCAGTGGGGAAGATATCTCAAATTACGGACAATGTATTGCCCGAGATTGAAGTGGAAAACTCGGCCATTTTCTATCATTTTATCCCATTGTATATCTGGATGCGATACATTTTAAGGTGCGGCATGAAGGCGTGTATAGTACTAGGGCATTTTATACGGTGTATTCGGTAGATTGGGCAGGCAACAGGGACTTACTAGGCTTGTACATCAACCAAAGTGAGGGAGCCCACAATTGGGGATTGGTATTACAAGACCTGAAAAAGCGAGTCGTTGAAGACATTCTTGTGATATGCACAGATAATCTGAAGGGATTTTCACAGACGATCCAGGAAGAATATCCAAGAGGTATTATTCAAAAATGTATAGTCCACCAAGTAAGAAGTTCAATGAAATATGTGGACGATAAGGATGTGAAAAAGGTAGTAGCTTCGCTAAGGAAAGTATATAGCGCACCTATTGAAGGAAGCAGCCCTATCGGCCTTCGAACTGTTCAAAGAACAATGGGGTGAAAGATACAAATACGTAGTAGAACAATGGGAGCAATCATGGGAAGAACTTCATGGCATTCATGAACTTTGGAATAATACATACGCAGGATGATATACACAACCAACCCTGTGGAGGCACTTCATAGAATCATTAGAAAAATCGTAAAAGGCAAAGCTGCCTGGGTATCGGAAACAGCGTTGCTAAAACAGATATATCTATCCCTGATGCACAATGAAAATCTTGGCGGAGAACAGCGAATAATTGGAAATCAATACAAAGAGAAATCATGTATTTATATCCAGAAGTAGTCAATCAACATATCAGATAAGTCAGACGTATGAGCGCAAGAGTCCAGAACATGATGCTTCAACTTGAAAACAAAGGTATGCTTTGTTCCAAATCAGTAAAGGCTAAAATGAATGGCTCCTATGTCGCCAGCCTTGACAGATTTTCCACAAAGCATGGTAGTTGTTTACAAGTTGAAGCATCAAAACCTATCATGGTTGTTTTATTAATTATTTTTAACCCAGACACACTTTATTGAACTATTCCACTGCGAATGATAAAGCACAAACCTGTTCCATATAAAACACTAATTGCTTAAATGCCTAATTCTATAAATTTAATTATGTTTCAAAGGCCACATGGAATCCCCTTGATTTAATCATATAGGTTTGTGATCTTTGTATCATGGGGATTTCATCATAATACTTTTAGCGTATATACGGGTAGTCAAAAAGACTACCCAATACTTAACTATTAATAATTTTAATTATAAACGTACTACTTTGGTGGTAAACACTGATCATTTCCTGACATGACTTCTACCAAATAGATACCATTACTGATATCTGTCATATCTATCACATTCTCCCCATGTAGTCCACCTACCGATTTCATGATTCTTCCCATGAGATCTTTTACATTAATAACGTATTTTTGATCATAAACGTTGGTATTTATGTTCACAATATGTTCATTCCCTGTGACAGGATTAAGCGATATCTCAAAAATTAAATCTCTGACAGCAATCGTAAGTATAGGAGTAACAACATTAAAGCAATTAACTTTGACTTCAAAATTCGTCTGGTCAAATGTATTGGCCAGGGCCCGAGCTAGGTGTGCCATGTCAACAATATCTGCATAACTCTGTGGGATCACAACTAATAAAAGATGTCCATTTAGTACCGGCACTGCCGTTACGCTTAATTATGTTCAAATTGAAGGATTTTAATTTTTTCAGCAAACCCTAAATGTTTACCCACTATTCATAGCGCTATAATACAAGCTGCTTTATATTTTTCCCACTTAAATCATCATAGGCCAATCAATTTTTTGTCAAGTAATATGTTTTAGTTGAAAAAATAGTTTCATTTTTAGTATTTATGTATTTATTATGGCTTTCTAATGATAGTTTTGTAGAATTTAATTCAATAACCTTATAAGTAATTTCATATTTCAAACCCAAATTCCCTATTGGAGGATAAAGGTTCTTCTCAAGTTTTAAAGATGAATTCGATTGGTTTAAGAAATAGGTAAAAGTATCTCTAACTAAATCTCGTCCAACTAATTCAGGATCCCCTTGGTTTGTTACTAATGAATCATTACCAAAATACCATTGATGATTGTCAATAGTGTCAATTGTTGTTGATATTGAATCCTTTGTCTCTTTAACCACTAAAAACCCTTCCCAATTTCCAATGAGCGAATAGTTAACAAAATCATTACTATCGTTCTGGCAGGATGCAAAAACATGCAAGGTAAGTACAATACAAATTAAGCGTTTCATGTTTAAATATTTATTTAATTTTTTGGTTTAAAAAATTTGAAAGTGTTTATTTTTGAGTTATTATATATAATTTGTAAAAAATAAAATCCAGAATTCAAGTTACTAACATCAATAGTATTCTCTCGAGCCTATCTTGATATTTGCTTATTTTGGTCTTCATCAGATTATCCCTTTGTGCAAAAATACTATAACTGCTCATCATTACACCAAAAAGCTAATTTTTCGTACCATAGTTTATCGGTTTTTACGGTAATATTATATTAAAACAAAGGTAAGGCGCATTTTTCAATTTTGTCTTCAAAAATTTGGTCAATTTGTCCAACTATTTAATATACTTGTCCAATATTTTGGTTTTTATAATATAAAAATTATGTAGTATGAATATTGGACTGAAGATAAAATCATTGCGAGAAGCTAAAAATATCTCAAGGGAACAAATGATAGATCATCTACCCATGTCTAAAAATACATATAAAAAAAAAGAATATGGAGAGAAAACTCCTACCTTGGATGAATTGAAGATTATAGCATCTGTTTTGAAAATTGACCCCATCCTATTCCTTAATGATGAAGGCACCTTTATAGTAAATCATGGAGATTATTATACTGGTATAGGAAATGTAATCATTAATGAAAAAGCGGTAATAGATGACCTTCGTAAATCATTAGATAGGTTTATGGAGTTAGTGGAGATGTTGACTTACAGACAGAAGAAAAAAATAGATTACCTCCTACTCCTCCGACTATTTTGATTGGTGCGCTGAAGAAATTTGATCACTTCGATAAAAGCCAATAATACTATCGCACCTAACACCGCTGTGACAAACCTGCCTACTATACCATCCATCATGGGAATCTTTGCCACTTTGACAACCCATACGCCAATGACACCACCTATGACGCCCACCACAATGTTGCCTAGACAGCCATAGCCATCGCCCCCTAAAAGCCTGCTAGCAATGTAACCACACACAGCGCCAAAAAATGCATCCTGCAAAATGGTCCAATCAAAATTTTCTATCATAACTATAGTAAACGAAAAAAGTCTGGGATTGCTCCACAGACTTTTTACTTTATTTGATATTTACACTAATATTAACCTCCGAAATCATCAAAAGCTATATTATCTTCTGGTACTCCTAGCTCATCCAATGCTTTCAAAACGGATTGGTTCATCATCGGAGGGCCACAGAAATAATATTCAATTTCTTCGGTTCAGAATGCTTAGCAAGATATTCCTTCACTAATACAGGCATGATAAATCCCTTGAATCCATCACCCGAGCTATCGATGTCTGCCTTTACTTGCCAATTATCTTCAGGAAGCGGATTGTCCAAAGCTACATAGAACTTAAAGTTTGGAAACTCTCTCTCAATGGCTCTAAACTCATCAATGTAAAATAACTCTCTCTTTGTACGTCCGCCATACCAGAATGATATTTTCCTATCCCTTGTTTTAAGTGTGTGAAATAGATGGAATAAGTGTGATCGTAAAGGTGCCATACCAGCACCACCACCGATATACACCATTTCTTTTTTTGTGTCTTTTATAAAAAACTCGCCATATGGACCGGACACTGTGCATTTATCACCAGGTTTAAGGCCGAAGATATAGGAAGAACATACGCCCGGATTTACAGGCATCCATGATTTAGTGGCGCCATTGAATGGAGGTGTGGCAATCCTGATATTTAACTTGACTATATTACCTTCAGCAGGGTGATTTGCCATAGAATAGGCTCTAAACTGTGGTTCATCGTTGATCATTTTTAGATCCCAAAGTTTGTACAAGTCCCATTCAGATTGAAATTTCTTAGGGTCATTGTGGTATTCTGGATGCGCAGTGATGTCAATATTTTTGAAGTCTACTGTCACTTTTGGCACGTCAATCTGAATATATCCTCCGGACTGAAAATCCATGTGTTCGCCTTCCGGCAATCTCACAACAAATTCTTTAATGAATGACGCCACGTTATAGTTTGATATAACCTCACATTCCCACTTTTTAATGCCGAAAATCTCTTGAGGTATACCAATTTTCATATCTTCTCTCACCTTGACCTGACAGGCTAAACGCATTCCTTCTGCAGCCTCCTTGCGCGATAAATGGTTTAATTCTGTAGGTAACACATCGCCACCACCAGAATATACATGACATTCACACATACCACAAGTACCGCCACCGCCACAAGCTGATGGCAAAAATACTTTTTGGTCTCCAAGAGCTGTCAATAGTGATGAACCGGGAGATGTTTCTATAGGTGCTGATTCATCTCCATTGATTATTATCTTCACATTACCTTGCGGTACCAATTTTTTTCTAGCATAAATCAACATGAGAGACAATGCCAATATCACAGCACTGAAGATTACAACAGCGTAAATGATCGGTGTCCAAGATATTAATACTATTAATGGAAGTAATACCATGATTTCTTAAATTTTGAAAAATTAAAAGGCTGCTGGATCGATACCCATCAAACCCATAAACGCCATACCCATCAAACCGGTAAGAATAAAAGCCATACCTAACCCTCTTAGTGGTGCAGGAACATTGGAATAAGCCATTTTTTCTCGGATGGCAGCTATTGCAACAATTGCCAAGGCCCATCCAAATCCTCCGCCCAATCCATAAGAAACAGATTGTACAAAGTTATATTCTTTTGTGATCATAAATAATGATCCACCCAAAATAGCACAGTTTACAGTAATAAGTGGTAAGAAAATCCCAAGTGAATTGTATAAAGATGGCGAATACTTCTCAACTACCATCTCAACCAATTGTACTAATGCAGCAATGGTAGAAATGAAGATGATAAAACGCAAAAACGTCAAATCGAGTTTGAAAAAGCCATTCTCACCCAATAAATAGTAATCGATAAGCCAGTTCATCGGAATTGTCAAACCTAAAACAAAAATGACCGCAATTCCTAAACCCAATGCTGTCTTTACACTTTTAGAAACGGCAAGAAAAGAACACATTCCAAGAAAATAGGCCAATGCCATATTTTCAATAAATGCTGATTTTATAAAGATATTAATTAAATCACCCATGACATAATATTATGAAATATCAACTAATTTTTTATTATAAGTACGTTGTACCCAAATCAAAATACCCAAAACAAACATGGCAGCCGGGGCCAAAATCATCAGGTTATTTGGTGCATACCAATTAAGCCATCCGATTTCCGAAGTATTCAAAGCGTACTCTGCTGTGGGACCAATAATTTTGAAATCAAACAAAGATCCTTTTCCAAAGAGTTCTCGCACGAAAGCCACAATCACTAATATCACAGCATAACCAAATCCATTACCAAGACCATCTAAAAATGATCGCCAAGGTCTATTGGATAGAGCAAATGCTTCTAATCTACCCATAACGATACAATTGGTAATAATCAATCCAATAAATACTGATAATTCCTTCCAAATAGGATAGTTGTATGCCTTTAGGATCAATTCAACCACAGTTACTAAAAAGGCAATGATGACTAATTGTACAATCATCCTTATTTGCTTAGGGATATAATTTCTAAGGGATGATGTAATCAAATTTGCAAACCCAGTAACCAAGGTCACCGCAATTCCCATAATGATAGCCTTACTCAATAAAGTTGTCACCGCCAATGCAGAACAAACGCCTAATACTTGAACTGTTATAGGATTATTGTCATTTAATGGATCTGTAAGCAACTTTTTTTCGTCCTTGCCGAAAGAAATTGAAGGCTCTTTTACTTCTAATACGTCAGCCATTATTAATTATTTTAAAGTATCTTTTGAAATTTGTTGCAAAGTATCAGTTGCAGTACTCTTATTTTCGCTCAATTTTGATTTTATATAGGGATCATAATACTGCAATCCACGTTTTAGCATTTCCTGCACCCCGTTACCTGTAATGGTAGCGCCGGAAATAGCATCAACCTGAAAATCTGGTTTTTTTACGCCACCCTTCACAATTTGCAAAGGTTGGAATTCTCCTTTGTCATTATAAATTTTACGTCCTGTAAATTGGGTGTACCAAGCTTTATTATCTTTGATTTCGGCACCAAGGCCAGGTGTCTCACCTTTATGGTCAAATGCCTCACCTTGAATGGTTTTCCAGTCTGGACCCACAGTGATATAGCCCCAAATCTCATCCCATAATCCTTTACCACGGGCATACATGATGTAGTACTCTTTACCATCGTTGGCTTTAAAAGTGTAAAGCGGTATCATTCGCTCATCTTCAGGCTCTCTTGCTTCTACTGCGAAATCCACTTCTGATGCATTATTAGCGTAACCTTTAGACATAGCCTTTATTTGATCGTCAGTGAGGACTTCTCCTTGACATTTAAGGCCTGTACTGTCATTTGACTTCCAAATAGATCTTGAACTTCTTTATTGGACATGACATTTATATCTTTTCCTAACTGCTCAGAGACAGCAGATAAAATACCTTTTTTATTATATACAGATTCATTTTCAGTATGGACAGGTTTTAATCCCATCACTAATAATGCCAATATGAAAGCCACTATGACTGTCATAATCAGCGTAAATTTTATAACACTGCTATTACCCACGGCTTAATCTTTTTTTAATGTTTGAATCTATTATAAAGTAATCTATGGTTGGTGCAAAGGTATTCATCAATAAGATAGCAAGCATCCAACCTTCTGGATATGCAGGATTCATCACTCTGATCAACATGCCGATAAACCCAATTAAAATCCCATAAATCCACTTACCAGCATTTGTACCAGACGCTGTGACGGGATCAGTAGCCATAAATGCCATTGCAAATAAGAATGAACCCATCAATAAATGTTGATGCCAAGTGACATGCATAAAAGGTGTGGATCCAATAAGATTAAAAAGGAATGTAGTAGCGATCAAACCAAGAATCATCCCAGCCATGATACGCCAACTAGCCACTTTAGTCAGTATTAAAAATAATGCACCTATGACAATCAAAATCTTACTGGTCTCTCCAATAGAACCTGGAATAGCTCCCCAAAGTAAATTATGCTCTGAAAAACTAGCTGCAACTTTATCCCATCCACCCTCATAAGCCAGAGCTAATGGTGTAGCACCTGAAAATCCATCGATTATAGTTCCATTTGTGAAGGTGTCCCAACCAAAAGCACCAAAAAGACTGTTTGCAATGGAATGAAGCCATCCATAATCTGTGGAGGCACCTTCTGCAATTTTCTCAAAACCTGACACCCAGACTTGGTCCCCTGAAATAGTCAATGGATATGCGAAAAATATGAAAACTCTTGCCAATAGAGCCACATTCCAAATATTCATTCCAGTACCACCGAACGCTTCTTTTCCTATGATTACTGCAAAAATGACAGATACAGCAAGAATCCAAAGTGGAATATCAGGTGGCATAACCAATGGAATCAAAGCACCAGTAACAAGATACCCCTCCTCTACTGCATGTCCTTTTCTTGCAGCAAAGTAAAACTCAATGCCAAGTCCCACCATCATACTTACGATGTAAAGTGGCAATACTTGAATTAAACCATGCACCAACTTAAGATGAAAGCCATCAAAAAAATCTGGATATTGGCCGAGAGCTAAAAAATGTTGATGGCCTACATTATAAGTCCCATAAACATAACATAATGTAAGTGCTAAAACTACCATAGTCATGAGCCTCTTCAGGTCCATTCCGTCTTTTATATGCGTACCATCTTTTGTGACAGTAGCCGGAGCATACAAAAATGTAAAGAATGCATCGTATGCTGTATGCAGCAATGGACTCTTTTTCTTATCCGGCTCTATTTTCTTAAAAAAATCTATTAATGCCATGTCAATTAGACTTCAAATTATTATTATCCTT
This sequence comes from Saprospiraceae bacterium, assembly GCA_041392785.1. Taxonomy (GTDB): domain Bacteria; phylum Bacteroidota; class Bacteroidia; order Chitinophagales; family Saprospiraceae; genus OLB9. The sequence goes on from JAWKLK010000008.1 coordinate 41,765, forward strand.
GTTCCTTAATATAGTTCAATCCTTCTCTTAATATTTTTTGCACTGGATTCTTGGATGAATCCACAAATTCGCACAATGCTACATCTTCTTCTGTAAGTTCATATATACCTAATCCTTCCATTTTCTCTATATCTTGGGCCAGTATAGCCTTCATAAGGTGTTGCGGATAAATGTTCATAGGTAGGACTGACTCCATTTTTCCTGTCTCCACAAATGCTCTCTTTTCACCATGAGTATTTGTAGTAACATCGAATTCCTTCTTTCCGAAAATGGCACTCAAAAACGTTTTGGAGATACTTGGTCGTGCTTTCATTGGCAATAACCATCCGAACATCTCCTCTTGGTTACCTTCTTTCAATACTGTAATTTGATCATCCTTGAAATGCAAGAAATCTCCAGAACCAACAGATTTACCTGAAAGTACATCTCCGGAGATTAATCTATATGAAGCATCTGAGCTCACTTGGCCTTGAATAAGATCTGCCACCGATGCTCCCAAATATGTTCTCATATATCCAGGATTTTTTACATGGCCTGTTATAGCTATAACTCGCGATGCATCATATTTTCCTGTCATCCACATTTTTCCAATGGTGATGACATCTTGCACACCCAAAGTCCACACTGATTTTCCATTAGATATAGGTGCCACATGGTGAATCTGAACACCAACATTTCCACTAGGATGCGGGCCAGAGAAAGAATTTGATGCTACATTATTAAATGATGCAAACTTTGTACCTTTATTCTTACCATTCAATCCAAGTATGACTTTACCGGATGTTAGTCTGGAAAGTACATCTAGCCCAGTTTTGAATGATGCTTCCTCACCTTCTATAACAACTTCATTATCAGGAGCTAAAGGAGCAGTATCAAAGGTGGAAACAAAAATATTTTCAGGAACAACATTCAAAGCAGGCACTTGATCAAATGGTCTTTGATTGATGTGTGACCAAAGTCCTGAAGCACACATAAAGTCTACCAGTACTGTTCTATCTGAATCCAATGATGGTACTTCAAATGATTTGTGCTTATTCTCTTTGTCTGCGAGGATGACAACTGATGAAATAGATCTTTTAGCTCCTCTGTTGATCTCTATTATCTCTCCACTTACCGGAGAGACATATTGTACCTCTGGTCGCACCTTATCAAAAAATAAAACATCACCTGCTAACACATTTTGGCCGATTTCAACAGTGACTTTTGGTATTGGAGAGATGCCATTAAAACTATAAGGTGATAAGGCAAATCTGTTTGCGTGGGCTGTTTTTGGAGTACCTTTTGCTTCTCCAATCAATCCAATATTATAGCCTTTTCTAATATTTATGGATTGACCATTTTTTATATCTACTGCCATAGATTTATAATAAATACTTTATTTTTGTATTATTTAGAGTGCAATGAAACATTACATCTTAAAAAAACCCTGCAAAGTTACATTGCCTCTCGATATAAAAGAAATTTATCATACCTTTTTTAAGAAAAAGTTAAAGAAAAATCCAGAATACACCATTGTTTATATAGAATTTATAAGAAAGTACATTTTATTTACTTTTTTCCATAAAAATAGCCTATTCACTTAAACAGATATGCCCAATCGAAGTTTAATAGATTCTAAATTCCAAATCATGGATGACCATTTAAAAATGATTTCCTCCTTACTTCAAATAGCAGTATGGCAGGTAAGTAATACTATCCAATTGGCGGAAGATGGAGCCACTATTCCCTTTATTTCACGTTATCGGAAAGAAAAAACCGGAAATCTTGATGAGGTTTTAGTGCAACAAGTGCTGCAAGAAGACAAAAGATTAAAGGAATTATATGAAAGAAAAGTATATATATTAGAAACTATAAAACAACAAAATAAATTAAGTTCTTCACTTGAAAAGGCCATACAAGAATGCTATGATACAAAATTATTAGAAGAACTATATGCTCCTTATAAAAAGAAGAAAGCGACAAGGGGTGATATGGCGAAAACAGCAGGTTTAGAGCCTTTGGCTAAATTTATTATGGCACAAAAGCAAGTATTGACCGACCAGATATTGCAAAAATATCATTGCGAAGGCTATCAGGATAATATAGCTGTAATCCAAGGTGCAAAAGATATAATTGCGGAATGGATAAATGAACATTTAAATTCTCGCGAAAAGCTTAAAAATATTCTCCAAAGAAGTGGTTTAATAACATCAAAAGTAGTTAAATCAAAAAAGGATATTGCTGAAAAATACCAAGACTATTTTGAATTTGCAGAGCCGATTAAAAAGTGTCCATCACATAGATTTTTAGCTATTATGAGAGGCGCCAATGAAGGATTATTAACTGTAGGCATTTCTATCGATGATGATCAGTTTAAATCAGATTTATACAGACTTTTTATAAGATCAAATGATGATAACGGTGATATAGTCCAAAAAGCAATAGATGATGCTTATAAAAGACTTATGTTTCCTTCTATCGAATCCAGTGTATTAAATGATTTCAAAGCGAAGGCAGATACAGCGGCCATCCAAGTATTTTCACAAAACCTAAGACAATTATTGCTTGCACCTCCTTTAGGAACAAAAGCTACCTTGGCAATAGATCCTGGATTCAGAACAGGATGTAAACTGGCTGCATTAGATAGCAATGGCAATCTGATACAGTCAGAAACTATCTACCCACATTCTAGCAATTTAGATGCTATGCAAGCAATTAAAACAATCAAATATTTAGTTGAAAATCATCAAATAAAAGCAATAGCTATTGGAAATGGAACCGCTTCTAGAGAAACTGAAAGTTTTATAAGAAAGATGACTCTACCTGAAGATGTAAAGGTTTACATGGTCAGTGAAAGTGGTGCGTCCATTTATTCAGCATCAGAAACTGCCAGGGAAGAGTTTCCTGAACTGGACATAACGATAAGAGGGGCAATTTCTATAGGACGAAGACTCATGGATCCATTGTCAGAATTGGTGAAAATAGATCCAAAATCCATCGGTGTCGGCCAATATCAACATGATGTCAATTCGTCTCAACTGAAAGAAAGCTTAGATCAAACTGTTATATCCTGCGTCAATAGTGTAGGTGTCAATCTTAATACAGCTTCAAACCATGTTTTGCAGTATATTGCTGGGTTGGGACCGAGTCTAGCACGGAATATTGTAGAATATAGAAAGGAAAATGGAAATTTTACAGCCATAAGTGAATTGACAAAGGTCCCACGACTAGGACAAAAAGCATATGAACAATGCGCTGGATTCCTAAGAATAAAACAAGGCAAAAACATATTAGATGATACGGGGATACATCCGGAAACATATTCAATAGTCGAAAAAATGGCATCTACAATGCAAACTAGCATTCAAGATTTCATTAAGACCAAAAAATTTAAAAATATTGAAAATTTAGAAAAATTCACTGATGAAAATTTTGGCTTACTGACCTTAAAAGATATTTTGAAAGAGCTTGATAAGCCAGGTCTCGATCCCCGTGGAGAAAATTCTGCATTTGCATTTGACAAATCCGTGCAAACCATTTCAGATCTGTACCTTGGTCAGAAATTGCCAGGCATTATCAACAATGTCACTGATTTTGGAGCTTTTGTTGACTTAGGGATAAAAGAGAGTGGACTTATCCATATCTCGAAAATGTCCAATACTTTTGTTTCAAATCCCCACCAGATAGTAAAAGTAAGTCAGGAAGTACAAGTAGAAATTATTGATATTGATACTGAAAGAAAGCGTATCCAGTTGAAGTTATTGTAAATATTTACAAAGTATGTGAAAACACAATTTTACCAAATTGATGACCCTTTTCCATAATTTCCATTCCCTGCGGTAAGGATAAAATTGGTAAAATCGTGTCAACGACAGGATGAATTTTGTGTTCGTTTACAAAATTCACCATATTTTTAAAATCTACGTCTGAGCCCATAGTACTCCCTAAAATAGACAATTGTCTCCAGAACAATACTTGAGAATTTAAATTGGTGATCCTTCCATGAGTGGCACCATACATTGCAATTCTAGCACCAGGTCGGGCGATTTTAACTAACTCATTGAATCCTTCACCACCTGCACTATCTATTACAACATCCACACCACCAAAATCATGGATTAAGTGCTTACTCCAATCTTTTTCATGATAAAGATACCCTGCTTTTGCACCCATGGAAATAGCTTTATCTAATTTTGCTTGACTACCTGAAGTAACAAAAACTTCACAGCCTAAGGCTAATGCCATCTGAAAAGCAAAAAGTGCCACGCCCCCACCAATGCCATTGATTAATACTTTTTCACCAGCGCAAGCTTTTGCACGCGCTATTAAAGCTCTATATGCTGTCAATCCAGCCAAAGGTAAAGCAGCTGCTTCAAAATCAGTCAAGTGTGAAGGACAAGGTTCCAATTGTGACTCAGAAATTAAAATTGACTTAGAAAATGTACCGTGTGTAGGCATTCCTAGTACCGTGAATTGATCATCCTGAACAGATTGCTGTGATCCCCAATTCTGTGATGGATTAATCAAATACCGCTTCCCGTTCAACTCCACGCAAGCATCAGAACCTAAGACCACGTTTTCTAAAATTTTTGGATACAGTCCTTTTGTAATCCAAATATCCCTATGGTTTAGAGCTGAAGCTTTAATGATACATTCCACAATATTTTTAGCCATTGTGCCAATGTTTACATCAGTGGCATATACTAAAGTATTATTTCTCAGAATCCACCCTTCAACAACCATTATAAAGCGTTTTAATATTGAAAAAAAAGACCTTCCAAAAACATGAAAGGTCTTTTATATTTATTATTATCTAAAATTCAACTTACTTCGCTATTGCTTTATTTACATCACCAGTTTTCGAAGTTTTGGCTTGTCCACCAAAACTACTTTTAACTTTTAAATCTGATGCTAAGTCATGTAAAATAGGTGCAGCTACAAAAACAGAAGAATATGTTCCCACAAGAACACCTACCAGTAAAGCAAAGGCAAATCCCTTGATACTAGCACCACCAAACAAAAACAATATTAAGATTACAATCAATGTTGTAAAGGAAGTCATTAAAGTTCGTGAAAGTGTGCTATTGATAGCCGCATTGATGATTTCATCATTAGATTTCTGAACATGTAAGCCAAAATACTCCCTGATTCTATCAAAAATGATGACTGTATCATTTATAGAATAACCAATTACTGTCAAAATAGCTGCGATGAAAGCTTGGTCAATTTCTAAAGAGAAAGGTAATATGCCTTTGAAAATAGAAAACAATCCCAAAACAATTATTGTATCGTGGGCCAAAGCTAATACAGCTCCTGCACTATATTGCCACTTTGAAAATCTTAATAAAATGAATAAGAATATTGCGAATAATGCCAAAAGTCCAGCATAGATTGAAGTTCGCTTCAAATCATCAGCAATAGTCGGACCCACTTGTGATGAACTAGTAACGTGGGTAGTTCCGTCCGGAGAATCAGTATTTGAAAATGCATCTAAAGTCACGTTTGTACCTGCTATTTTACTGATGCCTTCGTGCAATTTTGCAATTACTCTTTTTGGAGCATCATCACTTGGATCTGAAATCAGATATGAAGTGGTAATATTAAAAGTATTTTCTGTGTCCACCAATTTTACTATCGGAGATGCATCAAAATACTGCGTCAACCCATCTCTCAATGCATCAGCTGATACATTGACATCTTTAGCAAACTGTACATTATACGAATAACCACCGCGGTAATCTACCCCAAGGTCAAAACCTCTTGTAAACATTGAGATAAGTCCAGCCAAAATTAATGCACCAGAAAACATATAGGCATACTTTCTATAACTGATCCAATCAATATTGATATTTTTAAATGCTCCTTTAGAGAAACTTGTCCAAAAACTCACATCTTTACCTCTGTCTAGCCACCATTCCATCATCAGTCTAGTAATAAAAATTGCTGTGAATACTGAACAGAAGATACCAATGATCAATACAACTGCAAAACCTTTTACCGGACCAAGACCAAAATATGCCAAAATAGCAGCAGTAATCAAAGTTGTCATATTGGCATCCAAGATGGCAGAATACGAGTGGTGGAAACCATCGCTTATGGCTTGGCGAAGCGATTTACCCAACATTAATTCCTCCTTTATTCTTTCAAATATTATGACGTTAGCATCTACTGCCATACCTATCGTAAGCACAATACCTGCTATTCCCGAAAGTGTCAATACTGTACCGAAGCTGGATAACGTTCCAAAAATGAGAAATACATTTATTAATAAAGAAATCACTGCTATCAATCCTCCAAAGGCATAGTACACCAACATGGTTACGATAACCAATGCAAAACCTAAAAGCAATGAATTGATACTCTTTGAAATATTTGCTTTTCCCAAAGATGGCCCTACAGACGCTTCTTGTACAATTTTTGTATTTGCAGGGAGTCTACCTACTGAAAGGATACTAGCAAAATCGTTGGCTTCATCTACCGTGAAATTACCTGAAATCGCGGAAGAACCTTCAGTAATAGGTCCATTTACTCTTGGAGCCGAAACTACCTCATTATCTAAAGCAATAGCAATTTCGCGATTGCCATCATTTGCAGCTTTTGTAGTCATCTCAGCCCATTTTTTTGCGCCTGCCGCATTCATACGCATATTGACTTCTACCTCGCTATTAAGATTATTCAAACTTTGAGATGCACTGGTCACTACGTCACCATTCAATGGAGCTTCTTCAGAATTCGGTACGGTCTTAATTAAATATAATTCATATTGACTTGTAAATTTCCCATCAGCATCTTGCGTAGGCTTATATGACCACATGAATCTAGAATTTTTAGGGAAAAGAGCTCTAATATCTTCTCTTTCTAAAAGTGCGTTTATGGCAGGTTTTTTGAATTTATCCGCCATACCCATCACTGTTTGATACATGTTACCAGAATTCAGGGTTAAATTCGATAATAAAGATCCTGTAGCTGCTCCAGCTTGATCTTTCGGTACCAATTTCATTTCCTTCCCTACAACATTACCCAAATCATCATACTTGTCAGTATAAACAGTATCCATGGCTACCGAAGTGGTATCCAATGAAGGTGTTGCACTACCTGCCCTAGCATCAGCTTCCTGAAAAGCTGCCATAATACCTGGGTCATTAAACCTATAGGTATCCCAAAATTCCAATTTTGCACTAGTTTGTAAGAATTGTCTTGCTCTTTCCTTATTTTCGATTCCTGGCATTTCGACCAAAATCAAATCTCTATTTGGGTCCAAAGAAATATTAGGCTGTGCCACGCCTAGTTTGTCAATACGTTTCTTCAACCTTTCAAACGTCAATTGGACTGTTTCATTTGCTTTCGATCTAATAGAAGAAATAATAATTCCATCAGATGTAGAGGTATTGATATCACCAAGTGCCTCACTCCTAGCAAAAACTCTTGAGAGTTTATCTGGACCAGCTATTGCTCTATATTCATCACCAAACAAAGTAATAAAGTCAGATTGAGAAGCTTTCATTTTCTCTTTGGCATTAGCTATTGCCTTTACAAAATCTGCATTATTCTTATTCTTGCCTGCTAATGATTTCAAAAAGTCCTCCAAATCCACTTGTAATACCGCACTCATACCACCTTTCAAATCCAAACCTAAAGCAAGTTGCTGTTTTTTCAGCTCACTATAGGTATATGATTTTACCAAAGGAATGCTGAAAACCTCAACACTTGACATGGAGTCAAGATATTTTCCTCTTGCTAATTTATAAGCTGGAGAATTTTCAGGAGCATCCGTACCTGCTACAGAAGTAGCATAATCTCTTGCGGCTCTTTCTACCCGATTCGTAGGGACAAAATACCAAAATTGTAGTAAACACACTATAGATAGTAATATAAGGACTATCTTTACTATACCTTTTCCTTGCATTATGATTCCATTAATTTTTGAAAAAACAGCGCAAATATACGGCTTTTCAACTATTTATAGAATTATATAGTCTCTATTCAAAAAAAATATTGAAATTTCAATCTATATTATTGATTTTCAAAACCTTTTAATTAATACATTTCAAAAATTAAAATGTAAATTTATATTAATTTGAATAAAAAAGATGGTCAGACTACCGATTTATCATCTTCTAAACAATGTGATATATGTATTGGCACAATTCCAAATCAAACGTGTCATTGGATGCTATAATGATAATTTTTTCATTCATCGATTGATTCAATAGTAGTTTAAACCATGATTTTGCTTGTAAATCTAAATAAGAAGTTGGTTCATCTAGTAACACTATTGGAACATCTGAAAGCAACGTAAGAGCGAGCATTATTCGCTGTTTCATGCCAGAAGAATATTCAGAAATTTTTTTATCATGCTGGATTTTACCGATTTGAATGATATCATCAAATTCTTTGAATGTAACCTTCAATGACTTGAAGCAATTATGAAAATCAAACTGTTCTCTTAGTGTGAATTCTTGAATTAAATCCACGTAGGGTGTACACAATCCAAAGTATTTATAATAATGTTGTGTGGAAATTACTTTCTCGTCTACTTTTATTGTAATTATACCTGATGTAGGGCTGTGTAGACCAGAAATCAATTTTATGATTGTGGATTTACCTGAACCGTTCCTTCCACTTATACCTAAAATGGTACCCGTATGCGCAGAGAAAGATACATTTTTAACACCCCAAATATATCCATACCGTTTGGAAACATCATCCAAATGGATTGATGTCATGATCCTTGACTCTGTCTAAAGCCTCGCATAAGGCCTCTGTCAGCATTATACAAAAACTGTAAGATTTTTTCTTTATGGATACTATTGGATACATTTATCTCTATCAATTCCAATGATTTTTTAACATTTGATCCTTTAACAAATAGAATTCTATAAATGTCCATAATGTGATTTATTTCTTCATCAGAAAATCCTCTCCTTTTTAACCCTATACTGTTGACACCCACATAAGATAAAGGTTCCCTTGCTGCTTTTACGAAGGGAGGAACATCTTTGCGCACTAACGAACCTCCACCTATCATAGCATGGTCCCCGATTTTTACAAATTGGTGTACAGCACTCATCCCGCCAATGATGACATAATCTCCTATAAGGATATGTCCAGCAAGGTTGACACTATTGGCAATGATGCAATTTTTACCAATAAAACAATCATGCGCTACATGCACATAAGCCATCAATAAAGTATTAGAACCGACACGAGTAGTCATACTATATTCCGTTCCTCTATTCAGGGTACAACATTCTCTGATTGTTACATTATCACCAATTTCCACTGTGGATTCTTCACCTTTGAACTTCAAATCTTGTGGAACGGCTCCTAATACGGCTCCAGGGAATATTTTACAGTCTTTTCCGATTGTGGTTCCAGATAAGATGGTAGTTTGCGGCCCAACCCAGGTGCCATCACCAATTTTAACGCCCTCTCCAATATATGCAAATGGCTCCACTATTACATTGGTGCCCAATTCAGCCTTTGGGTGTATGTAGCTAAGATTACTTATCATTCTTCTCTTTTTACTATCTGCGCTGTAAGTTCACCTTCGGAAACCAATTTATTTCCCACGTAGGCTGTACCGAACATTTGGATTATCCCTCTTCGAATAGGATTTATTAACACCATTTTCAAAATTAAGGTATCTCCAGGTATTACTTTAGACTTAAACTTTACATTATCCATTTTTAGAAAATAAGTGTCCCACTGTCCTTCTGAACCCGCATGATGCAATGCCAAAATGCCTCCTACTTGTGCTAATGCTTCCATCTGTAATACTCCAGGAAAAATTGGATTACTAGGAAAATGACATTCAAAAAAAGCTTCATTTACATTAAAGTTTTTTACCCCAACTATTTGATCCTGACTAATATCAATTATTTTATCAACCATCAAAAATGGATGCCTATGAGGAAGTAATTTTTTTATCTCCTCAATGTTAAAAACTGGAGTTTCATTGGGATTGTATTTTGGGACGTCCGCTAGCTTTCTTTGATTTATTGCATATTGCTTTAAGAATTTTGCCAATTTCACATTACCTGTATGACCAGGCTTCGTAGCAATAATTTTTCCTTGAATTTTTCTGCCGACCAAAGCTAAATCTCCCACAAGATCGAGTAATTTGTGTTTTGCTGGTTCATTATACGATGTCATTGGATTATTTCCTACTATTTCCCCACCTCGTACTTCCGCATTGGGTTTATCCAATTTTTTCTTAAGAGTCTCTATTTCATCAACACTCAGGTTTTTATCATTTAACACTAATGCATTGTCTATATCACCACCTTTAATCAACCCAGCATTGATAAGGGGTTCTAGCTCACTTACTAATACAAAAGTACGACTTGAAGCTATCTCTTTTAAATATTGATCTTTATTATTACAACTAGCAGTCATTTCACCCAGTACAGCAGCAGAAAACTTTGTTATCACCTGAACATCTAAATGCTCTGATGGTGATAAAATATACTGTGCTCCTGATATAGCATCTGTGAAGTCTAAAACTTCATTGATCACTATTACTGGTTTCTGCGATGCTGCTTCTACAAGGCCAGCTGAAAGAATACTATCTCCGAAAATTTTAGAACTACCATCTAGAATAGGTATTTCTGGACCATCTATTTCTATTACCGCATCTTCAACTCCAAGCGCATACAATACAGATAAGATATGCTCCACAGTTGATACCTTTATACCACCTTTTTCAAGGACAGTACCTCTTTGCGTTTGTACAACCAAGTTGGCGTCAGCAGGTATTTCAACCTGTGGATCTGTATCAACTCTTACAAATTTAATTCCTGCATTTTCTTCACCAGGCTTGATGGTCATGGATATGTCAAGGCCTGTGTGTAACCCTTTTCCTTTAAAAGAAATATTTTTTTGTAATATCTGTTTGGTCAATAAATCCATTCTAAAATTTAAATCTGTGTCTTGATGTTTATAATATCTTTTTGCATGGCTTTTAATTGCTTCACAAGTTCTGGCAATTGTTTGAAATATGCATAAGACTTCAAATAATTAGAGTAATCTAAGGCAGGACTTCCGTACAACTTTGAATTTTCAGCTTCAATATTTGATGCTATCCCGCTTTGAGCCTGAATCATGGTACCTGAAGCTATTTTCAAATGTCCGGCAATGCCCACTTGGCCACCTATCATGCAGTTATCACCAACTTTGACACTTCCGGCAATGCCTGATTGCGCTGCGACTACACTATTTGACCCAATTTCAACATTGTGCGCAATTTGAATCAGATTATCAAGTTTACTGCCTTTCCCTATAATGGTACTGGACATTACTGCCCGATCTATTACGGTATTTGCTCCAATTTCGACATTATCACTCACAGTCACTGAACCGATATGGTCTATTTTCTTATAATTTCCATCGTCATCCTTTACAAAACCGAAACCGTCACTTCCAATAATTGCGTTGGCATGAATGATACAGTTTTGTCCTATTGTACAATTATGATAAATTTTTACTCCTGGGTACAAAATGGTATGGTCACCTATAACAGTGTTGTCACCTATAAAGACTTGCCCATGGATTTTGACATTACTACCTATTTTTACATTTGGCTTTACAATAGTAAAATCATCAATTGACACATTATCACCTAAAGTGACTGAACCATGAACTGAAGCAAGTGTAGAAATTCCATTTGTGATACTGATTTCTTTGCTAAAATTGCTAATTAAAATAGAAAGAGCCTGATATACATTGTCAACTTTTATCAGAACCTTTTGCAGTGGTTGTTTTAGAACAAATGATTTTTCTACTAATATTACGGAAGCTTGCGTAGTGTAGACAAAAGGTTCGTACTTCGGGTTTCCCAAAAATGTAATATGGCCTTCTCTGGCGTCCTCGATAGTGCCTGGACCATTAACCACTGTAGTGCCGTCACCTATTAATTCAGCACCTAGTAAATCAGAAATTGCTTGAGCTGTAATTTGCATCCGCAAATGTACATAAAGCATCATAAATAGTTTAAACACTTTTTATTCTTTTATACAAATTAATAAATTTGCACTATGAAAAATATTAAAACTAATAAGAATTTTTGAATAGAACCGATGGTTAAGTGGATTGTTATATCTACTTTTGCCATTAAAATTCAATTCAGTTTGCATATAGTACATCCGACATTTCCATTAGGAAACCTACTTTCCAACGAACATTTGGCGTTTTTAAACAGCATTTTTCACATGAATAATTCTGTAGAAAACCAGAAAATAGCTTCATTATCTGAGCAACAACTTGTAGATATAGAAATTGCATTATTGGATCGAATTGACCCAAAAAACTTAGGAAACAAAGTAATTGCTGCTACTTTGAAAAGGTACCCTGGATATAATCTTATCATTCATAAAGATTTTTATAATCCTACTGCGGATTGGAGATTACAATCAAAAACAAGAGTATTAGTGCCAAATAAATTATTAGCAGTTCAAATAGCAACTATCAATCCTAATGTAGATGTTGTCATAACATCTCGAGAAGATATGGAGGACAATTTGGCACATGGCACATTTCATTCTATGGTAATGGATACCGCTTATGATACGAGACATCTGGTGGATAAATACATGATAGTTGCAGTGAATCCCGAAGAATTGACACCTCCTGCAGGTCAGGGAACATATGTCATAATAGCTGATAAAGAAAATTTAAATTTACGGAAAATGGCTGTCCAATGGCATGATGCATCAATAAGTCTAATCACGAATGTAGAAAGAAAAGTGGCTGTTGACACACTAAACTGTGGTCATATCCATATAAGTCAAAACCAGAATAATTATCAAGTTACATTTGCAACATTGAAAGATGATGTCTTGATCAAGAAAACCTTAAACTTAAGTTCAATTGCCACATTGAATTCATTTATTAGTAATTACATATAATAGTTTTATAAATGTATTTAATTTTTGATGTTTCACCAATCGCAAAAGCCATAAATTACAAAGCGTCATTTACAGATGTAAATGCTTGGCCTCGCTTAGCACATATAAGTTGGATTGTACTAGGAGAAGATCTTAAACCTATCGAAGATTTTGATAGTGTTGTAGTGGATGACCGTATCAATTATGATGGGGATTTGAAAAAAAACCTTCATTTAGATGACGATGACATTAAGCGTAAAGGTGCACCACTAGAAGAGATATTAAAGACTTTTAATACATCTTGTTCAAAGGTACAATATGTGTTCAGCCATAATTTGAATTATAATCAAAACATCCTAGCAGCAGAATATCTGAGACAGATGATTTCCTTAGAGCTTTTTAAAGTGGATCGTTATTGTTTGATGCAAGAAGGCACGCATTATGCTAAACTCCCAGCAAGAGGCGGCGGTTATAAATGGCCAAGTCTACCTGAATTGCATGCAGCATGCTTTAAAACTGCTTATGCGCCTGTCAATAATGCAAGAGCAGATGTGATAGCAGCTACAAGATGCTTTATAAAACTTATGAAGACCGGTACTTTGGAAGATATCTTTGAAGATTAATAAGGAAAGAGTCAAGAATAAAATTTAAAAAATGACTAAAAAAAGCAATAATCATTTTACTAATTGCTATTTTCGAAAATTATATATAAAATAAATAGTTAATATTTAAAATAATCAAGTAAATTTGCATTACAAAACCGATTGTAAAACATTTTTATTATTTGATATTAATGTGACTATAGCTTCGGTAAGCGTCTTAAAACTGAAAAATTGAGGGGTTATGTGGTTCAAAAGATTTCTTTTAATTGTCTTCGTGTCAGTAAGTTTATTTGCTCCTTTTTCTGATGAATCTTATCATAAAAAACCTACCTTCTCTGACGATAGTATGTATCAAGATAGTACCTACCAATATGTGCACAAAGGAACTTAATTTGAATCTCTAAAAATTTTAAGTATACCTTTTAAGATTCTGCTTTTTACCTTATCTTTGCAACTTATTTTTAAAACGAACCATATGCGTAGTGTATTTTTAGCTTTTGTAACTGTGTTGGGATTAAGTCTAATTAGTTGTAAGTCAGACACAAAATCCGGATCTGAACCTACTGGAAATGCAACAGAAAATGTAAGTCAAACTGCTGCACCTGCTATAACAGCTGCCGAAAAATTTGATTCCAAAATCCTTGCAGAAAAAGGGGGACAAGACATCTCTAAAACTTTTACGCTCAAACAAGATCAGTTTTTGCCAGAATACGACAACGGTTTTAGTTTTAAATCAAAACAAGCGTTGGACATTTACGCAAAGGGCAGCAGTGACAATATCGATTTCTCCGCTAATGAGGCAATCGGAGTCTTTATGTCAAAAACTAACAAAGAGACCATATTCAAAGTTGAATCTGTAAATTTTGATGGTGCTGAAGGTCCAGAAATACATATCACTACCACTACAACAGACAAAGAGGTAGCGCCGTACAGACCTTCATTCATCATGGCAATACCAAAGGACAAAATCAAGGGCTATCCAATGATTATGGTAAATAGCAATTTGGTGCCAGTTACTACAGTCCAATAAAAATTGAAGATGTTAATATGAAGGCTGCGGTAACTGTAACAAACATTTTTGAGTTAATGTAGGACAATGGTATAAACTTTTAGTGCGAAAAAAATGGAAAAAGCGTAAGTTGATATATTATTTGTGTTGGATATTAATAAGTTATGGCTCATGAAGAGAAGAAACGATTAACCTAAAATATAGGATTCTCGTAAAGGTCAAAAAGAACAAATCTTGCAGAAATTCAGTCTGAATTCCTTATCTTTGTGGTTTTCATCCGAGATTTAAGGTTTTGAAGAAGTAAATATGGATATAGAAAGATATGAAATTGAAAACAATTTTAACTCTGTATATTTCGAGTTCATCAGTATTGGTAACAAAGGAAGTATTGTAAAAGTCATAAAATATACTAAGATTAATGATGAACCACTCGTTTACAATCTCGGTTTTGGGGATAAGAACCTTACTCATGAAACAATAGATGACAAAGCAGTTACAAACAATGGTGATACAGACAGGGTATTAGCCACAGTAGCGTTTACTATTTATGCATTTTACAAAGAATTTCCAGACGCAAACGTTTATTTGTCAGGAAGTACACCAAGTAGAACCAGACTTTATCAAATCAACATTAACAAGTTTTATGACTATATCTCAAAAGATTTCATAATCTACGGGGAACTTGAACAAGGATTTGAGCGTTTCAAAAAAGGAGTAAGCTATCAAGGATTTTTCATTTTAAAGAAATAATTAAAAGATGTCAACAAAAGTAAAAACGAATAAAATTTCAAAATACAATCCCGCTTTAGACCAGTATTCAAATGAAGATTTATTTCCTGAAAAAACAAAAAGAGCAAGAGAAGTTTTAAGTAAACCAGGAGTTATTGAGTGGTTAAAAAATCTTACAACAATTAAAAAGCTAGATAGTGAGAAAATCACGAAGCCATAACAAGTGATATGAGATCAGACTTGCTATCGCTGCGTCCGCTGCATATCACAGAACCGTTGTGTGTGATTTAAAACAGAACAACCAAAAGAATGAAAGAAATAAAAATATCACCTGAGTTCAAAACTCAAACAACAAAAGCTGTTTTATCGATAGCTTTTTTCATACTAACCTATTTACTTATGTTAGTTCTTGCAGTAGGATTAACTGTATTTTGTGTTTATGGAGGGATTATGTTAATAGCAATTCGACCGATGTTCGTAACCATTGCTTTAGGCATTGGCTTGGCAAGTTTAGGAGTTCTCGTGTTGTTTTTCTTGCTTAAATTTATTTTTAAGTCTCATAAAATTGACCGTTCGCATTTAACTGAAATCAAACCAGCAGACGAGCCAAAACTGTTTAAATTGATTGATGATATTGTAAAGGAAGTTGGAACGAATTTTCCAAAAAAAGTATATCTTTCATCAGATGTAAATGCGGCTGTATTTTATGACTCTAGTTTTTGGAGTATGTTTTTTCCTATCAAAAAAAATCTACAAATTGGTTTAGGTCTTGTGAATACGGTCACGCAATCAGAACTAAAAGCCATATTAAGTCACGAATTTGGGCATTTTTCTCAAAAGACAATGAAAGTTGGTAGTTATGTTTATAATGTAAATCAAGTCATTTTCAATCTTTTATTTGATAATGAATCTTATGAAAATATTATGCTAAAATGGGCTAATGCAAGTGGCTATTTTTCAATTTTTGTAGTTATTGCCATTAAAATTATTGAAGGTATTAAATGGATTCTAAAACAAATTTATGGCGTAGTAAATAAAAACTATATGGCACTTTCAAGAGAAATGGAATTTCACGCAGATGAAATAGCCGCGAATGTAACTGGCTATGAGCCTTTAAGAAATTCGTTGCTTAGGTTGTCTTTGGCCGACCATTCTTTAAATTCAGTTTTCTCCTTTTATGACAGAAAAATAGCTGAAAATAAAAAATCTGAGAATATTTATAAAGACCATTTGTATGTAACAAACTTTCTTGCAAAAGACAACAATATTGTAATCACAAATAATTTACCTCAAATATCAGAAAAGGAGTTAAACAAATTTAATAAATCCAAACTGGTGGTTAAAGACCAATGGGCATCACATCCAAGTACAGAAGATAGAATTGCAATGTTAGAAAAAACAGGTCTGTCAAGTACAAATTTTAATAATGAACCTGCCAATTTATTATTTTCAAATATTGAGAAAACCCAAAAAGAACAAACTCAAAAGATATTTAAAGATGTAAATTATTCAGAAAATTGTTCAACCTTATCTTTTGAAACATTTCAATCAAACTTTAAAGAAGATTTTTTGAAAAACACCTTTTCAATGGTTTACAATGGTTACTACGATAATAAAAATCCATTATTTTTTGATATTGATAAGATTGAACAAAGTACAAAGAATATTGAACTTGAAGATTTGTTTTCAGAAAGTAAAATAGACGAAGTTTACACCGCTATATCATTACAAAGTGACATTGAATCAATCAAACAAATTTCCAATAATACATTTGACGTTAAAACTTTTGATTATGATGGCATTAAATATTCAAAGAAAGACTGTAAGGATTTAATTACTAAACTAGAAAAAGAGTTAGAATTATTAAATGAAGAAATTAAAATTAATGACATTGAAATTTTCAAATATTTTAGAAGTATTGAACAAAAAGCTAATTTAAACCTTTCATTAGAACAACTCTACAAACATTTTTTTAACTACGACAAAGAATTTGATGCAAAATACGATGTTTATATTCAACTATCAAACGAGTTGCAATTTGTAAATTATACTACACCTTTTGAACAAATTAGAGCCAATTTTATTAAAGTTGAAGCACTTGAAGAACGGTTAAAAAAGGGAATGTCTGAAATATTAGAAAGTCCAGATTACCTAACAGAAATAACCAAAGAAATAAAAGAAAACTTTGAATTGTATCTAACAAAGAAATGGAAGTATTTTGGAAATGAAAAGTACTTTGACAAAAATTTAGAAATACTATTTTCAGCTATGAATAACTATGCCTTTCTACTATCAAGAGGATATTTTTTGACAAAGCAGAAATTATTAAAATACCAAGAAGAATTAATAAAAACCACACACAACAACTAAGTTTTCTTTCGGCATGAAATGCCTAGAATGAAAACCTTTTGAACGGAAGCTTTGGTAGCGGGGCCAGGCTTATGGACTTATTGATGTTTAGTCATTGTTCGATGGAGAGGCAGTGATCTAGTTTTTTTATCATATAGATTCAAAGTGTTCAAATCATCGCATTTAAGTTATCGTTGCACTAGGTAAATGACATACCTTCCCTTACCCAAAATTAAATAGCAACTTGGGATGTAGATTTTTCATTGTCTGCCTTATAAAACTTTCTTGGAGGTCGACGCCTGTCAAAAGCCAGAAGCATAATCATGTGACCAGATTTACAACAAGGGCAACGATTGAGTAGTGTTGGGTTTTTTGTTTTAATAATTTGGTTATTCTGCTACTCCGTATAGGAATGCGAGTGGAGTTATGTATGTAAGGCAGTCAAAAATTTTACTACAAAAGGCTATGAAAAAAGCGAAAGTTGATATATTTTTGTGGGAGATATAAATTAGTTACTATCCATTACAAATAAAAAGGAAAGCCAATAATTGAAGTTTTACGAACTAAGTCATATCGGAGAATTCCATACCAATCATAACGAAGATTTTTTAGTTTCAGAAGAAGCTGGAAAATCAAGGCAGTTAATTGCAGTTATGGATGGCTGTTCAAGTGGAACAGATTCTCATTTTGCTTCAACTTTAATAGGAAAACTACTAAGGAAAATTGCAAAGCAAGAATCATATGAAGAATTTGCGAAAAACGTCACAAAGGAGCTTAAAGATCAATTGGAACAAGTTTCTCTGAAACTCTTCGAAGAATTGTCAAATATTAATCGTCAACTTGATTTAAGATCAGACGAAATTCTATCAACCTTGATTTTGGGATTAATTGACACCAAATCATCAATAGCCGAAATTGTCATAATCGGAGATGGATTAATACATGTGAACGGTAAAAACATAGAGTTCGAGAATGATAACAAACCTGACTACATAGGTTATCATTTAAACATGGACAAACATCTTTGGTATCAAACCCGAACCGAAAAATTAACCCTCGATAAAATTGAAGACCTAACAATTTCAACTGATGGAATTCATACTTTTAAAAACTTTGATGGTAAATCTTATGATGAAATTGACCAAAGAGAAATAATGTCCAAATTTTTTGAAGACAAAAGCGAGTTAGAAAATGCAAACAAGTTAAAGAAAACACTTATTGAAATTAAGAATCAATACGGATTAATGCCAAGTGATGATCTAACGATGATAAGACTTGTAAACGAATAAATGAAACGGATAGTAACAATGTACATCATGCCATACTAGCTATCGCTTCGTACAGCAGATGTACTAGACGTTATAGGTCAGCAAAAAAGAAAAAATCAAACAGATGAAAAAACAACTTCTCAAGCCTGAAAATTGGCAAGATTTCGAAAGTCTTTGCAAAATGCTTTGGGGAGAGATATGGGAAATTCCATACAAAATAAAAAAGAATGGAAGAATTGGGCAACCTCAAAATGGAGTAGATATTTATGGTACACCATTGGATAAATTAAAATATTGGGGAATCCAGTGTAAAGGTAAAGACGAATATACACATGCTAAACTAACTGAAAATGAAGTTGACAACGAAATTGAAAAAGCGAAAAATTTCAAGCCTGAATTAGAAGTTTTTATTATCGCGACAACTTCAAGCAAAGATTCTAAAATTGAAGAGTATGTACGGTTGAAAGATGTTGAAAATAGGAAAAATAAGGGTTTCGAGATTGTCTTATTTTGCTGGGAAGATATTGTTGATTTAATCGTAGAAAATAGGAGTACTTTTCAATTCTATGTTAACAATAAACAATTCAAAGATAAATATGATTTTGATGTTTTGTTCGAAAACGGGCAACACGAAATAATATTGAATCCAAAGTATTACAGGAAAATTAAGAAATGGAAGTTAAAAGAAAGTAATGGGAATGATTCATTGCGACGTTTGTTAAGCCTTCACACAAATTCAGCTTTGAGTCACCAAATGAACTGGTACTCAAGGATGTTAGAGAATACCAATACCGCAATGTGTGAATTTAATATTAAACAAAAGAATGTTGGAAGCGTTGTCATTGAAGATTGGTTCGTTACATTTCGGATACTTGGAGAACACAAACCAGTAAATGAAGCGAGATTTATGCCAGGCGGAATGCCTTATTCTGGATTTAGCACCATGAAAAGAGAAGTAATAACTGAGAATATTTTCAAATATCAATCAGGACCAGGAAATCCACTTATTCAGCAAGATGAAAAAGAATTCCAAGTCGAAATAATTCCGAATCCCAAAAATTATGAATTGAATATTGAATGGGATTTAAAAGCTAGAGACTTTCAAAAAAGTGGCAAACTTAAATTAATTATCAAGCCAATTTTTGAAGATGAAATTGAATACGTTTTCGTAGATAAAAAATCTGAAATAAATGAAATTGAAATAATATCAATTCGTGAAAATATTTACGAAATAGATGAAGATAAAAAAGAAGCCGACCTATAACATTGGCTATGATGCCATCTGCCTTATCAGGCAGTCGTCACATAGCCTAGACGTTATCGGTCAGTGTAAAAGACAGCCAGCCGCACGGTCAAGCACATTTGGTTTTTTCCAACGCACAAACCAACACAAAAAAACCAAAAGAGCTTGCCCTTCCCCACCCACGACAAAAAGGTGGACATTTACACAATATGACAATGTAATTTTACTATCTTTGACCTGTTAAAAATTCATTAGGCACAAATGAACCGAATTAAAGAAGTTTTGAAAGAGAAAGGTATCTCACAAACTTGGCTTGCTAAGCAGTTGGACAAAAGTTACAACACGATTAATGAGTATGCCCGAAACGTGAGACAACCTAGCATTGAGGATTTGTACCGTATTGCAAAAATTCTGGACGTTAACGCCAAAGATTTATTGAAAGAAGAATAATGAGCAAAGAGAATCAAATAGAAGAAAATCTAATCGAGCAGCTAAAGGGGCTGAAATACACGCATAGACCTGACATAGTTGATAGAAAAACGCTTGAGCAAAACTTCAAAACAAAATTTGAAACACTCAACCGTGTTCGTTTGTCTGACAACGAATTTTTAAGATTGAGAGAGGAAATTATTCAACCTGATGTATACAAAGCTTCTAAACTTTTGCGTGAAAGACAATACTTTCAGCGTGATGATGGAACGCCTTTGCATTACACTTTGGTAAACAACAAAGACTGGTGCAAAAATGATTTTGAAGTTATTAGTCAATTACGAATCAATACCGAAAATAGTCATCAGCGTTACGATATTATTTTACTGATTAACGGCTTGCCTGTGGTGCAAATTGAGTTAAAGAAACTAGACATTTCACCACGAAAAGCAATGCAGCAAATTGTAGATTATAAAAACGAAGCGGGCAATGGTTATGGAAATTCTTTATTATGCTATATGCAATTGTTTATAGTAAGCAATAAGACGAACACATATTATTTTGCCAACAACAAGAACCAACATTTCGCTTTTAATGCAGACGAACAATTCTTGCCGATATATCAATTAGCAGACGAGAGCAATAAGAAAATAACACACCTTGAGTTATTCGCTGAAAAATTCCTGACCAAATGCACCTTGGGCAGTATGATTAGCAAATATATGGTTTTGGTAGAAAGTTAGCAGAAGTTGCTCATAATGCGACCGTATCAAATTTATGCAGTGAAAGCAATTATTGATTGCATCCAACAAAACCGTGGCAACGGCTATATATGGCATACTACAGGAAGTGGTAAAACTCTGACTTCTTTCAAAGCATCAAATTTACTAAAAGACAATACCGATATAGAAAAATGTTTGTTTGTGGTTGACCGCAAAGACCTTGACCGACAAACCCGTGAAGAGTTCAATAAATTTCAGGAAGGCAGTGTAGAAGAAAATACCAATACCGAAACATTGGTAAGGCGTTTACTTTCTACTGATTATGCCGACAAAGTTATTGTCACAACCATTCAAAAATTAGGATTGGCTTTGGATGGCACAAACAAAAAGAACTACAAAGAACGATTAGAGCCACTCCGCAACAAAAGAATGGTTTTCATTTTTGATGAGTGCCACCGTTCGCAGTTTGGAGATAATCATAAAGCCATCAAAGAGTTTTTTCCAAATGCTCAGCTATTTGGTTTTACAGGAACACCTATTTTTGAAAAAAATGCTTCTTATATAGTAAGAGAAGGCGAAGAAGGCAAATACAAAGAGACGAAAGATATTTTCGAGAAAGAACTTCACGCATATACAATCACGCATGCCATAGATGATAGAAATGTATTGCGTTTTCATATAGATTTTTTCAAAGGTAAAGGTACGCAGAATCCAAAGCCAGGCGAAGCTATTGCCAAACAGGCAGTAGTAGAAGCCATTTTGGACAAACACGATGCTGCAACCAATTCAAGACGTTTCAATGCTGTTTTGGCAACGACTTCCATTAATAATGCGATTGAATATTACAACCTTTTCAAAGAGGTTCAGAAAAAGAAACAAACCGCAAATCCTGATTACATTTCATTAAACATTGCTTGTGTTTTTTCACCACCAGCCGATGGCAACAGCGATATTCAGCAAATTCAAGAAGATTTAACGCAAGAGAAAGAGGATAACAAACAAAATCCCGAAGAAAAGAAAGCGGCATTAAAAACCATTATTGCCGATTACAACGAACAATTTGGCACAAGCCATGAAATCTATCTATTCGACTTGTATTATCAAGATGTGCAAAGACGCATCAAAGACCAGAAATACAGCAATAAAGATTATCCGCACAAAAATAAAATTGATATTACCATAGTAGTAGATATGTTGCTTACAGGTTTTGACAGCAAATATCTAAACACTTTGTATGTGGACAAAAATCTGAAATACCACGGATTGATTCAGGCATTTTCAAGAACAAACCGTGTACTAAACGATACCAAACCTTACGGCAATATTCTAGATTTTCGTTCGCAACAAGATGCCGTTAACCAAGCCATTGCTTTGTTTTCTGGTGAAGACAATGGAAAAGCAAAAGAAATTTGGTTGGTTGACCCTGCACCAGTAGTAATTGATAAATACAAACAAGCGGTAGAAGCTTTGGGTGTATTTATGCAAGAGCATAATTTGGTAAGCGAGCCACAAGAAGTGTACAACCTGAAAGGTGATGCGGCACGAATTGCCTTTATAAAAAACTTTAAAGAAGTGCAAAGGCTCAAAACACAGCTTGACCAATACACTGACATTACTGAAGAACAAAAAACAAAAATTGAAGCCATTCTGCCAACGGAAACTTTACAAGAGTTCAGAAGTTCCTACATAGAAACTGCCAAACAACTGCGAGAAATACAGCAAAAAGATGGCGACCAAGCACCGCCAGAAATACAACAATTGGATTTTGAATTTGTGTTGTTTGCTTCTGCCGTGATTGATTACGACTACATAATGAGTTTGATTGCAGACAGTACGCAAAAGAAACCTACCAAGCAAAAAATGACCAAAGCACAGGTGATTAGTTTGCTGAGTTCAAATGCCAACTTGATGGACGAGCAAGAAGACTTAACCGAATACATCAATGGATTGGATTGGAACAGCGGACAAGATGTAGAAACGCTTCGCAAAGGGTACGACACGTTTAAAGACGACAAATACAACAAAGAACTAGCTGCCATAGCCCACCAACACGGTTTGCAAACGGCTGACCTGAAAAACTTTGTAGAAAACATATTGAGCCGAATGATTTTTGACGGTGAAAAACTAACCGACCTGTTAGAACCCTTAGACTTGAGTTGGAAAGAACGAAGGGTAAAAGAATTGGCATTAATGGCAGACTTAGTGCCACAATTGAAGAAGTTGGCAGGAGATAGGGAAATTAGTGGATTGAAAGCGTATATTGTCTGAAACAGGATTTTCAGGATTAAATAATAAGCAGGATTAATAAATGATCAAAAATGAACTTAGATGATTTGACATATAAAATAAATGGTTGTGCAATGAAAGTGCACAATACGCTTTGAAATGGATTTCAAGAAGTGATATACCAGCGATGTCTTGCGATAGAATTAGAAAGAGTGGGTGTTTCATTTATAAGAGAACAAGAGCATACCATTTATTACGAAGGCATTGATGTAGGTACAAGAAGAGCCGATTTTATTATTGAAAATACTGTTGTGGTTGAATTAAAAGCACTCATCAACTTGGAAGATGTGCATTTAGCTCAAGCCAAAAATTATGTAGTTGCTTATGATAAACCCCTTGGATTGCTTATTAATTTTGGTAGTACCAGCCTACAATTTAAAAAGGTTTTTAACCCGAAATACAATAATCGTCTGAATCAGGATTTGCAGGATTTAATGATGAACAAGATTGAAAGCAAAATCCTGAAATCCAATAATCCTATAAATCCTGATTCAGACAAATGAGTAAAGATAATTTAATACCAAAATTGCGTTTCCCAGAGTTTGTAAATGAGGGCGAGTGGCTACAGCAAAAGCTGGGAGAAATCGGTGAGCCATTAATGTGTAAGCGTATTTTAAAAGAACAAACAACAACAAACCCAAAGAATGGCATCCCTTTTTATAAAATAGGCACTTTTGGTAAAGAAGCTGATGCGTTCATTCCTATTGAATTATTTGAGGACTTTAAAAGTAAATATTCCTTTCCTAGGAAAGGAGATATTTTAATTTCTGCCGCTGGTACAATTGGAAGATTAGTTGTTTATGATGGTTTACCCGCATACTTCCAAGATTCAAATATTGTATGGCTCGGAAATGATGAATCTAAAGTTCTCAATGGTTTTTTATTTTATTGTTATTCAACAATAAAATGGCAAACTTCTGATGGTGGAATTATAAGCCGATTATATAATTCTGATTTAAAAAATATAAAAATATCCTTTTCAAAAAAAACTCAGGAACAACAAAAAATCGCATCCTGTCTTTCTTCCTTAGATGAAGTAATAGCAGCCCACAGCCAAAAGCTGGATTTACTCAAAGACCACAAAAAAGGCTTGATGCAAAACCTTTTTCCGCAAGAAGGTGTGATGGTGCCAAAATTTCGGTTTAAGGAGTTTGAGAATGATGGAGAGTGGGTGGAGAAGAAGTTGGGGGAAATTGCCGAAATAATCACAGGTAGCACACCAAAAACAAGTGAACTTGCTTACTATGGTGGTAATAAAATGTTTGTATCGCCTGCCGATATAAGCGACAATAGGATTGTTAGCCAAACAAAAACTACTTTAACAGAATTAGGGTTTTCTAAGACAAGACAGATAAAAGCAGGAAGTGTATTGTTTGTTTGTATAGGTTCAACGATTGGAAAAGTAGCTCAAAACAAATTTGAGTGCGCTACTAATCAACAAATAAATTCATTAGTTGCAAAAAAGAATTATTCAAGTGATTTTTTATATTCTTTACTTGATGCAAATTCTACGGCAATTGCATCAATCGCAGGTAATCACGCAGTACCGATTATAAATAAATCGTCCTTTTCTGATATTCTTTTGTTTTTCCCACATACACTTCAGGAACAACAAAAAATCGCATTCTGTCTATCTTCCTTAGATGCACTCATCACCGCACAAGCGGAAAAAATAGAGCAATTGAAGTTGCATAAAAAGGGTTTGATGCAGGGGTTGTTTCCGAAATCAATTACGAATTACGAACAAGGAAATAATAAATCTTAAAATTAAACAAATCAAGGTTCAGACAATGGGATTGATGCAGGGGTTGTTTCCGAAAATTAGAGATTAAGAGATATGGAAAATTGGATAAATACAGCATTGCAACTTTTACAAAGAAGTCTTAAACCAGTTCCGCAGGAATTGAATGAACTAGATTGGAAAAGTGGTTTATCAGATAAAAGCGATCGCTTAGCGCAGCACATTTCCGCTTTTGCCAATTACCCTGCAGGCGGCTTTTTGGCTTATGGTATTGGAAATGATGGTTCGTCAAAACCGCTTACGAAGCAAGAAATGGACGAAATTGTACAGAAACTGGGAAATATTGCTCGAAACAATTTGGCACAACCTGTTGGTATAGAACACGCTGTGGCTGAATACAACGACCAGCCTGTTTTATTTATTAAAATACCAGAAAATCCAGACAAGCCTGTTCATTTAAGAGGTGGTGATATTTATAACAGTTATAAGCGAAATGCCGGACAAACCATAAAACAATCAAGACAAGAAGTAAAATCATTAATCGCTGTATCTACTGGTATTGATTTTGAATCTCAAACAGCAGAAAGCAATGTAACTGATGATCAAGTATTGAAGTTAATAGATTATGACAGTTATTTTACGCTTCAAGAAAAGCGATTACCCGATACTAAGTTGAGTATTTTACAAACTTTAGCCAATGAAGATTTAATCAAAAAATCAACTCAAGGTTGGGATGTATTGAATTTAGGAGCTATTCTTTTTGCAAAGGATTTAAAGAGTTTTAAAGACTTAAAGCGAAAGGCAGTTCGTGTGATTGTTTACCAAGAAACAAGTAGAATAAATGCTCTGAAAGAGCAAGAAGGAGTAAAAGGATACGCATCTGGTTTTGAAGGTCTGGTAGATTATATCATGGATAAATTACCTTCCAATGAAGTTATTGAAAACGCACTACGGAAAAAAGTCAAAGTTTATCCTGAGGTAGCTATCAGAGAGTTTGTTGCAAATGCCTTAATTCACCAAGACTTTTCAGTTACAGGCACTGGTGTAATGGTTGAAATATTTTCAGATAGAATTGAAATTACAAATCTGGGCATTCCTTTGGTTGATGTAAACAGATTCATTGATACCGCACCCAAATCAAGAAATGAAAGTATGGCTTCTTTGATGAGACGATTAAACATCTGCGAAGAGCGAGGTAGTGGTATTGATAGAGCCATTAATGCGATTGAAGTTTATCAACTACCCGCTCCAAAGTTTATTAGAGGTGATGATTATACAAGGTAATACTTTATGCCCCAACAGCTTTAACAAGAATGAGTATTGAAGATAGAATAAGAGCTTGTTATCAGCATACTTGTTTGAATTATGTTAATAATCAAGTGGTCAATAATCAGTCAGTTAGAAAGCGTTTTAAAATAGCGGTGAATAATGTATCAATGGCTTCAAAAATTATTTCTGAAACGATTGAATCTGGTTTGATAAAATCGTCAGACCCTGAAAATTCATCTAAAAAGTTTGCATCTTATATTCCTTTTTGGGCCTAACCTTTATTTCATTAGAAAATCACGATATCTAAAATACAAAAATTAAAATACTATTAATCAACAACTTACTATTTCATTATAAAAACACATTTTAAATAATTAATATATAAAATGACAAATAAAGACCAACAACAACTCGGGAAAACCCTTTGGGCTATCGCAGACAACTTGCGAGGTGCAATGAATGCGGATAATTTCCGTGATTATATGCTTTCGTTTCTCTTCCTAAGGTATTTATCATACAACTACGAAGAAGCAGCAAAGAAAGAATTAGGAAGAGACTATCCCAATTTGGAATCCACTAATAAGCAAACACCACTTTCAGTATGGTATAAATCCAATAAGGATGAAGTAGTGGAGTTTGAGCAACAGATGCGAAGAAAAGTGCATTATGTTATCGAACCAGCCCACTTGTGGAGTAATATCAGCGAAATGGCTCGGACTCAAAACCCAGAGCTTTTAGTAACGCTTGAATCAGGTTTTAGATACATAGAAAACGAATCTTTTGAAAGTGCCTTTCAAGGCTTGTTTTCCGAAATCAATTTGAATTCTGAAAAACTTGGAAAAACATCAGCGGAACGAAACAAGAAACTTTGCACCATCATTCAAAAAATTGCAGAAGGAATTGCTGAATTTTCTGCCGACTCTGATACGCTTGGCGATGCTTATGAATATTTGATAGGCGAATTTGCAGCAGGTTCAGGTAAAAAAGCAGGTGAGTTTTATACACCACAACAAATCTCAACCATACTTTCCGAAATTGTCACCTTAGACAGTCAAGAGCCAAAAACAGGCAAGAAAAAGAAATTAGACAAAGTACTGGATATGGCTTGTGGTTCAGGTTCCTTGTTGCTCAATGTGAGGAAACGAATCAAAGACAGTGGCGGAAGTGTGGGCAAAATATACGGACAAGAAAAAAATATAACCACCTACAACCTTGCCCGAATGAATATGCTTTTACACGGTATGAAAGACACCGAGTTTGAAATATTTCACGGAGACACTTTAGAAAATAGTTGGTCATTGCTTAATGAAATGAACCCAAGCAAAAAAACAGAATTTGATGCTATTGTAGCCAATCCGCCTTTTAGTTTGCGTTGGGAACCGAACGATACATTGGCAGAAGATTTTCGTTTCAAAAGTTATGGCTTAGCACCTAAGTCTGCCGCTGACTTTGCATTTTTATTGCACGGTTTTCACTTCTTAGGCAAAGAGGGAACAATGGCAATTATTTTACCACACGGTGTTTTATTCCGTGGTGGAGCAGAAGAACGAATCAGAACCAAATTGTTAAAAGATAACCATATTGACACGGTGATTGGTTTGCCTTCCAATTTATTCTACTCAACAGGTATTCCAGTTTCTATTTTGGTTTTAAAGAAATGTAAAAAGCACGATGATGTGTTATTTATTAATGCATCAGAACATTACAAACAAGGCAAACGACAAAACACGTTAAGAGAAGGAGAAAACGGAGAGCCAAACGATATTCGAAAAATCATTGAGACATATCAATACCGACCAGACCATATTGAAAAATATGCTAGAAGAGTTTCAATGGACGAAATTGAAAAGAATGGTTACAACCTTAATATTTCAAGGTATGTAAGCACATCAGAAGACGAAGTGCAAATTGACTTGAAAGATGTAAACACGAAATTGATTGAAATAAATAAAAGCATAAAAATCAATACAGACGAGCACAACAAATATTTGAAGGAATTAGGGTTGAAACTGATTTAATGCCAACGCTATTTGCAAGCACATTGCCAAAGCCGCATAAGCCAACGCGCAGACTAACGCTTTGTCAAAGAGCTTGCAAAGCCAACGCACAACCGAATGACAGACAGGACGAAAGAAGAACACCGAACCGATAACAGGCGTTTGGCTCAATGGCGGGTGAAGTGGTTAATTAAACATTCTACCTCGCATCACTTTTGTGGTTTATTGACAGTTTTGTACTCCGAAATCCGCCACTGCGCCAAGCGCCAAAACGTCATCCGTCATTCCCCATTTTTTCAGAATCTAAAATAATTTCTCTTGCTAACGAAATTGTACAAAGGTTTATAAAAATGTTTAAATTTGTGTCCATTATTCATACTAATACTCAACAACTTAGACAACATTAGTCTGAATAAAAATCAAAAAGAAAATTCGAATAATAAATAAAAAAGAAGTAAAATGAAAAATATATTGAGTGTAGGATTGATATTAACATCATTAATAATTTTTGGGATACGCATCTCAAAAGGAATTGGGTTAAAACAAAATGTTACTGGGTATTTGAAGAGAGCAGCAGATGCCAATACAATAAAACTTGCTAATGAAGAATTGACAAAAGCTATTAATTATTTGGAATCTAAAAATCTAACAAGTGGCTATACTTCAATCCTTTGGAAAACCCCTGATGAAGATATTGACTTTTGGTATAGAAATTTAAAAGCGAGTCAAAGTGAACTTCAAAATCTTAAATCAGAAAGTGCATTAGAAAAAACCAATGTATTGATAAAACTACGTGAGACATTATTAGATTCAGGACAAAAAACTAAAGTGACTGTACCAGCAGGTTTGGCAGTATTCCCAAATAATAAACTATGGGCATTTTTAATGTCAATAGCAATGCTATCTTGTTTCATAGGCTTTATTATTCCAGCAATAGAGGCTGATAAGAAATCAAAAAAGTAAACAGCCACCAACTATGTGTAAATAGAGTAGCAGCTAAACGCAGTTTCTCCATTTACACTAAACGCTAGTGACAACCTTAAAAGACAAATTACAAAAATGACTAAAGGAAATAAAATATTAACAATCCTAAATTTTCTAATTATAGTTTTATCCAATCAGATGTTTGGACAAAATACTTTAACAAAGGAAATTCTTTGGACAACAGATTGGAGTCCAAATGGGAAGTACCTAGCTATTGGTGGAAACATTGATACGCTAAAAATTTATTGCGAAGGAAATTTACAGCTGTACAAATCTTTTCCCGTAAAGAATACAATTACTCGAATAAAATGGCATCCTTCATTAAACATAATTGCCGTAACAATACAAATGTCAGACGAAAAATCTTTTATTCTCAATCTAAATACAAATGAGAAAATTGAATTAAATGGCATTTCACCAGACGGTGCTAGAGGCGTAGATTGGAACTATACAGGTGAATATTTAGCAGTTGCAGACAATGACGGACAAATATTGATTTATGATATTAATGGTAAATTAATCAGAAAATTTGTAAATCAAGTTAACTCAACCAAAGGAATTACTGCGCTTGATTGGCATCCTAAAAAAGATATTCTTACAACCGTAACTGACAAAATTCGCTTTCTTGACATTGAAGGAAATTTATTAAAATCTATAAAGCATAGACAAGAAGACGTAATGTTGTTAAGTATTGCTTGGCACAAATCAGGTGATTTTTTTGTTACAGGAGATTATGGTGACGAAAAAGACAAATCGTTACTACAATATTGGAACGAACAAGGCGAACTTTTAAAAACCATTGACATCAGCAAAGGAGAATATAGAAATTTGGCTTGGAATCCAAAAGGTGACAGACTTGCATCAGCGAGTGACGCATTAAGAATTTGGGACACAAATGGAAATGTTATTTCAGAAGGTAGTTCAAAAGACTATTTATGGGGAGTTTCTTGGAATGAAAAAGGAAATAAAATTATTACATCAAGTATAGAACAAAGTATAATACTTTGGAATAAAAAAGCGAAAAGAATAAAGACGATGGAATAAAGGGCAGCCACCCACGTCGGTTTAGCAATATGGCGGCTGAGTTACTTCTAATAAATATTGTTCAAGTATTGGGCTGACGGTTTTCAAATGCATCTTCTTTACTAAGAAACTGAAATTAAGATGATTGACTTGCAAAGAATTTATACAAAACAAGTAACTTTACTCCTTAATTTTAAAAAATGTATAAAAATCTTTTAATTATTATTCTTACTTTATTTACAATAATTATTCTGAAAGCCCAAAATTACACTGTGCAAGAAGTGGCTCAAATGTATATTGAAGGAATTGTACACAACAATAAAAGTTCACTAAAAAAGTTAAATGATTATATAAAGCCTGCATTTTCTCAGAAAGAATATGAAGAAGGTCACTACTTTATTGAAAGACCTACTTTGGAGGAATTTGCAAATAATGAAGCAAGAAATTTTGTAAATGCACTTGAAAAGGATAATGATGAAGAGTTGAAGAATGCAATGTATTACTATTTTTTAGAAGAAGGCAAAGGTGTTCAAGGTAGCAAATGTACTATAACAAATATAACCATTTCAAGTAATAAAAGAAAAGCCAAATCTGCGAAAGTTGAATATACTTGTGAAATGCCTAATATTAACTTTGATGTTGAGCCAAATATCACATCACAAAGTTCTGGCAAAGAAATAGCTGCTTATTATGATGTGTTAACTAAAAGATTTCAAGTGGCTAATAAATTAAAAATAGCAAATCTTGATTTTGAACTTAAAGGAAAGGTCAATAAAGAAACTAATCAAATTGTTTGGTATGCATTATTTCCAACATTTATTAACCAAGAGATTAATATGAAACTTACAGATTCGGAAATTAATTAATACTGACATTAATATGGACCTACCAAAAGCGAAGCAGAATTGCAAGGTTGAGCATTTGAAAAAACTCTGCAATTATATTGATAAAATAAGTGAAATGAAGCATATGTCTAATATTAATACCTAATATTCATACATTTTGCTGACCCGAAAACAAACAGAATTTTGTAATCTTTAAAACAATAATTAAAATGACAAAAAAAATCTTATCGCTAACACTTCTTACAGCATTATTTTTTACTTCTTGCAAGGAGGGTACAAAAACAGACAAAGCAGAAAAATTGACAACTCAAGATACAGTTGCGAAAACAAGTGACGAAATTGTAAACAAAACTTCCACAGATAAAGAAGGGAAAAAATTAGAAATGACTTTTAATAACACAAAAGACATTGTAACCTTAAAATTCAATGGTGAAACTATCGAATTGTTAGGACAAAAACCTGCTTCTGGTATATTGTATAAAAATGAAAACTATGAGTTGTCAGGTAAAGGAGATGACATAGAGTTGACTAAAAATGGCAAGATAATTTTTGTAACTAAAAGTGACAATATAATAACATTGGAGAATCAAAATAATGAAGACAAAATTGCTAATATGAAACAAAATAATAAAACGGATATGCCGACTTGGTGGGTTGGTAAGCATTTTGAAAACAATAGACCTTTAAGTAAAAATCCAGAAGAAGGTGGACCTGATTTTTTGACAATAAATCAAGACAAAACTGCGACATATAAAGTGGGAGATATAGTAGAAGATATGACTTGGAAAGTAAATGGAACATCTTTAACTTTTAAAAGCAAATCGACAGCAAGGGAAGTTATTTTTATAATAGATGACTCATATTTAATGGATAGCTATGGTACAAAATGGACTGTAAAAAAATAAAACTGCTGCTAATATCTTCTGGGACCGTGGCCAATCAAGCTGACACAAAAACAACCGAGTTTTGACTTCCAAACTGACTTTCGGACAATAAAAACTTGCCTGACAATTCCAATAAAACTCGACATTGACTTGACCAGTTTCCAGACACACAAGCCAATGCTATGTTTTAAAATTTTCGCACCACACATTTAAATATATAATTTTAGCCAACCCACATTGACACATTTGCAAAACCGTACAAACCAAAACACTATCCAAATTTTGCAAAAGAACCAGTTCTCACAACCAACTAAAGTGTATTTAAATCTATTGAATTGCAATTTCATAAAACTGTTTAGGAACATTGTTGAAAAATATAGTGGACAAAAATATCCACTATATTGAAAACTTCCCTATATTTGCATCAAATTAAGTGAGAAATGTTTTCAAAAGCTTGTGAATACGGTATTAGAGCGTCCATTTTCATCGCAGAGCAATCGCAAAAAGATAAGAAAGTGAGTTTGAAAGAAGTTGCTGCCGCCATTGAATCGCCTGCAGCATATACTTCTAAAATACTTCAGCAACTTTCAAAAAATAATATTATTATCTCTGAGAAAGGACCAACAGGCGGGTTTTCAATGGATAATACGAAGTTAGAAAAAGTAAAATTAAGTACAATTGTATTTGCAATTGACGGAGATAATATTTACAATGGTTGTGGATTAGGATTAAAAAAATGTAATGAGAAACAACCCTGCCCTGTCCACAATCAATTTAAACTTATTAGAGACGAACTAAAAAAAATGCTAGAAACAACAAGCGTAAAATCATTGGCAATAGACTATGAAAAAGGGCAAACCTTTTTGAAAAGATAAAAAAATTTGAATTAATAGTGGACAATAATGTCCAATACATATAAAGATGGAAACAAAAAATATATTCAGCGAATCAGGCATCATCATTACACTGTTGTTAATTGCAATACCAGTAATTGTTGCTTCGATACTTTTAATCATTAAAGCCAAGAATATTCTAAAAAATTTCTTGAAGGAAAAAGAACTAGAAAAATTCAATAAGTATTTAAAAAGTTTAAGCCCCGAAGAAGTTCAAAAATTAGAACAACGAAAAAAGGAACTTGAATTTTCTCTATCTGATAATGAATTGGCAGGAGATAGCACACCTATTGATGCAAAAGGGTTAATTGATAATGTAAGCGAAGCTAATTCGTTGCGATTTATAGAACAAAAGAAAAAAAGTCAACCAAGACCTTATATTGAACCCGACTTGACTAAGCTTATTCTATGGTATTTGGGATGTGCTACCTTTTGGTTGTTGTTTGGAACTACCGTAGGTGAGTATGTTGGGATTAAATTTATTGCACCCGATGTAGACCATAACAGTTGGCTGAGTTTTGGAAGATTACGACCTGTACATACCAACGCTGTATTTTGGGGATGGGCATCTTTAGCGATGATGGGCTTGGCTTATTATGTTATTCCGAGAGTGAGTAATGTGCCAATTGCTTGTGTAAAAACAGGTTATCGTACCCTTGTTCTAATGAATGCTTCTGTTATTCTTGGTAGTTTGCTTTTAATGGCTGGCATCAACAATGGTGGTGGCGAATACAGGGAATATATCTGGCCTGTGATGGCATTGTTTGGCATTGGTGTTATCATTTCATTAGAAAACCTTTATAAAACCATAGCCAAAAGAAAAACCAAAGAAATCTACGTATCCAATTGGTACATTATTTCCGCAATGATGTTTCTATTGGTGATTGCAGTGGTTGCTTATTGGCCTAGTTGGCAAAATGGCTTGGGAGAAACCATTGTACAAGGGTATTATATGCATCAGGGCGTAGGAATGTGGTTTATGCTTTTCAATCTTGGCTTGATGTATTATTTTCTGCCTCAACAATTAAACAAGCCCATCTACTCATATAGCTTAGGGATATTGGCATTTTGGGCTCAAATTCTTTTCTATACACTTATCGGAACGCACCATTTTATATTTAGTGCCATACCTTGGTGGTTACAAACAGTCGCTATTGTAGGAAGTGCTGGAATGACTATTCCCGTAATTGCAGGAACTACAAACTTCTTAATGACCTTCAAGGATTCTTGGAACAAACTCTCAAGCAGTTACACACTTCCCTTCTATTTAATTGGTATCATCTTTTATTTCACAGGCTCACTACAAGGTACAGCAGAAGCTTTCCGATTCACCAATTTAGTTTGGCATTTTACAGATTTTACCGTTGCACATTCTCACCTCACAATGTATGGAATCATATGCTTTATGCTTTGGGGCTTCATTTATACCAGTGTACCAAGAATGACAGGAAAAGAACCGCCTCAAATTACGGTTGGTGCTCATTTTTGGCTGGCATTGATAGGTTTACTTTTTTATACTTTTCCTTTGATGTACGGCTCTACATTAAGGGGTTTAATGTGGATGGGAGGCACTAGTTCATTTACTGAAAGCGTAGAATTGATGGCTCCTTACTGGCTTTGGCGTGCCATTGGTGGCTCATTGATGTGGCTTTCGCACATTTTGTTTGCCTACAATTTTTATGTAATGGTAAAACGAAAAGAAGAAATCATCATACCAACTTCACCCATAGAAATTTTAAAAGTAAAGGAGAAATTGGATAAACAAACTGCTATAAATTAAAAAGAGACCAATGGAATTTTTCAACAATCATAAACAATTATTCAGTGCGGCTTTAGGTTTATTTGTTGGCCTAACGATAATCATAGCCCTTATGCCTGCCATTAACAATCAAGAACACAATGCTCCATTGCCCGGCTATGAGCCATTGAGTCAAGAAGCCTATTTAGGCAAAAAAAGTTTTATTGCTAACGGCTGTGTGGCTTGTCATACCCAACAAGTTAGAAATATAGAGATGGACAATGTTTGGGGCAGCAGGCCAGGAATACCAGCTGATTATGCTGGCATTGAGAGAACGGATTTTTGGAGAAACACTGCTACACTTATGGGCACGGAAAGAACTGGCCCTGATTTAACCAATATCGGTTCTCGACAGCCAAGTCTAGCCTGGAATTTATTGCACCTCTACCAACCTAGGGCAGTAGTAGAAAAATCGATAATGCCTGCTTATCCCTGGTTATTTGAAGTGAAAAATGAAATTAGTGAAAATAAGGTTGAAGTAGTAGTGCCTGATGTGTATAGAAAAGGGGTTAGCGGTAAGATTGTCGCTACACAAGAAGCACTCCATTTGGTAGCCTATCTTCAAAGTCTTAAACAAACGCATCTACCTGATGGAAAAACACCAATCGAATTTTTGTACAAAAAAGAAGAAAAACCAGAGGTAGCAAATGGAAACAATACCAACCTGCCAAATGGTAAATTATTATATACCAATAACTGTATGAGTTGCCACCAATCTAATGGAGAAGGACTTAAAGGGGCTTTCCCATCATTAAAGGATAGCCCGATAGTTTTGGGTAATGACATCGAATTATTCGTCAATATTATTATGCTTGGTTATGATGCCAGACCAGAATATGCAGTTATGAATGCAGTAGGTTTGGATAATAACCTAACCCCTGAAGAAGTTACCGCCATTATTAATCACGAAAAAACAAGTTGGGGTAATAATGCCAAGACAGTAACTCCCGAAGAAGTAAAAAAAATAATGGACATAATAAATCTCACTGCAAAAAAATAAAATAATGGATTTTAAAGAAATTTGGCTAGAGACACTTATAACAAACACACCTCAAGAAGGTAGAGAATTGGCTATTAAAATGGCAAGAAAAAGTATCGCCGCTATTCAAACAGATAGCGAAGTCAGAAAAAAATTAAGAGACGATTATGCCAATGACACCTCTCAACTCATTGCTTCTGCAAATGTGATTGCTATTGAATTTCAAACAATTGCTAAAGCAAACAATTTTTGGAAAAATGAAAAATAAATTCAAATATCTCATATCCGTGCTGATTATTTTTATAGCTCAAATAGCTATTGCCTGCCCTGTGTGCGAAAAACAACAACCTAAAATTACGCAGGGGTTAACACACGGATCAGGACCGCAAAGCAACTGGGATTGGTTAATCATCGCCATTATTTCTCTTATCACGATTTTGACATTGATTTATTCCATAAAATATCTAATAAAACCTGGTGAGAAAAATAAAGAACATATCAAACAATCAATCTTAAGCAATTAGAAAAGATGGAAGAATATAAAAGCAAAATCAAACTTTTTGTGGATGATGAACACCACCCCGTAATTGAGTTAGTTCCACCTGTGCAATTTGATTTAGACACAAGCAAATTAACAGATGGCGAGCATACTTTAAAACTCATTAGCAAATCACCCACTGGTAGAGAAGGCATTAGGAAGATAAAATTTATTGTCAAAAATGGTCCGGCTATTACCGTGGAAGGATTGAGTGATAATAGCGTGGTTGATGGAGTTATTCCGCTTATGATTAATGCTTATGACAAAGGCAATCAAAAAAAATTCATCATTGAAGGAAGTGAAACTCCACAAAGTATTCCTAGTTGGCTTTGGATTTTGCTCATTGGTTTTTTGGGTTGGGCTGCATATTACTTCATCGCTTATTTTAATCTATAAAAAATGCAAAAAGACATATCAAATATAGACGACATAAAGCTTTTAGTAGATCACTTTTACGGCAAAGTTCGAAATGACGAAAAACTAAAAGATATTTTCAACAATGTAATACAAGACCGGTGGCCAGCACATTTAGAAAAAATGTATCGCTTTTGGCAAACTGTTTTGTTAGATGAGCACACCTATTATGGCAGTCCGTTTGTACCTCACGCAAAACTGCCTGTTGGCAGTGAACATTTCAATCGATGGCTAAAATTGTTTTGTGAAACGGTGGATGAAAATTTTGTGGGAGAAAAAGCGGAACGAATGATATGGCAAGGGCAACGAATGGCAGAAATGTTTCAATCAAAAATTGAATATTACAAAAACAACCCTTCAATTCCATTACTATGACCATAGTAAAAATACCCATAGCACTTATCAGCACTTTCCTTTGGATTGGCTTTGTTTGTGTCATCTGTTTTATGGAAGCTTATCTCAAATTCCACGCTCCAGGCATCACCCTCCCTTTGGGGCTAGACGTAGGCAGAGTTGTTTTTAATGCTCTCAACAGTGTAGAATGGGTATTTGAAATGGTCATTTTTATTTCTATTGTTTGGAATTCGGCTGAAGTCTTAGATTGGCAAAGTATATTCTTTGTTGTCCTGCTTATTCTTTTATTAATACAAACTTTTTGGCTCCTACCCGCTCTGGATATTCGAGCAGAATTATATATATCAGGTCAAATTGCACCCGCTTCCAACTTGCAATTTTATTATCTAGGAATGGAAATCGTAAAAGTAGCAAGCCTAACAATTTTTGGATTAAAAAAATTTAAAAACACAACGATATGAACAGTGAAAAAATCATCAATGATATTAAAAATAAATATCAGCAAATGGGTGAAAACCCAGAAACGTATCTAAACGGCCTACTTCACGCAAAACCCATTAATTACTGGGATTATGTAAGAGTAGATACACTTCTTTCGTTGCAGAAGCCACGAACAAACTTTAAAGATGAAGAGATTTTTATTATGTATCATCAGGTAACAGAACTATTCCTTAAAATGATGGTACATGAGATAAAACAATTGGTTTATGAACCATTTAATGAATCTGTATGGTTGGAAAAATTAGAACGATTGAAACGTTACACAAATATTCTCATAGGCTCGTTTGATGTAATGAAATATGGAATGAACTATGATGACTATAATACATTTCGTAGCAGCTTAACACCTGCTAGTGGCTTTCAGTCCGTAACCTTTAGACTTATAGAAATTTACTGCACACGATTGGAAAACCTTATAAATGAAGAAGGCAAAAAACGAATTAATGAAACCCCAACCATAAATGATTATTTTGACCATATCTATTGGAAAGATGCTGGACTTAATAGAAAAACTGGTAAAAAGTCACTCACACTTTTACAGTTTGAAGAAAAATATTTAGACCGACTAATTGCTTTGGCAAATCAAACCAAAGGTTCTACTTTAGAAGATAAGGTTTTGAATATGCAAAATTGTTCAGAAGCACTGAAAACAAAGCTAAAAGAATTTGACCATTTATACAACGTGGCTTGGCCATTGGTACACCTTGAAACCGCTCAACATTATCTGGACTTGAAAGGAGAAAACAAAGCAGCGACAGGCGGTAGCGAATGGAAAAAATATTTACATCCAAAATTTCAACAGCGTAAATTTTTCCCAAAGCTGTGGAACAATGACGAAATAACCAATTGGGGAAATAATAAATAACCATTTAAATATTATAAAATGAACATTCAAAAAAATACCATCATCGGAGAATTGGTAGCACAAGACTACCGTGCCGCATCTGTTTTTAAAAAATATGGTATCGACTTTTGTTGTCAAGGTAACAGAAGCATACAAGATGCTTGCGAAGCGAAAGACATTGATGCTTCCGCTGTGGTTACAGATTTAAACGATGCAAACAAATCAACTTTAGAAAGCATTATTGACTATCAGTCTTGGCCCTTAGACCTTTTGGTAGATTATATAGAGAAAAAGCACCATCGCTATGTAGTGGACAAATCGCAGGAAATAAAACCGTATCTTGAGAAAATTTGCCGAGTACACGGTGACCGTCATCCTGAGCTTTTAGAAATCAATGAAAACTTTAATACGACAGCAGGGGAATTGGCTGCACATATGAAAAAAGAAGAGTTGATTTTATTTCCCTTCATTCGAAAAATGGCAAAAGCAAAGCAAGAAAAAATAGCCTTAAGAGCACCGCATTTTGATACTGTACAGGATCCTATTCAAATGATGATGCACGAACACACAACCGAAGGCGAACGTTTCAGAAAAATAGAAGCCTTGACCGACAACTACACACCGCCATTGGATGCTTGCAATACCTATCGGGTAACCTTTGCATTGTTAAAGGAATTTGAAGCTGATTTGCATTTACACATTCATTTAGAGAACAATATTTTGTTTCCGAAGGCTATTGAGCTTGAAAACCAATTAAGTAATGACTACTCCCATTAAAAGGAACGAATCGCTCAAACCTTTAAGCCGTGACCACCATCATGGCTTATTGCTCTGTTGGAAAATCCGTCAAGGCATTAAACTAAAAGTAGAACCAGAAAGAATAAAAAAATATCTTTATTGGTTTTGGGTGAGCTATTTAAAACATCATTTTGAAATTGAAGAACAATATGTTTTCCCTGTTTTGGGAAATGATAATAAGTTGGTGAAACAAGCACTTGCCGAACATAGAAAGTTAAAACGCCTTTTTGAAAATCACATGGAAAGTAAAAAATCTATAAGCATTATTGAAGAAGTATTAGCAAAGCATATTCGATTTGAAGAAAGGGTTCTGTTTAATGAAATAGAAAAAGTAGCCAGTAGCGAAAAGCTACTTCAGATAGAAAAGGATTGTTCGGACAATATTTTTTATGAAAATCTATCAGATGCGTTTTGGAAATATCGAGAAGTACCATAAATTACTATTCTGTAAAATGGGACTAAACCAACCCATGAAGTCCTTGAAGTAGCATATCGCGATTTAATGGAATTGCTATAGAACATAATTGCTCTAAAAAGATATTTCATTTAACGAACTATCAATTGGTATTAGTGGTAACCTTGAAACAGCTATTTAGGAAAGTTCAACAATGACTAGAATTGGCACACCATTTTGGGAAAAAGACTTTATCCTTACAGTTACTATTGGAACGAGAACAAATATTGTAGATGTAAATTTAAAGTCCAGTATCTCGAAGTGTACTGTTCTTCTGATTCCACTTTTTTCTCTGCCAATCGTTTAATTCTACTTATCCCCTAGCTACAAATATACTTTATTTCCTGTCGTTTTAATTTCATCGTTTGACTTCTCATAGATACTAAAATCATCGGCATATCATACGAATTTTGTAAATCCACGAAGGAATATTAAAAAAATTTAAATCTTTTAGATTAGGTATATTATTCTAAGTATAGTGAAAAATTAAAACATCAATGTTTTACTTGCACTATTTTGGATTGATATGTTATGTTAATTACGATGAATTAAAAATATATGCCATAAGAATTAAACCTTTGTGTAATTTAGAGTCTAAATGCTTTTACATTCAAATTGAACAAATATGTCAGATTCCAAATCCAATGTTGTAGCGTTAATATTCATTATAGTTTTTGGTACCATTTCATGTCAGAACGATGATGTCAATGAACCTATTACAGAAAGTGTATTACATTTGCCAGAAACTCCTTTTGACTATGCAAGTCTTAACTTACCAAGTCATTTTACTACAAATGTTGCAGGGCAACCTTTACCTACTTCCATAAACGGAATTGATAATAACCCTGCTAATAATCCTGTAACGGATGATGGCGCAACACTAGGAAGAGTATTGTTTTATGACAAAAAATTAAGTGCCAATGGGACAATTGCCTGCGCTTCGTGTCACAAACAAGACAAAGGTTTTTCTGATGACGCTACTTTAAGTATAGGATTTAATGGTGGTACAACTGGTCGCCATTCAATGACTCTGGTTAATGCAAGGTTTTACCAACGGGGGCGATTCTTTTGGGATGAAAGAGCCACAACTTTGGAAGAACAAGTCTTAATGCCATTTCAAGACTCAGTAGAAATGGGAATGACTTTAGAACAAGTAGTGAGTATTGTTCAAAACCAGACTTATTATCCCGAATTGTTCCAGAAAGCATTTGGCTCAACAGAAATTACATCTGATAAAATATCAAAAGCTTTAGCTCAGTTCGTCCGAAGTATCGTAAGTTATTCAAGTAAATATGACCAAGGTAGGGCAATGGTAGCAGCGCCGGGTGCAAATTTTCCAAACTTCTCAACAGAAGAAAACACAGGTAAAAACATATTTTTCCAAACAATCCCAAACGGCGGAGGTGCCTGTTTTGGCTGTCATACGACGGAAGCATTTGTAAGTGCTAACCCTGGACCGCAAAACAATGGACTGGATGCATCTTCTTCTACTGATTTAGGTGCTGGCGGTGTCTTTACCAATCCTATTTTTATAGGGAGATTCAAAACTACTTCTTTAAGAAATATTGAACTAACTGCACCGTATATGCATGATGGCAGATTTGCTACATTGGAAGAAGTAGTAGAACATTATAATAGTAGAATACAAGCGCACCCTACTCTATCTCCAGCATTAACCGACGCAAACGGTAACCCAATAAGATTAAATTTGACGAGTGCGCAAAAGGCCGCATTAGTTGCATTTCTTAAAACTTTAACAGATAATAGTGTTAACACAGAAACTAAATGGAGTAATCCCTTTAATTAATGGGTTTGGTATAGAAAATAGTTAAATTTCATTTAAAAAAGACGGCAGAATCGATTTTTTAGAACAATTTTGCACCATAATCGTATTAGCATCATGTAACTTTTTAAAAATTAATTTTTATTATCATGAATTTTGATTTTTTTAAATCCAATATGAAGTTTTCAATTCCAATTATTGTTATTATTAGTGTAGTCTTTGTTATTAAAGGATTTTCTTTTCATAATACAAAGCATCATTTAAAATGCAGTGACATCAGTTTTGATGTAATAGACACTATCCCGCTGCAATCGAAACAAAGCTTCAAAATCATGCGTAAAGATGGAGACCGAGAGTTGGAGATGTCTTTCGAAGATGGCGAAGTCACAGACTTGAGTATAAATGGAAAGAAAATTGAGAAAAAAGACTACAGCCAATATCAAGATCTTATAGATGAAAATAAACCACATTCCAAAGATAATGGCACTATGTTTTTCTTCGGTGATGGTGGTGACGGTTTTGCACACATTGATATGAGAATGATGGTCGATTCAATGATGCGTGGTTTTAACAGAGATTTTTCGTTTGATGAATTTCATTTTGAAGATAGTTTAGATGCTTTGCGTGAAAGTATGCGACAATTTCACCTGTTTGACGACGGAAACTTTAATTTCAATTTTGATCTAGATTCAATCCAGGACTTTGGAGAAAAAATGAAAAAACATGGATTCGAATTCAAAGGAGATTTAGATAGAGATTTTGAATATAATGATAGCGAATTTGATAGTACATTGGCTGAACGAGAGCATTCCATTACAGAAATCATAGGTAATAATCTCAATAAAGATGGCCTCCTTATTCCGGGACAAACCAATCAAATAGAACTTTCAGGCAAATTCCTCAAAATAAATGGAGAGAAGCAACCTACTAATATTTGGCAAAAATATATGCGACTATTTGAAGAGTCAGCTGGGTCAGCTTTAGATAGAAGCTCAAAATTAAAATTTAGTTTCGAAGGTAAGGAATCGAAACGCAAATTTAGAGTATATTAGATATAAAATATTGATGGTTAGTTGAAGAATAGGGGCATTAAAATGGTATAATGCCCTTATTTGTTTATCAAAATCAACATTCCCTTATACTTTCTTACTATAATTTGGAGACTCTTTAGTAATCGTGATATTGTGTGGATGGCTCTCAATGATACCTGCTCCCGTCATCTTTATGAGCTTAGATTTTTTCAATCCATCCACAGTTGCAGCACCACAATATCCCATACTGGCTCGCAATCCACCTAGATATTGAACCATTACCTCAGAGACTGTTCCTTTATACGGAACCCTTCCTTCAATTCCTTCAGGCACTAATTTCTTTACGTCTTCTTCTACATCTTGAAAATATCTATCCTTACTACCTATTTGCATAGCTCCGAGCGAACCCATACCTCGATACACTTTAAATTTTCTACCTTCAAAAAGTATTGTTTCGCCAGGGGCCTCTTCAGTCCCTGCAAATAATGATCCAGCCATAATAGTATTGGCTCCTACTGCAAGTGCTTTAGCTATGTCTCCAGTATATTTGATACCGCCGTCTCCAATTATAGG
The DNA here is from genome assembly GCA_041392785.1 of Saprospiraceae bacterium. Lineage (GTDB taxonomy): Bacteria > Bacteroidota > Bacteroidia > Chitinophagales > Saprospiraceae > OLB9. Next base: position 84,968 of record JAWKLK010000008.1, read on the forward strand.
AATCCCAGTATTTTCAAGACCCTTATAAGCATTTTTGATGGCAAATAATTGAGGAACTCCTACGCCTGTCACGACCCTTGTAGTACAAATACTTCCTGGCCCCACACCTACCTTCACGGCGTTTACACCTGCATCTTTCAATGCTATTGCCCCTTCCGCTGTGGCAACATTTCCTCCAACTAACTGCAAATATGGATATTTCACTCTCAAAGCTGCTATCATATCTAGGACACCTTTCGAATGGCCATGCGCTGTGTCAACACAAATTACATCTACCCCTACATGTACCAAGGCTTCGACCCTATCAAAAGTGTCCGCGGTCACCCCTACTGCTGCCCCAACTAATAATCTTCCATGTGAATCCTTTGATGCTTGTGGAAAGTTTTCAAGTTTCATAATGTCTTTGTAGGTGATGAGTCCTACTAAGATATTATTATCATCCACAACTGGCAACTTCTCAATTTTATACTTCTGAAGGATGTCTTTTGCTTGTTTGAGGTCGGTTCCCTTAGGTGCGGTAATTAATCTTTCCTTTGTCATAATGTCCACCACTGGCCGGTCACTTTCAGTCTCAAATCTCAAGTCGCGATTGGTGAGAATTCCGACTAATTCACCTTTCTTATTGATGACAGGAATTCCACCTATTTTGTTCGTGTGCATTAACTCTAAAGCATCTTTTACCTTTGCATCTTCAGTCAATGTCACTGGATCTAGGATCATACCCGATTCAGATCTTTTTACATTGCGAACCTGATTGGCTTGGCTTTCGATTGACATATTTTTGTGGATAATCCCAATGCCACCTTCACGAGCCATGGCGATAGCCAACTTATACTCGGTGACTGAATCCATAGCCGCAGAAACAATTGGTGCATTGATACGTATGTCCGATGTTAAAAAAGTAGAAGTATCAACTTCACGAGGCAATACTTCAGAATAGGCAGGCACCAACAGAACGTCATCAAACGTAAGCGCCTCTACAAATTGAGTGGGGTCAAAATATCTTTCCATCTGCAAAGATACTAAAACATTGTAAGTTCAATATAGGAATGCTAAACATTCATAATTTTTTTTGATTTTCATAAGGAACAAATCCAATATTTTTACGTTTGTTGACAAGTAAGCATGAACATCAGATACACTTTTTTTTACGGTTCAATATTTTGGATTGTTTTATCTTTGGTAAATTGTGCCAAAATAGCTAGTCCTCGCGGGGGTAATAAAGATCAATTACCACCTAAGATGGATACTGTAAACTCCGAGATCATTGCCAAAATAAATTATATTCCTAAGACTTTGGAGTTTACTTTTGATGAATTTGTCGAAGTAAAAAATGCCAATAAAGAGGTTTTTATTTCCCCTGCATTAGTATATAGGCCTAAAATCATATCTAGAGGAAAAAAGATACAAGTTGTTTTTGACAAGCGAGAAGTATTAAAGCCTAATACCACCTATAATATAAATTTTGGAAATGCTATTGTTGATTTTCATGAAGGAAATGTTCTTAAAAACTTTGGTTATTATTTTGCAACTGGAGACAAAATTGATTCTTTGCAGGTAGGTGGTCAAGTGTTCAATGCATTGACCAATGAACCAGAAACTGAACTATTGGTAGGCCTATTTAGCAATGAAAACGATAGTATTGTGTTCAATGAAAGACCGATTTATGTCACAAGATTGGAAGATGATGGCAAATTTCAATTTAAGTATATATCCTCCGGAAGTTTTATAATTGCAGCGATAGATGATAAAAATTCCAATTTCAAATATGATCCTGTCAATGAAAAAATTGGATTTGTAACTGATGCCATTACTTTAACGGATAGTATGCAATCATATACCTTTTATAGTAGTATTTCAAAATCTGCCCCTATAATCATTGGAAAACAAATCAACAGTTATGGACAAGCTTATTTCAAATATACAAATTTACCAGATTCTTTGTCAATAGTCAGCAATCCAGAGGTTCCATTACAATATGATACCAACCTTGATACACTCTTCGTTATGTATCAGACAGATTTGGATTCATTTCAATTGATGGTCAATTCAGATACATTTCAAATAAAAGTTAGGAATAGAGAAAAATGGGCAGAAAAATATTCCTTTATTAATTACAAAATCAAAGAATCCACATTATTAGTTTCAGATACCTTGCATCTTAAAATGAATACCCCATTTAATATTATTGATACTTCTAAGATTGTGATTTTTGATTCTACACGGTATCTTAAAAAACTTAACATAATTCATTCTGGAAGAAAATTGAGTGTTGTATATCCTTGGACGGCTGGTAAAAAGTACACTTTTGTCATTGATAGCGCAGCATTGTCTGATATTTATGGTAAGGTCAATGATTCCATTAAGCATGAATTTCTTACTTTGACCACAAAAGAATTATGTAATTACACTGTCACAATAAAAGGATTGTCTCAAGACACAAATTATGTTATAAATATATTGAGAAGAGATAAATCTATATTAGCATCCAAAAATATTTCAAATGATACCATAGCAAGGTTTGAACTAAAACAAATTAGGCCGGAGGGATACGACATTGAAATATTTGAAGATATTAATAAAAATAACAGGTGGGATCCTGGCGATTATTTATTGAAGAGGCAGCCTGAAAAATACAAACTTTTCAAAGGAGAACAACTCAAACCAGATAGGGATTTTGACAAAGATATTTCTTGGCTTTCATCTCCAATAGAAAGTGAAGAAAAGGCTTTAACTCCTAAAGGAAAATAAAAAAAATGAAGTTAAAATCAGAAAATTTAATAAAAACATACGGAAACCGAACAGTAGTAAAATCCGTATCCATCGAAGTAAACCAAGGTGAAATAGTAGGTTTGATGGGTCCAAATGGGGCTGGCAAGACTACTACATTTTATATGATGGTTGGCTTTATACAGCCTAACAGTGGCCATGTGTTCTTGGATAGTATTGATGTAACTTATGAACCAATGTACAAAAGAGCACAGAAAGGCATTGGGTATTTACCGCAGGAGCCAAGTGTATTCAGAAAACTTTCTGTTGAAGAAAATATTAAAGCAGTCTTGGAGATGACTTCTTTGTCAAGAGAAGAACAAAAGGAAAAGCTTGAATCTTTGATCCTAGAATTCAGATTGGACAAAGTGAGAAAAAACATTGGAGATTCTCTATCCGGTGGAGAAAGGCGGCGAACTGAAATTGCGAGATCCCTTGCATCATCGCCAAAATTCATCTTACTAGATGAACCTTTTGCAGGGATAGACCCAATAGCTGTCGAAGATATACAATACATCGTGGCAAAATTAAAAACTAAGAATATCGGAATTCTAATCACTGATCACAATGTACAAGAAACGCTCTCTATCACAGATCGTGCTTATTTGATGTTTGAAGGAGATATATTGAAAGCAGGTACAGCAGAAGACTTAGCAAATGATGAAATAGTAAGAAAAGTTTATTTAGGAAAGCATTTTGAACTTAAACGTAAAATCCTTCTTGATGAAGATAGATAAATATTTGTATATAAGTATCATAATAATTTCCCTTTATTCTTGCGGCCCAACTTCTGAAGAGCTTAGTGCTGAAGAGAGATATACATTAGATACTATTTTCAATAAGAAACAACAGTATTACAGGCTAGAGGCTGACTCAATATGTAAAAGCATTCAAGATACGTATTATACCAAATGTGTTGATTCTATAAAAAAACAATACAAGGAAGAAATCAATGCCCTGATGGGTGTTCAAAGACAAACTGAATGAAAATGAAAATTCTCTATTTTATATTAGGTTTCGCCCTCTTTGCTTCGTGTAAAGAAGCTCCTTTGAATATTGAAAATCAGAGGATAAAAGCAGCTTTAGACAAGAAAAAAGAAGAATATATTTTATCCCAATTGAAGCAATGCAAAAGGGATATTGTAGCAAAAGCAGAACAAAATGTCGATTCTCTTGTCGCTTCCGAATTTCTGTTAGTTCTTTCAGATTCGGTTATCTTTCCTGAGAGACCTGCTAGAGAAATACCTTATATAGATGTCATCATAGCAGATACATTGAAAGCAAATCCTATCTTTTAACCTTATTGGACATTCAAAAAAACCATCAAGAAGCCTAAAAGGTAAATAAGTGCTTTGCACCTACTTTTTCAATGCCGCTATCATTTTTTGCGCAAGCTCAATTCCTACTTTATTTTGTGCTTCTTCTGTAGAAGCTCCTATATGAGGAGTTAAGGATATCTTGGGATGTGAAAGTAAGGCTTCATTTGGAGTGGGTTCACCTACGAAGACATCAAGTCCAACACCTTTCAACTTTCCGCTATTCAATCCGTCTAAGATGGCTTTTTCATCTATTACACCACCACGACTTGTATTTACTAAAATCACACCATCCTTCATCCTAGCAATCTCATTTTTACCTATGATGGGTTCCTTTACAGATGGGATATGCACACTTATGACATCAGAAGATGTGATGATGGTATCAAGATCAGTTGTCTCAATCTCGGTAGAGAAACCAAGATGTTTTGGCCCTATTTTTACAGTAGCTTTTTTTACATAAGGATCCGTAGCAATGACATGCATGCCCATACCCAATGCACAAGCAGCTAACTCCTGCCCTATCCTACCGAATCCAATCAATCCCATAGTCTTTCCTTCCAATTCTACACCAGCTGAATATGCCTTTTTAAGTTTTCCAAAATCAGTTGCTCCGGATTGTGGCATCGTTCTATTGGACTGATGTACAAATCTGGCTATCGACAAAAGATGAGACATGGCCAATTCAGCTACAGATCTTGATGATGCGGCTGGTGTGTTGACCACGCTGATACCTTTTGCTTCAGCATACTCAACATCTATATTATCCAAACCTACGCCCCCTCTACCTATCACCTTGATATTTGGAGAAACATCTATCAATGCTTGCCTTACTTTGGTTGCACTTCGTACGCAGATACCATCATAATCATTAAGTCTTTCTAGTAATTCATCTTGTGGAATGGTAGTCATGTCAACGGTAATTCCTGCTTCTTCCATCAGAGATTTTCCTATCTCCTCTATACCGTCATTTACAAGTACTTTCATATTAAAATTGTATGTTGTTATTAAAACTTCGCAAAATTACATTAACAGGATTGTTCTCAAAAGCAATCTTTTAAAATTTAACTATCATTAACGATATGGTAAAATTCGGATTACGTATCCTACTATTTTAAAATAGTTTTAAATTCTGTCAAACACAATAAAATTTGTATATTTGTAAGTAAACCATTTAAAAACCTTAAGTAACATAGAAGATTGGACAAATCATAAATACCATGAGTGATGTAAAAATGATCTTTACAAAAACAATACATACGCCGATTGGTGAAATGCGACTTTGTGCCACTGAAAAAGGTTTATCCATTTTAGAATTTGAAGATCGAGCATCACTTCCACAGACCATGGACAACGTGATAAATGGCAGAGATTATACACTACAAGATGGATCAAATGTACATATAGAAAAAGCTATATCAGAATTAAAAAGGTATTTTGAAGGATCTTTGCAAGAATTTACGGTGTCTGTAGATATGATTGGAACTCAGTTTCAGATAGGAGTTTGGGAATCACTATTATCTATTCCTTATGGCATGACAAAAACCTATATGGATCAAGCTAAACTACTGAAAAATGTAAATGGTATTAGAGCGGTGGCCAATGCAAATGGTAAAAACAAAATTGCTATTATAGTGCCATGTCACAGGGTAATAGGCACTAATGGCGCTTTGACAGGTTATGGTGGGGGACTATGGAGAAAACGTTTCCTATTAGATTTGGAGCAAAATCAGTTAGGTATAAAACCGTTGATCTTTACCTGATAAAACTAAAAAAGCCCTCTGCTTTCAGAAGGCTATTTTACGCTAAAGTTTTTCCATTAAAAAATGAAAAGAATATCAATCTTTAATTGAAGCAGGCGCTTCTATAGTATATAGAGTCATTTTTAGACTAAAACGCTGCTTAACTTAGAAATATATTTTATATTTTTATTTTTATAATATATATACAATTTATTTTATGGTATTTATATATACACAAATAATATATTTTATTTATTAAATAATTTACGGCAAGGACATTCGTTAATTAATGGTTAATTGTAGTTATATGCAGTCCAAATTATTAATTTTGCCGTTATAATATTGCTAATCAATACTTACTTTCATTTGAGGAAAGTCGTTTTGTCTTTGATATTTATGTTTGCTTGCTTCATCTCATTTTTAGGAGCACAAGATACTATTTATTTAAAAAATCCTAGTTTTGAAGATATCCCTCGTCAAGGTGGCAGGGGCATAACATCAATCAATGGGTGGACGGATTGTACTTATTATAGGTTTAAAACAGAATCTCCCGTAGATATACATCCTGGTAAATTTTGGGATAACAATTTACCTGCATCAGATAAAAATACCTATCTTGGAATGGTTGTCCGGGATAATATGACATGGGAAAGTGTCACACAATTATTGGAAAAGCCACTAGAGGGAGGCAAATGTTATGGATTTTCATTACATCTGGCAAAATCCAACACCTATAATAGCAGTTCGCACATGACGAAGCAAATGACAAATTACAATACCCCGATTGTATTAAGAATTTATGGTAGTAACTACCCTTGTTCTGAAGCCATTCTGCTTGCAGAAAGTGATTTAGTTAGAAATGAAAGTTGGCAAATCTATAATTTTGAATTCAAACCAAGGGTGCATCTCAATTATATAACCTTTGTAGCTTACTACAAGACTCCTACTTTAACGCCATATAATGGAAATATTCTATTGGACGGATGTAGTATGATCATTCAACAAGCTTGTCCAGGCGATCCACCATTAGCTGTAAATAAACCTAAGCTACCACCTCATAAAAGGACTTCTACCTCAAAGAAGAGGGAAGATACTGTCACAAAGCCCATTGCATCTAATACTGTATCGGATACAAAAAAACCATTTACTCCAAAGATATTAAAGGAGTTGAATAGAAACTCTATCAAGCAAGGTCAAATAATCGAAATAAAAAACTTACTTTTCAAGGCTGATACTTTTACTATTGAAAAGGCTTCATACCCCATACTAGAGGATGTATCAGATTTTTTAATAAGCAATCCTGATGTCATAGTAGAGATAGGCGGCCATACCAATAACATTCCTTCTGATGATTATTGCAACAGCCTTAGTACAGCAAGAGCCAAAGCAGTAACTGAATACTTGATAAGTCGTGGAGTAAATCCATCAAAAATTCAATTTAAAGGATATGGGAAAACAAAACCTATCGCTGACAATCGTACAATGTCTGGCAGACAAAAAAACCAAAGAGTTGAACTTAAAATTTTGAGCTTAGATAGTTGACCTACTTGGCACTAAACAATGTTCAATCGCATCTTTCAGATTATTATAACTATAAGTATATTTGTCATTTTGTAGTTGTCTTGGCACGGCATTTTGGCCACTCAGCATCAAGACTGACATTTCTCCAAGGAGAATTTTTACTACAAATTCTGGAATGGGGAAACTTAAAAATGATTTGCATTTGACCTTTGCTATGGTTTCGACAAACTCTTTTTGGGTGGTCGCTACCCCTGAACAAACATTATAAATTTTGATTTCATCATTAGGCGTAGTACTTAAATCTACAATTTTTACAACATCATCTATATGTATCCAAGGCATCATCTGGCTACCCGTACCGAAATATGGATATACACACAAAAAAGACAATGGTGTCATGCGAGAAATCAGAGCACCATCTGGACTTAGTACTATACCAAATCGTAAGGTACTCACCGATTTAGCAACAGTTCCATGTAGTTTCTTTGCGGCCAATTCCCAAGCAACACAAATCTCAGATAAAAAATCTGTTCCTGGCGGATCAGATTCGACTCTTGAAATTTTACCACAATCTCCAAAAAATCCCAACCCAGACGCAGTGACATAAGTCTCTATCTTCCAAGATTTTTGGCACAGCCATTGATATATAAGCTCAGTACTTTTTACCCTAGAGTTTATAAGTTCTTTCTTTCTCTTTTTTGTCCATCTTTTCTCACCTATATTTGCCCCAGTAAGATTGATTATGATATCAGGTTTAGTATCAAATGTTTCAATAAAACCTTTATCCAAATTCCACATTACTTGCCTATACTTTGATTCGTTTACCTTTATTTTTCGAGTGAGGATAGACACACAAGCTCCATGTGCAAGATAAAACTCTACCAAAGCATTGCCTATGAGGCCTGTAGCACCCGCAATTAATACATGTTTCTTTTGCATACACTTATAAATATTGTCTAATAAATGGTGAAATTGTCCACTGAAACACTTTAATATAAGAATATTTCTTTAAGTTTTCTATATTGATTTGATCTTCAAAAAGTGTAGGTAAATATTCATTTACTCTTGCCTTTTTACTATAAGCCTTCGTACTATTAAAATAATCTAGGCTTTCTTTTACTATGTCCTGATCAAAAAACTGTACCAAACATTCTGTATTTATATTCGCAGAAAGCATATCCAAATTATAACTACCGATAGTAACAAATTTTTCATCAAAAACAAACATTTTTGTGTGCAGATATTCATTTTCACTATGATATTCCCAAATATCAAATCCAAGATCGATGAGCTGGTCTCTTTCCTTATAATACGTTGCTAAAACCAGATAACTGTCAGATGTTGAGAGTGAATTGGTGATAATTTGGACTTTTACACCACGATTTATCGCACTTTGTAACGCTTGATACAAAGTATCACTAAAAACTACATATGGACTTTCTATATAGATACTTGATTTTGTAGTGTTTATGATATTAACAAGGTAGTTAGTAGTGTTTTTATTGACGAATTTAAAACTTTCAGGACGATCCCAAATCAACCTAACATCTTTCGAAATATGCATCTCATTATCATCTAAAATATTTTGCATTTCCCTATTTCTAAGCTGAGGTATTGTGTCCCAATCGGAAAAATAATCAGTCACTATTTTAATGTTTCTTTTTTCCGTGTGTGCGAATTGACTCCCATGATCTTCGTTCATAACTGCAGAAAACCATAAGTCCTCGAATGACCTTTTGGCTGTCAATCCAGACCTTCCTTGAACATACACTTCCCTATCTTTGAAATTCTTTTGATTTCCAATATAAAAATAAGTATTTACAATATTTCTTCCCCCAATAATGTATTTTTCATCATCACAAATCATGATCTTAGAATGCATTCTTGTGACATTACCAAGAAGTTTTTTAACTGAAAATGGGTTGAATATTTTAATTCGGATATCATGATCTATAAGATAATCCATGAGTTCCATCGGTATTTTATTATTCATACCGTCGATGATAATCCTTATTTTTACTCCTCTTTGTGCAGCTTGAACCAATTCAAATAGTACTTGCGTAGATACTTCATCATTTCCGTAAATAAATGTTGCCATATCTAGCGTAGACTTGCTTTCTCTGATCATTTGAACCCTAATTTTCAAGGACGTTTCGGGATCATCCAAGAGTATGACTTTATCTTGAGAAAAAGCCTGAAAAACTAATAACCAAAATATACATACCAATAATCCAAGTTTCATATTCATAATGCAATGCGAAAACTGTGGCTATATATATTAAAAGAGTCCGCTTTAAGAAATCCAATCAAGGTAATGTTGTTTATTTCTGCCATTTCTATAGCTAAATCGGAAGGAGCACCGATCCCACAAATGATTTTTATTCCGGCCATGTCAGCCTTTTGCACTAATTCAAACGAAATTCTCCCACTCAGTAGCAAAATGTATTTGTCAATTGGTAATTTATCCATTAATACATATTTACCAATAAGTTTATCTAATGCATTATGCCTTCCCACATCTTCTGCAAAATCAATCATTTTGCCTTCATTATCAAAAAATGCACACCCATGTATACCACCAGTCAAATTAAATGAAGATTGATAATTTTTTAATATTGCTGGTAACGAATATATCATTTCCCTATGAATAGTTTCAATCCGAGTAATCATATTTTTAAACGGTGATTCCTTACTCACCTCTTCAAGGGAAGTCTTACCACAAACCCCGCAACTAGAATTAGTCAAGAAAGTCTTTGATTGTAATCCCATTGGATTTTTAATTTCAAAAACTATGATATCATCTTCAGTTTTTGATATAGATGTTATATCAGATGGATGAGAAATTATTCTTTCCGCCCATAAAAATCCTGCGCAAAGTGCAATGTCATCACCGGGTGAGCGCATAGTAATTGTGAGTGGTTCATTGTTTATTAAGAGTTGCAACGGTGCTTCTCTAGCTATGATATCAGAAACAACATGAGCCGATCCGTCATGTCTAACTTTAAAGATTGACTTATGAGTAATGTTAGGATTTGTTGTCTCGTTATGCATTAAAAATTCTCTTTAGGAACCACCTCATTCCTATTAAAAAAACTATAAAGAGCAGAACAAATTGATAGAACGGCATATAAGTGAACACCACGAGATGGGTTTTTTCAAGTATCCACATCATGGACAATAGAACGGTCAGCATCATAATCAAAGTCGTAATATGGCTGAATCCAGGTACATCATCGAAAGAGACATTTCTTCTCACCAGCCAAAGTGTAACTACCATAGAGATAATCGGTAGAACCTGGAAATATACTTGTGTATCTAAAATAGATCTTCTCTCAAAAAGGAAAAAATAAACACTCAAGGTTATAGCAAAAATGCCAGGTATACATGCTAAATAAATAAGCATTGAATAAAAATAATTCCAAGGAGTGAGGTGTCCTTCATTTCGCCCAAACATCAAAGCAAGGGCAGCGGATATGGGTAAAGCTAGAAAGTAAAACAACAAAATTGATGGATTCTTTCCTGTGATTTGAAAAAAGTCTCCTAAGGTCATCTATAAAATTTTAAATGGTAAATAAAATTAAGATTTTTTCCATATCTTCTTCATACTTAGTGCGCAAATTAGGGCAATGACAAAAGATGATACAGCAAAATCAAATTTACTATAAATTAAAAAACCAGTACCAAACAACAATGCATAAATACCAACACATCCCAATAACATTAGCATAAGTTCATTAAATAATTTACTGGTACCATTAATATTAGAGTATATTGTGCCACTTGCGATACCTGCAGAAATGACAGGTTTCCAACCTAAATCATGAGGCTTAATAACGTTGTAAAAGTGAACTAATACTTTCTCTTCAGTAGGTCGCGAAATAAAAATACTAATCATCCAAGCTATAGTGGTTACGAAAACTCCAAAAATCAATTTTTCATAATCTAGCCAAGAATTTCCAATATTAAACTCCATGATGATTGCAATAACAAATGAAACAACCATCGCAACAATCTCAGCCACTGCATTTACCCTCCACCAAAACCATCTAAGAATAAAAATCAAACCAGTACCAGCTCCGATTTGCAATAAGATATTGAAGGCACTAAGGGCACTCGAAAGTTTTAATGCTAAAAAAGAGGAAGAAATCATCAATACCACTATAGACAACTGGGCAACAACAATAAGTTCCTTCTCACTAGCATGGGAATTATAAAATCGCTTGTAAAAATCATTGACTATATATGAGCTCCCCCAATTCAAATGCGTAGATAATGTTGACATAAGAGCAGCAATTAACGCTGCTATCAACAGACCTAAAAGACCTGAAGGTAAATGAGACAACATTGCAGGGAATGCAAGATCATCTTTGATAATGCTAGGATCAATGTGCGGAAAAGCAGCCGCTATATCCTGAACCGTTGGATACATAACAAGTGATGCCAATGCAATCAAAATCCATGGCCAAGGTCTCAAAGCATAATGCGCAATATTAAAAAGCAATGTAGCAAAAACTGCATTCTTTTCATCTTTTGCTGACAGCATTCTTTGTGCAATGTATCCTCCACCACCTGGCTCTGCACCCGGATACCATACAGACCACCATTGTACAGCCAAAGGAACCATCAAAAGGCTGATCACTGCATTTTTATCATTAAAGTCTGGCAAAAAATTCAGTTTGGGTTGAACTGATGCATGACTTAACAAGGAAGATAATCCGCCAATCTCTGGCAACTGAACCAAATATATCGTACCAACTATCATACCGAGCATAGCTATTCCAAATTGAATAAAATCGGTATAAATGACACCTTTGAACCCTCCAATAGATGCATAGAGGACTGTGATCAAGGATATGATGGCCACCGTCGTGATAGGATCAAGACCCAATAACACTCCACTAATTTTTATTCCGGCCAACATAACTGTTGCCATGATAATGACATTAAACACAAATCCCAAATAAATTGCCCTAAATCCTCTGAGAAATCTAGCAGGTGCACCACTATACCTTAATTCATAAAATTCTAGATCTGTCGTGATACCTGATCTTCTCCATAATCTAGCATAAACAAATACGGTCAACATACCAGTAAGGAGAAAAGCCCACCATGCCCAATTACCGGCAACACCTCCATTTCTTACAATATCGGTAACCAAGTTTGGCGTATCAGCAGAAAATGTGGTTGCTACCATTGATATACCCAATATCCACCAAGGAAGTTGTCTATCCCCTAAAAAGTAGTGTAGTGTATTTTTTGATGCTGATTTCGAAAACGCAAGACCTACAGCCATTGTCACTAAGAAAAAAGCAAATATTATTACCCAGTCAATTGTCTGTAATTGCATAAAATGAAGATTATACGGTACAAATATACCGTCTAATCTTCATTTATTGTTAACAATTAATAATTATCAATCAATAACAGTACTTTTTGTAAAACATTATTTCAACCATCATCGTATGACGGTAATGTCACCGGACAAAACCTTGTTACCAGATGGTGTGGTATATTCGACAACATAGACATAAACGCCTTGCTCCACAAACTGACCAGCGAACCTTCCGTCCCATCCATCTTTAGGGTCGTTTGGTTTTATATTTTCTCTATTGAAAACTAAATTTCCCCACCTGTCATAAATATTGACTTTTTCTATTGTAAGAACGCTTTCATTTCCAAAAACCGTAAATACATTATTGGAATTCGAAGAGGTATTTATAATATTTGGAACTGTAATAATTATATTTTCATCCACTCGCACTTCAAGCTGAATAGACTCAGAACAACCATATATATCTGTAACTTTTACTGTATAAGTGATATTATCTTTAGCAGTGATAGTCACCCTTAGACATGTATCACATGACACTAGATCCACTGGTATCCATTCCACAGAAGCTATTTGGTCAGAAGGTAAATTTGTAATGACTTCTATGACCTCTGTCTGATTGTACAACAACTCCAATGCAGAAATCGGATTAATTGTAACATCTCTTCCTGGTAATATTGTAAAGGTGGTATCCTTAGTACAACCATTCGCATCTCTGATCTGTAAATTGTAATTGCCTGGTTTTAAATTCTCAAAATTAAAATCTGTACCTCTATCCAATCCATCAAATTTAAAACTATATGGAGGAGTTCCTCCTGTTACTGAAGTAATGGACACAATTCCATCCGCCACACCGATACAAGTTTCATTGTTGATCTCTGACACCATAGCATCAGGTTTCGCATTATTCACAAAAACATTAGTTGTTTCAAGAGTTCTGCATCCCGTCTGTCTTACAGTTACACTCAGGGAATAACTTCCTTCGCCACTGACATTTACGGTTGGAATAGAACTTGAAGATAAGATATTACCATCATCCGTATTCCATTCGATATCATATGAAGGATCCGGGCTTTGAATAATTGCTGTTATTGAAGTATCCGTTCGGCCACAATACATTGTGATGTCAGCAGGCAAAATAATATTCGGGTAATCACCGATTCTAGTAACACTAAATGTATCTCTATTTGCACAGTGATTCAAAGTATCGATTAAAACAACGTAATAAGTACCTGGACTAGTGACAACAAGTGTGTCCTTATTGCTATTTGGGATTAACATATTGTCTTGATCATACCACTCAAATATTAAATTTGGTCCCCCTGGAGATTGCTTGGCACTAAGTATCGACTCATTAGTAGCACAAGTAATGGGTTCTGGGCTATCAACAATTAAAATTGGGTAATCTTGCAAATCGATTATTTCAATTGTTTCTTTAGATTCACAACCTGTCAAAGTATCAATAGCAGTCATTGTGACTATGCCCGCAGAAGACACTAAAATAAAGGTTGATTTTGATAAATAGCATCTCCCGTTGCCCAGTTGAATATCACATTGGCAATCGGTTCTCCCGAGTGTGACAACGCCTACCACACAATCTAACAATGGGCCTGGATCGGCTATGATTTTAGCATCAGGATAATTCACATTATCAAAAACTTCTACTTCATCTTTTCCAGAACTACAGTTATTCACATTATTTATTACTTCAAAGAAATAAATACCCGCTTGTGTTACCGTTAGATCTTTGGTATTCGCAATGATATTCCCGTTAATATCATACCAATAGTAAGTTACGTTAGATGTCAGATTGGATGTGCCTATAAGTACAGTTGAAGTAATTAAACAGTTAAGATTCACATCATCTCCCGCAAAGGCATCTGGTACATCAGCATCTTTGGTCACAATGACACTATCCACCTTAACACACATATCAGGATAAGTGACAGACAAATAATACGTTCAGGTCTTGATACACTAGTGACCAAACCTTGGGCCATGAACCCTGCTGGACCAGTCCAAACTGGTGTCCCATTATTTGGAACACTAGTACCTGTCAGGGTAATGGTTGGAGTTTGACATGTAATATTTCCACCAATACCAGCATCAACAATTTGATCACATGATGAACATCCGAATTGAGAAACAGTGAATTCAGTATGACACCCAGTATTCAATGTATCATCTATTACAACATTATATAAATTTCCATCCGCTGCTAAACCACTTATTGTTACTAATTCATTGTATTTGTAAGGGCCATACGTGACATTATTAATTACAGCATCGTATCTATTGACACTACCACTTACCCTATTGATTTGAAAAGTAATGGCATATGTGTCATCAGTAGATATGGATCCTGTATTATTATTATCACAATCTCCTATAGTCAAGTTTTGTACTTGAATTGCACATGGCTCACTGCAAACACTTGGTGCAGTAACAATTACCGAAGCTGTACAACTAGGAGCATTTGAATCAACTACTGTAAGTGTATAATTGCCTTGAGAAATCGGAATTGGCCCAAGGGTTACCACTTGATTGTATGGATATTGAACACTTTGTCCGCTGACTATCCAAGAAGTAGAAAGGTTTAGTCCTGTGACATCTACATCGAAGAAATATACATCATCACTTGGATCATTGATAGTGTTATTATCATTACAAATCACATTACTTAAGTTGATATCTATCAAACACGTGGATGAACAAGGCCTTAAAGCTGGTGCAATGATATTTTCACTGCAAATATTATTTGATACATCCCTTAAAACTATAAATGGAGTAGTGCCATCTGCATCAAATCTATGAGTAACCTCTTGACCATAGGTATAAGTGCCTATTTTAATGTTATTAATATATAAATCAAAAGAATTGGAGGCACTACCATTCAATACCGATGTATTGAATGTCAAATCATAGTAGTCATCAGATTCCAAAGATTCTGTACCATTGTCGTTACATGCAAATATAGGGTCAATGACAGTTATATCACAATCTGTGGAGCAAGAAATCAATGGCCCAACATCGGTTGTGGTTTCACAACCTGTCATAATATCGATAATCCTGAATGAGTGGGTATTGTCATCAGCATTTAGGTTAAATATGATGTCGACATTATAATCATAAGTGCCTATTAAAACAGTACCTTCATAAACTTGAATTTGTGATATATTGTTAGTGGTATTGCTGACATTCAATTTTATTTGATAGGTATCATCTGTATTGATAGTAGGCGTATTATTGTCAAAGCAAAGCCATTGAGCTGTGTTTAGGAACAATTGTTGATCTCTATCAAAGACTGAAACCTCATCTTTTCCAGATGTACAATTATTAGATGTATTGATGACTTCAAAAAAGTACAATCCGGGATTGGTTACTGTTATAGACAATGTATTGCCAATGATGGTACCCGTTTGATTTGTCCAAACAAAAGAAACATTATTAGATAAATTTGTTGTTCCTGTCAGAGTGATTGATGTAGAATTACAAAACCACTCTTGGTCTATTCCTGCATTTGCAGTGGGGACATCAGCATCTTTTGAAATGATTACAGTGTCCTGTGCTACACACTGGTCTGGAAATGTAACACTTAGAATGTACATTCCTTCTGTAGATGTTTGTACTGTTTGACCTGTTTTAATAAAATTATTTGGTCCTGTCCATACATATACTCCGCCTGTTGCATTGGATGCACCCATTAGATCGGCAGTATTATCCACGCATGTGAGCATCTGATCTGGCCCAGCGTTCACAGTTTGAGTACAAACTGAGCATGGTTCTGACAATACATTGATTTCAGCGGTACAGCCAGAATTATTCTGATCCACAATACTCAAAACAATGTTTTGTCCATTAGATGTCAAACCAGGAATAGTAATTACCTGTCCATAATTAAAAGGTCCAAATGTTTGTGATCCATCATTGACATTATAAAAACTTGTCGTACCTGACAATACGTTTACCTTAAAACTTACACTAAATGTATCATCTGCTTCCGTGTTGTTAGTGCCGTTATTTTGACAGCTACTTTGTGTCAACTCTGTTACTTCTATATTACAAGGTGTGGAGCACGCCATTGGAGGTACAATATCAACTGAAGATAAACAGGGACTAGTAATTCCATCAGTTACTTCTAGATTAAATCCACCAGAGCTTATCAAAAATGGTCCAAAAACTACTGGAGTATTGTAATTGTGTTGTATTGCATTCAAGTTTGATGTCCAATATGTGCTTGTATTAAATCCTGTTACATTTACATTAAAAGTAAATGTATCATCATCCGGATCATTGATAGTTCCTTTATTATTACAGGTGACGCCAGATACGACTGCACTAATAGCACAGGCTGTAGAGCACCCAGTTAATGTGCCAATCGGAACATTAATGAAGCAAATTAAATTGACTTGATCCCTAATTTGAATATTCGGTGTACTTCCGTCAGCATCAAGTGTTAAGACTACAGGTGTTCCATAATTGTATGTCCCTTGAATCACATTATCGATAATAACATTAAAAGCTGTTGAACTTCCACCATTGACAATTGAAGCGGTGAAGGTAATAGTATACTTATCGTCTGAATTAATAGATTCCGTACCACTATCGTCACAACTCACCTGAAGATTTTGCAATGAAATTTCGCAATCTGTACTACAAGGTGATAATGGTCCAATATCTCTTGTTAATTCACACCCTGTCGTAACATCTCTAATAACCAATGTATTAGAAGAATTGTCAGCAGGTAGTGTCAAAGTATGTTTAGTGCCATAAGTATAAGGTCCAAAAACAGTACTATTCACTGTAATAGTAAAACTTCCTATATTTCCCGTGGTTGATGCTATTTCAAATTCAACCATATAAGCATCATCTGTTTGATCAGAAGAAGTACCAGCATTATCACAATCTAAATTAAAAGAGGCGAATGTCAATCTTTGACCTGCTGGGACCACTGCTGTGGTCTGATTCTGACAACCATTCATATCTCCGACATAAACTGTATAGCTATTTGGTCTTAGGCTGTCAAACGGAACTTGGTTAGTCCACCCTAGATTATTGAGTTTATAAGAATAATCAACATTTGGTGTATTAATCTGTATGACTCCATCATTTTCGTTATAACAAGTTTCAGCCAACACATTTACACTGATTGGTGGTAGAGGCCATACGTTTAATACGACATCAGCGAAATTTGCACAATTATTAGCATTTACCACCCTTGCATAAATAGTCTGTGGATTTTGGGTATTGGTATAATTTGTAGGCAAAGGATTTGTTTGAGATTGCGCATTTGCTAAAGTAAGATAGTACGTAAATGTCAAATTTGCACCTGCATTAATCAAAGCATTTGCATCTGTAAGGACAAATGACACTAGACCATCTCCATCATCATCACAGGCATTCAAAGTAACATCCTTTGCTGTCGGTAAACCTACAACTGTCAAAACCACTGGTATTCGCGCGGAATAACAGTTTGTCAATGGATCAAAAGCTTCCACATAATAGGTAAATTGACCCACAGAAGCAGTAGAAGGGGTATAGGTTAACCCTGTCTGAAGCAAGGTACCTCCTGTAGCCGCAGAATACCATCTTGCCGACAAACCCGATACCACAGAAACACTCAAATTTACTGGCGAATTTTGACAAACATTCGACATACCTTGTCCTATCGGTTCTGAAATGTCGGGGCAGTTGCACTGAGGA
This sequence comes from Saprospiraceae bacterium, assembly GCA_041392785.1. Lineage (GTDB taxonomy): Bacteria > Bacteroidota > Bacteroidia > Chitinophagales > Saprospiraceae > OLB9. The sequence continues at coordinate 103,348 of JAWKLK010000008.1, forward strand.
GGAGTGACGGTTATGGTATCATCTTCGCAGTCTCCAACTGTGTACTTCAAGAATAAACTCAACTCTGGTGAAATAGGAATATTGCTAATAGTATAAGAGACTCCATTTTGAGACACTGTACCTGCATTTGCGGTCAGAGTGTAACCAAAGACATTCGTTACTACCGTATAAGTAGTCCAGTCGGCTGAACACTCAACAGAATTAACATCTATGCTTCCACCCGTAATCAATTCTAGATTGATTGTAGTCTTTGCATCAGGGCATACATTAGTAGATGGAACAATGTAATCAAACGGATAATTTCCATCGATTTGATTTGCAAAACTCACATTGGTCGGATCACTGATGTCAAGGCCTGTTCCATAAGTATCTGACCAATATCCTGTATTGTTATATGGAGGAGTGATGTATTCCCACAAATTTATTGATCTTCCGTCATTACATAATTGTACTGTCTGACCAAACCCTGGATTTTCGGGGAAATTATTAGCAAAATGCACTTTTGCATAATCTTGACAACCAAATGTATTGGTGGCAAGAATATAATAATCCTGAATAACTTCAGTAGAAATAGGATTGCCTACTTCATTAAATTGGGTTGGAGGAATGGCAGAATGATAAGTTATGGAAAAATCAGTCCCATTCAAATCCGTAACTTCAATATCTTCAAGATTATAAAAATCGCCAAAACAAATTGGAATCTCAGTAGGATTTATCTCAATATCTGGGATTGGAGAAATGAAGACTTGTTGTTGTGCAGTAATTTCGTTTCCGGTACAAACATTCGTGTAGGTCCAAGTATAAATCCTATTGTTACCATTATCTTCAGTTTGTGCATTTACACTTCCTGAAATGAGACAAGGTGGAGTAAGAAAATTAGAATATTGTAATGGCGGCGGTGTTGTAAAGGTTTGTCCACACGGTAGATATGCATCAGAAGGAACATTTATGAACTCAGGCTCCGGTGCTGGGTCAACAACAATATTTTGATTGTATACTAATGCTCTATTACACTGATCCACAAATTGCCAAGTATACTGTATTGTACCACCACACTGCGTGTAACCACCAGAAGTAATTGCTGCAACACTTCCCTCAATGATACATGGACTGCTCATTCCATTACTATAGAACAATGAAGGGGGAAGTGGTGGTACTTCATTACAACCTATATGTATTCCATCTATCGGAGGATCAATAAATTCTGCCATTTGAGTAGGCTCAATAGTAATATTTTGTTCAGCATATAGATCAAAACCACATTCGTCTTTTGTACTCCAAATTACTTTCGCTGTACCTCCACACAAGGATGAATTATTTTGAAGAGTTCCAAGCACACTACCTTCAATCAAGCATGGACGATCTTCACCATTAGAATAAGTCAAAGAAACAACAAAACCTGAGAGATCACCACAATCAATAGTGATATCTTCTGGGATTATATCCGTAAATTCAGGATGTGGGGCAGCTTCAACAATTATTATTTGTGAATAATTTATTGATCTCCCACAATCATCCATTCCGCTCCAATCTATACTTATATTACCTCCACAGCTTGTAAAATTTTTATTTACGGTAGGCGTCAACGTACCTTCTAAAAGGCAAGCGTTGTTATTGCTATACGCTATACTAGGCGCATCAAATAACTCTGCATCTGCACAACTTATTGGTTCAGTATAAACTGGAGGGTTTTCCAAAGTTACAACTGGTGGAGGCTGTACATTTATTACTTGTTGATAACGCAATGATCTATTGCAATGATCAGTAAATTCCCAGTCGTATGTATAAGTTTTACTACAATTATTATCAATCACTTGAAGAGTAGGAACAACCGTACCTTCAATAAGGCAGGTCCCTACTTGATTATTTGTGTACTCCAAAACAGGAAGGTCATTAGGATCGGGCTCTTGATCGCATGGCACATTCATTACTGCAGGTGGAGGATTGACAAAGGTGGCCTCATCAGGTGGTGTCAAAGTAATGATTTGTGTATGAGAAATCGGTCTATTGCATTCGTCCGTAAACTCCCATAAGAAAGTAATGGTGCCTTGGCAATTTGATATATTGTCTGTTCGAGTGGGTATAATTGTCCCACTTATATCACAAACGGAAGAATTATTGCTATAATCCAATGGAGGCAAAGCATCTGGTGCAGGAATTAAATCACAAGGTACAGCACCACTACTAGGAGGATTCACAAATACAGGTAATGGTGGTGGCAGAATTGTAAGAACTTGCGTATGGGCAATTGTCCGATTACATAAATCTGTATACTGCCAAACAAAAGTAATAGTCCCTTGGCAATTAATAATTGCATCAGTTCTTGTAGGCACCACAGTTCCAGTAATCTCACATGTACTTGACGCATTATTAGTATATTGCAATTCAGGAAGTGCATCACTTGGTGGTATTTCGTTGCACATAAGAGTAGCACTTGCGGGTGGATTGATAAAAGCAGGTACTGGAGGCGGCACGACGGTTAAAACTTGCATATGTGTAATTGTTCTATTACACATATCCGTAGTTTCCCACGTAAAGGTGATCGTACCAGCGCAATCCACGATATTATCTGTTCGTGTGGGAACAACGGTACCAGAAATTTCACAAACACCAGAAGCACCGTTTGTGTACATCAATTCCGGCAATAATCCATCATCAGGTACATTTGGACAGGTGACAGTAGCACTTGCAGGTGGATTGACAAATGCAGCCTCTGGTGGTGGCACTATAGTTAAAACTTGAGTATGCATAATTGTCCTATTACACATATCTGTATACTCCCAATTAAAAGTCACAGTACCGGCACAATTTACTATATTGTCTGTCCGTGTTGGAGTGACCATCCCTGAGATTTCACATATCCCTGTCGCATTATTTGTAAAAGACAATGGAGGCATTTCATCAGAGGCTGGTAAATTATCACACATCCTAGTTTCATTCTGTGGAGGATTTACAAAGGATGATACTGGTGGTGGTGTAATAGTAATAACTTGGATATGAGACAATGCGCGGTTACACATATCTATGGTATCCCAGGTAAGGGTAATCGTCCCTTGACAATCGACTACATTATCCTCTCTAATTGGAACTACGGTACCCATTATCTCACATGCTGCAGCCATACTATTAGTGTAATCCAAAGTTGGCAAATAATCAGCATCTGGGACATTTGGACATGTTGCTGTAGTGTTTTGTGGAGGATTTATAAAAGTGGCCTCATCAGGTGGTAAAACAGTGATCACTTGAGTATGTGCAATTACTCTATTACAAGGATCAGTTACTTCCCAAGTTAATGTAATAGTTCCAGCGCAGTCAACGATATTGTCTTCTCTAGTTGGGGTGATAGATCCTGTGATAGCACAGTCACCGGTCATACCATTATCATACGTCAAAACTGGAAGAAAATCATCTGCCGGTTTATTGGGGCAGGTGACTGTCATATCTTGCGGTAACGAACTTAATTGGGCGATGTCAGGCGGTAATATATTGAGAATTTGTGTATGTATCAAAGGTCGACCACAATAATCAATCGTATCCCAGGTAAAAGTTATCGTGCCTTGACAATCCACTATATCATCTACTCTAGTTGGAACTACAATACCTGTGATAGCACAATCTCCACTCACTCCATTTGTATAATTAAGTGGCGGATAATAGTCATCAGCAGGTCTATTAGGACAAGTGACATCTTGATCTGCTGGTGGATTTACAAAAGCTGGCTCTAATGGTGGATCTACCATAATAACCTGAGTATGAAGTAGCTCCCTGCCACACCGATCGATCGTATCCCACACCAATGTAACTGTACCCATACAATCTTCCAACAGGTCTGTACGTGTCGGAACTATTTGGCCTGCAATGGAGCATTCCCCACTTATATTATTAGAATAATTGAGAATGGGACCATAATCAGGTGCTATTTCTGTGGGACAATTGACTGCATAATCTGTAGGTGGATTAATAAAAGTTGCAGCTACTGGAGGTAAAACATGAATGATCTGTGAGTAACCTATTTCCCTACTACATTCGTCAGTAAACGTCCATGTCAGAGTGATAGTACCATTACATTCAGCATCAAACATATCAACTCTAGTAGGATCAACAGATCCTGCGATACTACAAAAGCCTGATAACCCATTAGTATAGCTCAAAGGTGGCAAATAATCTGCTGCTGGCTTTTCAGTACACGCTACAGTGATATCAGGAGGTGGATTAATGAAAGTTGCCTCAGGTGCTGGTTGAACATACATCACTTGCAAGTAACTGAAATAATTGCTACAACTATCAGTTTTCTCCCATGAATATTCCAATTCACCTCCACAAAGCGAATAATTATCCGTACGCTCTGGGATGACAGATCCAAAAATTCGACATCGTCCTATATTCCCATTATCATAACCTATAGGTGGCAAAAACCCATCTGGTGGAATCTGCGAACAGGTAATCGTCATCGTATCAATAGGTGGATTGACCCATTGCGGTACATCTGGGGGAAGAATTGTGATGACTTGCGTCTCGGATATCAATCTATCGCATATATCCGTTATCTCCCAAGTGACGGTGACCGTACCAGCGCAATTGACCGTGTCAATTTCATGTGTAGGCACAATATTTCCCATAATTCTGCAAGCACCAGTAGCATTGTTGTCATAGGGCAATGTAGGTAAAGCATTCAGATTAGGGAAGTTTTCACAGGAGACTGTAATATCATCAATTGGGGTAAAGGTCGCTTCCGGTATGGCTGCAAGTGTAATGGTTTGTGTGTGGGAAGTAGAGTTATCACAACTGTCTGTTACCATCCATGTACGCGTTATAGTTCCTCCATCACAATTGGTGTAGTTGTCTATTTGCACTCCTGGCACGGATCCATTGCCCATACAGTTATCAGTAAAATCCAAATCTATTATCGGTGGTATATCGAGAAAACATGACACCGAAATATCTTGTGGTAATCCGGTAAGCACTGGAGCAATCATATCCTGAAAGATGATCACCACAGGTTCTAACTCACAACAGGTGCCATCACAATCTGCCAACAATAAATTGACATCATCTCCTAGCATCGGCTCTGAGCCAAGAGCGGTAATATAATTATAAGAATACGCTGTAAAGGTGGCACAATAATCCCACGTCCAAGTTGCAGTACTGCCAGATGTCACCTGCACAATGTTGCCATCCTCATCTGCAATAAGTATGTACTGAGACATAGCCGCATCCGTATTATATCCAGAAGCCGTAATGTTGGTAGTAGCCGTAGGACAAAGTGGATTGGGGGTGGCAGTTATGGTGCCCGCCTCTGCATCATAGACAGTGATGGTTTTGCATATGGGGTCTGGGTCATCAGTGAATGCTACACAGGCATTTGAAGCATCAATACAAAGGGTATATTCTCCTGCTTGAGTGAAAGTAGCTAACGTACTTATTTCAGGATCACCGACATATTCAGAATCATCCACATTTGGGTTATCACCAATAAAATACCAATCAAATCTTATACCGCCATCTGGTACTTCCACTGTATATTCATGTGTGGAATTGATGCAAACTATTTCATCACCCATGATATCTCCAGGCCAATCCCCAATGGTAGGGGGACAAGGAGCTGATGTAACATTTATTTCAACGTGACATGCCGATCTACAACAACCATCTACTACTAGTGAGTAGACTTGTCCCACTACTAAATCAGTCATGACAACCGTTAAGGTTTGACTGGTACTACTACCACAATCATCAACATTACATCCGACTGCTAATGCTGGATTATCCCAAAAGCACTCAGGAAAAACTGCCACCTGGACTCCCCTAGTGTTGCTAAAACATGCAGGTCCTCGTGTACACCCTGAAGTTATAACTTCGAGTGAAATATCGGGGCACCAAGCCAAAAACCTAAACCACGTAGGATTATGAGCAGTTGTTCCTGATACATTCCAGCACATCGGGCTATCCGGTCCATCGTTAGGATGGGAGTATTCTGTCATATCATAAGAAAAATTATCCAACTCCTCAATACTGCACAGCAATGGTGATGTAATGCACTGACAGGTATTTTGAGATCCATTCGTACAAGGGGCCGGAGCACCATTTATTTGTGACATTCCTTTATTTACAACAAACAAAAATAAAACAAACAAATATAATTTGAGAATAGGGAAACGTATCGGCATATTGATTACTTTAAAATGCACACAACAATATATTACACTTCGATACACAAAAAAAAGAAATTTTATCCTTACAATCCTTCTTTTTTAAATAAAATTTAAGAAAGGACTCTATTAAGGAATTTACAAACCATAGCAGATGATATAAATAACACTTTCAATACATTGATCTTAAGATACTTACATTATCCTTTCATGATATAATATTCAGAGAATAATGTATTAAAAAAGTTTTCTCTCCCTAATAATTTTTCATTGCCAATAGCTATTATTTGCTCCCTAGCCCTTGTCAAAGCGACATTGAGCTTCCTATCTATTCCTTCATCATTCTTTGATATGAAGGTTTCCAATTGTGTGATTCTATTGATACAAAATGAAATAATGATGATATCTCTAGCCCCGCCTTGATAACGCTCCACAGTATCGACAGTGATTTTCTCTGATAATTCTTCTGGCAAATTTTCGCTAATCAGATGCTTTATCAATGCTATCTGTGCCCTATATGGTGTGATAATTCCTATGCTTTCTTCTGTAAATTCTTTGTTATCGATGTCATACAATTCAATCAATGATTGCAACATAGAAATGACAAGATGGGCTTCGATTTTATTTGTTTTCCAATTGATATCTTCAGGGTCATTTGCGGGTAAGAAGACCAATCTTTCTTTTGATAGTGCGGTATCTAGCGATTGATTCTTAAAAAATCTAGTTTCTAAAAATCTGTCCACATTTTTCAATGGCATCAATACTCCTTCATAAAAATGATGATTTACAAATTGCATTAATGTTGGGTGCATCCTGCCTTGTTCCGTTAAAACTCCATAAGCATGTGTCCATTGTTGTTCTTTTATTCGTCTGAGTAACCTATCAAACAATGATAATCGCAAATCTGAGATACCTAAATCACATAGACTTTTATCCTTCACTTTTGTAAGGTAATCTTCTTGAACCACCACAGCTGGTAGCTGCTTATGGTCCCCTATAAGAATCCATTTAGAAAAATATGTTAAAATTCCTGATAACATTGGCTCTAAGATCTGTGATGCTTCATCTACAATGACCGTATCAAATTGCTTTAGTGCAAAAAGCTCTGGCTTACTCATCATACTAGAAACTGTAGCAACATAGATATTACAACGACTCAATAGATCTACAATTTCTTGTCTTGTACTGCACTCAGCTGTGAGTGTATCCAATAATCTTGGTCTGTATTGTGGTTCCGTGCCAACACGAGAACCAATCCTGATAAAATGTTGCCCTATTCCATCTCCCAAAGATGTTAAAGCATGACAAATTTCATCTACCGCCCTATTGGTATAAGCCAATAACATAATTGATTGCTTATAGGAAGTGTGCAGTGCAAAGACCAAATTTTTAAGCAAAACACTCGTTTTCCCTGTACCTGGCGGCCCCCAAATGAAATAATAATCTTTAGCAGAAAGAGCAGCATTGAGCACTATTTTCTGAGATGAAGTCATCTCACTTGGCTCAACATATTTCACTAAATTGCGTGGTTGATTGGGCGGTCTAATTCCGAGAAATAGTTGCCTAAAATCCTCTGAAGCAGAGGCCCACAAAAAGAGTGATTTGTACATGCCATTGTAATTAGAATCCAAAGCATCTGTTTCTATATTCCAGATATCATGATTCAAGAAGATATTTTGGTTTAGTTGCCGATGTCTCAATCTGACACTTACTGTTTCCCTATTGATGGCAGTAATTATACACTTAAAAATCTGATGTTTTAGGATGGACTTTACGCCATCATCAGGATAAAGCACTCCAATATCTCCGACACGGAAATTTGCTAATGGCGTAATATTTGGGTCTCTTTTGAAAGTGATACAAGGATCATCCTCACTACTGGAATTGGATTCAATACTTAGACCTTTGAAAATTACAAAACGGTCAATTTTTTCACTATCAGATTCAAGCCAAAGTGAGGCATGACCATTACTAGAATTAATGCCATGTGATCCGGTTTTGGAAAGACTATGTTCTCTTGCTATAAATGCCACAATGTGATCATAATACGATCTTTCAACTTGTTTTAAAGATACATATATATTATAAAATAATTCTATATCTTTTTTCAAAAATCCTTTAAAGTTAGGAAAGTTTTCAGGTTTTAGATACTTCAAAATGCCATTATTATTATGGGCATTGCGCAATAGAAACTCTATCATCAAAATGTCATTTCTCAAAGTCAAAGCTTCATATTGTTGCTGTCTTACAGCTGGTGCAAACCGAAGTGTTTTTTCAGATTCAAGAGAATACAGTATGTAGATGGCAGAGTTTTTACTTGATTTTCCAATGGATTTTAATAACAAATCGTACAATAATGTCTGAATAAAATGTGATGCATTGATACCATATACATTGGGTTTAAAAGTCTTGCCACTTTTGAGTTCAATGATATTCGTACTAGTCTTATTTTGATGTAAAATATCCAGTCGGCCCTGTATACCAAACCTTCTTGAATAAAATGAAGGTTCGAGATATACATCTTTCACATTAATATTTAAGCGTTTGAAATCTGCTCTGATCACTTGTGAAAGATTTGTAAAATGTACCATCAGAGTCCTAATTGTATCTTTTACTTCATCATCCTCTAATAAACTGAATCCCAAAGGATTAAATGCAAATATTTTGCTTATTATGGATTTAAACTCCAAATTTGGTTGGGATATAAGTAGATCTAAAATGCCATTGACTACATTCCCAATCAGAACAGACTTGGATGGAGTAGCTGGTTTAAATTTTGACAATAAATAAATAAAAGGTTCATTTCCTTGTTCTTTAAATGTCTCTGCAATAGCGGTGACATCCACCAAATGATCTGGGTGAATCACAAATGCAGCAGGATGATGCAGATTATTTGCATCTATTTCAACATCAATCAAATTTACATGAATGGGCAAATGACCATTACTCCTCAAATGTAACAATGCTCTCGTAAACAACTCATTTCTATCTGACTCGTCGAAAAGCGCTTTTTGAGTTTCATCAGGATTGTTTTCGTCATAAAACAGAATGATTCTTCTTTCGCTATCTATTTCAAAAACCAATGCTTCAATGACACTTCTAAAGTGAATAACTTCATGTTTAGTCTTTTTAAATTGTTCTCGCAATAAAGTAATGTCTTCATCAGAAATTTCAATGGATATATTCCAAAATTTACGGAGTAAAATATCTACAGTATATAATCCTAATTTTTCAAATAATGAGGCATTTCCATTAGTAATAGCATTGGATTCTATGGCCTTACGGAATGTATGAATAAAATGTAAATCTTGACTTGACATCGAAAACTTGGTACCAACATATGCAATCCTTGAAAATAATGTGGTAAAATGCAAAAACTCATCCTTCGTAATCAGTTCATACAGCATAGTCAAAGATTCAAAAAGGGCATTGCATTTTTGCCTCGCAGACAGATTTATTTCCACTTTGATACGATTTATTCTGTCTTGTATTGATTGCGCTTGTATGTAGTGTGTCAAATGAACCTTATTAGCGTTAAAAATGATTCTTTATAATTTACAAAAGATGAAAGAAACGAAGCAGAACTAAGTTTACAATTTTTGTCCAAAAGTAAAGAAATTTCCGATTAAATAGCGAAACATTCAAGCAATTGCTATGGAATTTTTAATAATAACAATGTTTAGAATTAAAAAATGTGAAGCATACATATTAAATATAATCATTATATTTGCTCCTAATTCATTTTAAATGTCAAAACCATATAAAATATTAGGTGTAGATCCAGGAACCAATATATTGGGATATGCTATCATAGAAATAGATGACAAACAAGTACGAGTGATTCATTTTGGAGTGTTCAGGCTAGAAAAATATGAAGACCATCATGAAAAACTTAAAGAAATTTTCCTCCAATTACAGGAAATAATTGAAACCTATCTTCCAAAAACATTAGCCATAGAATCACCATTTTATGGAAAAAATGTACAGTCAATGCTAAAACTTGGGCGTGCTCAAGGTGTGGCTATGGCTGCAGCCATCACAATGGGTCTTGAAATAGTAGAATACGCTCCAAAAAAGATAAAACAATCCATCACCGGCAATGGAAACGCCAGCAAAGAGCAAGTCTCAGCTATGCTTGAAACGATCCTAAAAATTAAAATTACAGCTTCCCATCTCGATGCAACAGATGCTCTCGCTACTGCCATCTGCCATTATAACCAAGGTTCACGTCTCTCTGTTGGTACAACCAAGTTCAAGAATTGGGCTGATTTCGTAAAAAAGAAACAATAGGGAGAATATAAAATTGTCAATTAAACTTTGAATGCTCCTTCCTCGTTGATTTTGTCTATAAAATTGATCAAATCCAATAGAAATAAGTCTTTCTTTTAATAATTCAGAAATTAAAATCGCTTGGTCGTCACTTAACTCTCTGCCACTTTCAATTCAACCACAATAAGTCACCACATAAGGCTAATTGTTACCATCCTGTGGATCAATTTTTATAAGATTTTTCATCAAACCATTCTATCGAAACTAATTGCCCGATTTTAAATATACTTTCCAAAATGGTGGTGATAGTCTTTGATTGAAGCATTGATGACTTCCAATGCCGATGCTTTACCGTACATCTCGTCAATGATGCATGTGGCTGGTTTGTCAGGCATTTGCTTGTAGGTTAGGAAATAATGCTTTAATCTATTAATGATGGATGATGGGACATCTGTTATGTCCTTCCACTTACCATAAATATCGTCATTTTCTAGCACGGCTATGACTTTATCATCTGCTTCATTGTTGTCCACTAGTCTAAAACCACCGATAGGAAATGCTTTGACCAAGATATCTCCATGAGTAATTTCTCTTTCAGTTAAAACTAATATATCCAATGGATCTCCGTCGCCTTTAATGCCTGTTCTACCCGTATGTGCCATATTGATCGCAGCTACTTCTTCAGCACAGTACGTCTTCGGAATAAACCCATACAAGGCAGGAACAATATTTGAAAATTTCTGAGGCCTATCTACTTTCAGATAACCTGAAACTTTGTCTACTTCATATTTTACTGTATCACTTGGGATGATCTCGATGTAAACTGTAACTAATTCAGGGGCTTGATTACCTATTTCAATACCATGCCAAGGGTGGCGTTTATATATAAAAGTCATAATGAAAATATCTAAAAAGTTGCAAATTTAAAGATATAAATTTGCCTTGCATTAAAAATCGGAGATATAACAATTCTTTGACAACCTAATAAAAGTTTCTACGGAGTAAAGTAGGTAGAGACAATAGGAATGGGTTTTAGTAGTGATGCTAAAGGGGGAACTTCTTTTAGAGAATATTGAAACAAAGAGTTTTCCCATGCTTGAAACATATCAGATACTATAGTATTACTGCAATTGCAAGTAGAATTGAAAAGGCATACAACACCAATATTGGTTTCTGGGTCAAAGGCAATCTCCGTCCTGAAACCATTGACCAATCCTCCATGATGGACTATATTTTTATTCTGAAGTTGTATTCTTCTCCAGCCCCATGCATAATGACTACCAGAGAACGCTGGCCATTTATTGAAGTATTTCATAGCGCTACCTGACCATACATAAGGGTGAAAGGCACGTTCTCTTACAGCTTCTGATAATACATCAGGTCTGTATCCCATGACAGCAGTCAACCATGTTTTCATATCTTCAAGGCTAGAATTGATACCTCCTGCAGACACTACATTGTAATAATGAGGGCTCACGTCTATCGGGGCAAACCCTCTCGGTGATCGCGCACCTTTATGCCCGTTGCAATAATTTTGAGATCCTAAGATACCTGATATGGTCATTGTGGTTTGAGACATGTCTAGTGGTGTCAAAATGAAACTCTGAAGCGCATCCTTATAAGACATTCCTGTGGCACTTTCTATGACTTTCTCTATGAGGCCAAAGGTGGCATTTTGGTAGGCATAAGCAATACCTGTTGAATCTCGTACATACAACCTATTAATATAAGGCAAAATAGCGTCTAAACTTAAGTTTTGATCTACAAGATTAGAGTATGCATGTTCTGTCACACCGACAGATTGTGATAGCAGATGGGTTACTTTTAACACACCATCCTTAGATTTTGCTTTGAGTGTCAAATTTGGAATGTATTTTGACACTGGATCATCGGGATGCAAATAACCAAATTCTACCAATTTTGAAGCAAGAAGCCCAGCAAAGCCTTTGGATACGGATCCCAATCTGAATATAGTGTGCCTGTCAATTGGCATTAGCGTAGACAAGGACTTAACTCCGAATACAGTGTCTATAATAAAATGGCCATCCTTACAAACAGCAATGGCCAAACCGGGACAATTTGATGCAGATAAATTTTTTTCCAAAGTAGTAATCAGACTTTCATTAAAATACCGCTCTATATCCGAGAATACATACTCATATTGCAAGGGTTTTGCTTTGCTCAACTCCACTTTTTGCGGTATCGACCCGGACAGCAAAGTAACTGTACAAACCAATAAAACTCTAAGGATTAAAAACTGGTTTTTTAGCATCAAATAGAAAATAGGATTTACAAAATAATTACAAAACTACACAAATAATTCTAATTTAACAGAAAATACATTAAATATTTTATTAATATATACAATACACTTCAATTATCCTTTAAAAAGATGCCAAAAATATTATTTTTTTTCATGGATCAAAAAAATACGTGGACAAAATTTATTCCCTTACCATTCAAAATAGTAGTTGAAAGTGATACTATGGGTAATGTTTCGAGCAATTTGATAAAACGATTGCTATGGAGAAATCATGTTTTGGTTTCACGAAATTTATCCTATGTGCTTCCAATTTTATGTTAAGATAAAACACATATAGGAAGCTATACTTTGGGAATTTATACTTTAAAAAATCCTACCCTATCGTCTTCCTATAATTGATCACTGCCAAGGTATTGAGTACAATGGCAAATGCCACCATAATTAGATAATAAATACCCACATCACCGAAGGTACTACCCTTAAGAACCACCATCCGCATCACTTTGATAAAATACGTAACAGGATTACATCTAGCAATCCATTGCGCCCATTCCGGCATACTTTGAATCGGTGTAAAGAGTCCCGACATCAAAATAAATATCATCATAAAAAAGAATGTGATTGACATGGATTGTTGCTGTGTATCAGCAAAAGATGAAATAAACAATCCAAAACCCAAAATTGCAACCAAATATATCATCAAAAATGTATAGATCACCAGATAGCTACCCAAAGGTACTACACCGTAGATACCTCTACCTACAACAAAAAGCCCAATGGTGAATATCACAATACCTATAACCCAAAATGGGATGAGTTTTCCGAGAATGAACTGGTATTTCTGTATTGGACTTACATTAATTTGCTCTATGGTGCCTACTTCCTTTTCTTTTACAACATTGAGAGATGACATATAGCCACCTATCATGGTGACCAACAAAACCAAAATGCCCGGTACCATAAATGGAGGATACCTGAGGTAATCATTAAACACATATCGACTATTTGTCTTTATAATTCCAGCAGACATCGATGCCGATTTGGGATATAGATTTTGAATCAATTCTACATTGTATTGACTTAAAATTTGTGAGATGTAGACCGAGCCTACGCTGGCTTTGACACTGTTGATCGCATTGGCATAAACAGCCAACGTCTCACTGTTTGATCTATGAATGTTCTTTTCAAATTGTGATGGAATTTCCAATAGAATATCTACTTTTTCTTCCTCTATCATAGGCAATCCTTGACGATAGCTATCCCCTACACCACTGAGCACAAAATATCCTGAACTTAGTATTTTTTGAACCAATCTTTCAGATGTAGAAGAGTGGTCGTGGTCTATCACACCTAATTTGATATTCTTCATTTCATAATCTGCCGCCAACGGCAAAATAGTCAATTGTATCACTGGCAACATTACAATCAATACCACTAAAATACGATTTCTTCTGATCTGGCGGAATTCTTTTATGAGCAAAGCTTTTAATACTCTCATGACAATCTCATATTAAACCTTTTCATACTCAATGTTAAAAAAAACATCATCATCACAACTAAAATGAGTGCTTCTTTCCAAAATGAAGCAAAACCAAGTCCTTTTATCATGATATTTTTGATAATAATATAATACCATTTTGAAGCAGCTAGATTTGAAATTATCTGTAAAGGTATCGGCATATTTTCTATAGGGAACATAAAACCTGTAAAAAGCATAACTGGCAGCAACATGCCCATTAGTGAAATAATCATTGCAACCTGCTGTGAATTTGTTTGATTTGATATAAATAAGCCCATAGATAATGCTGTCATGATAAGTAAAATACTCATACCAAAAAGTAAAACATAACTGCCATTCATAGGCATACCTAAAATATGAATACTAATAAATAAAATCAAACAAAGATTGAGAATCGATACAAAAAGGTAAGGCACCGCTTTGGCAATGATGGCTGTAAGTGGGTGAAAAGGCGATACTAGAAGAATTTCCATGGTGCCCAGTTCTTTTTCTTTGACAATTGAGACAGAGGTCATAAGCACACATACCAACATAAGTACCAATGCCATGAGTCCCGGCACAAAATTAGTGACGCCTTTCAACTCTGGATTATATAGCATTTTAGTCTCTATGCGCAGCAATGATGGCATAGATGATCCCGCTATCTCATTGTTATAATCATTGGTAATCACTGTGATATAGTTCGTGAGTGCCGTGGCAGTATTGGGGTCTGAAGCATCGCCAATCACCTGTAATTCAGGATTTTCTCGCCGTAAAATGTCTCTCTGAAACCCAGATGGAATAATTATGGCTGCCTGTATGTTACCTCCCATAAATGCCTTATGCGCCTCTTCATAAGAATGTCCGAATCCCTGAAAATTAAAATTGGTGTTGTTTCTGATTTTCTCAGATATTCTCATGGATGCTGCGTCTTTACTCAGGTCGATGATCATAACAGTAGCATTTTTTATTTCGTTACTCAATGCAAATCCAAATAAAAAAATCATAACGATGGGTAGACCTATCAATAATAGTAATGATCGCTTATCGCGAATGACATGATAAAATTCTTTTATTACAAATGCTTTAAACTGTTTCACTGCGTTGTGCTTGTCTTGCTAATTGATAAAATACATCATCCATACTCTGTACTCCAAATTGCTTCTTTAGATTATGTGGTGAATCTAGTGCAGCTATGACACCATCCACCATTATGGAAACCCTATGGCAATATTCTGCTTCGTCCATATAATGTGTCGTGACAAAAATAGTGGTTCCTCTAGCTGAAGCATTATAGATAAGCTCCCAAAACTGTCTCCTTACAATGGGATCTACACCACCAGTAGGCTCGTCTAAAAAAACAATGTAAGGATCATGCAGATTAGCGGTAATGAAAGCTATCCTTTGTTTCCATCCTAAAGGTAGAGCACCCACCAATGTTCCTAACATGTGCTTACCATCAAGTAAGTGGGTATACTCACCTATCTTCTGTTTTATTTGCTTAGAACTTAGACCGTAAATACCTCCAAAAAACTGCATGTTTTCTTCCACAGTCAAATCTTCATACAATGAAAATTTTTGACTCATGTAGCCAATATTCTTTTTAATCATATTGCTCTCTTTCGCGATATCAAATCCAGCCACTTTACCAGAACCACTAGTAGGAACTAAAAGACCGCAAAGCATTTTCATGGCCGTTGTCTTTCCAGCACCATTGGCACCTAAAAAGCCAAATATTTCTCCCTTATCGACTTGAAAAGTAATGTTATTGACTGCTGTAAAATCGCCAAATTTCTTCGTCAGATTGTTTGTAGATATTATGTGTTCCATGGTCATTGCATTAGTCTGATAAAACAATCCTCAATGGTCGGCACGATAGGTTTCACCACTACATTTAAGTATCCTAAATTTTGAAGTCCATTTTTCAATTCGTCTATTTCCCCATCTATCATCGTGACATGGATAGCATCTCCAAATGAGAAACTACTTTTCACGCCATTAACCTTTGAGATATCTTTAAGTAGCTTACCTATGTCATCACTTTCCACTGCATACAGAGGCTCTGGAAATTTTGAAATAATGCCTGTTGGTGTGTCTATGGAAAGTATTTTTCCGTTCTGAATTAAACCGATTTCATCACACAGTACTGCTTCATCCATGTAAGGTGTCGATACAAGAATCGTAACGCCTTGTGCTTTGATATTCAGCAACATACTCCAGAATTCTTTGCGGGACACGGCATCAACTCCCGTGGTTGGCTCATCCAAAAACAACACTTTAGGTTGGTGAATTAATGCACAACTTAAAGCCAGCTTTTGCTTCATACCACCCGATAGTTTGCCAGCCCTCCGATCCTTAAATGGTTCTATCTGCTGATAAATATCTTTGATAAGGTGGTAACCAGATTCAACTGTAGTTTTGTGCAATGTTGCAAAAAAAGTTAAGTTTTCTTCTACACTGAGATCAGTATAAAGCGAAAATCTACCAGGCATATATCCAATCATGCTTCTGAGTTGTTTAAAATCTTTCACCACGTCGAGGCCATATACCTCTGCCCTACCAGAATCTGCAAGGAGCAACGTAGTCAATATCCTAAATAAGGTGGTCTTACCTGCACCATCAGCACCAATGAGTCCAAATAATTGACCAGGTTTGACAGTAAAACTTACATTGTCCAAGGCACATACCTTAGGATCCCGAAACTCTTTAGATATGTGATCTACTACGATATGCTCTTTCATTTTAGTGCATCCATTACAACCTCACCGTACATTCCAATCTTAAGCCTATCATCCCGATTATCCACAACTAATTTAACTGCAAATACTTGATTTGTTCGCTCATCTTGTGTTTTAATGGTCTTGGGGGTGAATTCAGCTTGACTGCTTATCCAAATGATCTTACCCTCCACCATTTCGTTATTTTTGCTATCTATATCGATTTTAATTGGGATTGATTGGCCTATTTTGACTGACGCCAATTGCGTACCATCCATGTAAGCCCTGAAAATCAATTGCCGCGTATCTGCGCAAGTAAAGAGGGGTTTTCCTGGCGTCACAAACTCAGAAGGCTCCGCTATTTTTGTCAAAACTCTGCCTTTCATTGGACTACGAATAATGGACCTTGAAATCTGATCATCTATTTGCTCTATTTGGACCATCAATGGCAATGGATCATTTTTCAATCCTTTGGATGCTGTTTGAAGCGCTGAAACTTGCGCATTTTTTTGTTCTTTGATGACAGATATTTGCTTATTAGCTTCTTTGATTTGTTCATCCATGTCATCCAGCTGTTTCGTAGTAGCAGCATCTGCAGCTACCATATTTGCAAGCCTTTGCCTTTCCGATTTTAGGTAGGTTAATTTTGTATTGATGACATCAATTTGCTGATTATAGTGACCTGTCTGCGTAGCTATGTCAGGCAATCTACTACTGAGTGCTTTTATTTGAGCAAAAATTTGCTTTTTCTTTAAATGCAATTGGACCGTGTCGATATAACCTAAAATTTGATTTGGCGCTAAGGTATCGCCATCCATGATACCGAATTCTTTAAGCTGCCCCATTTGCTCTGCTGATACTACTATCTCGGTAGCTTCAAACGCACCCATGGCAACATTGGATGTTGTATTTTTACAAGATGACAAAGTCAACATGACCATGACGCCCATAGGGATGATGATGTGGAAAAAATGTTTCATATCTGCTGATTAAATTCCTAAATTATACATTTTTAAATACTTATACTTCAAACTCTGCAATTCTCTTATCAATGCCTGTTGCCTTGCCATTTCTGCTTGGTTGACATATTGTATATAATCTAAGGCATCTATCGTACCTAATGATAGCTTCGACTTTGCATTTTCTACCGCACTCTCTTTTATTGCAATGATTTGTGCATCTTTGGCCAACATAGCTTCCACTCCTGATTTTTGTCCTTCGATCTGTATGTCTTTCATCTTTTGAGATAATAAAAACATGTCATTCTGAACATCAATGGATGTGGTTTGCAATCGATTTAATTTCAAATCTTTGCTTTGATTAAACATAGAATTGATATTCCACATGATGCGCACACCTCCGATATAATAAAAATCAAAACTATTAGAAAGCATGTTCAGGGCTGGCCTACCTACACCTGTTTGTGCAAATAGACTCACTCTAGGTTGCGATTTCATTTTGAGCATTTTTTCAGACATCGAAATCAAATTTTTTTGTGCTTCTAGTAAGTTGAGTTCTGGCCTTTTGGACGCCGTATGTTGCATGAGTTCCGGCATAACATAGTTGTCATTTTCAGTGAAATTTTCGTTGGTGATGGCAGATAACATCTCTATCAAACTTGCTTTCCTGAAATTGATTTCATCAGAATTTTGATCTATTTTCAATTCTTCAGCCTTCATGAGATCCAACTGAATTCGATTAGTAAGTCCATTATCCAGTGCTGCTTTAAGTTTTGCCATACCACTTTCCACTTGCTTTCTTGATATTGACATTAAGTCCAATTGTTTTTGACTCTGCAATATTCCAAAATATAAATCAATAACCTGCTCTTTTAAACTGTAGATAGCAACTTCATTTTTAAGAATATCCACATGCTTTTGGACTTGGATAAATTGGCGTTGGGTATCTTTATTGAAGAGATCAGTGATGGATTGATTGACGTCTAGGTAAGCCCTGTACTGATCTTTTGATAATGGGTTGATCCCAGGAATGTTGATCGGTATGCCTGTCACATCTGATTGGTATGTAGCTTGCCCAATGACAGATGCTTGTGGACGCAAGCTTGTATTATATAAATCCATCTTTGTTTTGGCTATATCCTCAATAGCTGCACTCTGCATTTTGTATGGAGAGTGCATGTCATAAGATTGGAGGCACGATTCGAGTGTGACTGTTTTCTGACCTATTCCAACAGTACAACTAAATATTCCTATCAAGGAAAGTAAAAAGGCTATACTTAACTTCATATTATTCACTATAATTATGTTTAAACGATTGAATAATAGCATCAAACCAGATCGGTATCCATTTTCTTCTTTGGTCAATAAAAATTTTAAAATCTTCATTTTGCATAGTAAAAATTTCACTCATCATAGGTTTGGCAACAAATGGAAAGGCTGTCAATGACATCAAATTTACCAATATATGGATAAAGTATTGGGGTGGAATCTTATTGTCATTAGCAAATTCAAACCACTGAAATACAAAACTAGATCCTTCTAGGCGGTGTTTAATTTTAAGACTTTCTACTAAAATCTTCGGATCTCGCCGCACTTCATTCAAGATAAAAGTTGGTATTTCAGGTTGGGATTCTAACGTATTCAGGTAAGCATCAACCATCAACTCTACTTTTTTCCTGAAGGATGTTTCAGGGTCTTTGATGATAATCTCCAGCGTATCAAACAATGCTGACAGCGTTTCTATAATGATGATGTGCAACAGCTTTTCCTTACTTCTGAAATAGTAGTTGAGCAAAGCCAAATTTATTCCCGCCGCCAGCGCAATATCTCGAGTTTTTGTACCAACAAAACCATGTTTGAGAAAAAGCTCCTTAGCTGCTTGCTTTATTTTGTCCTCCGTACTCAGCTCAATGGGTGATGACATATCTATTTAAATAATATCGCACAAAGGTAAACTGTAAAAATG
Organism: Saprospiraceae bacterium; assembly: GCA_041392785.1. GTDB lineage: Bacteria > Bacteroidota > Bacteroidia > Chitinophagales > Saprospiraceae > OLB9. Next base: position 123,169 of record JAWKLK010000008.1, read on the forward strand.
TATTAAACAAACATATTAATCAATATTTTTAATCATTTGTTTAAATTTGACAAATTTGTAGTCGCAGGTACGTTGATACCAAATATTTTAATAAATCCACAAATGACTACAAGTACATCAACGCCATCCAAATATAAAGGCGGAAATAAAATGTATAATAATTGAAAAATAAAACACTAAAAAAATGGTAGTTTCGTTATTCTAATATAACTTTGCAATTCAAAGTACTTTTTTACAATGAACAAATACGAAAACGATTTAACACATATACGTCAGATGATGGAGAAGTCATCCACATTTATCTCATTAAGTGGTTTATCTGGCGTTGGAGCAGGCTTGTGTGCTTTGGTGGGCTGTGCTGCAACCTTCTGGGTTTTATCGAGACATGGTATCGATTATTTTGATGGCATGCCAAACTACTATTCTTATGCAGTCCTTAGGCAGCTATCAGTTGTAGCCACCCTAACCTTCATCAGTGCAGTTGTAGTTTCTTACTTTTTTACAGCTAAGAAGGCAAAAGCCGCAGGATTATCCATGTGGCACACATCAGCAAAAAATACTATGACTGCACTTGCTATACCTTTGGTAGTAGGCGGTATCTTTTGCATCATCATCACATACCACCATCTCTTTTATCTTGTGGCTCCATGTATGCTTATTTTTTATGGACTTGCGCTAGTAAATGCGTCAAAATACACACATCGCGACTTATTTTGGTTAGGTATATTTGAGCTTTTGTTAGGATTGCTTGCAGCCTTTTTTGTAGGATATGGGTTGATATTCTGGGGAATTGGTTTTGGCATCTTACACATCATTTACGGTATCATTATGTATAAAAAGTATCAATAAACCGTGAAAGAAGTTTCAATAGTAAACCTAAATAAAGACTTTGAAAGTAGAGTCAGACTTGGAATTATGTCGATACTCATGGTAAACGAATGGGTTACTTTTAATGAAATCAAACAAATGCTGGACTTATCCGATGGCAATCTAGCAAGCCACACCATGGCTCTTGAAAATAAAAGGTATATAGAAGTACGAAAAGCGTTTGTAGGTAAAAAACCTGAAACTTCGTACAGAGTAACAAAGGATGGCAAAAAGGCTTTTGAAAAGCATATAGAAGCCTTGGCATCGCTTATTGAACAAAAGGAATAAATTTTTTTACCAATTCACTTTGTATTTCAAAGTTCTTTTAGATTTATTATATTATAATTACATTCATCACAAATTATCACTTTTTATGGACACAAAATCACTTCTCCAAAATCAAAGTACAAGAATGACTATCAAATTGATACTGATCTTCATTCTTACTTTTTTCTTACTGATACCTCAAGTACTTATCCTCGACCTCATCAATGACAGGCAAGACATCAACCAGCAAGTTACAAAAGAAGTAGCTTCAGACTGGGCTGGTGAGCAGCTTGTGACAGGACCTGTATTGGTAATCCCCTATTATTTCAAAGATGAAAACGGAAAACTAAATTTTAATGTAAAAGATAACCTTATTATTTTTCCAGACAATCTAGACATCAATGGCGATCTCAATACCCACACTAAATATCGAAGTCTGTACAAAGTATTATTGTATGGTACACAATTGAAAATATCTGGAAAATTCACATTACCTGACTTATCGGAAATCAATCTTACCCCTGAAATGTTGGATTATAACGAAGCATTCATTGGTACAGGAATATCAGATATGAAGGGAATCAAAAGCAAAATCGATACAAAATGGAATGGTCAAAATATCAAAGTTTCTCCAGGTCTAAACAATATAATTTTTAAATATGCCTATAATACTTCTTCAGAAGACTATTATACTTATTCGCAGGATCATGCACAAAATTCCGTGCGCACAGGATTTTCATCAAAAGTAGTCATTGATCCAACCAAAACGGAATATACATTTACATATGATATAGACCTGAATGGAAGCCAATCTCTGCTCTTTAGTCCTATCGCAAAAAACACAAAAGTTGAAGTAAAATCTCTTTTTCCCGACCCAAGTTTTACAGGAGATTTTCTGCCAGAACACGTGACTAATGGTCAAGGTTTTGATGCTAAATGGACCATTTTAGAATATAATAAAAATCTTCCACCATATCAAAAAGCCAATAATACTATTGACGTCGGCACTAATATATTCGGTGTCAAAATCGCTGAAGCCATTGACAATTATTCGAAAGCCTATAGAGCAGGTAAATATATGATACTCTTCGTCATCCTCACTTTTTTGGTCGTATTTTTAACCGAAACAGTTCAGAAAGTCAACATTCATGTTTTTCAGTATGGCCTTGTAGGTCTAGCCTTAGCCATATTTTTCACCTTATTGCTTTCCATTTCTGAATTTTGGGGATATGATTTTGCTTATATCGTGTCAGCAGCGGCAACGATTGGACTTATATTTTTGTACAGCTTGGGTATGTTTCACCACAGGAAAAGCTCAATTTTACTTGCTAGTTTGCTAATAGCCTTATTTGCCTACATTTACATCATTATCCAATTAGAAAAAACAGCACTTCTAGTAGGTTCTGTTGGATTGTTTGTCATATTGGCTGCCACAATGTACATAACCCGAAAGATAAAATGGTTTGAAGATGAAGCAAAAACCGAATAACCATTTGAAATTTTATTGCATACAGAATAGGTTTTTGGCCTATTCTGTTTTTCTTACTGGTTAGTCCATCCGATAACTATGTAACGAATACGACTTAAGCACAAATACTTAAAAATTTCTTTCATTGCTCTCATTAATTTTCCTTATATTTGATGTGCATTTTGAAATTCATTTTCATGAAATCATGTATTTATATCGCATTGTTATTTTTGCCCTGTAAATTAATAGGTGCATTGCAAATAGACCTCAATTCCTACTACTTTTTTAGTGAAAAACCGTATGCTGAGATCCAAGTTAGAGCCTTTGGAAATTCGTTAGCTTGGCAGGAAAGTAATGATATATCCACTTCAGATGTCGAGATTGTGTTGAGTATTTTTAATGCTAAGGATTCATTAATCAATATCGAAAAACTCATCATGCATGGCGAGACCACAACTATAAAAAAAGACCTTTTATTAGTAAGAAGATATCTACTACTTCCAAACAAATACAAGATTGAAGTAGAGGCAAAAGACATCTATAGCGAAACTGGCAAGATAATGATTCAACAATATTTTGAAATCCCTACGAGAGATGCTAGAGTTAATTTGTCAGATATCCAATTGCTTTCAATCTGCGAAAAATCCAGTGGAACTTCTGATCTCATGCGTGGTGACTGGTACATGGAACCTCTACCATATGGCATCCTTACCCCTACGGATACGTTGCTCAAAGCATATTTTGAGACCTACCATGATGTGATGTTACAGGGTGATTATTTTCTACAGTATAAAATATTACATGATGACATAGACAAAATCAATAATGACAAACCATTGATCACCAAGTATGAAAAACTCCAAAACAATTCGACCAATGCACACCTATACACACAACCAGTGCAATCCCTCACCTCGGGAAAATATCTTCTAATAGCTACGGTACTTGATAAGCAAAAAAATGTAATAAGCAGCCAGCAGGTTCGTTTTTATAAAGAAAATCCAATAGCCGATATGGCATGGTTGGAAGTGATGGGACAAAGTCAATATAGTTATTTACAAAACAGTACAGAAGATCAATTGGATTTTGATTTAAAATCGCTTGTACCAATCATATCTACCGACAAAATCAACACTTTACATGAAGTAGTCAAAAGCAACGGACTGAATGCCAAAAGAAATTTTATTTATACCTTTTGGAAAGATCGTGAAAACCCAAAATTGGCATATGAGTCCTACCGAAATGTAGCAGAAGCCGTCAATACAAAATTTCAGACCAATGCTGGACTTGGGATACAATCTGACAGAGGATACATCTTCCTCAAGCACGGAAAACCTACCAATGTGATCACCGTAGATACAGAAGTCGACGCTCCACCATACGAAATATGGTATTATTATTCATTGCCCACGACTAAACAAACCAATGTGAGGTTTTTATTTTATAACCCATCTTTGGTGCATAATGACTTTCATTTATTGCATTCCACATGCTTGGGAGAAAGAAAAAATGAAAATTGGGAAAAAATTCTATATAAAAACGCTCCGATAGATGTAACATCACGTACACAAGGTGAAGGTAACTCTGTCATCCCATTCAATAGGAATGCAGCTAAGTTTTTTAATGAATATTAGTAACTCATATCATTTATTTTTTGCGTTATGAGATGTTAGAATTCATGTAAGCCCGTTGTGCTGATTGTGATCATACCATTAGTAGTAATTGCGTAATATTAGGAGAAGTATTATCAAGTATAATCCAAAAAAATTATATTTATCAAATTTAAATGTATGTCAATGTTCATTAGAATTATTTTTTTCATTTGTATGACCCTATTAACTTGCATTTCTAGTTTATTATCACAGCCATTTGTAGATACAATTTATAGTGGTAGAACCCCTTATGTTGATTTCTCAGAATCTATCTCCCGAAATTTTTCAACCGCAGTATCTGAAGTAGATTTTTATAGATCCAAAACTCCTAAATATATTGAATTTAAACCAATGGTTCCTTCAATTCTGATGCGTAATTCAAAAAAAAGGGTAAAGTCAGATATTTTATTAAAATTTGATGCCCTAATTTACACAATTTATTCTAACCATGGCTCATCTCTTCACGAAACCATTTTCATGGAAATGTTTTATGAAAATGAAAAATTAGCAAAAGAGTGTATCAGAGGGTTACAAAAGCTAGAGAAGGCTTTTGATATTTATAAGTATAAGGATGTAGTTGAAAGCAAAACAGAAATGATAGGACAACTTGAGCATTATAACTGTTATTATACAAGGAAAGGAAATATAGTATATTTTATCTATAATATGATACCAGACACAAAGGAATATCCAATTACTGCTATAATGAAGAAAAAATTGCATGAAATTATTGATTAATTAATTTTTAAATATATGAAAATGAAGCACCTTTGTATAAAGTTATTATTAGTGGTGTCGATTAAGAGGGAAATGCTGGGTATTTAGAAGTGGGTGTGTCTAGATTTGGAGTTAAGGACGGAAAAGTAAATCCTCTTGCAAAAGCGGGAGAGTACATTGCAAAATATGGAAAAATGATTTCAAATAATAGTATAAAAGGATTGAGAATAAGATCATCTCCATATTTTTTTCATGAACATTGGGGTTCATCAGATAAGAATTATGTTTGTTTGGCAATGATGAGCAGTGTATGGAAAGATTTTAAAAATTTTGTAACTCAAGTCGGCTGAGCAACTAATATTTCCAATCTTAAAAATACTGCTATACTAAATGTACATGTTCAAAGTACAAATACGCCAATAATAAAATGGAAGTAGTTGAGTAGTAAAATAAATTATAATTGTATGCTCAAGTTGATAATATCGTTTAATATGCTTGTGATTCCTTTGAACCTATGTCAAGGTCAAAGTTTTACAGACACTTTATTTAGTGGGAGATCAAGAGACGTAGATTTGTCCAGTTCAATTAGTGTGTTATTTATTGACAGTTTAAATAGACTGAATCTATGTCAATATCAGTCATTTACAAATGATGAAGGTATCCACCCAAGATCAAACGTTCCTTTTTTACTTCAATATTATTCTAACAGAATATTGAAAAATTCAAGTTTAATGGAATTTGAAGCTTTAATTTACACGGCTATATGTGGTCATTTTGATTTTATGAAAGATACTTACATTTTGGAATTGTTTTTTGAAGATGATAAAAAAGCCATGGCATATATGAAATCCTTGGATGAATTATATAATTTTTTTGAATACGCAAAAAAACATGATGTGGTTGAGAGTAAAGATGAGTTAGTAGGAGCAATTATAGCTTATAATTTTTTTTATAAACGTAAAGGGAATATGATATATATATTTCATAAAAATTTACCATTAAATGGTGAATTATCAACAGTTCAAACTATAAAACTTAAATTTTTGGAACAAGTAGATATTTTATATAACAATAAAAATAAATAATTATTTAAAACATAATAACATGAGGGTACAAATTTTAATTCGTATAATGATATAATAAATCAAATTCTCTTATCCCAATGCTACATCCAATACACCTACGACGCCTCAGGCAATCGGATCAAGGCCTGATGCATGGATGGTCTGGAGCTGCTATAACAATATTACAAGGTGGCAATCCAGGGCGTGGCTTTGTATCGGGATTATCTAGTTCCTTGACTGCATCTACAGTGCAGAATCTTGGTGGTGGCAAGATAGCTACGATCATCGGAGGTAGTCTCAGTGGAGGTGTAGGAGCTGCTGTAGTAGGAGGAGATTTTTATCAAGGAGCTGTCTTTGGCTTGATATCGAGTAGCTTGAATCATGTGGCGCATGAGGTAAGTGATGCAATATCACTGAGTCAAGCTAAAAAAATTATGAAAGAATATTATGCACTGGTAGCAGGCGAGTCTAGTGATAATTATGATGAAGCAAGAGCCATTGGAGAAATCATTTTAAAAAGGGCTGAATTAAAAGGTGTGAAACTAAAGCCTGGATGGGTTCGTAAACTTGGAAAATTTGACGCTATCGATGGTGCCATTTATACTGAAATTATGAAAATGAGTTATGATGAAATCGTTTCATTACAATCAAATGATTCATATTATATTAGGATTAAAGGTGCAGATGATGCTTTCTGGAACCCTGGAGCTGACTATTCTAATGGAGCATACTTTTTTAATGCAACAAGTCAAAAAAACAAATTAGATATTGGGTTTAATTTTAGGACTTATAATCGTGGGATATTTACAAAAACTGCCGAGCTTGGTAAATCTACATTTTTTAAATACACTGATTCAAAGAAAAAATGGCCATGAGATATTTTTTATTAACGATATTGCTTAACCTGGGTTTGTCCTCTTGTGGTAAGCAAAATACATATACTTTAGATATAGTTTATAATGGTGACTCACGTTATAGTTATGTATTCTTACGTAAAAACCATAAGAATATAGACTCATTAAGGATAAAAGACTATTATGGAACATCAAAAATTAAGAAGATTGAAGATAGCACATGGCACGTAAGCCATATTGACCGTAGTGGTACAGACATTTCTATGAAAATACAGTATATCTTTAAAATCAAAAATGGAAAAATTGTTAATTCATTAGAGTTACCTTTAAGCTATGAAGATATAGAACGGAAATACTCATTGTACATTACATCAATAAATAAAGATAGTTTATATTTGATTCATTTTACTTTTTACAACTACATAGATGGAAAAAATATAATAAATAAAAAAACAAAATATACATTAAGTTTTGATAAAGAAGATAAAATATATTATAATGATTCGTTGCTTTATAGAGGTGTTAAGTATAAAGTGGTAAGTATTGATGGCGCAATCCTACCTTATGTGAAAAATAATTGGGGCAATTTTAAAAATGATACAATATTTATGTTTAATGAATATTAAAATGAAAACCCACTATAATGAAGAACATATTAATATTTATTTTAGTTTTATCCAGTAATATTGCATTCGCCCAGTTCTACTTACAGCGCACATACGATACTTCTGGTAATCATGACTATTTGCCGCTTTTAGGAAATAAAGTTATAGCATTATTTTGGGCATTTTAATAAAAAATAAACATATGAAATCCCCATGATGCAAACAACACAAACCAATATGATTAAATCATGGGGATTCCATGTGACCTTTGAAACAAAAATAAATTTAAACACATGAAAACCAGTAACTTAATTATTCTAACCTTTATTGCATTGGGATGTGCACGAAAGAACAAAATACATATAGACGATCTGGATAAAATTATCGTAAACAAAAATCATGTGTTTTGTCGTTGTGTATATCAGGCAAATGATAGAATATCAAAAACTATCAATCTGCTTAAAGTTGATGGTAGCTCTGAAGTTTATTTTATAAATGAGGGATTTAGTATTGACTTTGATGAGGAGGAAGAATTTGTATCCAATTACTTAGATAGCCTGGAAAATTTTGATAGATTTAAGAGTTTCAATGACCATAGTCTTATCCTGGCAAAATGTTTGGCATTGTACAATAGTGAAAAATTGAATAGTTTTGTAAGAAAACAGATTGACCTTAATGATAAAATTAAATAAAATAATATTTATGTTCGGTACCTTTTTGCTTTGGAACGGATGTAGTCCAGTTCAAAAAAATAAAACAGTTAATTACAACAATACAATCAATGAAATATGGATAAAAATAGTAGACCTGACCTGGATTTATGCACCAATATTTAAAAAACAGTAAAATGAGAATAGGTTTTATAATTGCAATTGTAGCATTTTTGTGTGGTAACTCTTTATCTCAAAATTGGTCCATAGGCTCAAATATTGACTCACTCGGTAATATATTACAGTATGATCATTATATTACTGAGAATGAAATAGAAGAAAAATTTGATGTGCATAATTTTACTATTGAAATATTTTCGTTAGAAAATATGAGTTTATTGCCTATGCAATTAGTATCTATGGAACAAATAAATCTTAAAAAGGTACCGTTTTATGAAGACCAACTTTCAAATGAAAGTGAATTGTATTTTATTGGTAAAATAGCCATTAAAGATGCAAAGCTTAGACATTACTTATTTGCTAATGTTTTAAATGGGATATATACAAAGTACTTCTTATTTAATTATTATTCTGGTGAGATTAAATCCGTTTTAGAAATTTGCTCAAAAACAACTAATATAGATTTTCCTGAATTTTCTTATCGATTAAGTTCGTATATTATTCATTCAGAGAGAAAAATAATTTTAAATTATGATTATGTAGATTATTATGATGATATTAATTTTGATGAAACTAAAACGGTTTCTATTAGTGATAACGGCCTCATTCGAAAAATTGAATAAATTATGTTAAACTCTTCAATTAATAAAAATCAAATCAATAAATTTAAATGAGTTATGATGAAAACATTCATTTATTTTACAACTATAACATTTTTCTCGCTCTTTTTAAATAGGGCATACTGCCAACAACTTATTGAATATAAGGGTATAAACATCTATTCATCATCACAGAATCCAAATCAAAATATTTTAAATTGGGCATTTGAAACAATTGATACCATTTCTTACTTTAAAAAATGGTTAAATCATTCGAATCCTGAAATTGATTATTTTGAAATGACAAAATATATTGACAAAGTATTTAAGCTGGACAATGGGCAGATCCAAATTTTAAAATCCCTGGGTGGAAAGTAGTAAAGTCTCCAAAGCCAGGAGATGTCGTTGCAGTCTCAATTGAGTATAGCGATGCTACAGGGCACGTGGCTATCATTGGTGCAATTGGTAGGGCATATAGTTATAGTGTAGGAACATCAGGTACGTACAAAGCCATTTCAAAAACTTATTTTGGAATAGTAAATGTTGACAGATTTACGCATGGTGGTCAATATGTTTATAGAAGATATATTGGCAAATAATAATTTTTTTCAAAATGGGTATAATACACAAAATTTTTATAATAGTCATAATGATGGTTTTAGGGATTAATCTTTTAGTAAAGCAATTCATTGAATTTACTTCTGAGGATTATTATGTTTGTAACGAAAAAGGAGAAAAATTAAATGCAACTTTAATATTAAAAAATGATTATATAAGAGTTAAATTTAATGATTTAAGAAATCCATGTTTCATAACCATTGTCCCTGATGAAAAAATTATCGGAGTAAATGAAATTAAACCAATAAATTTATTTCAATCTATATATTTTTTTAATAATAATTCTAAAAAAATTGCTTTTACCGATGGTGTTTTTGATCTTGATTTTACTAAAGATACCATTAAATTCAATTCTTTTATTCACAATAAAATGAATTTAAAGAATCTTGGAGATGAAATATTGATAATTCGGAAGTATTAAATCGCATAGTAAATTGATGGCAAAAAAAATCAATTTACCCAAAATTTTATGTCATCTTTGCAATCCAAAAGTTTGTATTTATGTCATCTCAAAAGTCTTCAAAAACCAAAAGTGAAGTAAGTCTCAATAAGCCTACCACTATACCGGAGTTTGGCCCTCCATATTCACTAGATTTAAAGTCCATGACCATTGCTGGTATAATATTCCTATTGATTTCATTTGGGTTATATTATGCCTCTATTCCTTTTGACTATGTATTGGATGATAAAATTGTCATCTCTGAAAATACTTTTACAAAAAAAGGTGTGGCTGGACTAAAAGAAATATTTACAACAGAGAGTTTCACTGGATATTTTGGTGAAAAGAAAGATTTGGTACAGGGAAACCGTTACAGACCGCTATCGATAGCCACTTTTGCTGTAGAATATGAGATGAATGGCGGACTGAATCCTAGAATGAGCCACATTATAAACATAATTTGGTATGGACTCACTGGATTGCTTCTATTTATTGTTCTTATCAGCATGATTGGCTTAAAGCAGATAAAGTGGTATTGGAGCTTACCATTTTTAGCCACCGTATTATTTTTAGTCCATCCCATCCATACCGAGGCAGTAGCCAATATTAAAGGTCGCGATGAGATCATGTCACTTTTCTTTTCATTATTCATGTTATTTTCATCTATAAAATTTATAGATGAAGGAAAACTAAAATGGTTGATTTTTGCTTCCATAAGTTATTTTTTAGGATTGTTGTCAAAAGAAAATGCCATCACATTTCTAGCGGTCGTACCACTGAGCGCGTATTTTTTCCGAGACACTACAAACCATCGTTTAGGTAAAACCATGCTATGGTTAGGCATCACCACTTTCATATATCTGATGCTGAGATTTAATACGGCAGGTGTGCCACAGTTTAATCAAGAAATCACAGATTTAATGAATAACCCATTTTTAGGCATGACGCCGCTAGAAAAAATGGGATCTATCATGTACACACTTGGTAAATATTTGATTCTTCTGATTTGGCCCTATCCGCTATCTCATGATTATTATCCGTATGCCATTCCTAAATCAAGCTTATTTTCACTTTGGCCTCTATTATCGCTTGTGATATATGGCGCGCTGATATATTTTGGTATTAAAAAATTCAAATCAAAGTCTATATATAGTTACAGCATTTGGTTTTATTTATTTACACTAAGCATTGTGTCCAATATTGTGATCAATGTAGGTACGTTTATGAATGAGCGTTTTATCTTTATGGCTTCTGTGGGATTCTGCATTGCGGTAGTATATTTTTTAGTGTACCATTTACCTAAAATGATTGAAAATCGAGGAAAACATGTTGGCCTTGGTATTTTGTCCGTAATGGTGATAGCGTTTGCAGCACTTTCATTTACCAGGGTACCTGTTTGGAAGGATGCCCTCTCACTCAATCAAGCAGCAGTAGATGTCAGCACTGGTAGTGCCAGAGCAAACTCATTTATGTCCACAGCATTATTTGAAGAGTTCAAAATCACAAAGGACCAGGCAAGAAAAACTGAATTGTTAGATAAAGCAGAAATCTATGCAAATAGAGCCGTAGATATCATTCCTGATTATAACAATGCAAATTTGATGTTGATTGGTGTAGTCACTGAACGTTTTAAAATGAGTCAAGACATCAATTATTATGTTCAAGGTATGAAACCAATTATCATGCGAAGACCAGATATTCCGTTTATCGTTGAATTCTCAAACTACTTGAAAGACAAAGGTTTCGATTCTGTTTTGCACCCATTTTATAAAGACGTTGGAAAATCATTATTGGCACTAAATGATAAACGGCGTGGATGGGCTATCCAATATCTTCAATTTGCATTCGAAATAAATCCAAATGATAGAGATTTAGTACTGACTTTGGCCAAAGCATATGAACTAGCTGGTAATCAGGCTAGAGCCAAGACGCTTTATGATGCTGCCAAAACTATGCAATGACAGATCAGGAATACATAGCCTTAATAGCCATTTCCAAAATTCCCAAAGTTGGACCAATTTTGGGAAAGAATTTGATCAGCTATTGTGGTGGTATTTTGTCTGTATTTGAACAAAAACCTAAACAACTTTGCAAAATTCCTGGCATTGGTGAGAATATAGCAAAAAATATTGTTCATGCTGATTTCAACGAGGCAGAACGCGAATATGCATGGTTGAGAAAAAACGATGTCACTCCCATCAGCTTCCTTGAAGATGCCTATCCCAATAGGTTTATTGCTTTAGATGGATGCCCTATCCTACTATACTATAAAGGAAATGCTTCTTTAAATCATACAAGGACTGTAGGGATAGTTGGCACTAGGCAGCCTTCGAATTATGGACACACCCAATGTGAAAATATCTTAGAAACCATTTCAAAATACAATGTGCTAATTGTTAGTGGACTGGCTTATGGTATAGATGGCATAGCACATAAAAAGTCCATCGAACTATCCATTCCTACGATAGGTATCTTAGGGCATGGACTTGATAGGATTTACCCAAGTTCTCATACATCACTATCTCAAAAAATGATTGGGAATGGTGGACTTTTAACAGAATTTGCATCAGGAACCTTACCAGACAAGGAAAATTTTCCTATGCGAAATAGGTTAATAGCAGCTCTATGTGATGCCATCATTATCGTGGAATCAAAGCGTCAAGGAGGATCTATTATTACGGCAGAATTTGCCAATGATTTTAATAAAGACGTATTCGCCGTACCAGGTAATGTCAATGTACCATTATCAGAAGGATGTAATAAACTTATAAAACAAAATAAAGCACACTTACTTGAATCTGGAGACGATGTAGCCTACATCATGAGATGGGATGATATGGATTCTGGAAAAACGATCCAACGTCAATTATTTATTGAATTATCCGATATTGAGACCAAGATTTGTGAAGCTTTGAATGATAAAAAAGAATTGACTATTGATAACATCACTTATATCATTGGCAAGACACCGTCAGAGACATCCTCTATTTTGTTGGAAATGGAATTCAAAGGAATACTGAGAAACCTCCCAGGTAAAAAATTCACCCTTAATTAGGGTCTGCTGAAAAAGTCAGAATCATTCAATGTACAGAAAGCTATTGGTCCGGGACATCGTTCAAAAAACAAGCGATAGTAAATGAAGAGTCCACTTATGTCATAACTTTGATGTACCTTCGTGCAAGAAATCTTAATAAGCTTCAACATAGAAAAGTGGTAAATTCAAGTGTAAATCTATTGCCTCGACTCTTTGGAGATACGACTTATTTTGCACGTATGTCACTCTATAAAGAAGTCATTCTTTTGACCAATTCTAGGTTTAGAAAACAGCATAAAGTCAATGCATATACGATACTGGGTGTGAATGGCACACAGACACTCACAGTACCGCTTGAAAGCCATAGAAATGATTTGTGTTATAGGGATGTCAAGATTGCCTACCACGAACCTTGGGCTTCAAAACATCTACACAGCATCCGATCTGCGTACGGAAATAGTCCTTATTTTGAACATTATTTTGATGATATTCGTTACCTACTGGAAAAAAAATTCGTCTACATTGTGGATCTTAATATCGCCAGTTTAGAATACATTTGTAATAAAATAAAAATAAAAGATTTGGTTATTAGTATTGACCACACGGATCTTAAAGCTCAAAATAATCCAATCGAGGTGATTCCTAGTAGCATACCTGAATATTTACAAGTGTGGACAGGAAAACATACATTTGTGCCGAATCTCAGCATTATCGATCTTCTTTTTTGTCATGGGCCAGAGTCCAAGACTTTTTTACCTAATTTCTAGCAATAAAAATCTCCAAAATGGTATATTCTGATACAGATATTTCAAAAAAATTGGAAAAACTCAGTGCTTATACGCAATCTTTATTGGGCATAACCAAGACTATTGGTCATGATAAACTCGAAATTACCCTTCTGGAAATTGCTGATCATCTTTATTCGCCTTTTACCTTTGTGATTGTCGGAGAAGTGAAAGCTGGAAAAAGTAGTTTCATCAATGCCTTACTAGAAGCAGACAAAGATATTTGCAAAGTGGCACCTTCACCCATGACAGATACCATTCAACAGATAGTGTACGGCGAAGAAAAAATTGAAACCATTAACCCATACCTTAAACGTATCTATCAACCAGTAGAGATTCTACAAGAAATATCTATTGTGGACACACCAGGTACTAATACTATCATCGATCACCACCAAAGAGATAACTGAACGATTTATACCACACTCTGACCTAATAGTTTTTGTCTTCGAAGCTAAGAATCCTTATGAGGCAGTCCTCATGGGAATTTTTTGATTACATATCAGAAGAATGGAGACGAAAAGTCGTTTTTGTACTTCAGCAAAAGGATTTATTGGGAGATGAAGACCTTCAAATCAATATCAAAGGTGTAAAAGACCAAGCAATCAAAAAAGGCATCAGCGAACCCCATGTTTTTGCGGTATCTGCCAAACTCGAACAAAGTGGTTTTCATGATATCAGTGGTTTTAAGAATATCAGAAAATATATTGCTGAGCATATCACCGGAGGTAAAGCACCTCAATTGAAGCTAGAAAACAATGTCAATACTTTACTGACGATCACCGATAAATTGGATCAAAGTATGGCTACCCGCATCAAACAATATGAGTTGGACGTACAGTTTAGGGAAGACATCAGGGAAACCATCGAACAACAGCACCAAAAAACCCAAAAGCAAATCCAAGTTTTGACAGAAAACTTATTGGATTCCTATGATAATATCACTAGAAAAAAACTTCAAGACCTAGAAGAAGGATTATCTTTTGGTAGTGTTTTGAAACGGTCATTCAGTTCAATATTTGGAAAAGAAGCAGGACTAAAGGAATGGCTGAATACCCAAGCAAAGGATTTTGAATTGAACCTAAACACAACGCTTAGAGAAAAACTTCAAAATGGTATCATAGACGTAGCAGAAAACATCCAAATCATGGGTAAGCTAGTGGATAATAAACTCAGATACTCACAAACCGTATTGAAAAATAATGATGAGATATTCTCAGATATCGCCGAAAGAAGGATTAATGTGTTACGCGAACTTCAAGAGAGTTTTAACCAATTTATGAATAAAGCGGAGAATTTTTATGATGAAGGCATGGTCACTGAATCTTCCAAAATGACACCTAATCTCGCTGCCGGTGGGGGCATTGCCATCGTAGGTGTTATACTTGCCTCGGTCGCTAATGGCGCTGTATTTGATGTGACAGGCGGTATTCTTACTGCGGTGGGTGTGATCTTTGCAGGAATCACACTTGGGCTAAACAGGTCAAAGGTGTTGAAAAAATTTGAAACAGAAATAGCCGCTGGTAGAGAAAAAATGGCTGCGGAAGTATCTGAGAAGTTGATGGATTATACCAAGAGAATTCGTCATAAAATCGAATCCAATTTCTTTGAATTTGATGCATTACTTAAGAAAGAAGGAGAAACCATCGCCGAGGTAAAAAGCACTCAAAAAGAGGTGATAAGCGGACTTAAAGCACTTTTATAACCACTTCACAAATTACTAGTTTTTTTCTCACACAACTGGCAATGAAACATAACCAGAGTAGGCTCTATCACTTTCGAATACCAAGTCAGTGTAGTCTTGTATGACGTTATACAATGTGTCCCTTTCTATGGGTTTGCGCCCTACTCTCTTGATCAATTGCACCAATTCTTCGGTGGTCAAGGCAGGATTTTGTTCTTCAGAACCAGCCATTGAGTAGATTTTGGTAGTATCATCTATCGTCCCATCAATATCATCCACACCATAAGCCAAAGACAATTGAGCCATGTCTCTGCCTATCATAGGCCAGTAAGATTTTATATGGTCAAAATTGTCCAAATAAATCCTAGAAATGGCATAGTTTCTTAAATCTTCGACGACTGACGTCTCAGGAAGGTGTGACAATTGGTTATCTTGATTCCTGAATTTCAAGGGAATGAACGTCTGAAAACCACCTGTTTTATCTTGCAATGCTCTCAATTGATCCATGTGATCTACTCTGTGGTGGTATTGCTCTATATGCCCGTACAGTATGGTAGCATTTGATTTCATACCCAACTGATGCCAGATTTCATGAATTTTTAGCCATTGATCGCCTGTACATTTTCCACCAGCTATTTGATCGCGTATCTCAGGATCGAATATTTCTGCACCACCTCCTGGCATAGAGTCAAGTCCAGCTTCTTTCATAATCGCCATACCTTCCTCATAAGAGAGTTTATCTTTTTTAAAAATATAGTGATATTCAACTGGAGTCAACGCTTTAATGTGCAGTTCAGGTCTA
The DNA here is from genome assembly GCA_041392785.1 of Saprospiraceae bacterium. GTDB lineage: Bacteria > Bacteroidota > Bacteroidia > Chitinophagales > Saprospiraceae > OLB9. The sequence continues at coordinate 139,454 of JAWKLK010000008.1, forward strand.
TGTTTTCTAATTACCTTGAATAAGGTGGTATAAAAGTTTACATCATACTGAGGTAAAACACCTCCAACAATATGTACTTCTGTGACAGGATCATTATCATATTTTCGTACAATCTCCATAATATCATCCAAAGTATATTCCCATCCTTCCTCTCTCTTTTTTATCAATCTCGAATAGGAACAAAAGGTACACGTGTACAAACAAATATTGGTAGGCTCAATGTGAAAATTGCGATTAAAATAGGTATTGTCACCATGTTTTAACTCTCTAACATAATTTGCAAGAGTGCCTACAAAACCTAGTGATGCATCGTTATACAGCAAAGTGCCTTCTTCTCGCGAGATACGCTTACCTGCTAAGACATTATCGCCGATTTTCCTTAGATCTTTATTTTTTTCATTCTTAAGCACAAATTGCACCCTTTCTAGCCCTGACTGCATCATATATTTTTATTTTTACAAAATACAATAATGCAATAACCATTTAAGCGAAAAATCGTTGTAACATAATGCAATAAATTGCTTTGTTTTATGCTTTCTATCCTGATACCCATTTATAACCAAGACGTTACCAAACTAGTCATGACATTGGTAAAACAATGCAATAAAGCGGGCATTAGATATCAGATACTCTGTTTTGACGATGGATCGATAGAAAAATACAAACAGTTGAACAAAGTCCTTGGTCAAACAATCCATGTGAACTACACTGAACTTCAAGAAAACTTAGGAAGGAGTAGAATCCGCAATTGGCTGGGGAAAGCTGCTTATTTTGAGTATTTGCTTTTTTTAGATGGTGATACTAAAATTACATCCAATGCATTCATCAAGACATATGTCCAGCAATTGGATACTGACACGGTAATCAGTGGAGGAAGGATCTATTCCAAATCAAAACCGCGATCCCCTAAAAAATTTCTACATTGGAAATATGGTAGTACACGCGAATCATTAAAGGCAAAAAAGAGAAATAAAAACCCTTACATGAATTTCCATTCCAATAATTTTGTCATCCCTGCGCATATTTTTGCAAAATATCCGTTTGATCAACAAGTGGTTGGTTATGGTTATGAAGATACGTTATATGCTGAAAAGCTCAAATTTGGGAATATAAAAATAAAACACATCGATAACCCCACGGTGCACACAGGCTTAGAAAACGCAGATGTTTTTATTAAAAAAACCATTAATGCCACTGATAATTTAGCCAAGCTTTACTCAGATGCTAAATTGAAAGAAACAAGGCTTATAAAGTTATGAGTTTTAAAGAATTACGATCTTTGGGGTATGTTTGAAAGGATTTACGAGTTTAGAAAAAAGAAGATTGAACTAGACATTCAAAGTAATAATCCTACTATCATGAACTTTAATCTTTGGAAGCTTTATAATTTTGGTCAAAAATTGAAATCAAAAACCAAAGATGAAAATTAAATTCTTCTACATACTTGGTTGTCTCTCATTGTTGTATTTTGGATGTAACAAAAACACATCCAAGGCTAGTCCAAAATTACCTTACATTCAGGTTTTAGAGCCAGATCTCTTGCAAATTATTGATAGTAATGCCCAAATAGAAACGCTAGAAAATGGATTCAGTTGGGCTGAAGGTCCTCTATGGTGGGAAGAAGAAAAAGCGCTATTGTTTTCTGATGTGCCCAAAAACACAGTGTACAAATGGACAGAAGGTAAAAAATTGGAAACATATTTACATCCATCAGGAAAAACAGCAAATAATTCGGAGTTCAATGACTCGGGTTCAAATGGTCTTGCATTCGATAAAGATGGAAAGCTAATACTATGTATGCAGGGTGATAGGACATTGAGTCGAATGCTCGCAAATCCAAATAAGCCAACACCAGATTTCGAGCGGCTGACCGATGAATTTGCTGGAAAAATGTATAATAGCCCCAACGACCTTTGTGTGGCAAAAAATGGAGATATTTTTTTCACAGATCCTACATTTGGTATGAAATTGTTAGAAAAAGATCCCAAAAGGCAGATGACTTACAGCGGCATATTTTTACTGAAGGCTGATTCTAGTATACATCTGATTGACAGTACTTTATGGAGGCCTAATGGTATAGCTTTATCACCTGATGAAACAAAATTATATGTATCCAATTCTGACCCTACCAATGCAATGTGGATGGAATACACATTAACATCACAAAAAAGAGTCATCAGCAAAAAAATCTTTGCAAAAGCAGTCATTGATCTAGAAAGAGCAAAAGGTTATCCAGATGGATTGAAAGTGCATAGTCATGGCTATGTCTTTGCAACAGGCCCAAGAGGTATCTTGATTTTTAATACTTTAGGGATTCAACTTGGTACAATCGTGACAAAAGAAGTTGCCACCAACTGTGCCTTTTCAAAAGATGAAAAAACACTCTTTGTGACCCAACATAAGTCCGTACTTCGTATTCCATTGATAAAAAAATAAACCTTTGAATTTACATCAAATCAAACTCACTCAGTTTAGAAATTATCAACAGGAAACCATTTCTTTTCACCCCAAATTTACTTTGCTGACCGGTGATAATGGTGCGGGTAAAACCTCAATTTTGGAAGCAGTCTATTATTTGTGTATAGGTAAAAGTTGTTTTGCATCCCTAGATAAACAAATTATATTACACGATATGGATTTTTTCAGAATCGAAGGCAGACTCATTGATCAAAATGACCAGATTCAAGACATCGTAATAAAAAATAAATTGGGCCAGAAGAAGGAGATTTTAATTTCAAATAAAAAATTGACCACCCTTCAAGATTATGTCGGTAAATTTCCATGCGTGATCATAGCACCAGATGATGTTTACACCTTATTCGAAACGAGTGAAACCAGAAGAAATTTTATCAACAATACCATTGTACAATCAGATTCAGAATACCTGAGCGCATTGATGCAATATACGCAACTTTTAAAACAAAGAAATGCGCTATTGAAGCAGATTCAAGAAAGAAAATACTCAGAACCATTGTTACTTGATACACTAACACATCAACTTGAGGCGTCTTGTGTCATGATTCATCATAAGCGAATAGAAGTGATTGATGCTTTGAACCCCTTATTTTCAAGATTTTACTCTGTTCTTTCGGGGGGAAAAGAATCAGCTAAAATTAGATATGAAAGCCAACTATTCCATTCAGAGTATAAGACATTGATGCAACAAAATTTAGATAAAGACAGAATTTTAGGACGCACCAATGCAGGGATACATAAAGATGATTTACTCCTTCTAATGGATGATAAACCCATCAAGTTATTTGGTTCACAAGGGCAGTTAAAATCATTTGTGTTAGCAATAAAATTAGCCCAATATGCATATTTGAAAACGATAAAAGCCGATAAACCATTTTTATTGCTGGATGACATCTTTGACAAACTGGATCAAACAAGAGTTCGGCAGCTTTTGCAAATACTTTCTGGAGATGGATTTGGACAAGTCGTCATCACAGACACCCAAAGTGAAAGAATTGTAAAAATATTGGAAGATATTCGCCAAAATTACACTATATTTGTAATTGAAAAAGGAAAGGCCATTGGGCAGACATAATGACCATAGTATAAAAGAAGTATTCCAATTTTTTGAAAACTCAAATTCAAAAATAAAAAAAGGATTACAAACTCTCAACGTTCAGGAAGTTTGGCATGCGCAAATGGGACCAACTATAAGTAGTTACACTCAAAAAATATCCTTTTATGAAGGTGACTGCAAAGTATATCTCACATCAGCCCCACTCAAAAAGGAATTGATGTCTGGTAAAGACAAATTAAAAAAAATCCTTAATGATGCTTTAGGTAGCGAAATCATCAAATCAATAGAAATCCTTTAAAATCATCCCAATGTCAAGTTTTAGAGTCAGGCCAAAATTTGAAATGTATACAGAAAAGTCCATCGAAGATATTATACAAATCGTCAAGCTAAAACTTAAGGATAATCAATATGATGTCATTGGAACTGCTATGCAAGACCACATAACATTGCAAATAAATAAAAAAATAAGACACTATTGGTCACCACAATTGAGTATCATTATGGAAGAAAATGTGGATAACAGAAATGAAACTAAGTTGATAGGTGTGTATGGCCCTATGCCAAATGTTTGGACTATCTTTGCCCTATCCTACTTGGCTATTTTTACTCTTGTTATTTTTATAGCTATCATTGGCTTCTCCCAAAAAGCATTGGGGCAAGAGGCTCAAATATTGTATGCATTACCTTTTTTGTTAGCCACAGCCATAGCATTATACCTGATAAGCCAATTTGGCCAAAAACTTGGTGCAAATCACACTTTTGCTTTACATTATTTTTTACAAGAAGCAATAGGCGAAAAAGTACCTGAAATTTAAAATTTGAGATATGCCCATTGCAATCATTAAAGATCTATTGGCCACGGCTACCAAACCTGTGGCAAGATTATATTTTAAAAATGATAGTTTCAAAATCATCTTCATTGGATTCAATACTGGGATGATATTAGCACAACACACTGCACCTACCCACATTAAATTACTGGTGCTTGAAGGGAAAGTTGTGTATATCCAAGAAGGCATACATACTACTTTAGAACAATTTCAAAGCATTGATATCCAGCCACATATTGTGCACGAAGTCCAAGCATTAGAAAATAGCTTGTGTATGTTGACCCAAGGTCATTAAACAATTATGACATTTCTTTGACATTGAGTATAGACTTAACCACTAAGCCTTAGGTTACCTTTGCGCTTTAATTAATATTTATAACTCAATTTTTTAGGATGAAAATATTTATACAAACATCTTTGCTCCTTTCCTTTATAGTCTCAATGCAAGCTCAGACTTTTCAGGAAATAAGTTGCGGCGCAGGATATAATCAACAATCTTATGTTTCACTAGCTACCGATGAACAAACTTTGGTTGACAATGATACTTGGGACCTAGCATTCACAGCTTTTGGAGTGCAAGATGCTGGTATTTTCATCAATGAATCTTCAGGTAGTATCAATGGTCAAAATATTCCCGTCGTAGAAGTATATTATACAACTATTTCTAATTTTGATGTAGATTTTAATGTTGAGTCATTGAAAGATAACTTAATATTTAATGATGAGATATCTTATAATTATGGCGCTTTCAATAGTACAAGAGACACTTTAAATCCATTTGACTTTGGGTGGGGAAAATACGAACCATCCATGCATGGCGTTGTTGGAAATGAAGTATTTATTGTAAAACTAAGAGATGGATCATTCAAAAAAGTCCTGATAGAGTCATTAATTGGCACAGATTACACACTAAAATATGCTGACTTAAATGGTGATAACTTAGTGATAAAAAAGCTGAACAAGACAACTGACAGCAATGGAAAGGGTTTTATTTTTTACAATCTCAGCACACATAGTACGGTTGACATTCTTCCTTCCTATGATTATGATTTCATGTATGGTCGATACATCTCTATCGCTAAAGATCCAAATGGCACTATAGTACAGCAGTACAATGTTACTGGTATTTTGACTGGTCCACAGGTGTCATCAGTTATGGCTGATGGTGTTGATGTTGACAATGTACAATTTGCAGATTATAAAGATCAGATGAGTGATAGACTAGATGTCATTGGGTATGATTGGAAAACTTTTACCAATGCTGGTTGGATTTTGGACGAAGACAGGGTTTATTTTATTAAATCAAAAAACAATACCATTTGGAAATTACAATTCATAGATTTTGAAGGCTCTAGCACAGGAACAACCGTTCTTACTAAGGAAGTAGTAGGTCAACAGACCGCCACCAATGATGCAAATATAGCATCACTTGTGTACCCAAATCCTAGTGCAGATATAGTTTATGTCATCACGGATCAAGAAATTACACAATTTCAATGTTTTGACACGAATGGGCGATCAATACCAATCACTTTTAACAAGGCTTCTGATGCATCATTGTATGTTTATACCTTGGATATCAGAAATATGCAGAGTGGGTTATACATCTTACAGGGATTCGGTCAAAACCAAAAAACCTTGACCACTAAGTTTATAAAATCAAAATAATACTTAGTTGTTATATGCGTTTAGTGTCGAGCTTTAGACTGTGTTGGTTTTTATGTGGCATTACCTTACAAAACTGGGCAATTGCACAATCTATCGACTCCACGGTGACTGCAAAAACAATTGATCAGGTAGTCATAACAGCACAGTATCGACCCACTGATACAAAATCTACAGTAAATTCAGTCAAGATCATTGGACAGTCAGTTATAAATTCTAAAGCAGCTGTCAATCTTCAAGAGCTGCTCCAAACAGAATCAAATATACGAGTAACACATGATCCAATTTTAGGATCTCAATTGAGTATCAATGGTTTGAAAGGTGAGAACCTTAAGATTATGATTGACGGGGTGCCTATCATTGGTAGACTTAATGGCAATCTTGATGCAGGTCAAATTCCTCTCAATGCCATTCAAAAAATAGAAATCATAGAGGGTGCGCAATCATTGATGTATGGTTCTGAGGCATCTGGTGGTGTCATCAATATCATCACAAAGAAAAGTCAACTGCACCGCTTCAATCTGAATGGTGACACGTATCATGAAAACAATGGTTTTACGATTGGTTCACTTGGACTAGGTATGAGAACCGAAAAATTATTTGTTTCACTCATTGGTCAAATGCAAAAGTTCCGACCTGATCCCATAGATTCTTTAGGTCGAGATCAGATCTGGAATGACAAAGACCAGAGATCCATGAGAGGAATGTTCAAGTTTACTCCAAATACTAAAAATTTTGTGACATTCACAACTCAAGTATTATCAGAGACAATTTTGAATCCCGGTGAATTGAGAAGACCACAGTTCAAGCCATATTCTTTTGATGACACATATGAGACATTGAAGTATGACGCTAATGTACAATATGATAAATGGCTAAATGACAATATGTTGTGGCAAACCACCACTGGATATAATGCATTTAGACGCAATAAATTGTCTAAAAGATATGATTTCGAAACAGAGGCATCCACGCTCCTTGAAGGCATGCAAGACACAACAAAAAACAACACTGTTTTAATAAGGTCTACCATAGCAAAAGACAACCAAAACAAATTCTTCAACTGGCATGCAGGAATAGAAAATTACTATGAAAATGCAGCAGGTACGCGCTTGTTGGATTCTACGATCTATAAAAATGGCAACGTTACGGTGAATGACTTTAGCCTTTTTGGAAGTATAAAACTTGTAAAGAGTGTATGGACAATACAATCAGGTGCTAGACTGACAGTCAATTCGAAATATGGCTCTGCCCTCAGCCCATCAATTTGGACATTGTACCACATTAATCCAGCTATCCAATGGAGATCATCGATTGCATTTGGATACCGATCCCCATCTATCAAAGAGCTTTATTTTGATTTTGTAGATATCAATCATCAAGTTACCGGAAATCAAAACTTATTACCAGAAAGGTCTATTAATGCCAGAACAGAATTTCAATTTGATTTTATTAAACGTCAAAAATTGCATTGGAAAGCAACAATTAGTCCCTTTTTCAATCATGTAAATGATCGTATCATACTCACAGCTTTAGGACCAGTACACTATGAATATCGAAATGTAGAGGTTTGGAAAACTTATGGTAATGCATTCAAAATGCAATGCGAAATAGAGAATTTAGGTCGATTCTCATTTGATTTTATGAGTACATCATTTCATAACTCATTTAGAACATACGATCCTACTCTACCCTCTTCCATTTGGAGTCATGACTTTACTATAGAAGCAACGGTGTTTCTTAAAAAGGATAAATTTCACTGGAATACTTGGATGAAAAAAACGGGCGAAACACCTTACTATATATCAGAAAATAATATCATAAGCGAAAAAATCTCTCCAGCTTGGGCCATGTGGAATACCACTTTTTCTCTTTTTTTGAAAAATAAAAGAGTAACGCTTCAAGGTGGTATAAAAAACATCCTCAATGTTCGCCAATTGGTAGCCAATACAGGTAATGGAATCCATGTAGAACAAGCCAATCAGCAAACGTTACATTGGGGCCGAACGGGTTTTGTTCAAATAAAGTTCAACATTGATGGTTGACCATTACTAAAGAAAACGATACCTAAAAATGACAATAATAATTCACAAGACCACGAAAGTGTTCTGTCTTTTTATAATTTTCGTGATGAATTATATTTTCTTGATTCTTTAAATCTTGCCAATCAGGTAGATCAAGAGAATTGTTGTTTAGACTTATATGTAAACCTTTGGTTGTGCCTACTTCTATGCTATCTATAAAAGATGTTTCAAATAAGGCATAAGCCTTGGTTTTTCTTTTTCCATCTATGCTTTCTTATTGTTTTCATTTTTTTCTATCGGTTCATTAGAGAAGCTTAAAGTTGTCTTTACTTAATCCGCTAACATGGAAAAAATACAGTATGTGAAGGATGGGAGGCATTGAGAGAAATCAATTTTGTCATGGCTCAAAGTTAAGTCAATTTTTGAAAAATTTAGTGTTTAAAGATTTTTGCAAATACAAAATAAACTACACAGCAAAACCACCCCAAACTCAATAGAGAATTTCTACTTATTCATAAAAGATGAGTACATCCAAATCAATTTTTCTTGCATTCTTATATAATCGCTCATCAGCGCATTGGTGCCTTCGTCATCGGCATCAGCGGAGATCCCTAGGAGTTCACGTTGGAGAGTGATGATGATTTTGAAAGATGCTAAAATATCTTCGACAGCCTTCATGCCATCACTGACTTGTACACTTTCCTTGATCTTTGATGTATTGCGGTATTCGGTGTAATTGTGTCTAGGCGTATGGCCCAAGGTAAGAATACGCTCAGCCACCTCGTCTATTTTCAGTAATAAATCATTGTACAACTCTTCAAACTTCAGATGTAGTTCAAAGAATTTCTCTCCCTTGATATTCCAATGATATCCACGTGTATTTTGGTAAAAGATAGAATAGTTGGCCAGAAGTTCATTGAGTTTGTCGGCCAAATGTTTTGCTTTGTCATTGTCTAGGCCGATGCGATTTGTATTATCCATTTTTTCTGTTTTTATGTGGAAAAATATTATTTCAAAGTTAATCCTTTTATGTAACAACTTGGGTAACATTGATCACATAGCCTGCTTTTCTCATCTATTCATCAATAGAAAATTAATATGCTTTATTTTACTTAATGTGAGCGCTGTAACACCTTGCGAGTATCTATATTATCGGTAATAACTTCTTCATCAATTTGATTTTTGATGGGATCAAGATTTCCAAAGCCAAAACTATATACATCTTCAATAGAATCAATTAATATGGGTGATGATGCTAGATTGATTTGACAGTATATCTTCATTTAATAAACAATCACGGTTTTGCCATCGCCGTCGTGCCGTCTCGATAGAGCTGGCTGATGTGCTAAGACATGTTATCTGGTTTTAATCTATTTTCCGTATTCCTGTAATCATTGACAAAGGTTTTAGTGTCCATGAATTAATAAAAAAAATCATGTTGCATGCTTCAAATACTTTTCTTCCACCTTTGACCTCAACAAACCACAAAATACTTCCCGTCGATAAGTCAATTGCTGTTGCTACTTCATTACTAATAAAATACAAATTATTACCGTTAATTACATAGTTTGATGTTAACGGTTGCTCAATTTCCCATAACAATTTATGACTTTTTAAGTCATATAGCTTTATATTATGCCCATACAATAAAAGATATCTGTCTTGTAAAATATCTGCATGATATTCACCAAATGTTTTAAATTTCCATAAAATATCCATGTTGTTATTGGTAATAGTAATCCAGTTTTCATATTTTGACCAAAAATAAAAAGCATTTATTGAGTTAACATTATGTATCATTGGATTTATATGGCCATAAACATCTTTTTATCACCTGAAATACTAATATGTTTTAATAGCTTACCATTTTCATATAAATAAGCAAAATTATTATCAGTTAAAATAAGTTTAGAACCTTTTGATGGAATATTAAAACATTTTGAAACTAAATCAAAACAAATCAGCTCTTTCTCTTGCTTATTGGAAATGTTATAAAAATATATTTGATCTCCTTTTAAATAAGTATCATAATACCAAATTAATGGTATTTTTTCTTTCCAAATAACAGTACTCTTTTCTATATTTAAGTAATACATATCAGTAAGTGAAATAATGATTACTCCCTCGCGCCAAGCGTACATTTTATTCACAAAACAGTCAATATCAATAGTTTTTTCAAATGTCAATGATTGAACATTAAAAATTTTTAACTGTTTAGAATTTCCCATATTTATAATGATTTTATCATCTGTATTTGCAATGAAAAATCTATATTCATTTTGGCTGTCTATTCGTGGACACGATGATCCTGAAAAACTGATAGGTAGTTGACAAATTATGTCTTTTTCATTATAATCAATTATAGGAACAAGGTAGAAGGGCAAAGATTTCCCGTTTTTGATCCAAGTCCCTATTAATGAATCATTTGCAAATTTTCCAATAAACTCCTCTGATTCCTTATTATTGTGAACTTTAAAATTAACACTATCTTTGATAGCTTCCCCAATAAATTCTATTGGCAATCTATATGTATTATAAAAATAACTCCCATAAACTTTGTGGAAATACTTATTTGGAATATCTTCTTCTTTTCTTAATGTTAATTGTAAAGTGATAGGATATTCATTATCAATATATCCTTTATACGTTTTAATGGTGAAATTAACATGAGATACATCTTGTCCCCAAGCAAACACAAACAAAAAATAAAAAATAATACTTATCGCAACTCTCTTATTTAGTTTTCCTTTAATCATATTCTATATTTGTTAGAAACTCAAGTTGAATTTGCATTTTGAATAAAAACTTAGAAAGGTACAAATGTCTGCTTTGGGATTAATATTCTGACAATGGTTAGTACATGCGGCATGTCGAAGTAGGACGTACGATCGTCACGCACATTGTTTTCAGTAGGCTTCTTTTGTTTCATTTGTATTACAGCTAACAATTAACCCTTTTATTTCTTCTACCGGTTTAAGCACAATTTTACTTTCTTTCTCTGTTACTTCATTAATTGATAATTGACCGTTTTTCATTGACTTAATGTCATCTATTTCACATTGAACTTCAGATTTACTATTCATAGGATATGAATTACATGAAATCAATATTTCACAAAATAAAACTATCGTTATAGAAATGAATTTATTTACCATCTGTTTTGCTTACTGACAACTTGTAAATCTACGCCATAAAAATATAAAAATCATCCAAATACACTAAATGCTTTTAACTAATTTGAACTACACTTCCAATCCGCTCATATTCCCTTTAATTTTCTTCATAATAATACGAATAATCTATGCCTTTCATATACATTTCTCGGCTGTGGATGTCACTAGTTAAGGCATGTTTTAATAGCTTGGATAATTCACTACTATCTACACTGCTTATTATCATTGCATTCATGTAGTTGACTTTGCTTATTTTACTCCAATCGATACAGCATTTTAGTTGTTTTTTTAATAGAAGATCCAACCATATACGCGTGCTTCTGCCATTGCCTTCCATAAATGGGTGGGCTTTGTTCATCGCCACATATTTTTCTACAATTTCATCAAAATTGGTTTCAAGCATTTGGTCTATTTGTAGCAAAGTAGTGTTTAAATATTGAGCATACTCAAATCTATATCCACCTTTAGCTATGTTTTTGGTTCTTATTTGTCCCGCAAAATCATATAGGCCGCCAAAAATATATGCATGAATCTGCTGTAAACCTTTGGTTGTCCCTACTTCTATGCTATCTACAAAAGATGTTTCAAATAAGGCATATGCCTTGGTTTTGCTTTTGCCATCTATGCTTTCTGGGCTAAAAGTAAACCATTCTATAAATCGGTTGGCTTTTTTGCCTGGGAATTGTTTGCCTAGTGCTATGATGCCTTCGTAATCGAGCAAATAGGTTAATCGCTTTTTTCCATCTGGTGCCAGCATTTTCAACTGGGTAGTGGCACTAACCACTTCGCTATTTTCTTTTTTAAGTTTTGCCTTAAGGTATTTCCAATAATTACGGGTTTTGTTGTAGTCATCTTGGTCGGTAAGCACAGCCACTATATCCAATACCGAAAACCACCATTTGGCTTTATCATCGTCCCAAATGGCACGCACTTCTCTGTCATCAAAGAATCGTATTGATATTTTGGTATTAGAGCTCATTCTAAATTGTCGGTTATAATATGCCTGTTCACCATTTTTTAAAAGCTCAAATATAACAAATCAGCACGGTGTTTGGATAAAAAAAACTGCTCTTTTACTAGCTGGAATGTCGGCTTGTGTGTCAGAACTTACAAATGTGAAGCTTAGTTAAATACTACACAGTTCTTTCATTTTTTATTAAGGTATGTAATGTACCGATGGTTTTCTTTGGTCAGTTCGGTGTTTAAGTAAATTATTACCGCGATTAACGCAGTGAAAAGATTTTGGCGGAAATATCAGCTATAAAAACATTCCTCCTGATGCTTCTATTCTTTGAGCATTTACCCATTTGGCATCATCGCTACAAAGGAATGCTACAACGCTACCAATGTCATCAGGTTTGCCCACTCTGCCTAATGCAGTTTGAGAAGCAACAAAAGCATTTAAGTCTTTATTATCACGAACTGCGCCACCGCCAAAATCGGTTTCAATGGCACCTGGTGCTACTACATTCACTCTAATTCCTCTTGCTCCCAAAGATTTTGCTTGATATTTGGTTAGAGTTTCAATACCGCCTTTCATTACTGCATAAGCATCGTATCCAGGCAAAGTAAACCTTGCCAAACCAGTTGATACATTTACAATGGCACCACCATCGTTCATTATTGGCAACATTTTTTGGGTTAAGAAAAAAGCAGCTTTTAAATGAATATTTACCATGCTGTCAAACTGTTCTTCGGTGGTGTCAGAATACGAAGAATGAACGCCCACTCCAGCGTTGTTTACCAAATAGTCAATTTTGTCTGTTGAAAATTCGTTTTTCAAAACGTCATTTACTGCTGATACAAAAGCATCAAAATTTTTGGAATTAGATACGTCTAATTGCAGGGCAACTGCATTTTGACCATATCCTTTGATTTCTTGTACTACCGCCTCGGCTTCTTCACTTTTACTGTTGTAAGTGATTATTACACTTGTTCCTTTTTGCGCAACAGACAAGGCCATATTTTTGCCAAGACCTCTACTTCCACCTGTGATTAATGCTATTTTTGTCATTTGAAATGTTTATTAAATTTAGTTACAAAGGTAGTTTATTTAATTACATTTTCTAATGACTAAGCAAAACGCCTAGCTGTAATGTACAATTAATCATTCGAAGTTTTCATTTTGGGTTCTAATACTTGCTCGATTCCCCATTGACTTAACATGCTGAAAAGGGGTCGCAAACTTTCTCCTTTTTCGGTCAAGGTATAAATTACTTTAGGTGGCACTTCTGCAAAAACTTTTCGGTGTACCAAACCATCATCTTCTAATTCTCTCAATTGTACCGTCATCATACGTTTACTACAATCGGGCATCATACGTTGCAGCTGTCCAAAACGATTGACATCTACCGAAATAAAGTACAAGATCATTGGTTTCCACTTTCCACCAATGAGTTTCAGCGTTGCACTTACAGGACAACCGCCATATTTTTTGATGTTATCTACCATATTGGTAAATCGCTCAGAATTATTTTCTTCTATTCTCATTTTTTAAATCATTGATTATCAACAATGGTTACTTTTTAGATACTATAAAACATTAATGTAACTACTTGTAAGAAAAGTAATTAGTATGCAAATTTGCACAAAAATTTTAAATAACAAAATATGTTCAAGAAAATAATTTCATTTAGATCAGCTCATAAATTATTAATGGGCTCTATGTTGGTTTTCTCTCTTTTCGCAATGCAAAGTTGTGATAAAGATGATGATGTTACTGAAGACAAAAACGATGATGTTTTTGAATTAGCCATTCGAAAAATTAATACAGGTGTAAGTATTAATGATTTTACAACGGCAAGAGATGCTTTTGTTACTGAATTGATGAAGCAAAATGGTACTTCAAATGATAGAGAAGTGCAGCCTTTCTTCGATTTTTCGCAAAGTTTACCGCTGGACAGTGTATACATTGGGATGACTCAGTATAAAGATTTGGCTACTTACCAAAGCATTGGTCAAACCTTAGGAACTACAAGCGTTGCAACTAATTTTTTTACCAAGTTTACGCCACTTGCTTTTGAAGCATTACAACCTTTAGACGAGTACAAACCTGTTGATTTAGGTGCATTGGCTCCTAAAAGCAGTGGCCGAGTATTAGAAATTGCCGTGAGAGATTTGTCGCTTTATAGCAATTTTAATCAAGCAGATTATGAAGCCAAAAGAGATGCTTTTTTAGCTGCCTTAAAACAGCAAAATGGATTTGTGCAAGAAGTACAATGGAAATCGGTAACGAATCCAAATGTAGTCGTGGGCATGACGGTGTATGAAAGCCAAACAGCAGCCGCGACTATTTTATCAAATGTCAATTTTGTCACTAGTTCAGCAGTGGTGAACTTTTTAGGTAGCTATCCACCCAATAAAGTGGCTACTATTAATACCGTTTTAAAATAATAATAAAATGAAATATTTAATTATAGTTGCCATTTCAGTATCGGCATTATTCAGTTGCTCAAATTCAAAAAATAATATTCAAAATAAAAAAAATAAAGATATGACAGCCATGTATGAAATCGCCATCAATCAAGCAAAAGATGGAAATGTTCAACACTTTCTAGACACTAGAGTAAAATTTGTTGAAGTGCTCGGTAAAGAAGAAAACACCTTAAACGAAGGAAAATGGAAACCATTTTTTACCGTGGACCAAAGTATGAAATTAGACGAAATTCTAATTGGTATGACGCATTGGAACTCAATGCAAGGTTTTGGCGAAACGGCCATGAAGCTCATGCCACAAGATGTTACTAAAAACTACTTTGCAAGTTTCAATCCTTTGGCTTATGGTCTGTTAGAAACTGTCGATGGAAAACCTTTTGATATGGAAAGTATCAAGAAAGAAGGAAATGTCATTGAGTTTGCTATTAGAAAAGGAAAAACTAATGATGCTTTTGGTTCAATGAGAGAAGCGTTTTTTAAGTCGCTTGAAAACTACGATGGCTACCAATTTGCTCGTGAATTTAAGTTTTATGAGCTAGACGAAAAAGGAATGCCAAAATTGGCTGAAAATACACAAGCAGTCATCATCGTTTGGGAAAATCCTGAAAAATTTCAAGCTGCAGCTACGCCAATTTTTGGTTCAAAAGAATATGCGGACTTTGCTAATTTGATAGATGTGAAATCTTACTTTGCTACGTTTGCAACAAAGTAATCCTTGAAAAATAAATGTTTAAAACCGAAGTCCTATTTTGGACTTCGGTTTTTTTAATTCTGAACATCGAAAGGACGGTCTATTCACAAGGGACTCTCGAAAATTAATAAAATAAAACAATATGGTTGTAAAACTTCGCAAAGGTTTATTGAGCAATGTGTGGATTAATATCATCATTTTCCACAAAGAATTGATATATTTTTTATTACTGTCTTTGGCAGTATATTCCTTGTATGTTCTCGGTCATAAATGGGTAGATATTCCAGTTTTACCTGTTGCTATGTTGGGTACTGCCTTGTCTATTTTACTGGGTTTTAGGAATGGATCGGCTTATGACCGGTGGTGGGAAGCTCGAAAAATTTGGGGTGGCATCATTAATATAAGCAGAACTTTTACTACACAAATTAAAAGTTATGTAGATGATACTCAACAAGTCAAAAATTTGGTCTATCGGCATCTGGCTTATATCAATACCCTGCGTTTAGCATTACGTGGTCAAAACATAGATTATCACAAAGAACTTTCGGCCTTCATTCCCATTGTGGAATGGGAAAACTTACAATCAATGGCCAATATCTCCACACAAATATTAAATCTTCAAGCTTCAGAAATAAAGGCGAATGTGAAAAACGGCCATATAGACAGTGAGTTTAAACAATATGAACTTATGGGTAGCATCAAAGAACTATTTGATTTGCAAGGCAGAGCAGAACGAATTAAAAAGACACCTTTCCCGAAATATTACGAGCTATATATCAATGTGTTTTTCTTCGCTTTTATTACGCTGTTCCCATTTTCAATTGTTGGTAATTTAGATAAGATGAGTCAGGGATTAGACTACTCCATGACTTGGTTGATTGTCCCAATAACTTTATTGGTAGGATTTGTGTTTGCAGCTATTGACAAATCAGGTTCCGCTACGGAAGATCCTTTTGAAAACCAAATGTCTGACACCCCAATGACTTCCATATGCATTACCATAGAAAGAGATTTAAGACAGATGTTGGGGGAAAAAGAAATTCCCGCAGCCTTGGTACCTGATGAAAACGGAATATTAATGTAATTTCAAAATATGACAAAAGTAATCAAATACAGCCGCCGTATTATCTGGATTCATTGGGTATCCAGCTTACTCATTATCGCTTTGATTATGAGCGGTATCATGATGGAAGGAGAACCCATTTTGGCCAAAAAACTACAACTTTACTAATGGCATTTCCCGATGGGTATGGCCGTTTTTGTATTAACGATGATTAGAGTTATTGCTTATTTTAAAGACCCACGACCCGAAGGATTATATCCGAATGGAAACTGGCGACAAAAACTCATCAACTTTGTACACAAGGGTTTTTATTGGGTGATTTTGTGGATGTGTATTTCGGGAATAATTTCCTTATTTGTAGAAAATATCATACCAGCATTGCAGGCTAATGATGCCAGTTTATTACCAGATTTAACAAAAGATTTGAGTGCTATCATGTTGTCTCATCACATCGTGGCAAAATTTGTAATGCTATTCTTAATTACGCATTTGGTGGGTATATTCAGCCATATTTTTAAGACAAAAGAAAATGTATTTAAACGGATTTTT
Organism: Saprospiraceae bacterium; assembly: GCA_041392785.1. Classification (GTDB taxonomy): domain Bacteria; phylum Bacteroidota; class Bacteroidia; order Chitinophagales; family Saprospiraceae; genus OLB9. The sequence goes on from JAWKLK010000008.1 coordinate 156,416, forward strand.
AAAGGATGAAATCCACATGATGCAAACATTACAATCTAATTCATGGGGATTCCATGTGGCCTTTGAAATTAAAATAAATATATAGACATGAAAAAGGAGATTCAAGATAATAAAGTAATTACCGTACTAGATCGCTTACACAAAGCTGCAAAAGGCGATGGCTTTAAGGTGATGAAAGCATTGGCTTATGGTTTATTTACGAAAATAAAACCTGAACATGCAAGTTCGGCTTACTTGCCAGTATCCAGAAAACAAGGTGCATATTTGTATCAGACCGTCGTTGAAAACAAGTACAAAAACATTGTTGAATTCGGTACTTCTTTCGGCATATCAACCATCTATTTGGCAGCAGGGGCAAGGGAAACTGGCGGAAAAGTAATTACATCAGAAATAGTCAAGGAAAAATGCGAGAAAGCATCGCAAAATTTTGAAAATGCAGGTCTGTCACAATTCATTGAATTGAGAGAAGGTGATGCGTTAGAAACACTGAAGAATATAGATTTCCCAATAGATTTCTTGCTCTTAGATGGATGGAAAGATTTGTATTTACCCATATTTAGACTTTTAGAACCCTTATTTCATTCTAAAACGAAAATTTTTGTTGATAATACGGGTTTTAAAGATGTTCGAAATTTTCTTAAAGTCGTAGAAAAGGAACCTAATTATTTGGTCGAATCTTTAGCATTAGATAAAGGTGGATCTGCATTAATTACACTAAAATAATACGCAATGACTCGCAAAGATTTTATAAAAAATTCATTAATATTAAGCACTTTACCAATGGCAGGATTTGGATTGAATAGTTTGAAGAAATTATCAGAATCGTTAGAAGAACAAGACATTTTGATGCCCGTTTTGTTTATAGGGCACGGTGCACCATTGTACGCTTTGGATGACAATAAATATTCAATGGCTTGGCTAAAAATAGGGCAAACCATTCCCAAACCCAAAGCTGTGGTTTCGGTATCGGCACATTGGCTTACTCCTGGCAAAACGTTGGTGACAGCTGCTCCGAAACCAAAAACGATTCATGATTTTGGGCGAATAGACGATCGCCTTTTTGAAATGCAATATCCAGCTCTAGGGGACCCAGAACTGGCAAAAGAAATAAGCACTCAGGTTACTGCTGTGCCTATTCATTTGGACCACGATTGGGGATATGACCACGGCACTTGGTGTGTGCTGCATCACATGTTCCCAAATGCCGATATTCCTGTGATTCAATTGAGCATTGATTATGCCAAAGATGGTCAATACCATTTAGCACTCGCAAAAGAACTGCAATTTCTTCGCAAAAAAGGTGTGCTGATAATGGGAAGTGGTAATATCGTTCATAATTTAAGTCAATTAAAATTTCCCGAGAATTCTACTTACGATTGGGCTATAGAATTTGACCAAACCGCTAAAAATCTTATAGATAAGCGAGATTTCGGTAGCTTGGCAAACTATCAGAAATTGGGCAAAGAAGCACAATTGAGTATTCCTACACCAGATCATTATTTTCCTTTGCTATACACCTTGGGCTTGGCTAATGAAAAGGAAAGCATAAGTTATCCGATTGATGGTATTTCATATGGCAGTACTAGTATGCGAAGTGTATTAATCTCGTAATAGATAAAAAATTGGTCATGAAAGCATATTTTGAAACATTTGCTGTCAAGTAAATTTTCGTACATTATTATTAAAGAAAAAACCGAAGTCAGGAATAGGCTTCGGTTTTTTTTATTGGTAAATGCTGAGAATGAGCCTGTGGTGAATTTTTTTAGTAAATAGTCTCAATAATAATTCCCAAAACTAAAATGTTTACCCTTAAAACAAAAAAAGCAAATAAGTCATTCAACTCATTTGCTTTTAAAGTATGTTTTGTCTGTTCTTATTTTACAACTGTACAAACTTACACTTATTGCAAAAATATTCCATCAATTTTTCTAATCAATTTGGATTCGTTTTACGTACCAATTCTTCCAAAACCTTCTTTTTGGTGACTAATTCGCTACCTGTAATTTCTGCTTTCTTTACTTTCCAAAATTTTGGTATCTCAATTTTCCCCTTACTAAAAGAATATAAGTATGTCAGTTCAATAAATTGTAATATAGAATTTAATGTCCAAAATATTGAAGCCTTACTGACCTTAAAACCCAATTTCTCCGCTGTTCTATCATTAAAAAAGTAACTGTGACCTACTATTTTTACTTCAGGTGATAATTGCTTGGTTTCAATCCTTTCAATAATGGTAATCAGTGCTTTGAAATAACTATTAAGCAACGTTTTCTGTACAAATAACCCACGATCGGACCACTTGAAGTTTACGAAATAATCGAAGGTAAATATGTTGTGTAAATCATATTGTTTGTCTGTTTGAACGGTGGAAAGCACATAAGGGTTCAAGTATTTATAAAGGCCTATTAGTCTGAAAAATGGAACGCTAGCAAAATTAAAGAAAGGAGCAAATATTGGGACCAAAAGGAAAGTATATGACTTTGCTAAAAAAGGCATAATTGCTGCTACGCCAACGGCAAATAAAATTATAGCAATCACCCATTGAACTAATTTTGGTAATTCGTAAAATCTCTTCATATATTATGCTTATTGCTTATTATGATGGTTGCCAAAAAGTATCCACATCTGGGCCATAAAGATACAACGCTTATCCTAATGTACCATTTTTTTCTTGATTTATCCAAATAGCTCAACTATGTTCACGAAGATAAACCTATGAACATACTTATAAACCTGCTATGACCTATACCAACTATTTGTCGGAGTGAAAGCCTATGGTATTGCCTTCAGTATCCATAACTATGGAACAAAAGCCGTGCTCTCCGATTTGAAATTTATCCTGCAAGACTTTTCCACCTGCTGCTTCTACTCTTGCCGTTTCTACACTACAATCTTCGCAAGTGAAGTAAACCAAGGTGCCACCTGCTCCAGGCTTCATTTCGCTCGTTTTGCACAATGCGCCACTTGTATTGATTTCTCCTTGTGCCCAAGGAAAACTCACCATTTCTAGATCGCCAAAATCACCTGGTGCTTGCATCGGAACCATTTGAATTTGTAATACTGTTTCGTAAAATTTTTGAGCCCTGCTCATATCGTCCACATAAATTTCTACCCAAGTGAACGGATTTTTTGCTGGTGTTGCCATATTGTTTAATATTTTATTTATTAAGTTGTAAAAATAAATTATACATGTTAACTTTATAACAATATTTTTTGATTTTTAAGTTAGGTGGACTTGCTATCAAAAAATACCACTAAGCACACGGCTTTTAATATTGATCAAACCAGCATCAAAATCAAATTTTTTTTGTAACAGGGTAGCTTAAACACTTCTAAAATCAATTTCAAATATCAAGTCACCTTGATCTAATTAGCTAAAATTCAGGTTATTTCCAATTACTTTCCCTTTGTTATTTCCACTACCTATCATTGGTTCTGCGGTGCTGAGGTTGGCATTTGTATTAGTTATTTTTTAACCTTTATAATATACTTTAAAATGATAATTATAAGAAATAAATAGTCTATAAATAATTGAAAAGCCATATTTAAATTGACATTTTAGGAATTTTGTATTATCTTTGTTATAAACCAACCACTACTGCCATGAAACCAATAATGCTTCTCATTTTTATTGCATTTGTAAATTACTCATTTTCAAGAGATAGGCCACCAAAAAAACAAGTAGAGTTAGATTCTTTGTGGACAATTTGGAAAAACACAAATGAATCAGATTCTGTCAGAGCTGCTTCATATTACGAATTTATTAAGATTTTAGATTTATTGAGTGAGTTTGACAATGTTTTAGCAAATTCAGATACTCTACTTAACTTTTCTACTCAAAAAAACTACAAACCGGGCATAGGTTATGCTTATGTAAATAAAGGTGCTGCCTATCATTTAATCAATTCAGATTCATCCAGGTTTTATTGGAGTAAAGCTTCTGACATCTTTAAAGAGCTAAACATGATAACCGAATACGGGGAAGTCAATGTAGACTTAGGAATTTCTTATAGTAGCGATAATCGTTATTTAGATGCCATTGAAAAATTTGAAATGGTTATTTCAACTCCCAAAATAGCTTCCAAAGATAAAGTGTATGCTTACCGAATGATGTCAAGTATTTTTAGATCAATGGGTGAAGTACAAAAAGCTCTTGAATACTCACTAGCCAATAGAGAAATATTAAAAAAAGGTAAAAAGACAGGTCTTGTCGGTTGGAATCTCTTGAGTATTGGACATGACTACATAAATTTAGGAGACACTAGCAAAGGTATGGATTATCAATTTCAAGCACTTAAATTCTTTAAAGATAATAATTCCAATAGGGGCAATTGGGAAACTTTACATGCTATAGCCAATGAATATAGAGAACAAGGCAAATACGATTTGGCTTTAGACTATTTAGATCAAGCATTAACTTACTATCTAAAAGAATATGATTGGGGCTTTACAATTCCATATGATATTGCAAAAACGCATTATCAAAAAGGTGACATTGATAAAGCCAAACAAATTCTTGATAAATTGATAAAAGTTACCTTAAAAGAAGAATCATATAGAATACTTTGTTCATCCTATTCCCTTTTAGGGGAAATATATGAAAAAGAAAAAAATTATAAAATGGCGGTTCAATTATGCCTTAATTCATATAATTATAGTTTAAAAGTTGAAAATTGGGAATTTCAAAAAAGAAGCTGCGAATGCTTATACAACAATTATAAAAAACTAAACAATTCTAAACTAGCTTGGGTATACTTAGAAAAAAAATTAGTGATAGAAGATTCATTAAATGTGCTTGAAACTAATAAAAGATTAATGCGATTTGATTTTAAGGAAAAAGCAAAAAAAGATAGTCTTGCCACATTAAAAAAAGAACGATTGGTCCAAGAAGCGCATAAAACGGCTATACAACAAAAAGAAAAAACTAGAAATATGGCCATTGGTGCTGGAATATTCTTTCTTTTAATGGCAGGTGGTCTTTATTGGCGTTGGCAGTTTACAAAAAAAGCCAAAGCTATAATTGAAAAAGAAAAAGACAGAAGTGAAAACTTACTGCTCAATATTTTACCAGCAGAAGTTGCTGAAGAGTTGAAACTAAAAGGAGAAGCACAAGCCAGAGATTATGATTTAGTCTCTATTCTTTTTACAGATTTTAAGAGTTTTACATTAGAATCAGAAAAAATGGATGCGACTACTTTAGTGAAAGAGATTAATATTTGCTTTAAGGCCTTTGATGAAATTTGCGAAAAATATAATATAGAAAAAATCAAAACCATTGGTGATGCCTACATGGCTGCTGGTGGCTTACCTGTGCCTGAAGATGAATCCATTAAAAATACGGTTTTAGCAGCACTCGAAATGCAAGCATTTATTGTAAATCAATTTATAGAAAAAGAAGCATCTGGCGAGCATGCTTTTCAAATGCGAGTAGGTATTCATACTGGACCTGTGGTTGCAGGAATAGTAGGAGTTAAAAAATTTCAATACGATATCTGGGGAGATACTGTTAATACAGCGTCACGTATAGAAAGCAATGGAGAGGTGGGTAAAGTAAATATATCAGAAGCTACCTACGAGTTGCTTAAAAATGACTCTGATTTTTCATTTGAAAGCAGAGGTAAAATAGAAGCAAAAGGAAAAGGAGAAATTAATATGTATTTTGTAAGTTTGGTTTAAGCCAAATCTTGCTTTAAAAATAAATTACGTGTTAAATTCAATGGTTTTACTTGGCTACCCAATGGTTTGTACTTACTCTAAACGCAATTGTTTGTCGTTATGTATCACTGCGAGAAGCAGTTTACAGTAATATTCAGGCAATTATCTTTTACTTATCGTAAAAGTTGATCCAAAGCCCTTGTTCAGTATGGTCAAAAAGTACATGCCTGATGTTATTCCTTGCAGTTTTATGGTTTCGTTACAACTGCCTTCTTTAATTTTTCGACCTAAAAAGTCATAAATGATGAAGTATTCATTTCCAAGTAAATTCTCTATATAAATTTCATCAATAAACGGGTTTGGGTAAATTTTATATTCATTTCCAAAATGGTTCTCTTCGACATTTGTCAAAGTATTACAGTAACTCACCGCAATTTCACTGAATCCATTTGGGTCACCATTTGGGTCTTCTACCGTGTTGACCATCATGGATATTTTGACGATTGTATCTGCGGTAGAAAAACATAGTTGGTGAAAGTTGTCATTGTCATTGATATCTGCTATCGATATGGGTGTATGTGGTATTAGAACTCCTGAACTATCAGAATATCCGATGTAGTACTGGTATAAGTCAGATTGAGTGTCACCACTTTTGTACGGCGTAATGCCACCATCCCAAGCTACCTGTATGGTTTGTATCCCAGCAGAGCATTCATTCAAATTACTATCCACTCTCTGGGCAAAAAATAAACTAGGTCCAGCCGCTAATGGAACCACATTTGTGGTAGAGATCCCTTTGAGATTCAAGATTTCCGAACAAGCAGACTCACCCGATAAAGTGTCCATAGTGAACAAATCATCCACAATTCTGACTTCTACAGGTGGATTCCCAATAGCATTGCCAAATTCACCTATCAAAAGCACGGTCCGATTTTCGCCATTTTCATTTGCTGGTGCTAAAACAGCACAGATAGGCGTATGAATATTTCCAAGGCTATCCACCACTTCAAAATCTGATGCTGATAAACTGGATGCGGCTATTGGGTATTTAAAATTCACAGGCATTCCATCCCTACCTAATGCACTAGGACATAATAAATTTGCTTGAAAGGGCAAGGCATTATCTAAACCAAAGAAGGCGGAAACAAGAGCAGTATTGTCTTGAGCATTCACTAGATGAGTAGAAGCGAAGGTAAAGATCGCAATTAAGAAGATTTTACTTTTAAGAATAAATTTGTGCATCTATTTAAGCTTTAATTATTGCTTGATAAAACTCGAAGTAACCATGTTAGTGCTCTTTTGCTGATGAAACACATTGTTTTTTTTAATTCAAACTCCGATATTCACTTGGACTAAATCCTGTTTTTAACTTAAACAAGTTGCTGAAATGTTGTGGATATTCAAATCCAAGGGCATAACCGATTTCACTAATGGAATTTTTAGAATTGAGAAGTTTGTTCTTAGCTTGATCGATAATAAAGAGATGAATATGCTCCTGAGCGGTCTTCCCAGTTTCTTTTTTTAGTAAGTCGCTTAGATAGTTGGAAGAAAAATTTAACTGCGTAGCCAAGTATTGAACCGTGGGCAAACCTTTTTCATCTGCCACTTCTGACTCGTAATATTTCTTCAATAACTTCTCAAATTTTGAAACAAAATCAAGATTCAAATTTGAACGGGTGTAAAACTGCCTATCATAAAATCGTGTGCAATAGTCAAGTAACAATTCAATATTTGAAATGATCAAATTCTGAGAATGTTTATCCAGATTTTGGCCGTATTCTTTTACTATTTTATCTAAGATTTCTGCTATGGTTGTTAATTCATCTTCTGAAAGATGGAGTGCTTCGTTCACTTCATAGTTAAAAAAAGAATACTGATTTATTTTGTCTGCCAAACTCGACTTTCGAATTAAATCAGGATGAAATGCCAATGTCCAACCTTTGTCGTCATTATTTTCTACTGGCATTTCTCCTTCAAAAACAGTCACCTGACCGGGAGCAGTAAATATCAAAGTGCCTTCCTCATAATCATAGGAATTTTTACCGTACATTAAATTGCCACAACCCTTGGATTTTAAAGTTATTTGATACAGATTGTTGATGACTTTCAATCCATTAAAATCAATAGTAGGTTTAAAATCTGCTGTCTTTACTACCGACACCAATGGATGTTTAGGTGGTGGAAGCCCAACGGATTGATGGGCTTGACTGATGGAATTTATAATATACGATGCTGCCATGATACAAATGTATAAATTAACAGGTTTATTTGATTTGACTCATAAGCATTTTATCAAATGTACGGTCGCCGAGCCATTTTCTCATAGTGACTAATGGTTTGGCCAAATACCCTTTCAAGTATCTTGTTTTGGGATTTCCTACTGTGGCTGCTTTGGCAATTTCTTTACCTAACACATCTACAGGCGTTAATTTATCTTTACTCTTGTCCATGCTAGATATTACCTTGTGTACCATATCTGCATAAGGTCCATGGCCTGAAGTTTGTTTTAAACCATCCATAGCTATATCTCCCCATTCTGTTTGTATGCCACCTGGCTCTACGAGCACCACATCAATACCAAAAGGTTTTAATTCTATTCTTAAACAATCGCTCCAACCTTCCAAAGCAAATTTGGTAGCGTGGTACCAAGATCCAAACGGCGTATAGATTTTTCCACCCATAGAAGAAATATTGACTATTCTACCTGAGTTTTGCTGACGCATAGTAGGGATAACCAATTGCGTAATTCGGGCTAAACCAAAAATATTGACTTCAAATTGTCGTTTGACTTCTTCCATAGACACTTCTTCCACCGAGCCATAAGAGCCATAACCGGCATTGTTGATGAGTACATCTATTCTGCCTTCTTTTGCCAAAACCGTATTGACTGCATGTACGATAGACTCGTCTTTGGTTAAGTCGAGAGAAAGGACTTCCATGCCTTTTGCTTTAAGGTCGTTCATTTTATCGGTACGCCTTGCCATACCATATATTTTGTATCCTTTTGCTTGAAGTTCAAAGGCGGTAGATTTGCCCATTCCCGAACTTGCTCCTGTAATGATTGCTACTTTATTCATTTTTTATTTGTGTTATGGTGATTAATTTGTTGATGTTAAAGCTTCAATGACCAATTCAGAAAACAAAGCACTGCTATGTTGTTGCTGACCAGTAATCAATCTTCCATCTCTTATCGCAAAAGGCGTTAATGGTGCTTTTGCTTCATAATTTGTATTTGGGTTTTTCTTGGCTTCGGATTCAATAGTGTAATCATTAATCTTAATGCCACCAGCTGCTTGGTTGTTCATTTCTTCTTCGGCATCACAGTATCCTGTCCAAGTTTTACCATCTGCTAACATAGTGCCGTCTGATAGTTTTGTCCAAAGCAAAAGACTTGTTCTATGACAAAGCATACCTACTACTTTTCCTTGCTCATAGAAGTCTGCTATAAATTTGTGTAGTGAAGTGTCGTCTTTAAAAGTTACCAAAGGACCGCCACCACCTGCTACACATACAGCATCGTAATCAGCAATATTAACATCTTTGATTGATGGTGTATTTTCCATCAATTTCCCAAATTCTTTATGATTGCTAAAACCCAATGTGACTAAATCGTTTGGGTAAATAGTGCCTGCATTTGCTGGGTCAGAAAAGCCATCAAATTCCACCTTTCCGCCTTTAGGCGAAGCAATATCTACATTGAAACCCGCTTGTATAAAGTCGAAGAAAGGTCTGGTTAATTCTTCTGCAAAAAAACCTACAGGAAAGCCTTTTAAAGTAGCAGGATTCGATACTATATAGAGTATCTTTTTTTCTGGGTGTTTGTAAGGTGCTGTTTTTCTTATTATTTGTTGTTCCATTATTTTTTATTTAATTAATAATGGTGCAAATTTCAGAACAACCAACATCAACAACTTAACGATATTACGGAAAGACTAAATGAAAAGACGGAAATAAGAAATTGGTTATCTTTTTTAAAATGTAAATGCTGGTTTTATTCATTCCATTTTATTTCTTTTTAAGGTTTTTGAAAAGTCTGATAAATATGTAGATATGGCTTAAAAATGTCGCTAAACCATAGGTTACAAACATTAGCCAAATGAAACCAAGGTTTTGGTTATACAGTTCAAGTCCGAAAAATTGAGGAAAAGCAGTAATCAAATCGCCAAAACCTACAATATTGAATATCCATACTAATGGAATGGCAATGCTCCCTTTGTTTTTTAAGGCAATGGCGGCAATGATGGCTAAAATTGCAGTTGAAAAATCCAATAAGCCGACCGTGGTTAAAAATTCAGCAGGAAAGCCGTCATAAAATTGCTCCTTGGCCATAAATGACAAGCCTAAATATCTAAAGGTGTTGAGGAATACAAAAGGTAAAAGAGCATCGTGTAAGGATAGCTTTGAAATTCGAGGCTGAATCCAATACTTGAAACCTAAAATGATTGCGATTGTGCCTGTCAAGGCTTGTAAGTTGATAATTGTAAAATTGTCCATTTAATTAATTTTAAAATTTGTGATTATTTACTGTTTGGAATAGGTTGTTTGTTTAATTGCTTGAATATGAACTTTGGAGCGAGTCTGCTCATTAGTTTGAGTTGTGAAGATATACCTGGGGTAATTTCTTCTTTTCCATTAATGAAATCTTTCCAAAAAATGTCAGCTAATTTTTCGGGAGGCATTGGTTTTAAATTATCATCTTCTGCAATATCAGCTCCATGAGCCAGTGGGGTATCAACTACAGGAGGAAGCAGTTCAATAACTTTAATGCCGTGAGGTTTCAGTTGTGGGCGAATACCTAATGTCCAAAAATGTAAAGCTGATTTTGTCCCAGAATAAACTGGTGCTTGTGCAAATGGCACATACGCCAATCCCGAAGAAACATTCACAAGTACTGCGTTCTTACTTTTTTTAAGCAGAGAAAGGAAATAATGCAACATTCTAATGGGGGAATTGTAGTTGATTTCAATCTCTTGCATCTGTTTTTGCAAATCATTCCTTTCGTTTCCTGCATCTATCAAATTCATGATACCTGCATTATTGATAAGAATATCGATTCCACCAAATTTATCTTGAATTTCATCTACCAATATTCTTACTTCTGCATCCTTGGTTACATCACTTTGGAAAATGTGGATTTTAAGATACTCCGCTTTTACTTTTTCAAGTTTGGCTAAATCTCTGCCTGTAATTATTACAGTGTTGTTATTATCTAAAAACTTTTTGGCTAAAGCTAGTCCAATTCCTGAACTACCGCCTGTTATTAATACTTTCTGGTTGTTATATATCATTTTATTTATTTTAAAGTGTTCCATTATCTAAAAGTTTGGTGTGAAACCAAAGCATAAAAGCGGTTGGAATCCATTCGATGAGTATACCGAAAATCATAAAAGGAGTTGGTGGATAGTTTATTAGTGCTGCTGCTCTGACGATACCGCCAATGAAAACAGCTATCATTAAAAATCGAAATAAAGCGGTTTCTGACGGATACCAAGCTACATAGAAAAAAGCCAAGGAAGTAGCCATCCATATAGCAGCAACAAAGCGATGATTATTATCGGTCATTGCATCAGTTACAGCAGGATTGAATTTGGCAGTTGTACCCATAAAACCAGTAGCAGCAGCGATAAGGCCATAAAGAATAAGAAACACACGAATAAATATTAGCATCATTAATTGGTTTTTGAAATAGGTTTAAGAAAAAAATAAGCTGCAATAAGCATTGGAATTGCAAAAGGAACGTGCATTAAAACATCTTTTGCACTTGCATTCGGCACAAAAGAGCCCCAAACAATCATATCGACTAAAATAATTAGAAATAGCGTAATGATGTGGAAGTAACCAGCCAATCTAAATTGTTTAAAGCCGATTGCTATTAGAATAAAAACCGGCGGAATGATGTCACCAACAGCTTTAAATATGGCTATTATTTTGGCAAATGAAATGGCTGTTTCAGAGTCTGGAACTATTGAAAACGAACCTTCTGTGGCATTTGGATGGACGACCCAAAAAACACCAATTCCAATAAGCATAATTGCCGAAACGATACTCGCCCAAATGCCTATTCGAATATTTTTATGTTGAGCTTTATCTAAAAATGTTGTTTGTTTACTCATAAAATTATTATTTTTGCTATTAAATCAGTAGCAAAAGTAATCAAAATATTTTATTACTACTAAATTAATAGTAAAAAGTGCAAAATAATTTTAGATCGGGCTGTCCAGTTGCATCTATGTTGGACATAATGGGAGACAAATGGTCCTTGCTTTTAGTCAGAGATATGTTAACTCAGGGAAAGAAAACATTTAAGGATTTTTCGACTTCACCAGAGGGAATTGTTCCCGGAATTTTATCATCGAGATTGAAATGGTTGGAAGAAAACGAGCTAATAACAAAACAGAAATTGCCTGATAATCAAAAGGAAAATATATACCTTTTAACAGAAAAAGGCATAGAGCTGGCTCCTATAATCACAGAAATCATTCTTTGGAGCGATAAAAATTTAAGAAAACAAAATCCTGATATGTATTCATTGGCGAATGCTGGTTTTAATCAAGACAAATCAAAAGTAACAATGGGGATTCAAAATAATTACCGTGAAATGGTACAATCGCTTATGCGTTAAATGTACTTTTTAGAAATTCTGACAAATGTTCGCTAAGTTGTAAATTATCAACAGTCATATTTTTTTTCAAATTTATACAAATTTGATGAATTTTGTTTCATATCCTTAGCTTGAGAAATAATTTTACTCAATTAACTTATCTAAAATTCCACTAATTTGAATTTTTTCATTCAGGTTTAAAGGTTCTGTAAATTTAGAGAAAATCAAATCAATTTTTGGCTTTATTTTATTCAGTTCTCTTATACCGCTTTTAGTTATTTTGATTCTTTTGGCTCTCTTGTCGTCTTCGTCTGGAAATTCTTCGATAAACTTATTCTTTATCAGTCTCTTAATTATTTCTATTCCTGTTGGGGCTTCGAGATTATGCAACTCCACTATTTCCATTTTTCTGAAGCTTTCTTGAAAATCTAAGTGTAGTAGAAAGCTATATTCATCAATAGAAGAAACATTTGATTCTGACAAAACGATTTTAGTCTCTTTTTTCAATGACTTGTTCAAGTACATCAATTTATAGGCTATTAACAATTCATCGTGTGCCGAGTGTGTTTCTTTATTTCTGCTTGTAAACAGTTCGTTGTTAAGCCAAATTGTAAAGTCTTCAATTTTATCAGAAGAGTGTTTCTTTTGATACTCTTCCGTAAACTCTATTAATTGCTTGATTAGTGTGTAATCCATTATATCATTTTTGCTACAAAAATGAACAAATTTACAAAATTTATTGTGTAGTTGAAATAAAGTTGTATATTTGCATCAGAAACATAATAATAAATTTAATTTACAATGAATATGAATAATCCAAAGTACACTTTTGTATCTGTTTCAACTGCCAAGCCTGGCAAATTTGAGGACTTGGTTAGAATTGCCAAAAGTCCAACGATGCAAATGGACCAAAAGTCTGATGGCCTTATCGCTTATCAAGTCAGTGTTGACAAAGAGAGAAACTCAGTAGTTGTATGGGCAACTTATGATAAAAAAGAAACGCTTTACAACTTTCTAGAAACCGAACAAGGCAAGGACGACCATGGTGAGAATGAGGACATGGAAAGTATTATTGAATCATTCGCAATGTATGACCTTGAACCTGTTAGTGGAAGGCTTCTGCCCAAAAAGTAAATTCTATTTTAACAGAGTTCTTTCGTCTTGTTAGAACTCTGTTTTTTCTTAATTAGGCACAACTTTCAAATTGGAGTAAAGTTTTTTTACAAAAAAAAATCACAAGAACCGAAGCCCTTGTGATTTTGTAAAATTAACTGAAAACTTAATGATTAAGCAGAAACACCACCCAAAACACTATCCAATTGCATTTCTTTCAAAATGTTGTCTTGAATGGGTTGGGTCAGTTCGTTGATTTTATCAGTTCCCCAAGTGATACCCACCACCGTTCTTGTTGGACGACTTCCAAAAGGTAAATCTGCCAATTTCAAATAAGCATCCACCACCCATTGTGGGTCTGGTGCATCCGCACTTTGTAGCATCTGAGCAAAATTTTCACCATTGCAGTCGGAACACCAGCCAATTCACCATAAGTTTCTAAAACTTCGTATGTTTTGGTGCTTGACCTGACGCCAATAGTCCTGTACAAGAGGTCCGGTTCTACTAATACAACATCTACTCCAAAAGGAAAAACATAATAACGAAGACCTTAAAGAGTAAACGCCAATGCATGTTTAGTATGCGGCATAAGTGGAAAAAAATGGTCCCGTGATGAAACCAACCAAAGAAGAACAATTGATAATTAAACCTGAACGACTGCATAGCAGGTAAAACCGCTTGCATCCATCTAATGGCACCAAAATAGTTGGTTTCCATTTTGAATTTTGCTTGTTCTACACTAAATGCTTCGGTAATTCCAATAAACATGATACCTGCATTATTGATAAGTACATCAATATTTCCTGCTACTGCAAGAATGGTTGACATAGCTTCTTTTACCGAAGCATCGTTAGTTACATCCATATCCACCACCTTGATGTTTGGGGAATGTGCCTCTAATTCTGCTTTTGCGTTAGCATTTTTACCATTTGGATTACGCATTGTTGCGAATACTTTATTGCCTTTATCGGCAAAATCTTTTGCAGCTTTCAGACCAAATCCGTTGCTACTTCCTGTGATGATTACATTTTTCATTGTTGAAATGTTTAAAGTTAAATAATTAAATTGAGGCATTCGAGAACGCCAAATAATTGAGAATGGCTACAACCATCCAAAAGGGAGTGAACACGATACCTACATTTCTACCGTGAGTAGAAACTCTTGGGTGCTTTCCGAAAAATGGCAAAAAACCCGCTTGATTGGCATTAACGAGCATCATCAATATTGCAACTACAAGGAACACCAAGTGCAATGGATGACGAGCAGCAAGCTCTAGTCCCATTCCATAGATAGCACCAACAGCAACGGCTGTAAATCCGATTGCTCCTTGACGTTGTTCAAAAAGCATAAGGAAAATATAGTCTTTTGCATTCGTCAATTTTTCCTTTGGAGATGCTTCCAAAGCTGCATCGAGCATTGTGAGTTGTTCATTTTGCGTCAGAGCCGATTTGCTATTCGGGGTTTTCAGTCCAAAAAAAGGCAATACCCAATTGACAATCCATCGGGCTTGCATAGGAAACAATACTTCAATACCGTGAAGCGTAACAGGAATGATGGACAAAGCCATAGCTAAGGTTGAAATTTGTATTTCGGTCATCTTAATAAGTTTTAAGTGTGATTAAAATCCAAACATTCCGTTATTATGAGCCAAACCTTCGGTAGGAATTTCTTGAATCACATCCCAATGTTCCACGATTTTACTGCCTTTCATTCTGAACAAGTCGTAAAATGCATGTTTTTTACCACCATTCCATTCACCTTCGCTTACCGTAAGTACGAAATTACCTTCACCCAATACTTTATGGATTTTGGTGTATCGAAACATGTTGTTTTGAGATGTGAGATACTGAACGGCTTCTACAATTCCATCTAAACCATCTTTAATCTGTGGGTTGTGCTGATGGTATGTTTCGGAACTGATGTAATCACTAATCTTACTTGGATTTTTGCCCATTAATACATCTTCGATCAACGAAACGGCTAATTTTTTATTCACTTCTGTTTTATCTAAATCTTCAACAGTTGTTGGTCCATCCGTTTGGGTTCTGCCACTTGCAGTTTCTTTAACTAAAACGGTCATAGCATCCCAATGCTCGGCTACTTTTCCGTTTTCATCCACACGGATAATATCAAAAGCCACCATTTCTTCTGCTCCAAATGGTTTGGCTTTGTGCCAAATGTTATGCATAAATACATAGTTGCCATCTTGAAATAGTCGAACATTTTCGGCATAAGTGCCATGTTCTTTTAAAACGGGTAATAAACCAATAAAAGGTTCTAAACCAGTTGGCACAAAAGGATTGTGTTGAATGTAATCTGCATTGGCAACTTGTCTCATAGTTGCAGTGTCTTGCTTCATTACAGCACCTAAAAATGTGCCTACGATTTCTTTGTTTGTCATTTTTGAATTTTTAGAATTAATCTCGCTTGTTGATTTTGTTTCTTTGCCACCACAGGAAGCGAGAATACCTGATAGAGCAAATACTGCGATGAATGTTCTCATTTTTTAAATTTAATTATTACTTGCATATCGCCAGCAAAGATACTATATTACTTTTGATATGCAAGTAAAAAATAAAAATAGTTTTAGTTTTGAAGTAATTTAATGACTTATTTAGCTGATATTCAATTGAATAGATAATTGAAAATAAGTTTCATTTTGCAAGTAATAATATTTTTTATAACTTTGTATCTTTAATATAGAATGTCAATAAAGAAATGGATGTAAAATTCAAATGTAACTGTCCCTTTACTTCAGCCTTAGATGTTGTAGGCGACAAGTGGTTGTTGGTAATTGTAAAACAAATGCTCATCGAGGGGAAAGAGACTTTTAAAGACTTTACAGAAGCTGATGAAGCTATCGCTACTAATATATTGACTACAAAACTGAAATTTTTGGAAGAAGTTGGTATCATTATCAAAACACAACGACCAGATAATAAAAAGACTAATCATTATCTTTTAACTGAAAAAGGTTTGGCTTTGACACCTGTTTTGGTTGAGCTGGCTGTGTGGAGTGATGAACATTTAAGGGACATTCATCCGACGATTGTAAACGGAGAAGAAATGGAATTTTTAAGGAATAATAAAACGGCTTTTGCAGATTTATTAGTTTCAAAATATAAAGAAAAACTGGCTGCAATAGTATATTTATGAAATCATAATTGAACTGTAATTAGCTCAATATGAATAAAAAAAGGTTCCCATAATACTATGCTTATGGAAACCTTTTCTACGAAAATTTTTATCTTCTATTAGCTGAAAATTAATTTTTTCAAATTAAAATTTACCGTTGGTATTTTTCCATTCTGACTGTGATGGAATGGCTTGTATCACATCCCAATGTTCTACGATTCTTCCATCTTCGAGTCTGAATAAATCGTAAAAAGCAGTGTGCTCGCCTTTACCAAATTTTCCTTCACTCATGGTAAGGACGAAGTTTCCTTCACCTAATACTTTATGCAATTTGGCGTATTCCATAACCAATCCATTTTCTGCAAAATATTTCATCGCTTCACCAAATCCTTCTAATCCATCGGCTACAGCTGGGTTGTGTTGTAGGTATTTTTCAGGGTTGATATAAGTGGTTAATTTGTCCATTTGATGACTCAATAATACTTTTTCTACAAAGTCAGTAATTACTTGTTTATTGCTTGCAGTTTTTTCCTTATCAGAAATATCAGTCGCCCCATCAAATTGCGTTCTCCCGCTAGGATTTGGCTTTTGGATTTCAATCAGATTATCCCAATGCTCTACGATTTTTCCATCTTCAAATCTAAAGACATCAAATCCTGCTTTTGGTCCGAAAAAATCATACTCCGTATGGGTGAATACATAATCTCCATCTTCAAATGCTCTGATAACATTTGCTTTAAAACCACCTTCAGGTGCATGTTTCATTACTTCTCCAAAACCCGCTAATCCATCACCAACTGCCAAATTGTGTTGAATATACTTTTCGGCATTGATGTACGAAATAGGAGTTTTGTCGCCTGTGTTAAAACTGTTGAGTAGTGCTACTACTTTTTCTTTGTTTGATAATTCCATTTTTTCTTCTTTTTTTAATTGTGATTCATTTTTTTGCCTGGTATTACAACTCATTATCGTGAATAATAAAGCTACAAAACCAATAATTGATACTCGACTTACCATATGTGATTTATTAAAAATTATAGCACAAAGGTCAGGCTATATTAATTATAAAATGCTATACAAAGAAGTAAAATGACTGTAAAAATGGGAAAATTAGTAAGATGTGCGAAATCGTTCTGGTGTAGTTTGAGCATGTCTTTTAAAATACTTGTAAAAATTGGTACTTTCTTCAAATCCAGATTGATAGGCTATTTCTTTTATGCTTAACTGGGTATTAATTAGCAATCGTTTTATTTGCTTGATTGCTATTTCATTTATAAATTCTTTAGCAGTTTTATGGGCGATTTCTTGTGTAATGGTGTTCAGCGTTTTGGTGCTAATACCTAAATGAGTTGCATAATCCTTTACTTTGGTTGTGGTATGTGCAATGTTTTCGATTAATGTTTGAAAATCAATAAATTCTCTCAAATATTTCCGATCGATATCAAGATTTTCAGTCTGTGATTTTATCCTAAATAATTTAGTTATCAAAATTTGCAATTCGCTTCTTATGATATTCATCGAGTAGTTATCATTTTTTTCAAAATACTCCTTTTCTATTCTATTTTTTATTTGTTGAATGTCTTCAAAATCAGTAGCGTTCAACTGTAATTTTGGGCTACTCAATAGTTCATTAAATAATTGAATTACCCTAAGGTTTTCTGATTTTTCTAAATAACTAACTAAAAACTCATCAGTAAACAGGAATAATGATCCTCGGATAGAGTTACTTCTAAAAAACTTGTGAATTTGATCTTTCCTTATGGTGAGTATGGTTCCTTTGTTACATTGATAATCAGTAAAATCTATGGTGTGATAGCCTGATCCATTTTCAGTAAGTAGGACTAAGTAAAACTCTACCTTATGAAAATCTTCGAGTGAGTGATCAAGATTCTTTCGTTTAAAGAGATCTTCCAATCTCAAAATATCAAAATGAGCCTTGGGTTTATGCTTGTTTTGAAACTTTATTTGTTTAATTGTCTTCATTTAATTCCAACTGATTAAAAGGCATTCGTTTAAAATAACAATCAATAAATTATAAAATTCTTGGATTGAGACATAATTATCTCAAATTTCATAAATACTTGTATCATTATTGCTTAACTCAATAGTGCAGACAAATTCAAAATGCGTTTGTTCCTTTCACCTAAACTTCTATTAATGTTGATTTTCCTTTACTGAAATCTTTGCATGTCCACTCCCACTCTTCGAATAATTGTATTTTATTATCAATGCTTAATACACAATGGGATTTACATTTTCCTGTCATAATTTCTAAGTCGGTACTCAGATGTTGGTAGGTAAATTCAAGAGATTCACCATAAATCTTTCCAATAAGGAAGCCTTTTAGGATTTCACCTCCACCGTATTCCGCCCAAATCATTTCATTTTCTTGATGATAGTGGAATACAGTTGATAAAGAAACTTGTCCATTATCAGAATTAAACAAAGATTTGAATTTTTTATTATCGAGATTTATAACCATTTTGCTAATTTTATTGAAAGAAACATGGGGTAAATTAGTTTTCCAATTTTGACCACTAACGTAATAAAGTAACATGGCCTTTTTCTTGCTTGGGCTCATCAAAGCCATCTATATAGTGAACTACATACACATACACACCTGCTGGAGCTGCAATCCCACTATTATCTCTTGATCCATTCCATCCTTGTGTTACATCCGTTGATTCAAAAATGCGCTCACCCCATCGATTGTAAATCTCCATTGTGTAATCTTTTATTCCAATAAAATTACCAACCGGTAGATAAATATCGTTTAATCCATCATTATCAGGAGTAAAAGCATTGGGCATAAATAAGGTTACCAAAGGATCAATATCTATTAGTGCTCTAGCTGTATCCGAACACCCTGAAGTGTGACTTACTACTTGCAAAATCTCATATATCCCTGTATCTCGAAATGTGTACTGAGGATTGCGAAGAAAGGAATTGTCCAAATCATCAAATTTCCAATACACATATTCGGCGCCACTAGAAGCGTCATTAAACTGGACAGTATTATTATATAAGTTTGGATCTTCAGGTGTGTAGCTAAACCCAGCAACAGGGCTTTCAACAATTTTAATAAAATTGCGCCAAATTTTTTCTGTAATACATCCTATTGGCGACACTAATTTCAACTGTATATCAAAAGTACCTACATCATTAAAAATATGGGTTGGACTCAAATCTGAACCAGTTCCTCCATCACCAAAATCCCAGTAAAAATCATAGGTGTCATCGATTGGATTACTTAGATTATTAAAATAGATCGTAGCTGGTTGACATCCTATGAAGGTATTCGGTTCTACCACAATTAAAGATGGTACTGGATTATAATTTACAATTTTTGTGATTGTATCTTTACAATTATTACCATCAGTTACAATCAGTTTTACAGGATGGTCACCAGGATTTTCAAACTCAAAAAGCGGATTCTTCTGTTGAGAATCACTCAATTTAAAATCCCAATCCCATTTCAAAATAGGCCCAGCTCCTGAAAAAGAAGCGTCCGCAAATTCTATAGGACCTGCCACGCATGTGTCGTAAACGTAATTGAAATCTGCTGAAATGCTTGGATAAATATTTACAACAATATTTGCTGTATCTCTACATTCTTCAGCGCCTTCGATATCTTTATTCAAAATCATTGTAGCCTTATACGTACCTAAACCTGGAAAATTAACTTTTACATTTCTAGTATTATAAATTTCTTTATTCCCCTTTATATCAAACTCCCAATAATATTGCTTAATAAATCTGGTATCTGTACTTTCATTAACAAAATTCAATTCTGTATTGCCACATGAAATGACATTATATTCAATTCCATTTTCTAAAGTTGCTTTAATGTCAGCTTTCACTGCATCTTCACACGAAGTTACATTAAATTGAAAATCCCTTTTTAAATAACCAATAAGTTTTCCATCGCGATACTCTTGAACACATACACCAACAACATATTGACCCAGCAATGTGGGTACTCCAGAAATCAATCCCGTTTTTGAATCAATTTGCACTCTGGGATTGCCTCCCATTGGGTTATCAAAAGAATAATTAGGCGTAAAAAAAGTAACTTCATCATAAGGTGGAGGACAATTGTTTGGTGCAGGCGTGACACCAAAACAAGAATTACTATTGCCACTTCCATCGGAACCTTCCTTCCCACCAGCAGTAAGTGGCGCACAAAAACTATACACCAAACTATCTCCATCAATATCTACTGCAGAGTGGTCAAAATCTATTGATTTATTAGCACAAATCACCACTGGAGGAAAATCATTAAACTTTGGACTGCTATTGCACGCTTGTTGTCCTTCAGACGTAATCTCACAAGTGAATGCAGCACCTGCATCTCCTGGATTTCTTAAATTCAAAATGGTAGTGTTCCTACAACATCTTTGATATGATATATAATAACTTTGGTCAATAATAGGTAATGTCACTTCAAATGTATATGTTCCCTTTTGCACCCCTACATTCAAAGGAATTATGATACAAGGATTGGACAAAACTATGGACACATCTTCAATTTCTCTTACGCGGATATTATTTACTGTCGTAAAATATATCCACCTAGTCCCATCAGTGCTCTTTTTATATATCCCAAAATCTGCCAACCCATCTAATTGTGCACCGTTACTTTTACTATCTCTATACATCGTAAAAACAACTTCATAAGTCACATTTTTTTTCGCAATATCCATTCCTTTGCAGGTATAAGTTACTTCTCCTCCAATAATATGGAGTGCTTTCAATGAATTAGGAACTATGTTCAGAATCATTGAAATGCAAATAAGTTTAAGTACTTTATCCATTTTGTTTGACATAACTAACTAAAATTGCAAACATGTAAAATCAGATGTAAAATAACAATTTTTTTTTCTATCCAAGTGTAATAAAATTGACAATTTTTGACTTTTTATTTCTTATAAAATCTCGTTTCATTAGTAATACATTTAAATAAACAAACTTTATCCAAACTTATTGTATTTCATAATGTAAAATTGGAAAATTAATCTTGTTCTTAAAAGATTAATCGCGCTTAAGACTCAATTTCAAAGTACACCCATCTAGTTTTTAAAAATGGCAATGAATTAAGAATTTTGGTATATTTGCAAGATATTGCTTTGCCAAATAAAATGAATTTTCGATTTTTTACATATTTCATGATCTTCATTTTACTTGTACCGGGTGTTTCAAGTATGTCTTATTTGATGTATCAGAAAAAAATCATCAAGAAAGAAATCAAACACAAGCTTATGAAAGTGATTGATAAAAAAAGCTTAACCCAACTAACATTCACATTATCAGATGCTAACACAAAGTTGCGATGGGAACATAAAGGTGAATTTGAATATCAAGGTATCATGTATGATGTGGTAGAAAAATCCCAAAATGGTGATAGTATATCCTTTTTATGCTGGATAGATTTAAAAGAAACTGCACTTAATGAAAAATTAAGGAAATATACAGAATATGCTTTTGGACAAAATAATCAAACCAACAAAACCAAAGACAGGATTCAAAATTTTTTCAAACAACTTTATTATTACCCTACCCTTTTAAAAGGTCAGATATTGTCAGAAAGCACATATATAAAAAATGAATTTTTTAATAATTTTTCATTCACAAGCAACCCCAAAAAACTTGAATCTCCACCTCCTAGACAATCATCCTTTGATATCATGTGGATGGATTTGTCAAATGCAGCCTTTCATCTTCATTACCGGTAATATTTATTATTTTTAAAATGCTTTAAACAATGAAATACATCATAATAGGTATTTTCATTGGATGGTTTGGAATACTTAAAAGTCAGACTGTGTCAGTGGTGGACGATGATACTGATATGGCTTTAGAGGGTGCTGAGTTCATCTCTGAAAATACACAACAATCTTGCATAACCAACAAGGATGGTAAAGCCGACATCAGTTTTTTGCAAGAAAGTGATACCATTCAAATAAGACATCTAGGGTATGAGACAAAAAGAGTAAGTCTCCACTCCTTGATGAAAAATCTAATGGTTAGGCTGGAGCCTACGGATTTTAAAATTGATCAAGTGGTAGTTGTTGGCACTAGATGGCAACAAAACGCACCTAAAGTGCCTTCCAAGATCGCCACAATCACGTCGAGAGACATTGCTCTCCAAAATCCACAGACCGCAGCTGACCTTTTAGGCACATCAGGAAAGATATTCATACAAAAAAGCCAACAAGGCGGTGGGAGTCCAATGATCAGAGGATTTGCGACCAATCGACTGATATATACAGTGGATGGTATTCGTATGAACACGGCCATTTTTAGAAGTGGAAATATCCAAAATGTAATCAATCTGGATCCTTTTGCTGTGGAAAAAACTGAGGTACTCTTTGGAGCAGGGTCAGTGATGTATGGTTCTGATGCCATTGGTGGAGTTATGGCGTTCAAGACGCTTTCTCCATCACTATCATCAACCAATAAGCCTGTGACAAATGGAAAGGCAAATCTAAGATATTCTTCTGCAAATCAAGAAGTTACGGGGCATTTTGATATAAACATCGGATTAAAGAAATGGGCTTTTATGAATAGTTTCAGCTCGTGGAACTTTGATCATCTGAGGCAGGGAAGTCATGGACCAATAGACTATATTAAAAGTTTTTATCCGCAGCGTCATAATAACCAAGATGTGGAAATAACACAATCAGATCCACTACTACAAATTCCCTCTGCATATTCCCAAATTAATTTACTTCAAAAAGTGTTATTTAGACCTAATGAACTGTGGGATTTGCAGTACAGTTTCCACTTTTCAGAAACTTCAAGTTATGGAAGGTATGACAGACATTTGCGCCTTAGAAATGGCTCACCTAGATATGCGGAGTGGGATTACGGACCACAAAAATGGTTGATGCATAATCTACAAATAACGCATTCCAAGTCAAATATCATATTTGATTTAGCTTCGCTGAAACTAGCACTTCAATCTTTTGAAGAAAGCAGAATCGAAAGACCTTTTAATAGCTTAGATAGATCTATACAAACAGAAAAAGTTTGGGCATATTCATCTAATCTTGATTTCATTAAGAAAATTACCTCGAAGTACATCTTATTTTATGGAACTGAATTTGTTTGTGATGATGTATCATCTTCAGGTATAACTTCAAATATTTCAACCAAATCATCAGAACGGGCTGCATCTAGATACCCACTTTCTACTTGGAGTTCAATGGCTGTATATGCTAAAAGTGAATTTTCTTTGTCAGATAATTGGACAATTCAGTCTGGTGTGCGATATAATAAAGTGAAGTTGAATGCAAACTTTAATAATAATAAGGATTTTTTTCCATTTCCTTTCAGTTATGCACATATTGATAATCATTCCATTTCAGCTAATTTGGGTATTGTATTCAGACATTCAAACAATTGGATTATGAGAGGAAACATCAGTAGAGCATTCAGATCCCCAAATGTTGATGACTTAGGGAAAATTTTTGATTCTCAACCGGGTGCTATCACTGTTCCAAATCCTGACTTAAAAGCTGAGTATGCCTACAACTTTGACCTTGGTGTTACTAAGGTATTCAGCCAAATCTTGAAAATTGAAATGTCTGGATACCACACGCTATTGAAGAATGCTCTGGTAAGAAGGGATTATACTTTAAATGGTTTAGACAGCGTTTTATATTTTGGCGAATTGTCCAAAGTGCAAGCAATGCAAAATGCTGCTGAAGCAGTGGTGTATGGTGTTGAATTTGGGTTAGAAGTAAAAATTGGGCGTAGATTTTCATTTTTATCTGATGTCAATTTCCAAAAAGGAGAAGAAGAATTGGATGACACTTCCTCGAGTCCATCTAGACATGCTGCACCTACTTTCGGTGTCAGTAAA
Organism: Saprospiraceae bacterium; assembly: GCA_041392785.1. Lineage (GTDB taxonomy): Bacteria > Bacteroidota > Bacteroidia > Chitinophagales > Saprospiraceae > OLB9. Next base: position 180,784 of record JAWKLK010000008.1, read on the forward strand.
TTAAGATATCACACAGGTGATTTGACGGTAGAACTTTATGGTGTCTATCAGGCTGCAAAAAAAGCATCTGATCTGCCACAAGAAGAACAAGCAAAGGACGAAATCTATGCAAAAGATAATAACGGTAACAATTACTCACCATCGTGGTATACACTCAATTTTAAATTTTTAACGAAAATATCAGAGTCGATCAGCATCAGTGGTGGACTAGAGAATGTAACCGATCAAAGATATAGACCGTATAGCTCTGGGATTTCGGGTGCGGGTAGAAATGCTTTTTTTGCTCTCAATTTCAAATTTTAATTACTCATCATCAAACTTAAAAATTTCGAATGGTTTGTCATGGTAAACAAGACAAACCATTCATTTTTAGAACAAAATAAAATTACAATTCCTTGAAAAAAGTTTGTAATTCCTTCGCTTCGGTCGGTTTCATTCTTCCTGCCAAAATCAATCTTAATTCCCTCCTTCGCGAAGCTGACGCAAATCGAGTTTTCTCATCTGATGTGATGGGGTTGACCGACGGAACTTGTATAGGCTTCATTGTTGTGGTATCCAACGCAACAAAGGTAAAATAAGCATGGTTGGATTGACGGGCATTAGCCCCTGTGATTTCAGCTGCACTTACTTCCACAAAAATCTCTACCGAGGTATTAAATGCCCGTGTCACCCTTGCTGTGAGTGTTATCACATCTCCCAATTTAATAGGTTCATGAAAAGATATATGGTCAACAGAAGCAGTTGCAACATGTGCATCGCAATGTCTTGCAGCACAAATAGCACCTACTATATCCATCCATCTCATAAGATATCCACCCATTAAATTACCCATTGGATTAGTATCATTTGGCATGATCATTTCTGTCATGACCGTCCGAGATTCTTCTACCAATTTTGATTCTAAATTATTTTTTTCACTCATATAAAATTTCAAATTGAAATATAATTGATAAATTGTCCAATAAAATTTTACCAACTTCATCTAATGTCACCTTTTGTCCTGTTTCTTGTTCTATAGATGTGACACCCAAACCAGATTCTGATATCCCACAAGGAATGATTTGATTGTATTTGTTTAAATCTGTTGATATATTAAATGCAAAACCATGCAGTGTGACCCATCTTGAAATGTGTATTCCTATGGCACAAATTTTAAGTAATTTTCCATTTTCTTTGCTAGAATTTACCCAAACACCTGTATATTTAGGAATCCGAAAACCTTCTATCCCAAAATGTCGCAATGTTGCAATAACACTTTCTTCAATATTATACACAAATTTATGTACATCATGGAAAAAATAGTCTAGATCAAATATAAGGTATCCTGTGATTTGTCCTGGTCCATGATAGGTGATGTCTCCTCCCCTATTAATCTTAAAAAATTCAATTTCTTGAGATAGTAATTCAGATTTGTCCGTCAATAGATGCGTTTCTTTACCACTTCGACCTAGTGTGAATACAGGTTTATGTTCGGAAAATAATAAGTGGTGGATTGGAGGTGACTTATCTTCAGTACTTCTTTTTCTTTGGATTAGAGCACTATGCAATACAGTCTGATAATCCCAAATTTCTGCATAGGATCCATCTTTTACCCAGGAAAATCTAACTCTTGGCTTCATGATTTATCGAAAGATGGCTACTAAACCAACTTTGTATCCTAAAAGTTTATCTTTCATCTCTGGATTCAAATTAACCTGCAACACATTAATTTGTAAAAAAAAGTAAAAATATATAAAAAAAAATGGACATTTGCATTTTAGATGTAGTGTTTATTTTACAATCATACCGCAATTTTAGGAATGTATAGCAATTTACTTAAGCAAAAAATGGAGGCTTATGATGTACCTCAGAAAATAATGGATATGGGTTTATATCCATTTTTCAGAACCATAGAATCAGAGCAAGATACCGTAGTAAAAATTCAAGGAAAAGATGTAATGATGTTTGGTTCCAATAGCTATTTGGGCCTCACTAATCATCCAAAATTGAAGGAGGCTTCTATGCAAGCTATAAAAAAATATGGTTCAGGATGTGCTGGGTCGAGATTTTTAAATGGTACATTGGACATCCATCTAGAACTAGAAGAAAAACTTTCAGAATATGTAGGGAAAGAAGCAGCTTTGGTATTTAGCACCGGATTCCAAGTCAATCTTGGTGTTATTTCATCTATTCCTGGCAGGCATGATTATATAATACTTGACGACTTAGATCATGCTTGTATTATTGATGGGGCTAGATTATCATTTGCAAGAGTGATGAAATATTCCCATAATAATATGGAAGACCTCGAAAAAGTTCTATCAAAATGTGAGCCTGACAAAATGAAACTTATCGTCATAGATGGAGTTTTCAGTATGGAAGGTGACATTGCAAAACTTCCCCAAATAGTAGAATTATCTAGAAAATATAATGCCAATATCATGGTGGATGATGCCCATGGTTTGGGCGTTTTAGGCCGAAAAGGTGCTGGTACTGCTTCTCACTATGGTCTCACTGACCAAGTAGATCTTATCATGGGAACCTTCAGCAAATCATTAGCAAGTATTGGTGGTTTCATTGCGGCTGACAAAGAAACCATCAATTATCTCAAGCACAATGCGAGATCGCTAATTTTCAGTGCTAGTATCGCTCCAGCAAATGCTGCAAGTGTTTTGGCTGCCTTAGAACTCATACAAGAAAATCCATCTATCATAGATCAGCTTTGTGATAATACACATTATGCTTTGGCGGCTTTGAAAAATGCAGGATTTGACACAGGACATTCAGTGACACCTATTATTCCATTATTGATAAGGGATGATTTCAAAACTTTCCAACTTACAAAAATGGCTTTAGAGCAAGGTGTTTTTGTGAATCCTGTTGTATCCCCAGCTGTACCAAGTACTTCATCATTGATCAGATATTCATTGATGGCTACACACACGCATGAACAAATAGATAAATCTGTAGAAATTTTAAGTTCTATTGCGAAAAAGATAGGTGTTTTTGAAAGCCCTTCAATTTATGAACTATCATGATCACAGTCGCTGAGGTCGTCACTGATAAACAATTAAGTACTTTTATCGATTTTCCTCATGCACTATATGAAGGGGATGAATATTATGTGCCTGAAATTTTTATGGGACAAAAAGATATGTTCAACCCCAAAAAATATCCTTTCCACAAATATGGTAAAGCCAGATATTTTCTTGCCTACAAAGATGATAAAGTAGTAGGGAGAATTGCTGCCATCAATAACCCAAATTATAATACGCATTTCAATACCAAAGTTGGATTTTGGGGATTTATGGATATGATCCAAGATCAAAACGTCTGCAATGCACTGCTCGACAAAGTGAAAGAGTTTGCCATATCAAATGGTTGTGATTCTATCATGGGACCAACAAATTTTACAACAAATGAGACAGCAGGTGTTTTGGTGGAAGGTTTTGACAATCCACCTAAAATTATGATGACGTATAACAAACCTTACTACAAAGACTTGCTAGAACAATATGGTTTGAGAAAGGAAATGGACCTATATGCATATATGATCTACACAGACAAAGTTTCAGAAAAATCCATTGCATTATCAAAAAGCATTGAAGAACGTCTCACCAAAAAAGGCATTACTATAAGGAATATCAACTTAAAGGATATCAATAATGAAACCGAAAAAGTCAAGCAAATTTATAATCATGCCTGGGAGGAAAACTGGGGTTTTGTACCATTTACGGATGCTGAATTTGAATATCTGAAAAACGATCTTAAAATGATCCTTGATCCAAAATTTGCGTACATTGCAGAAAAAGACGGGAAACCAATTGGATTCAGTCTCACACTACCAAATATAAATGAAATCTTAATAAAGAATAAGAAGGGTCGTTTATTTCCCTTTGGCTTATTCAGATTGTTACTTGGAAAAAACAAAACGAAAACAGTGAGAATTATGGCGATGGGTGTGATAGAAGAGTTTAGAAAAATTGGAATCGAAGCTGTCTTCTTTGCAAAAACCATACAAGAAGCCAAAGCAAGAAAACTGGTAGGCGGTGAAGCATCTTGGGTTTTAGAAAATAATATTCCCATGCGTAAGTCTGCTGAACATCTCAATGGCGAAAAGTATAAAACTTACCGATTATATAAAATGCCAATTCTAGGCAATTAACCAAAGATTGAATTCTAAGAGTGGAAACTTGCTTAATCACAGGTGCAAATGGATTTATTGGCACAAAACTGGTAGAACAGGCGAAGGAAGCCGGTTTACACGTACTAGCAGCTGTACGAAAAACCAGTAATCTTGAGCAACTTCTTTCATTGGGGGTTGAAATAGTTTATGTTGATTATACAAACTTTGACACGATGCGATCAAGCTTGGCGCCATACAAGTTCGATTATGTCATCCATAATGCAGGTCTCACAAAGACGATTGATTCGAAAGAATTTTACAAAGTAAATGTTTTGAACACCAAGCACCTTATAGATGCAATATTATCGAACAAAATCCCAATAAAAAAATTTGTATTTATAAGTTCATTGGCTGCATTCGGCCCTTCGGACCTGCAACCTGATGGATTGGTGAGTAATTCGAGTATCCCTCATCCCGTTACAGAATATGGTCGAAGTAAACTGGAAGCTGAAAAAGTGGTACAAGAATATGAAGATTTTCCATATATTTTTATTCGTCCCACTGCGGTCTATGGTCCCGGAGAAAAGGATCTATTTCAAGTATTTGAAATGGTAAAAAGTGGATTTGTTTTCCTTGCCAAAGTCAAAAATCAAATGGCAACTTTTGTACATGTAGATGATTTGACAAATGTGATTTTAAAAGCTATGTTCTCATCGGTCATAAAAGATGGTTTTTTTGTAACAGACGGTCAGGAATATGCTACCCTAGATTTCCCGAAAGTTATTGGAAAAGTAATGCACTCCAAGTATATCCTCATTGCTCTGCCGATATTTTTCTTAAAATTTGTAGCTTTCATTTCAGAAAGTATTTCCAAAATTACGAAGAAGCCTACTCCAATAAATCTGGACAAAGTCAACGAATTCAAAGCAAAGTCTTGGGCTTGTGACATGGATTATACTATTAAAAGTTTAGGCTATACTCCACAAATATTACTTGAGCATGGTGTGAAAGATACATTAAACTATTATAAAAAAAATAACCTTTTGTGATCTCCGGAAAAAAAATCCGTTGCATAATAAATCCGTTTTCTGGTTCTGGCCAGAGAAATGAAGTAGCTGACACCTTGCAAAGATGGTCAAAAGAGCAGCAAGTAGATTTAGATATTGTGTTTACAGATGGGAAAGATCATGCTACTTATCTAACTGATGACGCCGTCAATCAAGCATACTTTGCAGTAATTGCAGTAGGTGGAGATGGCACAATTCATGAAGTGAGCAAAGCACTGGTTAATAAAGAAACTGCATTCGCCGTCATTCCGCAGGGCTCAGGCAATGGATTTTGCTATCACATAGGTATAAATCGAAATATTGACAAAGCACTACAATACATAAATCAAGGTCAAATAACCATGATAGACAGTGGAATCATCAATGGTACGACACATTTTATTAATCTTGCGGGCATTGGAATAGATGGAAAAGTAGCTTACCTTACTAAAAAAAATACGAGAAGAGGATTCTTCCCTTACTTCATGAATGCTATCGCAGAAAGTACGCACTTTAAATTCCAAAAATTAAAAATCAATTTTGATGACGAAGAATTCAATGATGAATTTGCACTTGTAGAGATAGCAAATGGCTCTATTTACGGATACGGATTCAACATTGCGCCACGAGCGTCCATATCAGATGGCGTGCTCGATGTGTTGTTAATTAAAAAGACTATGGTTCTCAAATATCTTTCGCTTATTCCAAAAATGCTGACCAATAATATCGATACAAGCCCACATGTGATTTATAGAAGGAGCAAAAAAGTCCGCATTTCAACTGATGAAGAGTATTTCTTTCACCTTGATGGTGAGGGTTTTATTGGCAACACAGATTTAACTTTTGAAATCTTACCAAAATCTATTAAAATATTAGCTCCAAATTCAATACATTTGTAACTCTATATTAATACCCATCATGAAACATCTCAATGTCTTGGTAATAATAGGAGGACAATCTCCTGAACATCAAATTTCCCTAATTTCTGGCAAAAACATTATCGAAAATCTTGACCGAGAAAAATACAAGGTTAAAATTGTAGGGATACAGCCCAATGGAAAATGGAAATATTATGGAGAGTCAAAATTCTTAAAGAATGCCGGTAATCCCGACAAAATAAAGTTGACTAATAGTAAAATTGAGGTCTGTATAGTACAGAAAAATACTGGTCATCACTTGATTAATGTTAAAAATGGCAAAAAAATCGCTAAAATTGACGTAGTCTTCCCTGTTTTACATGGAAGAAATGGTGAAGATGGCACTATCCAAGGTTATTTTAGAATGATTGGTATTCCATTTGTTGGGACAGATGTTGCGGCATCTGCCATAGGTATGGATAAAGATATATCAAAAAGACTTTGGAGAGATGCTGGAATTCCTATTGCCAAGTATGTAGTTTTGGACCATTCCAATAAAGAAAATGAAACGTATACTTCTCTTTCTAAAAAATTAGGAAAGGTGATGTTTATAAAACCTGCAAATACAGGCTCGGCTGTAGGTGTAAATAAAGTTACAAATGAGAACGAATTTTTGCATGCAGTAGAAAATGCCTTTCTCTATGATCGTAAAATACTAGCGGAAGAAGCTATAGACTGTATAGAAGTGGAATGTGCAGTCTTAGGATATCGAGATGTACAAGCATCTATTTTAGGAAGTCTGAAGGCTACGCAAGAATTTTACACTTATGATGCAAAGTATTTGGATGAAGATGGTGCCAAATTCGAAATTCCAGCTAAAATACCCATAAAATTGCGTAACGAATTGCGTCGTACTGCTGTGAAAGCCTTCCAAGCCATAGGAGGAGAAGGATTATCACGTGTTGATTTTTTCCTTAAAAATGACAACACTTTCGTGCTTAATGAAATCAATACTATGCCAGGTTTTACTAGTATTTCTATGTATCCAAAATTATGGGCAGCTACTGATCTTCCAATAAGAGATTTACTTGACAAATTAATTCTACTAAGCATAGAAAGATTTTTAGATCAAGAACAAAGGCAAAATTAAAACTTTTTAATCTCTTTCGAGGTTAAAAGTTGTATATGAAATTATTTCAGGAATTCTTATTCTGGACAGTACTGATGACGATAACTTATTCAGTGCAATCTCAAGAACCTTTTACATGTAAAGGACAATATTATATTAGTTTGACGGCTGAAAGGAAAGATTATTCAGGACTATATGAAGTTAAAATCAATAATTCAGGTACACAGGCAGAGTTAATCAGTATAACTGAAAATTTAGGTGTTGTGTTGAATGCTATGGGTTATCGGAGCGTAGATAACTTGATTTATGGTGTAAATCCTGTCACCGGAGTTTTATCTAGAGTTGGAATGGATGGTATAGCAGAAGAATTGGGTAGGCCAGCAGGCTTACCTTTTAACACAAATTACTTCGCTGGAGACATTACTCCCGATGGACGTTTTCTTATTCTCATAAACATTGATGTCAGAAGTAGATTCATCGCAAAGGTAGACCTTAATGATCCTGATTACACTACCACAATAGTCCAATTGAGAGATAATGATGTAGGTATTGTAGACATTGCGCATGACCCTTTTAGTGGCACTATTTACGGTCATGATTTGCGAAATAAACAACTTATCACCATAAACCCTAACACTGGAGATATCAATAGAAATTTTATATTCCAACCACAGGTAGACCAAATGGGGGCATTATTTTTTGATTCATTTGGCAATTTATTTGGTTACGGATCCTACCAAAGTAATGCCCAAAACACATTGATATCAATCAATAAAAAAACTGGTGAGATGCGTAGATTACTTATTGGTCCTGATTCAGATGGCCAAGATGGTTGTGCTTGCCCTTATACGATTGAAATCGCAAAAACTGTTGAACCAGACACTACTTTCGCTTGTACTGATGTGGTGTATCACCTTATCATTAGCAATGGCTCAGGAGCGATAAGAGAAAATATTAGTGTGATAGATACATTTCCTTCAGAGATCACAATCAAAGAAGTTATTTCTAATCCTTTTGGTGGTAATGTCAGCATTCAAAACAATATTTTGACTATTGAAGATATGCCTATAAAATTAGGTGTGGATACGATTTCGATTTTGGCGTACGTGAATCCTAGTACTTTAGGTACGATATATAACCAAGCCTACTTATCAGGCTTACCCATAGCCTTAGGTACAAGGAGTGTTTCTGATTTCCCCCCCACAGTAATAAAAAATGATCCTACTCCACTCACTATAATTCCATTCGATGTAGAAAGGTTTGAAGAGGATTATTTGCTGTGCAGAGGTGATTCCATACACATAGATATAAGTCTACATGGCGTGGACTACATATGGAATGATGGAGATAAAAATCCTATTAAAACATTGACCAGTGAATTCAATGTTGTGACTATTTCTACTGGTTGCGAAGTAAAAGCAGTTGAAATGAATCTCAATTATGTCGATTTTACCGTTGATATTATACAAGATACCATAACCTTGGATCTTGGTGAAGAGATAGAGCTAAACTGGACTTCTAATAAACCATTTGATGAGATCTTCTATATGTGGTCATCAAAATCACCCTATATACCGGTGGATAGTCTTCCCTTTTATTACAAGTTATTTCCGTTATTTGATGGGGACTTGAGTCTCATAGCTACCGATACTTTAGGCTGCACAGCACAGGATTTTGTTAAATTTAGAATATCAAAAGAAAGAGATGTTTTTTATCCAAATATAATGAGATCCGTTGGTAATGGTATCAATGGTACTTTCACTTTTCATTCTCCTATCAAATTTATTTATGGACAAAATTGGAATATCTATGACAGGTGGGGAAATTTGGTGTTTCATCAACCGAAATTTGACCTAAACGATTCCACGGTTGGGTGGAACGGCACTTTTGGTGGTAAATTTGTTGAAGAAGGTGTCTATACTTGGGTGAGCGAATTTGTTTTTTTAGATAATTTTGTCAAAGTCCTATCTGGCTCAATAACAGTATTAAAATAGTAAAATGTTAAACAATATAGAATCCGATAAAAGTTTTGAAGTTCAAAGGCTCGTCTCACAGTTTTGTTTACCGACATTGGGGCATGAATACAACTATTTAGCTGTAAATCTTTGTAAAAAACTTGAAGAAAGAAAATCAAAAATCATTCATACTGGCAAGCCCGAACTTTGGGCTGCTGCGATAGTCCATAGTATTGCAATTTTGAACTTTCTATTCGATCAAACATTTCCACCAAGTATCAATGAAAATGAAATTTCGCGATATTTCAATGTAAATCAAGCTTTGATGGTAGCCAAAAGTAAATTTATCCGTGAACGAGAAAACCTTGATTTCAGGTCTGAAGCTTTTTTATCAGAAGATGTTAAAATGCATAATCCTTTGAATCAGTTTATGGCTGTGGGTGGAATAATTGTTAGAAAAGAAAGTATTCCAGCCTCGTTGAGGTCAATTGTTGAGAAAACAATGGAATAATTGACTATTATCGATTAACTTTGCATTTAATTTTTTAAGAAACAATCCATTGTATTTATATAAAATTTGATTCAACATGTCAGCAGTATTAGAAGCAAAAAAAACCAATAAAAAATCAGACAAAGGGTTAAAATATTCGAAAGATCAATATCTCAAATGGTTCGAGGTAATGTATAGAATAAGAAGATTTGAAGAGAGAACATTGTTTGCATACTCTCAGCAAAAAATAAGAGGCTTTTGTCATGTCTATATTGGACAAGAAGCTATTGGTGCAGCACTTTCATCTGCTATTAGACCAGAAGATAAGGTGATTACTGCTTATAGACAACACGGTGTTGCTTTGGCGCTTGGAATGGATGCAAACTCTTGTATGGCTGAATTATATGGCAAGGCCACTGGGTGTGTCAAAGGCAAAGGTGGAAGTATGCATTTTTTCTCTGCTGCTCATAATTACTTTGGTGGAAATGGTATCGTGGGGGCCCAAATTCCAATTGGTACAGGTATTGCTTTTGCTGAAAAATATAGAGGTTCAGACAATCTCTGTGTGACTATGTTTGGCGATGGCGCTGCAAGACAAGGTGCGTTGCATGAGGCATTTAATATGGCTATGACTTGGAAGCTTCCTGTATTGTACATTGTAGAAAATAATAAATATGCGATGGGAACCTCTTTAGAGCGTACCAGCAATGTACATGATATGTATAAAATTGGGCATGGTTTTGAAATGCCTTCCGAACAAGTCAATGGTATGAATCCCGAGGATGTACATGAAGCAATTTCTAAGGCTGCTGAATACATCCGTAGTGGAAAAGGTCCATATTTTCTTGAAATTTGCACCTATAGATATCGAGGTCATTCTGTTTCAGACCCAGCAAAATATAGGACAAAAGAAGAATTAGAAGAATATAAATCCCAGGATCCAGTAGAAACAACAAAAGAACTTATTATTGCTAAAAAATTGGCTAAAGTAGAAGAAATTCAAGCCATCATTGATACGATAGATGCAGAAATTGAAACAGCTATGGAGTTTGCCGAAAATTCACCTTTACCTGAGCCTTCTGCACTATATGATGACAATTATATGGATAAAGACTATCCATTTTTACAATAAATATCATACCAAAATAAAGAGCAAATACATCTAATTAGATGGGGCATTTACTTATAGATAGTCCACTATTATTGCTCTTCATTGTATCTGCAATAGGATTTATTGTAGGGAGAATACAAATTGGAAACACATCTTTAGGCGTTTCTGCTGTATTATTTGTAGGATTACTATTTGGGTCTATCAATTCAGAATACCATGTACCTGATATCATTTTTCAGCTCGGTATTGTCTTCTTTGTGTATACTATTGGACTAAAATCAGGTCCAATATTTTTCGACTCCATTTCAAAAAAAGGTTGGGAAGAAATATTCTTTATCTTCACTATGCTGGCTATTTCAGCTATTTTTACCATCATTATTCATTTTATTGCAGGATTTGACACTGCTACTACAGTTGGTATTTATACTGGATCATCTACAAACACAACAGCACTAGCTGGAGTTATAGATATGATTAATCTGAAGTACAATGGTGATAGCACTTCTATAAAACAGTTAGTGGTAGGTTATACATTCTCTTATCCAATGGGAGTGATAGGTGTTATGTTCGCCTTAAAACTAATGGAAAGAATATATAAAATTGACTATAGACAAGAAGAAATGTCCTTAAAAAAGAAATTTCCCATAGATGAAACACTTACAAGTAAGGCAATACGCATTACGAATCCTGAAGTGGATGGAATGCAAATAAGGGAAATAATTAAAAAATATCAATGGAATATCATATTCGGTCGTGTAGATAGCCAGAAACATGGTACCAGTTTGAATAATTGGGATATTGCCTTACATCTTGATGATAATGTTATAGTAGTCGGCACTGAAGAAGAATTATTTCAAGTTCAGCAAGTTCTTGGTGAGGAGGCATTAAATAGCTTATTGTATGATAGAAAAGAATACGACATTGTCCGAATCTTTGTATCAAATGTCGATGTCATGGGCAAACCATTGTCATCACTAAATCTCAACCATAAATTTAATGCTGTTATTACTAGGATTCGTCGGGGCGATGTGGAGATGCTCGCTACTCCTGACACTATTTTAGAACCCGGTGATAGAATCCGATTTGTCGCTAGCAGGAAAGACATAGCGGGCATTCAAGCCCTTTTTGGAGATAGTTATTATGCCAATAGCACAATCAATCTGTTCTCCTTTGGTGTAGGAATCGCTTTGGGTTTGATCTTGGGTATGATTCCATTTACTTTACCAGGAGATGTTACTTTCAAATTGGGATTTGCAGGTGGACCATTAATAGTAGGTCTTGTGCTAGGAGCTTTGAGGCGAACTGGACCAATACTTTGGGTTCTACCATATGGTTCAAATGTGACTCTAAATCAATTGGGGTTGACATTATTATTGGCTGTGATAGGCATCAGTTCTGGAAATACACTCTTGCAAAGCCTGCAAGATGGTCAATGGGTAAAAATATTTATGGCAGGAAGTGTCCTTAGTATTCTTACCACAATGGTAAGTGTTTGGATAGGATACTCTTTGCTGAAAATTCCTTTTTCCCTTTTACTTGGATATCAATCTAATCAACCTGCCATTTTGGATTTCTCAAATCAACTCTCGCAAAATAGAATGCCTTTAATAGGTTATACTTTTATGTTTCCTATTTCTCTGATACTCAAGATAGTATTTGCACAACTCATTTATGTATTTCTAAATGCATAAATATAAAACTACATAGATATTAAAAGATTGTTAATCAGCACAATATCTTAATTCCAAGATAAATCTTTTATATCTACCAAAAAAAATATTAGAAATTATTTTCAAATTACAAAAGTCTCCATATCTTTGCGTCGCTTTTAATGAAAGGCTATCAATTTGGCCCGTTCGTCCAGCGGTTAGGACGCCAGATTTTCATTCTGGAAACAGGGGTTCGATTCCCCTACGGGCTGCCAAAAACAAAATAAACCCTTATAAGTCATTGATTTATAAGGGTTTTCTTTTATAATAAGATCTTTAAGTTCTTTTCCTCACATTAGAATACCAAAACTGCATTTAAACCCCAATTAGGTCAGATACTGTTTCTACACTAAACTTTCTTTACAACCACTTTTACATTATTGGATATGTTTGGTGCACTTATATTTTCCCAATCTTGCGGTTTTGGAATATGCATTGCAAACTAAAAATGAGCCTACCTACTTACTTATCAAAGTTTTTAAATTTGTGTACTTTTGTTTTTAACAAATAAGGTTTACATGGCACATCAAAATAAAATCACCTTCCAATTCATAAGCGAACCTACAGATGTCAATTATGGTGGAAACGTCCATGGTGGAGCTGTAATGAAGTGGATCGACCAGACAGCTTATACCTGTGCAAGAAGTTGGGCACAAACTTATTGTGTTACAGTGTATGTTGGTGGTATAAGATTTTATCATCCCATCAGTATTGGAGATCTTGTAAAAATTGATGCTTACATCATTTATACAGGAAATACAAGCATTCATATTGCAATCGATGTCTATTCCAAGATGATAGATGTGGAAAATTTTATAAAGAAAACGCATTGTGTCATTGTATTTGTTTCAGTGGATCAAAATGGCAATCCTACACCAGTCAGAAAGTGGATTCCAAAAACCGAAAATGAAAAAGAATTAGAAGCCTATGCTATTAAGCTCAAAAAATTGCGTGAAAGTATTGAAAACGAGATGAAACCATTTTTCGAAAAGGAAGCTTAATTTCGCCCTACCCTTTTGTATAATTCCAGCTTAACTCCTTCGCGCTTCAAACTATAAATCAACTCATATTCTAGCGAAAGAATTTTTCTGTCATTATCAGTAAAATCATTATATACATTTGAATACAAGATATATTGATCTGAAAAGACGTCTGCTGGTTTAAATTGATAGTTTGCATTCAAATTTAGTTCGATATATCTACTTTCAGCCACATTTGGAAACTGACTTCCTACACTCTCCAAAGGAATATGTTTTGAGTCGAGATATTTCAACATGTCATCACGTAGTTTGTAATATGGAACGTGTGCCAAACTCCCATCCCATCCTTGAGAAATATGATCTGGATATACCCAAAAATGCCCGGTCCAAAGTGATAAAACGATAATCACCATCAATTTTGGAACCATTTTCGGAACCAAATATCTCAAAATACTGAATGCTAAAATGGTTGAACTAAAATAAAATGGTAGTAAATATCGATGCGCATTAACCCCTCTATATATGAAAAAATGAATGCCTAAGACCATAAGCAAGCCTAAACTAAGCCAAATGAACATGGACTGATTTTTCTGAATTAGATTAGGCCATTGATGCTTTTTAACTACCATTACCAATACAACAATAAGCCATAATCCTATCCTTCCAAAATCCAATATACGCCATAATAATAGAGCCAATTGTTTAGGAAAATCCGTAAAATCATTAATGTAAAAACTATTATACCATGGTGAATCTGAATGGATACCTATCCAACCCTTCACATAATAATGGTACATAAAATACGCAAAGACCATTGTCCCACCGATCAGATACGGCCAAATTATCTGAAAAATCCTGAATCCCTTTATATCGCGATACACAACATCCATTATAAAAAGCACAAAAACGACCATGGCACCTCGTAAACTTATCAATGACAACCCAATTACTCCCACCCATTTCCATAAAGGATTGTTCGAAACAATTCCATAAAAGGTCATAGAAAAAAAGCACATTAAAGCTATATCTGGTGATACCAAAATAGATTGTGTCAGTAGTGTTGGATCTGATAGTAATAATACCACCAAAAACAACCTTTCTTCAGGTTTCTTAAAAAGCAATTCACTTATTCTGAATACAAAAAAAATAATGCCAAAAAGGAACGGCAGCATAGCCCAATGCGCCACATCAAGTGATACACCAAATACTTTGAATAGTGCAGCTAAATAGTACCCAAAAACAGGAATATGACCACTATCAATATCATTTGGAAGAATGATAGACACACCAAAATGTTCATAAAAATATAAACTGTGTTTGCCTGCAAATTGTACCGTATCCCAAAATAAAATATTTTGAGAAGTAAAAATTAAGAGCGTTATGACACCTAAATAAAGTACAATTTCAAAATAGGAGTTCAGACTTGAGATATTAAGGTGCCGCACCTTTAAAAAGACAAATTACTCTTCGGACTCCTTGGTAAGCTCAGTCTCAATATCATTCATAAAAGCAAAATCTATTGCCTCCTCAACTGTAGGAATAATAGTTAAGATAGATTCAAGTCTTGATATTTCTATCAATTTTTTCACAGAAGCACTATTGGCGCCAGTCAAAATAAAAGCACCATAGTCTTTCCAAAGCCTATTGGCTGTCAATATGGCACTCAGACCTGACGAATCGACATATTTTACCAAAGACAAATCTAGAATTAAATTTCTGACTCCTTCATTTCTAAAAAATACAAATTCAGACTTTAAGTCAGGAGCTAAAATAGAATTCAAATTATCTTCATGCAATGATAAAATAGTATATCGGTCTGATTTATCTATATTGAATTTCATTTCTAAAATTTAAAAACTAATGGCGTTTGAAATAAGGACGCAAAAGTACCATGTTTTAGTATAATTACCAAACCAATTGTGAATTATTCTAAGTTATTGAAGGACAAGTCTCAAAATGAAATTCATTTTTATTATCGCCACTGACATGTTGACTTATTGTTATTGCTTGGAATATGAATTGTAATACATAATATCAATGCCATTTAATGTGGTTATAAACTTTTTACTTCAAAAATCAAAAGGATATTTTTAATTTTTAAAGCTAAAGCAAATTTTTTCTAATCACTTACACTGTTACTCAATAAGTATTTTACCGTCATTATTAGTAAAATAAACGTTAAAAGGCAACTTAAAAATATAAATATGCAAAATTCATTATATCTTTGCATAGTCAAGTGTCAGTGTATATTTACACAAAAAAATAACTTTCATGAACGATAGAAAATTTTCACCAAAAGTCAAAAAAATCATAAAAAACAGTAAAGACGAAGCGCTTAGGCTGGGACATGATTTCATTGGAACTGAACATTTCTTGTTAGGTCTAATTCAAGAAAAAGATACTTTACCAGTCAAGGTTTTAGATGCTCTTTCTGTCGATATGGATGAATTAAAATTTAAGATTGAGAAAATCAATCCAATGCGACCTATATTAGACACACCGTATAATTATAGTAATCTACCACTCAACAAACATGCAGAAATGGTGCTCAAGGTAACATCTCTTGAAGCCAAAGTGTATAAAAGTAATGAAATAAATCCAGAACATCTCATGCTTTCAATACTTAAGCATGATGATAATGCAGCTAATAAAGTATTGCATGACTTCAATATAGATTATGATGTTTTCAAGTCTGAGTTAGAATACGTAAAGCAAGAATCTGAACATAAAGAAACAAAATCTCAAGCACATTCTGATTCTGATGTACCTATGGATGAAGATGATAATGATGCATTCAGTTCAGCCAGAAAATCTCAAAGCAAATCACGTACACCTGTTTTGGATAATTTTGGAAGAGATGTATCGCGATTAGCCGATGAAGGCAAATTAGATCCTATCATAGGCAGAGATGTTGAAATAGAGCGTGTTTCGCAGATATTGAGCCGTAGGAAAAAAAACAATCCTATCCTAATAGGTGAGCCAGGCGTAGGAAAAACAGCCATTGTCGAAGGTTTGGCCTTGCGTATTTTACAAAGGAAAGTATCCAGGACTTTATTCAACAAACGAGTTGTTATGTTGGATTTGGCAGCATTGGTAGCAGGTACAAAATATCGAGGCCAGTTTGAGGAAAGGATGAAAGCCATCATGACCGAACTTGAGAAAGCTAGAGATATCATCTTATTCATAGATGAAATTCATACTATAGTTGGTGCTGGTGGAGCAACAGGTTCATTAGATGCAAGTAATATTTTCAAACCTGCACTTGCGCGCGGTGAATTGCAATGTATTGGTGCCTCTACATTAGATGAGTATAGACAATATATAGAAAAAGACGGTGCATTGGATCGTAGATTTCAGAAAGTCATGGTAGATCCACCATCTGCTGAAGAGACAATTCACATCTTGCATAATATTAAAACAAAATACGAGGACTTCCATAATGTTTCCTATTCAGATGAAGCAGTAGAAGCATGTGTAAAACTGAGTGAAAGGTATATTTCAGATCGCTTTTTTCCTGACAAAGCGATAGACGTGATGGATGAAGTAGGAGCTAGAACGCATTTAAAAAATATTCATGTACCTAAGTTTATAGAAGATCTCGAAAAAGAAATTGAAGTTTTAAAGGAACAAAAAAATGCTGCTGTCAAAAATCAACAGTATGAACTGGCAGCTGATCTAAGAGACCAAGAATCTAAACTACTCAGAAAATTGGAACAAAATAAGGAAGAGTGGGATAAAGAAGCAAAAACTAGAAGATTTCCTGTAAATGAAGATGATATAGCGGAAGTAGTTGCAATGATGACCGGAATACCTGTAAAAAAAGTTGCTGAGACCGAATCCAGCAAACTTGTCAAAATGAATACAGATCTGGGTAGCTTAATCATAGGACAAGAAGACGCCATCAAAAAAGTCACCAAGGCGATACAGAGAAATCGTGTTGGACTAAAAGACCCTAATAAGCCAATTGGTTCATTCATTTTCCTTGGCCCTACAGGTGTTGGAAAAACTGAATTAGCCAAAGCCTTAGCTAGATACCTATTTGACAATGATGATGCTTTGATACGCATAGACATGTCAGAATACATGGAGAAATTCTCAGTATCAAGATTGATTGGTGCTCCTCCAGGATATGTTGGATATGAGGAAGGTGGTCAACTGACTGAAAAAGTAAGGAGAAAACCTTATTCAGTCATATTATTGGATGAAATTGAAAAGGCACACCCTGATATTTACAATATTTTATTGCAAGTCTTAGATGATGGGCAACTTACGGATGGTTTAGGCAGAAAGGTAGATTTCAAAAACACCCTAATCATCATGACATCTAATATAGGTGTTCGCCAACTGAAAGACTTCGGTCAAGGACTTGGATTTGCGACTTCTTCAAGACAAGAAAATGCTGAAGAAAATACCAAAGCTGTCATTCAATCTGCTTTAAAGAAGACTTTTTCACCTGAGTTTCTTAACAGAATTGATGATGTAATAATATTTAATAGTCTTGAAAAAGAACATATTTTCAAAATTATTGATATCACTCTAAGTCATCTTTTTGCTCGCATGCATAACTTAGAGTTGTCATTAAGTCTTACTGATGATGCTAAAGAATTTGTTGCAGAAAAAGGATATGACCCGCAGTTTGGTGCTAGACCATTAGCAAGAGCAATTCAAAAGTACGTAGAAGATCCACTAGCCGAATATATTTTGTCTGAAAATCCAAGTAAAGGATCTAAATTATTAGCCAAAATGAATAGCGACAACAGCGGTATAGAAATCCATGGCCTAGAAACAAAACAAAAAAAGGCAGACGAAAAAGAAAAATAATTTTAAATATATTGACATTGATGGTATACAATATGGCAAGTACTGCTATATTTGCAATCTTAAAGTCATATTTTTTGTAACAAAACATCATTCATTTGGCAAGAGGAAAAGTGCAGCCTACAAGTAAGGCTCAGGACGATAAATATCAGTATAAAATAAATAATGAAATTTCGTCTCCACGTATTAGGTTGGTCGGTGAAAATCTGGAAGAGATAAGCGCCGTTGCAAACAGAAACATTGAAACTGGTGTCTATTATACCAATCAAGCCATACAATGGGCTAGAGAGTTAGAAATGGATCTAGTGGAAATTAGTCCAAATGCTGATCCACCCGTTTGTAAGATAATAGATTACAAAAAATTTATTTATGACCGAAAGAAAAAGGAAAAAGAATTAAAAGCCAAGACAGCCAAAACTGTTGTCAAAGAAATTCGCTTCGGACCTAATACAGATGAGCATGATTTCGATTTTAAATTGAAACATGCTGTTAAATTTTTAGATGAAGGCGCAAAAATCAAAGCATACGTACATTTCAAAGGTAGAGCCATTATATTCAAAGATAGAGGTGAATTGCTTCTTTTGAAATTTTTGAAAGAGTTGGAAGAATTTGGTGCAGCTGAAGAATTACCAAAATTGGAAGGAAAACGTATGATAGTGATGATTTCACCTAAGAAAAAAGCGAAGTAGTTGTAAAAGCGCTGCACGATTTCAATTAAGTAAACTTGACGTATTTCTGATAGGCACATTATTATAGATATTTGGCTTTAAAAGTGCCTTTTTGACCATTCGAAAGATAAATTTATTCGTCGTATTTCTAATTATAAATCTTGATTAGGGTAAAATGTTATAGCTTTTTTACCAACTTTCAATAAAACATATTGTTCAATACATCGAATTTTTCTTTTGAATTCATTATATTTGACAAAAAAAAATGGTATGCTTAAAAATATTGTCTTTTTTGCCTTCTTAATGCAAACATCTTTCATCCTATCGAGTCAAACTACAAAAATCAAAACACTTACTTCTAATCAATTGACTCGTTCAATACGCATTCATTTTCCGTCATCTACATCGAATACTGCTGGTAAACCATTGGTAATCAATATGCATGGCTATTCTTCTGATGCATTACAACAAGAGTTCTATGCTCGAATGAATGAGGTCGCTGATAGAGAAGGCTTCCTTGTGGTTTATCCAGATGGGATCAATAATGCTTGGAACGTGGGCTGGCCTTTCGGTAGTCCAGCAGATGATGTGAAATTCATGTCAGACATTATAGATTATATGGTACAAACATATCAGATAGATGGTTCTAAAGTCTATGCATGTGGTATGTCAAATGGTGGTTTTATGAGCTATTATCTAGCATGTCATCTTAGTGAAAAAATTGCGGCTATTGCTTCAGTTACTGGTTCTATGGTACCTAGGAACTTCGATGTATGTAAACCTGAAGTTTATATGCCAATACTCGAAATACACGGCACAAAAGATGATGTGGTGCCATATCAAGGTTTAGACCCAATAGCAGCTCCTATTGAAGATGTGATTCAATTTTGGGTTGAAAATAATGGGTGCAGCGTTTCTCCTCAAGTGTATGAATTTCCAAACACAAATATCACTGATAATACTACAAGTACTAAGTACACCTATAGAAATTGCAATGATAATGTAGAGGTTCAGTTTATTGTTGTAGACAATGGAGGTCATACTTGGCCAGGAAGTTTAATAGATATAGGTACTACTTCAAGAGATTTCAGTGCAAGTGAAGAAATTTGGAAGTTTTTTAAATCTTATTCTAGAAAGGTTACAAGTACAACTATTGAAGATGTCCGCTCAAATCCAAAGATACACATTGATTTAAATGGTTATATCCATATACTGAATGATAAGAGCGATGAAGTAGTCATATTTGATATGGCAGGTAAAGTTACTAAACACTTTTACTTTAATGAGGGTGAAAGCACTATTAGTATTTCTGATTTACCTACAGGAATTTATAATTTGTATTTCAAACACCAAGGTTATAATGCAAGAATAGTAAAACATTAATGGATTCAAAACCAATTCTTGCGCTTGAAATATATTGTCAATCCTATTACGACTGAAATCATCACTAGCCAAATAATGGGATAAGCATACTTATAAGTAAGTTCTGGCATATATTTGAAATTCATACCATACACACCAACAATAAAAGTGAGTGGTATAAAATATGTCGAAATAACTGTCAATGTTTTGACTACCCTATTCATTTCATAAGAGACAGTATTGAGATGTAAGTCTTTTAATCCTACGCTAATTTCTCTATACATTTCGATGGTATCTGTCACTTGGATTGAATGATCCATTACATCAACAATGTATTTTTTGATCGAATTGCTTAGAACTGGATGTTCAGTATTGCTCAATCTGAATAGCACCTCACGCAGAGGAAGTACATTCCTGCGCAATAACATTATCTCTTTATTAAAATTCTGGATCAAACCCACATCCTCAGGTTGAGGTCTCTGTATAATTTTATTTTCAAGGTTTTCAAGATTGTCTCCTATTTTTTCAATGGCACCAAAATAATTATCCACCGTCACATCTATCAATCTATAAAATAAATAGTCTATTTCTTTACTTCTTACCATTGAATCACTCCTTGCCATTCTTGCTCTGATCTCATCAAATTGATCACCAAGTTTTTCTTGAAATGTGAGTAAAACATTATTAAATAAAATCAGAGAAAATTGCTCATATTCGAGTTCTCCATCTATGTCATTCCATTCAAAACATTTAAAAGGAATATAAATGTAGCTTTTCTCTACTTCAAGTTTGGGCCTTTGTTGGATATTTAAAATATCTTCAATAAATAATGAATGAATACCAAATTTTTGGCAAATAGACATTACAAATTTTTCATCATGTAGACCTAGAATATTGATCCAAAAATAGCCTGAAGAAGTATTTAATGCCAATAACTGGTCTAATGTCAGCCTCTTAGATTCATATGTATCCACGGTATATTGAATCACCTCAATACTCAATTCAGTACCAAAACTTTTTCCAGTATAAATGAAGCTACCGGGAGGTAAACCCTTCTTTCCTGAAGGATATATCTTATTTTTGGATTTGATATTGACGGGCTTTACCATGTGAAGAAACTGGAATTTGAATCAATGATGTTCTGGATTTCTAACAACATAATCTATTGGGATTCTCACACGCACTAAAGGAACCATTGGCACAGATGAAGCGCTATACGATATATCATCACTCACATCAAATCCCATTAAATGCCTGTCTACAAAAGCATCTAATACTGTAAACAAATGACCTGCTACCAGCCAAAATACTGACCATTCCTTATTGCGTCTATCATTGTTTCTTATGGCGAGATATCGAGGTGTTAGCGGGTCTTTACTTGCTAAAGCATTTTCATAATTTGCTTGGCTTATCTTAAGTCTATTTGTATTGGTAATGGTAAAATACACCGTGGTAGCATCAATACCCAATGCTAAAGGAACTTTCCACCATCTTCTATTGTATATCTGACCACCACTTGGAATGACCAATCCATATAAAGCTGCTTTCCCTGGTTTGCCCTTAAAAAGTTCAAAAAAACTATTACTGACAATTGAGTCACTTTCTAAAGTATCTGTCTGTATTGATGCAGTACTCTGCAAATCCAATTGTTGGGCAGACATATAAAAATATCCGACCAATAAAAAAAAGACTGTTGACCTGAATTGTTTACTCCAGTTCAAAGAGCTCAAGGATTTTATTGAATTCTTCATCATTTTGGAAAGGGAATGAAATGGTGCCTTTACCCGAAGCATTGCGCTGTATAGCTACCTTTGTTCCAAATTTTCTACTCAAGGTATCTTTTATCTTATTTACTTGTGCATTACTTTCAACTTTCTCTGATTTTTGGTTCTGACCTACTTTATCTCCTGCCGCTTGATGTTCGCGCACTAATTGTTCTGTTGCTCGCACAGAAAGAGATTTTTCAGTAGCCTGTTTGAAAACCATCATTTGCAGTGCTAGATTTTCAATTCCTGCTAAAGCTCTTGCGTGGCCCATGGACAATATCCCATCTCGTACAGATGATTGGATCTGAACAGGCAGTTTGAGTAGTCTTGTATAATTTGTTATTGTACTTCTATCCTTTCCTACCCTATCAGACAGTGCTTCATGAGTCAAATTACATTCATCCATGAGTCGTTGATACGAGATTGCCACTTCCAAGGCGTTGAGATCTGACCTCTGTATATTTTCTACGAGTGCCATTTCCAACATCTCTTGGTCATTTGCAACTCTGATATAAGCAGGAATTTCTGACAATCCAGCCATCTTTGAAGCACGCAACCTTCTCTCACCTGAGATCAACTGATATCTATCTCCTCCCAAAGATCTAACGGTAATCGGTTGTATCAATCCTGAAGCCTTTATGCTTTTAGCAAGTTCCAATAATTTTTCTTCATCAAATTCGGTACGAGGTTGAAAAGGGTTTACTTCTATCAATTCAGGACTCACAAGCGCTATGCTATTATTCAGTTCTTTAACCAATTGTTTGCGTTCCAACGGATTATTGGTTTTCTCGATATTGGTAAGAAGTGATCTAAGACCTTTAGAAACTTCTGTTTTTTTATTCATTCTTTCTGAATTAATTTAAATATTATGCCACTACTTCATTATGTGAAATAAACTCATTTGCCAAATTTAAAAAGTTTACTGCACCTTTACTGCTGGCATCATAAATCAAAACCGGTTGTCCAAGGGATGGAGCTTCACCTATTTTACTATTTCGATGAATCACTGTTTCATAAATACGATCCGAAATAATATGCCTTACCTCCTCAATCACCATGTTTGCCATCCTTAGTCTCTGGTCATACATTGATAATAGTACACCTTCAATTTCAAGTTTAGGATTGATGGAATTTTGTACTAAATTCAAAGTATCTTTCAATTTCCCATATCCTTCCAAGGAGAAAAATTCACACTGAACAGGTACTATGACACTATCCGCAGCTGCCAGTGCATTCAGCGTAATTAAGCCCAATGACGGCAAACAGTCTATAAATATATAGTCATAGTTCTTGGTAATTTTTTCCAAAACACTACGCATAATGTACTCTCTTGCAGGAAAACTTACCAAGTCTATTTCCGCACCAACCAAGTCAATGGATGATGGTAACAAATCCAAATTTGGAGTTTCCGTTGTCACAATAGCTTCATTTGGGTCCTTTCCCTCTGTCAAACAATCATAGATAGTAAATTCTACTTCTTCAGGTTTAACTCCAACTCCTGATGATGCATTTGCTTGAGGATCGGCATCAACGAGAAGTACTTTCCTTTCCATTATAGCGAGAGAAGCAGCGAGGTTTATTGCCGTAGTAGTCTTACCTACACCACCCTTTTGATTTGCTATTGCAATAATTTTGGTCATAAAAATTTGGGTTAATATTATAATTGAATAATTTCATTTAGGTGTAACAAATGCAGTCGTTTACCATTTTTATGAAAGACTTCTTGAGCACTATTGTGATCTATTTCTATATATCCAAAAGTATCAAAATGACATCCAACAACTTGGTCACACCCAATCCAATCTGACGCAATCAATGCATCTGAAACCCCCATTGTAAAATTATCACCAACTGGTAGAATTGCTACTTTTAGATTGGGGCAAAACAATTTTATTAATTGCATATCCATAGTCAAGGCTGTGTCTCCAGCAAAATACAGTGACTCATCTTCATTTGTGATAAGAAAGCCACCTGGATTTCCGCCATAGGTTCCATCAGGTAATACTGAAGAATGCACAGCATTCACCATTTTTATTGTTCCAAAAGGAAATCGCCAAGAACCACCAATGTTCATAGGATGACCTTTAATGCCTTTGCTTTCATACCAAGCATAGATTTCATAATTTGATATTATCGTGGCATCATTTTTTCTTGCAATGGCCTCAGCATCAGCAACATGGTCAAAATGTCCGTGGCTCAAAAGTATAAAATCAGCTTGTATGTCGTCCAGTGATATTGCATGCGCTTTAGGATTCTGAGATATGAATGGGTCTAAAAGCAGGTTTTTGCCACCCATAGTAACTAAAAAAGAGGAATGCCCAAGATATTGAATATTCATATGTAATATATTTATACTATATTATAAATTGATTATTAATAAAATATTGCAAAACACCTATAAAAAAACGCAATTATACTTTACATTGACCTGCAAAGATACTACTTTTAAGACAAAGAAAAATGATGGGACTTAATAACACAATGTTAAAGCTAACATTATAGAGAAGTATAATTTTTTTTAGGTTGCCCTAAGAGTATTGTTTTCTACTGCTATCAAGAAAAGGTAAATTTACTACCTTTGCGGAGAATAGTATGTAAATTTATGTTATCAGTAAATTCTGAAATTGGTAGGTTAAGAAAAGTCATCATTCACAGGCCTGATGATGGTATATCAAGGGTATCTCCAAAAAAGGCTGAAGAACTTTTATTTGATGATATCGTTCATTTGCCTCAAATGAGGGAAGAACATGATGTATTCTGTCGAGTTCTACAAGCTTTTATGGGTAAGGAAAATGTCATGGACACTCAGCGACTTATTGCTGAGGGATTTGCCGCAAGTCCAACGATAAAAGATGAGCTCATTCATAAAGTAATAGAATACGAAGAGCGACCACTTTATGACAAAGACTTTTTGATGAGTCTGGATCATGAGTCACTGACCAGATTGCTTATCACTGGATATCATCAAGATGAAGATCATATTTATTTCGATCCTATACCAAATTTCATTTTTACACGTGATGTTGCTGTCACTATAAAGGATCATATCATACTTACTAAGGCCGCAAAATCAGCCAGATATAGGGAGAATCTCTTGACAAGATTTATTTTTTATGCCCACCCAGACTTTTCCAAGTTAAACGAACAAGGGAAAATAATAAACTTAAACCACCTTGATAAATTTCCACCTTCCAAATACGGTGAAGCTGTATCTCTCGAAGGTGGTGACATGATGGTGATAAACGATGATTTTGTGCTGATTGGTTGTTCAGAAAGGACCACAGATCACGCAGCAAAAAGTCTTATGAATGTACTTTTCGAAAAAGGATTGACAAAAAATGTGGCACAAGTAAACATTCCTTCAGAAAGGAGCTTCATGCACATTGATACACTGTTTACAATGATTGACACCAATGATATCATATGTTTTAAACCCATAGTGTATGACGGATTCAGCTCAAATGTGAAAGTATACCGAAAAAATGGAGCCAAAATAACATATGACTCAGTCAAAAATTTTTTCATCCATGAGATCAATCCTGATATCAATTTTATTTTTGCAGGGGATGGAAAATCACCGCACCAGGAGCGTGAGCAATGGACAGATGGATGTAACTTAGTCGCAATAAAACCTGGTGTAGCAATCGGTTATGATAGGAATCCAAAAACAGATATAGCACTTCAAAATGCTGGTTATACCATTATTCATGCACGAGATTTTTTAAAAGGGATTGAAAATAAAAGTATCGATGTAGAAAAAGTTGAAAAAACCATCATCACATTGCCATCCAATGAACTTTCAAGAGCTCGTGGTGGATCCCACTGCATGACTTGTCCTGTATTAAGAGATATTATTTAGGCTGATTACATGCTCATCTACGAATATAAAAAGAGAGTCAGGTATGGTGAAACCGATAAAATGGGATACCTATATTATGGGCAATATCCATTGCTATATGAGATAGGGAGAGCTGAAACCATGCGATTTGTAGGTTTCACATATCAGAAAATGGAGGACACATATCAGATTATGATGCCTGTAGTGGAACTGGAAGCTAGGTATTTGAAGCCAGCACGTTATGATGAAGAATTAGCCATCGTGACTATCATGGAAGAATTACCTACAAAAATGGTACAGTTTAAACATGAAATTTTCAATGAACAAAGAGTATTACTCCATAAGGCGAGTGTTAAACTATTTTTTATTGACATGCAAAGCGGAGCTAGAGTCTCCTGTCCAGATGACTTGACTGTTATCCTTGCGAAGTGGTTTTCATAAACGATGAAGTCAACAAAGGATTTTATAAATAAGTATGCACCATGGATTTTGTCTATATTAGAATGGTCAAAAGACTTTTCACCATTTGGTTTTCATGGTGTAAGTCTGTATCAGGCCTTTGTGCAAATTATCGAAGAAACCAACTTATCTAACATAATAAACAGAGCCAATTCTATTGCATATAGTCTGTTTCTGTCCTTATTTCCAACTATCATTTTTATTTTTGCCTTACTCCCTCTAATGCCAGTGGCCATTGACTTTACCGCTTCATTAAAAGAAAGTACCAAAGACATCATCCCATACACAGCGCATAAATATATCTTCGACATTGTCAATGATCTAGTACTAATAAAAAGACAAGGTTTATTGTCTTTAGGTGCAATTCTGGCTTTATATTTCTCATCCAATGGTATGCTTACTCTCATGGGAGGATTTGATAAGACGTACTCTGAAGTTTTCAAAAAACGTAATTTTATTGTACAAAGATTTTGGGCAATCGGATTGACTTTACTCTTGACATTGTTACTGATAATTGCTTTGACCATCCCTGTGTTGCAAGAATATTTCCTATCATTCTTAGAAGGCTATTTTTCCATACCGAAATTTAGTAATGACATTCTCGCTTTACTTATGTGGTTCATCACTATATTTATCATTTATACAGGAATATCATTCATTTATCGCTTTGGTCCATCAATGTATAGAAAAATAAATTTTTTTAATATTGGGGCGCTCCTTGCTACCGTTTTCACATTGGTATTATCAAAATTATTTAGTATTTATATCAATAATTTTGGCAGTTTTAATGAAGTCTACGGTTCCATAGGCGCTTTAATGGTATTGCTGATATGGATACAATTAAATTCTATGATTTTACTTATAGGGTTTGAAATTAATGCAAGTATTGTTATTTCAGCACAAAAAAGCCTTGACAATAGCTAAAGTAGTATTTATTGGCATCATATTTGATATATCCTTAATATCTCATTCCAAAAAACAGGAGTCTTGTCAAATGGCAAGACTTTTTTATTTTATATAATAACCTAAACATATTATATTTGTAGGGTTAAAATATAAATTCGGGACGTGGCGCAGCCTGGTAGCGCACTAGCATGGGGTGCTAGGGGTCGCTGGTTCGAATCCAGTCGTCCCGACATACTTGAAAAATGATCATGAAAATTCTGAACATCTACTCGGACATCATTTATACTTTTTTCCCAAATTTATGCTTAGCTTGTGATAAAAAAGTCAAGTCAAAGTCGAGTTACTTTTGTATTTCATGTAGTGTAGAACTACCGTACTCTGACCATTTCGAAATAAAAGATCACTTTTTAACTCGTCATTTTTACGGTAGAATACCTTTTAGCTTCGTGGGTTCATTGTTTATTTTCCGTGAAGGATCAGCTATACAAAGTATGCTGCATAGATTGAAATACAAGAAAAAATCTGAAGTTGGCACTATAATGGGTGAGTTATTAGCCCAAAGAGCCAATGATTGTTCATTTTTCCCAAAACCTGACATCATCATACCAGTGCCAATACATTTCTCAAAAATGTTCCATCGTGGCTATAATCAAAGCACACTCATCGCAGCTCCCCTTGCTTATAAATTTGGAATTCCACTCCATACTGATTTACTTTTGAAACAAAAAATCACCGCGTCACAAACCCGAAAATCTCGTTCAGAAAGAATAGATAATGTGGCAGAAAATTTTATCATTCATGACCCAAATCAATTACTAAAAGGAAAACACATTTTATTGGTAGATGATGTCATTACTACTGGCGCTACTATAGAATCATGCGCTCAAGTATTACTTGCCAGTGGAATTCAGTCCCTCTCCATCTTAAGTGCGGCGGCAGCAGAATAAAAGTTAAGATAATATTATCTTGTGTTGATTGCATTTGACATCAATCAATGTTTGTTACCTTTGCCATATGAATCGAGAATTGGCTTTACTTGAAAAGTTAGAGAAGGATTTGAGTTTGAAGCAATTGCAAATCAAATCCTTGCTTACAATAACACAGGCGATCAATGACAATGTGTCTGCTGAAGGGTTATACAATATGTACAAGTCATTTTTGAGTTGGGAAATGGGTGTTGAGAAAATGGCTTTATATATACTTAGTGATGGTGAATGGCATTGTACTTCGACCATCAATTTTAAAAAGTCATATCACACAGAAATAATAGAAATCCTACTGACCCATAACAGATTGTACACCATCAAGGGCAATGAATATCCAGTTCTAGACGGTTTTGATATTATAATACCTGTATTTCATAAAAATATACCAATTTCTTATGCTGTAATAGGCGGTATAAAAGAAAAAGAAGACTTATATAACAAAATCCAATTTATCACCACGATAACAAATATCATCGCCGTAGCCATTGAAAATAAAAGATTGTTCAAAAGACAATTAGAACAAGAAAGGTTACGCAAAGAGATGGAATTTGCTACCGAAGTACAACAGATGTTGATTCCTGAAGTCATGCCAAAGAGCGATAAATTTGCTTTCTCAAAAATCTACATGCCTCATGACAACATTGGTGGTGATTATTTGGATTACATTCAGTTTGATGAAGACAGATTTGCATTCTGTATTGCAGATATCTCAGGAAAAGGTGTAGCCGCTGCGCTCCTTATGGCCAATTTTCAAGCAATGATCCAAAGTTTGATTTTCCAATATCGAGACCTTGAAACATTCATTTTTGCACTCAATCAGTCGGTATATAGAATTACAAAAAGCGATAGGTATATTACATTTTTTATTGGAGAAGTCAACCTAAAAACACAAACACTAAAATATATCAATGCCGGACACTATCCTCCCATCTTATTGAGTAACGGTAATATTGTTCGGTTGAATAAAGGATGTTCATTTATAGGCGCATTTGAAAAGTTAGAAAACTTAAATGAAGAAACACTACCACTTCATTCAGGAGATATAATCATGAGTTTTACTGATGGATTGACAGATTTGCGCAATGAGAATCAAGAGTATTTTGGTGACGAAATTCTTGAAAATTTTGTAATAGCACAAGCAAACTTAAATCCAGACAAATTTAATGCTAAATTATTAGAAACACTACACGATTTCAGAGGTGCTAATGAGGTTACTGACGATATTGCAGTGCTTACATGCAAAATATTTTAAGTAAAATCTGTCATTTCAGCCACATGAATCCCATAATAACCACTAAAAGATTGATTTTAAGAGAATTAAATTATGACGATGTCGATGGAATTTTCACATTAGATTCTGACCCAAAAGTACATGAATTTTTAGGAAATAGACCATTGGTCAATTTATCTCAATGTGTTGAAATTATAGACAAAGTAAGACAGCAATACACAAAATTTGGGATAGGTAGATGGGCTATGATTGAAAAAGAGAGTGGAGAATTTGTGGGTTGGTGCGGACTGAAATACGTTACAGAACCCTTCAATAAACAGCAAAGTTATTATGATCTTGGCTATAGATTGATCCAAAAATATTGGGGAAAAGGATATGCCAAGGAATCTTCTAAAGCAGCTTTACACTATGGATTCGACGCAATGAAATTAAAAGAAATATATGCAATGGCACATGTAAAAAATAATAGATCTATTGCTATAATTAACGGTTTAGGATTTGTCAATCGCGGCACATTGCTATACGATCAGTCAGAGCACTATTGGTTTACGATTACAGAACATGACTTCAAACTAAGCAATTCAATGCTTTAAAAGTAGAATTGTTCTGAACCACATGCTTGAAGAATAAAATTTTTGTTAAATATATTAGCTATCTTTACTCCCTAAATTGTAATAATTCATGTCATTACATTCAATGGAATTTGCAGATGCGCAAACAGCATTTGCTCGATTACTCAACATCATGGAGGACTTACGTGAAAATTGCCCATGGGATAAAAAACAAACCCTTCAATCGCTTCGAATTCTTACCATTGAAGAAGTATATGAGCTATCAGAAGCAATCATTGCTGAGGACATGAACGAGATAAAGGAAGAGATAGGTGATATACTTTTACATCTTGTTTTTTATTCCAAAATAGCATCAGAAACTGAGAAGTTTGATATAACAGAAGCTATTCATACCGTGTGTGAAAAGTTGATTCAAAGGCATCCACATATCTATGGTGATGTAAAAGCAAGTACAGAAGAAGAAGTTAAAAAAAATTGGGAGACAATAAAGCTTCAAAGTGGTAAAAAATCAGTCTTATCCGGAGTACCTTCAGGACTTCCGTCCATGGTTAAGGCATATAGAATGCAAGAGAAAACTGCACAGTTCGGGTTTCAATGGAAGGACAGAGCAGGTGTCTGGGATAAATTAAAAGAAGAAATGCAAGAATTGGAAGATGCCATTGACAGTGGAAATACCAAAGATGTTGAAATGGAATTTGGTGATGTCTTATTCTCATTGATAAACTACGGCAGGTATCTAAAAATTGACCCTGAAGCAGCATTGGAAAAAGTGAATAAGAAATTTAAAAAACGTTTTGAATATATCGAAAATCATAGTCATCTACCACTCGCCGATATGACACTTGATGATATGGAAGTACTATGGCAAGAAGCTAAAACTAAGGCATAAACAAAATTATCACCTTGATGTCTTCATTAAACTAATAAAGCTTTCTTCTGTACCAAATTGAGGATGGCTAGTATCCCATACTGCATAAAATTTCCATTGAGTAGGCGTATCATTTGATAATTTTAATTGCATGAGGTGACTATTCGTAACTTCCCCTTTGAAGTTTTGAGTATGGCCACTTGCCATGAAATATTCTGAATCTGTTTCTATAGCCATACCTAAGGTTTCATTTTGCATTGTCTGTGTACCATGCGTGTACAAAATTTGGCGATTTGAATCACTAAGGTGATTTACTTTTTTAATATGATCTACAATACCAACTGCCAAAACCTCATCTCCCTGTAAACCGGTTATAGCCAAAGAGTTTTCAAAATAAAATGTATTTGGTTTTATTGAAATAATATGTGATATATGGTAATTCCTATCTAAAATTTTGACTTCATCAAATAATAATTCAAAGCGTACTAGTTTTTTAGATTCTTCCAGCAACTTAAAACTTCCATCTCCTTTTGGCCCAATTCTATATAAAGTATCCCCAATAATCAATCCTATGCCCCCAGATCCTAATGAATTACCCACTTTCAAAATATCCATTCCCCAAGGTTGCATTTCATGATAATTCGTGCGAATACCGACACTATCCAAAATCATTTTTGCAGTTTTCTTACCAAAAATATCCATTCCATTCCTCTCATCAAAGTAGTTTCTAAATGCAATATTTTCATTTTCCCATGCAGGGCCTTCCATCTGAAAATATTGCGATGTCACTTCAGTCTTATTTGTTTTCAGGCGATTGGCTTGTTGGACTTCTTTGTAATTCTCATTCTTCAAGGCAAATCTAAAATTTACCTTTGGAGTGCTACACCCTAAAAGGAATAATCCTACCATTAAAGCACACCATATTCTGGCTCCAGTTTTGCTATTTCCAACCATAATATTCATACATTTTGTCTTGCATTAGTGAATCCAATAGCGTATTATTGGTACTTATGATATCTTTAGATTCAAATCTAAAGTTTGATGCTTTATTTTGAAATAAGGTGGTATTTTTACTTTCCCTGCCATCTTTATGGTCATGAATCATTATCCATGGGTCAGATTCAAAACTGTGCTTTCTTCCAGGATGCCGCATGACAATATTATTATTAATAAAGCAATCTTTCGCTCCATATAAAGCAATACCATGAGGATGATCAGTCAAAACAATATTATTTTCAATTCTCCAGTTTTCAGCAAAACCATCAAAACAAACCAAACCCTGTACTATTTTTGCTAGATTTGTGATAGTAGTGTCTGTATAACTGATGGCAATATTATCAGAGATAGTGATGTTTTTTATAGGTAAATCATGTGTCCACGCCTGAAACATATCATCGTGATTACCCAAAGGATCATAATAATCATCAATCAAAGCATTTGTGATAAAATTATTTGAGTAAGTGCTATTGTCCCCTGTATTTCTTATAGCATCTCCACAAAATCTATCTATAATATTGCAATCAAAAATAGTAGAATCACCATTGGATTGAAAGCCATGAAATACATCCTGAATCAAATTGTATCTAAAAGTACAAGCGGTGCCATTGCAATAAATACCTGTATAAACATTTTTTTTCCAAGTCAATGATTCTAGTTCATGAATATCAACATCACTCCCAATGAAACAATTTGAAATTTGTATTTTGGATGATAATGAATCTATCCAAACAATCGCATCGCTATTCACTTTATTTGACAAAATTTCAACACTCCGTAAAGCTATGTTATTCGCATTAATAAATTGGATTGAATTTAGAATTGGAGATGCGTTGGATGCCGAGCAAACACTAAAATCTTCACCTGAAAGGAATACATCGCCATGATTGCCGTCAAGTAAGAAAATCACTTCATTTGGTGAAGGATGATAACCTGATTGTAAAAGTGTAGATAGTGCAGGGAAAGGTTCGTTTCTAGTACCGCTACCACCTAAGCTCCCCTTTTTCGGATCACAGTAAATAATTTTTGATTTAATGTTATAGTAATTAACTGCATAAACACTTTGTGCATTACATATATCATTATTTTTAATATCAATTTGAATTTTGGAGGTATTTGCATCAATATTATCAAATATTGCCATACTCAATCCCAGATTTAGTTGCTTTATTTGATTTTGAAAATTATTGTTAATGTGATAATTTACTCCCGACAAAGACGATGATGCTGTTGCAAAAAACAATAAAGTTCTACCATCTTCTATCACATCGATTGGGCTTTGTGACGAAGAAATAAGTTTGCAGATATTTGACTCAGTTGTCGCATTTGATAACTTTTCAATACAGTTACAACCCAATACAAATAGCAAACTTGCTATTACGCTAAAAACACAATCAATCCGCATATCTTGTTAAATCCTGTGTGCTTAATGTCCAACTGTCGGTTCTGAATGGGAGTGCAGGCATACCAAAACTATTTTTCAAATTTGCTGGAGCTGGATTATTTTGCCATGCATATCTGACCGCGACAGGTTTGATAACCTCATTACACCAGACCTTAACGGTATTTTGACTAATGATTTCAGCTTTTGCCCAATGAAATTTCTTATCTTCTCCAGCAATTGTAAACCCAAAGACATATCCAAATTTATCATTGACCCTAAGCCCAGCACCAATATTGTCAAATGAAACCACAATGCTATTTAGCTCCAATTTCGCATTTTTGAAAGTTGGCCCTTTATAATGCACATCCATTCCATAAACATCTCGTGCCGCAGCTAAAGCCAATCTACTTCCAACCTCCCGTTTATTGGCAGGGTGAATATTGTTTGCATCTCCAATATCGATAGCAGTGATCATGGAAGTTTTGGGCAATGCCAATGCTTTTTGTTGTGCTTCTCTTAACTCTGCCCAAGTACTTTCTTCAGGTAAGATGCTCTCAGCATAATAGTTAGCTAATTGTACAAAAATGAAGGGTAAATCATTGATATTAAATCTATTACGCCAATCTAAAATAAATCTCTGAAAAAGATCAGCATATTCTACAGCTCGATATGTATTGGATTCACCTTGATACCATATCACGCCTTTAATAGGAAACTTAACCATTGGTGATATCATACCATTGTACAGGGATGTGATATAGTTATTGGGATTAAATGCATTGACTGGCATTTTTTCAGTGCACGTATATCCAATTTTGTACTGCCAATCACCTGACAAAGATTTTTTATCTCCACCGACTTCTAAGAATAATTTTTCGCCAGGACCGGCTAGACCTCCGCCCCCAATATAATCTTCCACACGAACCACGATTGTATTTTTTCCGGGTTTCAAAATACCAGGCGGGATATGATAAATTCGATCTTTATTGTATCGATTATACGTTTCGCCAATGAGTAGCCCATTTATCCATACCATGTCAGAATCATCAATTGGCCCTAGTGAAAGCATACCTTCACTTCCTGAATTCAATTCAATATTTTTTGCAAACCATATGACTCCGTCGTGGTGAGCAAGGGTTGTATCACTTGATGTCTCCCACAATCTTGGAAGTTCCATAACTTGCCAATTGGATTTGTCATGATCATCATCCGCCCAAGAATAAATACTATCTTTAATCCCGTTGTCTGAAGAATAAAATTTTGAAATCCAAGTGGAATGATCACCGGTACCCTTTTTCCTAAGTTCCTCTAGATTGATAAATTGCAAGGCTTTTGCATCTTTCTCATAGCCATTTAAACCAATAAACCCTTCATCACTCATCCAAGCTTCCACCACTGTTCCACCATAATTATTGGAAATCAAACCAATAGGTTTTGATACTTTCTCATGTAAAAATTTTCCAAAATAATAACCAACACCTGAAAACTGGAGAACTGTGGAATCATTGCAAACATTCCACTTGATTTTTTCCGCAAAATCATTTAGAGGTACATTAGACATTTGGTGAGGGATTTCCAATAACCTTATGTTGGAATTATTTGCGTATGCCAATTCCTTTTCTGAGTCAGAAGTAGCTTCAAAGAACCACTCCATATTTGATTGACCCCCGCACAACCAGATATCTCCGAAAATAATATTATTGAGCAGTACGCTATCATCATTAGTTGATATTCGAATATTTTCAATAGCACCAGCCGCTGTGGGAGGCAATAAAATTTGCCAATTTCCCTTACTATCTGCTTGTGTCTTGAAAGTCTCATTTTGGAACACCACACTTACTAATCCATCTGGATTTGATGTGCCCCAAATCGGTACTTCAACATCACATTGTAACATCATATCACTAGTAAAAATTCTAGATATGGATAACTGAGCCTGTAAACTTTGGGCTATAATGCCAAATAAAAATAGAAAAAAGTAAATAAATCTTACCATGAATCAATCATATTTATTGTTCGCCAGAATGGCTACCCAAAGTTGCTAAAATTCCTCCATCGACATAGAGGATATGCCCATTTACAAAATCCGAAGCCTTGGAAGCTAGAAAAATGGCCGCTCCCTTCAAATCTTCTGGACATCCCCATTTTCTAGCGGGTGTCCGTTTTATTATAAAATCATTAAATGGATGTCCATCCGTGCGTATTGGTGCCGTTTGGTCAGTAGCAAAATAACCTGGTCCAATACCATTTACCTGAATATTAAATTTGGCCCATTCATCTGCCATAGATTTAGTCAACATCTTCAAGCCTCCTTTTGCAGAAGCATATGCCCCAACAGAATTTCTAGATACTTCGCTCATCATTGAACACATATGGATGATCTTCCCTCCTCCGTTTTTTATCATAGTCTTAGCAACATACTTTGACATGATATAAGGAGAAATTAAGTCCATTTTTATAACTCTTTCAAAATCATCAGTTTCCATATCCAATAATGGTGTTCGCTGGATGATGGCAGCATTATTGACGAGTATTTGAACGCATCCTACTTCGTCTTCAATTTTACTTAAATTGGTTATCACTTGGGCTTCATCAGAGACATCAAATGCGTACGTATGGACTATGATTTGCTTTTCGGCATATTTCTCCTTGGCTTGCATCAAACGTTCTTGAGACCTACCATTGATCACTATAGTAGCACCTGCCATTGCTAATCCTTCAGCAATGGACATACCAAGCCCATGGGTGGCTCCTGTCACCAATACAATTTTACCCTCAAGAGAAAACAAATCCATCATATTTCATTGAATTTACATCAGAGAATGGATTGGCGCAGCGTCCATGTCGCTATAATCTAAATTCTCACCTGCCATACCCCAAATAAAACTATAATTTGAAGTTCCTGCACCTGCATGAATAGACCATGATGGCGAAATAACAGCCTGCTCGTTTTTCACCCAAATATGCCTTGTTTCTGAAGGTAGACCCATAAAATGACATACAGAATTATCTTGTGGTAAATCAAAATAAAAGTATAATTCACTTCTCCGTGTATGGGTGTGTGGCGGCATCGTATTCCAAACACTTCCTGTATTTATCTCTGTTAATCCCATCTGTAATTGACAAGTCTGTACTATACCCTGGATAATGAGTTTATTGATTTTCCTTTCATTTGAATATTCTATTGAACCTAGGGTGACTTGGTCTGCATCTGATTTTTTCACCAATACCGTGGGGTAACTCATATGTGCAGGAGAAGAATTAAAATAAAATTTTGCTGGGACGTTCGGATTATCACTCGAAAATCTGACAGTTTTATTTCCTTTTCCAATATACAAGGCGTCTTTCTGGTCCAAAACATAATTAACTCCATCAACTGAGATGGTACCAGAACCGCCTAAATTGATAATGCCTATTTCTCTTCGCTCTAAAAAATATTCTGATTTGGTATCTTGAGTAGGACTCAAAGTCAAAGATTTAGACATCGGATAAGCACCTCCACATATAAGGCGATCATTCAAGGTATATGTGACAGAGATTTCATCTTCAATAAATATTTTATCGATTAGGAATTCCTGTCTTAAACTCTCTGTTAAGTAGTGTCGTACATCATTGGGATGGCTCCCATATCTAAATTCTGTTATCATGATTTGGGTTTTTCTTCCTTGGTTGAAGGTTTTAATTTATTAGATGATTCACGAATTATCAATGTTGGTTCGATAACTATATTGCTAACAGTTCGTACCGCATTTGTATTTTGCATAATATTGATGCACGCAAGGGCTGCATTTCTTCCAATGTCCAAACTGTGTTGATCAATAGTACTCATACTTGGAGAGACTAATGATGTAAATACTTCATTACTGAATCCAACCACCCCAAATTGTTCAGGAACATTTATGTTTTGGGTGCGTAAAAACAATAATGCACCTAATGCCGAATAATCACTGGAGGAAAATAGTGCATCTGGCGGATTAGGCAAACTCATCATTTTTTTTAATGCAGAAGCACCTAAATCTTTGGTAAGACATTCCTCTTCAATCCAATCTCTATTCGGGATAATACCGTGATCGTTTAGTGCGGACAAATATCCTTTTGTTCTGTTTTTATAAATTTCCAAATTTTGACTTCCTGTAAAATGAGCAATGGACTTATATCCCATATCTATTAGATGTTTTGTAGCCATATATCCGCCTCTGAAATCATCTATTACTACTTTATTATATTTCTCATCATTAAGTGCACGATCAAAAAATACAAGTGGAATTCCATAACTATTTAATGCATCAAGATGTGATTTATCACTAGTCTGCAGTCCAATAGACATAAGTATAGCGCATACATTGGCTTCAACCATAGATTTTATAATTTCTTTTTCATCCTTAATATCATCATGGCTTTGCGCTATATGAATATAGTATCCAGATGCTTTCGTGATTTGCTCAATCCCAGCGATACAATTTGAAAAGAAATCCCTATTTATTCTAGGAACAATGACACCAATCACTTTGCTATTGCCAGATCTTAAATTTGCAGCAGACCTATTAATTGAATAATTTCTTTCAAGCGCTAACTCCTTCACCTTTGCAATCATGGCTTCACTGATGGTATTGTGCCCTCTCAATGCTCTGGATATTGTAGATGTGGTAGTATTCAACTCACTTGCCAAGTCTTTTATGGTGACTCTCTTCATTCTATTATGATTGCTCTTTGGCATAACAAATTGAAATTAATAAATTATAAAAGTTAATGTACCGATTCCATGATCAGCACTTGCCATTAAAAAGTATTGTCCCGATGTCAAACGTAAATGAGATAAATCAACGATTGTCGATTTTTCTGTTGATTTGATAATTCTTCTATCCAAATATTGTCCTGATGATGAATAAATAGTGATTTCTAAGTCAAAGTGAATTTTATCCATTTCTACCTTGAGATTCAAATCGTGACCATCACTTGGAGATGGATGAATGGACAAATATTTCTCTAGTCTTTTCAAATTTTTTACTGAGGAAGTAGGCATGAGTGTAAGACATACCTTTGGAACTTGAGTTGTTATAAAGTTGTCCGATGACACGAATTCAAAAAACGTGTTATCTGAAGAATATTTCTCGGTCAAGTTCATTCTAAAAAACAAATAATCTCCTAATGCCAATCCTGCGTCAATCTGATCAGAGATATACGTTGCAAATATCTGCCTTTCGGTAGAATCCAAAGTAATCCAAGAATTATTATCTACGCCGGACGTTGTATACTTATGACTAATGAGTACATTCTTTTCATCTTGAAAGGAGGCACCCTCATAATAAAATTGTTTTGAAGGATAGATCTCTGTTAAAGTTGGCAATCCATACAAATCCAATGATTGCAAATCAATATTCGACTTATCTGACAAAAAAGTGATAAAATCTGCATTCACAATTGACATATTTGATGGCATATATGGAACTTTGAATGGTATGATACCACATTGAGACATTCCATTCAGTAGGGCGCCTACTCTAATAAATGGACTTCTACCCCACATTAGATTTTTTGAAGCATTGATTTCTACATCATTTTCAGCTGTAATACAAATCAAATTTTGGCTATTCGGCTTTATGTCTAGTGTTTTGAATGTAGTACTAGAAAATACATTGGATTCTGAATTAAAATCATTTACAACAGAAGCACTTAGACTATAATCTGTATCCAAATCCAGATTGTACAACTCCACAATGGAGTCCTTAACATACACTATTTTATCATTATAAGTAATCTTGTAACTCTTGAAAAATGGAATAGAATCACTGATATTCAGGACAAATTTGCAATAATTTAAACCAATCTCAAGAATTTCTATATCACCTGACTGCTCAACAATAGCATCTTGATGAAATAATGCATCATCTTCGAAACACCCTAAATCAATCGCAGCATTTCTGCGTGAAAGGTTATACAGATCATTAGTTGGGGCATCTTCTAAAGTACCTTTATTGTTTAAATTGGAAGTAGATTTGAGTTTAAAATCCCATCCAAAGTAATCTGAAAATATTTGATTCGCATTGAACCCAAAGGAATTTGTCTTTAAAGTAGCAGGTTGCAAATTATCAGATTGATAAGAATGAGCTATATTATTTTGGACAAGATTACCGAAACTTTCTTTTGCCCCTGCGGTTTGTTTAGTAGGATTAATTCTTATCCATGGTTGTAAAGAAGTATTGAATTTTTGAAATGGATTTTTTACTACAGTATTATTTACCACTTTAC
The DNA here is from genome assembly GCA_041392785.1 of Saprospiraceae bacterium. Classification (GTDB taxonomy): domain Bacteria; phylum Bacteroidota; class Bacteroidia; order Chitinophagales; family Saprospiraceae; genus OLB9. The sequence continues at coordinate 220,269 of JAWKLK010000008.1, forward strand.
AGTTCTTTGCGCCGTACAGTGCGATTCCATGTGCATGATGTAATACTACAAGATTATTCTCAATAGTCCAATCCTCAGCAAAACCATCAAAAATGACGATTCCTTGCGTTATTTCAGATGGTAATCGCAAGTTTGGGTTGCTGTGATCACATACTTGATTGTTTCGAACAACACAATTTTTTATAGGTGCTGAAAAAGTCCAAGATTGAAAAATATCATCGTGCTGTGGGCGGATTGGGTCATCATAATCAAATACAGTTGCATTTTTTATTTGATTAAATTCTACCGTTATGTTATTAGCTAATGCTCGCACAGCATCTGCGCCGAAACCATCAATAATATTGTATGAAAACTTTTGATTATCTGATTTTAATTCAACTGAAAACCAAGTATTTCTTATCATATTTGAAGTAAAAACACAATTAGATCCTGTTGATATTATCCCATTTCCGGAGAAAGCATACCATTCTGCATTCGTTGACCATTTCTCCTGTTTTTCAAATGCTTGTATAAGGCAATTTGATATGACGATATTATCACAACCACCAAAAACTCTAATCAAAGGTAAATTATTATAGGTACCTGAAAATTCTGGTGAAATGGATATTCCCTGCAAAACCCAATTATTTGTAACTGAGAATGTAACTGATTTACATGTGGGAAATTGATCTTTTTCTGCTAGGATAAATACTTTTTCGGAGTTCTGAGCCCAAAAATTCAACTGACCATGATCACCTGACTTCAGAAACACAATAGAATTAGGTTGGATGAGCTGTGCCGATGCATCCAAAATTCCTTGTAAATTTTGCCAAGGTGCATCTTTATTCCCCTGATTCGAATTTAATCCATTTACAGGATCAACATAATAGATTTTTGCATCATCTGGTATAGCATGTACTACCAAGGTAAAAAATTGTGTATTGCTATATGATTTATTCGTAACGGTTATGTTAATATTATATTCACCTATATCATCCTCATTTGCATTAAATATTATCCTACCAGCTCCATGGCCATCATTGACTATCTCACCAAAATCTGGCAAGTTTTGACTTGATATTTCAGCTGAATCGAGATACGCTAAAGAAGAAAAATACACAACAATCTTTGAATTGATAAACATTTCCTGTTTATCAATTCTAGAAACAACCAAATCATTACTGAAGCTTAATTGCGTACAGCAAAATTGTAATAGGAAGAAAAACAATGTTGTTCTCTGAAACATGAACAAATAATTTATGCTTGCTTGCAAAAGCACAAAGAAATAATCACAAATTTAGACAATCGTTTGTTTTCACCAAATTATTTCGATTTTAAAATCAATAAATTATTATTCAGGCGGTTTCGAATCAATCATCCAAAAGATCAGATTTCCCATCTAGCACGCCATTTTGAATACGTATTTAAGCTAAATCTTATTATACTTCAATAATGTCGCAGCAAAATGAAATAAATTAAGCCGATAAATATAAGCATAATAAAATTTCTATTTTTATTTAAAACAAACGTTTGCATAAATGAAAAACATCCTTTACTTTTGCAGTAGTAATAATGTCATCATGCGTATTAGTAGTTTTATATCTTTTGTAATAGGCATAGTTCTTTTTACCCTAAATAGAACTGATGTAAAGGCACAATCAATGATTTTGCAAGGCAGTATTTTTGATAAGGGAAATAATGAGTCACTTATAGGCGCTACCATTTATATTTCAGAACTACAAAAAGGAGAAGTGACTGATTTGGATGGTCATTATGTATTTCAATCCATAAAACCTGGCAATTATACTCTTATTACCAGCTATGTAGGGTACATTACCGATACACTTCAAGTATCTATCTCTTCTGAGATAGTAAACAAAGATATTTTTCTTAATATTGAAAGCAAGGTATTAAATGAGGTGACCATTTCAGCGCAAGCAGAAGGTCAGATAGCAGCTGTAAATAGACAGATTTCTGATGAAAATATAAAAAACGTTGTCTCTGCAAAAAGAATTCAAGAAGTTCCTGATGCAAATGCAGCAGAAACATTAGGAAGACTTTCAGGCGTATCTCTAGTGAGATCTGGTGGAGAAGGCAGTAAAGTCTCAATACGTGGTCTTGCCCCTGTTTTTAATAAAATCCAAGTGGAGGGTATCAAAATGGCTTCCACTGGGGAGGAAGATAGAAGTACAGATTTGAGTATGATTTCTCCATATATGCTGGAAGGTATAGAATTGGCTAAAGCAGCTATGCCTGAAAATGAAGCTGATGCCATAGGAGGAAGTGTAAATTTTGTCTTAAGATCAGCTCCTGATCAAAAAACATTTGATGCATTACTACAAACAGGATATGCCAACTATAAAAACAGATTTGAAAATCAGAAGATTGTCTTAGGTGGTAGTCAGCGCTTCTTTAACAAGAAATTTGGAATTTTTGCACAGATAGATTTAGATCAAAGAGATAGAAGCTCTAATGCTGTGAATGTAGGATATATCAATAGGACAAATCTACCTGATAGCTTTCCTATCTCAATGGGATCTATGGCACTCAGGGATGTAGATTTGTATGTCAAGAGAGGTGGTGCATCTATTGTCATGGATTATAAATTGAAAAATGGCTCCATACGCTTTTCAAATTTTGGAAGCGTGATTCAAAAAGACGAAATAAATCAGTATGAGACATTCAATCCTTTCTTCAATACACATACATATGGTTTAAGCCAAACCGAAAATAAACTTCAGGTCTTTAATAATGCACTTCGTTTAGATAAAAAAATTGGGCTATTTGATGTAGATTTAGGTTTGACATATGCTTACTCAAAAAATAATACACCAGATAGTAAGAACTTCTACGCCACTGAATCCAATGCCTTTACTCCAGCAGGAACGCTAGCAAATAATCCCGATACTTTACTTGCCAATACCAGAAATATTCTTTCAAAAGGCATAGTACAACAGGTAGATAAATCACAATCACTGACTAAAGAATCAGAAAAAGGTGCGTTCATTAACATCACATATCCAATGTCGATCGCTAAAGGCCTTCATCTCAAACTAAAAATTGGGGCAAAATATAAAATATTAGAAAAAGATTTTGATATAAACTATCAGAAGATTCCTGTGGCTCAATCAGGACATGGATCCACATTTGTAAAAAAAGCAATACAAACATTAGATTTTATTGGAACAACCGTATCTCCTGATGCTACAATTTTACCATATGATATTTTTACAGTGCCAAATAGCGATTCAAAGTTTGATAATAACAGATACTCACTTCAGAACAAGCCAGATTTAGATCGAGTGAATGATTTTCTTAGCACTGCAGAACCCTTCTACTTTATCGATTATGCGCCATCTACCAAAGATGATTATAAAGGAGAAGAAAAATACAAAGCTGGTTACATCCAGCCTGTATTCAGTATTGGTAAATCTCTGATGTTTATTCCTGGCATGCGCTATGAAAAAGTCAATACAGCATACCAAGGTGTAAGAGGAAATAATACTATTCAGAACTGGGATGCTGGATATGCACATTCAGATACGACGATTTATAATGAAAATGCATTTTTGCTTCCAATGATTCATCTAAGATATAAAATGAATTCATGGTCTGATATAAGGATGGCATATACGCATACATTAGCCAGACCAAATTTTTCAGTAATCATACCCAAATGGGATATTGGGCTTAATGCTGTAAATTGGAATGACCCATTTTTAATTCCATCTTTAGCTAAGAACGTAGATATCTATTATTCAATATATACAAACAAAATCGGTTTGTTGACGGCTGGCGGCTTTTATAAGTCAATAGAAAATTTGATCTACAATAGTGGCAATACAGTGATCGATTCTTTAGACATTATTAAAAATGGATTTCCAACAAATTTAATAGGTACAACGATATCAAAAATTGTCAATAATTCTTCGCCTGCTACTATTTATGGATTTGAATTGGAATGGCAAACTAGATTTTGGTATTTAAATAATTTTCTCAGCAAATTCATACTGAACATTAATTACACACAAACATTCTCAAAGGTGTCATATGACAGGACAGTATTGAAACAAGTCTTCACCCAGGAACCACCTTATGTTAAACTTGAAGAAGAAGTGTCCCCCTACTCAGAACGATTACTTTTTCAACCAACAAACATATTCAACTTTACCATTGGGTTTGAAGATAAGGGATGGGCATCAAGATTGTCATTTTTATATCAAAACGATATCTTTTCTACTCCAAATTTCTTCTCTCAATTGCGTGGCGCCACAGCAGCATATTATAGATTTGATTTCAATATCAGTAAGAAATTGCCTTGGAAAGGGTTTGAAATTTTGGCAAATGTCAATAATATAAATTCTGCATTTGAGAAAGACGAATTAATTTCGAATGGAAGTATAATTAAACAACAATTTTATGGTATGACCGCCGATTTGGGCATCAGATATAGATTAAAATAAATAAAAAATTTGTATAAAATGAAACTCTTCACCTCTTCAATTTGGCTAACAGCCACATTTATTTTTACTCAAAGTATATTATTCGCACAAATGCGCGATACCGTGGATGTACCTACGACTATAAACGGAAGCCCATTTGGAGCGATAAACAAGTTCATCATTGGTGACACTACATCTACAGGAGAAAGAAATAATCCAAATCGAGTCTATCGTCTCAAAAGTAACTCCATTTATTTTTTAGATGGAATATTTTTTGCAGACTTTGATTTAAATCTCATTGGTGAAACACCCGAAGATGGTAAAAAACCACCAATTATAGCTTCTACCGCAGGTTCGGATGGAACGATACAACTGATCCAATTCAAATTTTTTGAAAATGCAACAATCAAAAATGTCATTTGTCAAATGACGCCACCTTCAGGCAACGGAGAATCTAATGCAGCATTTTTCCTTTCCGGTCAAAAGAAAAATTATGAATTCGACAATGTTAGAATTGAATGGGGTCTTTGGACAGGTATCACCACAGAAGTTCCTGTCAATAAAGTAGTGATAAAAAATTGTTACTTCCGAAATCTAGAGCATAAAACTGATATATGGAACGGAAGAGGCATGAATACGTACCAACAAAACCCAGCAGATACTGTCATAATGCAAAACAATACCTTTTTTAATCTAAATTCCTTTGTATTCGCTGCAGATGTGTCTACCATCCCACCAAAATATTTGTATTTTGACCATAATACTATTGTCAATACAATGAAGTTTCCAATACACTCTTTTTGGTTGCCAAATGCGACTGTGACCAACAATATTTTCTTTAATGCTCATAGTTATGGCGAAAATAGTTCTGATATAGTAGGTCAAGATCCACAAAAATTGTTGTATGGAATAATTAATATCGATAAAATTCCAAATGCTTTAAAGACATATTATCAAATAAAAGAAGAAGATAGAAAATACCTTGTAGCAAATAATGTCTTCTATTACGAGCCTGAAGTAAAAGCCTATTGGAATAGCTTTTCCCTCCCTGAAAATCCTTTTATGAATTCCAGAAATGTCTCAATGTTTGGTGATGATGCCACATATCCGTACTTGACGGTCCAAAATACGATTGAAGAAAATCCTATGTTTGTAGAACCAGGAGCGGGCAGAAATGCCATGATAACTTGGATGTCCAATAGAAGAAATCTACAAGACAACAACTATTGGGGATGGGATCCTGACCAAAACAAATTTGAAGTGCAGTGGCCTTTCCCAGAAGATCTATCTTTCACCAATGAAAAAATAAAAACAGCTGCTAATGGTGGATTTCCAGTAGGGGATTTGAACTGGTGGAAGGCAGAAAAAGAGCTTTGGGAAGCATGGAAATTAACTGGATCAAGTGATTTCGCTCAGAATCTTATTAGCGATTTGCGAATTACACCAAACCCAAGTACCGATAAGTTACAGATTCAATTTTATTTAGAGTCAAATTCTGACATCGACATTGAATTTTATAAAACAGATCTTTCATCCTTGAGCAATTACTCAAGCATGAGCGGTAAGCAAGGATTGAACCTAGTTGATATAAATCTTTCGGATGTAGGAATAACTCAAAATGGTGTTTATTTTTTGGTTATTAAATCAGGGAATTATATGGTCACAAAAAAAATTGTAAAAATTTGATACCATCTGAGATATCTTTTTTAGTCTAAAATAATAATAGTCAGGTGCGACAATTTTACTTGAGTTGGATGCTTTTGTGGTTTGTATCTCTGAACACTTTTAGTCAGGAATCTACCGCAAAAGTAAACCAACAAGGAAAAGATATTTCATCGCTTAAGCATACGTGGAGAGCAAAATGGATCACCCATCCTACAGCCAATGTCTTAGATTATAATGTATTTCTATATAGGAGATCATTTCTACTTGATACTCTTCCAGAATCATTTATTATTTACCTTTCTGCTGACAATAAATATAGCCTTTTCATAAATGGCAAAAGAATTTTGGATGGTCCAGCAAAAAGTGATTTAAACCACTGGAATTATGATACGATTGACTTAGCAAAATACCTTAAAAAAGGTGAAAATATCATTGGTGTACAGGTTACAAACTTTGGGATTTATAGACACGCCGCACAGGTTACCTTCCAAACAGCATTCATTCTACAAGGACATGAAACAAATCCTGTAAATATTGACACAAATATTGAAAACCAATGGATCGTTACTTGTGACAAAGCATATTCCTATACACCTTTTGTATCTGATTCAGTAGGTGGATATTATGCAGCTGGTCCGGGAGACGTGTTCAATGCAAAACTCCATCCTTGGCAGTGGAATGAAGAAGGTTATCAGACAGATTCAACATGGCTTAATCCAAAAGCTGCGATGGTAGAATTTGCAGTTGGCAGAGGATTTTTATATGGCAGTACATGGTTTTTAGTTCCTAGAAGCATTCCTTTCTTGGAAGAGAAAACCGAAAGAAATTTCAAAGTCATTCGGACGGTCGGAAATCTTGAAGAAACAAAAGAAAGAAATCACGTAAGATGGACAATACCAAAAAACACCAAAACTACGATCCTTTTTGACAACAATGTGCACACCATCGGATTCCCAGAATTGTGGTACAGTGCAGGTAAAGGCTCAAAAATCAAGATCACCTACTCTGAAGCCTTATTTTATCGAACATCTACCTCCTATTCTGCACATGGTGGATTTAAAAAAGGTCACAGAAACGAAAATTGGGATGAAAAAGAAATCAGAGGATACTATGACATAATTTACCCGGATGGTGGGGAAGGAAGAGTTTTCAGACCACAAGCTATGAGAACTTTCAGATTTATTCAGCTTGACATCACCACAGAAGATGAAGATGTGATTATCGAGGATTTTTACAATGTTTTCACTGCATATCCTTTTAAAAAAACAAATAATTTTGAATGCGATAATGTAGAATTCATACAAATTCTAGAGATGGCTTGGCGTACACTTCGTAACTCTTCAACAGATAATTTTATTGACCCATACTACGAACAACTTCAATACATCGGTGATAGCAGAATCGAATCATTGGTTTCTATCTACAGTACCAATGATGATAGGCTGATGAAAAATGCTATAAATCAGTTTGATCAATCTAGGCTCAATATTGGTCTCACTTGTAGTAGATATCCTTCGTACATCGTACAAATTATTCCTACCTATTCACTTCTTTGGATCGGAATGGTGCATGACTTTTATATGTATAGGGATGATATAAATTTTGTCCGTCAGCAAATTCCGGGAATTCTCAGTATATTATCTTATTTTGAATCAAAAATAGACGATACTGGTATGTTAGCGAACCTTGAATGGTGGAATTTTACGGATTGGGCAAAAGGATTTGATAATGGAATTCCACCAGGTACTGATGATGGACATTCTGCTAATGTGACATTACAATTCGTACTAGCTATTCAAAATGCTATTCCAATTCTAGAAAAATTTGGTTATACAAAAGAAGTTGAGAAATATAAAAATATAGAACAAAGGCTACAGGCAGCAGTATTAAAACATTGTTATAATCCAATTCGAAAATTGATAGCAGAAAGACCTGAAAAGGATATTTACTCTCAGCATACCAATGTGTTTGCTATTTTGACAAATACCATTGAAAATGACAAAGATGCAATACAAAAAATTATGACAGACACAACACTTATCCAAGGAACTATATACTTTAGATTTTACCTAAATAGAGCTTTACAAAAAACAAATAATGGAAATGAATATTTCAACCTATTAAACCCTTGGAAAAACATGCTAAATCAAGGTATGACCACATTTGGAGAAACAGACATTGATCCCAGATCTGATTGCCATGCATGGAGCACTTCCCCTTTATTTGAAGCGTATCATACCATTGCAGGTATTCAACCTCTTGAACCGAGTTTCAGAAAAGTCTTGATAGAACCTAATCTCAATACATTAAAATTTATTAAAACATCATTTACGCTTCCAAATGGAAAAATTATAAAAATAGATCTGTACAAAGATTTACAAAGTGGATTGCCAAAAGGTACCATAGATATTCCTTCAGATGTTTCAGTACTTTATAGGCAGTCAGGATGGGAAAAAGTTTTAGAATCAGGCGTAAACCTTATAAATTGACTGAATGATGCTAAAAACAAGAATCGCTTCATCTCTTATTTCAATATTTTTATATTTTTTTACTTCAAATTCGGTAATAGCTCAAGATGAAAATCAACTCAGAAACTACCAGACCAATCGTGCTATTATTCCATTAAAATTACATGTAGACTACACAAAAAATACATACAAAGATTTAGACAATGATGGAGACCCAGATATTTTATACGGAATATTACAAGATGGTAGAAAATGTGCTTGGGTTGATGATAATGATAACATGCTGATCACTGATCTTGAAGGCGATTTGATTGATGACTGCTTACTGATAGATATAAACAATGATGGTGACCTAGGTGGACCAATGGATCTGAATATCGATTATATTGATCTTGATAAGGATAAGAAAGCAGATATTCAAATTATTGTAGATAATGGAGAAAAAGATTTTCATGATAAATGGATGTCTCATTTTCTAGTGTTCTTTGATGATGATAAAGATGGAAATTTCAGTTATATCGATTGGGAAAAATTAAAATTTGAAGGCTGGGATCATAGTGGGTTAAGCAATTTTTTTGCAGATTATCATGGACAGAGTAAAATGTTAAAAGTACATATTACTACCTCTGATATCGCCAATCTTGAATACAACTGGGAAAACCCATTCTTATGGTATGATTTAGATAAAGACGGGCTGTCAGAGATGGCTATTCGGGTCATTGACGAACCTAATAAAACTACAAGCCACCATACTTGGGAGTTCACTAAAAAAGCAACATTAATCCAGCAGAGTTGGGACATAGACAATGATTCAGAGCCTGGCAACCCATTGGATTTTGATATGAGTTTGAGATATTCAGGATCCGGGTTTGATTACGGTGATCAGATTCATCCACTTCCAGAAAATTACTCATTGAAGGATGCTGATTTTCTATTTCAAGATCCAAGATGGAGACATCTTTCTAAATTTGTTTTCCCTGATCACAAATCTGTAACAAAACTTACACTTGGTAGAGGAGAATGGAACCAGTGTTGGTTTGTATTTGATGAAGATGATGACTGCCATAGATGGGAACGAGTAGAGTTTTACGACCCAAAATCACCCTTCAAAGTAGGTGCGAAAAATGGAGGACTGGACCATAATCCACAAGCAGATGTGTCTGGTGATAGAGGAGAATGGGATTCAGATTTCTCAGGTAAAGGACAACTTTATTTATCAAAGTTTGATGGTAAAATTCATCTATTTGGTGCAGAAAAGGGTTATTGGCGGATAGATCAATTTGCTACCTATTTCCAAGGTTGGCAGGGCTGGAGAGGGCCAAATTTGCAGCCAGAAGATTTTGCTAGAGAAGAGCCAAAAAGATTTGCTACTATCCAATATTCCGACACAGATCAAAACGGATTTTTTGACCAAATGTCTTTTGACATGGATGGTGATACGCTATTTGAAGATATTATTTCTTTAAGATCCTTAGGATTGTCAGACCTTGCTAAGCCTATAATGGTTACTGATTCAAAATATTCAAAAATAAAAGGTCTATTCTATGAGTCAAGTAATTTGCTTTGGAAAAACGCGCTTGACGGTTTAAAGATTGCAAAAAAATGGAATATTAATACAGAATGGTATGCCATTTTTTTACATCCAAAAAGTTTACAAGAAAAATACAATTATGGATTTTGGCTCAGCTACTATATTTATAAAGATTTAATGTCGTTTGCAAAAAACAATTCGGCATTGCAAATTGATATTCAAAAAGCTTATTTCAACTCATCTTGGAAAGATCTTAAATCATTGAATCCTCTAAAACAATAACTTATGCCGCAAAATAAATTCCTGTTTGTACACGATCTTTGGGATGATCGAGATGTGTCCAATTTTAGTGAAAATGAAGTAGAATTATTTTTGTATAGGAGCAATAAATTGGGTTCAGACCTTCGGATTACAAATTATGGCGGTGGTAACACCAGTTGTAAAACTATAGAAAGAGACCCACTCACTGGTGAAGACAAAGAAGTTATGTGGATTAAAGGTAGTGGTGGAGATATTGGCACACTCACAATAAAAGGCACAGCTGCTTTGTATACAGATAAATTGCATTCCCTAAAAAAACTATACAAAGGATTGGAGTTTGAAGATGACATGGTAGACATGCTACATTATTGTTTTTATAATCTAAGTTCAGCACCACCTTCTATTGACACGCCACTTCATGGCTTTTTACCTTTCAAACACATTGACCATCTGCATCCTGATGCCATCATTTCCATAGCTGCAGCTGAAGATGGTGAAGCAATAACCAAGGAATTATTCGAAGGAAAAATAGGATGGATTGGCTGGCAAAGACCAGGTTTTGATTTAGGTTTACAACTTGAAGCTTATGTACGACAGCACCCAAACATGGTTGGATTGATATTAAAAAATCATGGCCTATTCACTTGGGGTGACACATCAAAAGAATGTTACTACAACAGTCTGAATGTCATTGAATCGGCATCACTATACATAGCTTCAAAAACTGGAAAAAACAAACCTGTTTTTGGTGGCGAATTGAAACCTTCTTTACATCCGGAAGAAAGGAAAATTCTTGCTGCCCGACTTATGCCAACATTTAGAGGTATTTGTTCATCAAACCAAATGATGGTTGGCCATTTTACCGATGATCCAAAAGTACTTGAATTTGTAAATAGTAGAGAACTAATACATTTGGCACCACTAGGTACATCTTGTCCCGATCACTTTTTGCGAACAAAAATCAAACCTTTAGTTATAGACATACCAATACATATCGATATCAATGATTCAGAAAAAACGCATGATTTTTTACTTCATCTTTTTGAACAATATAGACTAGAATATAGCCAGTATTATGATACCTTTAAAACTGATTCAAGTCCAACCATGCGAGATGCGAATCCAGTCATCCTATTAGTCCCAAGTATAGGTATGTTTTCTTTTGCAAAAAATAAACAAACTGCCCGTGTAGCATCTGAATATTATATCAATGCTATCAATGTTATGAGAGGTGCTGAAGCAATATCTAAGTATACTTCATTAGCTCAAAAGGAAGCTTTCAATATTGAATATTGGCTGTTGGAAGAGGCTAAACTCCAAAGACTTCCAAAAGAAAAAAAGCTAAGTAGAAAAATTGCAGTTGTAAGTGGTGCCGCAGGCGGTATAGGAAATGCGATAGCAAAAAAATTGATTTCTGAAGGTGCCTATGTTGCATTTTTGGACAAATCAGATAAAGTAGCCGAAGATGTCTGTGCAACATTTTCTCAAGACATTGCCATCGGAATAACCTGTGATATCACTAAAAAGGAAGAAATTGAGCAAGCATTTCAGAAAGTAATTCTAGCATTTGGCGGAGTGGATATCTTAGTCCATTCTGCAGGTCTGGCCATATCAAAACCCTTGGGTGAAACCACGCTAGATGATTGGAATATTCTTCAAGATGTACTTGTAAAAGGACAATATCTTTTGTCTCAAAGCTGTGCTACAATCATGAAAAAACAAAGAACTGGTGGCGACATCATATCAATTGCAAGTAAAAATGGAATTGTGGCAGGTCCCAATAATATTGCGTATGGAACTGCCAAAGCAGCACAACAACATATGGTCAGACTCCTTGCTGCTGAACTGAGTGAAAATGGAATCCGTGTTAATACAGTAAATCCTGATGGCGTCATTGTAGGTTCCAAAATTTGGGAAGGCGCTTGGGCTGAAGGTAGAGCAAAAGCATACAATATCGATGTGGCACAACTACCTGAATATTATGCACAGCGCAACTTACTTAAAGAAATCATTCTTCCAGAAGATATTGCAGATGGTGTTTTCTCCCTCTTATTGTTAAGAAAATCTACGGGGAATAGTATAAACGTAGATGGTGGTCTGTCAGCAGCATTTTTAAGATAAAAACCAAACATCATCATGAAGGAATTTATTTTCGACCTTAATACCAAAGACAAACACCATAAAAAACAATTCAATTTTACTAGTGATATATTATCTGATCATGGTGTGAATGTCCACCAATTGATACAAGATATTAAAGAATTTCAAGTTGCCATTCCATCATGGGCATTGGGTGCAGGAGGTACTAGGTTTGGCAGGTATCATTTTGCTGGTGAGCCAAGGAACCTGGAGGAGAAAATTCATGATATAGGATTGTTGCATCAACTTACTCAAAGCGCAGGAGCAATCTCCTTGCATATACCATGGGATATTCCTCAAGATTACAATGCCATTAAACAGTTGGCAGATAGTTTTGGATTACAATTTGATGCTGTCAATAGCAATACTTTCCAAGATCAAGAAAACCAAAATTATAGTTATAAATATGGTTCATTGAGTCATTTGGATAGCTCTGTGAGAAAGCAAGCTATTCAACACAATATTGAGGTCATAGAAATAGGACAAAAATTAGGGTCAAAATCTATCACGGTTTGGCTTGCTGATGGTAGTAACTTCCCAGGACAAACGAATTTCCGAAATGCACTCACATTGACTCAGTCTTCATTACAGGAAATTTATGCATCTATGCCGACCGATTGGAAAATGCTCATTGAATATAAACCCTATGAACCACATTTTTATCATACTGTCATACAGGATTGGGGAACTTCATTTTTATTAGCTACAAACTGTGGAGACAAAGCATATACTTTGGTGGATTTGGGTCACCATCTTCCAAATACTAATATTGAAAACATTGTAGCCACATTACTCTCACAAAAAAGGCTTGGAGGATTTCACTTCAATGATTCAAAATATGGAGATGATGATCTCACCGTTGGCAGTATAAAACCATATCAACTTTTTCTCATTTTCAATGAACTAGTGCAAACCAAAAAGAATAGTAACTCTGATTTTCAGTCTATAGCATGGATGATAGATGCTAGTCACAATACTAAAGATCCTTTGGAAGATTTATTACAATCGATTGATGCCATTTTGATTGCTTATGCACAAGCATTGATCGTGGATCAAAATAGTTTACTTGAGGCACAACAAAATTATGATGTTGTTTCAGCACAATCAATCCTTCAAAATGCCTACAGAACAGATGTTAGATCTATTGTAAATGAAGCAAAATTACAATCGGGTGGCGCTATAGATCCCATCAAAGTGTACCGAAATTTGAAAATAAGAAAAAATCTCATCAATCTGAGAGGAATGCATACAAAGGCTTCAGGATTATGAGAGATGTGTACATCATTTTTGATATTGGAAAAACCAATAAAAAATGTCTGGTTTTTAATGAACAATATAACATTGAATATATAAGTCAATGTCAATTCACCACTATAAATGATGATGATGGAGATGAATCAGAGGATCTAGAATCCGTAGTTGCTTGGATTAATCAAAACATTACTGACCTGACAAATAATGAGAATTTTAATGTCCAAGGCATTAATGTTAGTGCCTATGGCGCAACAATAGTGTACTTAGACGCCAATGGGCCGTTGGACTTTCCTGTGGAGAGCTATACAAAGACATATCCAAAAGCAATTTTAGAGCAATTCATCACCGCGCATTCTTCCAATGTGGACATACAAACATCTTCCCCATTTTCAGGCATGCTCAATACAGGATTACAACTATATAAGTTGAAGTATTCCCAACCTTCAAGATTTAAAAAAGTATCGTGGGTGTTACATTTAGCTCAATTTCTCAGTTACACTCTTACTGGTCAAAAAGTTTCAGAAATTTGCAATCTAGGATGTCATACTCTCTTATGGGATTTTAATAAAAATAGATATCATGATTGGGTCACACAGGAGAAATTTGACCTACTGATGCCACCATTAATGTCAAATCGAGAAACATTTCCACTTGCAAAAACATCAAATATTATAAAGGTCGGAATAGGTATTCATGATTCTTCTGCTGCATTGATTCCTTTCCAACTCATAGATGAGGGTCCATTCTTACTTATTTCTACAGGAACTTGGTGTGTGATTTTAAATCCATTCAATTATACACCTATTTCAAGAGAATTATTGGATATGGACTGTCTACAATACATGAGTTATGAAGGCAAACCTGTATTGGCAACTAAGGTTTTTTTGGGCCATGAACATCAATGCCACGAAAAATTATTGCTAACATATTATGGATTGAAGAATGCAGAAGAAAATTGTATTTTTGATTCTCGAATTTACGATCATATTGCATTATTTAGTGGTAGATATTTCAATTTTGAATCTGTTGATGGGGGTAACATTTCTCAAAATCTCGAGGCATTTCCTAATTTTATCACTGCTTATCATAGACTTATTTTCGAAATAACTAGCATTTTGGTTACAAGAATTTTGTTGGTAAAAGGAGACTTGGAGATTAAAAATCTCTATTTGGATGGGGGATTTGCTAAAAATACCGTGTTTATACAAACTCTACAAAGGCAAATTCCACAACAAAGGATAATAATTCCAGATTGCAATGTTGGATCCGCATTGGGTGCAATGCTTCTCATAGTACCGAATATTTCAAAAAGTGATCTAACCAATGCATTAAATTTACAAACCGTTGAATGCCTGTACCCAAATGAAACATGATTTTAATCCACTTTATCCATCCATTGATCATCTTAGACTGCGCGCCCAGCAAAAAATACCAAAGTTTGCTTTTGATTACTTAGATAATGGTTGTAATCAGAACATTAATCTTCATCGAAACACCAGTGAAATTAGAGACATTGAATTAATACCCAATTATATCTCTACCTACAAAGGGCTAAGTTTGAAAACAAATATTTTGGGTGTAGAATATGATTATCCTTTCGGAATTGCGCCCATTGGATTACAAGGTTTGATGTGGCCTAAAGCATCGGAAATTTTAGCAAAAACAGCTTTTGAACATAATATTCCCTATATATTAAGTACTGTAGGAACAGCCGACATAGAGACAATAGGCAACATAACAGAAGGTAAAGCTTGGTTCCAATTATATCATCCTACAAAAGACGAGATCACTTTCGATTTATTGCAGAGATGCAAAGATGTTGGAATAAAAGTATTGGTTATCCTAGCAGATGTACCCTCTTTTGGTTACAGACCAAAAGAAATAGCCAATGGCTTATCTATTCCACCAAGAATGACACTAAAAAATATCCTCCAAATATTGTCAAGTCCACACTGGGCATTGCACACCTTGTATTATGGTCAGCCCACCTTCAAAACTATGCTGCCATATACTCCCAAGAAACTCAATTTGAAACATTTAGGTATATTTATGAATCAAACTTTTTCTGGACGACTTACTAAAGAGAAAATCGATAAAATTAGAAATAATTGGGATGGCAAGCTCATCGTAAAAGGGATAGCAAGTGAAGCGGACGCAGAAATTGTCTTAAGATTAGGTGCTGACGGCATTATTGTTTCAAATCATGGTGGAAGACAATTAGACATGGGTCAAACAGCGATAAAAGCATTAAATCCTATTGTCAAAAATTTTCAACATAAAACAACTATTATGATGGATAGCGGCATCAGATCTGGAACAGACATTGCCAATGTTTTAGCGCACAAAGCACAGTTTTGCTTTTTGGGAAGATCATTTATGTATGGAGTTTCTGCACTCGGCAGAAATGGAGGTAAGCAAGTGATGGAAATTCTCAGTAGGGAATTAAAACAAGTCATGGAACAAATAGGATGCGAAAGGATTGGAGATTTACCAGCTTTCACGGCAAAAGAAATCTTATAATTTTGGATAATTGAATATTGGAAAACTCATGTTCTTTTTGGCTCCTACCCTCAAGTATCTTCTGCTCATTTGAGGTACTTTTATTGTTTTTTCGTCAAATGAAAACTTCGATAATAACATATATCCACCTATTACAGAAGGCATTGATACATCTAAAAGTATGCTGCCAATTTCAAATGGTTGCATAGTAATATCAGAACTCGCAATCAATGTTTCTCGCCCTTTATCATCAATCAAATACAATGAAAAATGGCCATGTATTTTTTCATTTTGAGTATTGACGGAAACAAGTGGTAGGGTTATGTTTTCATTTGGTTTAAAGAATTTAGATGGGTTGATATACCTCATATCGTCAAGGTCTATAAATATGGATGATGCTTGAGATGTGTGATATTGGCATAATAATGACTGACTTAAAGTCAAATCCTTGATAGGATTTGCCATCCAATCACCAGTATAACCATAGTCGTTACTTAAATAGGCAAAGCTAGCGATGCCATCCGTATTCTCACAAGATCTTATAATCTCTGACTCCAATGCCAAAATATAGGATTGAAAGTCTTGTCTATCTGTAGTGGAAGCTTGCTTACCTAAAAAATGATCGTAGACATCTCTGTCCTCATACAATTGCTGACCATCTCGTTCGAAATATTCATAGTTTTTACTTTTCGTATACTGGAATGTTGATGGAAATTTACCAGAAGTTCTAATCCCTGATGTTTTCAAGTCTCTTGACTGCCATACCCATCCAAATTCATTGACGATAATGGGTGTTTCTGCATGATAGACATCATGTAATCCAGAATAATTCTCAGACAATTTTCCTAAATTCAAATTTGTAAAATGATTTTTATACCAAGTGTCATCCACCCACCATCCGTGCGCAAGTGGATACCAATGTACTTCTGTCATATCCAATTTAAATGTTTTATCTCCTTTCATAAAACCTAGATCCCTAAGTCTTGTTGGATCTAGTTTCTTAAGTTTAGGAATCAATTTTCTGCCTATATAGTCATGTTTTTGCTCATTGAGCGCATCCCATATTATAATAGATGGATGATTGCCATCACTCCAAATCCAATCCGTGTATTCCTTTTCGTACTGATCATCTCTCCCTCTTATATTCCACATTGGATATTCATTCTGAATCAAGATACCATTTCTATCTGCCAAGTCATACCATGATTTAGGAAGTAAACCAAGACTAACACGAAAGAAATTCCAACCTAATTTTTTAGGAATGTCCACCAACAATTTTTGAACCCAAACACTATCCCAAGGCAACCCTTGTCGTTTTCTGTCTTCAAAAAATCTATTAAGTGTTATAGTAGAACCAGTAAGAAAAATCCGTTCCCCATTCAAATAAAAGTCTTTACCATCAGAAGTAAAACACCTTTTGCCAAACCATTCTGAAGCCTTATGCTCATAATTATGCCATCTTGGCGTTGTAAGAAATGGCCTTGCATCAGTATTCCCATAATTTTTAAATTCAAATTCTTTGGAAGTAACTATCCCTACAATCTGATACAATGAAGGATTTTTCGTATCCCAGTATGTAAGCTTTTCAATTGCTATTTGTAATGAGTCTATGACATTATATTGGCATTGAATGACTCCTTTCTGTGTAAAAGTGTCAGAAACTGCCATACCATTGTGATCCAAGAGAAAAAATTGAATATCATATCCTATTTCCGCCAACTCCATATCTCTATCAACATCCCTTGCATAATTCTCCAATTGATATTTAATCTTCAATGATTGATTATTGCAATCAGGTAAAGCAAGTAATCTATGGATTTTTATTGGACCAGAAAATTCAATGAACACATCATCCCAAATACCTGGAATTTCTGAGAACTTTTCTCTGTCATACCCTGTCGCTGCTTCTTTTGGTAACCAAGTCCTATCTCCTAGTCTAATCAATAATTCATTTTTCTGCCCAAAATGGATATATGGCGTTACATCACAATCTATTGGTGTATTGCATTGCATAAAATTTCCTGCTTCAATACCATTGATAAAAATCGTAGTCCCATATGATGACTTCAATAACTTCAAAGTTGCATACGCAGAAATATAAGATGTATCTACAAAAAATTCTTTTTTATACCAACTGTACATCGGCTTATACGTACCATCGAAGTATGCATCTTCCTGTTTTATCGCAGGATATGCCAGATCTATTAAGCCAGGAATGGCAATCTTTCTTGAAAAAGTATCAGGAGGAAATGCCGTTTGAGTCTGTTCAAACTCCACAATACCATTTAGTGGTATAGTCAAATTTTGGGTATTACCAAAATTAAAAGCTGTGCAGCTAACGAACCAAATAAAAATAAATCGATTTAGAGACACTCTTGAATCACATTTTTAATGAATTATAAGTCTATATGAATTGATCAAAACTTATAAAATGTTAAAGAAATTGAGGCTATTCCACAAATAGAATAGCCTCAAAATAACTAACTAACAATCTATTTTACAAGAACAAATTTCTTTGTTACTATTTGGCCATTAGAGTGTATTGAAATCAAAACAGCATTTTCTTGGATATCATTGACAGGAATTACTGCTTCATTAGCATTGACTGATACCTTTTTCAAACATCTACCATTAAGAGCGTAGAATTTGACTAATTCTATATCGTTATCACATACTATTTTTATAAAGTCCGATGCTGGATTTGGTGTCATTGTGATGTTTACTTTATTCGATACATCATCTGTTCCCGTAATAAACTCGACATCGGTAATGACTAAATCACCTTTGGCACCGCCAAAATCCGTACCTGTCAAAACTGTCTTCTCAGCAAAGTTCAAAACATCTGCAGAAACTCTAAAGTCGTAGTCTGATGCCAAATCAACCGTTGCTCCGCCTTCTGGAGTTATTTTTACCCCATATTTTTTATTTGGAACATCGACATCCATGACAATAGTATATACTGTATTTGCCGAATACGTCATATTGGCATCTGCATTGTAAGTATTGCCGTCTCTTACGTCTATCAAACCATCCGTATTGAATCTTACTATAGTACTGAACTCTCCCCAAGGCAATGCTTGTGTTGGTGTTGCACTACTTAAAGAATATCCCGCATTAATTTTGTTAGCTGTTGGCATAACTTTACAGGTTACAAGATGTGTTCCCTCCATCAACATATTTTCTGCTTCGATATTATTATGACCTAATACATAGTCGCCTTTGCTAAATGAAGGATTCAACCTAGCATCAGGCACACTGCCGACACCAGCATCTTGGTCAATTATCGCAGCAAAATAATTCAAATTATTTTGTGATGAAGAAGTATTGAAAGCAAAATCTTTACCAATTTCAATCCATGGAGCAGCACCTTCCCTTACCCTGACATTATAAGTTTGAGAACTGACATCTCCGATGATTTCTATAGTGTATATGGAATCTTTTTGATATAAAACTTCATTCAATGCCTCATAATTACTTCCATTATTTGCTTCTATTTTACCTGAAGGATTAAACGTCACTATTATTCCCATATCTGACAAGTCCGAAGTTGGCCCATTTGCCATCCCTGTGCTACCATTCATTGGAGCATGTGTCGGAGTGACTTTCCATTCTGCCCAAAATTTATTGCGTAAAACTGGAATAGTTGAATATTGAATTGGAGCATTTGGTGCAGCAGCTTCTCCCATGGTAAAGTTGTCCATATCCATTGTGAATGCATATCTGCCTGGCCATATGACATTCTCTACCAATACTGCTTGGATGCCCGTCAAATCATTCGCTAATATTGTTCCATTGAAGTCTGGTTTGCCTGTTTGTGTGGATATGTCATACCGCATTGTATGCCACTTACCATCGGCTGGAACATTCATTTGCAAAGCCAAAAATTGTCGCTTTAATGTTCCTGTGGAATCAGGTCCCCATGGTGATACTAAGAATGCAACACTATCAACTACTGCTGTATCTACTATTCCTGCTGTCGTAGTCATATAGACTGCACCTGGATCGACTTTTACATCAAATGTTACATATGGATTACCGGATATGTCTAAGATGATGTTTTCATACTGTGTGAATTTGAAATTCTGCCCATCATAAAAGTTCACTTGGTTTACTACATTATGCAATACGCCATTCACTTGGCTTACATCGAAGGCTGGTGTGCCATCTCCGTGCGATACTGTGTTCGGTCGCCATAAATCCAGATTCACGGCATCAGTAAAATCTTCTTTGAACGAGGTAACAACAGTTTGGGTGTGTAGGTAGCTGCTGGAATACAACATCAGCAGCACAAAGGATACAAATCGTAAATAAAATCTTATCATTTTGCTTGGTTTAATAATTTTAAAAATTACATTTTAAATATTTTGAAAGAAACATCTCCATTTATTGTCAATATTTTTAATATATATATTCCTGTATTGTAGTCCTTAAATTGTAACATATCAGGGAGACTATTTTCTCTTGCTAAAATTTTACCAGTTATGTCTATTATAGTGGTATTCAATACTTGATCCTTCACTTCTTTATTAGAGCTAATATACAAACAATCATCTACTGGATTAGGAAACACCGAAATGGCTAATTCGTACTTTATATTTTCTAAGTCATCAACATTTACAAGACCTTCGTTATACTTTAATTTTTCAGTAGGAAACCAATTCAAATCTCCTACAGGCAATCCATCGTGACCACCAATAAGAAGATCCTGGTCAGAATATGTCAAGTCTTCTGGTAATGGCCAAGGCACCATTAATACATCCGTAATTCCTTTGAATGCATCATAATTCCTATTTGTAAATGATTTGCTTTTTCGCACATTGTCGCAATATTTCACCAGCTCTGTCACAACCCAATCATCCATTTCGGTGTCATTAAAATTTGGGTCTTTGTTTACATTGTCTCTTTCAACTAAATTTGGATAAGATTGATCATCATTAAACATACCTTGCGTTCTTGAGTGCATCCATACAGGTTTGTTCAGGTTAGAATTTGCATCCCACCAATCCACTAATATTTTAGGTGAAAAATAGGCATTGTTTGTAAGTAAAACCCTTTTATCACTCTCTTTTAGTCCTTTTGATTTTAATAGATCTACAGATGTGGTATCCAAAGAGAATATAGAAATTACTTGATTATCTTTATCGAACCATGATGCCAGAAGCTCAGATTGTTTCTGACCATATGCATGAGTTCCGTAAAAGATATTGCTACGGACGAGAGCATTTGACAAATCCCTCATACGTAATAAATCAATTGCTGAAGTAAAAAGAGTGTTATGCTCTATCACAACATTTTCAGCCAATCCATCCTCGTGAAATAACCAAAATCCACCTGTATTGAAGAAAGTATTATTGGTAACAATAAGATTTTTGATGTATTTTGAGAAAAATATTGTTTGTTGTGCTCCCCAAGGTGGAGATTGACCTCCTACCCCATTTCTCCATTTACAATCACGCATGTACAAACTTGCATTATCACCTGTAATTTCAAGAAATAATCCAGCCCAAGCATTCATGATACAACCTTTCAAATCTAAATTGATATCATTACCAGCAATCTTGAGCCCTCTATTCCATTGGGTCAAATATTGTCTATCCTCATCCACACCATTGAAAATAATATCCTTAAAGGAATGACTCAAACCATCTTTTGTAAATGTAAAGAAAGTCTTTATTGGGTCTCCCGTAGGATACCGCCCTCGGACTAGCATAGCAGGTCTTTTACTGGGGTCAATTTCAGAGACCATTCTTATAGGAAAATCTGCGAAAATCGTCTGATCCATTAAATAAATTGCGCCTCTTTTCAGTCGATAAACACGATTGAGATTCAACCTTTCTCCAGACTCAGTGGTGTCACCAAGAATGGCTTTCACCAAATTTAGTTCCCCCTCTGAAGTAAATGGCTCAATAGTGAGCGTATCTTGTCCCGATGCGGTTCTAAAAATTCCTAACCCAATGGCTAAAATCAGAATTACTTTGATCAATTTCATTTTGATATATTTTTATGTTCCATTAAATCTCATATCTCAGTCCTACATCAAACGTGCGACCATATTCTTGAATTCTTGTATTCCAAGGCGCCCCAACAATTCTACTTCTGTCTGATGCATTTGATACATTATTTATATTTATAAATACTTTAAACCCTTTCCAAGGCAATGCCTGTTTTAGGGAAATATCCCATCTATTATACGATTCAGTAAACTGCACTAATTCCGGATAATAGTTTGTTCCTTTGAAAATTTTTGATTGATATAATGTTGAAATTCTACCCGAAAATCCTTTGTAATCATATCCTATTTGAATATTAAAAATATCATTGGGCTGATCAATTAAACGATCTGTCAAATAAGAATCTATGTTATATTGCGGTCTGGTAAATGTAACTGGGTCTATTGGGCCCAATTCTATTACCGTCCTAGGATAATCGGCCTCACTGTAAATATGAGTATAATTTATATTTAAAATCAAGCCTTGTAATAAGCCAGGCAAATACCAAAAATGGGTTTGCCAATCTAATTCAAATCCATTTAGTGAAGCAACTTTGTCATTATTCGCCTGAGTAAAAATTACTCTTCCTTTGGTTTCTGAAGGTAAACCATATTCATTTGGATCTAAAATGACACGTCTATCCAAACTAAAAATCATATTATCTATCCGCTTTAGAAACGTTCCTGCGGTAAATAAACCCAATTTACTATTATGAAATGACAAATAAATATCGATATTTTTGGAAAACTCTGGCTTTAAAGTTGAATTGTTCAGTATCACTGCTTCGTTCAATATATCCAATCTTGGTGTAAATTGATAGAAACTTGGTCTAGACAAGGTGTGTGTATATGCTAATCGAACATCAAACCACTCAAATGGCTTGAATCTAACGTGCATCATAGGTAGCAAGAAAGCATTATGCCTTGTAACTGAAGTATCTCGATGTGCATAGTCCTGATCTGGGAATGCTGTTGCAGTGGCATCGCCATATGGTCCAGTATATTTGGTAGTATTATCTTCATATCGCCACCCAGGTATAAACATAATTTTTTTACCAAAATGAATCTCTGACATAGCATACCCTGCATATAAATTTTCACTGCCTTCATAGTCTTCCCTTTCAGTGTAGTATTGATGTAAACTGTAGGTTTGGAATTCATCTTCTCCTACATTCTCTTTGATAATTCGTAAAACATCGGATAAAAAGCTGGATTCAGCGACTGCTCCCATAGTATATTCACCGTGTAAAAAATCACCATGATTAAAACTTTTATTTGAAAAAATCTCAAATGGAAGGCTAGAAGTTCCCAGCTGTGCTATATTTTGCATTTCTGGATAAGCATTTAAAATGGCATCCTTTGCCTGTTGTCCACTGTTGAGACGCAATCGTCCGAAATAATGAAATTTATCATTACTTCTTTCTTTCCCTTGATACTTTCCACCAACTTTTAAATTCCCATAAATTTTATCAGACAATGCCCAAGTGTATGTCAAATCCACATTTACGCTTTTTTGCATTTCTTGCGTTTGATTTTCAATTTCATTGATGGTTTCAAGGTAGGAAATAGAATCATTTGCATTCGTATATTTCGTCAAATCCTCAGGAGGAATAACAGAATTCAACACTTCTGATTTTATTGCATTTCTTTGGTCAAAAATAAAAGAAAAATTGGTAGGAACTTCCTTCTGGGATTGCATAAAAGATACATCCGACTGAATCAAAAGTTTATTTAGTTTCTTATTGAAACTCAAGATATAACTATTAGAAGTATTGATATATTCTTCTTTGTAGGTTTCATGGCCAAAAGATCTGCTTGAATTAGTCAGATTATAATTTTCATTGTATCTGGTTACATCCGTATATCCTCTATTATAAAAGTTTTTAAAGAAAATATTTCCATCCTTTAGTCTGTAATCTAAGACTATTGTCGCACCATTTCTCTTTGTCTTTCTATAAATATCAGACAATAAAACACTTGAAATATGTATTTCCTTTTTGGTGGCATCAATTCTCTTATGTTATAAAAGCCCCTTGGTCATTAGAGCTTCTATTTCTATTTTTCTAGCGTTCCTTGTATATATATTCCAAATTTGTTTTTTAGCAAATCTGTTAGATATACTGCCAACCACCAAGTAGTCAGATAATGTATTTTTAACTGATTGTATCCATTTTGTATAATCAAATTTGAATGTAAACCAACTCTTTACTATCTTGAATTTTTAAAATTATCAATCCACCAACAAAGTTAGCATCCTTATCAGCCGTGATAGCTTTGAGTAATTCAATGCCTGATAATGCATATGGAGAAATGGCACTGATATCTGCACTTCTATCTGCTTCACTTGTGGCCAAATTGACACCATCCACCATCATAGTGGTATATTTGGGAGATAGTCCACGTACCACAACTTTGCTACCTTCGCCACCAGTACGCTGCACTGATACACCTGGTAACTTAGAAATTGTTTCTGCCGCATTTGCATCCGGCAATTCTTGAATTTTTTCAGCAGATACAACATTTTTTATTAATGATGATCCCAATTGTTCATTGATTGCTCGTGTTTGCCCTTTTATTTGTGCAGTGATGGTGACTGCCCCAATTTCTAAACCTGCATATTCCAATAGAATTCTTATATTATTTGTGTTGTTTTCATCAATATGAAGAGGGTAACGACGATCTTTGTACCCAAGATATTGGACTAATAGGATATGATCTCCATAAGGAATTCCTGAAAGTGTAAATCTTCCATCAAAATCTGTAAAATCACCGAAAGCTGTACCTTCTACAGAAACACTTGCACCTATCAAAGTCTCATTTGAAAGCGAATCTAAAATCAAACCAGAAATAGTAGAAGTTTGAGATAATGCATACTGCGTTACACAAACGTTTGCATAAATGATCAACAAAACAATTTTTATTACTTTTCTACCATTCATTTCTATATTTTCCCAAGAATATCGGTCGTTTTATATGATTTACAAAAAATAAATTGGATAAAATTTGTCTAATATGGACAAAGATAACTATTTTCGTGCAATTAAAACAAACGTTTGTTATAAAATAAATATATTTTTTAGAATTTGAGAAACATTTTTATTTTAATCATGCGTAAACTATTTATTAACAATTAATTAATTTTTATTATATTATGAACCACTTATTAAGTACAGAAAATATTGAGTCATATAGAAAGAATGGCTTCATCATAATTGATGATTTCCTAACCTCAGATGAGCTTATGTATTGGAACAAATCGATTGAAAATGCGCTCGAAGAAAGAAATGGAAGAAAATTTCCATACACTGAACTCAAATCTGGTGAAGATGATGGTATTAATAAAGATGCAAAGTACTTCGGTAAAGTATTTGATCAAATTATTAACTTATGGCAGACTAATGATGATGTCAAAAGACTCATCACAGATCCAAGGATTGGTCAAATGGCTGCTGATCTTATGCAAGTTGATGCCGTACGAATCTGGCATGATCAGTCACTCGTCAAGCAACCATGGGCAAATCCCACGGCATGGCATGTAGATACACCTTTCTGGTCATTTTCTGATAGAGAAGCATTGAGTATTTGGGTTGCATTAGAGGACGTGACTATCGAAAATGGATGTATGTATTTTATGGCTGGATCACACCTACACACAAGATTAGAAGAACCAGGAATCAGTACGAACATTGGTGACATTTTCGATAAATATCCTGAATACAGGCTGCAAAAACCAGTCAAAGCAGTATTAAAAGCAGGTAGCTGTACCTTCCATAATGGTCTGACACTTCATGCTGCGGGTGCAAATATGACAGTGGGTACAAGGAGAGCTATGACATGTGTATATATGCCTGCAACTGTCACATTCAATGGTACTAAAAACATTCTCACCGATGCCCAAGTTGCTGCGTTAAAAATCGGTGACCCATTAAATGATGAAAATCAAAACCCTATTATTTTCTCAAGGTCAATGTCAAAGGCATCATAAAATTACGGTTAAATGGAAAACTGGGCATTATTTCATGAATCAAGACCAGATCAAATAACAAATATCAAGAAAAAGTATCCTATTGCTTATATCCCTTGGGGCGCATTAGAATACCACAGTTATCATAACCCTACTGGACTTGATGGTATTAAAGCTTTCGGATTATGCTGTGATCTCGCAATGGCAATAGGAGGTTTAGTTTTCCCTACAATTTACCAAGCATCAAATTTAATAAAATCTTATCCTGGAGTACATTTTCCTGATCATAGTATAGAATTCACTGAATCTTTAATAAGGATGACCTGTGAAGAATACTTTGATCAGCTAGTCCAAGATAATTTCAAAATTATCATTTGCATTTCAGGGCATGCAGGTGAGCCACACTTAAGTATTTTAAAAGATGTGAGCAACAAGTTTTCTACTCGTTTTCAAGAGTTGCGCTTTTGGACAATTGCCGAATTTGATATTCTTTCCCCTGATATCCTTGTGGCTAACCATTCTGCTTTAGGCGAAACTTCATTACAATTACATTATGCGCCTGAAACTGTTGATCTCACATTATTGCCACTAGATAGGCCCACGTCATTAGAGCTAGATGGTATATCTGGAACAGACCCAAAAACATCATCTGAAGAGATAGGCCTTGACATCAAGGAGAAATTTCTGAATGAAGCCAAACCTATTATTGAACAGTTTTTAAAAGATATTAAACTTCATATATGATATATAAAACATTAGGCAAAACAAATCTGGATGTCAGTATTTTAGGTCTAGGAACCTGGGCGTTTGGTAATAACGTTTATGGTGGTGTGGATAAAAAGGAAGCAATTCAGATTATCCGACATGCATATGAACATGGTATTACACTATTCGATTCAGCCCCCCAATATGGTACTAAGAAGCAAGATGGTGTTGCAGAAATAGTGTTAGGAGAAGCTATAAAATCATTTAGAGATAAAATAGTAGTCCAAACAAAATTCGGAAGAAATTTCTCAATAGAAAATGGAGCACCTCAATTTTACAAGAAACGTGTCATAGAGTCTGTCGACGAGAGTTTGACTAGGTTGGGTACAGATTACATTGATGTTCTGTTTTTTCACTCCCCTTTTTCAAAGATTGAAATCCATGATGATGTATGGGAAGGTATAGATAATGTAATCCAAAGTGGAAAGGTCAGACAGATTGGCCACTCTATATCTATGTTTAAAGATACTGAACACCTATCTAGAGAATGGGCAGATGAAAATAAAATCAGTGTCATCCAAGTTGTGTTAAATCTCTTAAACCGTGAGGCAGATGCGCTTATCAAGGATTTATCTAAAAAAAATATAGGTTTTGTCGCAAGAGAATGTATGGCAAACGGCTTTCTCTCCGGCGCTATCACTAAAGATACAGTTTTTCCACCTGGTACATTAAATGCAAGATATTCACAGGCTGAAATCCAAGAAAGAGTAGAACAAGTTGCATTGTTCGAAATTTTATTCAATTCATCCATCACCAAAATGTCACAAGCAGCTATGAGAGCTGTTATGGATGAACCTGGAATAAGTACTGTATTGTCCGGTGCAAAGAGTATAAAGGAACTTGACGATTCATTGATTGCAGTGGAAGCGCCTCCTTATAGCACAGAAATGTTAGCCCAAACAAAAAAATTACTGTTAAAAAATTTTGAACCGGCGTAAGCCTTAATAATAAATTATCCAAATATGGGGTCAATTTTAGGTGTAATATTACATGCTATTGGAGGGTTTGCAGCTGGAAGTTTTTATATTCCTATTAAGAAGGTCAAAGGTTGGCAATGGGAAACATCTTGGATGATTTTGGGTATCATGGCTTGGATCATTGCACCAGCAGTAGTGGCCATACTCACAGTTCACCAACCTATCAAGATATTAGTATCTATTCCATCAGATACATTTCTTTTAGTTTTTGTTTTCGGTTTACTTTGGGGCATTGGTGGCCTTACGTTTGGACTTTCTATGCGCTATTTAGGCATTTCACTCGGTATGACTGTTGCCTTAGGCCTTTGTACCGCCTTTGGAACACTCATTCCACCTATTTTTAAAGGTGAATTCTCCCAGCTTATTTCCACACCTCAAGGAATCATAACCCTATTAGGAATAGCTTTGTGTCTTTTTGGAATTGTTGTAGTGGGATATGCAGGAATGCTCAAAGAAAAAGCCATAACTGACAGTACAAATCCTAAAGCAATCGAAGAATTTCATTTCAAGAAAGGCATTTTTGTTGCCATTATTTCAGGGATACTAAGTGCTTGCTTTGCTTTTGGCCTTGAAGCTGGAAAACCTATTGCTGATTTCACATCATCGACAGGTACACTTCCCATTTTTCACAATAATATGATTTTAGTATGTATCTTATGGGGAGGCATGGCTACAAATGGATTGTATAGTTTATATCTCAATAAAAGGAAGTATTCATTTCATGATTATAATAATGCATCGAACCCCTTGTTAAAAAACTATCTTTGGGCTATGCTCGGTGGACTCACTTGGTATCTACAATTTTTCTTTTATGGAATGGGAACCACCTTTATAGGACAAAATTTTGAATTTGCAAGTTGGTCGATTCATATGGCTTTCATCATTTTATTTAGTAATATTTGGGGTATTTATTTTAATGAATGGAAAAATGCCAATACTAAGATAAAAACGATCCTTTTACTTGGTCTTGGCATCATATTAATTGCCATTGTCTTGATAGGAATGGCTGGATTTTTTGTATCTTTATTGCAAAATTAAAAAATACACGCTTATGCGAATTTTCATAACTGTGATTTTTCATATATTCATTTTTGGTACGTTGGTATGCCAAAAGGATAACATTATTTATCTATATAAAGATTCTAGTGAAAGAGATAGACCAGCAATGTTTCATTTTCCGCCAAAAACGCATTCTACGGGAGCAGCAGTACTCATATTTCCCGGCGGTGGTTATCAAGGTCTTGCAATGGATCACGAAGGATTTGATGTTGCAAATTGGTTTGCAGAACAAGGCACCACAGCCTTTGTGGTGCGATACTCTCTTGGGAAATTTGATGGCAGTGGACACAGACATCCAGATATGCTCAATGATGCAAAACGAGCAATGAGAATGGTCAGATCAAATGCCGATACCTACAAAATTCTACCTGATTTAATCGGTGTGATGGGATTTTCAGCGGGTGGCCATTTGGCGAGTACTTTATGTACACATTTTGATGATGGTGATCCGAATGCACAGGAAATTGTCGAAAAAATAAGTTGCCTTCCAAATTTCTGCATTCTAGGGTATCCTGTCATAAAAATGAAAGGCGAAAACACCCATTGGGGTTCTAGAAGATTTCTCCTTGGCCCAACACCGAAACAAACAGATATTGACGAATTGTCAAATGAAAACCATGTCTCAGTTGCAACACCACCGACTTTCATTTTTACTACTAGTGATGACAAAATAGTGCCTGTTGAAAATAGCCTAGCATACTTTTCAGCGCTAAAATCTAAAGGTATTCCTGCTGAATTACACGTGTTTGAGCATGGAGATCATGGCAAAGGATTACTTGTAGATGATTTTGCTTTGAAGCAGTGGTCTGGGCTTTTACAGAATTGGTTGATTCGTTGGAAAATAATTAACATTAAGTGAGTTTTTATCATTGTAGTGTATTAATCCAAATATTAAACGAATATTATTTCTCTATCATAATGTAGGATAATTTAGCCAAAGTTTTAAAATTCCCGTAAATTTCAGTAACAAATTTTAATATAAATCGTTATATGATCTGTTGTGTATTATGAAGTCGTTTTCTCAACCCTTTCCCTAGGAGGCCAATCGGCAGTCAATTTCAATAAAATGTAGTATGATTTTTGTAATATTAGTAATAGGTATTTACTAATTTGCAAAATAGAATTATAATGTATTCTCATTAAATGAGTTTTACATTATGATATTTTTTAATGTAAAACAACCATGTTTATGACAGGTAGCAATATTTACAAAAAAATGTGCATTGTCCTGATCTTTTTTACTTTTTTAAGTAAAAATTTTGGTCAAGATTTGCACTACAGCCAATTTTATCATTCTCCGCAAAATATCAATCCTGCGTTAGTTGGGATGTTCAATGGAGATCATAGATTTTACGGTTCTTTCAGGGATCAATGGCGCTTCGTTCCTGTCCCTTGGTTTACCTTCAGCGGGGCATATGATAGAAAATTATTTGTCCTAGGAGACAAACAATTTATCGGATTAGGTGGAATTTTAAACCACGATAGACAAGGAGATTCTAACTTTAATTTGACATCCGTCAATATCAATGCAGCCTATCACAGAATATTGACAAAAAACCACATTGTGGGGATAGGTGTCGTATTGGGCTTTGCCAGCCGTGGATTTAATACCAAGAACCTTACCTGGGATAAGCAATGGGACGGTGAAGTCTTCAACTCAAATCTACCATCACAAGAACAGTTTGATTTGTTGAGAACCAATTTCCTAGAAAATGGCCTTGGGATTAATTATAGATACCAGAAAAGTGATCGAACACATCTGGATTTAGGTGCATCTGCTTTACACTTGATAGAACCCAGCGTAAACCATTATAATGATGATGAAATTAATCTTCCAAGAAGGCTTACCTTTTCAGGAGTTGGAAATGTGAGGATTACAGATGCTATAGATATTCAGTTACATGCATTACACCAACTACAAGGAGAATATGATGAAACAATTTTTGGTGGCATGGCAAAACTATATCTCAAAGATAAACCTGGAAAGAGATATCAGATTCATGCTGGATTGGGATATAGAACCGCTAAATCTTTTATTCCTACGATAGCTCTACAGTACAATGAAATACTTGCATCTTTCAGTTATGATATAGATCGAAATGAGTTCAATGACATCACAAACTCCAATCAAGGCGGACCAGAATTGCATGTAAGATACATCATTACGAATGTCAAGCCTCTCAATCAGGTGAAGGTTTGTCCAATTTATTAATCATTTACTAAAGAGCAACACATGAAACAGAGTATCAACATATTAGCACTTGCGCTCTTAAGCTTTACAATAGGATTTGGGCAGACTAAAAGTTCTTTTCTGAAAGCAGCTGAAACAGAGTTTACAGCAAAAAATTATTATGGTGCATTGATTTATTATAACCATGTTTTGGAATTTGACGAAAAAGATCCTGAGATAGTATTCAAAGCTGCTGAATCTGCAAGATTATTTAACTCATACAGCCATGCCGCAAGCAAATACCAATATTTAATCGATTCATTGAATGTAACTACATATCCTACAGCTACTTTTCATTTAGCACAAATGAAACAAAGGATGGGGAAGTATGAAGAAGCAAGAAAGTATTACAATATGTATATGTCTGAGTTTGGAGAAGTAGACTCATTGCTTTCAGTGTCCACGAAAAAAGAATTAGCAGCAATAGATTATGCCGAGTTAATCCAAGAAAAAAAACCTACAGGTACCAATATTGAAAGATTGGGTGATGATATCAATACAATGAAAAGTGAAGTAGGTGCCATGCCATTTAAGGATGATTTTTACTTCACTTCAATGCAATATGAAGAAGTAAAAGAAAAGAAAATCATTCCTAAATCTATATCAAAAGTATTAGTAAAAGAAGGTGAAAATCCTGCACAATTAGTATCAGGATATCTCAATGAACGTGAATCACTCGTAGCAAATACTTCCATAACAGAAGATGGTAAAACCATGTATTACACCATATGCCAATATGTAAATACAGCAGACATCCGATGTGAAATTTATAAGAGTAAGGTAGACGCAAATGGCAATTTATATGAAGAAGAAAAACTTCCTGAACCCATCAATATGGCGGGAAGTACTACTACACATCCACACATCACAATTGATCCCATCACCAAACGTGAAATGTTATTTTTTGTTTCAGATCGTGAAGGTGGTAAAGGCCAATTGGATATTTATTCATCATTATTGGATGAGAAATATGGATTTGCTCAACCTATAAATTTATCAATTAATACAGCTGGTAATGAAATCACCCCATTTTTTAATACTACTTCCAATGTTTTATACTTCAGTGCTGATGGAAGAGAGGGATTGGGTGGTTATGACATCTATAAGTCTCCTAGAATAAAAGAATCATTCAGCAATATCATCGGATTGGGATTGCCATATAATAGCTCTTATCATGACATATATTATACAGAAAATAAAGATGGTAACTTAGCATATTTATCATCCAATCGTGAAGGTTCACTTTATCTAGATTCATATTTTGAATCATGTTGTTATGACATTTACAAAGTAGACGTGAGACAAATTGAATTAGATTTGAATGCTTTGACATTTTGATCATATCACCAGCAGACCACTGAAAAAAATGCCACCGTCAGATTGATTGATACTGCTACGGGAGAAGAGATAGGAAGAGTAACAAGTGATGACAATAATGAACACACTTTTGCTTTAGACCAAGACAGGAATTATACTTTAATAGCGGGCGCGAGAATTATTTTCCTGATACAATCCATTTTTCTACAGTTGGTTTGGATATTAAGAGAAGATTATTAAAAAAATGTATTTAAAAACAGACATGATGCTCTTAGATGTGTTTACACATACGAAAAGTGGAAAATTACCACTTGAAGAGGCAACAGTGACATTGATCGACATGTCTGACCAATTCTAAAAAAGATATTTCAATCCTGATAAAATCCAATGATTTCTTCTTTATGCTCGACAGGGGCAAACAATATAAGTTGATTGCTATAAAAGATGGATACACTGAAGCTGTCGAATTGATAGATACAAGACCTTACAAAGAATCAGGCCTGATTACCAAAGATATGTATTTAGACAAGTTCATTTTACAGGACTTACTGCCTATTTCTTTATATTTTGATAATGATTTACCCGATCCGAAAAGTAAGTCAACAATGACGAAATCTAAGTATGGTGACTTACTATCAGATTATATGTCTCTCAAAGAAGATTATAAGGATAAATATAGCAAACCACTACCAGAACCAGATAGAGAAAATGTAAAGAGCGAGTATGAAACCTTTTTTGAAGGTGATGTAAATGGTGGTTATGACAAATTCAAACAATTTTTAAGCAATCTACAACAAGAACTCGAAGCAGGCAATAAAGTAGAATTAATATTAAAAGGGTTCACATCTCCGAGAGCTGATGCTAAGTATAATCTCACATTAGGACAAAGACGTGTAAATTCCATTAAGAACGAAATGATTTTTTATGGAAATGAAACCTTAAAACAATATTATTTGTCAGGCCAATTAGTAATTACAGATATCAGTTTTGGTAAAGAATTAGCACCTGCAGATGTCAGTGATTCTATTGAAGATAAAAGAAATTCAATCTATAATCTGAAGGCAGCAAAAGAGAGAAGAGTAGAAATATTAAGAGCATCCAGAAATTAAAAAAAGACAAAATGAATTTCAAACATCATATATCTCGATTTTTAAGCATTAGCTTATTATTAGCGTTCTTATTGATCACTTCTGACGATATGCATGCTACCCACATAGTAGGCGGAAATATCACCTATAAATATCTTTCTCCAAATACGTACCAAATAAAATTGACGCTAAGAAGAGACTGTTTTCTCGGCTCTCCTGAGGCTGAATTTGATCCATGGGCTTCAATAGGTATCTTCGCTGGAAATGGCGATTTGGCAACTTGGATTTCACCCAGTGTTCAGGTGGATAGCTTCTCTTATGGACAGCTGTTTTTACCGTTTGTTGCATCCGATACATTGAATGAATATATCGAAAGTGATTGTGGATTTGAAGGAACACAAGTATGCGTTCATCAAACTACATATCAAGGTATCGTAAGGCTACCAAATGCTAGATCAGATGGTTACATCTTTGCTTATCAGAGATGTTGTAGAAACGCCACATTGGCCAATATACAGGATCCATTAGAAACAGGTGCCACTTATTGGGTACATCTTTCTGGTGATGCAATGAAAAACTTCAATAATTCACCTAACTTCAATCAATGGCCTGATGTCTATATTTGTGCCAACGAACCATTAAACTTTGATCATTCCGCTACCGATAGTGATGGAGACTCATTGGTTTATAGACTGAGCCTTCCTAACGATGGTGCAATGCGTCTTGATGCAGTACCAACACCGGCATCAAATCCGCCTTATACAAATATTTTATGGCAAAGTCCTTACGGAATGGACAATATGTTAGGTGGGGTTCCACTGAAAATAGATGCTAAGACAGGGTTGATCACAGGTACACCAAATTTAGTGGGTCAGTTTTTGGTAGGGATTTTAGTTGATGAATATAGAAATGGAGAATTAATAGGTACTGTTAGACGAGATTTTCAATATAATGTGAGAGTTTGCAGTCAGCCTCCATTGGCGCAATTTAGCACTTCTGAATCCAATTGTGACGGCCTTACTGTAGAGTTTTATAATGAAAGTCTCAGTGCTACAAAGTATGAATGGAATTTTAACTATCCAAGTATTGATCCCAATTTTATTTCTACGGAAAAGGATCCAATATTCACCTACCCTAGTTCGGGAAAATATGATGTTTTATTAAGAGTGACAAGAGGATCAGATGGTTGTTTTGACACCATTTTACAAACTGTTTCTGTGTTTACAAATACAATAAAACCAGAATTCAACTATCAAGTAGTAGGCTGCTCTGGAACAGATATCACATTGAAATTGACAGATATGTCATCTTTTGCAGAACCAGGCTATAATCTGACTGATTTTACATGGACGGTAACTCAAAATGGATTGTCCACCCAATTTAATGGGAAAACCATTTCTGTGCCAATTGCTTTAAATGGTGATCTCAAAGTAGACCTCACAGTTTCTGCTGACAATGGTTGTACAACCAGTACATCACAAGAAATTTCACTTGAATCATTATTACCAAAAATCGATTTTACATATGCTTTGGCTGGATGTACAGAAGATAACAATGCAACTTTGAGATTTTCTAATACATCAGCAATCTTAAATCCATATGCAACCATACAACAATCCGAATGGAATATAAATGGCACAACTTACATTGGTGATATCATCGATGTAGTACTGCCCAATGTCGGTACAGTCAACGTCAAACTCATCAATCATTTCGAAGATGATTGTGACATTGATCTAACACGTAGTTTTGATATAAACGAAATAATACCCCACGCAGCATACATAGAAAATCCTTTGGAATGCCCAGATAGTGAAAATGTAAAAATAAAGTATACATACCAAGGTACCAATGCCTTAGGTCTGAGTCCAACTGATATTTCTTGGACACTTACCACCGCATCGGGAGTTTTGACTGGAAGTGGCTCTGAAGTGGATTTTACAGTACCAAAGGATAGTTTAGTCACCCTTAGATTGCATGTTACTTTTGCTAATGGTTGTCAAGATGACATCGTCAAAACATATGTTCCAGGACCATTTGCAACGCTGAAATTTATAGATGATCCTATCATCCTATGTCCAGGACAATCCAAGTCCATCATAACAGGAGGAAATGCGAACTGGACTTATACATGGAGTCCCACTTTGGGTTTAGATCTTACTGACCCTTCAAATCCCATCATAAATACAACAGAAAATATCACATATGCAGTCACAGTCACTGATGGACTGTGTG
Source organism: Saprospiraceae bacterium (assembly GCA_041392785.1). Taxonomy (GTDB): domain Bacteria; phylum Bacteroidota; class Bacteroidia; order Chitinophagales; family Saprospiraceae; genus OLB9. The sequence goes on from JAWKLK010000008.1 coordinate 256,131, forward strand.
ATGTCACTGGCTCTGTCGATGTGATTGTATTAGAAGGAGGAGTTGTTTTGTCAATTGAAGGAGATGATTATACCTGTGACGGATCAGTCCAATTGAGTACATCAGGAGGCATAGGCACTGGAGAGTATATATGGAGTACCGATCCAAATAATATCAATATTGTTGGAACTGGGCAAACATTGAATACAACATTCACAACGCCAAGTCAAACTTATTACGTCATTTTTGAAGGAGAGTCATGTTCTACAATGCCAGCATCGATCACAGTGACGAATCAAACCCCAAACTTTGAGCATTTTGCTCCAGCTGCTGTCTGTAATAATGATACTTTTAAAATTATATTGAATAATCTAAATCCCAATCACCAAAATACGTACTCTTGGGGAGCTAATTCTCATATTTTATCAGGTGGCAATACAGAGAACCCAACTATTATTGTCAGTGATTCAGAAAAAGATCCATTTTCATTAACGTATACGGTCACCAATCAATTCGGTTGTTCTAAATCAGAAACCATAGTTATAAATATTAGAGAAAACCCTATTGTAGATTTTGTGTTTGACAAACCTGATTGCGGAAAAAATGAAATTTGTTTCAAAATAGTAGGTGAATATGAAGAATTTATAGTTTGGGATTTTGGTGATTTAAGTACAACTGATGATAGGTCTCTAGAAGGTGCCCCTTGTTATTTATATCCGGAAGCTGGAACATATACAGTAAGTTTAACCAACATTCCGGGTATTTGTCCTTTTGTGCCCATTAGCAAAGAAGTAGAGGTGAGTCCATCATTATTACTTTCAGTGACCCCAGATACGATATCCTGTATGGGTAATGAAATAATTCTTCAAGGCGTAGCGAATGCTGACAATTTGACTTATGCTTGGACAGATGCTCAAGGCAATGTGCTTTCAATTAATAGTAGTATTAATGTCACTGTCAATGGTGATGCCACATATTATCTTGACGTAAAGGACAGCTTCGGATGCGAAATTCAAGATTCGGTTCATGTCAGTGCTTTTGTTTTTGACTATGATTTGTCTAGTGATGCAAAACTTTGTTTTGACAATGATAATACGATCAGCATCCAGATAGATGATCCATTACAATACAATTTTACTTGGACTCCAAATGATAAAATCATAAGTGGTCAATCAACAAATATTATATTAGTACACCCAACAGATACTTTGACATATTATGTCAATATTGAAAATAAATATTTTGGTTGTACTACCACAGCAGCGATTAAACCTGAAGTACATCAACCCATACCATTTACTTTATCAGCGCCTGAACAATTCTGCTTTAACCAACCTGTCACACTGCATTTAGAAATTGAGAACCCAGAAAATTATACTTATGACTGGAGTCCATCTGAACTTATCACAAATGGAGATAAAACCACTGATCCGACTGTATTGATTTCTGAAAATCAATTATTTACCGTGACAGTGACTGATAATATCACTGGCTGTACTCGAACTGCCAATGTAAATGCTGATATAGCTTCGCCTACTACAGTGACTATCAATGCAGAACCTGATTTCACAATTTTTGAGGGTGAATCACTTGACTTATTTGTCGAAAACCCGATTGAAAATGGCGAGTATACTTGGAGTACTGGAGCATCAGGTACCACTATCACTGTCAACAATACAGATGATGCGGTATATTTTGTGACAGTGACTGATGCCAATGGCTGTACTGCAACTGATGAAGTAACGGTTACAGTTAGAAAAGCCAAATGTGATGATAGTGATGTCTATATCCCGAATGCATTTACTCCCAATGGTGATGATGTGAATGACAAACTTTTTGTTAGAAGTAATTTCATTGATGAAATGCTTTTTGTAGTATACAATCGATGGGGACAAGAAGTTTTTAGTACTACAAATCCTGATGAAGGATGGGATGGCACTTTTCAAAATAGAGAACTTGAGCCTGATGCATTTTGCATATTATATTAATGTCGTTTGCATCAATGGGTTCAAATATTCAAAACAATGGAAATGTTACATTAATAAGATAAATACAAGTTGGGACAAGATTTCAATGCAAGTCTTGTCCCATTTTTATATCTATTGTTTTAAAAAGCTTCTTGATTCCCACTTATCCTGTGTTTTAAAGTTTAAATAATAGACACCACTTTGTAAACCACTCACATCAATTCCTTGAAATGTTTCCTGTCTTGTCCATAGTAAATTTAGTGCGTTTTTAAATAACTGAATATCAACATAATAATATTTCTTCTATGTCAATTTACCGCACTAAAGGGGGTATTTTAAAACTAAGGAAGTACTTTTTATCGGATGATCACTGTCATCCGCCTTTTTTATCTTTAGCTTAAAAGTCACTGGAGACGGTACAAACAAAAAACTGTTTGAGCCAATAAGTTTATCAAACAACAAATCTAAAATAACATGAAAATATATGTAAAGTGTGGCTGTAAAAGGCGAGTTTCTTTTGTTTCCGTCGAGAAGATGACATTTAAGCGTTAAGAAGACAAAACAGCGGCGGCATTTTTGTTTTACTTTTTTTTTGCTGCTGAAAAAAAAAAAAATAAATAAATAAATAAATAAATAGAATTAGGCATTTAAGCAATTAGTGTTTTATATGGAACAGGTTTGTGCTTTATCATTCGCAGTAGTAGATTATCAAAAATACCACTCCCTTCATCTTGTTCGATTGTATCTGTAACAATATTCATCTAGATAGTATTGCAGATGTTTAGCGTGACCATGTATGCCTCTCAGCCAAGATTTAAATCCATAATTATTCGATGCATTACTGTAAATTACTTCCTTTTCTTCTTCGATTTCTCCGTTTTGAGATTTGGCATTTCTTTCTCTAAACTTCGATATGACGACCAAGCATCGGTTTTTATTTCTGCTGACTTTGAAATGGTTTTATCCATGAAAGTTTTCAAATTATTCTTTGTCGATCTATCAATTTGTTTAGCATATATGCGGCCAGCTCCTTTCCACCTTTTTCTATGGCTATGACTATCAATCTTTTATTCTTATTTTTTCACTCCCAACTACGCCTTCCTCTTGCTGACCGATCACGAACTCATCAACTTCACTTTGCCAGTCAAGATTATCTCCACTACTAGCCATGGCTTACATGACTTTTTGCTTAAACATCCAACATGTCTTTTGTCTTAAATCAAGTTTTCGACTTAGTTCAGTAGATGCAATTCCTTTTTACTCGTTGAAACATAATACACAATCCAAAACGCTTTAAGGATTGAAAATTTTACTTTATGAAACAGAGAACCAACCGTTGGACTCTCTAGATATCCACATTTAGTACATTGCCGATCGTATTTGTTGATGCCTTTGCAATGCTTTTTATGTTTGCATTTGGGACATTCATAACCACCTTTCCACTTTAATTCTGATAAATAAGCATAACAAGAATCTTCATCAGGAAATTTGCTCTGAAACTCAAATATTGATAGGCTTTTAAATTTTGCTTCCATTATATTAACTATATTTGTAGCAAATATAGGGGTTAAATTCATTTATAATATGCCTAATTCAATAAATAAATAAATCCTTGTCGGCTCGAGGCAAATTGGATAATCAGAATTGAAGTTATTAGTTTTAAGAAAAGATCAATTAAAACAATTTTAAACGAGCTAAGTGTTATCCACATCTAAAAATTATTGTATAACCCAATGTGATGGAGCCATTTCCGATAATTAAATCTTTGTTTTCATCCGCCTTTTTGTCTTTAGCTTAAAAGTCACTGGAGACGGTACAAACAAAAACTGTTTGAGCCAATAAGACTATTTATCAAACAACAAATCTAAAATAACATGAAAATATATGTAAAGTGTGGCTGTAAAAGGCGAGTTTTTTTTTGTTTCCGTCGAGAAGATGACATTTAAGCGTTAAGAAGACAAAACAGCGGCGGCATTTTTTGTTTACTTTTTTTTGCTGCTGAAAAAAAGTAAAAGACTTGCCGGCTCGAGGCAAATTGGATAATCAAACGTGGAAATGTTACATTAATAAGATAAATACAAGTTGGGACAAGATTTCAATGCAAGTCTTGTCCCATTTTTATATCTATTGTTTTAAGAAGCTTCTTGATTCCCACTTATCCTGTGTTTTAAAGACTAAATAATAGACTCCATTTTGTAAACCGCTCACATCAATTCCTTGAAATGTTTGAAGCATTGAATGACTCACAATACTACCATTTGGATCAAGTATAAAATATTCAGATGCTTCCATTAATCCCAAAATAAATAGTTCATTTGAAGTTGGATTTGGTGCTAATAATTTATTCTCCCCTGTAGGTATAGAATCTCTGAATGTGTTTCTTAAATAATAATCAAGATTATCAGACACAAAACCACTAATTAACTCTCCTGGTTCCGTTGTACCCTTCTTACTCCCATCAGCATTTCGAAAAACAGCTGCTATCCAAAATGGAAATTCGGTGTCAGATAGATTATAATAAGACTTTGGAGTAAGCGTAATTTGCCATTTATTGGTATAACCTTGCACTTTTTTCATCAAACCCAGTCCATCATCTTCCCCCCAGTTTCCGATGACATTACTCCAAGCATTGGATTGAGGAGTTTCTGTTTCTTTGACTCCCGCACTTGAATGTATATATACTTTTTCAGCATTGATCAGCTCCCCATTGCCCTGATCAGCATTAAATGTTATGGTGATAGGTGTACTGCTATTGAAGTCTGATGGAGATATACTGACTATAGGTTCATCAGATGATACATTGACATATATGATACTACCCCTGAAGCCATATCCCAAAAGTGTATTATCTTCATTTCTAAACCACATGCCTATTTTTGAAATTTCTTCATCACCATGCAATCCAAAATATTGACTTGGGGTCAATGTGATTTCCCAAATATTCTGATTTATTTTTGTCATCTGCCCTACTCCATCATCACTATTATTTCCTTTGATATTTTGAAGCGTGGGGTGAGCTTGATTCCTAAAAATCACACCTGCTTGCATATATACTTTATTTGCATTCAAGAGGCCTTTTGTACCTTTTGGGTCCGATTTGGAAGCATCAAATTGGATCACTATTTTTTGACCTGCTTTGAAAGGAAATGGGCTTACTTTCACAGGATTGCTATACACCTTTACTAAGTCTGGATTTCCTTCAGACAGTTTTTTTGATGTGTAGATATGCCATTCTCCAGCCTTTAATGTGAGTTGAGTAGTAGTAGATGAAACATCAATAGAGTCACCAGTTATATAATCATACCAAATACCTTGACTTGTAAAAGGTGAGGTAGTTGTTGTGCTTTGTATCCCAAAATTTCCCACTAAAACTAAATCATAATCATCCATGTCAAATACTAAGCGCCTATCAGTACCAGAGAGTTTATGATTCATTTTTGCTGATGCCAAAACAGTAGGAGACACGGTTTCTCTAAGCCTTAAAATAGCACTGTATGTTTCGTATATATATTGTCTCTGTTTCTCATTGTAATATCCCAAGCTCCCAGTACCCCAAGGCCTAGGTTTGCGTCCCAATCTACCATTAAAATCAATATCTATATCATAACCCAGTTCATCGAACTGCCAAATCATTTTTGGTCCGGGTTGAAGATAAGTGAATGCGGCTGCCATTTTGATCCGCTCCATCATGATTAATGTGTCCTTAATATTATAGTCTTCCAAAGATTTTCCTTGTACAAAACATTGAACAGCCAATCGTTGCTCATCATGACTACTAATCAATGGAAAATGACTCGTACTATTCATATCATTAAAACTACCACCATTTTGACCTGAAGCAGCTTGAACCATGTCATAGGTCTTATTTCTCCACATTTTCATTCCATTTGCAGCTAAAGATGCTTCTTCTGAAGCTGGAGCCCAGTGTTCCAAGATAATGTATGCGTCAGGTGTATGTGATCTAATACTGGAAGTTATCCTATTGAGAATATTAATACGTGATGCATCATACCCATCTACACTACCTCCGGGAGCATAATTCGTAAATCCTTTGGTGAAGTCAAATCTGTAACCATCGAAATGAAATTCTTTCAACCAAAACCTTGTCACATCATCTACAAAATTCTGGGTATAGATACTTTCATGATTGAAATCATAGCCCCATTGGTATTGGCCTACGTACTCTCGATTAAACCATGGATTGTTAGCTGAAGGTTTATTTGTGGTACCATCATAATACATCCTCACTAGTGGGCACTGACCATAGGCATGATTTAAAACTATATCCATGATTACAGCAATACCTTCAACATGAGCTGCTTGAATAAATGATTTTAAAGCATCTTTAGTGCCATAGTACTTATCTACTGCGAAATAAAAAGATGGATTATAACCCCAAGAATCATTTCCTTCAAATTCATTGATTGGCATGAGTTCAATGGCTTGAATTCCCAACCTTTTTAAATATGATAGCGTATCCTTTAAATCAGAAAATGAATGAGATGCTAAAAAATCTCTTAGATGAAGCTCATACACCACTAAGTGATTGATATTGGGTTTGACCCATGCAGATTCGCTATTAGCCCACTCAAATGCTTTTTGATTCGTCTGTAGAACAGAAGCTACTCCATTCTCAATTTTGGAATACGATGGTAAATTTGGAAAAATATCTGTTGGTATGGAACTATCATTCCACGGATCTGCAACTTGATGAGTATACGGATCAGCAATTTTTATTTTCCCATCTATCAAATATTGATATACATAAGGCTTACCTACATCTAAATTATTTAATTGCAGCCAATACCTTAAACCATCAGGAGATACCTTCATCTGGTACTCATCAGACGGCTTCCAATCATTCATATCTCCAATGACATGCACATAGTTTTTTTGGGGTGCCAATAGTACCAATGTTGCTTTAGTAGGATCGCTTTCTTCATAGTTTACGCCTAATGATAAACCATCGGGCACAGGAGATACTTCATTCTCCTTTTGTACCACGATACTTGTTGTTGTCTCTAAAGAATCCACATGTGCATCAAATCTGGCAACACACTTGATATATAATTCGGTAGAACGCTCAACTGTATAAGCAGATTCAATATTATCAACATTATCCTTACTTGCAACCAAATTTAATCCAGACCCATCATTGACGTATAATTCTATGCTTTTTGCTTGACTTGAAGTGACTGCTTGAATAGGTATAATCTCATTAGTAGATACAAAAACTTCCGTCGTAGCAGGACTTATCAATCTGACAAAATCATTAGATGCTATATTGATAAAATAATCTTGATTTGCTGCTACATCACCCCAAGCATATTTTCCAACAGGGAAAGTGCCTTTTATACTTCCATCGGCATTTCGAAAAACACAAGCTAGACGATAAATAACATTATTTTGGGCTACATTAAAATAGGATTTCAAATTTGGAGTGATTGTAATTTTCCATACATTGGATTTGCCCGCTACAGCCTGCATGAGACCCACGCCATCATCTTGCCCCCAATGACCAATAACGTTCTTCCATGCGGTTCCTGATGGGCTATCAAGCACTACACCCAAATGAACATAGATTTTTGACGCACCTTTCAACTCACCATTGCCAAGATTTGCATCAAAAGTCAATGTCATCTCACCACCATCATCAAAAGCAGGATTAAGTGATACAATCTGACAAAACACATTATTAGCCAGAAAAATGAATAATCCTATGGCAAATTTTAATCGCATATTGACATTATTTTACTTCACGTAAAGATAAGTCATTTTAGTTGATGCAACAAAATTAACGTGTTTTTGCCAAGTGCATACCTGCTATATATCAGCGTATTTGGTCCTCACATAAAAAAAACATTTACTTACCGTTGAAAGATTGATTATTTATAATCAGCCACCAAAAACACACGGGAGTTTTTGTTGTTTGTATGACGAACTTAAGTTTGAAGTAGCATTAGTACACTTTAGATATTAAAGATATGAATCTTAAAAAAATATGTTTGTTTACTTTTCTTGGTTTGTACATTTACGGATGCGCTCAATCCCCAGAAAAAGTAGAAATAAAAATGATGACTGATAGCATGAAAACAGAAAAAGTAACCCTTGCTGAAGCAGAGTGGAAGTCAAAATTGACCCCTTCCCAGTACTATATTCTCAGAGAAAAAGGTACAGAAAAGCCATTTAGCGGTGAGTTTGTCTTTTCAAAGGATAAAGGTGTATACAAATGTGCTGGTTGCGGTGAATCATTATTCACAGATGAAATGAAGTTTGAATCCCATTGCGGGTGGCCTAGTTTTGATAGTGAAATATCTGGAGGTAAAATAGTTCAAACTGAAGACAATAGTCATGGTATGCGCAGAATAGAAATAACATGTGCTAGTTGCGGTGGCCATTTAGGTCATATTTTTGATGATGGACCTACACAGACAGGTCTTAGATATTGTGTCAACTCCTTAGCACTATCTTTTGAGCCCAAATCTAGTGTCATTCCTAGCGAAAGCATAGAATCTATTACTCTAGGTGGAGGATGTTTTTGGTGCATAGAAGCTATTTTCGAAGATTTAAAAGGTGTAAAAAGTGCAGTTTCAGGGTACAGTGGCGGCAAAGTTAAAAATCCATCCTACAAAGAGGTGTGTTCTGGTCTGACAGGCCATGCAGAAGTAGTGAGAGTCACTTTTGATACAAATGTACTGCCACTTACAGATTTATTGGAAGTATTTTTCTCTTTGCATGATCCTACTACATTGAATCGCCAAGGTGCTGATGTGGGCACTCAATATAGATCAGCTATATTTTATGAAAATGATACCCAGAAAGTCGAAGCAGAAAAAGTGATCTCTACACTTAACGCCAATGGAGCCTTCACTAATCCGATAGTAACTGAAGTCACTGAATATAAAAATTTTTACAGCGCGGAAGATTATCATCAGGGATATTATGAACTGAACAAAGAAGAGCCATATTGTAGAGCGGTAATAAAACCCAAAATGGATAAATTACATAAAACATTTGCAGAAAAACTAAAATGAAAATATGCAACACTTTAGTTTCATCTGTTTAAAATTTGCTAAATTGTTGAATTTGTTTGATTTCCGGAATTGCTTTGCTTCGAAAGTCAGGTAATAATCTTACATCTTTAATCATTCAGGTTTGTATACAGACCGCTTATAGGGATTTCATCTGTCTACTTTTTATTTTCTTATTAATGGTCAGATGGAATTGATAACTTACCTCCATCTTTGGGGTCATCGAACTTACGTTTCGCATGAAAATAATCATCAAGGTTTGAGTACCACAAAGTTGGTTCATGCTCAGTTCATGTGTATAAAATTTATTTTTGTTTCAAAGGCCACATGGAATCCCCTTGATTTAATCATATAGGTTTGTGATGTTTGCATCATGGGGATTTCATGTGTATAAAATGTAATGGACATTTAGCTATATTTGGTTACATCCTACAAAAAAAGCTTTAATTATAGTTTTAAAATATAATATTATCTCTTCCGACTATTATTAAACAAAAATATTAAAGAATCTCCTGTTTTCCGCAATGGGTCACCCTAGAATTTTTTAGCGACAATCCTGGCCAATTCAGCCTGATCTTCATCCATTTTAAGGAGAATATTTTTTGCATGCCTTGATTCAGGTAGCGTTATTTCCATTTGATACATATTATGGGTTATTTCAGCTGCCTTTTCTACTGATAATCTATATTTTTCTTCCTTCAAGACTCTTTCTAGTTCTTTATATATGGAATATGCTACAAATGATAGGCAGATATGGGCTTCTATGCGTTTACGAATTCGATGATATATGGGTCGTATTCTCAAATCTGTTTTTGACATTCTAAATGCTTTTTCTATCTGCCATAGATTTTTGTAGTTTTCGATTATTATCTCTGGTGATTGTTTACAGTTAGTGATATAGCCCTTTAGCCCGTCCCATTTTTGATCCGATTTAAATTTATCATCATCTAAGGTTATTTTAATTTCACCATCCATTTTTAGATATTTGTTGTACCCTCGATTGTTAATGTGCTGCTTGGTTAATTTTCCAGATTTTATTTTCTTCTCCAAATTTTTAAGTCCTCGCTTGCGATTATGCTCATCCTTTTTAGCTCTTTTGGACGAGTATTGAACTATTAGTTTTGTTTTTCCATTTTCCAAAACTATATAAGATCCATCTTCAAAGCTTGCACTGAGTATCTTCTCTTTATTCTCTCTGCACGCTGAGCGTATTCTTGCCCCCAAGATATATTCGTACTCCTGTAGTTCTAAGGCCTTGATATTCTCATTATTCAAAAGCCCTGCGTCCGCTACTATGATAGGTTTTTTTAGGTTGAATTTTTTACTTATCTTTTCAATGGTGGGCAGCAAAGTGTGGCCCTCATAGATATTACCTTCAAATATATCATAGCCTACGGCATAACCGCCTAAACCAACTAATAATCCTAGATAGATCTGTGGATTACTATGTTTGCCATCTTTACTAAACCCAGTTTTGCGCAAGTCATCCTCGTCGCTAGCTTCAAAGTATAAGGTAGTCATATCATAAAACATAATGCTCAAATTGCCATTTAATACCTTGAGAGTATGTTGAAAACTTATTTGTTCTATCTGAGCCTTTAATTCAGAATTGATTTTATCCATAAATCGATAAACAGTGTCCAAATCAAGTGTTATACCTTGATACCTGTATAAATATTCAATAGTTTTTAATTTGCTAAGTGGGAATGCTAATCTTGCTATCACCAAATGTCGGAATAAATCATTTTTTACTTTATTATAACCAATATGGTCATACACTCTCCCAAATATTAACTCAGGTCCTATAGTACGAATTTGAGCATTACTCACCTCTGACAGGAAACTTTCGATTTGTACATCTCTGTCGAAAATAAACAAGCTACTTTGCCCTTTTAATCTCTCTAGTTCTAGTTTTGCTTGCTCTTTTAGTATCTTTATTTCCTTTTGGTCTGCACTACTACCTATAGATTTGATAAGTCTATTACGACCGTTCTCTTTTATTAATATCTGGATACTGAAACTCCCTGACTTATTCTTCTTTTGGCGTATAAACATGCTCCAAAAGTACCCAAAAAATCAACGGGTCACCCGAATTTACATATTTTATTTTATATGTACTTGATTGTCTGTATGATATGATTTATGTTTTCTGTTGTGCGGAAAACAGGAAAGGCCACATGGAATCCCCTTGA
>JAWKLK010000009.1:0-261559 GCA_041392785.1 Saprospiraceae bacterium
GCCAACTACTCGAAAAACATCACTGTAGCTGATTTATCTGAATTAAGAAAACTTTTACTAAGGATTAATACCGCTTTTCCAAATGGCAATGACCCTTGGATGTGCATCCCTAAAGACACCGTTATCACAAATACATCTTATCCTTATACTGTTGCCAAATATCAATCCGTCACATTGACCAAAACTTATAAAGATTCAGTCCATTTTATAGCTATAAAAAAAGGAGACATCAATAATTCGTATATCAATGACAATCATCAAAGTCTGCAATCCAGACAGTCCAAATACCAGACTGTATCAGTAGTAAATAGCACAAAAAATGGAATAACTTACCTGAATTTTTCCTTTGAAAAAGATCTAAATTTGGATGGGTTTCAAATATTCATCAATGGTCTTGAAATTTCTGAAAATTACAAAATTGAATCGGTATTTGATGACTTAGAATACAACATCGACGACACAGCATTTCTTTGTATTGCACATAACAAAAAACCTATAGAAATCAAGGCAGGTAATGTATTCCTTTCCATACCAGTGACTCACAAAGTATTGGGTTTAAACCTTGATAGTGAGTCAGAGATTTATATGAATTTAAGGTCGTATAAGTTACAGCCTATTTTAAGAAATAGTAAGATAGGCCATTTTACTCTAGTGAATACCTTGGTCAATAACAATCAAATCCAGCTTAGATGTAGTGTCGACAACTGTCCTGCCTCCTACTCCATTTATAATAGCACAGGGAAAATCGTAACGTTTGGAAATATAGATAGTGCGGGTTACGATGATGTCTCAGAAATCTCAATACCCATAATCCCTTCTGGCATATATGCATTGAAATTAGAATATGATGGAATAGTGCAATCCGAACTTTTTGTGGTGCCTTAGTATTTATTTAAAAATATTTACTTTTCCTCAAATATTGGCGTACATAAGTATCTACACCATCTTCCAATGATGTGAATTTGGATGTGAATCCACTTTTACGTAATTTTTGCATTTCCGCTTCAGTAAAATACTGATAGGAATCTCTGATATCTATTGGTGTATCAATAAACTCAATATTCGGCTGCAAGTCTTTTGCCTTAAACACAGCTTGAGTCAGGTCCAAGAATGTTCTTGCTTTGCCAGTACCTACATTATAAATTCCGGATTCTATATCTTTGGAGTTTATCATATGTTCTAAAATATCCAAGACATCATTGATATAGATAAAGTCTCTTTTTTGCTCACCATCATGAATACCTTTTTTATGCGATTTAAAAAGATTCATTTTTCCAGTTTTAGCTATTTGTTTATAAGCATGAAACACCACTGATGCCATTCTCCCTTTGTGATACTCATTTGGACCATAAACATTAAAGAATTTACATCCTATCCATTTATCAGGTTTGATGTCTTGCTCCAAAATCCAAACATCGATATTTTGTTTTGAAATGGCATACGGATTGAGAGGTCGGAATGCCTGAACTTTACTATGGTCATCAGAAAACCCTAGGCTTCCATCACCATAAGTAGCAGCACTTGAAGCATAAATCAAAGGTATATTTCTAGAAGCACATACATTCCAAATACGTTTAGTATAGTGTACATTCAGCGTATCAAAAACATCGGTATCCATGAGCGTAGTATCAGTTCTAGCCCCCAAATGTATCACCACATCGATATGCTGAGTGGTTTTTTCAAACCAATCTAAAAAGATATCTCTATGGACCCATTCTCGTACTTGCTTATTATCAGTATTATTATCCTTGTACTGCTTATAAAAATCATCAACAATGACGGTATCTTTGCCTAAACCCAGTGCATTAAGTCTTGACAGCATACAAGATCCAATAAATCCTGCGGCACCTGTAAGAATTATCATATTTAAATTTTCACAAAGGTAATAAATATTCTAAATCTGAATAATATTCATTATGTATTGATTTAAAGCACTTTAAGATGTTATATAGCACTATACAGCCTTTTAGAATAAACTTCCGAACACTCATTTTATGGAATAGTCAAATCAAAATGCGTATAATAAACTATATACAAAAAACTGGTATACATCTCCATTATTATTTGGCAACAATTTGCAGATAATTCCTTATCCAGATGGTAATAGATAATACTTTCGGACATATATTATCTATTTTGCATTTACATTGCATACAAAGTATCCATCCTTGTATGAATCGCAATAGCAACATCAGGTTTAGGTTTTTTTATATTCATAAAATAGAACCTATTGTTATTATGTGTCTCCACAAAGACATGAATTTATGACCGCACTACATCCTGTACAAATACTCCTTGCAATAGACACGTTACAATTCAAAATATCAAATATTTTCTGTCTGACTTTTATTAAAAAAACTGTATATTTGTTGGGTACAAATGGTTGAATTTGAATTTTATGCAATTTGTATCACTTTGTTATACAATTTATTACATTTATAAAACTTAATTTAACGCTTTTATTTAATAAGAATAATGAAGATATCATCCATACAAACCGGTAAATTTAAACTCGATGGTGGTGCCATGTTTGGTGTGGTTCCAAAAAGGATGTGGAACAAATGGCACCCGGCAGATGAGGACAATATGTGTACATGGCAGATGCGTTGCCTCTTGATTCAGGATGGAAATAAAAACATTTTGATCGATACGGGTCTCGGGACAAAACAAGATGCAAAATTCAGATCGCACTTCTTACCCCATGAAGAGATAACATTTGATGTTGCACTAGCAAAACAAGGTCTAAAAACTGAAGATATCACTGATGTAATTATAACCCATTTTCATTTTGACCATGTAGGAGGAGCTGTCTCCAAGGACGCCAATGGTCACTTGATTCCAACATTTCCAAATGCTACTTACTGGTCTAATGCATCACATTATCAATGGGCTTTGCATCCAAATCCGCGGGAGGCAGCTTCTTTTCTTAAGGAGAATTTCGTGCCTTTGCGAGATCATGGAGTTTTAAAATTTATTGATGAAGTGGATGGCATAGCATGGTCTGACAATATAAAAATACATTTTGTTCACGGGCACACTCAGGCTATGATGCTGCCCCACATCACTTTGCCTAATGGCAAAACCCTTGTCTATTGTGCCGACTTGGTTCCATCTCATCACCATGTACCCATCCCATATGTGATGGCCTATGACGTGAGACCATTAGAAACTCTCAAGGAGAAGTCAGCACTGTACGAACGCATCAATACACCAGACCATTTTTTGATATTTGAACACGATGAAACCGTTGAGGCAGGTACCTTAACTATAACAGAAAAAGGTAAAATTATTTTTGGAGAACCTGTTTCTATTGATGCTATCTTACTTTAGAACACGTATTTTTACTCATTTTCGAAGAAGTTAAAGAAATTTAGATTAAAATATGAGACAATCTAAAAACTTTTTTCAAAATATTAATCTGATATTAAAATAATATGTATTTTTGCGCTCCAATTTTTTAAATGCGTTTAAATTTCTGAAGATGAGCCTTATACAGTATGTCCACGAACAATTGACTCCAAAGAAAGATCTTCCTTCTTTTCGTCCTGGAGATAACATTGCCGTAAATTATAGAATTATTGAAGGTAATAAAGAAAGAATTCAGGTTTTTAGAGGTGATGTCATCCAAATCAAAGGTACTGGTTCTACTAAGACTTTTACTGTTAGAAAAATTTCTAATGGCGTTGGAGTAGAAAGGATCATTCCCTTTTTATCACCTGCAATCGCTTCTATTGATGTATTAAAGAGAGGTAAAGTCAGACGTGCCAAATTATACTACCTTAGAAGTCTTACTGGTAAAAAAGCCAAAATCAAAGAGCGTCGTTATACTGCTCCACAAGCCTAGTCAATGTTTCTTAATAAATAATATAGGTCATCATGGTTATATCCTTGGTGGCCTTTATATTTTTAATTATGGATGACTACGTGTTAATATCAATTCCAAGAAAGTGCTTCTCAATAACTGTGGCGAAAAACTTATGCTCTAATGCCAAAACACCTTTAGCAATTTCTGAGGCAGTCCAATTGGGTTTTATAGGACAAACTGCTTGAAACAATATCCTGCCTTCATCATATACTTCATTTACTATATGAATGGTCATACCACTGATCTTCTCATTGTTTGAATACACCGCATCATGCACATGCATACCATACATACCTTTGCCTCCGTACTTTGGTAATAAAGAAGGGTGAATATTGATGATTTTATCCGGATAAGATTTTATCAATTCATCGGGTATTTTCAGTAGATAACCAGCCAAAATAATACCGTCAATATTTCTTTCATTGAGTAAATTATAGAGAAATTCACCATTCATCAATTGCTTTTTAGATAAGCATATGGATTCGATATGATAATTTTTCCCTATTGATATTACACCAGAATCTGGATTATTGGTAATGAATAGTTCTATTTGAATCTGCTTGTGCCCATAAAAATGCTTTGTAATTCTTTCAGCATTGCTGCCTCCTCCCGAGGCAAAAATGGCTAGACTTACCATTTAATACTATTGTTCAAGCTTTTGGTAATAATTTCTTTTGTTTGGATCAATTTCAAGCATGATGTCTCTCACTTTGGATTTTTGTCCTCGATCAGCACCAAGAAAAATCTCCACAATTTCATTTGTCTTTGCATCCGAAAATCCATTAATTATCATACTATTCGGAGATTCATTATTGGCAACTCCCATAGCTGTAAGTGCACTCAATATGACCGCCCTACTCCTTTCTGGTTCTTGATACATATTATCCAACCCCAATCTATGATACTCATAAAATGCCTGCCTATATTGCTTCAATTCAGATTTGAAAAAGTTTTCTACTAGATAAATCATTTCTAAAAAAGTATTCCAGCCAAATTACTCCAACCTTTCAGTATTGACACCACCTGAAATCACTACATTCACCAATTCTTGTGCCTTCATAGAGTTTCCACCTCCGTTCTTAAACGATTCCTCATCTAATCCTATTGACACATAAGCATAATAGCTCAATAATGTAGACAATTGATCATATAAAATATTAGTTGTCTTTTGCAGTGGAAATAAGCCATTATACGTAAAGGTCACTTGCTTATCTATAATACTCAAAATCTGTGTACTATAATTCGATTTATATACTGGCCGCTCTGTTTTTACTACTAATTCAGCTCGATAAGAATTCAATGTTGCTTCCTCAACAATAGTCATTTGGATAGTGCCTTTAATTTTTTCAAAGTCTTCATAGTAGTTGTCAGTCCAAACAGTATTATTCAAAAAATCCTTCATATTCCTTTCCATAGTCTGTATAAAGGATGGATCTGACAAAAGCTTCACTTGTGCCACTACTTTTACATCAAATTTCAACTCTTGGGCGCTCGTAACATTCCAAATTAATAGAAAAAAGATTAATATAACAGAGTATCGCATACTTTATTTAATTTTTTGAATATAATTTATAACATCTATAGCCACATCAGATTTTGATTTTAATCCAAATGGCACCCTATTACCAGCTCTATCTAAGATAGTGATTTTATTTGTATCCACTTGAAAAACCTACCCTTTATCTTGCAATGAATTTAAAACGATAAAATCGAAGTTTTTCTTGTTTAATTTTTCAAAAGCATACTGATCAGCATTATTCGTCTCCAATGCAAACCCAATAATTAACTGACCTTTTGTTTTTTTTGACTCCAAGCGCCGTTAACACCTATTGTTTTGGTAAGATGAATATCCAAGGTTGATTCCGCTTTTTTAATTTTGACATCAGAGTGCAAGTGCAGGTTTGTAATCTGCTACTGCAGCAGAAAGTATGACAATATCAGATCTTCCATAAAATAAGCCTCCACTGCTTCATACATTGACTGAGCATTGGTCACAGGTATCACCTTGTAGGGTTTTGTGGAAACATCCATTTGACTTGGTCCTAAAATAAGTACAACGTCCGCCCCTCTTTTCTGACATTCGTCAGCAATGGCAATACCCATTTTTCCACTACTCCTATTGCCTATGAATCTTACAGGATCTATATCTTCATAAGTCGGTCCCGCAGTAATCAATACATGCATGCCGTCCAAGTCAGGAGTGTGTGTTCTATTAAAAAACGTAACAACATGGTTCAAAATAGTCTCAGGCTCTGCCATGCGCCCCATTCCTATCAATCCACTTGCCAATTCACCTTTCTCTGCAGGAATTATAATATTTTTGTGGGATTGCAACTTTTCCAAATTGGTTTTTACAGTTTGATGTGCATACATATCTAGATCCATTGCAGGAGCTACCATAATAGGGCAACGTGTAGAATAATATGTAAGAGTCAAAAGATTATCCGCCAATCCATTTGCCAATTTCGCTAAAGTATTGGCAGTCAAAGGTGCGATCAAGATAAGATCTGCCCAAGCACCAAGTTCTACATGATTATTCCATTGCTCATCATCAATAGCTTCAATCCAGACAGGATGTTTTGACAAGGTAGCCAATGTCAAAGGTGCAATAAATTTAGTAGCGGCGGGTGTCATGATGACACGCACCGAGGCTCCTTCCTTGACAAGAAGTCGGCATAAAATAGCAGATTTATATGCTGCAATACCTCCCGTAATGCCAAGTAAGATCTTTTTGCCTTTAAGCATGGCGTTCAGAACTTTATTATTCTTCAGTCTGTGGCAAGAACTCTTTGTACTCGTAAGTCAAGTCATTATTAGTGAATTCTTGCGTAGCAATCACTGATGGACTCGGCAATCTTTCATAGAATTTGCTGATTTCAATCTGTTCCTTATTTTCCAATATCTCCTCAATAGTCTCAGATGTGGTAGCGAATTCATTGAGTTTACCATGCAATTCTGACTTCAAATCCACTGAGATTTGTTCAGCTCTTTTGCTCATTACAGCAATAGACTCATAAATATTTCCTGTTTTGGCGGCAAGGTCTTTGATATCTTGTGCTTTTACATTTGGATCCAGACCCTGTACTTTTGTTTTTATATCAGAACTCATATGCAATTATACATTTAATTGTTTAATAATTTGTTTTTGTATATCCGATACATCGTTCTTGTATTTTGATGTTGGATGTTTTTTATTGAAAGTTTGGATATTGTCTAAAGCTATTTGGTATCTCTCCTTTCTCTTTTCAGCAATACTTTTGTCTGCAAGTTCATATGAAGATTTTATAATTAAATATCTTATTTCCTCAGCCCGTTTTGTTTCAGGAAAATCTTTTAGTGTATTTTGGAATGAAACCACAGCAGATTCATATGACCCTATCTTAAAATATAAGCTTCCCTGCTCAAAAGACTTCTGTTCCAATTTTTTACGCAAATCATCAATGATTGTATTTGCATCATTGACTTTAGGATCGGTAGGATATTTGTTTATGAATTGCTCAAATCCTTCGATAGCTTTAATCGTATTGGTTTGATCCAATTTATAATTTGGCGAAAGTTTGAAATTGGAATATGCTGCCATGAAATCAGCAAGAGATTGTTTATCACTGGAGGTAAAAGTCGTAGCATAATTCTTGAAATATGTCGCAGCCAAAATATAATCACCTATTTGGTAATGGGCATCCGCATAGTTATAAAATAATTGCTCTGCCTCCTTTTTCCCTCTATAAAATTGTATAATAATGTCATACAATGCAATGGCTTTATCATAAGCCTCCTCTTCATAATACTTGTTGGCAGCAGCAAAGATTTTTTCAGGTTGATTACTGTTGCGCAAAGTTTCGAATTGTGATTTACAACTCAACAATCCAACCATAAGTATAATAAAAAAATATATATGTACCCTCATAAGTGCGCAAAGTTACAAAAAATATAGATTTCCTTGGGATTTTTACCAAGTTAATACGAATAAATACTTTTGGAACAACTATCCAATGTCTACCTAATCCTGTCATAAACGAAATATTGTTACGAATGTATATGTATCACTGAAAGTTTAACCAAAAATTATAGAATTTTACAAGCATGTTTAATGATAACATCCTTGAATTCAAAACAAAATATATTAAAAAAGTTGATATTAATAATTTATCAAATGTATTGTAATCTATGAATGAATTCAATGTAAAATTTTATCAAATTATCGGCATAAGACGTAGAATAACATTCAGAAATTGTATCTATCCTCACACTTTCTTTCTAAAAGTGTTAATGTTATAATAAATTTGAAAATCTTGAAATATTATTTGGAAAATTAGCATTACTTTTACATTCTAAATGTAATCAATTAAATTTTAAAAAATCAATCGTTTAAACATGAGACAATTTTTGTTTTTATTAAGTTTTGTACTTTTAGGAGCTATGACTGCAAATGCTCAGTGCAGTAAATCAGCATCAAAAGCATGTTGCGCTTCTAAAAAATCTACTTCTACTTCAGCTACTACGTCTACTGATGCCACTTCTGTAGCATCTTATGTTATGGAAGCTGATAAAGCTGCTGAAGGTAATGTAAATATCGAAAAGAGAGTTTGTGAAAAATCAGGTAGTGTTTCTTACTTCGAAAAATCTGTGTGTCCTGATTCAGGAAATGTATCATGGAATGAAGTAAAATATGACCTTGATAAAAAATCTTTTACTAGAGTAGCTTCTGCTTCTATGGATAAATCTGAAGATGCTCCACAAACTACAACTAAGGCTTGTGCAGGTCAGAAAGATGAGAAAGCTTGTAGCAAGAAATCAAAAGAATGTTGTAAAAAAGATGGCGCTAAATGTGCTAAAAAAGCGTAAACCAAGTTTATAAGATTAATAAAAAGCCTCATCATTTTTATGATGAGGCTTTTTTTATGTCATAAACACTTGACGTAAAATATCCAAGGCATGCACATCAGTAAAGGCTGGTATGTGCATTTTGTAGTATAGGATCAATGACTCTAATAAAGATGACCTGATATTTCTTTCTATTTCCACTGTTTGTATTTCATTTATATTACTTCTTATGATGTGCATTAAGGCAGTACTCTCATGCTCGTTGAGTACATGCTTACTTAAGTAATTGGATGAAAAATTGCCATTTTCTAAATCAAACACATATCCTGCCCGAAATAGATCTGTAGATGGTCCAAATCCCAACATAAAGCTGAATTCAACTAGAAATAAATGTAGTATGGTATTTGGTAACTTTGCTGTGGAATCGATATATGTTACATATTGTGTAATGAAATCATACAAAACATAATTTTCCTCTTTCTCCCTTATACTATTTCTACTTACTTCCATTATAAAAAGTAGTGTGGTAGATTTAATCACATCAATCCCAACGTGCTCGTAGTGGTAAGCCAATTGTATATCTTTTATCCTATTCAGCTTTTCATCGGTTCTATTATAAGCCACAATACTTACGATGTTTCCTACTTGGTAGATAGATCCAGTAGGATTTTTACCTGATTTTCTTGCACCCGAAACTATATAAGATTTCAGTCCCTTTTCTCGTGTGAAAATATCACAAATCAAACTAGTCTCAGCATATTTTATTCTTCTGAATATGATGCCTTCAGTAGTAATAATATCCATTCCTAAAAAATATAATCGGGATCGGTGATCGGCTTTACTTTAATTTGTTTCTTCACTTCAGCCCTTTCCTTTTGTCTCGTATAAATCAGTATTGCTAACTTGCGTGAGACTGTTTCATCTTGCTCTGTCATAAATGCTTGTTGAATGAATTTTTCACTTACATCCAATCTATACAATGAGCTGAACAGTAATCCTGTGTCCGAATTGAGTAGCTCTATCACTCTGTTTTCTATGACATCAATTATTTGTTCTGGATCAGATTGTGAGAAAATACTATCTGGAAATGGCGCAAACTCTTCCATTTAATTTGATTGTAAAATAAAATCATTTAAAATATCAAGATATTGTCTAGAGTTGCACAATCTCGGAATTTTCGACTGGCCCCCTACCTTACCTTTGGACTTCAACCAATTATGAAAAGTGCCTTTTGGCAATGGTTGAACAACCAGATTCTGCAAGGCTATATCTTTGGTACGTTTGGCATCATAATCAGAATTCAATTGCCTCAAATGCGCATCTAATGATTTGGCAAAGCCATCCAAATGTAAAGGCTGCTTATCAAATTCAATATACCATTCATGACCACCTTTAGCTCTATTTTCCATAAATATAGGTCCTACAGTATAATCCACAATGGAAGCATGATGTTCAGAACAAGTTTTCTGTATGGCATTTTCAGCATTGTGAACCATTAATTCTTCACCAAATATATTAATATAGTGCTTTGTCCTTCCAGAGACCTTTATTCTGTAAGGTGATTTTGAAACAAATTTTATCACATCACCAGGCATATATCTCCATAATCCCGATGATGTCGAAATAATGATAACATAATCCACATCCAATTCTACTTCATGTGGCAATAAGGTTTTTGGATTATTAGTATCAATTTCGTCTAATGGTAAAAACTCATAAAATATTGCATTATCAAGAAGAAGTAACATCCCTGATTCATTTTCTCTATCTTGTACAGCAAAATAACCTTCTGAAGCATTGTAGACTTCATAATATTTCAATCTGTTCTTAGGGAAAAATTCTTGAAATTGTTTTCGGTATGGGTCAAAACCTACACCTCCATGGAAATATGTCTGCAAATTTGGCCAAACTTCTTCCATTGAATTTTTTCCCGTTACTTCTAAAATTTTATTAAACAATACAATTGTCCATGTGGGCACTCCTGCAAACATAACGATATCATCTTCCTTACAAATCTCCGCCATGCGTTGTATTTTCTCTTCCCAATCTGACAACAATGCAGTATCAAAGTCAGGACTATAAAAAGGCCTTCCTATGGCAGGCATTCTTGACAATAAAATTGCAGAAACATCACCAATTTTGATCTCTTCACCTTGAGACTGCAAGGAACCACCCATGATAAGGTTTTTCCCATCAAATATTCTAGCATCAGGTTGGTTTCTATATAGAATGGAAATTGCATCCCAGCTTGCTGTCACATGATTTTCAAATAGATTATGGTCAGTGATAGGAATATACTTACTTTTATCATTCGTGGTGCCACTAGATTTGGCAAACCATTGTACCTTACCAGGCCACAATTGATCTTCTTCATGTTGCATCATCTTATCGATAAATGGAAAAATATCTTCATACGTTACTAAAGGCACTTCCTTCCTGAAGACATCCACAGAAACCATCCTTTTTATACCAAATTGACGACCATACTGTGTCAAAAACAAGTTTGACATAAGCATGGCGGAAACTTCATTTTGCAACTCGCTTGGTGTCTCATACATTTTCTGTATACGCAGAAACCTGTATTTTAAATACCCTTTAATGATAGTATTGAAAAAAGTATAGATCATATGACACCTAATGGGTAAATATAGGCAGAATTTTTAAATGAGATTTGAAGAATAGACTATTTAAAATATATATTCAAATTAATTTAATCCATTACCTTTATTATTTGTAATTTTGGAGCATTATCAGACTAATTAATATGCTTGTATGAATTTTTATAGAAATATTATTATAGCTACGTTATTACTTTCGATTGTCTCAATTGAAGGGATACAAGCACAATATACCAAAAAAGCATTGAATTATCGCCAATCTAGATTTGGTATAAAAATCATGGGTGGTATTATCTCTCTGAGACCAGAAGTAGTTCACCTTGGAAAAAGTGATGATGTAGTGATCCACTCGATTGCGCTTGAAAAAACCCAACCTCAATCCTCATTTGGGGTATTCGCATACCGAAAAATTGGTTGGCTGTATGGTGATTTTTCAGCCATGTATGCTAGACATGGGATGATATTTGAAGTAACAAGTTATTCAGAAGAAAATACGCCTACTAGAACCCTAGCAGAACAGTTTGGGTACTTAGATCTGCAAGTTATGGGTGGGCTGACGTTAAATGGCTTTAGAATAGGCGTTGGTCCTGTCATGCATATTTTGGGTTACCATGATTCAGACTTGAATACATTGGATAATTATGTTCAAAAGCTCAGAAGTGTTTCATTTGGTTTTAGCGGTAGTATCGGATATGAAATAGAACGCGTTGCATTGGAATTCAAATTTGATAAGGCTTTCAGAACTATTGGCGATCATATTTATTCCGGAACACGTAAATCCCATTTTTTAGAAACACCAGATGCATTTTCATTATTATTGAGCATTACCTTATTTAAGCCCTGATTTAATGAAATATAATGTTGCAGAAACCGTAGCAACATATGGAGCCAATATCATTCCAAAAATGGGAATAGCAAATAAAACACTAAATATACTGCCTATTCCTATTGCCGCCCATTTATTTTTATACACAACAGGAATTGTTTGTGAAAAAGAATGATGTCTCTCAAGGTAAAAATCCATAAAGCCAAAGCCTAGAAAATATGTTTGAACCATAAATAATAAAGGCACGGTCACAACCTGTAACCCTAGTATAAAACTCAAGAGAAAAAGCAAAATCGAAATGGTTATTTCCTTTATTATATTCCTACCATTTATCCTTACAGCTCTGATAGCACTGTTCATGATATTTACTCCGGTAGTTCCTTGAATTTTATGACTATAAGACTTTTCTATCTTCTCAGAAATAAAACTTAACAGTGGGCTCAAAGTGATCAATAAAAGATACTTGAATACTAATAAACAAATGATGATCCAAGCTATGGTAAGAAGTACGGTATACAACGTAGTTTCATAAGTCCATGTAATAGGAATCCAAGATGCCAATAACACCGAAAAATGTCCCATTCCGAAATAACCAAGTGCAATCACGATGGCAAAAAGTAACATTGCTAGACATCCGGACAATAAAACATAAATCCATACATCCTTTTTCCAAATTTCAGAAATAGACTGTAAAGCTATACTTAAGACCTGAATAATCTGATGCAACATAGTTATCGCAATAGAGTCAAGCTTCCTGTCAAATATTCAGGGCTGGAAACATTGGTTTTTATGACATCCACTTTATATACATACACCCCTTCTTCTGCATTTTGACCTCCAAATCTTCCATCCCAACCATCAGTAAGAGATGGGTTTTCCTTATAATAAACCAAATTTCCCCATCTATCAAAAATGGATATCCCGCTAATAATTCCTGCAAATTTATCAGGTACAACAATGACAAATTTATCGTTTTTATTATCTTCATTTGGTGTAAAAATATTTGGAATTACCAATTCTGCTTGATCTACTCTCAGTTGAATGATATCAGTTTCTGTACATTCCACACCAAAATGATAGGTGAAGCTATAAATTGTGGTTTGAACAGGGCTAACAATGGGATCAAAACATATCAAACAGCTCAAGTCTGTACCTCCACTCCATGAATAATCATAGATTGAAGACAAGTCACCGTTAGCATTCAACTGATATCTACCATCACTCAACTCTGTCGAATCCAAATATACATTCGGTATCTCA
This sequence comes from Saprospiraceae bacterium, assembly GCA_041392785.1. Lineage (GTDB taxonomy): Bacteria > Bacteroidota > Bacteroidia > Chitinophagales > Saprospiraceae > OLB9. Next base: position 13,394 of record JAWKLK010000009.1, read on the forward strand.
AACTGGGGAATCAACACAGTTGTTGTGTCCACACAGTTTCCATTAGATGTAATTTTGTAAAAAACTGAATTTGATTCAATATCGATAGTAAATGGTAAATCTACTCCAACATAGAGATCATTTTCGATCTGTATGTCATATGGACCAATATCATTTGCATTTAAAATTTGTAAACTACTTACCCCATTATCACAATTAAAAATTGTTTCTAATTCACTTTCGAAATCAATAAATTGTATTTCAACTCTTTGTATTGAATCACATCCAAGATACGAAGCTCCAGCTAAGGTGACACTGCCCGACGGATTGGACTTGTCAAATCGAATTCCATTTATATCAATAAAAAAACTGTCATCACAAGTAGTAATAGTTGTTTTTCCCTCAGATGCTGCTATATTTTCAAAGGTGATATTGACATTTACAATACTATCACATCCATTAGATCCTGCACGCATTAAAGTGACAGTTCCAGAAGGATTAGAAAGATTAAACACTTGATTTCCAACTAAAATAGATTGCGAACCACTACAAAGGGTTGTGTCAAGATTCCCCACTAAACTTTGTAGAAATGTAAGATTCACATTATACATAGAATCACACCCTATGGTATTTGAGACTAATGTTTGACCTGATGGATTGGATTGATCATACACATCAGCGCCAATAGTATATGAATCTCCTGGACAAAGTGTAATGTCTAGATTAGCGGTTTCCAGTCCCCCAACCGAAATATTTATGGATTGATTGTATACAAAAGTACAAGAATTCGTGTAATCTATACTATCCAAAATCAATGTGTGATTTCCTATTGGAAGATTGTTAAAATTATACATCTTTTGACTATCACTCTCAAACTGTATATTTCTATTATTAAGATTAATTGTAAGTGCTTCGTAGTATTTTACATTATTTTCGGTTGTTAATGTAAAGTACAAGGTGGAATTATTGGTTACAATATTTGGTATGTCAATGACACCAGATTCTCCTACACAAAAAACCACTGCGTTACTAAGATTTAAAACAGGTTGTGACAAAACTTCCAATGTGATTTCAGCTTGATCTTCAGGACAAATTATACCATCACCCACTTTATATAGAAAAGTAACACTTGCAGCATTGTTTGGAACTGTATAGGAGCCTCCTTGAACTTCCACTCCATTCATAAAGAACTTGCCGCCTTGATCTGCAAGCAAAACAAAATCCGACAGGTCTATAGTTGTATTGGCACATACTTGAGTTACCACATCTTCTCCGCAGTTAGGAATTTGTTATAGTCAAGTTCAATAATGCAGTGTCCGACTGACATGGACTAAGGTTGCTCACGATATGCCTGAATGTATAGGCGCCATTAGCTATCCCAGCTGTATTCCAAGTGCTACCAGAAAATCCCATTATCGTTCCAACCGATTCAAATTTTCCACTGCCATGGTTTGTAGATACATAATCTTGAAGGTCTATTGTAGCTCCTTGACAAATAGATGAAGTCACATCTGATCCTGCTGCTAGAAACCCTTGAATGGCTAAAGAAATCATTGCTGTATCTCCTATACAACTCCCAGAATCAACGACGTAAAGCAAATCAAATGTACCTGTATTGGTATTCAGTAATTTGGCTTGTGAAGGATTAGATACATCAATATTTATTCCAGTAGGAATCACCCATTGGCCACCTAAATCATGAGTCCCTAATAACATGGAAAGATTTATTGCAGCGGTATTTTGATTACATATGGCAACGGAATTATCATTACCTGCATTATTTTGTTTTAATATTTCAAGACTTATTTCAGCGGTATCCGAACCGCACAGTGGGTCATTAATAATGTAATAAAATGTAAAATTTCCTATATTTAAATTTCCAAAGTTATAGGTATTGGGATCAATAACGTTATTATTAAAATACCAATTACACTCCGCTATTTGCATTACTATCAAGATAGGACGACAAATCAAAATTAGCAGCATTTTCTTTGCATAGCATTGCACTATTATCTGATCCAGCTGATATTTGACCTGTACTTATGGTATGCATAGTACTACCTTTACATCCATTTTGATCCGTGACCGTCAATGTGAAGTCTAATACAGTAGTAATATTACTCACAGTAATGGACTGTGTTGTTTCTGAATTTGACCAAATGTAGATGCTGCTGGAGAAGCAGTTAGTGTCACTGAACCTCCTACACATACCAAATCTGCTCCTGAAATGTCAGGTATTGGCAAGGCATTAACTTGCAATGTAATCACTTTGGTAATGTTTGAACAAGGTCCTGAAACACCATCAGGGTCCTCAGTAGTTATAGAAAAACTTACCGTCTTTCCTATATCATCGGGATCTGGAGTATATGAAATTCTTGCAGGTGAATTCATAAAAACATTTTGATTTAGCTGGCCTGCACCGGTAGTAGTAACTCCTAAGATATTACTATTTGTAAATTGGACATCTGAAAAATTTATAGTCGTTACCCCGCAAGTAGAATAAGTCAATGGGGTTACATTTAATGTTTGCACTATTGCACAGCCGCAATTGACATCTATAGCAACTGGCTTTGAAACACAACCTGTTGTATCATTTTTTGCAGTTATTTGATAGGTTTTATTATCTAAAGATGCAAAAATCGAATCATCTTGAAAAGGAAATGTATCTATTTTGAAAGAATATCCATCACCAAATGGGGTAAATACTATGATTTGACCATTACCTTCTCCCAATGTACAATCTACCGCTAGCAAGGGAGATTGTACAGTATCTGCTATAGTAATATGTAGACTCTCTTCTGCAACTACGCAATTTTGATCTACATCAGGATCAAAAAGGTACAATGTCACCGTAGTATCAATTTCTGTTCCTGGTGTTAGGTAAGGAGTTCCGGCTATTGGATTGTAATAATATGCTGTATTTAGTGTGACACCCATGCCAGTAATTGGAGGCAGAATATAAGATGTACAAACTGTTGTATCAGAAACTGCATTATACTGAATTACTGGAAGAATGTCAATATCAATCATTATCTCATTCTCACACCCACTCACCTCATCATAAATATACAGTGTCAAATCGCTGAATATCTCTTGACCTGGAAAATATTGAGTCCCTGTACCGCCTGTACCAGTATAGTAAGACACATCAGGTGAAAGATTCTGACCTGTAATATCTGGCAAAACCACTGAATTACAAGATGGCTCAATAATAGGTGAATCTATAAGTGGTGCTTGAAACACTGTGATATCCACTTGATCCCCATAAGTATTAAAATTAGGGCATCCCGGATTTAACTGGACAGATTGTAATTGAAAAGTCGTCGATCCCGAAATCGGCACTTGCAAAGTCGTAAAGTTGTTGACAATACCAGTATAAGTAGTGGCATTCACCACATCAAAAACGGTTACTTCATAATCAAAATTATCACCAAAAATAAAAGACAAGTCCACATTAGGTGTGATTACGCAGATATCACAAGTAACAGAGTTTGATGCCGCACAAACCATGCTAATAAAACTTGGCTGATTATTCTGAACAAATAAATTTATAGGAATGGCGGATGATTCGCAGCTACCATTACTTACCGAGGCATAGACAATGGTAGGAAGAGAAACAAAATTGGAAGGATTAGAAATTGGCCCAGTGCCATCAGAGTTTAACCACCAATTTACTGTACCTGAGCCACCTCCTAAAATAGTGCTTTCCAGTGTAGTTAAATCAAAATCTCCTTCTCCATTAACATCAGGACACACCGTTAATGGTCCAGCATTATTTGCAATTGGGGCTCCTGTCAAAGTCAAATTGAAATCACCACTAGCTGTTCCCATGCAACCATTTGCATCTGTGATGTCCAACAATGATATCGTACCACTACCTGAAAAAATAGTTGGTATACTCAAAGTCAACGTGCCGGGATCAAATAATGGCACCAATCCTTGATAACAGATTGTGATTACATCAGATGCCGTCACTCCAGGAATAGAAAAATTGAATGCACCAGGATTAGCTACTAAATCGATGTCATATGTACCTGACCCACCTGAGAAACTAAAACTGAATGTTGTACATTGATCAGGGCATAACACATCATTTCCATTTAATGTCCCAGTAGGACCGTCTAAGATTGTAACATCTTCAGAATGAGTATCAGGACATGCACCGTTTGTCGTATATTCTATGGTATAAGTATCACCGCCCATAGCTCCAGAGATGATCCCTGTGGCAGGATCGATTGAGATGCCGCCACCTGGATCAGGATTCAAAGCAAAAGCACCACCTGGAGTGATAATGCCTATCGGCCCATTTGTAGCTCCAGCACAAAAATCATCAAATGCAAAAGTAGCATCATCTAGAGGATTGACAATTAACACCATATCATCATTTGCAGTTGGACAGCCTGGATACACAGGATTAGATGTATAGGTCAAGGTAACGGATGTATTTACTTCACTGATATCTGGTGTGTATAAAGGCGTTGGGATCATGTTATCATCAAATGTCCCTATACCGCCACTCCAAACACCTACGCCAATACCGTCAATCATTGTAGGTATATTTACACAGGCAATTTTATCAGGTCCTGCTGAAATATCTGTGTCAGCTGTAATAACAAGATTCGAAAATTTAAAAATTTCATGGCTTGCTTTGTTAGATCCATAGACTCTAATCGACAAAGTACTACCATTTAGTGGGCCGATATTCCAAGTACCAGTAAAGTCAGCTTCTGTAGTGCCATGGACATATAAATCTTGAATTGGGACTCCATCCAATATATAATAAAAAACTATTTGGTCATGACTATTATCTACAATGGTATTAGTACACCCAAAAACAGGCGCCCCTGGCGAATCATCTTCAAAGGCTCCAGATGTCAACATCCCCAAATAATCAAAACTTACCATTATATTAGAATATTGAGAAATGTCTATTTGAGCAAATTCAAAATATGAATTAAAATCACCTCCCGCTGCACAGCAAGATGCACCGTCAATATTTTGAATGATAAATTCACTACCTACCACACCAAATTGTGATGTACCACCTCCGCACAACACACCTACTTGATCTACAACAGGTAGGCATCCAGGCAAAGCATCTGCTATAGTTATGTTTTGTTGAGCTTTCAAATCTAGGAAAACCACAATCAAGAAACAACCCGCTACAATTTTGATGTAATTCAAACAATTCTCAAACATCTACTAATTTATTTTATATGCAAAAATTTGATTTCCTTCTTTGTCGATAAATTCAACTACTAAACTCCTATTATTCTTCTTGCCTTTGATAGATATTTTAGCATAATTTCTTACAGCAATCATACTTCCTTCCACCCGTAAATGATTTGGTTCATCCTTGTGGTCATACGTAGTAGATGTGATAGCAGAAGACGTCACATCATAGATAATATTTCCTTTATCTGTCACAAGCTTTGTTATCTCAGAATGGTGACGGTCTCCTGTAAGGAATATCACATTGGTGATATTATTTTCATCAATAAAATCAATAATTTCCTGTCTTTCTTCAGTATAATTGGCAAAGTTCTCAAATCCTGCAAAATCACTTAAAAATTGCCCGCCGACCGCAATAAATTTATATTGGGTCGGTGCTGAAAGCAATGCTTCTTTTAACCAATATTTTTGTTGATCTCCTAGTATTGTTCCTTGTTTATCCACTGTTCTGTACCATCTATTGTCCAAAAGAAAAAAAGAACAGTCATTCCAAATAAAAGATGAGGTAATTCCTTCGGTATGTCCAGCGCCATAGGATTCAGATGGCCAAAAATCCTGAAATGCATCGAGAGAATGTTTTTTTAACGGATATGTCCAATCACTATCATTAGGCCCATAATCATGGTCATCCCAAATAGCATAGTGTGCCATTTTACTCAATAAAGGCTGCAATTCAGGCAATCTGCGAGTGTGACTTTGTCTATAATAAATACCTCTCCTGCTCTCAAAATCCCCTTCTCGCAAGTAGGTATTATCACCAAGCCAAAGCATAAAATCTGCTGTGTCTTTTGCCATGTGTGATAAAATCTCATAAGATCCGCCGTAAGGTTTTCCTGGCCTGTCTTGAATGCTATCATTAATATACAAACAAGACCCTGTTAAAAAACTAAAATCAGGAGCATCCGTCCTAAATCTCCAATGATGTGGAGTTTTAAACATATGCAGTGGCGTGAGCTTAGTATTTCCAGCAATTATTCTGTATTGATAGGTAGTATTTTCTTTCAAGGGAAATAAATGCCACGTGACAATAAATTCATTAGATGGCTTAGCCTTTTTTATTTCTGACTGATAAACGACGGGGGAACCTACTTCCGAATATTCAATATGAAGCTTCGCTTTTTCTTTTACTTGAACCCAGATGGTGACATCTTTGGTTGTCATGGGTCCTAGCATCGGACCACTCAAAATTAAGTTGTTTATCTGTCCATTAGTATGCAGGTAAACTAACAATAATCCCAAAATACTTACATAAAATCTCATCCGTTGGTCAACTCAAATCAGCCCCAAGATACATCTTTTTATGATGTAATTTAGAATACAATATTATTTGATAATAAAAATTTAATGCTGAAAATCTCTTATGACATCCCATAATATAAATACTATGTATGAAATTGTAAAGTTTTAAGGTATAACTGAATATTTAATATTTATAATAAATTTCAAAAATTATATGCAATCACACCTGATCCTTCTCCATCCATTTTGCTTTATTCGGTGCTTCATATAATTCCATGGCATCAAATAATGTAGATAAATCTTCACCAACAATCAACATATTTCTATGTGAATGCCGCAATAAGTTGAATTCAACCATTTTATCAATGCTGCTAACCAAATGATCCCAAAAACCATTGACATTGAGGAGTCCAACAGGTTTTTTATGCAATCCTAATTGACCCCATGTGAGCAATTCAAACATTTCGTCCAAAGTGCCAAAACCACCAGGTAGTATAATTGCTGCATCAGACAAATCATTCATTCTGGTCTTTCGCTCTTGCATCGACTTCACAGTAATAAGTTTACTCAAGCCATTATGTGCTATTTCTTTACTCATAAGAAATTCAGGAATAACTCCGACTACTTCTCCACCACTCTTGATGGCACTATCAGCCACCGCTCCCATCAAACCCACTCTGGCGCCACCATAAATGATACGAATCCCTTGATTTGCCAAAAAAGTTCCGGTTTTCATAGCAGCTTCTAAGAATTTTGGATCCGTACCCATAGAAGATCCACAAAATACCGAAATTGATTGCAGTGTATGTGTCATAAAAATTCTGTTGTTTAAATCTTTTAAATTTACTTTAATACTGTTATATCTCCCGCTACATCATCTTCACTACCATCAAGGTATAAAAGCTTTGCGGTCCAAACATACACACCTTGGGCCACATCTTGACCATTGAAAATACCTTTCCAACCCATTGATGGATCATCAGGTTTGATATCATTTGCATGAAAAACCATATTTCCCCAACGATCAAAAATAGACAATTTTTGAATTTGTCCTATGGATTTATATTTAGAATACAAAGTAAATGCATTATTTACATCGCTTGAGAGTTTAATTATATTTGGTGCTGTAAATCCCTTATCGAACCTAACTCTTATCTCTACAAAATCTTGTGCTGTACACCCATTTTGATCAATCACTGTAATCTGATAAATCGTATTTTCAAGTGGACTTACTATAGGATTTCGACAATCCCAACAGGATAATACTCCATTGGACTCCCAAGTCAAGCTGGTAGTATTTTCGGAATAATTTGGATTCAAAACATGTGTATCACCACGTTGTATCAAGGTATCTTTACCAGCATCAACAATAATTGGAGTAGGTGTAAACACATCAATAACTGTACTATATCGGCAACCATAAGTATCTTCAATTTGAATAGTATTTGACCCATAATGAATATCTAGTATGTCATTCAACTGTTCGGTTTCATTATTTACTAATAGCGAAAAAGGCGTTGTGCCTCCCCCTATGTTTTTTACTATTAGTGAGGCCACATCACCATAGCATTTGGGATCAATTAACTCAAAGTCTGAAGAGTCAATTTCTGGTGCAGAAGCAATACTTATTTCTTTAGTATTCTTACAGTGGTTGTCCAAGTTTTCAAAAATCACTACATATATGCCTGGAGTAGTGACACTTTGAATCGGGGATGTACCTAGATAATCCGAACCTTCAATCCATTGCAATCTGATGTTTCCTACATCAGATTGCAACTCTAAATATATAAGAGAATCCTTACAAGTTAACAAAGTATCACCCAAAACGATTCCTTCTGGTATTTCTTTGTCAGCAGAAATAATAATGGGACCAAAGCTATTTTTGCAACCATTGCTGCTGATAGCTTCCAGTTTCAGTTCTCCACTTTCAGTATAGTTCAGATTTTCATTAGTTCCGATTACATTACCATCAGAATCCTTCCAAGTATAACTTACAATTTTAGAATCATTAGATACATTTTTTAAGTATGCTGTATTTTTTGCACAATCCAAATTAGCCCCTTCTACATACAATTTTGGTATTTCTTTGTCTTCTATGACATTGAATTCAAACAAAGTATCACAACCATTGTGGGCTGTTGCCCACAGTGTATATTTACCAGAGGCAGATAATTCAATATTTGAACCATAGACTTCAAAAGAATCGTTTGGAAATTTGATCAAAACATGTTCATTGTTCCATCCATTTACGGCTAATAATGTGACTGGATTTGTACAAGTAATTGTATCAAAAGCAACCATTAAATTAGGTTTAGCTGTATCCTGGAATACTTCAATATTCTTACTTGACTGACAGCCATTATCATTTTCTAAAGTTAAATTATATATCCCAGGTTCAGTGAAAATTGGCTCCAATTGAGCCTGTTGACTACTTGACAAATTGCTCCAATGGAGTTTTGTATAATCTGAGGCAGTCACATCAGGTTGTACAGATGTCAGTATACAATTGATAGTATCTGGTGGAATTATTTCCAGTTTTGGTGAAATTGTATCAATACTTATAGTGTAGTTCCGTGTGACCATGCACCCTTGAGAATCGGTAGCTGTCACCGTTACATCGGTACCTTCAACACTTGTAATGAGTGATCCAGTACCATTCATACCAGAGGATGTTTGCCAAATAATCTTAAGATCATTATTACCCACCAACTCAATGCTTCCCAAAGGCTGAGAGCAATCAATATCAGTGACAGAAGCTGTAATTTCAGGAAAAGTTACATTTGTAGGTAGCTCCAATGCCAAGGTATCAGAGCAACCATTTTCACCTTCTAAAACTAAGCTATACTTCCCTTCGGATGAAAATTCTGCATAAATGTTGTGGCCAAATTGCCTTGCGGGCAGCCAATACCAATCACTTGCATTTGTATCGTCTATAAAAAATCCACCTTTATTATCCTTACAATCTATAGAATCAATCCTTACTACTGCCGTAGGAATAGCAATGTTTGCAAAAATCTCAGTGCTATCTAATCTAACACATCCCAATGAATCTGTTACAGCATACGGATATACTCCAGGATTTTCGGCATAATACCTACCATTTTCAAAAACAACAGAAGGATCAAACCAAGTTATTACATTATCATTGGAAGTTTGCACTTGCAAATCTATTTTTTGTAAACGGCAGGTGATAGTATCAACCGGATTTACATTATAGTTAAAAGATGGTGGAATTGCACCAACATGTATGGTTTCTACTTTAAAGCAGTCTGTACCTAATCCAATAGTAATATTGTAATAACCAGTATCACTTACCATAGCCATCAATCCATTATTTAGGATTGTATCCACACCAATAATTGGCCATGCAATGCTGGTATAAGGACTTGTTATTTCCAATATTATTGGCACTAATGTATCATTGCAAGACAACTTGCCAACTGAATCAACTCTAATCTCAATGAGGTTTTGATCATATACCACCTCGATTTGATCTGAGTTTGAGCATCCATTTACATCTGTCACTACTACTTGGTAAACGCCTGTTTGGTTGGTGGTTATATTATCTCCAGATTGAGTGGTATTATCAGGAAATGTCCACATTACTGTTTCATTGCCGTCAATATCGTTTATATATAATTCTGTAGTATTTATGGTACAATTAAGGATAGTATCACCTTGTATTTCTACCAAAGGAACATCAAAATTACCATCAATGAAAATTGCTGTTTCCCTTGTGCAAAGATTATTATCCGTGACAGTTACAGTATAGGTTCCCTCTGAAAAAACATCTAATGTGGGAGATGTCAAATCTGGTTCTGTTACTCCATCTATAGTCTCCCATAGAAATCCATATCCTGTACTCGATGGAAGTGGTATAGCTTCGATTGTAGTGGATGGGTTATTACAATCTAAAAAATAGATGCCAGGTATAACAACGTCAAATGGCTCGTAAGTTACTGTAAAAGAAAGGTTTTCTTCACAAAGTGGTGCAAAAAATATATCATCCAAGGCAAAATCATTGCCTCCTGCAGCAGTATTTTGGTTTGTAACACAAATGGTTACGCTCGTACTTGAACCACTATTCCAAGTTGTGTAGAATTCTTCCCAATTACAAGTAGCACCAGATAATCCAAACGGTGAACCGAGTAGAACACCATCAATTGAAAATTGCAATATTGCAGGTGATGATGATTCTATTGATGTGGCAAAAGCTTGAAAAATATAGGTTGTGTTAGGAAACACATTCAAGGTCTGACACCATATATTCTGTAAAGTGGCAGCTCCATTTACCATCATCATATTTCCGCCTCCTGTATGGTCATAACAGTCTGCAAAATTTGTGTGCGTTGGTCCTGAATTTGTGCCAATGACATAGGTACCTTCACAGCCTAAAGTGCCGTATACTTGGTTACCACTCGGACAAGTATATCCAGGATATGACAATGTATAATCAGTAGTAAATCCAGTATTTCCTGATGAAAAATCACCATTTACAATAATATTGGCATTAGGATCACCGTATCCAGTCAGCGTAAACGTCGTCGTTGCATTGACAAAAGCTGTTGAATTTAAACTCGTGTTATCAAAAAAGCCCAAATTTGAAGTCCATTGGAAAGAATAGTAATTTCCTAAAATGTTTCCATCCAAAGTTATATCGGATGGCTCACAGATTGTTACATCGTCAGGAACATCCAGCGTTAAACATTGACTTAATCCAATATAGAAAGTCAAAAAATTCAAAACTAATAATAATACACCTACACGCACCAAAAACTACTATTATCAACTTAATTGAGCGCAAATTAGTAAATTTACTTGAGAAAATTTCAAATTACTTGGTATTTTCTTCGAATCTTACATCCGTCAAAGATTTCAAAAAGGAAACCAAATCACTTTTCTCTTGAAAGGTAAGGCTTAAACTATTTTGAAGCAATGTATCAATATTAATTGGATTCGATACAAAAGACTTAGGATTGTTATAAAAATCAATGACATCTTCCAAAGTCTTGAAACTCCCATCATGCATATACGGTCCTGTTATAGCTACATTGCGTAAGCCAGGCACCTTAAACTTACCTATATCTGCTTCATCATGGGTTATGTTGTATCTTCCTTTATCCCTATATTTTTCACCGTCATACAAACCAACATTTCTAAACTCATCGCCTGTAAAGTCTGGACCAAAATGACAATCAAAGCATCTTGTTCTTTCACTCATGAATAAGTCACGACCACGTTTGGCAGCTTCTGAAAAAGTATTCTCTTGATCATTCATCCATCTATCAAACTGTGTATCCGATGTCTCCAAACTCTCTTCAAATAATGCAACAGCATCTGCAACATTTAAACCATTTGGTGCCTGTCCATACAGATTGGTAAACCAATCGGAATAGTCAGAATGCCTATTGAGTCTTTCTACTACCCTATCCAAGTTAAATCCCATTTCCAATGTATCTCCAATAGGAAAGTGCACTTGATCCCTCAAATCTGAAGAACGACCATCATAAAACATCAAATCCCGAAATGCCATATTCATAACAGAAGGGGCATTCCTAGAGCCCATTCTTCCCTGAATACCTGGACTTATTGCTACCGAATCTGCAAATGCAAATTCAGGCTTATGGCACGACCCGCAGCTCACTGAAGAATCCATAGACATTATAGGGTCGAAAAACAATAGTTTACCAAGTTCCGCCTTGGTTTTAGGAGGCTCAGTGTTGATATTAATAAAATAATAACTGCCTGCTAATCCGAAAATAATAGAAATAAAAGTCTTCAGCATTTATATGTTATTTTGACAATTTTACCTTTTGAGCTTCAACGACTAATAAAGTGACCATATTCACAATCTCCCTAACTGTTGAACCTAATTGTAGTACTTGGACAGGCTTATTCATGCCTAAAATCACGGGGCCTAGTTTTTCAATATTTGCAACCGTTCTTACCAAATTTACAGCGATATTCGCTGAAGATAAATTTGGGAAAATTAATATATTAGCACCCTTTTCACTTAATGAACTGAACGGATGATATTCTTTCAATAACGATGATTCTAATGCCAAATGAGCTTGCATTTCTCCATCAGCTACTATATGAGGATATCTTTCATTAAATAAATTTACGGCAGCTCTCATTTTTTGTGCAGCTGGACCTCTGGTTACCGAACCAAAATTTGAATATGTAATGAATGCGATTCTAGGTTCTATATTCATGCTTATGACTTCTTCAGAAACGAGTTTCGCAATTTCAACAAGCTCCTCAGGAGATGGATCAAAATTAATTGTAGCATCAGCAAGGAAAATTGGCCCAAAACTGCTCATTAAAATATACATACTACAAACTTTCTTCACATCTTGTCTCGGACCTATGATTTGAAGGGCTGGTCTTAATGCATCGGGATAATTTCTACTTAATCCACTTATCATAGCATCAGCATCACCTGTATCAACCATCATCGCACCAAAATAATTCCTATTGACCATAGCGGCGGAAGCCTCCTGAAATATAAAACCTTTCCGTTTTCGTTTATTAAACAATAGGTTACTATAATTTTCAATGCGTTCTCGCTCTTCATCTGTATTGGGATATGAAGGATCTAAAATTGGAATTCCTGATAGGTTTATTCTATTTTGCTGCGCAATGGTTAAAATACTCTCCTTATTTCCTAGCAATACTGGAAAAGCAATACCTTCATTATGCACTTCCACAACGGCTTTCAATACATTCAAATCCTCAGCATCTGTAAAAACAATTTTCTTAGGGCTCCTCTTTGCTTGCTTCTCCAATAACCTTATGAGTCCATTATCTAATCCAAGTCTTTTTGTAAGTTGAATTTTATATTTCTCCCAATCATCAATGGGTTGCTTGGCTACATTTGTTTCCATTGCAGCGAGCGCTACTGCCGGAGCTACTGTAACCAGTAACCTAGGATCAACTGGCTTAGGAATAATGTATTCTTTTCCAAATGATAAGTTCTTTTCTCCATATGCGAGATTAACCATATCAGGCACAGGTTTTTTAGCTAAATTTGCCAAGGCTTTGACAGCTGCTAGTTTCATTGATTCATTGATACAGCATGCTCGTACATCAAGTGCCCCTCTAAAGATAAACGGGAATCCTAATACATTATTGACTTGATTAGGAAAATCTGACCTTCCAGTAGCCACTATAGCATCTGGACGAGCTGAAGTAGCTTCAGTGTATGATATTTCAGGATCAGGATTTGCCATTGCAAAAATGATAGGATTTGGAGCCATGCCTTGTATCATTGTACCATTTAAAACATTTCCTTTTGATAATCCAATGAATACATCTGCATCTTTTATTGCATCAGTTAATGTTATCGTGGATGGTAATCTCCCATTAGCAAATTCAGATTTTTTTCCATCCAAATTTGTTCTGTCTGGGTGAATTAAACCTTTGCTATCAAACATAAAAATATTATCCTTTTGCGCACCCAAACTTACATAGAGTCTGGTACACGATATAGCCGATGCTCCTGCCCCATTGACAATAATCTTAACATCCGAAATGGATTTTTCAACAATTTCCAACGCATTCATGAGTGCAGCAGCACTGATCATGGCAGTGCCGTGTTGGTCATCATGCATCACAGGAATCTTCAATTCTTTAATCAATCTTTCTTCTATCTCGAAGCACTGCGGTGCTGAAATATCTTCCAAATTCACACCACCAAAAGTAGGTTCTAACAATTTTACCGTTTGTACAAAAGTATCTACATCTTTAGTATTCAGCTCAATGTCAAAAACATCAATATCAGCATAGATTTTAAAGAGTAAACCTTTCCCTTCCATTACTGGTTTTGATGCTTCTGGTCCAATATCGCCTAAACCTAAAACAGCTGTTCCATTTGAAATTACTGCAACTAGATTTCCTTTGGCTGTGTATTTATAAACATCATCTGGATTAGCAGCAATACTCAGACAAGGTTCTGCCACGCCTGGAGAATAAGCTAAAGATAGATCTCTTTGAGTACTATGTTTTTTGGTAGGTACAACTTCAATTTTTCCTGGCCTGTCTTGCTCATGATATTTTAAAGAGTCAATACGAAGCTTTTCTTTTTTGTCCATTACGTTCTAATAAAAAATATTCAAATTAAATATTATGCGCAAAGGTATGTAATTGGAATATTATACTTATTGATTTAGATCATGTCATGGAGATTTGTAACAAAAGTATCATTCCTTACCATATTCATATATACTATTTCTATCTTTTTATTTATTTATTTTTATGCACTTTATATATTAACAAAATTAAATATAATTTTTTTATTAAATAATAGTCATTTATATATATTATATTCAAATAATATGTTGTATCTTTGTACTGTGTAAGTTTTGGTTATTAAATTGTAAAATTCGTAGTTGCTCGTGAAAAGTCACGAGCACTTTTTTTTAAAAATTAGAAAATCAAGAAAACAATCAATATCGGAGTTTATATTAAAGTTAAACTAAATATTTGGCACGATATTTGAATTATAAAGAATATATGAGTTTTGGTTATTAAATTGAGTAATGCCCGTGTTCTTCGTCTTTACACGGGCTTTTTTATTTTCATATTACTGAATAATAGTAACTACCTTGGTAAACTAACTCAATAGTCAGAAGTAAGAAATTATACAATAATTATTAAATCTCCTTTTTCTACCTTAATTTTGAGCTTTCAAATTAAATAAAAAGTTTATGGCTGAGATTATCCGCATGCCACGATTGAGTGATACCATGGAAGAAGGTAATATCGTATCATGGTTGAAGAAAGTAGGAGATACTGTAAAATCAGGAGATATATTGGCAGAAGTCGAAACAGATAAGGCCACTATGGAACTTGAAAGTTATTTTAATGGTACGCTGTTGTATATCAGCAAGGAAAATGGTACCGTACCTGTTGATGGTATAATTGCCATCATAGGTGATAAATCAGAAAAGGTTGAAGAAATCTTAGCTGCTTCAGGCAATAATGGTGTTAATACTACTTCAAATTCTGCTTCGGTGGAACCAATACAATCAAAACCCACTCCAGAACTCGATGTACCATCAGTTTCAGCTACAACACATTCAGATTCACGTTTGAAAATCTCCCCCTTGGCAAAAAGTCTTGCTAAAGAAGCGTCCATTGATTTTAGTCAAATAAGTGGAAGTGGTGATCAAGGAAGAATCATTAAAAAAGATATTGAGAATCTTATTCTTCAACAAAAGACTTCATCAGTAGATGCACCAAAAGACCTGGTCACATTTACATATGGTGATGTGCCAGTGACCCAAATGCGTAAAGTGATAGCAAAAAGGCTTGGCGAAAGTAAGTTTAGTGCGCCCCACTTCTACTTGACCATCGAAATCAACATGGATAATGCAATCCAAGCTCGACAAACTATCAATGAAGTGTCTGACATTAAAATCAGTTTCAACGATCTCATTATTAAGCTTTGTGCACTCGCATTGAAAAAACACCCTGCAATTAATTCTTCATGGTTTGGAGACAAAATCACCTATCATAAAGATATAAATATTGGTGTTGCCGTGGCTGTAGAAGATGGATTGTTAGTTCCAGTTGTTTTTGCAGCAGATCAAAAATCACTTACGGCCATAAATACAGAAGTCAAATCTCTTGCCAATAAAGCGAAAAATAAAAAATTGGCTCCACAAGAAATGCAAGGCAATACATTTACAATCTCCAATCTTGGTATGTTCGATATTGATGAATTTACAGCCATCATTAATCCGCCAGATGCATGTATTTTAGCAGTTTCTAGTATAGTAAAGAAACCAGTAATAAAGAATGATCAAATCGTAATAGGTAATGTTATGAAAGTTACTTTATCCTGTGACCACCGAGTAGTAGATGGCGTAACTGGTGCAAAATTTCTTCAAACTTTTAAGCAGTACTTAGAAAACCCAATTTTAATATTGTTGTAACTTTTCCAGCTATCTTATGGAAGTTTATTTGGTTAAATCTAGTGAAAAATATTTCAGTAGGTTCGTATAGATTTTCTAATCTACTATAGTAATATAATTCCTACATTCAAAATTAAAAAGTTCCTATCATATCAATTCAAATCTACATAAATAATTTGGATCTCTCTTGACTTGTACCTTTTGAGTGCGGTGGAAATAGTTTAGTAACCAATTTGTCCAATTCTTAGGCATTCTTTGACCTTATGTGGATGGTTGTCTTATGTGGTTTAGAATTTAGCTATCCAATATTCCTTAGATGGGGATAATACTTTGCACGTTTTAAATTTATACAAATAAAGTCAATTGCTGATATTCAGCTATTTAATAACGCACTAAACGTTTTGGGAACAAGTAAGGAAGTTTAGATAATAAAAAAGGGATCCAAATTGGATCCCTTTTTTATTTATTATGACATTAACTATTAATAGCCAGCATTTTTATTTCCTATAAATCTTGAACTACCAGTTGATTTCACACCTGTTCCTTTTGTTGAATAAGTGCTACTTGGTCTTTCCATATCAGTGTCGGTAGGTTCACATAATCTGAACTCAACTCTTCTATTCATATAATGTTCTTTCTCTCTATTGCTATTTGCAACCATTGGAGTTTCTTCTCCACCATACATCAATTTGAATCTGCTCCTGTCGATTCCGTATTGGCTAACTAAGTAATTTACCACATTCTCAGCTCTATTGTAAGAAAGTCCGTTATTATACTCATTGCTTGCTCTCATATCAGTGTGACCATACACAGTTACACAGGTATTTGGACACATTTTCAATACTGAAGCTACATGATGTAGATGTCCATAGAATTCTGGTTTAATTGTTGCTTTGTCTAAATCAAAGTGAATCATAGGTAAATACCATTTTCCACAATCATCAGATTTTTTAGCCGTGAATGCTCCCACTTTTGCATCGATAGCTTTATTAACATCATCCATTGAGATACAACATTTTACATCTGCAATACCATCTTTGCTAACAACATATCCTGGAGGTGAATATGGCTCTTTGTCCTTGTAATCAGGTAAACCATCAGAATCGCTATCTAAAGCAATCCCTCTTGTATCAACTGCTGCTCCACTTGGAGTATTCACTTCTTGATCAATCATATCGATAACGCCATCCGCATCTGTATCTGTCAAATCGAAAACTGGTCTTTGCTTAAGGGCAGCAATATCATTCATTGTTGCATCAAGTGGGTTCAACCAATACAGTGGTTCTGTTACTTTATCAAAACTACCAAGATTGATACCTAATCTAAGATTTGTATAATGTGAAACATCATTATTGTTGGTTGCATCAAGAGCCGTTCTAAACGCAATACCATCAAGATAATCATTATCAGATGTAATTACTTGATGTTCGATACCAAGATTAAGTCTTTTTGACAATTTTCTTGATACACCAGTAGCACCAGTAAATATTACATGCACATTTGTCTCATCTCCTAATCTGAAAATACCTTTCTTTTTATACCCAGCTGTTTCATACTCGCCATCATATTTATTTTTAATCTCCTTCACAATATCCTTTCTTCCAGCTTTTGTGTTGAAGTCGTTTGCATTTGAAATAGCTGCTAATCCCGTATATGCCTGTCCATTAGCATCCAAAAGGTCTAGTTCAGCTTTATGCGTAGATAAACCCGTGCCTATCGCAACATACCAATTCCATTTATTTCTATCTTTATGGAACAAAATGTTACCAATGTTAATAACTCCTTGCATAGCTACATAGCCATAAGTAGTCTTAACGCTTGGGAACCAACCTTCAGAAAGATTTTTGTAATTATCCCAACCTGTGAAGTTACCTGTTCCTCCAGATTCTATTAATCCACCACCATAATTTTGATGTGTCCATCTTTGAGGGTCTTTGAAAAAAGCTTGTCCATAAAAAAGTTCACCTCTCAATGAAAATGAATAATGGATAGCTTTACGCAAATGTAAACCCAACCCGAATCCACCAGGTATAGTTCTGTCTACATCTCCATCAATAAAATAGTGTCCCGCATGTACACCCAATTCCCAAGCATTTTTCGGTTTAGCAGAATATGATGTTTTTCCCATGCTCCAGCTTTGCTCGGCGTCATCTGTTCTAATCTCTGTTTGAGCATTCAGACTATACTGATACCCAAAAATTACTACTAATAATAGAGTAAAAATCTTGTTTGTCATAATGAATAATTTACTGTTATAAGTTTTGAACTACAAAAGTACACTGTTTAATTAAAAAAATAGTGAAAAAAACTATTATTTTTAAAAATTTACAAAAAATTAAAATCTATTTAAAGGAAAAAAAATTTCACAAATAAATATATGCTAAGACGAGATTTAGTTTGTGATGTCACAATTTAGTTATTGTGTATATTTAAAACAAATTTAGTACCAATTTTTCAATTCTTCAAAAAAAAGATTGTTTTTTAAAGCTTAAATCACATATTATTATTTAAGTAATTATAAGTCAAATTTTTATATCTTTGCAAAAAATATCATATAAATGTTTCAAAATTTAAATGAGGACGTATCCAGTATGTTTGATGATGCAAATCAGTTTAGTTTGTATTCTTCAGATACTGATTTAAATACTATAAATGTCGGAATTTTTACATCTGAATCTACATTCTCACACCAAGTTTTAATGCATTTTAATGGGCTTTCTGCACATTTTAAAAACTTGAATATTTGCTACTTTGGTGATGTTCACAACATGGATAGTAATTATAATGAAATTACACAGGAGTGTGCAAGATACAATATTTTACCCATTTTCATTGGTATTCATGACAATGTGATGTACTCGGCAATTAAAAACTTGGAGATATTACATCTAATATCAAATAAATTAACCAATTTAGCATCAAATCCCAAAAAGCTAAATTTTATCGGTTATCAAAGACATATAAATTCTTATATGGATACTTTAACTTTAGAAAATCTTTATCCAAATGCAGCAAGCTTAGGGAAAATTTCTACCTATCCATTTATAATTGAGCCTATTCTACGAGATGCAGAATTGGTTCACTGTAATCTAAATGTTTTAAAAAGCTCTGAACTTCCAAATTCAAGTACTGCCACGCCTACAGGAATGACGGCTGAACAATTTTGCCAGATGGGAAAGTACATTGGACTATCAAATCATTTAAAATGTCTTGGTATTGCACCTGCCGCAACTGATTATCAAAACCAAATGGAAGCTAAATTGACTGCAACCTTTCTTTGGTATGTTCTTGAAGGCATAAATATGAAAAACAATAGCCATCCTTCCACGTCAAATTCTATTCAGTCATTTGTAGTTACAAATAGCATTTTGGACGAAGAGCTTACTTTTGTCCAAAATAATGATGGAAAATATTGGCTAAAACTAGAACATGGTGAAAATATAAAGTATATAGCCTGTGCAGAGGAAGAATTTAAATCTTGCCTTAATAATGAGTTTCCTGTCCGGCTTCAGAAATACTTTGAGTTGATCACAGAGTGAACTTCTCCAAAGAAATTTTCCTTGATCCTTTAAGTAAGATTAAGCTATTTTCAAAGTCATTAATCGAAATCGCTTTCAAAGCAGCTTCAATATTCTCATAAAAATCAAATGAAAATTGATCCCTAAACTGATAAAAAATTGAACCTATAAAAATACTCTGATAAAAACTCTTTTCATTAACCATAGTGAGAATTGCTTTATGCTCTGCTTCACTATATTTTCCAAGTTCAAGCATATCACCTAGAATGGTAATCTTTTTTGGATGGTTAACCAAACTAAAATCCATAATCGCAGTCGTCATACTGGAAGGATTTGCATTATATGCATCCAAAATAATAGAATTTGTTCCTATCTTGACAAATTGTGACCTATTGTTTTGAGGCTTATAGCTTTCAATTCCCTTCAAAACATTATAAACATTAATTCCAAAATGATTACCCACAGTAAATGAAAGGGCAACATTTGCTAGATTGTACCTTCCATACATTTGTGTAATGACCAACTGATTATTATAGGTACAATGTAAATAAGGAAACTCGGCTACTATTTCAAAATCTTTGTGACTAAAAGATTTGTGAATACAATTACTAAAAATCTTTGGATCAATGTTTTTTTCTTCCAGATTGTAAAAAATTGTACCATTTTTTTTACACATAAAATGAAATAATTCCGATTTTGCCTTGATAACCCCTTCCAAGCTTCCAAATCCTTCCAAATGTGCCTTACCAATATTAGTAATTATCCCGTAATCTGGATCAGCAATCTCACATAAATTAGAAATTTCTCCTATGTGGTTTGCACCCATTTCAACGATTAAAATCTCAGTTTCAGGCTTCGTTTTTAAAATGGTCAATGGGACGCCTAAGTGATTATTCAGATTACCTTCTGTAGCTTGAACCGAAAATTGGGTCTCCAGTACTGCTTTCAAAAGTTCTTTTGTTGTAGTTTTACCATTAGACCCAGTAATAGCAATAATTTGACATTTCAACTGACTTCTATGATATTTTGCAAGATTCTGAAGGGCATCCAAAACATTATTAACGTAATACATTCCTTTCTTATCTTTCAAGGATGGATCATCCACAACCGCCAATTTCGCTCCCGATTCTATGGCTGTTTCAGCAAATTTATTTCCATCAAAGGTTTCACCCTTTATTCCAAAAAATATTTGTGAAGACTGAATACTTCTACTATCAATCACAGCTCCTTTTGAAGCAATAAAATGTGAATATAATTCTTTAATTTCCATTTTAATCGAGCATAAAAAAAGCCTATGACATATGCATATCATAGGCTATAAAACTTAATAAAATATAATTATTTATATCTTCTTTTAATTTTACGACCACTTTCTTTGAAAGTATTACCGCCTACATCTTCATTACCAGCAGAGCCGCCAACCCTTATCATAGCGCATCTAAAACCAATTGTCCTATCGGATTTGTCTTCATCTTTATATCTTCTAGTACCTGGAGATAGCCAAAATGCTCTATCGGCCCAAGATCCACCTTTGTATACTTTCGATTTATCACTAACCAAAGTTGTCTCACCGTACAAATATTTTATATAATCCTCATCACCGTCCTCATAATTCCTAGCATCACCAACTTTATAATTTTCTCTGTCAGCAACTTCATCATCTTCAACGGCACGGTATTTAAGATTACCTAGTGAATCCTTTTCAACAGGTTTTCCTTCTTCATCTATGACAATAGTCTGAAACTGATTACCTCTGAAAGGGTTAAGTTCATGGTTTTCAGCATCATTTAGCGTTAAACTTGTAGTAGGCCTGTATGTGTCAGCTGTCCATTCATTTACATTTCCTGACATATTATATAATCCAAAATCATTTGGAAGATATGATCTAACAGGTCCAGTGAAGGAAGCATTATCATTCAGATTACCTGCAAGCCCCATATAGTCACCACGTCCTCTTTTGAAGTTGGCTAAAATTCTTCCTTGGGTTTTAGTGTGTTTTTTATATCTCACTGTGTTGCCATTCCAAGGATATATTCTCCTATCTGTGTACACTTCGTCATCAGAAGTAGGCTGATTACCTTGAAGACCTAAAGCTGCATATTCCCATTCTGCTTCTGTCGGCAATCTATAGTCAGGTAATAAGATACCATCATCAAACATGACAGGCCTTTCACCGCCTTTGGTAAGATCAGGCAAATTTTTCTTTACATTACCTTGATACTGTCCAGTAAGATAGGCTTTAGTATCAAAATTATCCGAATCTTTACCATCTGGTGATGGGTTTAATATACCTCTTTCAATTAAGATCATTTCATTCACTCTGTCTGATCTCCATTTTGCAAAGTCATTCGCCTGTAGCCAATTGACACCTACTACTGGATATTCATCATATGATGGATGTCTAAAATATGTTTCAACCAATGGTTCGTTATAAGCAAGCTCCTCACGCCACACAAGTGTATCAGGCAATGCTTTCAAATATACCTCTGGATATGAAATATAATGGTTTTTGATCCACCATAAATATTCACGATAGTCAATGTTGGCAACTTCTGTCTCATCCATATAAAATGAAGAAACAGTGACTCTTCTAGGCACATTGTTAAACTCATAAGTCACATCTTGTTGGGTCACACCCATACTAAATGTACCACCTTCCACAAGAACCAAATTTGGCCCATCAACTTGCCCTTCATAATCTTTTTTCTCGAAGCCACCATATTCCGGATCATTATACTTCCATCCGGTTGATGAAGAACGTTCGCCACCTCCTTTACTACAAGAACTGACAAATAAGGCAACAAATGCCAAACTTAAAAAATAAAAATTTAAATTTTTCATGGACTGATATTCTTAAAAACTATTTTAGCGGCCCAAATATAAGGCAAAAATTAAAACTACAAAAAAAATCTTTTTATTTTAAATATTTAAATATTTATACCACAAATTGTACCAAAATACATTTTCAATTATCTGAATATCTCAAAGCAATCATTATAATTCACTTTTTTTGGAAACAAATAATCAAAATTTAAAGCAATTCCTATTTCATGACTTCCTCCTTGTGAGATATTTAATTTTGAAATCGTATAATCAAAACTATAAGTCATCTTCAGGAAATCTTTTTGAACACCCGCACTCATGATAAATGCATCACTATTATTTACTGTATGTCTAAACCATAAACCACAATGAAATGCACGTAACGAGAAAATACTTCCTAGATTGACTTGTTTAAAACTTCCTTGATCTATAACATGGACGTTTGGAAAAATAAACGCTGGTAGTTGGTTATTATTGCCTTTACGCAAGATTATTTGATATCCCCAATGAATATTCCATCGTAATGGTATAATCGATCCTGACTGCCCACTTGATATGTTAATATCTTGGAAAACTCTTGGCGTATTAAGATTATGCAGACTTATGCCTAGATACATAGATGGATTGTAAAGCAAAACACCACATCCTACTTGCACATATTTTTCTTGGGTAGATGAAATATTTTCCAAAGAAGGCAAAGGTGTACCACCAGCAGAAAATGGTCCATCCGAAGGATCTATGCCATCTCCAAAAATGAATTTATCTGCATTCAAAGAAACAAAATTCATTCCAGTATGTATCCCGCCCTTAATTGAGTAATCTCCTTTAATTTTAAGAGTATAGCTATAAAAACCAGTTACACCTGTATTTTGAATGGTTCCTAAACCAGCATTATCATTCAAAATAGAAATTCCCATACCACTTCTTTCTGCTATTTTCTGGTCATATGATATTTGATATGTGGAATAGGCTGTGGGAAGTAGAGCCCATTGATTCCTATAATTCAATTGTATATGTGGGCCTCTATTTGTTCCGGCAAATGCAGGATTCATTTGCAATTTTGCATTATAAAATTGGCTGAAAACAGGATCTTGCCCTACCACGTGAAGACATCCAAATCCTACAAGTAAACTAAAAAGAAAATATTTCAATGGTAATTTTAAGATGTTACAATATTAAACGCTTTACCTCGTTAATGGATTTAACGCAACAAAATTAAGAAAATTTTAATTTGTGGATCATATTACTTATTATTACATAAATTTTATTTTCAGAATCCAAAACATACATCCATGATACGAAAAATTTCGCCTATAGCAATAGTCTTTTTATCGTGCTTTTTCTGCTTTAGTGCCATGCATTCTCAAACATCAACTACACTTAGCTTTGATATACCATGGACAGTAAAAGATAGTATACTAAAAATGGATGGTGGAATATACAATGAAGAAAATCCCAATTATGACATCTTTCATGCTATGATTCCTGTAAATCATCAAAAATTAATAAGTGCAAGGGTCATCTCGACTAAAACCGAAATCATCGATATTCAAACTTCTAAGGAAAATAAATATAAGAGTGATTTTGAATTGACTAGTGAAATATATGAATTCAGGGGTAAGTACTTCGTCCAATTATACCTACACCCTATTCGTAAATCTGCTAATTCTCTTGAAAAACTTAACCATTTCGCAGTTGAATTTCAGTTCGCTAATGATATTTTCGAAGCGCAGGCAAACAGAAATCCTGAAGCAACGTATAATTCTGTTTTAGAAAATGGAGAATTTTTTAAAATCAGCGTGGAGAAAACAGGCATTTATAAAATAGATAAAGATTTTATCGAATCCAAAATAGGGAAATCTATTTCTGGTATAATTCCATCAAAAATAAAAATTTATGGTCAACGTGGGGGAATGCTGCCTGAAGCTAATAGTAGTCCAAGAATAGACGACCTCAAAGAGTTAAGTATATTTGTTGAAGGGGAATCAGACAGTAAATTTGACGGTTCAGATTATATCCTCTTCTATGCAGAAGGTCCAGAAAGAATTGAATATGACAGTATATCAAATAACTATAAATTAAATAAAAATATATACGACAAAAATAATTTCTACTTCATTACATTTGAAGGGAAGGATGGCAAGCGTGTAGTAAATCAAACAAATGTACCAAACCCAAATATCACTTTAGATTATTACAATGATGTACAAAGATATGAGGTAGATGAAACAAATCTACTTGGAAGTTATGATAGAACAGAGGGTGCAGGCAAGGATTGGTATGGAGATTATTTTAAATCTGAAAGATCAAAATCTTATAGTTCCGCGTTCAACACAGAAAACTTTCTTCCTCAATCTGACATGCGGATTTCGATGAAATTTGCAGCTAGAAGTAAATCATCGTCTTCCATACAGCTTAGCATTGGTAGTACTGTTATCAAGAAAAGTATTCAAGGTGTAAATATCACAAATATTGAGAGTAGTTATGCAAGTGTGGCCTTTATAGATCAAAAAATTGTGCTGGCAGAAGCAAACCCTACGATCAAGTTAGAATTTCCTCAGACATCAAGCGATTCTGAAGGTTGGTTGGATTATATTCAACTCGAAGGAATCAAATATCTTGACCTTAGTCCACCACAGTTATCATTCAGAAATAATGCAGATGTGAAAAGTGGAACGATCGGCCTCAGCTTTGCAAATGGTAGCGGAAAGTCAATTTGGAATGTGACAAATCCTTTTCAAGTTCAAAATATGAAGGTTGAAAACAACTCAATATCTTATGGCTCCAATTCAGTACATCAGGAATTTATTGCTCACAATGGAGCTTCTGGAGCATTCATACCTGGGTTTGTCAATAAAGTACCAAATCAAAATATCCATTCCGTCAATGATGAAGATATGTTGATCGTGTATTTTCCTGAGGTAAAAAGTGAAGCTGAAAGACTTAGAGAACATAGAGAAAAAACATCAAATATCAAGGTAAGGTCTATTGAAATTGGTCAAGTTTATAATGAATTCAGTAGTGGCCGCTGTGATCCAACAGCGATCAGGGATCTTGCCAAGCTGCTTTTATACAGAAATCCTAATTTTAAATATCTTTTACTTTTTGGTGATGGTTCTTATGATTATAAAGGCATAGCTAGAGATATAAAACCAGAAAATTTCATTCCTGTATATGAGACGGATAATTCACTTGATCCAATCATTGCCTTTCCTAGTGATGATTACTATGGATTATTAGGCGCAAATGAAGGAGTTGGTTTGGTAGGAAGTGTAGATTTAGCCATTGGTAGATTGACTGTAAGAAATATTGATGAAGCAAAAAATGTTGTTGACAAGATAATCCATTATGAAACATCTCCAGAATGCCTTGGAGACTGGCGTATGAAATTAGTGTATTGTGCTGATGATGAAGATTCAAACTGGCATTTGGTGGATATGGATGATATTGCTAAAAAAGATGCCAATAGGCATAAAAAATTGAATCAAAACAAAATCTATTTTGACAGTTACGAGCAGGTTTCGACTTCAGGTGAACATAGATATCCAGATGCCAATAGAGATATAAATCAGAATGTCTTCAAGGGGTCTCTCGGTTTCACGTACCTTGGTCATGGTGGCCCTCTCGGCTGGGCTCAAGAGCGAGTATTAACAATACCAGATATTCAGTCTTGGACAAATTTCAATAAACTCATGCTCATGACTACGGCGACATGCAGTTTTGGGGCATATGACGACCCCGCGATCACAAGTCCAGCAGAGTTAGCATTACTAAATCCTAAAGGTGGTGCTATTGCATTACTGACAACAACAAGGTCTGTGTATACCAACTCCAATAAAATATTGACTGACGCAGTACATGCACAACTATTTTCGAAGATCGATAATCAAGCATCAACTTTCGGTGAGGCACTTATGATAGGCAAAAACAAAAGCTCTCTTAGTTCTTTTGAAGTAAATAGTAGGAAATTTGCACTTATAGGTGATCCATCAGTGAAAATCGCATTGCCAAAACTAGACGTCATTACTAGCAGTATAAATGGGAAGGATCCATCTACATTGAGAGACACATTTCACGCTTTAGACAAAATATCAATATCAGGCTTTATTGCTGACAACAATGGAAATGTTGTCAATTCTTTTAATGGAACCGTTTATCCTACCGTTTATGACAAACTTACAACTATTAAAACTTTAGCGAATGATGATGATTCATATCCTTTGAGCTTCACCATGTTTAAAAATATTATTTTCAAAGGAGCAGCTGAAGTAAAAGATGGGAAATTTGAATTTTCATTCTATGTCCCAAAGAACATAAACTATACTATCGGAAGTGGAAGAATATCCTACTATGCCAGTGACGGAGTAAGCATGGATGCAGGCGGCTATTTTGATGCATTCGAAGTAGGTGGCACTTCAAAAAATGCCATTGCAGATGATCAAGGACCTCAAGTAAAACTATTTCTAAACGATGAGTCCTTTGTTGATGGCGGTATCACCAATAGTGACCCAATACTGATTATGGATTTGAAAGATGATTATGGTATTAATGTGACAGGGACAGCAATAGGACAAGACATTACAGCCACGATAAACAATGACAACCAAAATATTCAAGTTTTGAATGATTTCTACGAATCTGAAAAAGGAGATTATACATCTGGTAGGGTTACTTTTCCACTAAAGGATATTCCTGCTGGCAAACACCAAATATATGGAAAGGCTTGGGATATATCCGGCAATCCAGGCGATGCCAAACTTGAATTTACAGTAAGTAAAGCTGGTGATGACATTTTAAAACACGTATTGAATTATCCAAATCCTTTCAATTCTAACACCCAATTTACTTTTGAACACGATTTTTCGCCATCAGAATTAGACATCACTGTACATATTTATACGGTGTCAGGTAAATTGGTAAAGTCCATTACACAAACCAAATTCTATAACGGTTCTCGCATTCATGACATAAACTGGAATGGAAAAGATGATTATGAAAATAGGCTTGCACGTGGTGTTTATTTATATAAAATTTTTGCCCACTCCAAAGAACTTAATGTTACAAAAGAAAGTAAGTTTGAAAAATTAGTCATTTTATAATAAATATTATCAAGTCCTCCATATTATTCTGAATCGGACTTTGGGCTTAATTAATTTTAATAATTATTAGAACTTTAGTATTTTTGCACATTATTAAATTTACATATATGAATTTTTGGCATAAATTATTGATTTTTAGCCTTTTATATTTCTCTATTTTTGAAATAAACGCTCAGATACATTGGTCAGTTGATCAAAATTGTTTTGCTGACAGCGGTGGACAGTGTGTAACCAATACATTACTCACTGCGGTACCATTTCTAAGAATTGCCCCTGATGCGAGAAGTGGTGCTATGGGTGACGTAGGTGTCGCTACAAGTCCTGATGCAAATTCCATGCATTTTAACGCATCAAATCTGGTTTTTGCTGAGGAAGCTTCGGGATTGTCCATTACATATACGCCATGGTTAAGAAACTTAAATTTGAATGATATATTTCTAATGTACTTATCCGGATATTACAAATTGGGAAAAAATCAAGTTTTCGGAGGAGCCATACGTTACTTTTCTCTTGGGGACATAGATTTTACGGATAGTAGAGGAGGTACTTTAGGTCAAGGATTTCCACGTGAGTTTGATGCTACTTTGATGTATGGTCGAAAATTGGGGGATAAATTATCTGCTTCGTTATCAGCAAAGTATATTTATTCTACTTTGACTGGAAGTAGTAGTTTTTTAGTAGGTAGTGTAGAAATCAACAATGCAAAATCCTTTGCGGCAGATCTGGGATTAACTTATAAAAGTAAGACTTCCATTGGAGGGACAAAAGGGGATTTGACTGTAGGAATGGCAATCACAAACATTGGGTCTAAAGTTACTTATAATAACAATCTAAATTATAAAGATTTCCTCCCAACCAATCTAGGCATTGGAACGTCCTACCGCATGGATTTGGACAAACACAACTCATTGATGATTGCTTTTGATATAAATAAATTAATGGTTCCCACTCCTATTGCACAATTTATTGATAATGGAACAGGAGTTTTGGAAAAGAATCCTGAATTTTCTAAAGATGGAGATGAGGTAGGAGATTATCGTCAGAAATCATTATTTGACGGAATATTTGGATCTTTCAGTGATGCACAAGGTGGACTAAGTGAAGAACTCAAAGAAATTTCTTATAATATAGGAGCTGAGTATTGGTATGCCAAGCAATTTGCATTCAGACTAGGTTATTTTTCTGAACATAGAGAAAAAGGAAATAGAAAATATTTTACCGTAGGTGCTGGGATTAAATATAATATTTTTGGGATCAACTTATCTTATTTGGTTCCCACATCAGTTGTACCTAACCCATTGGATAATACATTGAGATTTTCATTATTGTTTGACTTCTCTTTATTTTCAGCAGACGAAGAATAATCCACTGAAACCGTCTTTAATATCTGAAGCATGAGTGCAGAAGTTCTAATCAAAGATATCAAAGACGGTAAGATATCACCGCTTTACCTATTACATGGAGAAGAATCATATTATATAGATCAGATCAGTGATGCATTAGAGGAATACGTACTTACAGAACAAGAGAAAGCCTTCAATCTTATGGTTTATTATGGCAAAGATGTAGACCATAGAATCATAACAGATGAATGTAGGCAGTTTCCAATGATGTCCCAAAAACGTCTAGTGATATTAAAGGAGGCACAAGAAATGAAGACATTGACTGAGCTTCAATCTTATGCTGAAAATCCTGTGCAGCACACTGTTCTTGTTATTTGTTACAAATATAAGAAAGTAGATCTCCGAACCAAGTTTGCCAAAGCCTTTCAGCAAAAAGGTGTAGTTTTCGAATCTGCAAAGTTGTATGATAATAAAGTTCCATCTTGGATTCAAGGTTATGCTGCTTCCAAAGGCTTCAAAATTGATCCAAGTGCTGCGCAAATGGTAGCCGAATATATAGGGTCAGATTTGACGAGGATTGCCAGTGAACTTGATAAAGCAACTATTAGCCATGATCCGAAAACTCTCATTTCAAAACAACTTATCCAAGATCAAATCGGTATTAATAAAGATTTCAATGTATTTGAATTGACAACCGCTCTGGGTAATAAAAATTTTACAAAAGCACATCAAATCATCAAGTATTTCTCTGAAAATCCTAAAAGTAATCCGTTGAATGTTGTGAATTCAATGATTTTTAGTTATTTTGTAAAAGTCTTGATAGTGGCACAAAACTCCCATGCCACTGATACCGATCTTGTCAAAATTGCATCAATCCCTTCTACATTCTTTGTACAAGAATACAGAAATGCAGCTAAAAAATATAGCCTTTCGCACCTAAAGAAAATTTTCTTAGCCTTAAAAAAAGCAGACCAACATTCTAAAGGTTATGGTGCTTCACATGGTGAAGAATCCTTTATTCTAAAAGACGTCTTGATAGCATGTATGATGCCATAGCAAACTAGCTCAACCAATTTTGGTATGGTATCCTAGAGAGTAACAACAAAAGCCCTATTCCATAATAGATTAAGACAACTTTAGTTCCATCTTGACCAACAGATTTCTTCATCTTGGCATATCCTATTGTGATCAATACAATGGCTAAGATATTGGTCAATGGATGTTCCACAGCTACCAATCTTCCTAATGAATCTGACATAGTAGCACCAGATAAATTGCTGAGTCCCAAAGGAGATACAAAATAAAACAGCGTACCCATCAATAGCTGTATGTGGGAAAAAATAAATGCGACCTTGGCGGTACGAAATGCCATTTGCGCATGATTAACGGGTCTATACTTACCTAAAAGTGCTAAGACCAATGTCAGTGCGATCGTAATGAGCAATAACCAAGCTAAATATGAATGTAAGGGTTGAAGAAATGAATACATATTTTCTCTATTTTAAAATTAAAAGATATTAATTACAGTTATCTAGTGCCTCCTGAATGTCTATTATTGTGAATTCATCAAAATCCTTATACCATTTATAATGAATATAATTGACTATGTTTGCTACTTCGGTTGCACTCAAGTGTTTAAAAGAAGGCATTTCTTTCACTAAAAAAGTTGTATCGCTCCAAATTGTATCTCTCAAACCATTCTTTAAAATGCAAGCGACAGATGGATTTCCCAATTTTTTTGACGAAGTAAGTGCCGGGATAAGATTACTCAACCCTGTGCCATCCGCCATATGGCAGTTTTGGCAATGTTGGGTATAGAGTCTATTTCCTTGCATATAGGGTGTATCATTACAATTCGAAAACCATATCACCAAAAATACTAATAAAAAGATGCTATTTTTCATCACCATTTCTATATGCCTGACTCAACATACGAATATCTTCTATCATTTTAGGTGTTGTGGAAGGATCAGTACCTTCACAAAAAGATCTCAAATGTCCATGCTTGTCAACCAGTATTATCTTTCCACTATGATCAAAACCTCCAGGCGCTTCAGGGTCTTCTAAGGCTGCCACCAAAAAATAACTGTTAGCCAATTCAAATGTGGCATCTTTATCACCTGTCAAAAAGTACCACTTATCGCTTTTTACCCCCAAATTATCGGCGTACAATTTCAACCTATGAACATTATCCCGTTTAGGGTCTATGGTAAATGACACCAATTTTACAGTTGGATCTTTTTCAAAAGCTTGATATATTTTTTGCATTTCTTTGGCCACTCTCGGACAAATAGACGGACATGAAGTGAAGAAGAAATCGGCTACATAGATGTAATTTTTCATACTATCATCCGTAATTAAAACACTATCCTGATTGTAATGTGAAAAATCTTTTACTTGATGTTTAACTTCTTCACCATTCTCTATGGTTGTAGGTCCTAGATATGGCATTGGCGAGTACACTGATGACTTGCATGACATCAAAAACATAAATATCAAAAATACCACACACCGAAAACCCCAATTAATACATGTCATTTATTATGTTGATTTAAGAAGGTTTGAGCAGCATTTATTGATTTATACATATCATCGCTGACTTTTTGAATCTTTTCTTTCTCCTCGGCTAAATAATTTTCCACTAAAGACGCATCTTGAGGTTCTTTAAAAGTAGCCATCCAAGACATCATACTTTCATCTGCAGCATCTAGTTCATTGACCAACAATCTTACACTATCACTTTGTATACTATCAACTTTTAAGGACTTCAATTGCCTCTTAAGGTTATGAATAGTAGACATTTCAGGCATCACTTTATCATGGATAGCCATTACTTCATGATACATAGGATGGTGCATATCCCCATTTGTGCTATGCTTTTCTGACTGCTTACATGCATTTAGAATTAAAAGTCCCGAAAAAGCTAATGTAAAGTAAAAGCGCCTCATATTTAAATGATTTTAAGAACACAAAGGTACAAAATATGATTCAAACCTTATTGAGTTTACTGTTAAAGTAGTTGTAACCCTATATTTCCATTCAGAAAAGTATATATACGATCAGCTGCAAAACGTACTAGATCAAGGTCATGTGAAATAATAATAGTCGTCAAATCGGTTTCATTTCTCAAATATGTTAAAGCTTCCAAAATTTGAATTTGATTTTTTCTATCCAAGGCCGAAAGTGATTCATCGAGAATCAAACATTTAGGTTTCACTAATAAACATTGAATGATAGCAAATCTTTGTCTTTGCCCTCCTGAAAGTGTTTGTGAATAGGAATTCAATAGTTCAGGACTCAAATTAAATTTGTCAATCAATGGAGTCAATACTTGCATAAAATCTTCATTTGGATATAAATCTCGGTAGACATGATACACTTCCTGCAATAATGTACCGATTGTATACTTTGGATTAAATGTAAAAAAAGAATCCTGAAACACGATTTGCACATCCCTTGGGTTTATCTTATGTATTTGAGTAATGCGGGATCCGCTTATAAATATTGTACCTTTGTCTAGACTAGTCACACCAGATAACACCTTTGCCAAGGTGCTTTTTCCACTTCCAGATGCGCCATAAATACCTACAATCTCTCCCAAATGAACTAAAAATGACACACCTTTGAAGACATCTACATGATGTTTATTAAAAAATTTCCCTACTTTGTAAGATTTAGCTCCATTTTGCATCTCTATAAGTGGAGTATTCTCACTATGATTATGGATAACTTTTTCGCCAAAAGACCACTCAAAATATTGATTGATGATAGGCGTAGTTTGGGTATCTTCTTTCCTAATGTTATATTTTATTGTACCATTTTCAATGTAAATAAACCTATCTGTAAGTCTATATACTTGCTTTTGATCATGTGATATAAAAATCAATCCACATTGGTATTTATCACTATATTCATCTAAAAATGAAACGATGATCTCAGTATTTTCTTCATCCAAAGAAGAAGTAATTTCATCAGCAATTATTAGTTTTGGTTGATTTATTATTGACATTATAACTGTCAATCTTTGCAGCTGACCACCTGAAAGCTGATGTGGATAAAGTTTAAAGATATCCTTCACATCATGCAGTTGAAGCCTTTGCAAGAAATTATTGATCAGGCTTACCCTTTCCGGATATGATAAATCTTGATGAATTGTAATGGCTTCATGTAATTGTGATCCAATAGTTCTAACAGGATTGAAAGTTGCTTCAGGATTTTGAAAAATTATCGCTAAGTCCTTTCCTCTTAGAGTATCCAAGTGTGCACTCGAACAAGTCAATAAATCTACTCCATTATATATAATCTGCCCTTCAACTAGTAAATTCTCTTCATTCAGTACCATAATTGTAGCAGCCAAAAGAGATTTACCAGCTCCAGAAGGTCCGATGAGTCCAATGCGATTTCCGGCAACCAGTTTAAAACTGATATTTTTTAGTATATAATCGCTTTTACGTGACTTTGTGGAAACATTTAAATGTACAACTTCAAGCATATCAACCCAATGATGCACAATATTAATGAATAGTTTTTGATTCTATCCTATTTATGCATCACTGCATCATTGTCAAACACAGAAAATGATTATTTTCTCTTCTCTTTATCTCTGTCAATAACAGTTTGTATTTGGTCTACTTTTAAATTTTTTCCTATTATGATTCTATCTTTATTCAAAACATAGACTTCAGGAGTGTGGTCTACAAAGTATTTTGCGTAAATAGTTCTATTGGTAGGGTCATAGACATTGGTCCAGTTCAAATTCAGCTTTTTAATATAATTAATCCATTTATCTTCATCGGTATCTACCGCGATACCATACACATCTATTTTACCTTTGTTATTTTGATAATACTTCAACAGTTTTGGAGTTTCCTCTTGGCAGTGCTCACAATCTGGATTGAACATGTAGACAATCAGATAATCTGCAGTCATTTTGTACAATTCATGTTTGGTACCATCTGGTCCCACACTCAAAACATTTGGAGCTTTTTTGTTAAGAAGGCTAGCTTCCATCTCAAAAGCTCGTTTTTGAATCAAAGCAGTCTGTGTTGAATCAGACCAAAATGCTCGTTCGGGTGTAAAATATCTTTTTACCATATGTACAAATACAGCTTCAGCATCCATCAATGATGATTTACCAGGTTCATATTGGAGGACAATATAATTTGCTATCACTTTAAAATACTCCTTTTTATCTATAACTTTGTCCGTGAGTTGAAAAGCATACTTTATTATTGAATCTTGATTTTGAGGCACTAACTCTTTGATATACCTTTTCAATTTATTACCTATAATTGGCGTACGTAGCAATCTACGGTCATTAAAATTGACATTGTCCCAAAAACGATTGCGATAATCCATGAGCTGGGCATCTTTTGACAATGCAGGATTCAATGTTGGGTTTTGCCCACCATATTTGAATGCAGCAAACAATGAATTTGGATTATTTTGATACAATGTCTGGATATAATCGCTTTTCTCATTCTCCAAAGCCGCTCTTTCATCCCTCAATTTGTTGAATTCTGCGGAACCTTCATTCACACCTTTAATTTTATCGATAACACTTTGAATTTTTGGGTTAAAACTTTCTTCATATTTATACACTTCATACATGAGATCATTATCAGTACTGCCTATAAATTTTGTAGTGTTTACAATATCGCTAAGGTTGGTAGATACTTCCATTTCCTGGTCATGGTCCAATATTACCTGAAGTACCGCTTCATTTGGGAACATGATATAATATAAGCCTTGCGGCAGACCTTCTTGCTTTTTATACTGCCCCTTGCCACCATTGATGGCGAAAGTATCAATGACAAAGTTTTGATCGTTGTAAAAACCTATGATCCTTGCCAAACCGTTGACATTTGATTCAGTCAAAGTAATTTTCAATTCAGTAGGACCACCCATGATAGGATTACTTTGTGGGTCAGTGCCACCGTCAGGTTGATTTAAATCTATAGGTGACAACGCTGTGGTACTTGACGCATCTGTACTTGGTTTACAACTAAAAATTACAATCGTAAGAATAACAATTAAAGATTTCATATATTTATAAAATATAATGTGAATGCTTAAAAAGCACAAAATTAAACATCAATTTGTTTTATATTGCAAAAAACATTAAATCATTATGAAAACTATAACAATTAATTAGCTGTAAATCACTTTTCATTAGCATATTTTCTATTAAGCTGTATCACAATGCTTCGATCTAAATAAAATCTAATAAAAACAAATAAAAATATAAAATACTAAATACTATTTAATAATATACCTATTTATTTAAATAACTTCTAATTATTTTAACAATTATTTGAATATTAATTCATAATACATCCATAACAATTAATTTTGTCTTTTATTACATTAAATTTTTAAAATGACAACACTAATACTTCCTAAAGGATACAAACCAAGTCTCTCCCTAACAGAGACAGAAAAAGCCATAGAACTCATAAAATCAACCTTTCAGCACAACCTCAGTAGTGAACTCAGACTCCGAAGGGTGACTGCACCCTTGATGGTACTAGCAGATACTGGACTCAATGATGATTTAAATGGTATCGAAAGAAAAGTAAACTTCAAAGTAAAAGCACTTGGAGATACTACCGCTGAAGTGGTAAATTCTTTAGCAAAATGGAAAAGACATGCCATTGCAGAGTATAAGATTCCTCATGGATTTGGTGTATTGACAGATATGAATGCAATCAGACCTGATGAAGATTTGGACAACTTACACTCCATTTATGTAGATCAATGGGATTGGGAAAAGCACATTTCAAAAGATGAAAGAACACTTGATTTTCTTCGTAAAATAGTAATAAAAATCTACGAAGTCCTTAAGAGATGCGAATATGTAGTTTATGAAAATTACCCTAATATAACCCCTACTCTACCTGAAGAAATTACCTTTTTACAAGCAGCAGATTTGGCAAAGGACTATCCTACTTTGAGTCCAAAAGAAAGAGAAGCAATAGTAGCAAAGAAGTATGGTGCCGTATTTGTGATTGGCATCGGTGGGGATCTAGGTAATGGTGAAATCCATGACGGCAGAGCACCAGATTATGATGACTGGAACACTATCAATGATGCAGGGCATAGAGGCCTAAATGGGGATATCATCCTTTGGAATCCAATCTTGGAGATTCCATACGAAGTTTCATCTATGGGCATCAGAGTTAGTCCTGAAAGTTTGGTAGAGCAGCTGAAGTTGCGAGGAGGTGAGGAACGGTTACAATTCGACTTTCATAAGAAATTAGTGGAGAATCGATTACCATATACGATCGGCGGTGGTATAGGACAATCTAGAATCTGTATGTTTCTATTGCGTAAAGCACATATCGGCGAGGTACAAGCATCGATCTGGCCTAATGATATGCGATCACAATGCGAAGAACACAAAATATATCTAGTTTAATTGATCGCTAGGATGCTCTATTCAACAGCTTTACAGCAAAGAATATTGGATAACTGCACGCCATAAAAATCAATGCATACAGACTGCTATTCAAATCTGCAAATACTGCACCTATCAAAAAGCCAAGGGATAATATTATCAATAAACCTGGCAAGTAGGGAAAGAATGGCGCTCTGTATGATATTGATAATTCCGGTGAAGAAATACGAAGTTTTATTAATGATGCAAATCCTGCCATATAGCTAAGGACAAAGAAGTAAGTAGCAATATCAGAAAGTTTACCACATGTTTCTTTTCCACTTAATATCAATAATACTGATAATAATGCAGTGATTGGCATAGCTATAGCAGGTGTTCCCCTGTCATTGACCAATGTTGCCTTTTTAAAGAAAAGACCATCACGACCCATAGAAAAAATAACCCTTGGCGCGAACATGATTTGGGCATTGACAATACCAAGTATTGATATCATTAAAAAAATAGTAACAATTTTTGAAAATCCCTCGCCAAAAAGGTATTTAATGGTGTCTGCTGCTGCCAGTTTTGAACCTTGTAGCATCTCCATTGGCAATGCATACAAAATGGCACCATTTACCAGTAAATAAATAACAATAATCAAGAGGACTCCTAAAATCATGGACTTTGGAAGGGTTTTTTCTGGATGCGTATTTTCTTCTGTAAAATAAGTAGCGGTATGCCAGCCGTCATACGTGTAAAAAATAGCTTGAAGTGCGCTTACAATAGCAATCAGAGTCAATCCTCCTGA
Organism: Saprospiraceae bacterium; assembly: GCA_041392785.1. Lineage (GTDB taxonomy): Bacteria > Bacteroidota > Bacteroidia > Chitinophagales > Saprospiraceae > OLB9. Next base: position 50,727 of record JAWKLK010000009.1, read on the forward strand.
AGTCTTACTCACAGTTGTTTCAGTAGCCAAACTTGAAGGGGAATGTCCATAAATAAAGCAAACAATCACAAAAACCAACAGTCCCAAAAACTTTATAATTGCCAAAATCTCTTGAGATTTCCCCGCACTCTTAGTACCCATCCAATGAAAGAGTGTCAATATGACCAAAAGACTTATGGACATTAAGCCTACGTAGTTTTCTAGATCAGGTCGCAAAAGCGCAATATATTCGCTAAAGGTATAGGCACCAAAACCCAAAGCTGCTACCGTTCCTAGCCAAGAGGTAATGCCTGTTAAAAAACCTACATAATCCCCAAAAGCTCTCCTTGCATAGACATACCATGCTCCAGCTTGTGGTACCGCAATGGCCAATTCTATTGCACATAGGACGCCAAAAAGTGCGTATAACCCAACAACAAACCACAAACTCAAAATCATCCATGGCTCGCCAATAAAAGCTGCGATGGGGCCAGGTTTTCTTAATATTCCTGTACCAATGGTACCACCTATGGTCACTGCGATACCAAATCCAACACCCAATAGTTTTAAAAGCGAATTATTTTGTTGCATTAGATGGAAATTGAACTGATCAAACTCGCTAATACGAGCAGGTCAAAGATAATTCTTTTCTCAATAATGGTACAAAGAGTGATGATAAATTGCTTTATAAAAGAAAAAGGAGCTGTCTTCTCAGACAGCTCCCTAAGGAATTAATTTAAGCAAATTGTTAATTACTCGAGGCCGATCATCTTCTTAGTAGCGACATTGTCACCACTTTCTATTTGGTAAATCATTACACCATTGCTATTCACATCTGATTTTTGAATAGTGAATTGGTTAACACCACTTCCAAATTCTGATGTTGTCGTGTATAAAGTTCTACCATTTACGTCTGTCACTTTAAGCGTAGCCTCTCCCGCTTTAGGTAAGAAGAATGAAATGGTTGTTTTATCTGAGAATGGATTAGGTTCGTTTTGGAATACTTCAAAACTACCTTCTGTATCATTAGCAAATCTTAGGGACAATTTGCTAGTTTCAACATTTTCACCAGTGTATACTTCAGCATTCAAGCCGTTTGATGAAATTTTCACTACATCTGAGGCTTTAACTTCTTTTTTAGTTACTAGTTGTATAGTTACTAATTGATTACCGTCCAATGGTGCATTACCATTCCATGAAACTAAATAACTTCCGTCAACCTGATGAGCAATGTTTGATGCTGTTAATTTTTCGCTGCCAATCATTACATTTTCAAGTTGTGCATCTCCGACATTCAGATTGAACTGTAGACCGTGTACTTGATTGCTATTCAAAGAAAGTGCAACATTAGTCGTTGTGTTTGGCAAACATATAACATCATCTGCAGTAAGTTGTAATGTACTTCTGCTTTCTGTACCATCAATTGCATTTGAAGTTGCAGAACCGTTGACGTCACCTATTTTTACTGCGACAAAATTCTGATTTGTCATCTGATGATTCAAATTGGTGATAAACAACTTCTCAGTCAGTGGCCAAGGATTAGCTGGATCACTAAATGTTCTATTTTTGTCAAGGAATTTCCAACTTCCATTATTTGGATAAACACTATTGATTCCCAAAATCAACTTACGAATTTCTGAAAGGTCAGCCGTAGTGACTTTATTGTCATTATTTGCATCAGCCGCTATGACATCATATGCATTAGATAGTGGTGTAACCAATAAAATATGTCTTTGTATTAATACAAGGTCAAGGGTACTTACACCATTCAAATAATCATCATTTTTAGCTCCAGAAATGGTGTAATCATGGTACATTGCTGCATTATTGAATGTAAATTCACCATTATTGTGTGTTAAAACTTCTTGAAGCATTTCAGGCTTATTATTTTCCAATGCCAATTTTGCACCTTCTAATGTTTCTCCCTTAGGTGTCGTGATGGTACCTGAGATACTTGTTTTATCTTCTGTAGTACCGCCACAAGCTCCTTGATTATCATTAAGGTAAAGAGTCACAGTGCAAAAATCATAATTGAATTTCTCGTCCCAAACTGTCATTTTAACAGCCACAGAAGGAAGGTCATCACAATTAAATATCATCCCTGCACTTCTGCTTGAAGGCAACCATTTTTGGGCATTACCTGCTAAGTATTCTGCCTCAGTTGCACTCACACCAGCACCTTTGAAGTAGTGAGTTTGATTTAATTTAGTGATAACAGGTGACGCTTCGTTAAATGTATAAAGCAAGTTTGCCTTAGATGTACAGTTATCAAAAGATCCAAGATTGAAATCTGCTGCCCAAAGTTCTACCTGACCATTATTCATTAATGCTGAAGATACGTTCACACAATATGGAGTCGGTTTTTTCTTGTCAACAACCATGAAATTGTGGTTACAAGTGGTCACATTTCCACAACCATCAGTAACTTTCCACAATACTTTGTGATTTGACATACTACCAGCGATATCTTCAGGTATTACTACATGCACTTCTCCACCTTGTCCGGTTGGTGCTAGGTACCTTACATTGATAGTTTGTGATCCTACTACTTTCGTAAAGCCGGTAGTATTGTAAGGTGGAAGATTTGGAACAAAAGATGAGAATTCATACTCATTCAATCCATCACCCCAAAGATCTACAAATACTGTCCACTTTAACCAATCCGAAGCACATTGTCCTTGATCCGTAGCTGTATTTGTCAATGTCAATCCTCTTCTTTCGCATTGGTTGCCATCTTTATCTACATCACCATTATCATCTACTTCAAACATTTTATCAGTACAGTTACCTAGTGAAGGTTTTTCGCTATCAATGATTTTAACAATAGATGTATGTGTAAAATAACCTTCTGGATCATCAGAATTTGGATCATATGTACACCAGTTTATAACTGTCCATCTATTCAATATTTTCATACATGCATTTCCTTCAAAATAGAAGGTATCACTCTTAAGGCTCACACCGATCTGATCACATGGGCCTGCTGTCCATGTCGGTTTATCATTGGCAGCATCATTACTACAATCTGTTACAATATCTAAAGGCCACTCAATAGTACCTTCAAAATTAGGGAATGGATTTACTAAATCTATTCTTTGAATGCATTGAATTGAAGGTCTGTTTTTAATTTTCCAAGTACGCAATACATATCCCGTATTACATCCTGTCAGGAATTCTGTATCTGTATATTCTGTAGCAAGATTAAGACAATTACTGTAAGCTGTTGCCTGACCAGTTATAGCTAAATCATGGATATCATCGTCACAATTTACTGTGACATTTGCAGGACATAATATTATTGGAGTCAATTTGTCTTCAACACGCACTTCCACCCAAGTTTCATTGTAATTATCAGATAATCCATCCACGACGTCACCATAAACACCAGACATATTACCATCGTCCCAAACTCTCATCCAAACTTTCACAATACCATAAGGCACTGCTCCTTCTCTATTTGAGATATCAGCACAACAGAATTTTACATATGCTCCATGATCTGGATCATAATCAGGGTCTGCTGGATCTGATGAACCATCGTTTGGATGTCCATCGTCATTGTATGTCAAATTGCCTGTATAACCACATCCATCTTCATCTCTATTTGGAATTTCTTCTCTTCTCAATTCAATGTGAACTGGAGTACAACTATCATAAGAACCATTATCTACTGATTGTGCAAAAAGTTTAGCGATTCCATCACCTTCCCCACCAGTAGTAAGAGATATCACAATATGTTGTTTTGCCACTGCTACTGGTGCCGTTTGGTCCAAAATTGTAACGCTGACTTCATCATAACCTTCATTATCGCAACAGTCGGTAGCAACATATCTAAAGGTATGTACACCTTTAGGGGCTCCTGTCACCAAATATCTATTGCTGATCACATCCCAAACGATACTTACGCCTAAAGGTCCAACAACCTTATAATTTACATTTGCATCACAATTATCATGCAGTATGGTTGGGGCAGGAAGTAAGAAGTTTCCAGAACAAGTCCAAGGATCTACACTGACCGTCAAATCCGGTGCTTGTACCGTTGGAGCTTCTATGTCTGTAGCCTTGATGATTTGAGTGATAGTACGAGTGTCACCGCTACACCAGTCCAAAATAGTCCATAATCTGATGATCTTCTTACTGTTTGAACAAGCAGCTCCACATGCTAATAATTCAGTATCGGCTTTCGCTGCCATTACATTACATACTTGATTGGAGATAGCGACACCTTCAACTGTAGGCCAAGCATGCTTTAGCGCTTCTGCTGTGGCATCTCTCTCTGCTGCGTTATCTGCTGCCGTTACGGTAGGATACACACCAGGTACTTGAGCTCTATAATTTGCTTGATAAGTTACAAATAGTTTTGCTTTGAAGTAAGCAAATACACCTTGCATGCTCACATCAGAACCACAAGTCATCTGAATGTTATTGTATGGAGGTAAGATCTCTCCTGCACCAACTGAAATGTCAACAGGCTCAAAATAATACTCAGAAACACAAGGTACCGACTTATTGCCATAGCCGTCCGTAAATACCCAGGTTCTTCTAATAGTTTTAGAACCACAAACACCTGTTGTGATCACCTCATCAGAAAATGTAGTGGTGTAATCTGTACAATATTCCTCCACTACAGGTATCGGATACTCAATAGTACCAGCTAAAAAACCAGCCTCATCAGTACATTTTAAAGTACAATCAGGATCTGTATTTCCAACAGGACAAGCGCAATCTACCACAATTGGAGGTAGTTTATCCTCTGCAACGATATTCCCCCAACAAGAATTACCTGTTGAGTTATACACAGTGACAACATAATTACCTGGTTTCGTGATGACCGGAGAATTAGTATTGTTGTCAATAATACCTGACCCACTGATACGTAGTGTAAAAGGTGGGTTGTAAGTAATCATCAGTCCTTCTAAAACCATATCTGGCCTTACCTCACCTTCGCATTCACTGTTGAGCGAAAGTTGAATAGTGCCATTACAATTGATTTGGCTTTGACCAAAAGAAGAACCAGAAAATACTAAAAGAAAGAGACTCAACCAAACTAAACTAGCATAAGGAATCCCTTTCACTTGAGAAAGTAAATCTTGTTTTACCATGGGTAAAAAATTTTGGTTAAAAAAAAATGAGTTCAGTGCCCCGTCATGGGGCTTTGGTCAGATTTAAATAAAGATTTACTTTATTGAGTGGGAATGACGCAAAGGTATATCGAAAATGTCCTTGCAATCAAATTTAATGAAGGGTAATTTTTGTATATTTTTTTAATAAATATGTTTTATTAATTCATATTTTTAAAAATCAAAATGTATAAAATATTGATTTTAAATCTAATAAATTTTACATATAAACTCAAAGTAATACTTAATGGAGAGCAATATTTTTTTCATTTCTGTAGAAATTTACCCTTTAAATTTCTTTCAATGGCTAAATACTTCAAATACCATGCCAAAAGAAAAAGGTATTATAAGTATTCATTTTTACTAAGTACAGCCTTACCTCATGTCGATGACTTGATTGTTTTTCTTCATTGCTAATCACTAGATTCTATTTATTTGTCAGATTAAGAGAATTAGAAAAATTCGTAAATCTACTAACCTTAGCAAAACCTGTCTAATCACGTCAAAAGAACTTGATTTCAAAACATCACCGCACAAGTGTCACGTCGCCACTGAGCAATTGCCTACTGCCATCGGGTAGCATGACTTCAGCAGTCCAAACATACACCCCTTGCTCACATGGTATGCCTTTCGTCTTGCCATCCCACCCTACCGAAGGGTCGCTGAGCGGGATATTTAATTTTTCATACATGATGTTACCCCAACGGTCATAGATGGTGATGCGATGGAGATTAATCCTATTTGTCGCAGTAGTACCGTAAAACGTATTGTTATTGATACTATTGGGATTGAATATATTCGGAAATGTGATGTCGATCTCTGTTTTTATACGTAGTACTAAGGTATGAATACTATCACAACCCCATGCGGTGGTAGAAAAAGTTTTTCATGATTAAAAATTATTGAAAAAAATAAGTTTCTATTCAACAGGGGTGATCGCTTCAAAAATTAAACACTCTTTCTCACTAAATATATTCTTCATCTCCCTGTTGTTGGTCCAAATATAATGATTGTTTTTTAATAATGCAAATTATTTGTTAAATATCGTTAAGTTTTCATTTTTCTAATTAATTATTAACATTTGTGGCAACAAATATTTGGTGGATTCAGTTATTCAGAGATTACATTAAAATTTCAAAAAGTTTATGAAGTCTTTATTCAATTTTACATTATTAATCGCGATGCTTTCATTTGTAGCATGCAAGGAAAAAGCACCAAAATCTGATGAGAATTTAGCTGTAGCAGCTGAAGCAACAGGTAAAACTTATGCTGCATCTCCAGAGATGTCGAAAATCAGTTGGGAAGGTTCGAAACCAACTGGAAAACACAATGGTAGTATCAAAGTGAGCGAAGGTAGCCTTTCAGTAAATGAAGGTAAATTAGTGGCAGGTTCTTTTGTGATTGACATGAAATCTATCGTTGTAGAAGATTTAACAGGTGACGAATAGGTTCCTGATGTCGCAGTCAGTACCATTCCAGATGTAGCTGTCGCATGCGCCAGTTGATGGCAATGTCGTATTTTGGTTGGATAGTTAGCGCAAGGGGTGGCGATGCTGTCGCAGCCGTTAACGCTGGTGGTTTGGTAGGTGTAGGTGCCGCTTTGGTCGTAAGTACTGCCATTCCAAGTGAAGGATGTACATTCCGTCTTTTGCTCCGATGATGTCAATGTATTCTGTATAGTCAGCTCAAGCGTCGTGATGCTATCACAACCAGCAGTGGTTTGTGCACGGTGGGTGTAAACGCCGCTGTCTGTATAGGTGATGCCATTCCAAACGTAACTATCACACGCCTGATGTTGGATAGTATTGTCATAAGATGGATGGATGGCTAGTTGCAAGGTGGTGATGCTGTCACAACCGAAGATAGATTGTTCAGTATGCGTATAGGTTCCCGATGTCGCAATCAGTACCATTCCAGATGTAGCTGTCGCACGCGCTTTGGTTGATGGCAATGTCGTATTTTGCTGGATGGTTAGCGCAAGTGGTGGCGATGTTGTCGCAGCCGTTAACATCTGGTGGTTTGGTGGTGTAGGTGCTGCTGTCTGTATAGGTGGTGCCCATTCCCAAGTGAAGGATGTGCATTCCGTCCTTGCTCCGATGATGTCAATGTATTTTGTATAGTCAGCTCGCTGGTGATGCTATCACAACCGTTTGTGGTTTGTTTGCGGTGGGTGTAGATGCTGCTCTCGGTGTACATAGTCCCATTCCAAATGTAACTATCACATGCCTGATGTTGGATAGTGTTGTTTGGCAAGACGGATGGATGGCTAGGCCAGGCAGGGTGATGCTGTCACAACCAAAGATGGATTGCTCGGTATGCGTATAAGTTCTGATGTCGTGTAGTCAGTACCATTCCAGTTGTAGCGGTCACATGCACTCTGGTTGATGGCATTGTCGTATTTTGGATGGATGGTCAGCGCAAGGGTGGCGATGCTGTCGCAGCCGTTTACACTCTTGGTTTGGTAGGTGTAGGTACCGCTTTGGTCGTAAGTACTGCCATTCCAAGTGAAGGATTTGCATTCCGTCCTTTGCTCCGATGATGTCAATGTATTTTGTATAGTCAGCTCAAGTGTGGTGATGCTATCACAACCGTTTGTGGTTTGTTTGCGGTGGGTGTAGATGCCGCTCTCGGTGTACATAGTCCCATTCCAAATGTAACTATCACATGCATGATGTTGGATAGTGTTGTCATAAGACGGATGGATGGCTAGTTGCAAGGTGGTGATGCTGTCACAACCAAAGATGGATTGCTGGGTATGCGTATAAGTTCCTGATGTCGTGTAGTCAGTACCATTCCAGTTGTAGCGGTCACATGCACTCTGGTTGATGGCATTGTCGTATTTGATGGATGGTCAGCGCAAGGGTGGCGATGCTGTCGCAGCCGTTTCTTACACTCTTGGTTTGCAGGTGTAGGTGCCGCTATTCGTGTAGGTGGTACCATTCCATTGATAGGGCAATACAGTTTTGGACAGTCTGACGGCTTGTTTTTGCGTGCTGACAGATAGATGCAACTCCAATTATCACACTATCGCAGCCAGAACTATTTGGGATTTGATGGGTGTAGGTGCCTGCTGCAGTCAGTGACTGACCGAAGAAGTCGTAGGTGTCACCGCTACAAATCTCTTGTGTGCTGATGGCTTTGTATGGCATGAGCGTCTGAAATACATTGTCTGTATAGTCGCACTCATCGATGGCATAGTGGGATGTATCCGCCAAGGTTAACGGGTATTTATCAGTGTTGACTACCATCCAGAGCGTAGTCATGGCCGTCTCAGGGATGGAGATATTCCGCACTATGCGTGTACCCGCAGGGATGTCCACATCGGTCTGATAGGTGAATAGCAAGGCGCCGCCACTCTCCAGATTGCCGCTATAAAAGCTGACAGGGGTATTTGTTGTGGCGGTACGCGAGGCGTCAGCTCGGTTTTCCACCCCAAAGGTGATGGTATATGCTTTCTGTGCGGGATCATAGTTGATACACGTGATATCTCCTGTAAGTGATGCCGCAGCTATGGGATAGTTGCCATCTTCGTCGATGAGGCTCTCCTGCACCATGAAGTTGTTGTACTTACCATTTTTATAAGTAGCGGGGTTGTGCATGTATTGCGGTGCTGGGCGTCGTCATCGTTGATAAAAAGTGGATTGTAAGCGTACTGATGCCAGATATTGCGCGCTAGGTGCCCAGTGCTGACCGGGTGGCGGACCAAAGATGGTGAGGCGGCCGAAATAGTCATCGAATTTCTCTGAACATGTGACACAGATTTTGGTTTCACCGTTCCGTCAAAATCTGCAATGATAGGATATTCATATCCAGTTGGAGAAATACAAGGTAATTGAGAAATTGGATTAAGTATATTATTTTTTGCACTATAAATCTTTAATTCTAATTCGTCTCTAAATATTATTTCATTAATTCCATCATTGTCGAAATCGTATAATGTTAAACCTATAAATCCTGAGTCATCTTTAATTGGTAAATTCCACCTTCATTTAACAAATTTGTATTATAAGAAAATTTAATTAAATTTTTTGAAGCTGAAATCAAAATGCTATTTTCATTATTATTATTTAATCTTCCAATTGATAGTGTACCCAAAGGCACATATTTAGGCCATTCAATTTTTGAAATTATTTGATATGAATTATTTTGAAATGTATAAACATAAATGGCCGAGTAGAAACTTTGGGCAGTTATTACAATTACATCCAATTTTTGATCATTATTGATGTCTGCTACTGCTGTCTGTCCATCTCTGCCAATTCCATTGATCAAAATATTATTGGGAATCATGTTATTTCCCAGTGTGCCATTTGGGTTTGTTATTTCTATTTCATAAACTGTGTATCCGGCAGCCAATTCTAAATCATTTGGGTTATCGTCTAAATCGGCAGCAATTGAAATTGTTGAAAAACCTGCTCCTCCTAAGCCAAAGTTTCCACCTTTAAGTAGTTGAACACCAGTAATAGCATTGAAAATGTTGTTATTTATAAAAACTTCTGGTGTTCCATCTTTATTGAAATCAGCTAACGATAATGAACCAGCTTGCAAAGTATTAATTGTATATTTATTGTCAGAAATCCATCTTATGGAATTATCAAAATTGTAACAAATTAGTTTTCCTCTTAAATTATTTGGATTTATATTTAAATCAGCGAGTGCAACAATTGTTTCGAAAGATTTGTCATTATCAATATCAACAACAATAAAAGAATTTGTTTTGGTAAGGAAATAGTTCGTTTTTAATGTTTGTAGTGAATTTAATGTTTTTGAATTTAGAAATAATAATTGATTAGAGGCTAACCAATTATTATCATAGTTTAAAAAGTCAGCTGTAATTATTTCCGGTACACAATCGTTATCAATGTCAAAAGAAATTGGTGTTTGATATTGGGCAACATATTGCTGACTCTCCCATTTTTTCTCCATTTGTATCTCAAAGTCTGTGTTGAATTTCTTCACGCCATAGCAGAGAGATGTATCAGAGTTGCAAATATTTTCTTGTGCAGCAAGGCTATGTGCTATTATCAAAATTGATAATATGTAAATAACAATCTTTTGCATATATCAATAACTAGTTAATTAGAAAAACGGAGTGCATAGTTTGCACTCCGTTTAACAATTAAATTTTAATGTTCATTACAATTTTACAAACTTGTATTGTCCCTCTTGTCCATTCTTGCTGACAAACTTTAGGATATAAACCCCTCCGGATGCATCAAATGGTATAGATTGTTCTACGCCAATAAATGTGCCTTTTTGGATTAATTGTCCCGAAACAGAATGTATCGAATAGTCAAATACGTCTTCTAATCCAGACACTGTTTTAAGGATAATGCTATTTCCAATTGTAGGGTTTGGCACTACCGTTAATTGATCTCTTACTTGACCATCTCTCCTTCCAAACGTGATCTCTATATTAGGATCATTGCAATTGGGCTTTGGAAAGTACAACATTTTGAAACAAGTTGGCGGCATCGGGCCACATGGGAATACTACTACTTGCACATCCCCTGTAAACGGCCCAATATCGCCAGAAGTCGGTACTGGTGTACTCACTAAGGCACCTGGCTGATAATAGCACAAATTGGTGTTTTGCGTGTGTAGATTTACTGTATAGCCACTTGGCGTACAAGTAATCTTGCCTGAATAAATTTCTAAATTGCAATTTCTGACAGAACAAGGAACTGGAGGGCATACTACAATTTTCTGAGTGCAATCACCACTTACTAGTTCATAATCTAAACAACTTTGTCCAATAACCCCTCCAGAAATGGTATGTTTGCTTCCTTTTGTTTTTGTCACACCGTTGATGGTATAGGTTCCTATTCCAGACACAAATATATCAAAAGTCCAAGTATCTGGCGGTCCAGGGATACAGGTCACATTTGAAATTTCAACTCCTGCGAAGGCATCACAGCCTGAACAAAATTCTGGTGGACAAATCTTTTCGGTATATGTACAATTAGGTAGTGTAATGATAATATCCCAACATCCCTCTTGTATAAGAAATGGCCCTAGTACTACTTGATCAGATCCTGAGCTTGATGTTATTGTATATACACCAGATTCACCGTCATAAGGATCTAGCAATTGCCTTTGGATGGTCCATCCATTTTGGTCTGGATCTGAAATGTTTACGGTTACATAATAATAGTCGTCTGAGAGCAAATCGGATGTCCCATTTGAGTTACATGAGCCTATAGAAACTGAGTAGCTATAAGATTTATATAATTCTTTACATATTTTTATTGTATTTGATGTCTGCGGAGGGAGGTTCATGCCAAGGCTTGAGTTGAATGTGATTTGCGCATTTATATCAAGACAATCATTAGTGCCAAAATTGGATTTTGGAAACTCAAAACAAAATGTTTTGTTTGCATCGTCAATTATCAAATTTTGAATGGTATATCCAGGCACAATTATATTGGCCACCGTCCAATTTCCACACAAAGTAGGCAGTGTATATGTACCACAAACTTGCGCCGTTTGGCCATCACAAGAATAGTATTCTATACCCACTTTAGGATCAAATTCTGATCCGTTGAGCTGAACGCTTCCCAAAGCGCTCCCAGTACATGATTCACAAAACCCGTCAATGTAAGCATAACCAAAGTGGTCTGTTTGGCCACAATCTGCCGCTATGATTTCAACGGTGGCAATGGTTCCTATTTCAGAAGATGGGATTTCAAACCTGTGACACGACCAATCCAAAACATCTAAGGCCAAATAATTGCAAGGATCTGGATAAATTTTATCACATTTCAGAATATCTGCAGCAAAACAAAGCTCATCAGCAGGGGCTTTGTCGCATTTAATTGAAAAAAATGGTTGTTGATCATTGTGACCACTTGGGTTTTCTAACGCAAAAGCATACCAAACTGTAAATCTCCTGTTTTCAGCCGTTACTTCAAAAGTTTTAATTACTCTATCTACTCCGCCATTACCTGCACATTGATTAATGTGCCCGTACCTGTTGTTAATTCTCAGAGACTTATTTCCAAATTTAACTATTTGAATGTTTATCAATGGATCTACCCCGCTCGTCATTATTTCAATTCTGTTTGCTAAAGGCATAGTGACAGGAGTCCATCCAGGTACATTAGGTGTACAGGTATTACTTCCTGATGTGTAGGTAGAAACAAATCCATCATAGTGTAAAAAATCTTGCTCAAATCCTCCATTGTCGCAAATGGTGACAGTGGTATTTGGTGAAGCACTTTGTTTCTCCGGAAAATACAGATTCATATACTCTTCCATGTGTTCCTGGATGTATTCATGCCTAGCGGCTTCTTTGGCGCGGGCTTCGATTTCTTCTGGTGTAGCGACATGATCCTTCTCGCAGCTGTGCTTGGATCTCTCGGTAATCACTGCCATTTTTTGGCTATCCTTTAAATAGGTCGCTTGATAGTTCTGCACAGTTTGCTCAAAATCAGCGGTGCGCTGACCCGATACCCATTGTGTGCTCACCATCAAAGCAAAAAGCATTAAAAAGTTAAAAAGCGCTGAATTGCGAATTGCGAATTGCGAATTGCGAGGTAATGATTAAATTTTTTCATGAATAAAAAGTTTAAAAAAATTAAAAAATAGATTTAAGTTCAACAGGAAGTGCTTCTATCAAAATGTCCCTTTCTCACTTTATTCAAATAGCATCCTGTTTCTGAAACAAATATAGGAATAGTTTTTCTATTATGCAAATAAAATGTTAAAAAAGTAAATGTTTTTTGATCTGCTATACTTAAGGAGAAGCTGATATACCAAATAAGTTAACCAAAGGCGATATTAGAAATTGTAGATTTGGTGGAATAGCTTATTCACCTTTAATAGTAAACTTTCTCAAAAATGAAATATCGTAATAACTAACTCATGTTTTTATTTTCTTACTCTTCTTCCCCTACATAAGGTACATAATTTTGCTTGATATCTGCAAAAAGTGCATCAATTCTAGACATTTCATCTACCGTGTCATCCGTGTAAAAATAGATTTGAGGAATGCGGCGTACTTGATGTCTGATTCTTTTGGCTAGTTCTTGTTTTAAGATGTGGGTATGATTTACTATTTTCTTCAAAACATCTTCTTTGTTATCAGTATTAAAAATACTAAGGTATACTTTAGCTTGGCTTAAATCTGGAGAAATTTTAACGGTAGTAACAGAAACAAAAGCCGGATTATAAATCTGAAATCCATATTCTTGGAAAACTGGACTAAAACTTCGCTTAATCAATTCATTTATTTGCATTTGCCTTTTGCTATCCATGATACATACACTTTAGTCAATGAAAAACATAGTAGGCAGTAAAATGTTTATACTCCAAAGGTATTGAACCATAGCGCCATTCTATTATCTTTGCCATGACAATATCGTATTTTGGAAATCAATAAGTCTATTCTTAATACACCCATAGAATATGTAAAAGGCGTCGGTCCCGCCAAAGGTGAACTTTTCAGAAAGGAAATCGGAATTCACACTATTGAAGATTTATTGTTCAATTATCCTTATAGATATGTTGACAAAAGTATCATCTACCCTATCAAAGACGCTCCTTCTGATGGTGATAATATTCAAATCCAAGGATTGCTCATTTCTCTCGAAAAGATAAAAGGAAAAAATGGTAAATATCGACTTTCTGGTGTACTGAAGGACGGTTCAGGATTTATTGATTTAGTTTGGTTTGCAGGTGTTGCTATCCTTGAGAAAATCCTGTTGGTGGGTACAAACTATATCGCATTTGGAAGAGTCATTCAATTCAATGGGAGCAAGACCATGACACATCCTGAAATGGAAAGCCCCAACACTTCAGAAAATCGCAGCTCATCAAATTTCGAACCCTTGTACAGTAGTACAGAGACATTGACGGCCCGTGGCGTAGATAATAGATTCAGAAGAAAAATCATCAAATCGATACTGGATGTCCTGACGGAAAAAGATTTACCAGAAATAATTCCAAGTTATATCACTCAGAAATTGAAATTAATGCGTCGAATAGATGCAATAAAAATCATTCATACACCTTCAGATCTCACGGAAAAATCCAAAGCTGCGGACTATATCAAATTTGAAGAAATATTCCTTGTACAAATGCGGGTCTTGCAAAGTAAGATATCCAAAACCAAACTGTATAAAAGCCCACCGATCACCAAAATAGGGTCTGCCTTTTATGAGTTTTATAATAATAGATTGAGCTTTCAACTTACCGATGCTCAGAAAAGAGTGATTAAAGAAATAAGACATGACCTAGCTAAAGAAACACAGATGAACAGGCTCCTGCAAGGCGATGTAGGCAGCGGCAAAACGATTGTAGCACTATTGTGTATGCTCATCATAAAAGATAATGGTATGCAATCATGCATCATGGCACCGACAGAAATATTGGCACAACAACATTATAATTCGATCACATCAGCCCTTGGGGAAAACGCTATGGTTCGTGTGGCATTTCTCTCTGGAAGTGTAAAGAGCAAAGCAAGAACAACCATTCTCAACGAACTTGAACAAGGAAATATAGACATTATCATTGGCACACATGCCTTGATAGAGCCACAAGTCAAATTTCGTAGATTGGGTTTGGCGATTGTGGATGAACAACATAGATTTGGTGTAGCACAAAGAGCTGCATTGTGGCAAAAAAAACAATCTCTTGCTCCGCATGTCTTAGTCATGACAGCCACTCCTATACCGAGGACGCTTGCTATGACCATCTATGGAGATCTAGACGTATCCGTCATAGATGAATTGCCTCCTGGCAGGATGGAAATAAAAACCATGCATCTGAATGATGCATCTAGAAACAGAATGATCGCTTTTTTACACAATGAAATTGCAGATGGAAGACAGGTGTATATTGTGTACCCACTCATAGAAGAGTCAGAAAAACTAGACTTACAATCACTTCAAAGCGGCTATGAAGCATTATTGCAATATTTTCCACCACCACAATTCCAAATTTCTATAGTCCATGGTA
Organism: Saprospiraceae bacterium; assembly: GCA_041392785.1. Lineage (GTDB taxonomy): Bacteria > Bacteroidota > Bacteroidia > Chitinophagales > Saprospiraceae > OLB9. Next base: position 65,786 of record JAWKLK010000009.1, read on the forward strand.
AAATGAAAGCAGCAGATAAAGAGTGGGAAATGCAAAGATTTCTGAAAAAAGAAACCCAAATCATGGTTGCCACCACAGTCATAGAAGTGGGAGTAAATGTGCCTAATGCTACTGTGATGGTCATTGAAAACACTGAAAGATTTGGCTTATCTCAGTTACACCAACTAAGAGGAAGAGTGGGTCGAGGCGCCAAACAATCGTATTGTATTTTAATGTCTGATTACAAGGTAAGTAAGGAAGGAAAAGAACGAATACAGACCATGGTACGGACAACTAATGGCTTTGAAATAGCGGAAGCCGACTTAAGGCAAAGAGGCCCTGGAGACATTCAAGGTACGCAACAAAGTGGCATCTTGGATTTTAAATTGCTCAACATCAGCAAGGATGCCAAAATAGTAGAAACTGCAAGACATATTGCTGAACGAATCATAGAAAAAGATCCAGAATTACAGTTGGATGCGCATGCTGCGTTGAAACAATACTTGCATGTGTTAAGGCAAAAACATAAGGATTGGGGTAGAATATCATAGAAACAAAAATGCCTTATCTAATGCAATATTAGACAAGGCATTTGGAAATGTCTTAATATACGTCGCTAGGTAATAATCTACATTAAGTGTTCATGACTGAACTCCAATTCAAATCAATGATCATCCTCTTCTTCCTTATGCTCTGCTATCAATCTTTTCTGAATATCAGGTGTCACAGGCACATATTCTGCAAATTCTCTAGTAAATTTAGCCTTTCCTTGTGATATTGATCGCAAGGTGGATGAATATTGGTACATTTCCGCTAGAGGTACTTTGGCTTTGATTTTCTGATAGTGCCCATCAGAATCCATACCCATAATGATTGCCCTGCGCGTCTGTAAATCACCCATGATGTCACCCATTGCTGCATCTGGACATGTAATATCAACATTTTCTATCGGTTCTAGGATTTGAGGATTGGCATTCTTAAAGGCGTTTCTAAATGCTCCAATGGAGGCAAGCATAAATGCCATGTCATTGGAGTCTACAGAGTGCATTTTACCATCATAAATACTGACACGTATATCTTGACAGTTCGAACCAGTTAATGGGCCTTCTATCATTTTCTGCATGATACCTTTCTTAATGGCACTTGAGTATTTAGCATCAATGGTTCCACCTACTATGCACCAGTAAAATGCCAATTTACCACCCCATTCTAATTCTTCAATTTCTTTATTTCTTACCGTCAATCCCGTAGGATCTGGCATGCCTTCATAGTAAGGCTCTATTCGCATATGGACTTCTCCAAACTGTCCTGCGCCACCGCTTTGCTTTTTATGACGATACATCTCATCTGCACTCTTAGTGATAGTTTCTCTATAAGGAATTCTTGGTGCTTCAAAATCCATATGAACACCATTCACTTTTTCGATCCGATATCTGACTAAATCCAGATGCAATTGACCTTGCCCATGGATAATTGTCTGCTTAAGAGTCGCTGATTGTTCAACTTTAAGTGTTGGATCTTCTTCTTCAATTTGGTGAAGTGCTTTTATCAGTTTTTCCATATCACTCTTGCTCGGTGGTACCACAGCGGTTCTAATACGTGGAGTGGGAAAATGCACAGGATCAATGATCATCTCTAGACCCTTCGCATTCAAAGTATTATTAGTATGAGAATTTTTTAATTTTAAAGTAACTCCTAAGTCACCAGCTACCAATTTATCTACAACATTTCTCACTTTTCCATTCGCTTCATATACTTGGCTAATTCTTTCATGGGTGCCATTCTGCATATTTACCAAATCCTCATTAGAATGTATATTTCCTGAATACACTTTAAAGTAACTTACCAACCCAACCTGTGGCTCTGATATAGTTTTGAAAATAAACATGGATGGCTGACCTTCAGGATTGTATTGTGCCGTTTTTCCGTTTTCAAGCTCAAAGGGTGGCATATCCATTGGTGACGGTGCTATATCATTGATAAATCCCATGATTCGTCCACTACCCATGTTGTGTGTGGCAGAACAACAGAACACTGGAAATATCTGCTGATGCGCCAAAGCTATGCGAAGCCCGGCAGTAAGGTCTTCTTCTGATAATGTGCCTTGCTCAAAAAACTTTTCCATTAATCCATCTTCATTTTCAGCAGCAGCCTCTACCAATGCATTATGCATTTCTTTGGCTTTTGGCATTTCACTATCCGGGATTGGATGTTTTTCAGGTTTCCCACCATCTTTAGGAAATACATACATCACCATTCTTAATGCATCGATGATGCTATTGAAATCTTTGCCTTGATTATATGGATATTGGACTTCTATTACTTTGGATCCAAATCTCTCTTTTGCTTGTTCGAGGGTATTCTCAAAATCAGATTTTTCATGGTCAACCTGATTTATTACAAAGATAGATGGAGTCTTAAAATCCTGTACATAATCCCAAATCAACTCAGTGCCAACTTCAACACCATGAGAGCTATTAAGCAGTATCAAGGCGGTATCTGACACCTTCATGGATGCTACAACTTCACCAATGAAGTCATCAAATCCAGGAGTATCAAGAATGTTAATTTTACAATCTCTCCATTTCACATGTAATAATGTGGAAAACAATGAATTACCACGTTCTTGTTCAATACTAGAAAAATCTGACAAAGTATTTCCGTTTTCTACAGAACCCATTCTAGATGTGGCTCCTGATTCATATAACATGGTTTCAGAAAAACTTGTCTTGCCACATCCTGAGTGGCCTAGTAGGACAATGTTTCTAATATTTTTTGATTCAACACTCATAACAAAAAGAATATTATAATTATTAAATGAAGTACATTATAGAGAAACTTTTCGTTTCTTCTTTAAAATCAATAAAGGTACAATCAATTTTAAAAGTAGACAAATAATTGATGTCTAAAGCATAATTGAAGCCATTCCAACAACAAATTATAATTATTTGCAATGTTTAATAATATGATTTTATGGAAGATATAACAAATTTGGAATTAAGTGATATTTATCATTGCGAACTATGATTTTCAATTGGACTAGATTTTAATTAAAATATCGAAGTAAACTCCATGACATGATAAAATTGTAAAACTCAATAAATGGGGAAAAAATATTCAATACATTATATATTTCGTATGTTTATCTGTTGGTACATCATATGGTAATAATAAAAGTTTAGTAATTTATAACTCTGTATAACTTCATTCATGAAATGAAAAAAATTTCTACTTTTGCAACTCGATTTTCATTTGACCCTTATTATTAATTTGTCATTTTTCTATTAAAATTCATAAAACATTAGCAATGCGGATATTATTTCTCTCTGCAATACTTATATTTACGTTGGCGCAATGCAAAAACGAATCATCGCATTCAACGAAAGAGACTGTGTCATCAGATTCAACCCCCATACCAACAGGTCCTGGCAAGGCTATCGTTCAAAGAGATATACTTTCCAATGAGTTTAAAACTATTCGAGGTGTTATGACTCTGGATTTTGATACCATAATCATAAAAGAATGCAATACTAATATACTTTACAAAGTGGTAGATACTTTAAACCGAATTGAACCCACTTTCAAATCTATCCATTCTCAATATCCAAGTAGTAGAGTATATGGGGAGATGGAAATTGTAAAATCTAGAGATGCAAATTCAGGCAATTTTTATTTTGTCCATAAGCTTATTACTTTAAATCAACTGACGGAAAAATCTCATTGTGGTCCTGTTTCTACCAATGCTATCATAGGTCAAGGTAATGAACCTGGGTGGAGAATTGAAATTGTATATTCAGACAATCCAGTATTACCTTATAATTTGGTCATGGATTATGGTCAAAGTAAAATGTCAGGAAGTATAAAAAAGGTGTCGGGCAACTTGCATAGTTTACCTCTTGTTTTCGAAGCAAAAGATGGAGATGGAAAATTACTTCAAGTCACAATTAAAAAGTCCTCTTGCACAGATGACGCAGGAAATCAATTTAATGAATCAATATCTGTAACGTACTTGGATAAAAAATTTAATGGATGTGCGAAACTTCCATTGAGTACAAAATGACCATCGTCATTTATTGAATGCTTGTCGTATCAGGAGCAGGTGTAAGTTTTATCACATTTCCAAACTCAGTCCTATATCCAATACCAAATCCATATTTTTGTCTGAGTTGTCCTAAGTTTACGGGATCAATGTCTGAACGCCCATAGTGTCTGATTTTCAATTTTTTATCATCTGTCAATAAAAATTCAATGGCGTAATCAGGCAATACTTGATTCACCGCTACACCCTGATTTTGAAGTATGTAATTTGCACCCAAGTTTAATGAAAATCTTTCATCCAAAAATTTAAACTTATTTTTTAATGTAAAATTTATTTCATCTGGAAGCAAAATACTAGAATTGTACAGATTGCCAGATATGGCATTATTGTGCAAACCCAATTCAAAATCTACATCAGATAAAACACCGTTATCGGAAATAACTGAATTCAACAAATTAGTAATGTGCATGGACAATTGACTGGATAAAAATTCGCTCAGTGTATTTACTCCAACCGACTGTAAACCATCTGTCCCAAATAAATCTGATATACTATTAGATGGTAAAAATGTATTTAACACTATCAATCCCAGTACCTGACTATTGAGTTCTAGTTCATTATTTCTGATTAATCTTAATTTACTATCTGCAAATGATGCTAGCTCAGGCGCTAGATTTGGAAATGATACGTCAAAGGAAATAATTGGACTAAAAAGAGTACCACCTAAAATCAACTTGAGATCTACGTCAGTTCTCTGATCTGCAGCCCTCTGAGTTTCTTCAGGTGCCAGAGTTAGGTATTCTTCAATAAATGGGCTGATACTCGTCCTGGATCTATAGTTTGCAGTGATATCCAATGTTGTATTTAGTGGGTCACCTGTCCATCTGATCAATCCACCTCTTTCTACCACAAAGGGTTTTGCCACTGGTAACAAAGATACTGTAAAAAGATATTCTCCTTGTTCTATTTCATAAGTACCGAACATTTCCAAGTCTTCGTTTTTTGACATAGTGATGAAAAGGTCGCCCCTTCCTCTACCCTTTATTATGTCTCCTTTGGCTTCATCAAAAATGATACTTGCTTCTGCATCAGGTGTTATAGATAGCGTCATTTCTAAAGTAATATTTGATACATCTCTCTCCTTCTCCTTAAATGTTGTATCCGTTTTACTTACAAATTTAATAACACTTTCATTTTTCACATACCCAGTATTATTCACTGGAATATAAAGTCTAGAACCTTCTCTTGTGACCCCTTGAATTGTTATAAATAAATCAGAAAATAATCCTTTGAAAACTACATTAAAATCACCTATTCCATATCCATAATAAACATCATTATCAGCCTTAGTGGTATTGAGTCCAATGATATTTTTACCTGTTACTGAGGCTTCAACTCCAAAATTTTTAAAGAGTGCGTGTGTGAGTTTCCCTTGAATTATCCCATCATTGCCGTTTTCATCTTTTATAATCACATTTTCAAAAACTATGTCTTTTTCAGAAACAGTAAAATATTGATTATCAAAATAGTAGGTTGCCCCATTGACCAAAACTCTAGTAGATCCATCTTTGACATGGCCTTTGCCTGACAATACAATATCTTTCCCTTTACCATTGATTTTTATATCCGCCACAACCTTACCTGTAGTATTTGAAATACCGTCTTTAAGCAAATGTTGCAATAAATCTAATGGAGCATCACGCAACTTAGCTTTGCCATCTACACTTTTTGAATTAATGGCATATAGCAAATCCGCTCCAAAAAATTCACCTAAACTGGCTTTGACCTTGATATCATTAGAATTTTCTACCCCAAAGTCGACAAACAAATTGCCATACCCAGTTTTATTTACCTGAAAATCAGGCACGTTGATATAACCTTGTATAGATTTGCTCTTCTCGAAGATATCGTTTACTTGAACCGATATGGAAGAGACGCCACTTAGCTTGAATTTCTCTTCCTTCATAACCCTATTTAGAAGATTTATGTCAAAATTTTGGAGTTCAACATGTACACCACGACTATCATTGATATCATACACATCTATTGTCCTATTACCATCCGTGATATTGAAGTTGTCAATATTTACAAATCCTTTACCGAATAAAAAAGTATTTCCCTCTGTCACTTTCCAAGCAGCTCCTAGCATGTTTATTGTAGTATTGTCTAGGTCTAAAGAAATGCCTTTGTCTGTGGATTTAATATTTCCTTTTATATTAATTTGTTCAAATGAATCAAGTAATCTCTCAGTACTTACATCAAAAGTCAATGCATCTCCTGAAAACGATGTATTCAAATATACTGGATAAAAATCTGTGCCAAAGGCTTTTGCTTCTTCCACACTTGCAATGAAGCTACCATTTTGGTCACTTGCGGATGTCAATATATCAATGGACTTAAATACTTGATCTTTATACCAAATTTCACCTATTCTACCCGCTACAGAAAAACTATGTTTATCAGTATTGATATGCCCTTTGAGATTTAGTTTTTTAATGCTATGGATAGGAACAGCCATTAACGACAGAATATTCTGACTGTCATCCAATTTAAGTTTAAATTTAAAATCTTGCTTGGTGACTTGATCAATTGTGGTTTCCTTTGATTTAGTAAAACCGTTAAAATGGTATAAAGCTGTGGATTTCAACCCTTTAAAAATATCTTCTACATTGTAAATACCTTCTATTTCTCCTTGTACAAAATCTCCATCCAACATTATATATCGAGTTCCACTTACGGATTGTCTCGCTATCAATTTTATTTTTTCAAGGACTTGGACGGTGTCTTGCTTTTTCACTTTTACATCAGAAAAATCGATTTCCCCAATAAAATCATTTAGGTTACTCCCCGAAGTATTAATGCTCAAATCACCACTAAAAGCAAGTGGGCTTTTATATAAATTCAATGCATGTAAGTCAAGATTATCAATTTCAGAAGTAAAATTTAAAAAAGCTTTATTATTGAGAAATTGGATTTCACCATCGAATAGCAACTGTATATTGGGATCAGCCGAAGTAAATTTTCCGTCAAAAGTATTTTTTTCAATAATCCCATTCAAAACCAAATTTTTGTATTCATATGATTTGAATGTAAGGGATTCTATGACAGCAAGTAAATCAGCTTTCACCGTGTTCAGTGTGAGCCCAAAACCGTCCGTGACTTTGGATTTAAAATTGGCTCGACCTAGGTCTGGATTGTCACTCCAACGACCTAGATCAAAATTAAATAGATTGAGATTTCCACTGTATCGCGCTTTTGCAGAGCCTTCACTGAGGTCCAAACGCATATCTAGTTCAGTGATGCCTAGATCGGAATTCAAATTTCCATAGGCCACAAAATCGTGTAAATAACCATCAAACCGTCCAGAGAAATTGAGGTTTCCCAATTTTTCAAAATTTTCTGGGGCATTAAATTGCGGAAATATCGTCTTGATTTTTTGTGTGCTGGTATTGAGTCTATCTACTCTAACATTGAGCAAAGTATTGTCAGAATCCAATAAATCTCGGGTATTAAAGATGCCTTCAACTTCAAAATAATCCCACATTCGTAAATGCATATCATTTCCTCCTAGATTATTTATCCTTCCAAAATACTTACCGGAAATATGGACTGTTTCATTTTTGTTTCTACTTAGAAATGTATTGCGATCCAATGATCCTACAAAGTGCAATAAATCCCCAATATATACCTTGGAGTCTATAAAATTGCATTGAATGGAGACCTCATTAAGGAAATCTCTAAATGCATAGGTGCTGCCATAACTCATTGAAATTTTATCAGATAGAAATGACTTTTGAGTATTGAGTTTAAATCCTGTAAAGTCCATCATATTTGGTGCAACGGTGACGGAATCAAATCCAACATTTTCTATAACAAATCCATGATTATCAATGGCGCTGACTTGAAAATTTTGAAACTCCATACCCTTCCATGATATGAATGAAAAATTAGAAATGGACAAATTGATCTTATCAAAATAAAAATTTTGGAAGTCAATCCAATCCGCATTAACAGGAACAATTAGCGCATTGCTTTTCCCAAACTTGCCGTTAGTAATGTTTAACTTACCTATGTTTAGGTCAAACTCGCGGGCACCGCCATCAAAATTGAGCAGGTCTAGGATAGGACTTTTATCACTCTTACTTATAGCCAATTCATCATCAATTTCACAAGTATAATCATAGACTTCAGTAAAAAAAACTGGCCCGTCCAGTGTTATAGACTTAATATCAAATGCATTGCATGCCAAATCCAAATGACGCAATATAATCTCGCCTTCTGTTACGTTTATAAAGTTCTTCTTACCATTATTCTCATTATGTATTTTGACTCTGATGTTATTCAGTTGCAATTGGCGGAGACCAAGATTTAAAACCGTCTTTGAATTTTTATTTTCCGATGCAAAGTGCGACAAAAAAGCTGACAAATTTGATTTGCCCTCTCCTACTTTGGTATGGATATTTAAATCGATGTCTCTAAGTCCTACAAATGACAGATCTAATGTATTATTTAAAACGAAAAACAGGTTTTTTGTCACCGAAAGATTGATGCTACCACCCGAAAATAAAGTATCCATGTCTTTTACCACTGTCACACCCTGTACTATGGCACCATCCCACGGACTTATGATTAATTTATTAGCTGAGATGTTTGTTTCTGTCTTCTCACTCAAATAGGTAGTAACTTTCTTACCCAAATACGTTTGAACAGATGAAATTTGAAGCAATAACAAGGCGATAAACAATAAAACAATTGTTGTCAAAATGATCCTCCGTGTCCATTTCCAGATGATACTACCACGCCCAATGTCTAAAAGCGATCCACCATTATTTTCGTCCCTTGGAGTCAATACACTCAATTTAGATAAAAACGCCTAAAGATACGCTATTACTAAATTTTCTGTGATGATTAACAAATCTTTAATGTGCGATATATATATTGAAGTATTCGCAGTTTTTAGGTTGAAAATCTTTAAGTATTTGCTTATCGTACTTTCCAATAATAAAACTTTGGCTGATTGGTAAAAAAGATGAAAATGCAATTATTAACAATCTTAAGATTGGTATGCTTAAAAGTTTTTAATCTTATAAAATAAAAATGCCCAAGGTGAATACATTCGTGCAAGGATCATCCCTAACAACAATAGATGCAAATTTTTAGAATAAAAGCCGGATTGATGACTGTTTAAAAGCTTTACATTCAAAAAATCTAATCCTGTTTTTGCATTGTTTGGTAAAGCACAATGCACTCTTTGGCCTCTTTGATGTCATGAACTCTTAAAATTTTGGCTCCTTTGGTCAAAGCTAGTGTATTTAGTATTGATGTACCATTCAGTGAATTCTCAGCATTAGTATGCAACACTTTGGAGACCATGGACTTACGAGAAAAACCTACAAGCATTGGCCTGTCAAAAATAGAAAATGATGACAAATCCCTCAAAAGTGCATAGTTATGTTCCACTGCTTTTCCAAAGCCAAATCCAGGGTCAATAATGATATCTTTTATACCATGTACTTCGGCTTGGTGTATTTGTCGGGCAAAAAAAGCAAGCACATCCATCGTCACATTGTCATATTGTGGATTCTCTTGCATAGTTTTTGGCACCCCCTGCATGTGCATCAATATAATAGGTGCATCATAGCTAGCTACGGTGGCAAACATATGACTGTCAAAATTGCCCCCTGATATATCATTAATAATACTTGCTCCACCTTCTAGACAAAATGCGGCTGTATCTGCATGCAATGTGTCTATTGATATCAGAATCTCAGGAAATTCCCGCATCAAAGATGGTAAAACAGCTTTAAAGGCGTCTATTTCCACTTCGGAATCAATGATTTCTGAACCCGGCTTGCTAGACATAACACCGATATCGATCAAATTGCATCCAAGAAGTTGTGCTTCCTCTACGTATTGAAAGATGGCATCTAGCGAAACTCGACGAGATGCCTTATAGAATGAATCAGTATTTACATTAATAACACCCATCACTTCTGGAGATGAAAAATCTACTAATGTGCCCCTACAATTCATTAAAAAACTTCTTGATATATGTGTGTGCATGTCCATCAAATTGAACACAAAAATATATTTATTACTCATAAATCATTCATACTAAATCAAATAAATCTTCAAAAAAATTCAAGTAAAAACAAATGCAACTTTTTGACAATTGCACATTTTTACAATCCCTTGTGTAACATAAATCACTCTTGTAGCATAGATATATTACACTAAATGCTACTGTATAGCGCATTCATTTATAAGATTTATATTCAAAAAATTGATTTTATCAATATAAAATTTTATTAGCTTTTCATATATAATTTTTTTACATATAATTTTTTTTAACATTAATTATTTGGGTGTTAATAAATTAGATTATATCTTGCGCAGTCTTTGGCAAAATTAAGGCCATTTTTTTTCATTTTCACCGTAAAACTTAAGATTTTGAAACTCAAATTTTCAAAAATTCAAGGACAGCGTAATAAACTTTTTGATATCTTTATCTCGTTGAGCATAGCCGGTATTATTATATTAAATTATAATACAAGAAAAGACAATACACAATTGGTTAGACCAACGATGAGTTCTATAAATACCACAGAGAATAGTATTTTTGGATTTAATCAGGACTCCTTTTCGATTCAAGAAAATGTCATTCAGAAAAATGACTTTTTTGGTGCCATTCTTCAAGCATATAACCTTCCAACAAATTTAATCTTATTATTAGAACACGAAGCAAAGGATATTTTCAATCTTAGAAATATACAAGCGGGCAAAAAATATCATGTCATCAAACGCAATGAATGTGATGAAACACCATTGGCCATTGTGTACGAGCCAGATAATTATAAGTATGTGGTGTATGATTTTAGAGATAAGGTAGATGTCAGATTAGTTGAAAAAGAAGTCGATACAAGAGTTGAAAGTGCGCATGGCAAAATTGATGGTTCATTATGGGCTTCATTGGATAAACAAGGTATTGACGCTAGTATCATAGATCTTATGGAAGATGCCTTATCTAGTAGTGTAGATTTCTATCATGCAAAGAAAGATGATGAATACAAAATTATTTTTGAAAGAAAATATGTAGATGGCAAAGCGGTCGGCATTGGTAAACTATTGGCAGCGCAATATTCCAATGATGGCGGCACTAATTACTCTATTTTATATGAAGATAATGGCCAATCTGGGTATTTTGACATTGAAGGTCGTCCAGCAAAAAAGTCATTCCTAAAATCCCCTGTGAAATATTCTAAAATTTCTTCAGGCTTCAGTATGCGTAGATTCCACCCTATTAAGAGAGTAAACATACCGCATTACGGAACAGACTACGCAGCCCCTTACGGCACTGAGATCAGAGCGGTGGCTGATGGCACAGTGAGTGCAGCTTCATATACCAGTGGAAATGGAAAATTTGTAAAAATAAAACACGACAATACTTACGAGACCCAATATCTTCATATGTCTAGGTTTGCCAAGGGTATTCGCCCTGGACAGCATGTCAAACAAGGTGAAACAATTGGATACGTTGGAGCCACAGGGTTAGCTACAGGACCTCATGTATGTTTTAGATTTTGGAAAAATGGCAAACAGGTGAATCATTTAAAAGAAAAATTGCCTTCCCCAGTGCCAATGAATATGACGGAACTGCCTAAATATTTCCAACATCGCGATGAAATGATCTCAAAATTGAATAGTGTAGGTGCTAAAGAAGTGGCATCAATCTATCAAAGACCGTAGCACCAAAAGGTCCATTAGGGATTGTAGTTATATAGTTGGGAAAATTATATAAGCAGACATATCTTCAGATTATCAACATCTGACTCAATAATTTAGGTACAATTTTTGTGGTACATATGCTACAAATATATCATATGTTCCAATTGTATGTCATTGAATTACGGAAGACCGTCTATACCGAAAATAAAAAGTTTAGAGATGCCAACCCACAATTCAATGGTGTAAATGAATGCCTCTATGTTGGGATGACCAGTAAATCTCCTAAAGAAAGGTTTGAGCAGCATAAAAAGCGCATTCAGAGTAAAAAAGGTGTGCACATTGCTTCCAACTATGTCTACAAATATGGCATTTTCTTAAGACCGAGCCTTTATCAAAATTTACCTAAATATTCCAATAGAGAAGATGCTCTCAAAGCAGAACAAAGCTTAGCAAATGCTTTAAAACAACAGAGATACGCTGTGTGGGTGAATTGAAATGTTTATTTCAACTTGTTTCAAATTCCTAATTTTACTAAATCCAATGCCATTGTCCAGTTGAAGTAAGAGTCAAAATCGCCACCTATATCATCAAACCAGAATTATTTTTTACTTTTGCGCTTCATATTTCGTTTGCAATGATCAGAAGAACAAAAATTAAGGATATTTTTAACTCCCCAACAGATCAATCTTATACAGTGATGGGCTGGGTAAGGACATTTAGAAACAATCAGTTTATAGCCCTTAATGACGGATCAACTTTATCCAATCTTCAGGTAGTGGTTGGTCTAGACTTGCTGGACATGACTATCCTCAAAAGGATCACGACAGGAGCATCTTTGAGTGTGCAAGGCACTTTGGTGCCGTCTCAAGGCAAAGGCCAATCCGTAGAATTGATTGCTGAGTCAGTAGGAATATTGGGTGATTGTGATGCTGAAGTATTTCCGTTACAACCAAAAAGACACAGCTTAGAATTTTTAAGAGAAATAGCGCATTTAAGAATGCGCACAAACACCTTTAGTGCTGTATTCAGAGTGCGGCATGCACTCGCCTATGGTATCCATAAATTTTTCAATGATAGAGGGTTTGTGTACTGGCATAGCCCGATTATAACAGGCAGCGATGCTGAAGGTGCAGGAGAAATGTTTCAAGTGACCACGCTCAATTTACTAAACCCTCCAAAGTCAGAAGATGGACAGATTAATTTCAAAAAGGATTTCTTTGGAAAATCGACCAATCTGACAGTTTCAGGGCAATTGGAAGGAGAATTGGCCGCTTTAGCTCTCGGTCAAATTTACACCTTTGGACCCACATTTAGAGCAGAAAATTCTAATACTTCACGTCATTTGGCAGAGTTTTGGATGATCGAGCCAGAAGTAGCTTTTGCCGACCTTGAAGACAATATGGATCTGGCAGAAGACATGCTCAAATATCTTATGCAATATGTTATGGACCATTGTACTGAAGATTTGGCATTTTTAGAACAAAGGCTCATCGAAGAAGACAAACAGAAACCTCAACAAGAAAGAGCAGAGATGTCACTGCTAGAAAAGCTTCGTTTTTGTTTAGCACAACCTTTTGAGCGGATTACCTATACTGAGGCTATCGATATTTTAAAAAATTCCACTCCAAATAAAAAGGGGAAATTCCAATATACAATAGAAAATTGGGGTGCTGATTTACAGTCAGAACATGAGAGATATCTCGTGGAAAAACACTTTAAAAAGCCTGTCATTCTGACCAATTATCCTAAAGATATCAAAGCCTTCTACATGCGTCTCAATGAAGATGGTAAGACTGTCAGGGCTATGGATGTATTATTTCCAGGCATAGGAGAGATCATCGGTGGTTCGCAGCGAGAAGAACGCTATGATTTACTAGTAAACAGGATGCAAGAAATGCATATTCCAATTGGTGAGATGGATTGGTTTTTAGATACTCGAAAATTTGGCTCCGTACAACACGCTGGATTTGGCTTAGGATTTGAGCGCCTTGTACAGTTTATCACCGGAATGTCCAATATCAGAGACGTCATACCTTTTCCAAGATATCCAGGCAATGCCGAATTTTAGTAGCAATATTAAACAACAAAAATCTACTTTGCTAAAGTACTTTGCAGAGCTTCTGGTGGTAGTTTTTGGCGTATTTCTAGGTTTTATGGCCAATGATTATGCTCAAAAATTAAACCAACAGGATTATGTAAATATTACCATTAAGGGAATGTATAATAATCTTGCTCTAGACATTAGTGATGCCGAAATAAACTTGAAAGGACATAAAGATGGATTGGAATCTATCAATTATTTTATAAAAATATTGAAAGGAGAAGCAGTTAAACTTGATTCATTTAATCTCCATCATCACAGATTTGCAAGGAGCTTTATAAGTGTTCAAAATACATCACAGTTCGAAACGATAAGATCAAAGGGATTTAATGTCATTAAAGACGATTCGTTGCGAAAACAAATGATCAAGCTCTATGATTTTGAATACGAAGTACTTGAAAAAATTGAAGAAAAATATCAAGAATCACAGATTTATGCCAATGAATACCATCCTATTATAAGTATTTTGGGTAAGTCTATGGTTTTCGATAAAAATCTGCAATTAATCAAAATAAAAAATCCCCTTCCAATTTCAAACGACGAAAAAAGTTATTTGATATTAATATTTAAAAGATTACATTTAACTCGAAACTTTAATATAAAAGTCTATGAAAATGCCATAAAAGAAATGAAAGCACTTAGAACTAACATCGCAAAGGTGTATCCTTTCGTTTTGAAACAATGATCTCCCAAAAACCCTATATAAGATCCATACTGTTCAAAGATGAAGATGCTAAGTTGTCTCAAGAATATCCATATAATATCCCATCAATAAAAGAATGTGAAAATATCAAATTTCATCCGGATGTAACTTTCCTTATAGGCGAAAATGGCAGCGGAAAAAGTACTCTTCTCGAAGCCATAGCTATAGCCTATGGTTTTAATCCCGAAGGAGGCACAAAAAACATGCGCTTTCATACTCACGAATCACATTCTGATCTGCATGAAAATCTACGGTTATCCAAAGGTTTAAAACAAGCTGAAGATGGATATTTTTTAAGAGCTGAGACATTTTATAACCTCGCCACAGAGATAGATGACAATGATCTGATCAAAGGATATGGCGGAAAGTCTATGCATAAACTCTCTCATGGCGAAGCTTTCATTGCGCTGATGATATACAAGTTGCGCGGTAATGGCTTGTATATTTTTGACGAACCGGAAGCAGCGCTTTCGCCTTCAAGGCAATTAGCTGCTCTTGCTTCGATAGACAAACTTGTCAAGAGCGGATCCCAATTTATCATTGCAACACACTCACCGATTTTGCTCGCCTACCCTTCAGCTACCATCTACGAACTCAATGAAAATGGCATAATGGAAATAAATTACAAAGACACAAGTCAATATAAAATCACAAAATACTTTATGGACAATCCAAGTGAAGCTATACATATGGTTTTGTCGGAAAACAATGAAACATAATACTGATAAAAGTACTTTTTGTTCCTAAAAATTCTATAATATAAAAATAAGTTGTAATTTGTGGCTCTAACAAATTATAATTGGTTTAATGGAAAAATTGATTACTTATATTTTGACCATACTGAAAAAGGAATTGTCAACTTCATTAACCTATCATGGGATACACCACACATTAGATGTGCTCAAGGTATGTGAAGAGTACATCAAAATTTACCATGTTGATGAGTATGATGCCAACTTATTAAAAACCGCAGCGGTATTACACGATATTGGTTTTGTATTTCATTTTGAAGATCATGAAGAGATTGGTGCACAATTTGCTAGAGAGATTTTACCTGACTGGGGTTTCAGAAAAGAGGAGATAGACCAAATATGTGGAATGATAATGAGTACCAAAATTCCACAAAATCCAAAAAACCTGCTCGAAGAAATAATGTGCGATGCCGACCTCGATTATCTAGGCACAGAAAAGTTTGAATCTACTGGAGAGACATTATACCAAGAATTATTGGCATTGAATAAAATCAAGGATATAAAGGAATGGAATGTCTTTCAATTGCGCTTTTTGGAAAATCACATGTTTCATACAAATTTTGGTAAATTATACCGTGAACCCAAAAAGCAATCTCATTTGGCAAATCTCAGAAAAAAATCTTAGCAGATGACAACCCCAATTAACACATCATAATTTTGTATCATGACTTCAAAAAACAAAACAACGTTTCAAAGTCCCCTATTCTCCTTGGCATCTATACTGTATACTTTTTTTGGAGCATTCTTTGCAGTTATTGCTTTAAAGGGATTTATGATTCCGAACCATTTTTTAGATGGTGGTGTGACGGGAATATCCATCCTTTTTCATGAATTATTTCATATAGATGTGAGTATTTTGGTATTTTGCATTAATCTACCATTTATTTATATAGGATATAGGAGGATAGGAAAAAACTTTGCCCTCCACAGTCTAATTGCCATCTTACTTTTTGCTATCATGATGCATTTGTTCAACATTCCTACAGTGACAAATGATAAAATTTTAATTGCCATTTTTGGTGGATTTCTTATTGGTTTGGGTGTCGGATTTGTCATAAAAGCTGGAGGTGTGTTGGATGGTCTCGAAGTGATCGCTGACTATACAAATAAAAAATCTGGTATATCCACAAGTGAAATTATACTATTTACAAATTCATTACTCTTTTTATCTGCAGCATTTTACTTTGGAATCGAACCTGCAATGTACTCAATTCTTACTTATTTTACAGCTATACAAACTTCTGATTATGTTGTGGATGGTTTTGAAGAATATACAGCCCTGACCATCATAAGTAAAGAATATGAAACTGTCAAATCGATCATAGTCAATGATTATAAAAAAGCAATCACAGTCTACAAGGGTGAGCGCGGATACCTTCCTGGCAATTTTGATGTAAAACATGATTGTGATATCGTGATCACTATAGTCACTAGATTAGAGTTGCATCGGATTAAACAGGCAGTGCATCTAGCTGACCCAGATGCATTCTTTTTTGTAGATAGTATCAAGGAAGTCTCAGGAGGGATCGTAAAAAGAATGCGAAAACATTAAACCCTTAACTGAGTACTTCGTAGACAATCGTCTCATTTTGCTTATTTTTCAAAACAAAATTGCCAATCCTATTGCATTTGAATGCTTCATTGATTTTCTTATATGAATTTTCTGTGATTAGAACTTGGTTTGGTTTTGCCAAGCATTGTAGTCTCTGTGCGGTATTGACAGTATCTCCAATCACAGTATAATCTAGGCGTTTTAAGCTAACCGAACCGATATTACCAGAGATCATTTCACCAGAGTTAATACCAATAGATACGGAAGGCTTGAACGAAATATTTTCATAAAATTCTGGTAATTCATTTATAGAATTAGGCATTTAAGCAATTAGTGTTTTATATGGAACAGGTTTGTGCTTTATCATTCGCAGTAGTAGATTATCAAAAATACCCTCCTTCATCTTGTTTCGATTGTATCTGTAACAATATTCATCTAGATAGTATTGCAGATGTTTAGCGTGACCATGTATGCCTCTCAACCAAGATTTAAATCCCATAATTATTCGATGCATTACTGTAAAATTACTTCCTTTCTTCTTCGATTTCTCCGTTTTGAGATTTGGCATTTCTTTCTAAACTTCGATATGACGACCAAGCATCGGTTTTTATTTCTGCTGACTTTGAAATGGTTTTATCCATGAAAGTTTTCAAATTATTCTTTGTCGATCTATCAATTTGTTTAGCATATATGCGGCCAGCTCCTTTCCCACCTTTTTCTATGGCTATGACTATCAATCTTTTATTCTTATTTTTCCTCCCAACTACGCCTTCCTCTTGCTGACCGATCACGAACTCATCAACTTCTACTTTGCCAGTCAAAAGATTATCTCCACTACTAGCCATGGCTTGCATGACTTTTTGCTTAAACATCCAACATGTCTTTTGTCTTAAATCAAGTTTTCGACTTAGTTCAGTAGATGCAATTCCTTTTTTACTCGTTGAAACATAATACACAATCCAAAACGCTTTAAGGATTGAAAATTTTACTTTATGAAACAGAGAACCAGCCGTTGGACTCTCTAGATATCCACATTTAGTACATTGCCGATCGTATTTGTTGATGCCTTTGCAATGCTTTTTATGTTTGCATTTGGGACATTCATAACCACCTTTCCACTTTAATTCTGATAAATAAGCATAACAAGAATCTTCATCAGGAAATTTGCTCTGAAACTCAAATATTGATAGGCTTTTAAATTTTGCTTCCATTATATTAACTATATTTGTAGCAAATATAGGGGTTAAATTCATTTATAATATGCCTAATTCAATTCATTTATTTGATTCCGTACTGAAAGCGATGCTTCTATGGCTCTGTCCAAATGAAAATCCCCTTTGAAAATTGCCATCACCGCATCTCCCATAAACTTATCTATTTGACCAGTGTGGTTTAAGATTGCTTTTACCATGATATCAAAATAGTTGTTTAATAGTTTTACTACATTGTCCGGACTTTCTGATTCGCTTATCTTTGTAAATCCACAGATATCAATAAAAACAACAGTTGCATCTATATATTCATTTTCTAATATCGAATCATCAAATTTCTTTTTAGTCATAAAATTAAGGACGTTTTCATCGACGTACATTTTTAAAATATTATTCTCTTTAATAGCCTCCATAGTCATTCTTAAATGATCCACTTGCTTCAAAGTCTTGGAAATGGTGAATTCTAAATCCTGAAAATCAATCGGTTTGGTAAGAAAATCATAGGCACCGTTATTCATAGCTAATCTGATATTATTCATATCACCATAAGCGGACACCATGACAGCTTTCAAAATTGGATTTAAAGAGGGCAACTGCTTGAGTAATGCAAGGCCATCCATTTCAGGCATATTAATATCACTCAATACTAAGTCAATATCATCATTTTGTGCTATTAAGTTCAAAGCGTCTACCCCATTTCTCGCGAAATAAAACTCATAGGACTTCTCCCTAATTTGTTTCCTAAACTTCTGTTTAATCAAAATTTCAAGATCCAGCTCATCGTCTACGACTAAAATTTTTGACATTTGATTAAGGTATTTTTGGGTAAATCATTTTAACAAATTCATTTAAAAATATTCCTGTACAACATACCATTGATCTTTTATTTATTCTCTTGCAAACCCACTGGTAAGGTAATGGTAAATATTGTTTCTTTGCCTGCTTCTGACTCCAGATTAATATCACCATTATGTGCCTTTATGATCTCATAAGTAATGGATAATCCTAGCCCAGTGCCTTGTCCTGGGGATTTTGTGGTAAAAAATGGTTGGAAAATCCTATTTTTTATATCATTCGGCACCCCAACACCATTATCAATAATCGAAATCTCAACTTTCTGCTTCTTTTTGACATATTGAGTCCTTATTTTGACAAAAGGTTTATATTCTTGATTTCCATTTTTTAATTCCGCTTTATATCTATAAGTCACTGCGTGGAACGCATTTGTGACAAGATTTAAAATAGATCTACCAATATCTTGAGGAACAACGTATATTTTAGGTAATTTCGAGTCAAATTCTGTTTCCATTTTTGTATTAAATTCTTTATCCTTAGCCCTCAATCCATGGTAAGCAAGTCTAAAGAACTCTTCACATAACATATTTATATCGATCCAATCTTTAAGGCCATTGCTAATTCTACTGTGTTGGAGCATACCTTTCACAATATTAGAAGCTCTATTTCCATGAAAATTTATTTTTTCAAGATTCAACTTAATAAGATCTGACATGTCCTTCAGCTCATTGTTTCCGACATTACTAATAGAATCATTCAATTCGCCCAATATTTCTAAACTAGTTTCTGAGAAATTATTGACAAAATTGAGAGGGTTTTGAATTTCATGTGCGATACCTGCTGTCAATTCTCCCAATGAAGCAAGTTTTTCAGATTGGATTAATTTATCCTGTGTCAACTTCAGATCATCTAGGGATTTCTTAAGCTCCTGAGTTCTTTCATTAACCCTATGTTCGAGCAATATATTTTGTTCTTTTACGATTTTTTCATTCTCCATGGTTTTTTCTAAAACTTCTGCCTGTGCTAATTCGCGCGCACGATCTGATTCCATACGTTCCCATTCAAAACGTTTTGATAGTAAAAATGAAAGAATAAATGCTTCAAATAAGGTAGCCCAAGCCACATAAGAAATACCTGCTACGTATCTAGGTGCACCCAATTGTATATATATGGATTCAATCAATACAAGTATGAAATACAAAATATAAGCCAATGCAAAATAATAACCTAATTTATTACCTCGCTTTCCTGCTATAAATCCTAGGTAAAACATTAGGAAAAATGACATTAAGGCATTGGTTGTATTTATAGCATAAATCCAAACATACGGTAAAAATATTTTAAATATGGCATATAGAGCGAAATAAATCGTAATAACCACTGCTATTTTGAACAACCTAGGTGCATATTTTTTAATCTCAAGGAAGTTGATTGCATAAATTGTTTGTAAAGTAACGCCAATGGTAGGTATGTGAATATACCAAAATTTTAAATCTACATAGCTCACAAAATATACTATAAAACCATCCATGACTATAGAAGCATACGAAATATACAATAAGACAAGAAAAGTGTAAAATAAGAAGAGATGATTCCTCAATGAGATATAAAAAAACAGGTTTGAGATCACTACAAAAATCATCAAACCTATATAAAAACCGAAAATCAATCTTTCTCTGTAGGATTTTATCTCAAAATAAGATTCATCATATATTCGTACTGGGATAGGCTGAACAGGCATATTGATCCGAACGTAATAATCATATTGTCCTGGTGGCAATGAAAATATCTGGAAATGATGTTTTTCATTTTTTTTATTCAATGGAATATTATAACCCATCGCTTCATGTTTTACGATACTATTATTTTTTATCATGTAAAATTGTACCACATCTAAGTGTGTATGCCCTATCTCCAAGACCAAATCGCGATCGCACTGGTTATCCAATTGAAATTTTATCCAATAAGATGATCTATTAAACCCAAAATTGAGAATTGGTTTGTTATAATGATAAAACTGGAGTCTATTACTGCCCACCAAAATATCTTCTATTTTGGTATTGTGGTCTTTGTCTTCAGCAATATATATTTGTGAACTAATATTGTAAAATTCTTTTTTACAGTCCATTAATATCTTCTGACTGTAAACGGGCAGGACAACAAAAATCAATAAAATGGACAATAAATGTTTCACATGTAAAAGATATAAGTTATATTTTATTTTTCTAAAATTGGTTCTAAAATATCTTCATGATAAAATTTGGAAGGTATCCCTTGCATGTATGCAAATGCTATCCACCAAAGCCAACAATAAATACCAAATGGAATGTACCCAAAAAAACCCAATATGGGCATTTCAAAAAGATGAAAATCATTGACGTAAGGCAGATCATACTGCCAATAAGCAGGTGCCTGTGTAAAAATCACTTCTCTTCCGGAATGAATACCTGAAAAATAGTTTTCGCATTCAAGACATAAGCCAGCAGCAAGGTAAGTCAACGCAAAAATCATAGAAGGCCGCCAATTGCCTTTGCCTATACTTCTCAAAGGAGTCCAAATACCAATCTTATCCAAAACTAGACCAATCAACATGGCTGGTGTAAGCCATAAAGAAAAGAATAAAATATCAGGAAACAAACCTGCACCTAATAAAGACAAAATACTCAGAAGTAGCAAAGCATCTTTCAAAATCTTTGAAAATATAATTTTTGGTCCGACTGTAAATCTGTGTTTTAAAATATTAAAAGTATTAAATAACTCATAAAACACAAACGATAGCGGTAATAATCCTGTTGATATAATTATAGCGTACAATAAGAACACTTCCCTGTCAATAATATCTCCAAATGGATAGTACCAATTGTCATCTACGAAGAAATTCAAATACTCAAATAACATCCAACCCATAGCAGAAGACATGCCTATTCCTATGAGTTCTTGTGCCCGATCTGCAATCATAGATCTCCCTCCATTGCGTACATAGGTCCAACCATCAACCATTAGCACAAGGCCCCAAAACAAAGGAAAATCAGACCAATGTAAAAATAAAATTGGTCCATTCGATTTTGTCCATAAAAAGAAAATAGAGGTACCCCATGCAATTAATCCTATCCAAAACCACATAGGCCACTTCACTTGAGCGATTTTTTGTTTAGCAGGAACAGGCTGAGGTTTAAATCCAAACCACTTTGGAAATAAATATAGCGCAATCAACCCTATACCCAATGCCAAAACAATACTGAAAATAGTCCAACTAAATGGTGATTTTGGTTGGGCACTTAGCATTGGATATTTAAAAAATTCAGAAGGAAATGCCATTCCGTGATGGATATATGATCCTATCAAAGGTAAAAAAATGATAGCAGCAAAGGTAAGAATGATATATGTGACTTGTTTTGTTGTACTCATGATTCAATATTTACAGATTCTTCTTGGTTTGAATGAAAATTATCATGTACTTTAGTGACTATTTCAGCTTGTTCAATGTCTCCAACGTCTTTCATCATCACCAATAATTGAAATTGTATAAATCCAAATAAAAACATCATATAATAAGCATTTATGTTTTCGCCAATAGGATAAAGAGCATTCCACACTGTCTTAATAATGTATCCTGGTTCCAAAAACATCTCCGAAGAATAAAGATATCCATTTCCAATTTTGATTTCAGAAACGAGCTCACGTCCCATATAAAATCCTACACAGCTTAATATCAAACTTATTGCAAACATGCCATGCGCGGTCTTCTTACCATATCTCGTCCTGAATAAATTAAACATAATTTTAAGGGACACAAATCCATAAAAGACCGATAACATAGCTATAGAAAAAACAATCAAAGTATCATACACTATCAGCGAAGAATATTTTGTATCCATCACCTCCTGATGAGGATGGATAAGATCGCTAATCATATATGGTGCGTTGGGATAAAATAGCAGCCAAATCATACTTATTACAATGAATAAAAAGTTATTAATGTGTCTGTAGAAGATCTGCAAACCTACTGCAATCACAAAAGGCACAACTCCAGATAATAGATTAGATTTTAAAAAATCGAAAAAATCAGTGCCGACTATCGTATTTCTAATGCCTAAAATAGTAAGGCAGACTACTGTAAAACCCACAAGAATGAGAATATATTTTGGGGTTTTTAAAAGTTGGAATTTCATTACTTAACATTTTGGGGTTATTCAAGATTATGATATCCTTTACAGATATTATTATATTATATCATGGTATATATGTTTAGTTTGATGTTAATATTAGTTTTTTCTTTAATGACTTAAAATCAAGGGGCTTTGTCAAAAAATCATCAGCACCCAAATTTTTAGCTTCTTTCCTATTTGCTTCATCTCCATAGGCGGAAATCATCATGATCTGAGGAGTTGGTTTATTATAATCTTGTTTAATTTCTTTAAGCAATTCCAAACCACTCATGCCTGGCATATTGATGTCTGTAAGGATCATGGCTACCTCTTGACGGTAAAGATCCATCAACTTCAAAGCATCCTCAGCAGAATTGGCAAACACTAGGTCAATAGCACCATTTTTTATTTCATTTCTGAACTTCTGTTCAAACAGCAATTTTATATCCTGTTCATCATCAACTACCAATGTTTTCATAATATTTCCTTTATCGCTTAAAGATAATATTATTATTTGTATTTCTAACTATTTTTCCAATTTTTATCTCTAATTACAGGAACAAATAAGAAATATTTGAAATTATTGCCAATTAACTATCAAAAGATATGAGATTTTTCTTCTGATTTAAAACCAATTAAACTTACAGAAAATAGCATATTAATACGTGAGATGCGAACTACAACTCCATAAAACAAGAAAAGATAAATGATTCTACTTAAAGTTGTGGAACTCTGAAAGTATATGGAAATTCACCTGGGTAATCTTGATAAAAGCCTTCCAAAATGACCACTCTACCACCTAATGATTCAAACTCTTTGATGCATTGGTCTGCGGATTGTATTGTCTTATTATTCATCTTTGTGATGATGTAGTTTGGCTCAAGCTTTGACTTGCCAGCTGGGCTATCCCACTTCACGCTTACAACTTTTACACCTTTCTGAGCAAAAAGGGTTTTTTCAATACCATCCATATCGCGAATTTCAATTCCGATTTTAGTCAATATTTTATCATTTCTGATTGAGATATTATCTGTAGTATTTATGTGATTCTTAAGGGTTAGCTTTACTTCACCCTTTTTGCCACTCCTCACATATTCAGCCGAAATCACATCTCCAGGTTTGAAAGAAGCAATATCTTCCATAAACTCTGATGTATTCCTTATGGATTTACCATTGATGCTACAGATCACATCATTTACTTTCATAGATGCGTCATAAGCACTTCCATCTTTATTTATAGCTATGATACGCACTCCTTTTATGTCTGAAAGTCCAATTTCTTCCGCTACTAAGTGATCCACATTTTCGATATCTATTCCCAACCATCCTCTTTGGACTGTTCCAAAATTCTTTAAGTCAGAAAATACTTTGCGCACAATATTTATGGGAACAGCAAAAGAAAATCCCTCATAACTTCCAGTATTGGATAATATAGCTGATGAAATGCCCACTAGTTTACCGTCTGTATTGAGTAGAGCACCTCCCGAATTTCCAGGATTTATAGCGGCGTCTGTCTGAATATATGATTCTATACCCTGACTTGAAAGCAAATTTAGGTTCCTATGTTTTGCGCTTACTATACCAGCTGTAACCGTAGATTGTAATTTAAATGGATTTCCTACAGCTAGCACCCACTCTCCTACTTTCAGTGAATCAGAATTGTACATCATTATATAAGGTAAATCTTCTGCTTCGATCTTTAGGACAGCTAGGTCAGTGAAGGCATCTTCACCTACTACTTTTCCTATAAAAGTACGTTTATCGTCAAGTGTAATTTCAATTTGATCTGCCTCGGCAATGACGTGTTGATTAGTAATGAGGTATCCATCAGAAGTCAGTATGACACCAGATCCTGTTTGAACACCTTCAGCTTTGTTTTTATGAATAGTCCGTACATACACTACAGATTTGACACCTTGTTCTGCAGCAGAAATAAAATCTGTAGGTGTAGATGATGTAAACATTCGATGCATCCTATCAGAGAGCAAAACTTCATTCTCTACTACCAATTTTGCTTTGGTGCGCCATGAATCCTCAAAATTCTCTTCATGTTGATATTCATTCCAAAAAATCAGTGCACCCGCAATGATACTTGATGTTACTACAGAAATGCCAACATTCCACCAAAAGAATTTGACATTCATTTATGCGGGAATTTTGATCCTATATGTTTTTCCTACTGGCACCGTCAACCTACTATTTATCAGCCACGGATTATAATATTTCAATAACCTATAGGATGTCCCATTGGCATGGGCAAAATCGGCTAAACTTTCAATAGTCGATGTGACCTCTATTTCCTTCATCTGCGTATGAGGCATATACTTTTCAAAATTCTCGATATAATATCCAAAATTATTGGGGTTACTTAATATTTCTTTGAAGGCCACAATTCTGAATACATATCTTGATGTCTCATCATTGACATTGAGCATATAATACGATGATTCCTTTTGCTCATCTACTGCCTTGGCAAAAGCTGTTGGACCAATATTATATGCTCCTGCAGCATTGGTCCAATTGCCAAACCTATTATACAACTGTTTGATATAAGTACAGGCTGCCATAGTGGATTTTTCTAAATGAAGGCGTTCATCTACATCAGCTGATATTTCCAGATTTAATTCCTTGGCTGTAGGTTTCATAAACTGCCAATAACCCTTCGCTCCAGAACTAGAAGTAGGATTTCGTAAACCGCTCTCAGCCACTGCCAAATATTTGAAATCATCAGGAATGCCTTGATTCTTCAAAATACGTTCAACTTCTGGAAAATACTTATGCGCAAGTTTAAGTTGCAATAAGGTCGATGACTGCCAGTACGCATTGACGCTCAGCTCCCTATCTAATCGCTCATAAGTGTCTTCATTTATGGGCACCTCTTCATCGGCAAAATAGAAGGCTTTATTTAAGTTTACACTACTGACACGTTGTTGAAGATTGAAAAAGTGGGCAGCATCTGCTTTTCCTTTTGGTGAAAAAGAAATCAATATTGCACCAAATAAAACAATGGCGATCCCTATGATTACAGGAAGTGTTACCTTAAAATTTTTCATTTTACAATATTCCGTGGCCTTTTAAAAATTGGGACTGTGCTACATGGCTCCCCGAACATGATGCTTTGGGCATGCAACATCAATCGCTGAACTATAGAAACATACGCTTGTGGAGGTAACTCAACATCTGCGCAACCTTTAATGACCAATCTTTTGTCAATGTAATCTTCAGGGTCTATAGATTCAATGATGTGCTTATAATATTGAGACAAATAATCCATTTTCGTCCCACAAAAAACATCATGAGCTATCCCTCCCAAATACTTAGTGATAAGCATATATGCCCACAAAGGTATTATGGCATCGGCTGTATTTATGACCAAAACAATTTTATCTTGGTAGGTATTCCAGTCGATGTTTTGCATGGCTTCTCTGAAATCTTTTTCCTTCAGTATCAATCCCTGAAATAAATAGGATTTTATATCAAAAATTTCAAAATCATTTTTAGGAAAATACTTTTCCAAAGAAATAGTGATCAGCCCGCTCTCAGCAACTCTGTTAACTAATGTCTCCATGGCATAAGTAACGCAATCTAAGTAATGAATGTTTTAAGCATGTTCAAAAATTAAGACTATATATTAATAGAAGGACACTTAAAGAACTAGTATAAAATTCCAATGACACCAAGATTTATTGCATTTTTAAAAAAATATTCTTCTTTTGATATTATCACTTCACCATCAATTTTGCCATTATTCGTGATATACACGATGTTATCACAATCTACAGGCATTGATAGCATGTCCGCCGTACAATTATCTAAAACATAGTACGCTTTACCATCCAAGACATACTTAATCAAGCTTACACAGTATGTGTCAATACCATTGTAGGGAACCATATTTTGATGCATGATCATTGCTGTATCACACTCCAATGATGTTGTATTTACATCATAGTCGCGATCACAGGATGCGATAAAAAAACCGAACAAAATCCATAAAACCTTTGTCATAATATTAATATGTTATTTATGGTAACGCAATTTTATTTTAATGCGTTGGCTTTTAGAAATGGTTTTTATAAAAATAATGCTTGATAACCAAGTTTTTGATGCTACATTTCAGCTATGACATCACTAAGTTTGGGAAGGTCGTCCATGCTTCTGAGACCAAAGTAATCCATAAAATTTTGTGATGTTTTATAGACTAATGGCCTACCAGGCCCATCACTTCTACCTACGATTTCTACTAGATCCTTCTCAAGCAACTTTTGTACGGTGTAATCGGAATTTACTCCGCGAATGGATTCGATATCTGTTTTCGTAACGGGCTGTTTATACGCGATTATACTCAGCGTCTCCATGGCAGATTTTGATAGTTTTTGATGGGCACTTTGTTTTAAAAACTGACTAATAGTATTGTGATAACTGCCTTTGGTCAAAAATCTAAACCCACCACTCATCTCTATAACTTCAAATGGAAATATCGGGTCATCATATTTACTTATGATTCTAGTGATGGCATCTTGAATCATTTGATCTACAATGGCGACTTGGAATGCAGCCTCAAGTGTTGCTTTTATTTCGTCAAATGAAATGCCTTGTGCTGCTGCAAAGATCAGACTTTCAATATGTAAATCTAGTTGTTCCAAACCAAGGAAATTCTAGTTGTTATGACAATAAGGTTTTGACCGTAGCGGCAATAGCTTTTCCTTCAGCTTGGCCCGCTAATTTAGCATTGGCAGCACCAATGATTTTACCCATGTCTTTGACAGTAACAGGTCCCATATCCGCCATGATTGCTTGTATAGCACTTTTTAACTCGTCATCACTAAGTTGCTTAGGCAGATATCTTTGAATCACTCCAATCTCATCTCTTTCTACTGCGGCAAGCTCTTCTCTATTTTGTTTGGTATAAATGTCTAAAGAGTCTTGTCTTTGTTTTACCAATTTTTGCAGTAATTTTATTGCCCTATCTTCATTCAACTCTTCGCCTGTTCCGTCTGTTTTTTGCAATAAAATGGCAGCTTTGATGGCTCTCAAAGATCTCATTGCCACTTGATCCTTTGCCTTCATGGCTTCTTTCAGATCCTCATTTATTTTTACTTCTAAATTCATTATTGAGATATTTTTAATATTAATTTTGCCTTTGAGCTATAATCTCGTTGGTAATATAAACAAATTCTTCCACGCCAAGTTGTTCTGGACGTTGGTTAAAAATAGGTTTTTCTAATAAAGGCGTATTTTGAATAAAAGACTTAAGCGTATTTCTCAGCATTTTACGCCGCTGGGCAAAAGATTGCTTCACAATAGACTTAAAAAGTTTTTCATCACAATGTACCTTGTGATTCTCTAATCTTTCCAATCTTATAACGCTCGACATCACTTGTGGGGGTGGTATAAATTCGTCAGGAGCAACATCAAATAATGTGGCTCCACTATAATATCCTTGCACTAACACACTCACTATACCATAGGTTTTTGATCCAGGCGGTGCTACTATCCTATCTGCTACTTCCTTTTGAAACATACCAACCATCTCGGGAATGATGTCAATATGATCCAACATGGTAAAAATAATTTGGGATGAAATATTATACGGATAATTTCCAATCAAAGCAAATGACTGTCCATCAAACACTTCACTTAATCGAATTTTGAGAAAATCCTGGGCAATAATTCGATCACGTTCTAAAATATTATGTCTCTCCAAATAGCTCACCATATCTTGATCAGCTTCAACAGCCTTGAAATTTATGTCTGCATTTTGGGATAAGTGTTTTGTCAAGATGCCTTTGCCTGGTCCAACTTCCAAAACATTTTTAGTTTGGTTCAATACCAAGCTGTCAGCAATCCTATTTGCTAAGCCGCTGCTTTTCAGAAAATGCTGACCATAAGACTTTTTTGCTTTCACGGATTTGCTGATTACGGCACAAAACTAAAAAAGTTTGTCCGAACAGCCTAATATTATGAAAAGTCGCACTTCCAAATTGATTATATATTGCACAAAATAACTATCAATATATAACACACTTAAAATCTGAAACCCAAAGTTGCAGAAACCATAGGATTACCCTGATCAAAATAATAATCATTTCCTCCAATGGTGACATAATCACTCTGAGAAGCTAATTTTCCTTCATATTGTACATCTAATCTCAGTCTCCAAAGATCCAATCCTGCACCCGCTAACCATGCAAATTTTCCTTTAGAAAAGGTGACATCATAATCAGTGACATCTAAGACATCTCTTATGGAACTTATCGGAATATGCCCTGTCACACCTCCTTTCAGTCTAAAAATCCCAAATTTTAAGCCGGCCACGACAGGCACATCTATCGATTTATACGTATCTTCAATGATAGTATTGTACAAACTCCCTTCTGTATAATCATCAATGGTATACGTTATTTTGTCTGAATTAAATAAAATGGAAGGTTCTACATACAAAAATGCTACACTGAGTCTTGTGTAAATTCCTAAATGATGTCCATATGTACCATTAGTCCAAAATGCCTTACTGTACAAGTCATCTTTAAAGAAATTTTCTGAAGATCCTATTTTGGTTGAAAGTCCTCCTTTGATACCGAATTCAATCTGGCTATGACACACCATGATGGAGGCAAAAGTTAGTAATACGATGATAAAACTTCTCATTCCAAAAGATTTTTAAGATTTATTAATTGGGGTTTATATACTATCTCATTGAAAATTTGTTGTTACTATATTACGCCCTTTGATTTTAAAACCAAAGATAGAATTGCATATTTAGCTTTAAAAACGAAGCTCACCGATAAAAAAGCGTTAATTTTGCGATAATATTTTACTAAAATTATATTTGAAAATATAAAATATTAGATTTAATTAAATAAAACATTTTATATTAGCAATATAAATATTATACAAATAATATATATATCAAAAAGGGTGCCGAAATGAATATTTCCAAAATAGAATTTGTAGGAAGTTTCCCTAAAGTTCAGGCTTGTCCCAAGACGGAGCAACCCGAATTTGCCTTTATTGGAAGATCTAATGTAGGCAAATCTTCCCTTATCAATATGCTGTCTAATCGCAAATCGATAGCAAAGGTATCCGTTACTCCAGGCAAAACACAACTCATTAATTTTTTCCAAATAAATGATGCTTGGCATTTAGTGGATCTACCTGGTTACGGATATGCCAGGGTTTCTAAATCTTTGAAATCCACCTTTTCAAAGATGATACAAGATTATTTATCTCGTCGCGAAACATTGGTCAATACCTTTGTCTTGATAGACAGCAGACATACTTTGCAAAAGGCAGATGCAACATTCTTGGATTGGTGTGGTGAACAACAATTGCCAATTTCCATTATTTTTACAAAATGTGATAAGCTGTCAAAACAATTGGTCAAGTCTAACATCGAAAAGATTAACTCAGAGATTCTTAAAACATGGTCAGAATTACCGCCCCAATTTTTAAGTAGTTCTGTGTATAACACTGGAAGAGAAGAAATATTATCCTATATAGAATCGATATTAGAACAAATACATGTCCCAAACCACTAATCAAAACGCAACGTATAGACACCTGATGCCAAAAATTGAAGATTGGCCTGTGGCGAAATTTAGTAAAGACAGACACAATTTTATTTCTGAACTAAATGAATTTGTTTTTAAAAATCTGTTGAAATCTAACTCACATTCACTGAATGACTTGCTGTCTAGGTCCATCTATATGGAAATGCAACGAACTAAAAACACCCCTTGGAAAGTAGACCCTCCAGGTGAAAGAAAATATTGGAAAGACCTTTCGATTGAATTAGAAAAATCAACTGAACGGGAAGACAAAGAAGAAGTAGAAGTTGCTATATTAAAAAAAATAATAAATAGGTATAATGAAGAAATTGTAGGTACTTTCAATCCCAAACATTTTCGATTTTCACGAATATTTCTGACATCATTCTTCAAAAGACTTTTTAATACCTATTTTGGTGGATATTGGCGTTGGGGTACAAAGAATACATTGAGCCAAAAAATAAAAATCATGGGCAACCTAGATTTGATACGAAGCTTATTTGATCGAGGTACTGTGGTAGTAGTTCCAACACATTATTCAAATTTGGATTCCATCATGGTAGGTTATGCAATAGATACCAATACTGGAATGCCTGCATTTTCTTATGGAGCTGGATTGAATCTCTATAACGTTGAAATAGTAGCTTATTTCATGAATAGACTTGGTGCTTTTAGAGTTGATAGACGCAAAAAAAATCCAATCTATCTAGAATGTCTGACATCAATGTCAAGTTTATCACTCACAAGAGGTGTCAATTCTATATTTTTTCCAGGTGGTACAAGGTCGAGAAGCGGAAAGACAGAAGAAAAAGTTAAGTTGGGTTTAATAAGTTCTGTTGTGGAAGCACAACGATTATTATTGGATCAAAAAAGTGAGAAAAAAATCTTTGTTGTACCATTAAACTTGGGGTATCATTTTGTACTAGAAGCTAGTCAACTCATAGACCAACATCTTCAAACCATTGATAGAGAAAAATTTATAAAAAGACCATCACAACCTATCTCTTTCAAAAATGTAATTAGGTTTCTTAAAGCAATGTTTGTCACAGATTCTGAGGTGTATGCTTCATTTGGAGAACCAGTTGATGTTTTTGGTAATAAAGTAGACGAATCAGGTATCAGTTATGACAAATTTGACAAAGAAGTAAAAGTAAGCGATTATTTTCTGTCAAATGGAGTTATTACATCTAATGCACAGAGAGAAAGTATTTATGCAAAAAATCTGGGAGAAGCAATAGTCCAAGCTTATAAAACTCATAATCCTATTCTTTCTTCAAATATTGCAGCCTTTACAGCATTTCACCTCATATATATACGAGAAAGAGAAAATGGATTAATCCATCTCATAAATCAAAATACTACAAAATTTGAGATACCATTAGAAGAATTTTATGATGCCGCAAAAAAAGTTGTTGATGTGCTTTTAGAGCAAAAGCAGCACCTTACTTTTTCCTTTGAACCATGGCAGGAACCTAAAACCATCGCAGATTTAGGTATAAAAAAATTAGGTGCATATCATTTCGAAAAAATATTAAAAATTAAAGACAATATACTGATTTGCAATAATATACAAATATTATATTATTATCATAATAGACTTTCCAACTATGATATAGAAAAACAATTAGGGTGGGAAATTGTATAATCAATTAAATACTGGAGTTTGGAGTATATAATTTTTGATTTGGAAGCATCTTGCTGGTTGGGAAGACCTCCAAAAGGAAACAATGAAATCATAGAAATTGGTGCAGTAAAAGTGGACAACTACCAAAAGGTGACTTCTGTATTTAACAAATTTGTAAAACCAACAGTAAACCCCATTTTAAGTGAATTTTGTAAAAAACTTACGTCAATTAGTCAAGAAGATATAGATAGGTCTAGAACGTTTCCCATTGTGATTCAAGAGTTTATGGATTGGGCTGATGTAGAAAATGAAGATTATCTACTGATTTCTTGGGGAAAGTACGATAAAGCACAACTTAAGTTGGATTGTGAATTGCATAGAGTTGAGACGGAATGGCTAGATAGGCACGTCAATCTTAAATCCACCTATAGAAACCTAAAAAAGTTGAAAGACGAGCCTGGATTAAAAAAGGCGGTAAAAATGGAAGGGTTTGAATTTTCAGGTGTACACCACAGAGCCATTTCTGATGCAGAAAATCTAGCAAAGATTTTTATCAAATATTTTGATGAATGGAATATAGGTTAACATGAATTTGACACTAGGATTTTCTCCGTGCCCAAACGATACCTTCATTTTTGATGCTATTGTGAATAGGCGTATTGACCTAGAAGGTCTTGAATTCAATGTACACTTAGACGATGTGCAGGAGCTCAATGAAAAAGCCTTTCAAAGTGAACTTGATGTTACAAAAGTCAGCTACCATGCGAGCGCCTTTCTCTTAGACCAATACGCAATCCTATCAAGTGGAAGTGCTTTAGGTAGAAATTGTGGGCCCCTTTTGATCTCAAAGGATATGCAACAAATAGATAACATCCCTACAAAAACCATTGCTATCCCGGGCAAACATACAACGGCATATTTGTTATTAAAATTTGCTTTTGGTGAACATCTCAACATTTCAGAAATGATTTTTTCTGATATAGAAGATGCTGTTATAAAAGAGCAGGTGGATTTAGGCCTTATCATTCATGAAAACCGATTTACCTATGCCTCCAAGGGCTTGGTCAAAGTAATGGATATGGGTGTTTTTTGGGAAGAGAAAACAGGATTGCCCATCCCACTAGGTTCAATAATGGTCCGAAGAAATCTTCCCATTGATATACAAAACAAAGTAAATCGTGTTCTAAGAAATAGTGTCTTATATGCTATGGAAAATCCAAATGTTGCTTTGCCTTATATGACCTGCCATGCACAAGAAATGGATACCCAAGTGATGCAGTCACATGTCAAACTATATGTCAATGATTATACGATTGATCTTAACGCTGATGGACGATCGGCAGTACGCTATCTTATAGAATTTGTAAATCCTGAAGCTTACCTTAGGTGGAAAAACACGCTATTTGTTGGCTAATTTTAATCAAACAAACCGCATATGCCAGCTTTCACTAAGTGATTTTTTCCAAGATGTCTCGAAATCATGTTTTGTCTTTACCAAATTATCAAAAACGATTGTACTTTTATCAATAATCCCTTCTTCAAAAGCACCTTTAAGATCATTTAAATGTAAGCTTCGAACATTATTTTCTGTATCCAAGTAGGCTACTTGGGTTCTATCTTTAAGTATAATATTGTATTTATTTTCAAGATAATCTATGTGGTGCATCATACTATCTTGTGAACAACCACCTATATGTGTAATGGAATTGTCTGCAATCAAAACAAGGAATTTGCGATAAAATATGCCAGCAAACGATGGAAATTGTTCCTTATGACTGACCCATTCATCTAAAAAAGCATGTAAATCATATTCAATTTTTGATATTAATTCATCAGAAATTAATTCTTTGGCTTGGAAAATCCAAACCTTTGCATCTCCAGAAATTCCTTCATAATGAACTATCATATAATAATAAGGTTAAGTAGAAATTCGAACAAAAAAAATAACAATCGGTTCAATTCAAACGAGTGTATAGGATATAAAATCTATGCCTTCATGGCAGAGGATTTCATCAATGTTGCTTGCGAATGTCCCAAATAGTTTTCTATAACATCATGAATAAAATAAATGATTGGAGTCATAAAAATAGCCACTACACCTTTGTAAATATAGTTCACAGTACCGATAGCTAATATCCGAGATAATTCCCAATCAGATCCTATCCAAAAGGCGATCAATAAAACAATATAACTGTCTATAGCTTGCGAAACCAAGGTACTCCCTGTCGCCCTAAGCCATAGTCTTCCTTCTCCAGTTATTGCTTTTATTTTGTGAAAAATAAACACATCCAAAATCTGTCCAAATAAGAATGCAACCATAGAACCTACAATAATCCAAAGGCCTTGTCCCATGATTTTCTTGAATGCTACTTGCATATCGGGAATGCTATTTGCTCCCAATGTGCCACTTTGATATTGCCACCATTCATTCGGGGGTAAACTGATTGATAAATACACCATCACAAAGGCAAAAACTACAATTCCAACTGCGAGATATGACAAAAATCGCACTACTTTTTCTCCATAATATTCATTAATAATATCTGTCATCACAAATACTACTGGCCATAATATCACACCTGCTGTCAAATTGAGTCCAAGACCTTCAACTCCAAAAATTTTAAGATTCAAAGGTGAAAAACCGAACAAAGCTTCAAGAGAAAATATCTTAGTTCCAATGAATTCAGCTACTATGGTATTTGCAATAAAAAAAGCAGTAAGTACGAGTAAAAGTTTTACGGGCTTAGTCAATAATTGAGGTTGTTCCAGCATAATTTGATTTTAGGAATTAGAAGATTGTCCCCACCTAAATGCATCATTATCAAGTTTAGCAATGTCTAATATTCTATCTATCACAGTATCAACCACTGAGATAATATCAGATGGCTTTGAATAAAAGGAAGGTGTTGCAGGGCAAATTATTCCTCCGGCTTCGGCAATAGTAGTCATATTTTTAAGGTGTATAAGATTATATGGAGTTTCCCTTACAACTACTATCAATCGCCTTTTTTCTTTGAGCATGACATCAGCTGCTCTCGTCATCAAACTGTCAGAAACTCCAGATGCAATCCTACCAACGAGTCCCATAGAAGCAGGACAGATTATCATAGTATCATATTGGGCTGAACCGGAGGCAAAAGGTGCTAGAAAATCATCATTTTTATAAAATTCAAAATTTTTCCAGACTTCCGGATCAAAATCCCCTATCTCTAGTTTCCAATTTGCAAGAGCGTTTTTTGACATGACCACATTGCATGTAACATCATCTCTACTTTGACATTTTTCCATCAACCTTTTCGCATATATAGCGCCTGATGAGCCACCTATTCCTAAGACAATTTTTCTTTTCTGCATGGTTATAAAATCTCTGCCACAACAAATATACTACCTATTATTAAAATGACATCATGCTTGCAGGCAGAAAGTTGCGCTGCAGCATATGCCCTCTTCACAGATGTGTAAGCCTTACCATTCAGGCCCAAGGCTGAAGCTTCATTTTGTAATTCGATCGCATTCTTCCCTCGTGGTATTTTTGCTTTGGCAAAATAGTATTTTGCTTGTCTGGGTAGCAAGGTTAAAACTCTTGAAATGTCTTTATCATTTACAAACCCTGCAACTATATGTAAGTTCTCAAATGTCATGGTCGATAATGCATTTACCACCATCGAAATTCCAGCTTCATTATGCGCACTATCAGCAAGAATAAATGGCTCTAATGATAATATTTCCCATCTACCCATATAGGCTGTCATTTTCTTAACCTTTGGGGAAAAAGCTTTAATTTTTTCAAAATCTATGGGAATATTTTGACTCAATATTTTTAAGGAATAGAAGGCTGTGGTAATATTTTTATCCTGGAATGGACCAGTTATATCCAATGTAACATCCAGTTTTTCTTTCTCATCATGGAGTTGAAATGAACCAACAATGCCTCGTGGATCAAAAGATTTCTTCTGAATCCATATTGATTTTAATGAAGCGACATACATCGGAGCATTCAGTTCTGTACTCCTTTGTTCAAATACATGGTGAATATCACTTTGGAACTCGCCAATGACAACCTGAATATTGGGTTTTATGATACCTGCTTTTTCATATGCTATGGCTTCAAGTGTTTCGCCCAACATATTTTGATGGTCAAAACTTATATTAGTGATGACGCACAATAAAGGAGTAATGACATTCGTCGAATCAAGTCTACCTCCGAGTCCTGTTTCAACTACAACATAATCCACCTTCATATCATAAAACCACTTAAACGCTAATGCCACCATCAATTCAAAAAACGAAGGCTTTATCTGTTCGATATCATGATAATAAACATTTATAAAATTTATAATATATTTTTTATCGATAAAATTTCCATTTAATTTAATCCTCTCTCTCAAGTCTTTGTAGTGAGGAGAAGTATACACTCCAACTTTATATCCCTGAGCTTGTAAGCCACCAGCGATCAAGTGTGAAACCGTACCCTTCCCATTGGTGCCAGCAACATGAATGATTTTCAATGAATTTTGAGGATTTCCTAATAATTCACAAAGGGCCAAGGTATTCGTCAAATCCTTCTTGTATGCTGCCTGTCCCTGCCTTTGAAACATAGGAAGATGGTCATACAGATATGTTAAGGTGTCTGAATAAGTTACAAATGGTTGCATGGCTTTTGGGGTTATAGGGAAGAGTAATCTAATCCAATGTGAAACAATGCGTCACCAAGATATACCACACTTGCATTATTATGACCAATGATATAACCATTTTGGTTCGCATGGACTTCATACGAAAAGGTCCCGTAAGGATCCTTAATATGGCCTAAAATTTCACCCTTTTTTACAAACTCACCTGATTGTTTTTTCCAAATAAATAAACCTGCATGCGCAGCTCTAACCCATGAAGTTTTCTTGACCAAAATAGTAGAATTTCGAGGTAATGTCATATCTCTATCCATCATTTCCATCTTAGACAAAATATTTATTATACTTTGATAACCAGTTTCGATCGCTTTTCCACTGAGTCGTATGGATTCACCCCCTTCAAAAACTATGGCAGGAACATGCATATCGAAGGCGGCTTTTCTGAATGAATGGTTGATAAGAGGTTGTTCAATAATAAATGGCACCTCGGCTGCTTGAGCTAACAATAATGCTTTTTGATCATTTTTATTATATCTGATTTGAGGGTAATTATACCTTGCTTCCCCTCCAGTATGAAAATCAATAGCCACATCTACCTCCGGCAATATAAACTTAGTAATAATTCGCGCTATGCGGGATGCTAGTGAACCGTTGATGTGACCAGGAAAAGATCTATTTACATCCTTACCATCTAGTACGTCCCTTGAGTAATTGATGAATCCATAAACATTCAAAAGTGGGATTATAATTAAACTACCTTTGGATAACTTTAAATATAGTTTGTCCTCTATTACTCGTCTTAAGGTTTCTATACCATTGATTTCATTGCCATGTATACCCGCCAATAGGAGTATTCTTGGACCAGGAATGCCCGTATCCATCACATGTGCAAAAATATTGATTCTATTGTGCGAAGGAATTTTCCCCACATTAATTTTAATAGTATTTAGGACATTTTTTTCAATGATCTCACCATTAATATACCATTCTGGCACATTTTTGAATTTGGACTCCTTCAATATTTCATACATACCAATATCTTACAATTTGCATTTTTGTCTTTCCAAAAATTTCACAATTTCCGCTGAAACATTCACTTTAGTGATGGTCTCAATTCCTTCTAATCCTGGAGAAGCATTCACTTCCAAAACTACCGGACCATCATGTGTTTGCAACATATCCACACCAGCCACTGAAAGATCCAAAGCTCTTACTGCATCTAGAGCTGTTCTTTCTTCTCTTTCTGATAAGGTCAATACTTCAGCACTCCCACCTCTATGTAGATTTGAGCGAAATTCACCAGATTTTGCCTGACGTCTCATGGCGGCAACTACCCTACCATCCACAACAAAGGCACGCAAATCTGCACCTTTGGCTTCTTTTATGAATTCCTGCAACAAAACCTTTTCTTTTGTCGCGTGAAATGCCTCTAATATAGATTCAGCTGTTTTTCTATTTTCTGCCAGCATAACTCCTAGTCCCTGAGTACCTGTGATTAATTTTATAACCACAGGATATTCTTTCAATTGGCTGAGCAGAAATTCAATACTTAAAGTATGACTAGCATAAACAGTTTTGGGAACAGGTATCCCATTCCTCTCCAATATTTGCAAACAACTCAACTTATCTCTAGCTTGGAGTAAAGGTGTAGATTTGAGTGAAGTGATGACATTATGTAATTCGAAATGACGAATTATAGATGCTCCATAACTTGTCGCTGATGTACCTATGCGTGGTATCACTGCATCGACATGAGTGATCTCCTGATTGTTGTAGAAAAGCTTAGACTTGTTGTTCTCAATCAAAATATCGCAATACAAATGATCTATCACACGTACAGAGTGATTTCTAACTTTACATGCTCTTATGAGGCTGTCTGTACTATACAGTCCTGTGTTTCTCGAGAGGATAATGATATTCACCTAAAACTTATAACTATTTGTATTCTCAACGTTTTTTTTGAAAAAAATGTCGCACCAAGGCACCACATTCATCATGACAAATACCAAACTCCAGCTTTGTTCTTGGGTGGAGTAGCTCCTTTCCAAAACGCATAAAACCTCTTTTATCATCACTGGCTCCGTAGACAACCTTACCTATTTGAGACCAATACAGCGCACCTGCACACATGATACAAGGTTCTACAGTGACATACATGGTACAGGATTTCAGATATTTACCAGAAAGATACGATGATGCAGCTGTTATAGCGAGAATTTCAGCATGAGCAGTCACATCATTTAGCATTTCTGTTTGATTATATGCTTTGGCAATTATAGCATTTTTGCAGACTATCACGGCTCCAATAGGCACTTCATCCGCAGCTGCGGCCTTTTCTGCTTCTTTAATCGCTTGTTTCATAAAATAATCATCTGTATAAATGCTCAACATCACTTGAATTTAATGCAAAGAAACAGGTTTTTTTATAAAATTTATTTTCAATATATGCTAAATGTAACAAAAAAATGTAATACCTTCGTTGTAATGTAAGTGAAGTCCTGTCTCGATGTTTAAATATATTGTAATATTATTTTTATTAATTTGTGTAAACACAAACACTTTTTCTCAATCTGAGATCAGAGCAAAGAGACAAGTTGCTTACTTTATTGGTGAAGAAGAAAGCAAGTATGAGTTTCTAGTCAAAAACTATAATACAATGCTATTTGCAGTTTGCGATTCAGATATGGATAAATCATATTCATTGTGGATTGATTTGATGAAAGACTTTGAAAAATATGCTGAATCAATGCAATTCGACATCAAAGGAGTCAAACTGTGGATCAATGTTTTTTGGGATGAAAAAGGCCTAATAGATTATATCTTCTTTTATCCAAAACCCAATAGTAAGAACATGAATTACGACTTGGTCAAAGATTTATTTGACAATTTTGCAAAACAACAACCGCGATTGCCTGTCACATCCAATGTAAAATTTTCACATTATGGAAGCGGTGGATTTCCTGTATTCGGTAAAGTTCTAAATGGAAATTAGAATTTTGATTTTCACAATTAGATTTCTTTTATTTACCTTTTTATTCTTTCTTTTTTCCTGTAGTTCGCCAGAATCTATTGCTTTGGAAGAATATTTTAATTCAGGAACTAATGATACTTGGTATGATTTACATATGGATGATAGCGGAAATATCACTGTCATTGGTGGATATGTTTGGTTGAGAGGACTTCAACTCACAACGGATAAAACATTTTCAAATTTTAAGCTGGATACGATTTCAACAAAAGGACTTTTTGATCTAGAGTTATTGTCTAATGGTGATCTTCTTACTGTTGGGACAGATGGATTTTTATTTCAAAAACCGATATCAGAACAATCATGGACTTTCCACAGATTAGCTAATTGGGACATTCTCCAAAGAGTTCATGAAGGAGTAGATGCGATATATACGTTTGGTGGAAAATCAAATGAACATGGTTATATCTATAAACTTAATAGACAGTTCCAAGTCGACTCTGCAATGTATTTCCCATTCGAAATTTCTGATGCCATCATTACAGATGAAAGAATCGTTGCATTTGGATGGGGAAATATCATGACATCTGATAAGAATGGATTACAATGGCACCTTTTAAAAAACGAGGGAGATTTTTATGCTTCAGGAGTAATGCTGAACAATTTTGATGGACTCATTATCGGCTATAATGGTCATATTTTGAAGACCGTTGATGGAGGAGCAACATGGCATACGTTTAAACCCAAAATAGCACATGCAGGGTACAATGCCTTTAGAGTCATTAAATCATTTGATGATGGCACGCTTATTATATGTGGAAATGATGGCAAATTTTGGCTCAGCCAAGACCAAGGCAATAGTTGGACTTATTATAAATTACAAAATGAATTTGACATTTATGGTTGCATTTACTTACAGAAAAATGAATTTGCTCTCTGTGGTGAAAAGGGAACAATTACAAGGATTAAAATTTAAAAATAATCTATCTTTGTTTCCTTAATTAATAAATATCATTAGTGAATAAGTGGATATTTTCTATTATTATATTGGTTTTTAGTACATGGATCGTCCATGCACAAGTGACAAATCCAAATATTGACTCTTCTTTAGTAAAAAAGTATGGAGGGGATGATTATGGAATGAAAAAATTTACGCTTGTAATACTAAGTACAGGTGATAGTGTGTACACCGATGAAAAATTTGTAAGTTCATGTTTCAGAGGCCACTTAGACAATATCCATAAAATGGTAAATTCAGGAGATCTTATTATTGCAGGTCCGCTAGGTAAAAATGACGATAACTATCGAGGTATATTCATATTTAATCACTCCGATACAGAAAAGATAACATCCCTTCTCACAGATGATCCAGCCATCAGGTATCATATTTTAAAACCTACTATGTATTCTTGGTATGGATCAGCAGCTTTGCCGGCATATCTCGATATAGCAGATAAAATTTGGGTTAAAAAACCTTAACAACAAATTGGTTTTTTGAAAAATTTATAAGGTCATATTAAGACTTCTGCAACATCATCTTCTATAGGTTCGAGCTCATTTTGACTGCCATCAGAAGATTGAACTGGGATTTCTGGTTTTTCAACTTTATGTGACAACATCCCAAACATCATAACTAATGCACATAATATAATAACTTGAATTATTAAGGATTTATTTGCGATTGCAATTTGTTGAGAGACAGGCAATGAAATAAAAAATAAAATAGTAATTAATCCTCTAGGTGCTATAAATAGCAGTGGCTTTGTTCCTAGTCTAAATATTTTAAGAAGGATAAATCGAATTAAAAAAATAGCGAGAGTAATAACTAATGCCCAAATTATTGTTTCTGAATTTAATAACTCGGAGGTATCCATTAAAAAACCAAATAATAAAAAGAATAGAGATCTGATCAAAAAAGTAAACTCGGTATTGATTTCCTTGAATTTATGCACTTCCTTATTTAGTACTTCAGGTTTCAATTTCTCAATAAATTTAAATCTATTCAGCTCATCTAAATTTCCAATGAATAATCCAAAAAGAAGTATAAAAATCAGTGCTGGTAGGTGGTAAATCTTTGAAATATCATAGATTAAAACAATCATCAATATAATTGGTAAAAACTTAACCTGGTGTTTCAATTTACCCAATAACATAGCTAATCCAATAGTAGCACCAATGGAAATAAGTAAAATCTCAAGTAAGTTTAATCCGAAAATAGCAAAAGTTTCTGATTTTATCGTTTCATTTGAGAGGATAAAATTGAAAATAATCACGCCAAATATATCTGAAAAACTAGATTCATAAATGATAAATTCCTTATTCTTCGAAGATAAATGGTGCACGCTAGGAATAGCAATAGCACTACTTATGATGGCAAATGGAATAGCATTAATAAAACCAATACGAAATGTAGTGCCCCCATAATACTGAAAAGCATAACCTATACCCAAAGATAAGACGATAATGGATAATAATGCAATAATGGAGGTTTTCTTAATTATGCCAAATTTAGATGCGTTTAGCTCTAATTCCAACGATCCTTCTAAAACAATAAGTATCAAACCAATGGTACCTAACATAGGTAAAATAGAAGAAAGATCAGGATAAACAATGTCAAATGCTGAGACCAAAAAACTTACTCCCCAGCCTAAAGCTAACAGTAAAATCACTGAAGGCACACGTGTTTTTGAAGATGTTATATCAAAAATATATGCTAATAATAAAAGTGTACAGATGAGTATAATCACTAAAAATGAAAATTTATGTAATGTAACAAAGGTAATCAAAAGACATCAACACAAATAATAAATTCAAAAAAGAATTCTTTCAAATCTTAATTCA
Source organism: Saprospiraceae bacterium (assembly GCA_041392785.1). GTDB lineage: Bacteria > Bacteroidota > Bacteroidia > Chitinophagales > Saprospiraceae > OLB9. The sequence goes on from JAWKLK010000009.1 coordinate 108,405, forward strand.
ATGCCACCCAAATACTATCTTTGCAGTCCTAAATTAAAATATCATACTCAGAAGACTTTGATGTGATATCTTTACATAAAACTTTCATAATGAAACAGAAAATATTTATAGCCGGCAGTGGTGGAATTGGGCAGGCAGTTGGGCTAATTTTGAGTGAAATTAAGGTATTTGATTGCCATATTTATTTTGGAGACATTTCTCAAAATCATATTGATTCGGCATTGACTTTTGTCAATGAAGGCGTTACAGGTACCGCATCTATAGAAGGTATACTCATGCCTGAAACTGGATCTAATGCGGCTATGGATGCTGCATTAGAAAACTGTCAAATAATTTTGGATTGTTTACCTGGGAGTCAAGCTCCGCGAATGGCTGACCTTGCCAATAAATTCAGTTGCCACTATGCCAATCTGACAGAGTATGTTCAAGAGACCAAAGATATAATAGCACTTTCAAAAAATAGTGAAAAGGCATTTGTTTTGCAGACTGGTTTGGCACCCGGATTTATAAATGTACTCGCACATAGATTGTACGAATTATTTGTAGAAAAATATAAGGTAGATAAAGTAGATTCTATCACTATGAAGGTAGGTGCGATCTCAAAAAATGCTCCTTCACCCCATTATTATGCTTTTACTTGGAGTCCTATTGGAGTAGCCACTGAGTATCTTAAGGATGCCGAAATTGTAAGAAATTATCAAAAAATAAAAGTTCCAGCACTCTCAGGGAGAGAAAGAATCATCATTGACGGTGATGAATATGAAGACAATTTCACTTCAGGTGGCGCGGCGGACCTACCTGATGCTTTCGCAGGTAAAGTAAAAGACCTTGATTATAAAACACTTCGTTATCCTGGACATTATCAGTGGGTAAAAAACACTTTATCTACCTTGGGAAATTCAGAAAATCCTATTAAGGATTTAGAACGGATAATGTTAGAAAACATTCCTAGCGTGGAGGATGATGTCGTGATAGTCTATGCCAGTGTTCAAGGATTGGATCAATACGGTAAATTGAGAAGAAACGAAAAGTCTTACAAAATTTTTCCTTCATTCGTCGGTAATAAGAAATTAAGAGCTATACAAACTACCACTGCGGCACCAATGTGTGAAGTAGCAAATATGCTGTTGAATCATGATTGGAAAGGTACGATTTTGCAATCACAATTATCTACGGAGACTTTCCTTAATGGACCTTTTGTAGAAGCAATTTATGGTAAGTTTGATATATAACAGTAGTAAGAAGATGTATTGAATACTTTTTTTCTAAAATTTTGAAGTTATTATTTATTTTAAAATACATTTGTATCTAAATACATTTTATTATTATGCTAAGAAAAGTAAAATCCCAATCTTTTGTCCTTTATCTTATATTAATTTCAATTTCGCAGATAAATAGCCAAGATTTACTCAACACTAGATTAGTCGCTCACAGGACTTTTGATGTAAATAGTAATGACATATGGGGATTTGAAAAAGATGGAATCCATTATGCTGTCATAGGAAATTTTAATAGGACAAGTATATTCTCTTTAGAAAAACCCAATGAACCGATTCTTGTCTATGAAGTCTTTGGGACAAATTCAATATGGAGAGATATCAAATTCTATAATGACTACCTTTATGTGGTAGCTGATAGTGGATCTGATGGATTATTGATCATTGATGTATCCCGTAGTGTACAAGACATATCACATGTATTTTATAAACCTGAGATACCACTACCAACAGGAAATGTCGTATTGAGAAAAAGTCACAATCTTTTTATCGACGAAAAAGGATTTTGCTATCTGGCAGGATCAAATGTAGGCGTAGGCGGCTCACTTATCTTTGATTTGAATTCTGATCCTCTAGCTCCAAATTATGTAGGAATAGAAAATTTTCAATATTCCCATGATGCCTTTGTGACGAAAGACACCTTATACACATCAGAAATCTATAGAGGTCAGATGGCAATGTATGATGTATCTGACAAATCCAATATTAGATTATTAGGGTCGAATTACACTCCAAATTTCTTTACTCATAACGTGTGGGGTGATGGCAAGAATACATTGGCTTTTACAACCGATGAAAGAGCATCTGCATATGTTACGGCATATGATGTCAGTACGCCCGAAAACATTCGTGAACTTGACCGATATATTCCCGCCATCAGTGGTCCTGAAGGAGTAATACCTCATAATACACATTATCTAGATGGGTATTTGGTTACTTCTTGGTACACAGACGGGCTTAGAGTTTTGGATGTACATAAACCAGATAATATGGTTGAAGTAGCATATTATGACACTTGGGAAGATGAATATATTTGTCATGAATCCTATCATGGCAATTGGGGAGCCTATCCATATACAAATTCAAATTTGGTGTATGCTAGTGATATTGAAAATGGTCTTTTCATAGTGGAGGTGGATTATAAACGTGCTTGTTATGTTGAAGGTGTTGTCACTGACATCAATGGAAAATTAATGTCAAATGTCAAATTTGAATTTGACGGAGATGGCAATAATATAAATTACTCCGCACCAGATGGAATCTATAAAACAGGAACCTATAAAGATGGCACTGTAAAACTTCATATTTCAAAAGATAAATATTTGACTAAGACTTTAGAAGTCACTTTAGAAAGAGGTAAAGTTCTAAATTTAGATGTAATACTGGAGCCAATTTCTGAAACATCTGTAACTATCAATTTGGTAAATCAAAACAATGAGCCAATTGAAGGAAATATTAAATTTTGGAATGATAGTTTCTCAAAATTAGAAACAGTAGATGGCACCAAAACTATAAACATCCCTGCTGTACCTTTAAATGCCATTATAGAGTCTTGGGGTTACTTGCCTCATAACTTTGAAAATTTTGATTTTAGTTCTACTACTACACAGACCTACATGTTGACAGATGGTTATGCTCAAGTATTTGATGCTTCAGATTTTTGGACCAATGACAATAATGAAGGAGGAGACTGGGAAATCGGCATTCCTAAAATCACAACTTTCAATAATCGAGTTGCGTCCCCTTCTGCCGACAGCGATGACTTTGGCAATTTCGCTATGGTGACTTCAAATGGCATTCCTGGAGCAGACTGCGCCGATGTTGATGGCACTCCCATGGTGGTAAAATCTAGGGTTTTGGATTTGTCCACTTATCTAGATCCGACATTAAGTTTCGACCTTTGGAGTTTTACAAGTAAGCAAGATGGCAATCAAATATTCACAATTTCATTCACAAATGGTGTCAATGAATTTGAAGTTTTCAGATATAGTGACAATACTGATGCCTGGATTAGATTCGAAGATATTTCTATACCTAATGATGTGAAGCTTTGGCAAAATACTCAAATTCAATTATCAGCGATCGATCTTTCAAATAACGGAAGACAAAGTATTTTTGAAGTGGCAATAGACAATATTTCGATTAAATCATCAGTTTCATCAACTAAAGATTTTACGCAATCAAATATCAAATTAATACCAAACGTCATTGATAACAATATAGCATATTTATGCAGCAAAGATGCAGCGTCTTATGTGATTTATAATGCTTTAGGTACAATAGTTTTACGAGGTTCTATTTCAAACAGCATTGAAGAATTGAATTTACAAGGGTTGCAAAAGGGGTTGTATTATTTGCAATGTCAAGATATCAAATCAAATAATGTAAAATTTTTAAAACTGTGATATCGTGATGATGGACCCAATGCCAAAAATAATCGTGGATGAAAATCGGTTTCACCTGATTATAAAAAAATTGACTCATCAAATTCTTGAGAACCACGAAAATATAGAAAATCTCTGTTTAATCGGTATTCAAGAGAGAGGCGTATATTTGGCAGAACGCTTGCATCAAGTATTTAAAACAATTGATCCATTACTTTCTTATCAATATGGAAAATTGGATATTACATTTTATCGTGATGATTACAGGATAAGACAATCCCCTATTAAGGCTTCCAAAACGGAAATAGAATTTTCCATAAATCAAAAAAATGTAATTTTGGTAGATGATGTGGTATATACTGGTAGAACGGTACACGCTGCTATATCTGCATTACAAGACCTTGGGAGACCTTCTAAAATTGAATTATTGAGTTTAGTAGATCGTAGGTTTAATCGTCATTTTCCTATCAAATCCAACTATGTTGGCATTTCAGTTGATGCCTTGGATGAAGCATATGTACAAGTACAATGGAAAGAAAGAGAAGGCCAGGATAGAATTATGATGTTTTCAGGTAAACCTTCCAAATCTTAAGCGAATGTTTAAATCTCAGTTGAGTACAAATCATTTACTCGGTATAAAATACATCAATAGAGAAGATATTGACATGATATTTCATACTGCAGAAGAGTTTAAGGATGTGATCAACAGACCCATAAAAAAAGTTCCTTCTTTAAGAGATGTTACTATAGCAAATGTATTTTTTGAAAATTCAACTCGCACCCGCATCTCATTTGAATTGGCGGAAAGGAGACTATCCGCTGATGTAGTAAATTTTGCTTCATCTTCATCTTCTGTCAGTAAAGGTGAAACATTGCTTGACACCATTCATAATATATTAGCTATGAAAGTGGATATGGTGGTAATGCGCCACCCTGCACCTGGTGCACATCATTTTCTCGCAAAAAATATCAATGCACATATCATAAATGCCGGCGATGGCACACATGAACATCCTACCCAAGCATTACTAGATGCATTCAGTATTAAAGAAAAATTAGGTACGTTAGAAAATAAAAAAATAGTAATAGTAGGCGATATTACACATAGTAGAGTAGCACTTAGCAACATTTATTGTCTTAAGAAATTGGGGGCACAAGTAGCTGTCTGTGGACCTAAGACACTAATTCCAAAACATATAACCCATTTGGGCGTTGAAGTATTCAGTGAGATTAAATCAGCATTGGCATGGTGTGATGTGGCAAATGTGTTGAGAATCCAATTGGAGAGACAAAATACCAAGTTTATACCATCACTTAGAGAATATACGAATTACTTTGGAATCAATAAAAAATTACTACAATCTGTGGGAAAGGATATACTTATATTGCATCCAGGCCCAATCAATCGAGGAATAGAACTGACCAGTGATGTGGCAGACTCTGATCAAGCAATTATTTTGGATCAAGTTGAAAATGGTGTTGCCATAAGAATGGCGGTACTGTACTTATTGGCGGGAGTCAGAAATTAATATAACAATTTTCTGTTTTAGTTATTTTCTAATTACATCTAATACATGATTGTATATATATAAATTAATTTTATGTAATTATGGCTTAAAATATTTACATGATCGCATCAATAAATTAAAATATATTGAATTTTTTTTTAATAACTATTTTATAATTTGGTGAAATTCGTTATGTTTGCATAAAGAATTTCAATATTATTCTTTTTGACAACATAATTATTTGTAGCAACCTAGTGATAAGAGACCTGATTTATTTTATTTCAAATAAATCTAGTCAATATGCAAAACTTCAAATTTTATTTTATTATTGTACTATGTCTAAGTACTGCTAAGTGGACGTTCTCCCAAAATAAATTAAATATCTCTATTGAAAATGATGCATTCTATGCATCTCCTGTAGCAGAGAAAGTTTTGGAGCGATATAACGTTATTTCTGTAGAAACAAAATCGATCCTAGAAAACAATAACAGCAGGTCCTTTCATAAATTTACTTTCAAAAATGATGATGGAATTGAGACAGAGTTCATACTAGAGCCTACTTTTATACTACCAAAAGATGCACAGATAAAAGTACTAACTTCTTCTTGCGAAAAAATTTACAGAGAAAAACATCAGCTTTTAACCTACAAAGGAATTTCTGTAGATGGAAAGTCGACTGCAAGAATGACTTTTGCTACTGATTTTATTTACGGTAATATTAGCATAAACAATGAAGTTTGGTATATTGAACCATTAAGATATTTTGACCATACTGCGCCCTCCAATGTATCCATAATTTATAAATCTAATGATATAAAAAGTGAGTTTGCTTCGTATACCTGTCATCACAGCGATGATGCACCTACAATACGAGAAGATAGGATTGAAATTGATAGTAGAAGTTTAGCAGAATGTTATAAAACAAAAATAGCGATATTAGCGGATTATAGCATGTTTATTGATCCTGCCCATGCAGGTATCGACAATGTTGTTAACCACGTGGTAGGTGTCCTAAATAATGTCGAAGGCAATTATGAATACAATGGCAATTTTAATTTTGATGATGGGTTAAATTTTGAAATTTCAGAGGTTGTAATATCCACTTGTAGTACATGTGATCCATTATCTCCAACTACCTCGCCCAATATTTTATTAAATGAGTTTAATACTTGGGTGGCAAATGGTGGATTCAATTTTCCAATGAATGGTGGTCACTTTTGGACCAATAGAGATTTGGTTGGTTCCACAATAGGATTAGCGTATCAAAGTTCAAATTTATACTGCAACTCACAAGCATTAGCAATATTAGAAGACTGGACCAATACTGCAAGTCTTATGCAGGTAATGGTTTCTCATGAAATAGGACATAATCTCAATGGTGTTCATGATAGCACTACTGGTTATATCTTGTCTCCCACAGTGACCAACACAAGTACATGGTCAGCTACTTCAAAATCTGCCATAGGTACACAAATAACAAATCAAGGTAATTCTTGTCTCGATGCATGTGGACCCGAACTATGTGAAAGAGTCCAAAACATTTCTATCAGCAATATTACAGAGACAGGATTTAATATACAATGGGATGCAACAACTGAAAATACTTATTTTGTGCAAATTAAGGAACAAAATACTACAACATTTTTAGAGTCTTTCACAACAAACCAGAATGCGTTGATACTTTCACCTCCTGGATTTGAAATTTGTAAAAAATATGAAGTCCATGTATCCAATGTTTGCGGCGGTGATATAAGTGCTACACATCGACTTATTTTTCAAAGCCCAACTTCCCAAGGGTGTGCTAATTTTACCGTGACACAACCTTTAGGGTGGTCACAACTTTCTGTCCAATTTTCCAACAATTCAATCAATGGCAATACATATTTATGGGATTTTGGCAATGGTATGACTTCCACAGATGCTTCGCCCACAGTGACTTATACAGAAGATGGTTCATATGATGTATCGCTCACGGTTAATAATATCCATACATTTCTTCTGGAAGATGCTGTAAATATTTTACCAACCTTATATCCTCCTTTTACCATAAACCAAGGCGGCAATATGGATGCCTCTGATATGTATTTTTGTCCTTTAAATGTAGAAGGATCTATAAATTTATGGGAAAAAGGAACAACAAATGGCACTTCTTCAAGCCCGTTATATACCAATACTAATGCTTGGAAAACAGGATTAAACTCAGTCTTGCCCATAGCGAATACAAAAAGTGCTTTGTGCACATCAAAGTTTGATTTGACACATTATAACAACTACACCTTATCCTTTGATATGAGTATTCATACTCAATATTGCAATGGCCCTACGGCATTACAGCTTCAATATTCAATAGATGGCGGTAATACTTGGAGTAGATTGGGAGATGTTCCTGAATTTTACAACACTGGCCCTGGCGAATTTTGTCAACTTGAAAGCCAAGTTTTTACTGATAGAACAGGCTGGACAAATTACTATTCTACACCCATACATTATGAAACGAAAACCATAGATATCAGCAGTTTGTCAGGCAATGCCGATGTCGTTTTTAGATTCCTTGCTTCTGTTTCGGGAATTTTCAGCGCTGGATATAATGTTGATGGGTTTTTAATCGACAATTTTTCTATTTCTGCTGAAAACGCTGTAGTTCTGTCATCTGATGAAACAGAATTTAATGCGCAACTACTGAATAAAAATATACCATATTTAACATGGAAACATGCCAGAAATCAAGATGTAGCTAAATATATTTTAGAAAGAAGCAATGATAGTAACAATTGGATTGAAATCTCGCACATAAATGATACTGACGAGGAGCTCTTTTCCTTTGTGGATAATCCAATTTTCAAAAGTACTTTTTATAAACTCAAAACTGTGGATAATAATGGAAAATATACCTATTCAGATATAAAGCATTTAGTTCCAAACCTTCCAACCAAACTTGCAATACAGAAAAATCTTATATTCAACTCAGAAGATATACAACTATCCTATTTGGGAAATCCAAATGGCATTGCAAAAATGATATTAATTGGTTCTAATGGAAATAGAATTCAAGAATGGAATGACCATTTACCATCCCAAATATCGACTCTGAACTTACCATCGGGAACTTATATTTTACACACTTCCTATACCAATGGAACCATGCAAAATGACAAGATTATCTTATATTAAATTCGAAAATGCTAAGGTTAATGCCCTTTGAAGCTTGGTTTACGTTTTTCAAGAAAAGCAGAAGTTCCTTCTCTGTAATCATGGCTCATCCCAGCCTTTGTTTGAAGTAAATCCTCCAATTGCAGTTGTTGATCTAATGTATTGTCAAATGTGGCATTTAATGCCTGTTTTGTGAGAGCTAACCCAAGAGTAGGCATCTCGCTCATTTGATGCGCTAAAACCATCACACTTTCCCAAAAAACATCATCAGGAAAATACTGATAAATCATACCCATAGATTGCGCATCCTTCGCTGAAATTTTATCTCCTAGCATCATCAATGCTGAAGCTCTTTGTAGACCAATGAGTCTAGGCAAAGTGTACGTTCCACCACTATCAGGTATTAATCCAATCTTACTAAATGCCTGAATAAAAGAAGCTGATTCAGAAGCGATCACTATATCTCCTGCCAATGCTATATTTGCGCCAGCACCTGCCGCCACCCCATTTACAGCTGTGATGACAGGTTTAGGGACATTTCTTATTAGCTTTATTATAGGATTATAATGTTCAGATACAATGGTGGTGAGTTGAGGGCCTTGTGGATCGGTTGCTTCCTGCAAATCTTGTCCAGCACAAAAAGCCTTTCCTACTCCCACAATTACAATACACCTAATAGCACTGTCAGCCTCACAATCAGCCAAAACCTCTTGCAATTTTAAAGCCATTGGCCTTACAAAGCTATTAAATTTTTCAGGCCTATTGAGTCTGATTACACAAACTTTATTAATGATTTCCGTTAAAATATAATCCATTTTGGCGACTTTGTCCAGCAATCTAATATGACTTAACTGTATTCTTTTTTGAAAGTTTCGATACCAAACTAAGATAAAAATACCTAGATTGGAATAAACCAAGTTATAACTTTACAGCCGATATACTACAAGAGTCTGACACATTAAAGCCCTTAGAAATAGGTATTCCAAATACTACTACATCTTCCTTAGTCACAATGAGTGCCTCTAGAGGCCCATTCAAATTTTTATTGTCACTACTAACTACCATTTTACTTTTTAAGCTAATATCTGTGAGGACTGTACCCTCCCCAAAAGCAGGATTTAAAAGAGCTAATTCTATCTCAATATCAGATAAAACAGCATCAACAGCAAGGGTATCTCTAGACACTTTACCAGTAACAGGCAATGGACCAATGTTTGTTTCTAATATTATATTGACTGAAGTCTTATCTATGGTTTCATTTATCGCCATATTTCCTTGCGAGAAGGCATCTTTAAAGACATCTTGACATGCAATATCAGCAAGATAAGACCCAAGATATCGCTTCTGATAGGTACAAGATCCATCTTCTTCATCAGCATTGGCAACATAATTGTCCGCTGCACTATCTTTACATCCTTTTACAACATCATCTTCTTTCTTACATCCACCAAAAAGCAGACTAAAAATCATAAATCCAAAAATAAAATAATATTTCATTTCTATCAAGTATTTTGCCCAAAGATAAACAAATATTAATTGACAAATAGTTAATACCTAATAATATTTTAAAATCCAAATTTTCTTAGGTTTTTTTAAAAGTCAACTATTGTTGTTGGCTATCATTGATGTATGAGATAATCTTACACCTTACGTCCGGAAGGCGTAGAGGATACCACTTTTGTCTTTCCCGTTTTTTTGATTTCAACCATAAGATGAACAAAAGCACTGTTTGAATTTGTATTGTAAAGCTGATCACCATATGTAACTTTACCTAAATTTCTATCCCAAGATTTTGCGAGAAGTACGTACCTGCCACGCATTTTGTTTGATGGTCCAAAAACAAGATATTTGGAATCATCGTTTGGATCAAAGGTGATAGCAAAGTGATCTTTTTGTGGAGAAAATAAATATACACCCGGTGTTCCGGCCTTAATGACAATTTCTTCAACCAACCTCCCATCTATAGTTTTTATTTTACCATCTGTGATAGTACTCTTGTCACTTCTTACATCCTTCCACAAGACGATATTTTCTGACAAATAAAATTGAATTTTCTTAAGATCATCCGAACTCCATCGATAATTGTCTTGTAATGAGTCAGTGTAAAAATACTTAGATGATGTACTACTACATGAAGATAAACCGAATAAAATAACAGAGGCAAAAACAAATATCCTTGACATATCACTATAATTTATACATGAATAACGCAAAACGGCAATCCTTGTAATCGATGTTAAGATTATTTAACCAGTACTTTAACAGTCATTAACAGTTGAATGAATTCAGAATTTCTGATTTAAAACATTCTGAATCCATTCAATCGTTTACTATCGAATCAATGTGACATCTCCTGATTTTGTTTCTGTACTTCCATCAGTATAAGTCAGGTCAACTACGTACACATAAACTCCTTGTTCTGCTGGTTTTCCAGCAAATTTTCCATCCCAAAACTTATTTCTATCTAGTGGTGTGAAATTATCTTGGAAATAAACCAAGTTGCCCCACCTATCATAAATTTTAAAATTATTTATTAAAGCAACTTCAGCACAATTTATGGAAAAAGTATTATTAGCATTATTTCCATTATCAGGTGTAAAAATATTTGGAACGCATTCTGGCTTCAATTTGATTAAACTTATTCTTAGTACATCCGAAGCTATACATCCGTCTTTATTTATTACAGTAACCAACACTTCAATATCTTCTATGATGGATATTGGTAGGCTTCCTACATTATTTGCACTCGGTTGATCAATTCCATTTATTTTCCATGAAATTGATTGGACAGTGGCAGGATCATATTGACCTACTATATTGATTGTGGTATCAGTATTCAGGTACATCAGAAAATCAGAGCCAAGATCCACTGTAAATAATGGAGGTTCTGTGAATGTTATTACTGGATATTGATCATTGACGCACCCTTTATCATCTTTCACCAACACCTTGTATTGTCCTCCGCCCAAACCATTAATCAAAGAAGATACTCCATAAGTGATACCACCATCAAATGAAATTTGGTATGGAGCAGTGCCGCCGCTTATATTTAATATTGAAATGCTGCCCCGCTCACCAAAACAAGCTATAGTATCTACAACTACATCAAATATTGGAAAATCATTATCTTGAAGCACAATTACATCGGATGAAGCTGCACAATTCGTCACAGTATCACGTACACTTAAAGTATAAGTTCCTCCTTTATTAACGGTCAATAATCGCGTATTACCTACAACTTTACCTGCCAACTGCCACTCATATACTATGTTATTACCAACAGAAGAATTGGTTGTACCTAGCTCTGCACTTTGAATTGAACAATTCAGATTTTTATCAGACCCTGCGTCAGCAACTGGCAATGCATTGATCCGAATGGTCAATTCTTCCCTATCATCAGGACAAGGTGCTTGATTTGTAAATGCATATGCAAATTTATAATCTCCAGCCCCAACATTCGTCAATGAAAATTGTCCAGTGGCGGCATTAAATCCTGGAATTGGACCATTCACAGCCGACCAAACTCCCCCTACATTTTCATTATCCAGACGATCATACAAATTAAGAATATCAGTCGATCCTACGCAAAATTCAGCACCACGCGCTGACCCTGCAGATTTTGGATTAAATATTGTTATCATAACTTTCTTTTCCTTCGGACATGGATCCGCAGGTGGATTGGAAAGGACATAAGATATCTCATAAACACCAGCAGGTACACCTACCAGTGAAGCTATATTGCTATTAATAAATAATTGTGCACTGCTAGATACCCATTGACCTGGAAGATTTGAATCAGAATAAGGACTCAGATCAAAAGTTGGACTATTAGTACAGATAGATGGTATAGTTCCTAAGGTAATAGGAGGACAACTGCAATCCATAACTTCTATTTGCACCGGAATTTCCCTATTTACACATGGAGAAATAGAAGAAAGCGTGTAATAATATGTTAGTGTTTGTGGCGACATTCCTACAAAACTCACATTGGTAAAATTGGTTATCTCAGTTTTTGTGTCATCCAACCATTTTCCTGAACCTACCACGCTGGTAATTAACCCTCTTAGATCTAATGATGATGCCCCTTGAGAACTGATTTGATTACAAACCATTGTATCTCTTAATACAGCATTATTTTGTTGCTCAATTCTAATAGGAACAGATTTATCCTTAGGGCATGTACCACCAGGTGCTGGTACCAATGTAAATGTCAAGGTATAATCTCCAGCTGACAAAGTTGCTGCATCTAAAATATTTCCAGTGATATTCACAGGACTGCCTTGTGCATTTTTTAAGCTCCAATTTCCTGTAGAATTACCAGATTGCTCCAGTGTGGTCAAATCAAGTATACCACTCTCATTACACAATGGACTTGGCGTATCTATCAATATTTGAGGGCAATTGCAATCTACTACATCTACTATTACGTCCACAGACAGATCGATACATGGGTCTGCAGCTGGAAGGCTATAATTGAATACGTACTGAGATCCTATTACCTGCCCTGTAAAATCCACTTGTCCATTTGTAATCGTTAGACTTGGGGTTCCTGATTTTTGAATCCAAGTACCGCCAGTCGTATACCCTACTTTTAATAAGTCATACAAATTGACTATTACAGAGCCATTCCCAGTATTGGCATTACAAGCCGTTCCATTGCCTTTAACTTCAGCTTTTGGCTGCCTGATAATTACCACATCATTAGTATAGGATGGTGGACAGCCTGCAATCGGCGCATCTAAGGTAAATGTAATCGTATAAGGTCCTGCAGGAATGCCGAAGGCATTGAAATATCTACCGCTGATGATAGCACCAGTGGCAGAAGATGACCATTTCCCCGTTAAATTGATGGGAGTGATGGAGAGAACACTTGGATCATTTAAATCTATTTGTTGATTATCACCATTACATAAGGTCAGTTTTTGAATGGTGATATCAGGACAATTACAGTCTTTGATTGTGATCTCCACTAATTCTGAAACGTTGGTACAAGGAGACTGAGCATTGTTGGTTTCATATTTTAAAACAATGATATCACCAGCATTAAGGCCTGTTCCATCTATAGTAGAAGGAGCTAAGAATCCTGCTGTGGGACCAGAAACCACTGACCATGTTCCTGCACTTGTTGAACTACCTAATAAAGTACCCAAATTCAAGGTGGTAGTTCCAGTGGCATTGCTATTACAAACATTGGCTTTATCTTGGATTAAATCAATTACTGGTTTATCATACACTACCACGTCTATAGTAGGTTTGCAGGTACTGGTCAAAAACCACTCAATAGTGTAGGTACCTGGTGCCAATCCGCGTGGATCAAAAATACCATTTACCATATTTATCCCAGCAGGATTTATCACTGAAAATGTACCCCCTAAACTAGAATTTCCTTTTCTTGTGTTCATATCTATAGGTGTTGATCCAGCATTACAGAAGGGCCCAGTGGCTAATATTTGAGGGCACTGGCATGCAGTCACTGTAATGAGTAGTGTATCCACTGAATTATTACATGGTGTTATAGCACCAGTAGTAGTAAATTCAAAAGAATATGTACCTACTGGAACTCCGATAAAGCTTACATTATTAAGATCAGTAAGGTCTACGCCTGATCCAGATATTTCTCTGACGTTTGTATTGATACCTGTAGGTGATATTTGACTTATGAAATTGACAAATGTATCTCCCAACCCACTATTCACACGGCAAACAGATATAGGTGTTGAAGGCAGCATAAGTGGTGGAGTTGTATTATTTACCACATTGACTATATCAGTTCCTGAACAAGTACCTTGTGTAACAGAAACAGTGTAGGTGCCAGCTGCATTGACAGAAATAGTTTGGGTGGTTTCTCCCGTACTCCAAGTATAAGTATCAAATCCACTTCCTGCATCCAAAGTACCTGTGCTATTATCACAGATGGAGAGTTCGTTAATATTAGGCTGAAGATTTGCATCCACAGATATAGTTACTGTTAGTGGTGAAGAAGGGCAAAGATCGGGTGATGTTGCGACTAAAGTGTATGTTCCCGGGCTACTTACTGTAATTTGCGCCCCCGTGGTTTGGGCATTCGTACTAGTATTTGTCCATACGAAAGTACTATTGGCTATATCACTGCTTGCAGTAAGGGTTGTACTTTGGCCCTGACAAATAGTGGTTGACCCCGAATATGTTACCATTGGAATCGGATCAATATCTACTGTTTTAGTCCCAATAAGTTTACACCCATTCGCATCTGTTGCAGTGACTGTGTAAGTGGTAATTTGGCTTGGGTTAACAGTAATGACACTAGTCGTCGCCCCAGTATTCCATATGAAGCCATTTGTATAATCTGTAGCATTGGAAACTCCTATCGTTGCAGCACTACCTGTACATACAGATGTAGGTCCTGAAAACTGAACTGGAGTGCCAGTACTTGTCACGACATTCACTGTACGTTCGACTACGCATCCACTGCCTGTATATGTCTTAACAGTAAAACATGTTCCATAAGTGGCGATATCTATATCTTGAAAAATAGAAGGGTCATTATAAAGCTCGCCTATATACACTTCACTGCCTGAATCACAAGCATACAATTCAAATTTGTCAAGACCTGTGCTGGAGCTTCCGATTTCAAAATCTGCAATAATATCCACTGTAGGTGAACCACAATTATAGTCATAAGTTACTGTTGGTTCAGGTCCAGCATCGATGGTCACAAAAGCCTCCGCAGTTCCTGTACATCCAAATAAATCTGTTGCAGTGACAGTAACATATCCAGCCGCTGTATTAGATTGCTCTTCAAATATCTCGAACCTGTCATTGGTAGGTGTATAAAACGGAGCTCCTCCTCCCACCAATCCACTTGGATTTGACCAAGTGAAAAAATATGGATTTTGATTGGAAGTTAATGTTGCAAAAATATATTCAGAATTACCAGGTATACCATCTTTACAAATTACTATATCCAAAGGGTCTAATTCTACTGTAACTGGATCCTTTATTTCTACATCTACACTTTCAGTACCTGTACATCCGTAATCATCTGTTACAGTAACGATATATTGTGAATTTGCCACTGGGCAAACCTGAACTGTAGATCCACTGTTGGTGTAGGAAGGCCCTGACCATTCGTATGCGTAATTATTACCTGTTCCTCCACTAGTAGATGCTGCTAGATTCACACAATCACCAGGATTGCATACATAGGTAGGATTAGGATTTATAGTAACATCCAGCTCAGGATAAACGGTCACCAAAATTGTCTTAGGTGGACTAGCACAAACTTGTCCAGGAATAGCCGCTGTCAGTACATATTCTACTATTTGAACAGTTGTAGAAGTATTAACTAAGTCATTAAAAATATTCATTACCCCAAAAGGGAATGTTCCATTTAGTGTTTCACCTGTGACATTGGGATTATCTGTTGTTGTCAAAGTGATGATTGAACCAGGGTCTGAAGCTGTTCCAACAATATTTACTGTTCCTCCAGAGCAAACTTCTTTATCATCCCCTTCAATGGTGATTATGGAATTACATGCTGGCTGACCATTCCATACATATGGGGTGGAAAGAGCACAAGATAAATTCACCCAACAACCTAGCTCACCATCGGCAAAAGAAAACATAGAAATTTTCAAACTTGCGGCTTCACATTCATCAATTGTTGCAAACTCTTTTACCTTCAGATCAAAACAAAAGTTGACATTTTGACTACTTCCACATCCTGCTGGCAATCCCCATGCAGTATCAGGATTTGATCCATCAGTACAATTTGGTCCACTTCCAGGAGATGCATAATACCATCCCGCAGGCATAGCTCCACCTTGTGTTAAACCACCGGCACCCCATTCCAAACCTAAAGAACCATCAGGTAATGTAATTGGTGCGTATTGAGGACTATTAAAATTGTAGTGTACTACATCTTCAGCTAACCATGTCCACCCGCCTGGACCTTGAGAAGATACAGGCATAGCTACTAGATCCCATCCATCATGTATAACAGGAACAATCCCTTGAATCCATTGGCAATTATTACCATTTGGTGGTGCTGTACCTCCGGGGGACACTGTAAAATCAACATTATAGCAGAAATGTACCACTTCACCAGAGCAATAGGGGCCATTAGGATTTTCATTAGGATAATCAGGTCTTGAAGGGGTAAACTGAGCAGAATAACAATCAAAGGCACCTCCATCAAAAGCATTTACACATACACTAAAATCGTCGTCTAATGCATTACCACCAGATGCTTCCACACGAACATAAATTATTCCGGGTCCTGGTGAAAAAGGATCAGTGACACTGCCATTAAAACAACTTAAAAAAGGTCCAAAACAATCATAGGCAATTGAAATAATCGGAGAAAATGATGCACCATTTATTGTGACAATCGCTGAAGTTGCAGTAGTTGGATCTATTTCAAAGGCGTAATAAGTAGCATTACCATCCGGATCACAAGCACCATCACCACAAAGACTCAAATTACAACCTGGTGAGCAGGCCTGCCCTCCAGTAGGTACTGACACAGGAGTCAAAGCACTACAGTCCGTAGCAGCATTACAAGATTGCGTCAATGGGTTTACTGACAATGAAAATGTACCACAACCTGCAGAGTTGGATCCTACGCGTATATAGGTATTTTGTGTATCAAAGTCTTTGCAAGTAACAGTAGCAGTAATACTGTTTGTATTACAACCTGGTCTAAAATCATCACCAATCGGAGAGAGACTATTACAATCGGCACCTTGATAAACTTCCACGGCAAATTGTCCTGTCATGCTACCATTTGAGAAACTGATTTCTAGACCGATGACATTTGCCGTAGCAGGGAATACAAACCATACAGAACTTTCTGTAGCGGTTGCGCCACAGTCTGAACCTACATCATTAGTAGCGCAGCACGTGGTATTTTGCGTAGCAGTCCCAATTACTTCAGCAGTACAAGGTGTATTGTTAGGCGGTAATACTTTTTGTGTTATATCAAATGAATAGGCTCCTCCTGTTGAATTTCCTACTGCAATATAATATGTACTTCCACCAGTAACAGGTATATCCTGAGTGTCACCAGTGATACAACCACCTCCAGCTAATTGAGATGGGCTATTTGTACCACAAGGTGAATCTTCAAAAATACCAAGGTATGCACCTCCCATAATATTAGTGATATCAATGGTCGAGGCATTGGCGTCCACGGTAAATGCATGCCAAGTAGTAGGGTCGTCACCGAAAGTACAACTGCCAATATTAAATAGTTCAGTACAAGCATCGGTATTATCACCTGATACAGCGATAGCTTCGCATATTAATGACATGTTGATGATTTGAGCATCATCACACAGGTCGTTACTTGGAGCGCCTTCACCTCCTCTGATAGGATTCACGCTGATATCAAAATCTCCAGCATTAGCCGCTGAACTGCTAATTTGCAACAAGTAATCTCCAGGTTGGACGCACAAAATTTGAGATACTGATCCCACAGTAAAACATGCCTCACCCACTGCCGTGCTACAATCTACTTCTGTCAAAGTGGCCGCACCTCCAACCATAAGTGGGCTTGACCCTGTCCCTGTTATGGTAATCTCTAATCCTCCCATATCAGCAGGAATGGTAACTGAATACCACACAGATGCCTCATAACTGTCAGAAGAACAGTTCAAAGAACCATCAGCGCCTGCGCAGCTATTTGTGCCGCTGGCAGTTCCACCTGCACCTAGTGCATCTGGTGAAGAGCAAAGGTCATTGCTTGGAGCAGCATTATATTTTATATCAAATCCCACACTACCAGAACCATCGCTATTTCCTATGGCTATGTAGTAGGTATTTCCTGCCGTAGCATCTACTGTTCCACTTGATGTAAGACAGTCACCACCTGTAGTGACATTGCTGCCTGTACAATCACCAAATACTGTCAATGTTCCGGTAATATTTTGAAACTCCACGTTGGTAGTTCCTGTCGGTGGTGTAAAGGTGTACCATACCACAGCTTCTGCTGTATAATCAAATCCACATCCGCCTACAGTAAAATCTTCTGGACATGCGCCATCGCTCGAGCCACTTACTGGTATCCATACACATAAATCAGTGCTTGATACAGCTGTTGCTGCAGCGCAATCATCATTTGCTGCTGTAGTCGCCACTTCGGTAATATCTATTGTAAATGCACCAGCATCTGCTGACGCAGAACTCACATAGACATATAAAACATCACCTGCCTCTGGACAATCCAAGGTGACAGATGTACCACAGCCACTATTACCCACATCGCTTCCACCACATCCATCTAATACTCGGATTACACCACTGGTTAAACCTGACAAAGCCAATGTGACAGTGTGCATATCCGCAGGTACGGTATAACTGTACCAAACTGATGCTTCGCTAGATGTGCCACAATTCGTTTCATCTTGCGTAGCACAAGTGTTATCACCTGAGGCAGATGGTGCAGATATAGACGTCGCAGCAGTACAATCATCATTTGCGGGATTCGGATTTACAGTTATGGATATGGATGATGTTGATGTACAGCCTTCATTATCGGTGACTGTGACCACCCAGTTTCCTGAATGCGACAAATCCGCAGGATTAATAGATAATGGATTTCCAGTCTCTCCTCCTATTGACCAATCATACATATATGGACCAGAAGTCACATCATGCGTGACAGTTAACTCAAATGAGCTACCAGCGCACACGATGGTATTATCAGCTGCAATGTTGGTTACTACAGGAGAAGGATGCACCACAAGCATCACCTCTGAAGTAGCATAACAGCCATTGCCATTATCGACTCTTGCATAAACAATATTGGATGCAGATGTATAATTATCACTTAGTGGATTAGAACCACTGTCTGCTTCAGCTTGTAAACCATGGTAAGTTACTGCATACGTTTGACCATTCAATACATCAGGATCTGCAGCAGATAATGTAAAATCACCCATAGTACCGCCCACGGTATTAGGACAAACTTCCAACGTCGCATCCGATGCCATTACTTCCGGATCGATACTGACTGTAATTTCAAAATCGCCATCGTCAGTAGGGCTTAGACTTGAGACTTGGATATAATAGGTTCCGGAGGAAAGGCAAGTACCCGCTAAATTGGGTGAATAGCTACATTGTGATCCAAATACGCCGATAATCGGATTAGTGATAGGCGTACCACCTGAGGCATTCACATTTATAGTCAATGAATTATTTCCAGGGACAATAATGGAATACCAAACCGAAGCAAATGGTGTACTTCCATTCGGATTAGTTTCACCAGCTTGGGAAGTGGCCATAACAGTCGTACCTGGCTCAGCAATTCCATCATTCAATACTGTTGGTGAATTACAATCGTCATTTCCAGGAGGAGGAAGCAACATGGGTGTGTATTTCAATACACTTTTCAGGCCCAAACTATGCAATAAATTGAGATACTCAAAACTATATGGATTTCCAAAGCTAGTAACTTGATATGAACTACTAAGAATCAGAATAAATAAAAATTTCTTTGTGATGTATTTCATACAAAAATGCTTTGTAATGTAAATTTTAAAATTGAATTTTACCAATGTAAAAGGGGAACCCAATATTCTATTAAAATATTGACTTGTAAAAGTAGGTAATATTTTAAGTTTTACAAAAAATTAATACAAAAAATTGTTAATTGCCGTAATTATCTTGGTGACATCATTTACCTTTCAATTGTCATATACAAATTAAATCAGAATGCACCTTATTCTAATATTTTTATTGTCAATAACTTTTATATTATATTTACATTTCATTTAATATCAAAAATGTTGCAAAACAATAATACTCCGAACTTTGCTGCTGAGATTAATACAATGCTGACCACCATGTATAAAGAAAAAATGGTATCACATCTCAAAAGTCATCCATATTTATTTGAACCATTACTAGATCTAGCGTTGAAAAATGAACCTTGGTATTCCTGGAGGGCTGCATGGCTAATTTGGAGTTGTATGGATAAAAATGATAGTCGCATTGGAGAGAAGATAACTGAAATAATTGATATTATCCCAAATAGACCTACCAACCATCAACGTGAATTATTAAAGGTATTGCAAAATATGCAAATGGATAAGGCCGAAATAGGTCATCTTACAACTATTTGTTTAGGTATCTGGGAAGATATTTCTTCACAAGCATCTGCACGTTATAATGCCATCAAATTATTGGTAAAAATCTCAAAATCTTATCCTGAGCTGATGGAGACTTTGACTATCGTAGTTGATGAAATTTATTTGGAATCCTTGTCAGACGGTGTAAAAAAATCAATTTTACATTTGATGAATAAAGAAAAATGTTAAAATTTAAAACGTCATTATTCCCAAGAAAAAAATCGCTAGGGCTGTTAATAATAGAATGAAAAAGTAAAACATAAGAAATATCACCATTTTTATAAAGGTCATTACCCAACCATTTCCATAATAATTATATAAATTGTAGCTGAGAAAAAATGGGACTGTCAAAATAATTGCAATAAATGCCGAGTTCCATATCTTTTCGTCAAATCTTTCAATAAAATTTGTTATGGTAAAAAGCAAAAAATAAGTCGAATGAAAATACAATAAAAATACAAGATGCTCTACCAAGTAACTTTTTTTATAGAATAAGACCATAAATGCGCTCAAAAATAAAATAGTGCAAAAGATAGCCCATAAAATTTTTCTCTCTACAAATGATAAAAATGCATCTCCATCCCTTAATAATTTCAATTGGCGAGTAAAAAAATTTTGGTTCCAATAGCCATCAATCTCATATTTTTCTAACAATTTCTTTGCATCTCCATAATAAGCATCTCTTCTGGTGGTTAAGTAATATTTGTCTCGAATATTAATCCAAACAATTCCCATTTGTTTTTCGCTAAGTGAATCAAGTTCTGGCAATTTAATATCCTTAAATACTACTTTTTCAATCGTGTCTATGAAAAGACATTGTGATTCTGAAGGTTGAATAGCATTTGACAGTGAGTCTAAAGTGCCAAGCCTTTCTGAAAGAAATACTTTGGCAATATTATAATCTTTTTCTCTTTTTTTATCAATATTTTCTGAGTCTAAGGAAATAGATGAGATCGCCACTAAAAATATGGTCACTAAATAAAATCGCACGGGATGGAGATACGATTTTCGTTGGCCATCGACAAATGCTTTGGTCAGCTTCCAAGGCTGATGCGTCAATCTTAAAGTTTTAAAAATAGTGTTATCTAAATTGTACAGTGCATTCCACAAATGAAAAAACAAGTATTTTATAGATAATTTTGTTTCTTGGATGGATTGTCCACACGCTCCGCAGTAAGTATCATCATCATGTAGTATATGTCCACAATTTTTGCAACTTAGGTTTTGGGTTCTATCCTCCATGTTTCAAATAATGATCACTCCATAATATCGTACTCCTTTATCTTTCTATAAAGGGTTCTTTCAGAAATTCCTAATTCATCAGCTGCTTCTTTACGACGATTGTTGTACTTTTTTAGCGCCTTTTTGATCATATCTTTTTCCATCTCCTGTAGAGATAATACTTCATCGACGACTTCGGAACTATGATAATTTTTATTTGCATTTATTAAAATAGGTTTAGAGTCGAAATTATCATTTGAAATAAAATCTCTATCCTGAGTCACTTCCATAGGACTTGGCCTAAAATAATTATCAGTTGTAAATGTGTGTTGTTTTAATACCTGCGAATCTGGCATAGTAAGGTCATTTGCATGAACGAGGTCATATATTAATGATTTTACATCATTCAGATCACTCTTCATCTCGAGTAAAAACTTAAACAGGATTTCTCTTTCTTGAAAACCCGATTCGCTTTGCCCAGTAGATTTTGACAAACTTGGCAAATTTCTGTTAGCCAGTTGAGGTGCCTGAATAAGAAGGGTTTGCAAGTCAATTTCGACTGCTTCTACCAAAACACTGAGTTGCTCGACTAGATTTTTTAATTCTCTGACATTACCCGGCCACCTGTAGGATTCAAATACGATTTTAGCATCTGGCGTCAATATTTTAGAGTCAGTCCTATATTTTTCTGCAAAATCTCCTGCAAACTTCCTAAACAGCATATAGATGTCTTCTGGTCTTTCATACAATGCTGGTACGTGAATTGGTACTGTATTCAATCTATAATAAAGATCTTCGCGAAATTTTCCTTGACTTATTTTCTCATCAAGTTTTACATTCGTAGCAGCCACAATTCGGACATCAGTATTCAAAACTTTTGAGGACCCTACGCGCAAAAATTCTCCATTTTCCAAAACCCTAAGCAAATATGCTTGTGTATCCAGAGGCATTTCTCCGATTTCATCTAGAAAAATTGTGCCACCATTGACAGTCTCAAAATAGCCTTTTCGTTCAGAAACAGCACCTGTAAAAGAACCCTTTTCGTGACCAAACAATTCTGAGTTGATAGTGCCAGGTGGAATGGCGCCACAGTTGACAGCTATAAAGCTATTATGTTTTCTGCTACTGAGTTCATGAATGATCCTGCTGAATGCCTCTTTTCCAACACCACTTTCTCCTTGAATCAATACCGAAAGATCAGTAGATGCTACACGAACGGCAGTATCTAAAGCTCTGTCCAAAAGCGGTGACCTTCCTACAATACCATACCTTTGTTTTACATTTTGAATATTCATCAATTAATTTTAGTGTATGGATAATAAGCTGCTTAATAGTTGTCTACTATTTCTCCTCTCAAAGAAGCTGCTGTAGCATCTTTTACCTTTACAAATACATATTGACCAGGAGACAAATTTGGTTTCTTAGGGAAAACCAACATCTTATTTTGGCTATTTCTGCCTTTAAATTCTTCTGTAGATCGCTTAGAATCACCTTCAATCAAAACTTTAAATACTTTACCAATGTCAGCTTTATTATGCTCAAGCGAAATATTTCTCTGTAACTCCACTATCTCCGAAAGACGTCTTTTTTTGATTTCATCTGGTACATCATCTCTCAATTTCTTAGCAGCAGGGGTGCCGGGTCTTTCAGAATAAAAAAACATATAAGCCATACTAAATTTTGACCAAGTCATGATAGATAGAGTATCTTTATGATCTTCTTCTGTCTCAGTACAGAATCCAGTTATCACATCTGTAGAAACAGCACAATCGGGCAAAATACTTCTTATAGATGTCATTTTTTGAATATACCATTCTCTATCATATGTCCTATTCATCAAAGAAAGGATTCTGCTGTTTCCACTCTGGACTGGAAGGTGGATGTATTTGCATATATTGTCATAATGTGCCATGGTTTGCAATACATCATCAGTGATATCCTTAGGGTGAGATGTAGAAAACCGCACTCTAAGATCAGGGTGCACTGCAGCTACCCTTTCCAAAAGGTTGGCAAAATTTACCAATTCACTCTCATCAGGAGCAGCCCATTTATATGAATCCACATTTTGGCCCAATAAAGTGATATCCCGAAAACCTCTATCAAACAGATCCTGAGCCTCTGCAACGATAGAATATGGATCTCTACTGCGCTCTCGCCCTCTTGTAAAAGGTACAACACAAAACGAGCACATATTATCGCATCCTCTCATGATCGAGATAAAAGCCACAACGCCATTACTCTCAAGTCGCAAGGGAGATATGTCTGCATAGGTTTCTTCCCTACTTAAAAGTACATTGATACCTTTTTCGCCTTCATCAGTTTTGGCAATGAGATTTGGTAAATCTCTATATGCATCAGGACCCACTACTAAGTCCACTAGCTTCTCTTGTTCTAAGAGCTTTGATTTCAATCGCTCTGCCATGCAACCCAAAACACCAATCATCATGTCAGGCTTACGCTGTTTTAGGCTGTTGAAAATTTTCAATCTATTACGAACCGTTTCTTCTGCTTTTTCACGGATTGAGCAAGTATTGATCAAAATAAGATCTGCTTGATCCAATTCACGTGTTGAGCCAAAACCTTCTTCAGCCAAAATTGAAGCAACAATTTCTGAATCGCTAAAATTCATTGTACAGCCATAAGATTCTATATAAAATAATCTATCGTATTTGACTTTTGATTTTGCCACCATGATAGCTTCACCCTGTCGGTCTTCTAATATGGTGCGATCTTGTGGCTCGTACATCAATGTTTCATCAAACATGGGCTAATAACATTATTTTTAAAAAAACAGAAAAGATATTCTAATAAAAAAGGTACATTTTTGATGTATATCAAATACATTAATGCCCCATTAAAACTGAAATGCAAAGGTAGTACATTTGTCTTTACATATGACAAAATGGCAGTAAATTATTTATCTTCTTGAATTACCACCTCTGTTCTTCTATTGTATTTATGCTCCATTTCCGTACATGGCACACCGTTTAGGCAATGGTTTCTTATGCGGGATTCGCCATATCCTTTGATCTCAATACGCTCAGGGTCAATACCTTTTTTTTCCAAATAGTTTCTTGCAGCTTCAGCTCTCCTGATGGACAATTGCAAATTATACTTATCATTACCTCTTGCGTCAGTATGAGCTTCCAACCGAACATTCATATTTGGATCCTCTTTAAGAGCTGATGTCAATGCATCTAACTCATGAGCATGATTTTCAAGAATATCTGCTTTATTGTATGCATAATAAATATCTTCAAACACTACGGTAGTACCTTTTGCAAAGACATTTGTAGACTGATGATACACATCTGGATCTGCATTTGGACTACTCCTTTCATCTTCTATCATAACCGAAAAAGGTGTCATTACCACATTAAATTGATTTTCATCTGCTCCTGGCTCGAAAATTAACGAAATTGGATCATAGTTATCCGCACTAACTTGAACAATATACTGTTTTGATGCGGATAAGTTTGGAAAAACAACTCCATGAATGTCGGTGTGCACATCAGCTAAAGGTTTTCCTCTTTTTGGTGTTAATTTGAGCAATAAGTCACCAGGATCAGTCCCCGCTAATACATCAATATTGAAGCTAGTAAGTGTGAAATTATTGATATCAATATCTAATGGTATGATGCTCACTTTGGCATCTACTATGGGCTCGAGCGTGAGCTTATCCATGACAACTATTTGCCTACTGACAAGTACATCAGATTGTATAAATAGGTCACTATCCGCACTAAAACTATATATATCATCCTTGCCTTTTCCTCCAGGTCTGTTTGATGTAAAATAACCACTCTTACCATCTTCTCTGACTATCAAACTAAAATCATCAAAGTTAGAATTGAATGGTTTTGGCAATAATATCGGCTTAGACCAAATATGCAAACCTTTTTTGATGGTCAAATATAAATCCAAGCCTCCAAAACCACCAGGTCTATCTGATGCGAAAATCAAAATAGAATCTCTAAATAAAACAGGAAAGATTTCGTTTGCACTAGAATTTATACTATCACTTACTGGCATAAGATCAGTCCAGTTATCACCTCTTCTATCGGTCCAAAACAAATCCATTTTACCTTTATTGGGCTTCATGTTACTGGATAACACCATGAGATTTCCTTGTGAATTGAGAGTGGGATGTGCTAATGAAAAGTCGCCATCTTGGATTTTCAACTTTTCAGTCTTTGGTTTTGACTTATCAAGATTTGTAGCAAAAATCTTGAGGTACATAGTGTCTTGCCCACTTATTTTAAAGGTCTTGTAAGTCCGAGTAAAGAACATTGTATTTGAAGTTAGATCAAATGCCATTGCACCTTCATGAAAATCACTGTTTATTTGTTTTGAAATATTTGCCTATCAAATAGCTGATGAAAAGTGTCAATTTTACAAAACCCAAGATCAAAATAGGATTCGTCAATGGATTGGTCAAAAAGTTTAGATTTGACACCAGAAAACATGAAAACTAATTGATCTCCCCAAAAACACGGTGAACTTTCTAGATAACTAGAATTTATTAGGTTCTCATTCTTGATACTGACACCATTTTTTTCAGGTTGTAATATGCGCCATTGGCCAAAAATATTTCCAATGCATAAAAGTACTAATACAACTATCACAGGAATCTGCTTCATATTTAGAAATATCTTGGGTTAACGATGATAGTTTTTATAGATCTAGGTATAAAGTTGTAGCTGATGATAGCTTCCAAGCTGCCATTTTCAATTTTCCTGATCTTTGAAAGTCCTGCATCATAAGCAAAACCCAACATAATTTGGTCAGAAACCTGCAGTCCCACTATAAAATCTAATGACTCACCTAAATCTCCAGTTGCACCGCCACTTCTATATGTTGTTCCAAATGAATATTTATTTTTATAGGTAGCACTGATGTTAAAATCCATTGTGATTGGCGCAGATTCTGCTGCACGAATAAGGAGTTGAGGTGTGAGTCTTACATCATTATTTACAATAAAAGTCCCACCTGTCATGACGAATACATGCCTTACTTCATTGGAAAAAAGATCATTATCATCAAAATCAAGATCCGCACGTATCATCCTTGGTACAGACAAGCCCAAATAATATTTATTAGTATTAAAATATAACCCAAAACCGGCATTGAAAAGTCTTTTATTTACCTTGCCTATAGGAATGCTTGGATCATTGGATAATCCATGAATAGCAAAAAGACTTTGGTCAGTATAATCCTGACTGTATTCCCTGCCTGATGCATTTATACCCATACTCAATACGCCATTACCTAATATAAACTTATAGGCATAGGACATTTCGTATGTGATTTTATCAGTGATGCCGAGAGATTGGTGCTCAATATTTGCTCCAATGCCCAATTTTTTTGCAATCCTACCAAAATTAACTGTTAATGCTTGAGCTTTCGGCGAACCGGGAAAACCTGACCACTGATCCCGATATAGTAAGGCCATATTAGTATATGACTCATTGCCGGCATAACCTGGATTTAGTGCTAATTTGGTATACATAAATTGTGTATACAATTGCGATTGCTGTCCATAAACAACAACAATAGAAAGTAAAAAACCGATCAATAAAAAAGCTCTCATCATTTTTGAATAATTAAGAATCCATTGATTGGCTTAGCGATACCGTTTATTTCCAAAATATAGAAATAGGTACCAACCGGAAGTGCTTCATTTTTGTAAGTGCCTTGCCAATCATTTTTGTATGGTGAACTTTGATACACTTCATTACCCCACTCATTAAAAATTGTCAAGGTATTAGCTTCATATTTTGCATTCAACAAACAAGGAATTAAGAGTTCATCATTGATTCCATCGCCATTGGGAGTTATAATATTGGGTACTCTGCAAGCTATGTCATCATCATAATGAAGGGTGACACTTGCTTCATCACACAATTCACAAAACTCACTGCAGATAGTATAGGTCATGACCACTTCCTGTATTCCGGCTATATCTGGTGTATATACAATTTCATTATTATTAATCTCTGCATTACCTACATTGACAGTAACCGACACGAGCTGGCCATTAGCCAAGATATCATCATTCTGTAATACTGGTAAAGTCACAATATTATCATATCCAATAGTAAACACATCATTGACAGCTGTGGGTGTTATCTCTTTTAAGATATAAATAGTATCAATTGAATAGTCTCTACAGCCAACGCTGCTATATGACAAATAGGCTACATTGATCCCATCATCTATACCAGATACAAAAGTAGTTCGACTATTTGGTGCTGAGAATTGTATATTTTCGTCACCAGAAAACCAATTGTAGGAAATAGATGGTGAATCATGTACTGCTGTAAGTTGAATATTTTCATTCGGACAGACCACTAAATCTGAATTTAATGCCGTGGCTTTAATATTTGGTGGTGCATTTTTATTTACCACAATAGATTGGGATGCCGAAGATTGACAATTTCCTATAGAAGCGCGAATGTAGAAATAATTAGATCCGTTTTGCCAAATATAGTTTGGAGGAATGTCAAAACAATTGTCCTGTGTTTTAACAACTTCTTGCCCATTTACATCATACAAAACATTTGTGGATCCAAGATGCACGGTAATGGGATTAATGCAAATTCGAGGAAATAAAGGATCTGTGTCACAAATGTCAAAGGACTGAACTACTGGTTCTGGGGTTGTAATTTCTGGCATCACAATCACTTCAACAATAGAGCTGTCCATGGATCTGCACCCATTTGACGATATATAAAGCGAGTACGCCCCACTTTTTTCTTGGGAGGCATTTACAATTTTAGGATTAGGTAGTGTTGACGTAAAATTATCAGGACCTGACCAGACATATAGCATATTCTGATAATTCGGCGCTTTTAATTCAAAATCAGAGCCAAAACACACTGGATTAGGCAACACATCGAAAGTTGGATTAGGTGGCAAAGCATTAACTGTGATGTATATGCTATCTGATAGCACTGATTTACAACCATTCAAAGATTGTGATACTGCATAAAATCCTGAATGACTTGGACTTACAAATAAAATATCTATAAAACCAGTATCGGTAGTGACAGCGCCAAGTGGTGTCTGCCAAATAAATTTTGACCTAGCATCTTCATTGGCCGTCAACAATATATTTTCACCAGAGCAGATACTAGTATCACCCATAATTATAGGCCTAATCGGTCTTATCGTAAAGCTTACATCAAGTGTAGATGCTTCAGAATTGCATCCATGATTACCCACAATAAGTGAATATTCACCACTTTTAATTTGCGTTATAGGCGCAATCACAGGATTTCGGTCAGAACTGGTAAATCCATTTGGCCCAGCCCATTGATAGGAATAGCTAGGATCATCTGGGAATACTGACGGACTTAATATAATTTCATCTCCTTCGTCCATACACAAATTTCCATCATGACTCAGGGCCGTTACTTTTGGTACAGATGTGATATCCACTGAAGTGCTTACAGAATTGGTACACCCTGACGGTGTGGAAATTGTCACAACATACACACCAGTTTTACCTAAAGTTTTTGGATTAAAAACATTAGGAATATTAGTTATAGGACCTTGCCATTTATAAGAAGCATCCGGTATAAATGAAGCTAAAAGTTGTAATGAATCCCCTTCGCAAATGGGGCCGTCATATGAAACACTTACATCTGTTAAATCTTCAATAGTTACATTCTTGGATTGAGAGAGCGGAGATGCACAATTGCCTTTTATAGCTCTTACTTGCCATTCGCCTTCAAAATTAGATTGTACATCCGTAAGGTTAAGAATATTTTGTTGTGTAACCCTAAATACAGTACCGTTTAATATCCATTCAAATTTGTCTGCATTGGAAGCATTTGATGATGTAAGAATCATATTACCATTTTTGCAGAAGACAGCATTTCCTGTGATAGTTGGTGCAGGTGGTCTCTCAAAAACCGTTACGATAATTGCGGCAGTATCTGACACACATTCTCCATTCTTAATCACCAACAAATACTTACCCTCATTTGCCTTCGTAACATTTGAAATCATTGGTGGCGTTTGTCCTAGATGTGCATATCCAGATGGGCCACTCCACATAAAGCTATAATTTGGATTTGAGACGGAGGTGCTAAAAGTAATATTGTCCCCTTCACAAGGTGTAAGAAAAGTGTCATCCACAGCAACAATAGGCTGCTTTAGCACTGTGATTTTCACTACAGCAGACGGATCTGATACACAGTTTGGTCCATCTACAATAACATAATAAAAATGCACCCCAATAATTGGTGTGACCATGATTTCATTATTAGAATTTTCCGCTATCAAAATGCCTGTAGGATAAATACCCTCATACCACTTATAAGTGATGTTTCCACTATAATCTGTAGCTGATAAGACTACTTGTTCTTCTTCGCAAAATATTGCATTCGATGGAGTCACTATTGGTTTGGTGATTGGATTAATATTTACAACGACTGAACCTTGAGCTGTACAGCCATTGTAGCCAGTTACTGTCAAAATATAAGTACCGTTATAAATCGTGGTTGCATTTGGCACTTCGGGATTTTCGGTAAAAAACTCAATAGAATTCGGCCCTACCCAATGATATGATAACAAACTCTTATCTGCTGTTTCTACATTCGCTTTGAACTTTAGCGTGTCATTTGCACAGAGTCCGGAAGAATACGTTGGTTTAATTTCTTTGGTAAATATTCTAACATGACTACTGCAAGAATCTACATTTTCAAATTCATCTTTGACATACAAAGTGATTACTCTATCATCTCCAATATCATTACAACTTATTGAAGCAGGCAATGTAAATCTATCAGTTATTCTACAATTATCCATACTTTCATCATCAAATATTGTAGGATCAATTTGAGTAATAACAGTTCCTGATGGGTCAGCAAAAATGACAGCATCTTTACATCGTGCTACAGGAGCAATTGTGTCCAGAACCATTACATTAAACTGACAAGATGAAAGGTTGCCAGCATTGTCTTCTGCATACAAAGTTATAGTATTTGTGCCAGCATTAAGGCTTAGCGATTCGCTTATGGCATCTTGTGGTAAAACATACTGTGGTATATCCGTTGCACCGTTTACTTTTATCTGGAAATTTACATCTGAATAATTCAATCTACCTTGTAAGTAAGAAACATTATCTAATGTCTGGGCAGATGTCACGTAAAGGACTGCATGGATATATAAAGACTTGGTTGTTACTTTTATGTGGCACAGCTGCCAATGTTACTTGTTTATTGACAATCCAAGTATTGAATAATGCAGCGGGAATATAAAATGTGGATATACTTAGATCACATTCATTTGTAGTTGTTCCTGGGTTGGTATTGCCTATGAAATAACCTCCAGGCCCATAGATCTCAAAATAAGCATCTGTACTATAATTATTACCATTAAAATATATTTCCAATAAAACATCATTTGACATATGCTTCATTGCAAATACATTATTGAAAATCAATTGCTTGCTCCTTGCTTCATGTTTATCTGTGGCTGCATTAAATTGAAATGTGATAAGAGCCGCTTCTTTTGATAATGGGGATATTGCATCATAAGAAACATTACCTCCACAGGATTCCATCACTTCAATATCCAATGGAATGACAACTTGTTTTGAACAAGAATCTGGAGCAACAAACACTTCCTCAACATCATGGCAAAGGATTTTTGGTGCTATAGTATCTCTAATTTCTATTGATGTGATACAGTAAGACGTATTCAACGCACAATCCGAAAATCCAAACTTTATTTCGTGGTTGCCGGCACTCAAATTAATGCTTATTGAATCATCTCCTGAAGCTATCGCAATTAAGCCTCCTTCATCTATTGTATACCATTTTTCAATAGCATTTGTGACTTCCACTTCATACATCAAGGAGGTTTCAATAAAACTACCATTACAAATGTCATTTATAGACAATATAGGATTATCCAAAACAATATTTGGCACAAATTTCAAGGTGATAAATCCATCTTCTTGCCATTGGGTGAGTTTATCCTTATTTAAAATGACTTGAATATCTGCTGATGCACACTGTCCAATTCCTGTAGGTGTTGTACCTAGAATTGTGCCATCTTCATCCAAAATATTAAAGAATTCAGTAGCATCATCAATATCAAGGTTTACCAATTTTATATTTACTACACCATCTGAAAGAATACTACTATTTGGGCTAATCGGTCCAATTTTGATGGTAGCTTCGTTGATGATAGATTCTTGATTACCTGGATTATTTGATGTCATTAAAACTCTATTTGTGCGAATTATTGGGGACTCTTCATCCACACAATTATCTGTTGCCTTAGGTACAGGAAGTGAAATTATTTTGGAACAGTTCTGAGCATCAGCAAAAAGTACCATATCTTCACTACATTCAATTATGGTGGGTTGTATTGTGTCAACTATACCAATTATCGCTGAAGTTGCAGAAGCATTGCCACAAGTATCATGATATACTACATCCAGTTGCAACGATGCCAAATATCCCAATAGATCTGAAGGACAAGCATTAGAAGGAAATGTGGTCGGTAGTAACCCAGGATAAGTACTTTCATCTTCGATATCATAAGTGCCATGTGATGCTATAAAATACGAAATTGGATCACAAACTTCATTAGCTTCAGAATAGCCTTTATTCTCAATCCAAGAAACCAATGAATCTTGAATAACTAAACTATTTTCACAAGAGATTGCTAAATCCCTCGCATCGGTAATGATGATAGGCTTTTGGTTATTATTGATATATAAATTTTGAAAGATAGTATCTCTATTATCACAAGCATCTGATACAAAATAAGTTCTTTTATATTGGCTAATACATCCTTCAAAGATTAAAGAATCATTGAAAGTCACTATACTTTGACCACAAAAATCATTAACACTAATCAAAGACTGAGTCTTAAGCGAATCATAAGCCGAACAACTCATATTTTGATCAACATTGCTCTCAACTTTGGGAGGAATAGTATCAATTACCGTCAAAGTTTGTTGATGTGTTACACTATTATTACATGCATCACTAACCACCCAAGTTCTTATCAAAGTGTAATTATAATGCCCACAACTCAAAGTATCTTGATCCTGAGTACTGGATGTCGAGAATGCTATTTGTGGAGATCTATCACAATAATCTTGTATCTGTATACTTGGGATCGGAATATTATGACAATCCACTACCGTGTCTTCTGGGCTGAAAATAAATACTGGAGCAATATCGTCGTGTACTGAAAAGGTGGTCGTGCCAGGAGTTCTTACTTCATTGCCACAGTCATCCAAGGCAAAAAAGTTGATATTTAGCCGCCAATCGCATATGCTATCTGGAATCATAGGATAAGGGCCGGAATCAATTAAACCTGAACCACTCTGGATACTGATATTATTTTGGGATATACTATATAAAAATCTCGTCCACCTTATCGGTTCACTACATGCGTCAGTTGCTATATAGCCACCTTTGTTTTTAATCCAATTGATTAAGGTATCTCTAATACCCTGTACACAGGAATGGGAAACATTAGGAACCACATTAATTGTTGGCGAGACATCATCAATTGTAAAAAATCTTGCCTTCATGGGAAGGCTTTGGTTACCTGAACCGTCTACTGCATAGAATACGATAGACACAGATTTGGTATTACCGCATAAGGTATCAGATGACATTTCAAATACCGTCAATGCAGAATCTAAAGTTATGTGTCCTACATAGGTGACTGCAATGCCAGAATCATCTGTTGCTTCGGCAAACCCACCTTGATTGTACCATGTAGAAAGTTTTGATGTAAGATCAGTCTCCATACAGGCAAAACTGGTATCTCTACTCGGCGAAATGATAGTAGGTGGAGTGCTGTCTTGAGCAAGGATAGCAACATTGATGCATTGAAGTAAAAAAAACACCAATGCATATCTACGGGATAAGCCGAAAAATAAAGCGAAGTAGATGTGATGAGTATTCCCCGAAAGGTGTGAGGTCATGGTTATCAACAATATAGTTACTTACGTAAAAAACAATCAAAAATACTAGGGAAATTGATGCAAAAACATTGTAATATTTTGCAAATATACGCAATAAATTAGAATTCAATCTTACTTCTTTTGATAGAACGGAGAATAAAGGCCTAATGGACATTTTTGATTTTCAATTTAAATAAATTTGGCTCAATCTTTACTCTAATTATAATATTAATTAGCTTTACTCCAACTAATGTACTTTCCCTTAAAAAAATCAAATATTTCATATTTATTGAATATTTATATGTTGGTACAATCTACTACTATAGTCATTTATGGCGGCTAAAAATTCTGTTTCGTCTTCAATTAGGGTACCCTGAGTCAATGGATCTGTCCAACTTGGTGGTATTGTCGGCGGCGGATTGCTCGATGGCTTCGCCGTAAGATGCCAAAGGATTGTCCACTTTACTTGGGTCTGTGTTTCCAAGACCTAAACTGATCATATTTGGTATATGAAGCGAAGGATATTTTGCTGCAATGTGTCCTAAGGTATTGCTGCCTTCATCACCATATAAGTGAGCATCAGGTAAATAGCCAATACCTACGCTGTCTAGGACGATGAGGATGACTCTGTTGGATTTTGTGTTCATGTAGGAAGTGGGAAAATTTGGTAATAAATATTTAAATTTCAATCAATGAATACAATTTTGTTCATTTTAGATAGTTCATTACCTAAGGAAAGAACATATATACCTGATTTTATAATAAGTTCTGAAAAGTCTATTATTCCTTGATCATTAAGCACTCCAGATGTTGCAAGCCGGCCCGAAACATCGTATAAATTGTAATTTTTATTGCCTAGAATCACACCATTGTTTACCACTAATTTACCTTTATTACTTATAGGGTTTGGATAAATTTTTATTTTATTATTTGACAATTCTATATCAAGATTATTGTTTAAAAATTCTAAAACAACGTCATCCACCCATAGCTGCCCCAAATTCAAATTTTCTGCTTGGCCATCGTCGCTTTTAAATACAACTACTAAGGTATCATTGCTGCTTATTGAAGATGCATCATACTTTATTTTTACATAAGTATATGAATTGGAATGTCTAAGAGTGTCAGTAATTAAGTTTTCCAATTTCCTTACATTATTAATATATCTATAATGATATAATTTGATCAATCCATACCTGTTTGAAAAATTACTTGAGTATTTGTACCAAAATGAAAGTTGTACACTTTGTTTATCAAATTTCAACCCATCTCCATTGTAGTCTATCATTCGATTTATAAAATTAACTGCAGCTTTTCCTAAAGTTATTGAAGAAGTTACATTGCTTCCAAAAACATCTAATGATTGAATCAATACAGCTTTACTACCCGAATGTGCGTCATTTGTTTGCAATACGCCTGGACGAATAAATTCTGTAAGAGCATTTGTAGTAGTCCATCCATCAGGTGTTTCGTATAAAAATGGTAAAGGTCTATTTTCCCTTGACCAGTTTTCAAATGAATATTCAAGTTGTGCGTGGATTCCAGAATATAAGAGAATTAAAGCTATTGATAAGATTAAACATTTCATTCTTTCTAATTTACAATTTTAATTTAATGGTCATCAATCTTGAATATGCAATACTCGCCAAGCAATATTGTTATTTTTTCTGACATTTATTCTAACATCTTTCACTTCTGGTTCATAAAAAGGATCTTCTACTGAAACAATTTTGGCCAAAATATGAACAGCGTTAATTTCTACTCCAAGCTTTTTAATATCTGGAGAATTCCATTTCAAAACTTTAGTTTTGGATGTTAATTCTTGGAAATCATTCAAATCCACAGATCCAATTTTACCACCTACTAATATGCTATCATTTCCTACTTTCACATATTTATCCACCCAATCATCATCCCATGACAATCCAGTAATTGGTAATGAAAAATATAATTCAAGATTTGCATTTTTTATAGTCTGACACCCCAAATTATCGACATCGATGTATAAAAAGTTTTCTTTTCCAGCAATTACACTTTGATTTTCCTTGACATTATCGTCTGAATTCCTGTTGATGATAGCGGGACTTTCCCATTCGTTTTTGTTATTTGGGTTAGGTTGGAGTCCTAAGTCTGATTCATCATCTCGGATGACTAAATCCCCTAATCCACCATCAAGACTGAAATTTGAAGTACCGTCTTTACAATCTTTAAAATAGTCATTGATTAGATTTTCTAATGAACATAATGTATTACTATCCTGTCTTTTATCATTATACAAATTTAGTCCTGTTTTCCAGAATTCTCTTATAAATTCATATGGATTAGAAGTTTTATAAATGGTTGGATTGACTTTTAATATGGTATCCATAAGGCTTGTGACCAATTCAGGTCCAAGATTAGAATTCAGATGAATATGAGTTAAAAATGTAGAAAAAGCATTTCTAGATGTATTGCTATTCACTCCATTCCCAATAAAACAATGGTCAGCAGCATTTGTAGAAAACTCAAAGCCTCCTGGGCCAGTTAAACCATAATGATTACAAATAGGGTCTTTACCAATTTTTCCTAATTTTTTTTGGGATAAATAGTCAATATAGCCATTGTACAAAGCACTTGGTGTTGCCGATATTGCTCCACCTTCCCTTTTTTGGTAGTCGATAATGGCAAAAGCTAACCAAAATTCATCCATTGCAGCAGGTTTATTAAAGCCTTTACCAAATTGAATAACACCTTGAGAAAACCCAACAAAATCACCAGAAATATCAACATTAATTTTTAATGGTGGTTCATAATATATTTTATTCCCAAATGAGTCTATTTGAGAAAACAAATCCCTAATTTTTAGGAAGGCAAATGTTTTTGCATAATTTTCGGGATCATCCCATTCCCCATCGAACTGAAAATCAAATTTATTCTGAAAGCTGGATTCCAAATCATTGATCCCATCTTCATTATATTTTAGGGGCGAGTTATAACCAAGTAAATTTTTGTTATTGATCACTCTGTACGGTGCTTCCTTTGTAACCAATGCACCATCTCCAGGGTATCTCCAATACAACTTTGCAGTGCCCACTTTATCTTGTGATATGAGTGGGGACGTGATTAAGATCATGAAGGCTATAGAAACACTTAATATTCTCATACAAATATTCATTTACTCAATTTAATTTAACTGGCATTAGATTTCAAATAAGTCAGTAATCATAGTTTTATAAATTGGGCTAAAATGTTATTTCTATTTCTTGACTTAATGAAATAGATTCCTGGTGGCAAATCATGAACATCTATACCGTTATCTGTATTTATAAAAGTTTTTACTGTTTTTCCAAATATATCAATAATAACCCCATTCATATCAATATTTTCATGGATTCTTAAAATATCAGAAACCGGATTTGGAGAGATTTTGATTAGATTATCAATTTGTTTAGGTTCGCTTATTACATTGCTTGTTTCCGAAATCTGATACTCCCAAAGCTGATTGCCCTCATAAGCATTATTTACTAAAAAATGGCTTTATTATCCAAATAGAACAAAAATTGAGAATCATTACCTTTAAAATCAAGTTTTATTATTGTATCATGTGTTTTGTTAAAGTGCCAGCCATAATTATTTGTTACTAGTAATGAATTTGAATGATCAAACTCGTGATTCTTTAGACCATTCCAATTATCCAAATCTTGCTGAACTATTTTATTAATTTTGAAATCTTCACCCATTTCACAAAGTAAATAATTGTAGTTTGGCCTTTCTACTATACCATATATCTTATTGAATACTTTGGTAGCTACATGCCAAGGCTCTTCTATGTCAAATTCTGAAACACTTGTAACTAGATTTGTTTTACAGTCGAAAATTCCATTCCTTCTAATATAAATATGAGGTGGCTCATTTTGCCATATAAACTTATTATAATATAAAAAAACTTGATTGGCATCAAGCTGATATGCATTAAAATAAGATGAATCCAAAGA
This sequence comes from Saprospiraceae bacterium, assembly GCA_041392785.1. Taxonomy (GTDB): domain Bacteria; phylum Bacteroidota; class Bacteroidia; order Chitinophagales; family Saprospiraceae; genus OLB9. The sequence continues at coordinate 145,967 of JAWKLK010000009.1, forward strand.
AATTAAAACTGTTGTATCTAAATTTAAATCATAGATCAACTTATCATCTACTACAATTTTAGTAGAGTCGCAAATAAACGTATAGGAAGAGTTACCTAATTCAACACTTGTTTTATCTTCATTAACTTTTAAAATTTTTAAAGGTGAAGGTGAATTTGAATAGTCACATTGAACAACTAATTTCTCACCATCTAAAATTAGTTTATAGGAATAATATCCATCAAAAATGACATCTGAATCGCCTGTCAAAATATTATACCTATAATAGGGTGTTGCTGTATTTGACTGGTTATAACCATAAATAAAATTATTTTTTACGTCAGCTAACCTATTAAATGGCAAATTGAGTTTTTCCAATTTATTTGTCTGAATATTATAAATAAAATTATCATAAGAATTTAAATATGGATTATCAGAAACAACAATGTAATCTTTACCAGCAGGTCTAAGGTATGTAGAATGAGTAAACAATGGGAAATCTACTAGTTTCGTTATTTTGAAGTTTTTATCTATCGAATACAATTGTTGTTGATTTTTAATTTTATTTCTGGCACAAAAGTAAATCAGTTCATTGTATAAAATGGGTTCATAAAATTGATATTCGTCAATATCCAAAATAGGATCTGATAATGTGTAATCGTCATTAAAGTAGTACAAATTTCTTCCATTAATATTGTAGCTTGAAAAATAGAACATAGATCTACCTAAATTTAGCAATATTGAAGATGCAAAGCCATCAGTGCTATTCTCGAAATCCTGTTCATGTCGTATTTTTCGTTTATCATCTTGGATAGAAAAAATTGCTACTCCTTTGGAGTATGTATTAAGTTTTGCGAGTAACAATCCATCTTTTGTATTTAAAATTTCAAAATTATAAAAGTTCAAATCTTTTACATCATAACTTCCAACTACTTCAGTATCATAAGTATCTAAATCAATTTTAATAAAATAAAAAGTATCCTTCTCAGCAAAAGTGGTCAAAAGTCTGTTGTCATTATCTAAAAACATTAATCTTTTATAATCCAAGTAATATTTTTCTTCTTCAAGAACAAAAAATGAATCATTTTGGGCGTTATAGATAACCAAATTTGTAAAGTCAAAAATATAATTATTTCCATGTTCAAATACTTGGCTAAAATTATACAAAGCTTGGTCTTTAAAATCAGGTTTGATAATGGTTCCATTATTTTTCAAGATTAAGAATTCATTATAATTTTTTGTTTTATACCTATACCTTATCATCAAAGTCGAATCATTAGACAGGTTTTGATAAAATGCAACTTCATCATTTAACAGTTTAAAAGTATTTTTTGAAGTACCGTCACTAGCATATAAAAAACCTAAAGTATCTAAAAATGTAAAATATTTAGATTGACCATTATAATTAGACTTGACTTTAGTTGTTAAAGTGTCGATCTCTCTTGTACTCAAATTATAGCTATAAACCAATTTATTTTCTGAATTTCCAAAAATCATGTGGTCGTATGTCATTGAAATGAAATATCCATTTAAATTCAAATTCTCCAAAGTCATACTATCTACATTTACTAGATAATTGTTATATTTATTATCATTTAGGTGTAAATAATTGTTTCTAAAGTTGAATTTTGTATTATCTCCCCATTTTATTTCCTCTGATAATCTTAAAGAATCAAGATCTAAAGTTAAAACATTAAATCTATAAATGTGGTCAACAGCATGAAAAATAATGAAATCTTTGTTATAAATTATTCCAACAGATGCTTGAGCACCTATTTTCCTTTTATCAACTAAGTCAATAGGGTTTTCTATATCTGAAACATCATAAAGTGAAAGCTGATTATTATAATTAAGGCTAAAAAAAAGGGCTTTATCTTCAACCTTCAATAACTTAGAATTTAAGTCTTTTCCAACATGATAATAGTTTGTTACTTGCGTTTGGCACAGAAGAGTGGTAGTATTAGTAATTAATAATATCCATATTAAATATGAAATTCTGAAATGTAAATTAATTAATGTAGATATCATGTTACAATTTGTTTTTTTATTAAGTACAAAATTCCTGCGAATGCAAATATAGCTTAGTTTTTATTATCAGGTAAATAATTAAAATATATCTTTGATATTGATATTAAATTTAATTATTCTAATATTCTTTAATTATTGTCGAAGGAAAAACTTGAAATAAAGTCTTGAAACTCTTAGATAAGATTTGGTGTTATTAAATTTATTTAAGATTTAAAAATAGTATGCGACAAGTCACCATTTATACCACGGATAAGGAGTACAACCACTTTGTCAAATTGGTTAAAAATCTTCATTACGTTAAAAAAATCGAAACCCATGATGAACCTACAAAAGATGAGATAATAAGTAATATAAAAAGAGGTTTTGAAGAAATGCAATTAATTAAAAATGGTAAATTAAAAAACTACTTCTTTAAATGATTTTTTAAATGAGTTATAAAATAGAAGTTACCGAAACCTTCAAAAACGAAGCTAAAAAACTTATTAAAAATATCCTTCACTACGCACAGAAATCATAGAACTTGGCAAAGAACTTGCAGAAAATCCAACAAATAGAACACCTTTAGGCAATGATGTTCAGTTTACTTGCAATCCATTTATAACAAAGGCGAAAAAGAAACTATCTCCGAGAATGAAATTGAACGACTATTAAAAGGTTATTTATAGCAGTATAAAGTTCACACTTCCTCCCATATCCGCCCATCTACCTTCCTATTTTCACTATCAAAATTGATGCCTATGATGTGGAAGTGGCTTGCCTTATTGCGATAAGCAGCGAGATAGCCCTTATCTTTGACTTGTTGGACTGCGGATTCAGCTGATTTAGTGACATCTACCCAGGCAACCATAGGTCTTTTTTCCAAAGGGACATATTCCCACGCTTTCTCTTTAATACAATCTAAGTGAAGAGTCAAGTCTTGATCAGTCGCCACAGTCTGTGCGGTTAATGGACTATATTGCCCTAAAGACACCATACAGATAGCCAAACAAAATTAAATGTGCTTCATCATAAATTTGATTTTATTAATTTAAAAAAATGTAATCAACCTGTTAAAACTAAGTGCCCCTCGAGACACACGCAATATATATATCCCACTTTCTATATGTGCTGACGTAGGTATATTGCTGCCTGTCATGGTCCCTTTTACCACCGGTACCCCTTGTATAGAATATATCTCATATCTCCCATCTCTATATCGATCACCACCTACGATTAAATGATCTCCTGCCTGAATTGGATTAGGGAAGATTTTACTTTGAATATTGTTATCAATAGTTTTTTCGACAGTTGAACTCAATGTCTCACGAATATCAAAATCAAAAATAACCCCATCCATTTTTCTAATAAATGTCAATCCAAAAAGCGCTTCCTTATTCTTAATATCTCCCCTAAGTCTTGCATTAATAGTCAATACATTAGCCTCCTTGAGCTGCATACTATAAAAAAAATAAAAATCTAAAAGATCACCTGCCTTATTGTGAACTACAATCTCTCCTTTTTGATTCAACTTACAAAAATGAAAACCCTGCTCGAACTCATGGCCTTTTAGGTCTGTGATCAAAAAGCCTTTCTCATTATAAAAAGTAAAATACATATTATCAGTATCATCTATAAATACATCTTGAAATGATGTTCGAAACTCAGATGGTGCACTAAAAAGATTGTACCATTCTGTCTCTAAATTTTTATCTAATTTAAATATAAAACTAGCCCAGTTTTTTTGGGTATTAATCGGTGTTTTTCCGTTTTGGCCTATGTAGGCTATGGAATCTTTATTATTTATCACAGCACCACCAAAGACTATGACCTCGTCATTAGTATTTAAAACCAGCTGACTGACAAAACAATTATTCTTTACAAACATGTTATAATGATCTAGTACTTTTCCCATTGGACTAAATTTGATGATTACACTATTTGCGCCTAAGAAATTCCCTAATAAATACACCCCATCTAACCATAGTCTATCTTGGTCATGACCTAAAGCAGTATAGAGATTTCCTTCTTTATCGAATATTATTGGTTTTATTGTATTTGAAGAACCACCAGCCGAAAAGCAAGTCTTTGTTACTAAGGTGTCTTGAGCAACATCGTAGGCATAGAGGTAACTTTTTGCAAGAAGAATAGAATTGGGCCTGTAGACAGAATCTCCCTCTATGTGCATAGACTCATATCTATGAAAACTACCTAATATATACAAAATATCTCCTTGGATAGCTACTTGCTGTACGTTTGGATTTGACGGCAATCTGTTTATATTTTTTTGGAATATAATGTCAAGATTTTCGTCCAATCCCAAGATAAAGTGATTTGTGTTTCCGAATGGATTGGGGTCTATATGTGAATAGTTGGCTTCTATTTTTACATCATCTTTGTATAAATAACCTCCTACAGAGATGTTAAAAAAGATTTCTCCACCTCTAATAGTTGCAGTAAGTTTAGTTATACTTGTTCGTACTGAGCCCAAGCCATTTTCTGGTACTTCTGATCTAAACACCGTGTATTTCACCACTTTACCATCCTCATCCAATTTTAACAATATAATGTCGTTTTCTTTATTTTTTAAGGGCAAAGCAAGTTGATCTTCATAAAAGAAAGTATCAGAATTCACCGCATAAAAAGAATATGTATAGGTACCATCATAGAAATGATGTACATCTTGTAGGGCACCATTGGCATAAAAATGATGGACATTACTGATGGCCTGTGATGAGATATCAGCTGTCAGACTCAATAAGATGGCAATGCACAAAAACCATCGATTAATATTAAAAAGGTGATGCTTAAAGGACATTTATTTATTATTTTTTGATAATTCTCTATTTAATACCAGCTCTATATAATCACTCCTAAAATCTCCTTTATCAGTTTTATAGATAGGTTTGAGTACATAGTACACTGCATCCTGATCTTCATACGCATCTGTGATGCCCATTTTTGGCTGATCTATAATTTTATATCGCCCATTTTCATTTTGTCATATCCTACCAACATGGCTTCCAGGTCATCTTTCTCATTACAATCCCATGTATCGTGATGGTCTTTTTATCCTCTGATTGACGATAGATCATTGTAATATGCTGCAAATATACATAATTTAATGCAATACATTTTTACTTTTTTCTCATGGATTACTTGGTATATATAATTCAGAAAATCCAGTTGTAATTTATTCTAAATATCCAATACAAAAATCTTACTACTCACTCATAAACCATCTATTCAGATAAAGCTTCTTTATATTAAAAAAGGGAAGCATTCTTATGAACACCTCCCTCTTTATTATTAAAATCTATTAATTACTTTAGGTCAAATCTATCGGCATTCATGACTTTTACCCATGCGTTGACAAAATCAGAAACAAACTTTTCTTTATTGTCATCTTGGGCATAAAACTCACAATATGCTCTCAATACTGAGTTGGAGCCGAATACTAAATCAACCCTTGTAGCAGACCATTTTGTTTGACCTGATTTCCTATCCACCACATAATATAAATTGGAATCTACTGGTTTCCAAGTATAATGCATATCGGTTAGATTTACAAAAAAATCATTGGAAAGCACACCTACTCTATCTGTAAAGACTCCATGTTTAGTACCCCCAAAATTGGTTCCTAGTACACGCATACCACCCATCAAAACAGTCATTTCTGGGGCAGTCAATCCCATCAATTGGGAGCGATCTATTAGTAACTCTTCAGGTTGTACATCATTTGCTTTTTTAAGATAATTTCTGAATCCATCATGTATTGGTTCTAGGACATCAAATGACTCTACATCTGTCATCTCAAGTGATGCGTCCCCTCTGCCTGGACTAAAAGGTACTGTAACATTAAAACCACCATCTTTTGCCGCTTTCTCTATCGCCGCAGTACCACCTAACACTATTAAATCTGCTAAGCTCACTTTTTTCTGAAGACTAGCTTGGAGTTGAGTGAGCGTATTGATGACTTTCTCCAAACGCATAGGCTCATTTCCTTCCCAAAATTTTTGTGGTGCAAGTCGGATTCTTGCGCCATTGGCGCCACCTCTATTATCACTGCCACGGAAGGTTCTTGCACTGTCCCATGCTGTATTGATGAGCTCAGTAGTACTTAGACCACAGTTCAACAATTTTTCTTTTAGATCTAATATCTCAGATTCTGACAATGTATAATCTACGCTTGGGACAGGATCTTGCCAAATTAGATCTTCAGCCGGCACATCAGCACCAAGATACTTCGACTTTGGTCCCAAATCCCTGTGTGTCAATTTAAACCACGCTCTTGCAAATACATCAGAAAAATAGTCAGGATCCTGATAAAATTTTTCTGATATTTTTCGATACTCAGGATCTATCTTCATTGCCATGTCAGCATCTGTCATGATAGGATTTCTTCTGACACCAGGCATATGAGCATCCAGTGGTTTATCTTCCTCCTTAATATTAATTGGCTCCCATTGCCATGCTCCGGCTGGACTTTTTCTCAATTCCCAATCATATGTAAACAACAAATAAAAATACTCATTGTCCCACCTTGTCGGATTTGTTGTCCATGCACCTTCTATGCCACTGGTCACGCTATCATACCCATTGCCATTTCCTTTCGGATTACTCCAACCAAAACCTTGATTTTCTACATCTGCACCCTCTGGACTTGGACCTAGTATGGATGCATCACCATTACCATGTGCTTTACCTACAGTATGCCCTCCAGCTGTCAGTGCTACCGTTTCCTCATCATTCATGTTCATTCGTTTGAAAGTTGTCCGTACATCTTGAGCAGTACGTAATGGATCGGGTTTACCATCTACACCTTCGGGATTGACATAAATAAGTCCCATTTGTACAGCTGCTAGTGGATTATCTAATGAATTTCTATCTTCATCATTGGTATATCTGTTTTTTGTAGCAGCAAGCCATTCCTTTTCTGCACCCCAATATACGTCCTTTTCAGGATGCCAAATATCTTCTCTTCCTCCTGCAAATCCAAAAGTCTTCAAACCCATAGATTCATAGGCCATATTACCTGCCAATATATATAAATCTGCCCAAGAAAGTTTGTTACCATATTTTTTCTTTATTGGCCATAATAATCTCCTTGCTTTATCTAGATTGGCATTATCCGGCCAACTGTTTAGTGGCGCAAACCTTTGATTTCCAGTATTTCCTCCACCTCTTCCATCTCCTGCCCTATAAGTTCCTGCCGCATGCCATGCCATACGAATCATTAATCCCCCATAATGACCCCAATCAGCAGGCCACCAATCTTGACTTTCTGTCATTAATGATTTCAAATCACTCTTCACCGATTCCAAATCCAATTTTTTGAATTCCTCAGCATAGGTGAACCCTTCATTATTTGGGTTTGTCTTTTGATCATGTTGATGTAAAATATCTAAATTCAAGGCTTTTGGCCACCAACTCATTACAGAATATGTGGATTCTGTATTTGCTCCATGCATCACCGGGCATTTTCCCGCATCCTTGTTACTCATTATTATTAAAGTTTAAAAATAGAAAAATTAATACATTAGAAAATGTACTGTTAAAAATTAAAGGAAAGGATCGAAATGTATAGTATTGTAAGAATATTAAAATTAACTAAAGGCAACCATTTTTGTTCACAAAATTGTCCCAAATTGATTAAAAATTTAAATTTAATAAAAATTAACTGCAAAAGATACTTAAAAATCAACTGCAATCCGCACCAATTTGACAAAATCCTAAATTATTATACTTTAAACATCTTTGAATCTTTAGAGTATATATAAAATTTATCCTTTAGTAAAAAAATGTCGAAATTATTATCCAAAAACAAAATTCACATTGAAATCCTACACTAAAATGAACTTTTTATTAAAAAAATGTTATTTTTACTACACACAATATTATTAACCATAAACAATTTTACAAATGAGATATCTTTATCTTCTCGTAATTCACTTTTCACTTTTTTACTTTTCAAATCAAATATCAGCTCAATGTGGGTGGGTCGGCAATATGAATTATCCTGGTGGACCCATTAATGAAGGTGGTGAGTATCTTGTTTATATTCAAGTATATCAAGCTGGAGTGACAGAGGCAAGTGGCCAAGGTTCTGGCATCAATTGTTACGTCTATTTTGGTAGTGTCCCTAGTTTTGGAGGTGACTGGTCTGATATACAAACTGTTGAAATGACATATCATTCTGATTCTGGAAATAATGATGTTTACGTAATTAACATCGGCCCTTATTTGCATGCAGGCTTATATGAATATAGTTGCTACGGGGTTTGTAGTGGCTCTTCTGCTCAAAATTGGCAAATAGGAAGCGATGCGCAATTGACGGTAAATGCATCTGCTCCTGTAAAGTTTGGAGATATCAAAGTTACCCCGACTTCAAAAGGAAATTTAATAAATTGGACTACACTATCAGAAGCTAATAGTGACTTTTTTGAAATTCAATTTAGTACAAATGGCACCGTTTATAACAATATTGGGGAGGTAAAATGTCATGGAAATACTAATGTTGAGCAACAATATGAATTTATACATCATACTGACAATAATTCCAATGGTTTCTACAGACTAAAACAAATTGATTTTGATGGAAAATATTTCTTTTCCAATGTAGTAATAGTAAGACACATCATCAAAACACAAAATCAGCAGATTTTGTACCCAAATCCTACATCAGATTTTGTACAGGTAAATGGTTTGTCAGTTATATCGTCATTCAAAATAATAAATACCAGTGGCAGTACATGTATCTCTGGTACAATTTCTACGAATGAACCTCTAAATATTTCAATGCTTGATCCCGGCCTTTATAATATGGTTATAGAAAATGATAGTTCGTTTTCAGTTTTGAGATTCTTAAAAATATAAAATTTCCATTTAACAATCTTTAAGAGCTGCTTGTAAAAAAGCAGCTCCTTTTTCTATAGACATGCGGTGCAAAGGCTATATTACTTGATAAGTTTGGCTAGTAATCTCATAAATACTAATTTTGTAACTTAGAGTATGTTTAAACTTCTATCATTTGGCTCCAAGCGGCAAATTTAATTTTCTCACTTTCGCTCAAACATAAAAACTTAAACATACTCTTAGTATTACAAGAAAATAGTATAATCTTATGTCTATTCATCAACAATTAGCCAATCAATTCAGGGATCTATTTTTATCCGGTCAATGGATTGGATCAAATTTAAATCTTAAAGCCCAAATAGATGATTTGAGTGTAGAAGAAGCCAATACAAAATTCCAATCTTTCAATACCATTGCCCAGCTAGTTTTTCATATCAATTATTATTTGGAAGGTGTAATGAATGTTTTCAATAGCGGTAATTTGGACATTAAAGACAAATATAGCTTTGATATGACACCTATTTCGACACAATCAGAATGGCAAACTATGAAAGACAATGTGTTTAGGAATGCAGAATATTTTAGCAAACTTATTGAAAAAATGCCTGAATCTCAATTATCAGATTCCTTTACTGATGAGAAATACGGTACATATTTTAAAAATTTAGTGGGAATGTTAGAACACAGTTATTACCATTTAGGTCAAATCGTATTGATTAAAAAACTTATAAGACCTTCTATCTAGATATTTTAACTGGCTCAAAAACCTTATAATTCAACATCGCTAGTGCATCAAGGAACTGTATTCACTAAACAAGGCATCTGCTGTAACTTTTGAAGAAAAGTTTTTCCATACATATTGACGGCCATCCACAGACAATCGATGGTGGATCTTTTTATCATGAATTGAGAGCATGGCTTTTTGCAAAGCACTTACATCATTTGGCTGGGCGTATAAAGCACCTGGTCCCGAGGCCTCAGGAAGTGATGATACATCTGAAGTAATGACAGGAATACCAGAAAAAAGAGATTCGATCAATGGTATGCCAAACCCTTCGTATATAGATGGATAGACAAGACACAGGGATGATTTATAATATTCTAATAATTCTGAATTTGAAAGAGCATTGAGAAATTTGAATTTATCTTTCAGTCCATAATATTCTATCATTTTATCCACTTTTTGTCTGTATTCTTTCGGCCCATTACCAATTACAACAAATGGCAACTGAAATTCTTTTGGTAATTTACTGTAAGCAAAAACTATATTGAGCAAACCTTTTCTCTCTATGATAGAGCCCACGTACAAATAATAATTTCCTAATGCTGAATCTTTTTCAGCTTCCACTTGAAAATCAGTACTACAAGATTGATATACTACTGAAATTTTATTTTCATTTATTTTATAAAGTCGCTTTAAATCTGTTGCAGTACTTTGACTTATAGCTATAATTTTGTCAGCTCTTACTGCTGCTGATTTATATTTTAGGGCATACATATTTCTATCCCAACAATTAAACTGTTTCGGATATATATTGTAAATGAGGTCATGAAATGTTACAACTTTTTTTATCGATGATTTCAGCCCAAAAGGAAGTTCATGGCTCAGTCCGTGATAGATATCAGGTTGAATCTCATTAATTAGGCCAGACATTCCTATTTCGCGCCACATAGGATAAGAAATCTTAGGAACATGTATCTTGAATCGGTTTTCTTCTAAAAAAAATGAAGTTTCATCATTCACATGGATCTTTGGGGTAAATAGATGGATATCAATATCTGGATAATATGTATGAAGATTTTTCACCAATGTCCTACTATAATTACCTAATCCGGTGAAATTATTAAACAATCTCTTAGCATCAAACGCTAATCTCATAATCAATTAATTTGGCAAAGACAATTTACCCATAGTGACATTTGGAATATAGGGATTATCCACAAATGTTTTCCCCTCTGAACACAAAAATTCATTTGCCAATATCGCAAATAATACAGCTTCTTTTGCATCCGGACTAATTCCCAATTCTTGAGTACTTCTTATATGGTTGATATTAAGCAAATCTTTTATATGCTGCATCAAAGTAAGATTATAAATACCACCACCACTTACAAAAACTTCAATGTTGTCTTCATGGATGCAAGATTGAATAGCCTGTGACAAAGCCCAAGCAGAATAGTAAGTCAAAGTGGCCAATACATCAATATTATTTATTTCAACACCTTCGATACATGATTTTACAAAGTCCAAATGAAAAGTCTCCGGGCCTGTAGACTTAGGAAATGGTACAGTAAAAAATTCATTTGATTTTAAAGCTGACAATAATTCTTCATGAATTTTGCCTTGTGCTGCTATACTACCATCTCGGTCAAATGGATACCCAAATTTTTCCATAGTCCACGCATCTAAAAGTGTATTAGCGGGTCCTGCATCAGTGACAAAAACTTTTTCAAATCTATTACCACTGGGAAGAAAAGTAAAATTACTTATACCGCCTAAGTTGATCAAAACCCTTGACACAGAATGATGCGAAAAAAGACAATAATCTCCATAAACAGCGAGTGGTGCGCCTTGTCCACCGTAAGCAATGTGTTTTTGTCTAAAATCTCCTATAACTGGCAACCGAGTCAACGAGGCTAGATGGTCATTTTCGCATATTTGCAACGTAGCATTTATCTTCCAAGGGATTCTGTTATCATGTTTTGGAATATGCATGATAGTTTGTCCATGGCTGGCTATACAAGAAATGTCTCCCCTTTCTATCTTACTATTCACTAAAAAATCATTAATCAATTGTGCATGCTTGACCGCAATCATTTTGTGCAATGCAGTGAGAAATGGCAGTCTGACATATTCCTTTGAAAATACTGCTCTTATATCATCTTTAAAACTTTGATGATATTGCTGACTCTCAAAAGCAATTACTTCCACCCTAGTCTTGGTGCCATATCCAGAAATCCTGCACAAAACCATATCCAATCCATCTAAAGATGTACCTGACATCAATCCAAGAATAATTCTTGAATTTGAGTTTGCGCTACAAATTATTTTATAAAGCGATGGATTCATCATGATGAAAATAAATCACAATATCCGAAAGTAAGTAATAAAAAAGAAAATCTGAAAGCAATAATCTTGTGAATATCAAAAAAAGGTAAAATTTATCACCCTTCATAAGTTTCAAAAATAACTTTTCATAGACTCATTGGCCTTCCAAGAAAATAATGCATTTATTACAAAAGCACATTTTTAGTTCGGTTTTTAAGAACTACAAATTCCTACAATATTTCATCGCAGTTATAAACTGCGATGAACGGAGTTATTTTTTACAAAAGTGAACTTTTCTATTTTTTAGTAAGTTTAAATAATAAACAAAAATCATGTCTATAATAAAAATTCCACTTCTATTTATCGGTTCTAAAGTTTAGAAACATTTATACACTTTATATGACTCTGGAGCTAATCTATCTTGTATACATCCTGATGTACTCGAAGGTTTGGAGTTGCCAGTTTCATTGGGACGACCTAGATTTGTAGGTACAGGATCTGAAGGTCATTACATTGAAGTAAGTCAAAGAGTTAGTTTAGATTTTTATATGGATGATATTTTATTATCTGACGAATTTTTGGTGATATCAGGGCTCAGTGAAGAAGTTATAATAGGAGCAGCTACCATGCAGAAATGGCGTATTAAACTCGATTTTGAGCATGACAAAGCTATAGTAGACCCAAAGGTTGCAAAAATGCAACTGGTGTGAATTTTTTAAAGGTTTTAGTTAGTTAGATTCTCATGAAGTTTAAATGGAAACACTTCTTTAGGCGAACTTGATTTTAACCCAGATGTTTTATTTGCAAGCAGTTTTGTTTTGCATCAAACACCCGAATGGAATGTACTACGCAAAGTCAATAGCTAGTCTATATATTTACTACCTTTTTTCATCTTTATAAGTTATTAGGTTTGGGAAACAAATAGTTTTAGATTCTTTATTCAGTGAAATCGTGGAAAAAATTTCTTCAGTCAATATTTTATCCTTAAGAGTTTGGGGAGAATAAGTTATTCTCAGCCATTAAGATTGGGGTGTCTTTGATGAAATAGGGATAGATTTCATATAGGCAAAATCAGGACATATATCGTATTCACATGGTATATTACCACCTTCTTTAGTTTTCATTTCAGCTATGCCAAGCCAAAAAATTTCACCACTATCTCCAATTCGGGCTTCTTTAAATTTTTCCCCCTCAAATACTTTTTTTGATAAAGGTCCATTTTTATCCATCACATCTTCAAGGTTCAACATTCTCGTTTCTCCATTATCAAACTTGCATATGAGTATGTAAGGGTGCGAAACTTTTATCTCAACTATCTTTCTCATTATTGTAAAGGGTCTATTTTGTGAAAATTTTTAGAAAACCACATTTCAATAAGTTCATCTTTGTGAATTTCTGCCCATGCGCTTACAAGTTTTAACTTACTAACAGGAAGATCGCCATCTAAAATCGACCCATTACTTATGAGAATATTTGCTTCAAATTCAGCATATTTAACTTTAAAATGAGGTGGATTATGATCATTAAAGAACATGTAAATAACTATTCCATAAAATCTGCTTATCTCTGGCATAAGATGTGAATTATAAAGCAAAGTTAACGATTTTTAAGTTAAAAATTGCCTTTTGTTTTATTACTTCCCCCGCTGCCGCAAGTTTGCAACTTGTGTCTTTATTACTTCCCCAGCTGCCGCAAATCAAACTAGAGCTTTAAGTATATGCAACTTGTACCTTTACTACTTTCTAAAGCCATTAATAACTAAACTCATAACCTTCTAGACTCATAGGCCTATCTAAAATCTCAACATCCAAGAAAATAATACTTTTATTAGTAAGGCACCGTTTAGTTCGGTTTTTAAGAACTACAAATTTCTACAATATTGCATCGCAGAGATAAACTGCGAAGAACGGGTATTCTTTTATAAAATTAAATCGTCATTAACAAGCATTTCGATCCAATATCAAAATGCCATTATCGAATGAATAATGAGTTCCCATAACATTAAAAAATTGAATATTTTTTATCTTTTCGTTTTCAAAAGTCTGTTTCAGTTTGTTTGAAACTATAAAAGTTGTAATTAAGAATGGTACACACAATAAATCCATTTCATATACAATCTGTTGAAATCCGATCTCTGGAAACCTAAAATCACCCAAATTTGTAGCACCATTTGGATGCTTTATTGATGCATTTTCATTAATAAATCCAAGCATATCTTCTGCAGATCTAAACTTCACTGGTTGAAAATAACCATGTCCATTGGGTTTATAACATATTTTAGAGTGGTCAAAGTCAATATACTTTGAGTAATCTTGAAGAAAAGCAAGAAAATAGCCATTGTATATATTTCCTTTTTGTCTGTATTTTATAGGAAATAGTTGATATTCTGGTATATTGAGACTTTTAAAAATATCGATCATCTTATCACTGACGAATAAGAAATTTGGTCCAAAACCATTGTAGTGATTTGCAATATCATATCTCCCTTTGGATGTGTATAGTACATCTTCAAATGGATTGAAACTATATGGGATATAATCAAATACCAAAGTACTCATCATGTTAAATTCTCTCCAATAGTTTTGAAATTGTGTTCTTACATTTTGATATTCGTAAATGTCGATATTAACAGGACCTCCGAAGAAGCTATTTGTATGAAATGCATAAAAAAGTGTGTTCATTTTTCTTTAATTTTTAAAATACTCTGGATTTTTAATTTTATCTCTCATATTATTAAAATTATATACGTGCCAATTAAATTTGAATTATTGTGCCTTGGCCAGTTGCCGTTGCATTTAATTTTTGTCAAACCTCCTTGATCGTCTAATAAATACCTTGCAAATTGGCGTCCAAAATTAATACTCATCTAACTCAAAGACATACAAATCATATTTATCCATAGTTGTGGAGGCGGCATTAAGGTAAATCCTATTACCGTGCATTTTTATCTCAGATCTATTTCCATTAGGTACACCATCAACGAAAGGAATTTTAATACTATCAATAAGTGTGGCGTCATCTTCCTTTAAAAGATATAAGTACTCCCAATCAGTAAAAAAAAGATTTCCATTATGAATATTAAAAAATAGACTTTGATTATGAGAATTAATATTGCGAATATTTTCATCAGAGATGGAAGGGATGACATCTGTAATTTTTTTGCAATAAATCTCAATTCCTGTATCTGCATCAGTACACCTAATGAAAGGAAAGTAATTTTGATCATAAATAAACTGGAAATATTTATTGTCATATACCTTAAAGTTGTCATAACTATAAAATTCTTTATTAAAATCTTCATAAATTACTTCGCCCGACAGTGCATTTAAACACAAAATACCGTGGTTCATAACACTTAAGATACATTTTTCACTCACTAAAGTGCCTTTACCTGTATTCAAACTTGCAGGTAATGTATTCCCTAGACTGTCAAACCAATATTTGTCTTTTATGCTTTTATGCCACAATGGCTTACCATCTATTGCAGAAACACAATTTATCTTAAACCTGTCATTAAATTCATAGAAGAACAATAGATCATCATTACCAAAAAAGAAAAAATAATTGGGATTATCAAACCTGTAGAGTAAATTTGTTCTGTGGATGTCATCGTACACTTCTGTACCAACTAATAGCTCATTTGAGAATACTCTAAATAAGTACCTTTTTGATATTATCTGAGATAATAAAATATTTTTATTATCAAGTAATAAAAATGGTTTGCTATTTCCTTTTGTAACAATATAGAATTGCTCATATTTTTGATATGCCAAAATTTCATCATTTGGGGCCATAGCATATGTGTAAAACTTTAAATTGTCTTCATGAAGTTTATAAATATTTGAATGGTAATCCTCAAAATATACCGCAGCAATTTTCGAATCTCTATATATGTACAACATCCCAACTGCATTGAGATTGAACCAAAAAATATATTCTTTAACATCAACGACTTTCATATACCTTTAAACATAAACTGTGAATAATACGAATCAACAAAATTAATAATATCTGAATCAGGGATATTTACATCTACAGTTCCAAACCAATGTAAACGTTGAGCTGGTGACATATTATCAACCAATTTAGTTTTATTTGAGATCAGCATACTTTTTAGCGTAGCGGTATCTGGTTTATATCTAGCCCAGTAATATGGCATTTTATTAATATCTGTTCCAACTTCATTAAGCTTAGCTACCATTTGTGCCACCAATTGAGGCTCAAAACCACCCAACATCTGAGACCAACTTTTACACTCGATGTGTATTCCGTTAACATAGCCCTTTGTATTTTCTACAATAAGTAAAACTGTCCAAAATGGTACCCCTATAAACTTTTCGAGTAAAAATATCTACCCAATCAACTACTTGAAAAGTGAGATAGTAAGATCCTGCCTTATCATAAATTTGGTATCCAGTGCTCATATAATGCAAAGGTATTATTTATTTTTATGGCAAGTGCCAAGATTTATGGCAAAGCCATAACAACACTACGACGTAGGCGCACCCTACGCCGAACTGGGGGATAGAATCGGTAACAGACTGTGTATTAATCCATTCCCTTTACAAATTTCAAGCTAGTAGATCGTCCTGATTCATCATCAAGCGTCACAAAATATAGACCTGAAGGCAAGTTACTTATATTGATGCTCTCATTCGGCTGTACTCGTTTGCTAGAGACGAGACTACCTGTAGATGACCAAATATTGGTATCCATCGGCTTAGTATTGTTAAATTGTATATAGTCTGAAGCAGGATTGGGGTAAGTAATTACATTTTGAAAATATTCGGTTGTTGGAGTACTTGTTGCTTTTAATCTATTTTCTATCCAAATCTTCCTCGTCCCATGGATGAAATCTTGATCGCCATCGTTATCCATGTCTGCCAATAATAATACCTCTACATCTGCCTGTGGTGAAAAATCTAATACTTTAATTTCTGTAAATGCCAACTCATTGATATTTCCATTGGATATAAAAGCAGATAAACTGCCAGGGAGTAAATCTGAGTGATGATCTAATTTTACAATAAGGTCGTAATCACCATCACTATCAATATCTAGAACATTAAAAGCTTCATAATACCAAGGTCTATTAAGTAAATTTTTAAACTCAAATTTATTATTAAGTTGTAAATCATTAATCCACAAATCTATTTGATATTTAGTAACACCCTGTTCTCCACTTATTAAGATATCTATGTCACCATCCTTATCGAAATCAACTACTTGCATATCTCTATAGTCGTACTTTTCAGAAATAACTAAGGGTTTAAAACTTTGGCCTTCATTAAAATATAACATAAGACCTTTTTTTTGAGCAAACAATGATCCTGCTACTATATCCAACTTGCCATCATTATTGAAATCAGCAACTTTTATTTTACTTAAATTTGCTTCTTCAGGTGATGGTTTAATATAATCTACTTCATATTCAATAAATGTAGTATTTCGGTTATAAAAAACTTTAATTCTTCCTGAATTGTCACCAACTAAAATATCCATTTTCCCATCATTATCAAAATCAGCACCAATCAAATTTGGATAATTGGTTGTAAAATCTATTGATAAGGGCAATATTTCAAATGAAAAATTTCCTGGAGTGCTATTATTTGTGATGATGATTAACTTGTCGTTTCTCGAAGCTAAAATGTCCAAATCCCCATCGCCATCCATATCAGACAAAGATATGACAGCTCGATAAGAGCTTATGGGCACAATACTCGTTGATTTTAAATTGATAGGAGATGTTCCGTCATGATAATAAATATGCATTTTGTCAACAGAATTTGTAACAATATCTATATTACCATCACCATCCATGTCTCCTACTGCAGAATAACCATCACCTCCTGGCACTGATTTATAATCGTGGGTGACAAAATCTTGGCCAAAAATTACAGTAGAATAAATGGTACAAAAAACTAATAGAAAAAATAATTTTGTTGTGTTCATTTTGTATAATTTATATTTAATAAAAATAACTATCTTAGGATCAATCTCGACTCAATATACCAATTTGGTTGCTCAAAATATTGAACATTTAACTTTTGTTTCATGATACCTGTCAGGATATCTTCGGGTGTCATGCCCAGCTTTTTTGCTGTTTTGATGATGGACTTTTGATTCACATCCATTGTTTTCTTTTGTGTGCCAAAGATATCGTGTCCTTCACCTTCTGAAGTAAAACGACCATATACAAATTTGCCTTTTGAAGACCAGGCGAGTGAAGCTATCTGTTCATCATCATTGTTGTACTCAAAGTATGCAGCTATGCCAAATGCCTTGCTTAGTTTGTTCAGTACGTCCTGTAGATGTGTCGTATGATGATCTTCTTTGGCAAGGTAAGTCTGGAGATCAGGATAAGCTATGTAAGGCACATTGCACCCAAAGATGATCGTATGACCAGTAAAAGTTGCTATTGCTATGGTTTTTACTCTTTGTACATCGTCGATGATGGAGGTGATGTTGCTTTCTTTGATATCTGGCTGAATGCCTAAGATATTCAGCACTTGTGATACATTATCTGTAGGGATGTAAAACCATCGGCATTGGCCATCTATGGCTCTTATCACGTACTTTTGATCATTGTTGAGTTTTATAGCATCTGTTTCCTCTTAATGCGAAGCTTTGTCAAATATGACTCTGTGATAAGTTTATCTTCAGTAATCAAATTTCTTCCGTATGCAACACTTATATCATACATTAATTTCAGGTCACGGTAATTTTCACCATTTTTTAATTCAGCATAGTTGGAGTATACTCCATTAATATAGGAATATTTAAGATAATTTTTTACGGTAGGAATTAATTCTTTTTTGGGATTATAATCTAACAAGTAACAGTACTTTAATCCATTCAAAAAATCAGCCAAATCATTCTCCTTACAATTGGTGTAGTACCTAACAAAATCCGGTTCGGCATAAATTGTTTCAGTTAAATTTGTAAACTCAGGGAATTGTGCCATTACTTCAAAAAATATGTCTTCAGGAAGAAAATTTAATTTATTTCCTTCACGATTATTTCCACTTTTGTGATCCTTAAAAATTGAAAAATATACATCCATTAAAATAATATTTAGGAATTATAAATTAAGTGCCTTTTCCATTGATGTAATTGTTACCGTTATATTTTTATATGACGCTTGTATAGTCGATGCCCATGTTGAATAATTCTCTAGCAATTCATCTTTAACATAGATATGCAAGTTGCGTACTTCCTGAAAAGTTTTATTATCTGGAACCCATTTTTTATCAAGATTATTAAAATCTGATAAATGCTTTGAATTGGAACTCATCCATGTACTTACAGATTCTTGATAAGTGGTTTTCATGCTTACAATTTGATACTTTGTACCGACTTTCTTAAAAAAATCGATAACTTGTTGATTATGCACTGTATGTGTCCAGCCTGTATAAGTAGGTGCTTTTGCCATTAATCTTTCAAAAAATGTACCCCTATCAAAAAACTTAGGATAGCCCTTTGCCCACCAAGTGGAAATTTCATTCTTCTTGAGAGTTTTGCTAAAATTGCTTAAAAATCTATTAGCCAGCTTATCCAGATCCCCACAGCTGTTATGCACCAAATACCCAGCATCACCTACCAAGTAATTATGGGTATCTTCGACTGTAAAGTTATAGACGGTATGTGTGCCTTCCAGCTTTTCTTTGGCGGTAAGTACTGCTACACCAACTTTGGTCTTTATAATATCACCTGCTTGAAGCCAAGCTACTGGCCGCCACATTGCAGTCGTCGCATCCATAAACGGATGCATCGATGTGACTTCTATCTTTTCCCCATTATCAAATGTAAGCTTCCAAACGTCATTGGAAGTATGGGCAAAGATAGCGGTTACTGGTGAAAAAACAAAATCGTCGTTTTCATCCTCATCAGCGGGGATTTTGGGTCAAAATCACACTTCCTCCCATATCAAACCATCCACCTTGCGTTTTTCACTATTAAAATTGATGCCTATGATGTGGAAGTGGTTGGCTTTATTGCGATACGCATCGAGATACCCCTTCTCTTTGACTTGCTCTACGGCTGACTCTGCTGTTTTGTTCAGTTTGAACTCTAAGCAATAGATGTGATCTTCGTAGAGAATTATCGCATCTGCTCGACCATCTTTGGTATGCACTTCGCTATGGATATATACGCCCATCAGACTGAATAGTAGATGTATGATGGCGTGGTAGAAGTTTTCTGTTCTGTCTTTCCATTTATCATAAGGGATATGCATAAATATTTCATTGATCGTTTTTTCCATTAAAGATGGATTTTGCTCTCTCAACGAAGATAGCATATATGTCATGATGGATGGCACCTGGGGCTGAGAGTGATGCATAAATGTCTCCAAAAGACCTTCATTGTAGGCACTTCGCACCTCTTGATTGGGAAAATCCAAATGATATACATGAAGTATCGGATCATAGTCGCTTATCGTCAAATATCCTGTCTGGAAAAGAAGGGGTATCAATTGGAGTTTTTCTGGATCGTAAGATGCCAATGTTGCATCAGTGGCCATGATGTTTTTCATTTCATAAAGCCTTAGCTCTTCGCTTAATACCATCAAAAATGTAGGCGTACCTGTAGCGTACCAGTAGTTTTGAAAGTCCCCGCTAGCAAAAAAGTTCAACAATGAAAATGGATTGTAAACTTTATCACCTTTTACGTGCCATCTATATCCATTATACCAAAGTCGAATTTTTTCTTTATCATAAAACTTCATCTCTTGTGCAAAGTAATGCTCCAACTCATTTTGACTTATACCACACAATTCATTATAGTCTCTTGTCATTGTGATATCGCGCAAATTGTTCAAATCCGAAAAAATACTTACCAGACTAAATTTGCTTACCCCTGTGATGAATACGAGCTTGAGATATGGATCCGCATCCTTGAGTATGGAGTAGAAGGTCTTCATCACACCACGATTCTCATGCGCTAAGTGGATGCTCTCTTTATCCAGATAGTCGATGATGGGCTTATCATACTCGTCGATGAGGATGACCACTTGTTTGTTGTATTTGGTATAGAGTGAATGGATTAATTCTTTAAACATATTGGCAATATCAGATGGGTCTGACTCCAACACGATACCATTGTGTTTTGAAATTTCTTTCAGGCTACTACTTATGGCTTTTTGTAAACCCATAGTCCGGTACCCAATATTAGAAAATGATATCCTGATGATGGGGTACTCTTCAAAGGACCACTTATCGTAGATGTACAAGCCTTCAAATAGTGCTTTTTGTCCCTTGAATACACACTCCAAGGTACTAATCAGCAGTGACTTGCCAAATCTACGTGGACGAGATAGGAAGTAGTATTTATAGCTCGATACCAGTTGTTGTATATATGGCGTTTTGTCAACATAGACATAACCATTATTTCGGATGCCGCCGAAATCCTGAAGACCTATAGGATATTTTTGCATTTCCATCTTGCAAAGATAGGGTTTTTTGTTTCACTTCCCCTTTTGAAATAGTCAAACATTTATACTGATGACAAATCATCAAAAGTATCAAATTGTGCGCTTTCTTATTGTTGAAAAACCCCGTTTGCTTAATGTAGTATCAATTTATGGGTCGTGGATTGTCCTTTTTGATTGGTCAAAACCAAAAAATATGCTCCATGACTAAGTGTCCCGATATCAATGATGAGTTGGTTGGTAATACTCCCATCTAAGCATGGCATCCCACTCATATTTATTATTCTGTAAAATAAGGTACCTTCAGAAATGACATGAATATAGTCACCCGATGGATTGGGATAAATTGCTACTTCATCCAGTATGTCATCTTCGCTACTGCTTATCAAAGAGTTATTGATCCAAGCTACTTGTTTTTTGTCAAAAGTTGACGTCATGACGATATCCTTTTTTCCATCAGCATTGATATCAATAGTATGTAACATCCGTGTGATGGCCCGACCTTGTGGAGCAAAACCATCACCTGTGCCACCTAGTACTGTACCCACGTTCTGTAATGCATCAAACTCAAATGGTCCAGTCCCTTTGCTCACTTGTATAGAGAGTGTAGTGGCTGTGAGTGTGCTCACGATCATCTCCGGCCATCCGTCGCCATTGAGATCATCGCATTGGACCATTAGTCCATTGGCGACGGCATCGAAGCTCGTGTCTTTACGGCGGACGGATGTGGCAAAGCCGTTTTGATTTTCGAAAAACCAAAGTCCTTTTTCGTAATCCATCACAGCGAGGTCTAAGTCTCCGTCCTTGTCCATGTCTGTCAGACTGAGCGTGTGCTGGAGAAAGTATTTATCATTGCCTTTGATCTCTCGGGTGGTGAAGGCACCATCAGCATTGGATACAAAGATAGCAAAAGGTGTAACATCACTGCTTGTGATTGTGATGATATCGTCCCGTTTGTCTCCATTGATATCGGCGGTGATGACGGTGTACATATTGCGTTTGTTTTGCTCCACGATGATCTTTTCGAAGGTGAAGTTGCCTTTATTTCTAAGTACGTATAAAGAAGTCAAGCCTGAGCTAAAATCATCTTCTGTGACGAGCACATCTTTTAGGCCATCACCATCGTAGTCCAGGCTACCTTCTACTTCGTAGCTGATATTGCCCAAAGGCACACGCTCATAGACATTGTTGCCTTTGCTCCTATATATATCAGCATCTGTAAGGATATCTACCTTACCATCACCATCAAAGTCATGGACATCGGTGATATAATTGAAATCACCGAAAAGCATAAACGATGTAGCGGGATAGCTACCCGCAGTATAGATATGCTTTTTGTACGTGCTTCCTGTGAGGCCATAAAAATCCACATGCTTACCATCGCTGCTCACTGTAGGTATCATAGGCTGCGACAATGCCCAGTGTGCCGCATCGAGAGTGAACAATGTGGTGGCAGGCCCAAAGGTGATGGATTGGGACTGGAGGGAGATGGTGAATAAAATTAATAAAAGGGTTTGATGTATTTTCATTGGTACTTGATTATTTACTTTAATATATATTAGATTTCAAAAAAATCGTTTTTATTTAAACTTACATAAAGTTTTTTTAACTCCGTATCAGAAACAGGGGTCGAAGCCAAATGATCAATATTTATATTATAAGCAAAAGTAGCAAGTTTAAGCAAAAGTTCTTCATAATTCGAGAATACTATATCGTTGATTTCTTGTAGAATAAACTGCTCAAAATCAAATTTCATATCATCCCCACATACTAAATGAATAGGAATATAATTATTAAACCAATCTCTTGCAAATAAATAAGAGTTAAATGGAATACATAATATTTTCAATTCAATATTGTTAAAGCTTAAAATTTTATATGAAAAATCAATGGTATAGATTCTGAAATATTTGTTATTTTTCAAATATTTATCTTCGTAATTCTTGAGACTACACAAACCTTTGAATTTTTCCTTGCCCCAATTACGATTATAACCTGCATTTCCAATATCTCCTGATGCATTTGTATCATTATATTTCAAAGGAACACTTTCACGGCAACAAAAATACTTTCTAATTTTTGTACGTAACTCTAAATCATTTCCAAATACTATTCTATTTAAATAATTTTGAATATCTTTAGCTTTATGGAAAATTTGACTTTTATTCTTGAAAAAATAAATTGGTGAATTAAAGAAATAATCGAAATCGTCTTTTGGATGTGTTGAAATGTTATTTTCATCCCAGAAAAAAACTGGAACCCAATTGCTATCGCAAACACCCCAATCGTATTCCGTAGGTTTAAATTTAAGTACATACCCATTTATGTATGTAAATTTTTCAAATTCCAATTCAAGGCTCAAAATTTTCATGGTTCAAGTATTACAATATGATTATTTGCTACGGATGCAACTTTTCTATCCACTTCATCCCGGCTGAAACTCTGGTATTCCTCTAAAGTTTTCTAAGGAATGAATTTCATCATATGTAAACAGTCCTGGATATTTGTCTAAAACCGTTTGCTCTACATTGTGATGTACTGCCCCTGCTAGGCGTAGGCTGCGCCTACGTCTAAGTGTAGCCAAATTTCCAATTTGAATACGAAGCACAAAATTCATCATATATCTGCAATATCTATTTCTATTAAACTTTCTAATCCACTATAATTCCGTTGACTACTGTACATCCAATCTTCGGCCTTTTCCACCCATCCACTTCTGACAGGATTTTCATGAATGTAAGCCATTTTTTGGCAGGTAAATGTATGGGTTAATAGTTCAACAGCATGATTTTCATCACTCAAATTGTATCTATGGTGTGATGGAATTCGCAATTTAAATTTGACATTATTCATAATCGAAAATTGCTCATTTCATGAGTCCAAAATTGAAACTCACTGTTTCTTTTATGACTTTTTGCAGCAAATTCAAATCGCTTTAGCATCCAATCCTTCCTGCTTTCATTAGATTCTTTTATTTCTTTCAAAATCTTGGCAGCAGTATGTCTTTTGAAGTCCCTAATAATATCTGGTAGGTTTCCATTTTCAGCGCTTAAAATGGTATGAACGTGATTCGACATAATTACGTAAGCCCATAACTGAAGCCCTTTGTATTTTCTACAATAAGCAAAACTGTCCAAAATGATATCCCTGTAAACTTTTCGACTAAAAATATCTACCCAATCAACGACTTGAAAAGTGAGATAGTAAGAACCTGCCTTATCATAAATTTGGTATCCAGTGCTCATATAATGCAAAGGTATTATTTTTACGGCAATCTGCCAAGATTTATGGCAAAGCCATAGCAACACCACGACGTAGGCGCAGCCTACGCCGAACGAAGGAAAAAGGGTTTGGTGGATTGTCATTTGAAAATATTTGAATTTAAACTATTTTGTGTATATAAATCGACAGGTTGATGATTTTATTTTAGGGGATGCAATTCTATGCCAAAAACATAACTATCAGAATCAATATCAATCAGTAAAATTTGATAAGGTGTATTATTCAAAAGATTTTCATTAATGTCAGCAAATGATGAGACTGTTCAATAAAGTGTGTCTATCTATCTTTGCAAAATGAATAAAGAAGAAAAAGAAAAGTTAGAAGCGATAGCGCTTTACGAAAGGATGAAACAACGACTCTATTCAAAAGAGTCCTTGTTTGGAGACGGGAGTCCGTTTAGTGAGCTGTTACAAAACATGGTCAATAAAATGTTGGAGGGTGAAGTCGATCATCATATAGCAGATGAATTGAACATGGGTAAGAGCAATAAGCGGAATGGATATACGAAGAAACAGGTCATCACACAAAGTGGCCCTATCGAGGTACACACACCCAGAGATAGGAATTCAACTTTCGAGCCTGAACTGATAGGTAAACGAGAAAGGGAACTCCATAGCGGCATCGATGAACAAATCATCGCTTTATACGCACAAGGCAATTCTGTTGAGGATGTACGAAGATTGATACAAAAGATCTATGGGATAGAAATATCAGTGGGGAAGATATCTCAAATTACGGACAATGTATTGCCCGAGATTGAAGCGTGGAAAACTCGGCCATTGCTATCATTTTATCCCATTGTATATCTGGATGCGATACATTTTAAGGTGCGGCATGAAGGCGTGTATAGTACTAGGGCATTTTATACGGTGTATTCGGTAGATTGGGCAGGCAACAGGGACTTACTAGGCTTGTACATCAACCAAAGTGAGGGAGCCCACAATTGGGGATTGGTATTACAAGACCTGAAAAAGCGAGGCGTTGAAGACATTCTTGTGATATGCACAGATAATCTGAAGGGATTTTCACAGACGATCCAGGAAGAATATCCAAGAGGTATTATTCAAAAATGTATAGTCCACCAAGTAAGAAGTTCAATGAAATATGTGGACGATAAGGATGCGAAAAAAGTAGTAGCTTCGCTAAGGAAAGTATATAGCGCACCTACTGAGGAAGCAGCCCTATCGGCCTTCGAACTGTTCAAAGAACAATGGGGTGAAAGATACAAATACGTAGTAGAACAATGGGAGCAATCATGGGAAGAACTCATGGCATTCATGAACTTTGGCACACACATACGCAGGATGATATACACAACCAACCCTGTGGAGGCACTTCATAGAATCATTAGAAAAATCGTAAAAGGCAAAGCTGCCTGGGTATCGGAAACAGCGTTGCTAAAACAGATATATCTATCCCTGATGCACAATGAAAAATCTTGGCGGAGAACAGCGAATAATTGGAAATCAATACAAAGAGAAATCATGTATTTATATCCAGAAGTAGTCAATCAACATATCAGATAAGTCAGACGTATGAGCGCAAGAGTCCAGAACATGATGCTTCAACTTGAAAACAAAGGTATGCTTTGTTCCAAATCAGTAAAGGCTAAAATGAATGGCTCCTATGTCGCCAGCCTTGACAGATTTTCCACAAAGCATGGTAGTTGTTTACAAGTTGAAGCATCAAAAACCTATCATGGTTGTTTTATTAATTATTTTTTAACCCAGACAAATGATCTCTCAGATAATTCTTCATCCCAGTCTTCAGGAATTTCAACCGATACATCTTCAATGTTGTTTAGCTTAAACATCAGATTGATGCAATACTCTACATCTGCCAGATCGGATTTCCAATCAAGTTCACACAGTAATCCTTCATCCAATAATCTGTCAATGCCAAGAAAAAATTTAACTTCATCCAGATCATCTATACCTATAAATCGGCCAAATTTATATACGCCATCATCGGTGAGATAAACTGATGAATCAGTTTCAGACAGGTTTATTTCTGATAAAATGCTTGAAGCTAATTCCGAATTATTGAAGCAAATTGAGTCTATGATGTGTACTATTTCTTGATTCATTATCGATATTTTATTTATTTCTATAAAAATCTACCAAATCTTTTGGATAATATGGACAATCTCTAAATGAGCTATCATCCAAATTTAGTGTGGCAACAAATGCCGCTGCTTCAAAACACCAACAACCTATATAAGAATCTTTTTCTGGCGACAAAGTCATTGTCCCCAATTTTTTTTGATTTTTATACCATTCTTTTGTCACATAGGTGCCTACTAATTTTTCCATTTCTTTTTTATCTGTTGACTTGATAGCCGTTCTCAACAATTTGAAATCATTAGGAATGTATTGGATTTTAGGATGATATGTTTCATCACTATTAATAGGGCGTAATGGGTTATGAAAAGAAATAATTTTCTCGAATAATACATCAACTACACCATCTCTATCAATAATTTCTTCTAAATTATAAAATTTTTCTGTATCTACTTTTAATAAGGTAGCTAAAGATAACATCCATATCATTTCGTTGTATCCTGAGCTAATATACTGTTTGAGATAACCATTTTTGAAGTAATATAAATTTGACCATAAACTTTTCATATCACAGCAACAAGAAGCGGTTTCGTCTGATAAAATTGTCAGTTCGATTCCTGCTGAGAATTTTGCAGTTAAATTTTTCAATTTATAAGAAAAAACTGAACTTTTAAATCTATTTATGCGATCTTCTTCTATCTTATTTTCTTTAAGTAAATTTAACATTTCATCGATTCCACTTGTATTTTCGTTTATATAAGCATTAAAATAAGCTTCATTTTTATTCTTGTCTCTCATTTCTAAATTTATTAAATTTATGTTTAAACTAATTAAATTTCTATATTTGGTTTGTACGGTCCAGTTGCCAAACTATTTAGTTTTTGCCATGTCTTTGTTCCATCAGGCAATATATTACAAAGGAGTTTAGTATAACCTGACTTTATTATTGTTTTTGACAAGGCACTACTACCTACAGCTGCTTCTAATCTGTTTTCGACCCAATCATCGCTCATTTGAATTCCGTCGGCTGTTTTTCCATTCAATTGCGATGTATTATATTTATACTCTACAACAAAATATTTGCCACCTTTTTCGAATACTCCGTCAATTCCTTTTTCCAATGGATCATCTAATGTTTGTACTACTCTATTGCTTATCCCTGCTAGGCGTAGGCTGAGCCTACGTCTAAGTGTTGCCAAATTTTCAATTTGAATACGAAGCCGTGAATCCATCATATATCTGCAATATCTATTTCTATTAAACTTTCTAATCCACTATAATTCCGTTGACTACTATACATCCATTCTTCGGCCTTTTCCACCCATCCACTTCTTACGGGATTTTCATGAATATAAGCCATTTTTTGGCAGGTAAATGTATGGGTTAAAAGTTCAACAGCATGATTTTCATCACTCAAATTGTATCTATGGTGTGATGGAATTCGCAATTTAAATTTGACATTATTCATAATCGAAAATTGCTCATTTCATGAGTCCAAAATTGAAACTCACTGTTTCTGTTATGACTTTTTGCAGCAAATTCAAATCGCTTTAGCATCCAATCCTTCCTGCTTTCATTAGATTCTTTTATTTCTTTCAAAATCTTGGCAGCAGTATGTCTTTTAAAGTCCCTAATAATATCTGGTAGGTTTCCATTTTCAGCGCTTAAAATGGTATGAACGTGATTCGACATAATTACGTAAGCCCATAACTGAAGCCCTTTGTATTTTCTACAATAAGCAAAACTGTCCAAAATGATATCCCTGTAAACTTTTCCACTGCTAAAAATATCTATTTTCAACGACTTGAAAAGTGAGATAGTAAGAACCTGCCTTATCATAAATTTGGTATCCAGTGCTCATATAATGCAAAGGTATTATTTTTACGGCAATCTGCCAAGATTTATGGCAAAGCCATAGCAACACCACGACGTAGGCGCAGCCTACGCCGAACGAAGGTATTGGTCAAAAACTATGTGTAGATGATAGACCTTATTGGGATTAAATCTATAATCAATAATGGTATTACCTCTCATTTCTCCAGGAACGCTGACATTTAAAATAAACTTTGTATTCATGATTTAGAAATTATTATAATAAAAAAATAGAATTAGGCATTTAAGCAATTAGTGTTTTATATGGAACAGGTTTGTGCTTTATCATTCGCAGTAGTAGATTATCAAAAATACCCTCCTTCATCTTGTTTCGATTGTATCTGTAACAATATTCATCTAGATAGTATTGCAGATGTTTAGCGTGACCATGTATGCCTCTCAACCAAGATTTAAATCCCATAATTATTCGATGCATTACTGTAAAATTACTTCCTTTCTTCTTCGATTTCTCCGTTTTGAGATTTGGCATTTCTTTCTCTAAACTTCGATATGACGACCAAGCATCGGTTTTTATTTCTGCTGACTTTGAAATGGTTTTATCCATGAAAGTTTTCAAATTATTCTTTGTCGATCTATCAATTTGTTTAGCATATATGCGGCCAGCTCCTTTCCCACCTTTTTCTATGGCTATGACTATCAATCTTTTATTCTTATTTTTCCTCCCAACTACGCCTTCCTCTTGCTGACCGATCACGAACTCATCAACTTCTACTTTGCCAGTCAAAAGATTATCTCCACTACTAGCCATGGCTTGCATGACTTTTTGCTTAAACATCCAACATGTCTTTTGTCTTAAATCAAGTTTTCGACTTAGTTCAGTAGATGCAATTCCTTTTTTACTCGTTGAAACATAATACACAATCCAAAACGCTTTAAGGATTGAAAATTTTACTTTATGAAACAGAGAACCAGCCGTTGGACTCTCTAGATATCCACATTTAGTACATTGCCGATCGTATTTGTTGATGCCTTTGCAATGCTTTTTATGTTTGCATTTGGGACATTCATAACCACCTTTCCACTTTAATTCTGATAAATAAGCATAACAAGAATCTTCATCAGGAAATTTGCTCTGAAACTCAAATATTGATAGGCTTTTAAATTTTGCTTCCATTATATTAACTATATTTGTAGCAAATATAGGGGTTAAATTCATTTATAATATGCCTAATTCAATAAAAAAATTAAAACTATCTAGTTGGTGGCAAGAATAAGTGCCCAAATTCATCATCAATTTTTTTTGCAAAAGCAACAATATCAGACTTTTTTAAATTAGAATTATTTTTAAAATAAATATTCCATTTATTGGTGATTTCTTGATGAAAATTTCCCTTTGCTGGCGCAAGTTTGCAACTTGTGCCTTTATTACTTACTCTGCTATTTATAACTAAACACATAACCTTCTAGACTCATCGGCCTTTCTAAAATCTCAACATCCAAAACACCTTTTTTACCTAAATAGTCTCTGGCACTACTATGTAGATAATGGTCAGCTTCGCTTACTATACCTGCCACAACTGGATTATTATGTACGTAATCAATCTTTTGAAACGTAACTGATGGGCTAAAAAGTTCAATAGGATGGTTATCTTGCTGCCAAAATTGAAAATCTTTATTGTTGGCTTTATTTTGTCCTGCGTTTCTAAAAACATTCGTCATCCATTCTTTTTCTGCCTTTGGAGGGATTATTCTCTATGGCATCGATAAGTTTTTTTTAGATGTGAATTTTTTAAGATCATGTAAAATATCAGAATGGCTGTACTGACCTGATCTGGAAAATACCAGATGGACATGATTACTCATCAAACACCATGCATGCAAATATAATCTTTTGTTTTGTTGACAATATCTAACACTATCAATAAATAATTCATTAACAGGCCCTGCTAGGTGTAGTCTGCGCCTACCGTCCGAGTGTCATGTCTTTACACCCTTACCATTATTAAGATATCACAAAATTCACCGCTCTCTAGGGCTTAGCGATCTCCATTATTTTTTCTTCCAACTCCACTTCATCACCAGGCTGATAACCTATGTGACTATACACAATCTCACCTTTATCGTTGAGAAGATAGCTTTGAGGAACTGTTTGAAAATTTAGTGCTTGTTGTAGTTCTTGTTTTATATCTGATAATACCACATATTCCCAACCTTTGCTTTGTACTAATGAAGGCACTTTAGTGATGCCACGAGCGTCATCGATAGTTATTGCTAGCACCTGAACATTGTACTTTTCCCTCCACTCTTCATAATATTCATTGATGGCATCTAGCTCTCTTTTGCACGGTGTGCACCATGTAGCCCAAAACGCCACAATAGTAATTTTCCCATCTTGTAAATAATCACGTGAATTTACAATTTTTCCATCCAATGTCTTCAGCTCAATAGAAGGAAATGGCGTGTTCGTTTCAGGATTGTTATTCGCAGAGACAGAAGATATACAAACGAAGAAGAATAATACTTGGAGAAGAAGCTTCATAAGACTTTTTATTTATTTTTGATTAAATGCATGTTTATGACTGACAAAAGTAGTAAATTGTTTCAATTTAACAGAATTTTAAATACTTACGGAACAAAAATAATATTTTCCACACCTTAACAATAGGTCGAAGAATTATAGTAATTTTACCATCTATTACTTTAAGCGTATGCGTACACATCGATCTAGACATGCATTTTCTAAAATCCTGAAGCAAATAAGGGATGGATTACAAAGTTGCATAGATTTTTTTGGAAGTATAGCGGCATACACCACTTTGTTTCTTGTTTTTGTGATCTGCATCGATGTATTCAGTAGATATGTCTTCCATGTCTCATACAACTGGGTTCTAGAACTAGAGTGGCATTTGTTTGGACTGATATTTTTACTAGGAGCCGCTTCTACTTTAAAAACTGACAATCATGTAAGAGTAGATGTCTTTTATACTAAATGGAGTCAGAGTGTTAAGAATAAAGTGAATATATTAGGCACGGTATTTCTTTTGATTCCTTGGTGTTTAGTAGGTATTGCCACTGCATACAAATATGCGATAAATTCTTGGTTTATGAGGGAGTCAAGCCCCAATCCAAATGGTATTCCTCTATGGTATCCCATAAAATTTGTCATTGTAATAGGCTTTGTGTTGCTCTTGCTTCAAGGCATACTATCACTCTTCGAAATCAATACAGAGGATGGAGATTGAGATTATTGCATTGATATTTTTTATATCTGTCTTTTTGGCCTTGCTTACTGGATATCCTGTGGCTTTTGTACTGGGAGGATTGTCTATTATAGTTGGTATGCTTGTGGTGCCAGATTTTATAGATTTCTTACCATTACGTATTATGGGAACGATTCAAAACTATGTATTAATTTCTGTTCCCATATTTATTTTTATGGGCCTTGTATTGGAAAAATCAGGACTCGCAGAAGGATTGCTTATTTCTATGAGTAAGAAATTTGGTAATATTCGTGGTGGTTTGGCCATTTCTGTAGTGATCGTCGGTGCCATGCTTGCCGCTTCTACAGGAATTGTCGGTGCTACAGTGATCACAATGGGGCTTATCAGTCTTCCTATTATGCTTAAAGCGGGTTATTCACCGAGTCTTTCCACCGGTATCATAGCAAGTTCTAGTACATTGGGCCAAATCATCCCTCCTTCGGTCGTTTTGATTCTATTAGGTAGTGTCATGAATATATCTATTGGTGACTTATTCAAAGCCGCTATGCTGCCAGGATTCATGTTGACATTTGCATACATTTTATATATTATTTTACTATCAAAAATATCTCCTAATCAAATTCCTGCTTACGACGCCACAACCATGCCACTCAAGACCACAACATTCAAATCAGAATGGGCAATTTTTCTTATGCCTTTATTCTTGATTTTGATAGTCTTGGGAAGTATTTTCATAGGTATTGCGTCAGCCACGGAAGCCTCGGCAGTTGGAGCACTTGGCGCTTTATGTATGTCATTGTTCATGCGCACTATGACGTTGGGGCATCTTAAGGACATCATGTTCCAGACCATGTATCTCACATCAATGGTATTTATGATTTTGGTGGGTGCCACTGCATTTGCACTTGTATTCAGGGGATTGGGTGGTGATAAAATGATAGTCGAATTGATAGAAACAAGCGCTTTGTCAAAATATCAATTTCTTTTTTTTATTATGGTGGTGATTTTTATTGCTGGTTTTTTCATTGATTTTATAGAAATCATTTTCATTATTTTACCAATTGTCACACCTATTTTCATAAAATTCCAGTTTGACCCGCTGTATATAGGTATTCTCATAGCATTGAATATTCAAACATCTTTTCTAACTCCACCTTTTGGCTTTGCATTATTTTATTTGAAGGGTGTAGTTCCTCCAGAAGTGACCATATCGCATATATATAGAGGTATAATACCATTAATTGTCATTCAACTGTTAGTTTTATTGATTATTGGTATTTTTCCGAGATTATTATCCACCCTTTGAAATTTCAATTGAATTGATGTATGGGCAAAAAAAAATGACCGCTCCCCCAAGCGGTCATTTTTTTTGATCAATTTTTGATCCCATGAACATTTCCAAAACTTCGCGATTTAGGGTCTCTCACCTCCTAAATCAAATCTCTTTATAATAACTAAAACTCAATCCTTGTTTATTAATTCGGTTGTCGAACATACGAGTTGATGTACTAAAATGTGCGTAATCAACTCGTTGTTCGTATACTGTTTTTAATCCCATGAACTTTCCGAATTTTCTGATCGATTCTTTAATCGATTCCTTGAAATCAATCTTTTATTCTGATTGATGATACAAAGATGGGATCAAAAAAGTCCGTCTGCAAAAACAAAAAACAATATCTATAATATTTATTTTTTTATAATATGTTGTTACAATTTGGAATATAGCATTGATATTCAATGATTTAATATTTCATTAATCTGAATAAAATGGAATATTGTATTAATATTCATTCAAATTAATAAAAATTTTAAGAAAAAATTAAGATTGATCTTAACCAATCATTAACAAAATGCCTACTGAAAGTGCCTAAAAATAGTTTTTTACCAATTTGTAAAATGAATTTATTTTACTTTCATCCGTTTCCCAAAGTGTTGAACCCAGTAGTTTCCATACTTTGCTACGGCCATTTCTTCCACTTTTGGATGCATAAGCATTGTACAGTGTGAGTAGCTAGCAAGCCATTCTCCTAGGACTTCTTCAAATGTTTTCTGACCCTCTCCGAGATTTTCACCAGCAACTTCCCAATGATATCCCACCATGTCTAATCTATCACCGATATTATAACCTTCTTTGCTGAAATGATTGAAAAAATGATGCTTTTCCATTTCTTCAGCTTGTTTGAAAGCACTTTTGTAGAGTGTATTGTCCCATTGAATAGGCTTTACTGGGGCGAAATACTTTTTTCCACAGTAGCATCCCTTTGTTCTGATTTCATTTACCTTTGCTACCATAGTTTGTTGTTCTTTTTCCGTAGGTAAGGTATTGCCCATAAAGCCTATCAGAACGACACAAAAAAATGAAACCAATTTCATAAATTGAGAATTTGAAAATCTAACGCCAAAGTTAGAATTTTCTTATTTATCCTAAAAATTTTAATTAAAATATAACAATTATCTCAGTAAATTGAGTTTATAAAAGCAATTGGTTTATGAACCCATTCCATTTTCAAATTGTTATTGTAGCAAAATCAAATAATCATGGATCTTCAGGTCAAAACACCTATAATGTTATATACAGAACAAACTCCCAATCCGGAAACATTGAAGTTTGTGACAAATAAAATGCTCTACAGAGGCACTGCTGATTTTAAAGATGAGGAATTTGCTGCACAGTGGTCACCATTGGCAAAAGAGCTTTTTTCAACTTTCCCTTACGTAAAAGGTGTCTATATTTGTAATAACTTTGTGACAATTACGAAGGAATTCAATTATAGCTGGGACGATATCATGCTCCCCTTAAAAAATGCCATTAAAACGTATGTTACCAATGATGGCGATATCATTTCTGACGGATATGAAGAGGCAAGTAGACAGCTTGAAGCATCAAATTCAGCCCAAATGTTTGACGGTGAAGACGGCGAAACAGCTAGAAAAATAAAAGAACTTATAGATACCTACGTGAAACCTGGTGTAGAAATGGATGGCGGCAATATTGAGTTCAAGTCTTATAATAAAGGCATAGTTTCAGTGATTATGCAAGGTTCATGCAGTGGGTGCCCATCTTCTACAGTCACTTTAAAAGCAGGTATCGAAGGCATGTTAAAACGCATGGTACCTGAAGTGACCGAGGTAGTAGCCGAAATGGGTTGATCATAAGAATCACATACTAATAGTCAAAAATATTCTGATTCAATACAAAGATTTCTCAATTATTGAGAATTTTGTTGGTAAAAAGGAAAACCTTAGCTAGAAATCTTTTACTTTTGCAATTTATATTGAGTCTAAATAACACACTCAAATTATAAACTTGTGAAGACATTGAATGATCTCCGACCGGGAGAAGAGGCATTTATCCAAGAAATAGATCTAAATATTTTTGCTTGTAAATTTTTAAGTTTTGGATTGATGCCGCGCACCAAAGTACATATGGTACGGTTATCGCCTTTGGGTGATGCGTATTATATAAAACTGGGAGCTTTGCACTTGGCTATAAGAAAATCTGAAGCATCTTCCATTAAAATAGTGGATGTATGAAAGCCTTTGAAACTCTACCAAGAATTGCGCTCGTCGGCAATCCCAATTCCGGAAAATCTTCTTTGTTCAACCTACTTACTGGGCTTCGACAGAATGTAGCTAATTTGCCTGGTGTCACCGTTGATGTGAAAAAAGGTACAGCAATTTGGGATGATAAAAAATATCAAATCATTGACCTTCCAGGTATGTATTCTGTTTTTCCCAACTCGGCAGATGAAAGGATTCCAATAGATATTCTTACTAACCCTAACCATCATCTTCATCCCGATTTAGTAGTGTACGTGATAGACAGTACTCAGATTGAAAGGCATTTATTACTTGCAACTCAAATTATCGATATGGGTTTCAAAGCTATTATTGCTTTAAAT
Source organism: Saprospiraceae bacterium (assembly GCA_041392785.1). Taxonomy (GTDB): domain Bacteria; phylum Bacteroidota; class Bacteroidia; order Chitinophagales; family Saprospiraceae; genus OLB9. The sequence goes on from JAWKLK010000009.1 coordinate 181,579, forward strand.
ATGATTGATTTGGCTGATGATCGCGGAATGTTCATTGATACACAAGCGATCGAGCATTATTTACATTGCCCGGTGATAAAGATATCATCCAGAGAACTCCAAGGCATAGACCAATTGAAATCAACAATTGATAGAAGGATAGAAACCGAATACAGTGTCATTCAAAAATCGATTTATACATTAACAGAAATTGAAAAATGCGTTGCAAATAAATTGGATTCGGAACAAAATAATTCAATCTATTTTAAAAAAATTTTAGCGCATCATTATAAGTGGCTATCATTCATTCGAGAAGACGAAAAAAAAGAAATAGAAAAAGTAAACCTACAATGCGGATTTAATGATATCCAATTGCAAGTACATGAGACCATGGAAAGATATAATGCTTTCCTTCCTATTGTAAAATCAGCAGTAAAGTACAAAAAAGACCCATCTCAGAGTATCACCGATACCATAGATAAAGTCATTACTCACAGGATACTAGGTCCAATCATTTTTTTTAGTATAATGTTATTGGTATTTCAGGCTGTTTATGCTTGGGCTTCCGTACCTATGGATTTAATTGAAAGTGGTTTCGCTTTGTTTGGTGATACACTCACGAAATATTTGCCTACCAATTGGATATCAGACTTACTGGTCAATGGTGTTTTGGCAGGATTGAGTGGTGTACTGGTATTTATCCCACAAATAGCCATCCTTTTCCTACTCATTGCGATCCTCGAAGAGTCTGGATATATGAGTAGAGTTGTATTTATGTTTGATGGCATAATGCAAAAATTTGGAATGAATGGTCGCAGCATCATATCACTTATTTCAAGTGGTGCCTGCGCGATTCCTGCTATTATGGCAACCAGGACTATTAATAACCCTAAAGAAAGGCTCATTACTATCTTGGCTAGTCCACTGATAAGTTGTTCGGCCCGGCTCCCAGTGTATGCAGTCTTGGTGGGTTTTGTTGTGCCAAATAGCATAAATTATGGCCCCTTTAATGCTCAAGGACTTGTCTTTTCAGGATTATATTTTCTTGGCATTTTGGGTGCGCTCTTTTTTGCTTTTGTATTAAAATTATTTATCAAAACTGAAGGCCAGTCCTATCTCATGATGGAACTGCCAGAATATAAAAAACCTTTATTTAAGAATATTTACACTGATGTCTTCGAAAAAGTAAAGTCGTTTTTGATTGGAGCAGGAAAAATTATTATGATCATTTCTATGGTACTTTGGGTAGGTGCTAGTTTCGGGCCTAGTAAAGGGATGGAAAACGCTAGAATAAATGCACAAAAATTATCAACTCTACATCAATATTCCGTAAAACAATCTCAACAATTGGAAAAATCAATGCTGATTGAAGCCTCCTATATTGGGGTCATTGGAAAGTGGATTGAACCTGCGATCAAACCTTTGGGGTATGATTGGAAAATCGGTATAGCATTATTAACATCTTTTGCGGCGAGAGAAGTGTTTGTTGGAACTATGGCGACGCTCTATAGCCTTGACTCAGGCACATCTGAACAAACTTTAAGGCAAAAAATGAACTCTGAACTCAAACCAAATGGTGAGAAGCGATACGACCCAGCCACATCTTTATCATTACTAATATTTTATGTATTCGCCCTACAATGTATGAGTACATTAGCAATAGTTCGTAAAGAAACAGGTACATGGAAGTGGCCAATCTTTCAGTTTTTTGCAATGGGTGCAATGGCGTATTTTGGCGCTTTAATGGTATATCAACTCATGTCATAAAGCGATTATTCACAGTATCTATATGCATTTTTTCATCATCAATATAGCAATTTGATGGCACTTGGATGAAAATCACGATTATTTTCCTGACTTGTACCTTTTAGTGCTGTGGAAATAATTTAGTAACCAATTTGTACATTTTTTGAAGCATTCATTGACCTTTGGTGATGGTCGCTTGATCTCTGATTATCCAATTACATCAAACCGGCAAGGATTGTACTTTTTTACAGCAGCAAAAGAAATAAATAAAAATGCGGATGAAAACCATCTTCCGATAAATGTACTTTTAAAATTAATTCGGATATTTTTGTCCGATTAAATTTTTAGTATATCTTTGTACTAAAATAAAACGATTCATGTTTTCAAAAGCATGCGAATATGGCATCAGAGCGATAATTTATATCTCTCAAAAATCTCAGGATGGTCATCGAGTCAATCTCAAATCGGTGGCAAAAGCTATTGACTCCCCCGAAGCTTTCACTGCAAAAGTCTTACAATCTTTGGCAAATAATAATATCATATCATCGTCTAAAGGCTCATCAGGTGGTTATGACATTCCTGAAAATAGACAATCAAATATCACCCTATTTGATGTTGTGAATGCGATTGATGGAGACACTATTTATGATAAATGCGGACTAGGTTTACAACAATGTAACCCACAAAAACCCTGTCCAATGCACTATAAATTTATTGCAATCAGGGATAATTTAAAACAAATGTCACAGCAAACGACGATTCATGATTTGACCAAAGAGTTGCTCCAAGGGACAACATGTTTAAAAAGATAAAAATTTTAACTTTAAATCGGATAGATTTATCCACATTATATATGACAGTCAAAGAAGATATAAAAACAATCGAGGACATAAGACTTATGGTTGACCAGTTTTATATGTTGATTCGAACTGATGAATTACTTGGTCCAATTTTCAATGGAGTAATAGAAGACAGATGGCCTCAACATCTTGAAAAAATGTATATATTTTGGCAAACGGTGCTATTGGGACAACATACATATGTAGGCAGTCCATTTGGACCACATGCCAATATGCCGATACAAAAAATCCACTTTGATCGATGGAAGATGTTATTTTTCAAAACGGTAGACACCCATTTTTCAGGGTCAAAATCTGATGAAGCAAAATGGAGGGCTGAAAAAATGGCAGAAATGTTTTTAATGAAAATAAACTTCTACCAAAAAACAGATACAAAGCAAATTCTTGAATGAAAGTAGGTTTTAGAAGGAACAGTACGTAAAAGAATTTAAAAAAATTGAAAATAGTATGTGCAGTTGGTTACAAACAAATAAGTCGCATTTTGACTAAAAAAATGTAACTTTGCGCAACAATATATCTAGCTAATGATTCGCAATTTTGTTACTGTCATCTGTACAGTTTTGATGGTATTTTCTACCATTCAATTGAACGCTCAAGGTAAAGATCAAAAACACAAAGTGATTGTAGGCGGATTCTACAATCTTGAGAATCTATTTGACACAGAAGATGACACGCTGATACTAGACGAAGAGTTTTTACCGACAGGAACTCGTGCTTGGACAGAGGATCTTTACAAAGAAAAACTTGCCAATATGGCGTATACGATAGGACAAATCGGAATATCTGATGTAAGTGCAGGGCTGTCATTTCTTGGTGTTTCAGAGGTAGAAAACAGAAAAGTGCTTGAAGATCTAGTACAGCAGTCCTTTATAGCAAACAGAAATTACCAGATCATTCATTACGACTCACCAGACAGAAGAGGAGTAGATGTAGCATTCTTATATAACCCATCCCATTTTCATCCTATCTCGTCAAAAGCTTATCCATTAATTCTATTCGATGGTGATGAGAGACGTTACACACGTGATATCCTATATGTCAAAGGTACAATAGAAACTGACACTTTTCACATACTTGTAAATCACTGGTCATCAAGAGGTGGTGGAGAAGCTAAAACGGCGCCCGCAAGGAATAAAGGTGCTGCCTTGTGCAGAACAGTGATTGATTCACTGCGCTCTATTAATCCTAAAGTAAAATGTATTGTCATGGGTGACCTGAATGATGATCCGACCAATGATAGCCTTAAGAAACACTTACGGGCAGTTTCCAATATTAAAGACGTTAAAAAAACTGGTATGTTTAATCCATTTGAGGATATGTATAGAAGAGGTATGGGATCCAATGCTTATAGAGATGCATGGAGTTTATTTGACCAAATCATCATATCTGAAGGATTAGCTTTAAAGGATAATGATGGCTATTACTATTATAAAGCAAATATTTTCAACAAAAATTATCTTATTCAGAAAAAAGGAAAATACAAAGGCTACCCTATGCGTACATTTGATGGAGATACGTATCAAGGTGGCTATAGTGACCACTTCCCCACTTATATATACTTTGTAAAAAAAATAGATTGATTTCAGAATAAGAATGGGATTCAAACCCATTCCTACTCTGAACGTACATCTCTACTAAAGTGGTACAAAACTGCTATTTTGGCCCCGCTTCTTTGATTTCTTTATTAACACCAGCTTCATATTTCTTGAAGTTGTTCTTGAAGAGATCAGCCAACTTTCTCAATGTATTGTCATAGCCATTCTTATCAACCCAAGTATTTTTTGGTACCAAGATTTCAGAAGGCACATCAGGACATGATGTAGGTACACTGAAGTTAAACACTGGTTCATTGACCCATTCTACATTTTCAAAGTCATTATTGTGTATAGCATCTATAATCGCCCTGGTGAATTTCAATTTCATACGAGCTCCAATACCATAAGGTCCACCAGACCAACCAGTATTGACCAGCCAAGCTTTTGCCCCATGCTTTTTGATTTTTTCTGCTAAGAGTTCAGCATATTTATTGGGATGCCAAGGCATAAATGCAGCTCCAAAACACGCAGAAAACGTTGCTGACGGTTCTGTAACTCCCATCTCTGTACCTGCAACTTTGGCAGTATAGCCAGAAATAAAATGGTAAGAAGCCTGCTCAGGTGTCAATGCACTAACTGGAGGTAACACACCATAAGCATCACAAGTAAGGAAAATAATATTTTTTGGATTTCCGGCGATACATGGTATCAAAGCATTGTCTATATATTCTATTGGATATGACGCTCTAGTATTCTCAGTAAATGAAATATCATCATAGTCTACTTTTCGTTTGATTGGATCATAAGCCACGTTTTCCAATACCGTACCGAATTTTATCGCATTAAAAATTTCAGGTTCTTTTTCTTGAGACAGATTGATAGCTTTGGCATAACAACCGCCTTCAATATTGAACACCCCTTCATCTGTCCAGCAGTGCTCATCATCTCCGATAAGGTTTCTACGTGGGTCAGCGCTTAATGTCGTTTTTCCTGTGCCAGATAGACCGAAGAAAATAGAAACATCTCCTTTATCACCAACATTGGCAGAGCAATGCATAGGCATGACACCCTTTAATGGCATAAGGTAATTCATAACGGTAAAAATACCTTTTTTCATCTCTCCTGCATACTCAGTTCCAAGTATAACGATTTCCCGTTTCTCGAAATCAAGATCTACAGAAGTCTTAGATGTCATTTCTTTCGTATATTTATTAGCCGGAAAAGCACCAGAATTCAGAATAATATAATCTGGTTCGCCAAATGATTTGAGCTCTTCTTCTGTTGGTCTTATCAACATATTATTCATAAACAATGCATGATAAGCTCTGCTACAAATCACTCGTACTTTCAGCCTGAATTTTGGATCCCAGCCTGCAAAACCATCAAAAACATAGATGATATCTCTGCTATCTAAGTAATCCATAGCACGCACCTTATTGATCATAAAAGTGTGATTATCGAGAGGTATGTTCACTGAGCCCCAATCAATATTTTTCTCTGAATCAGGGTGTTTAACAATTCTTCTGTCTTTTGGGCTTCTACCTGTTTTTTCGCCAGAATATACAAGTAGTGCACCTTTGTCTGATATCGCACTACCCTTTTCATTTTGTAGCGCCATTTCATAGAGTTTAGGCACACTCAAGTTTCTATAAATGGTAGGTTTTGTGATACCTAATTTCTCAAGATTAAAAGGTTTCATATAGAAAATGTTTTGATGTTCAAAATAAAGGTAATATCCTTATTAATTTGCAAAAATACATAGAAAATAAAAAGATTTCTGTGATATTAATCATTAAAAGTAACAATTTTTTTCAGGAAAGATGTCTTGTAAATTCCAAATGACTGTCAAATCAAACCCTATTTAGGGCCTGCTGAAAAAGTCAGAATCATTCAATTTAAAGACAGTTATTGGCCTTGGATATGGTTCAAAAAACAAGCGATAGAGAATGGAGAGTCAAAAGTACGTCTATCGCCAAGTAAGAATAATATAAATTAACTATTGATAATCAAGGCGATAGAAAAAGCATTTTGACTGCATCGAAATCATTAAATTTATCCATATAAAACTGTTAATCAATAATATATATTACTCCAAGTAAGCCTTATTTATACATTGGACAAAATACTTGATTTGTGTGGAAACCATCAGTATTAATATCAAATAATGATATTTCAATCCTTCATAATTAAAATGTTGTTAGCTCTCTTGTAAATAACTGGCTATATGATTCAAGCAAAAAATGATAATAAATATCATTATTCCTGGAAAAACAACCATCCACCAAGCCTGTAAGTCCCTGCCTCCAGCTAAAATCATTCCCAATGAAACGCTTTCGATGGGAACACCGATGCCTAAAAATGAGAGTGATGATTCTAGTAAAATGGCGCCTGAAAACGCAAAGCAAGTTACTACAGCAATAGTAGGTATTATATTTGGAAAAATATGCCTCATCATAATCCTGATATCACTAAAACCTAAGGTTTTTGCACTAATTATATAGCTCTCCTTTTTGATATTGATCACTTCCCCACGTGTGAATCTAGCGAATTCAGTCCAAGAAAGCAATGCGATAGTAAATGTCAAACTTATTATTCCCGAATGACTAAAAAATGTCAATAATCCCAATAAAATGAACATCGCTGGAAGCGATTTTCTCAATTCGACCATACGCATTAAAATACTATCAAAAGGGAAATGAAAACCGACATAAGACCTATTCAATAAATAAGTATTCAGTTGTCCTATAATAAAATACATAGCAGATGAATACGCTATTATAAGTACCAAATGTACCCAGACATCAACAGGCAGATATAAAAGGTAAAATAAAAATGTACAAGAAAAAATGAAGGTAAGAATTGCTGTAACCCAATGAAACATAAATCCTTTATCACCTTTAAATCCAGCAATCAACCCAATCAATACACCCGGAATAAGCGCAAGTAGTACAGAGAGAAAACCGATAATCATGGATGTTTGAGTACCATGAATCAATTGGGCTGCTATATCCCTTCCTAATTTATCAGTTCCGAGCCAATGTCTGAAATACCCTGAATAAACTAGTTGATATTCGAACGGGCCAACATAATTTTGATTTTTAACGTCTATGGTATTAGGTCCATAAGGAATTAATGGTACTATGATTGCATTGGAATCCTGACGTACTTCATACGCCAATAGTGGAGCCAAAATACTAAGTATAAAAATCCCTAGCAAGATTATCATCGCCAATTTCACGTCTAAAGGGATTTTAGTCCAACTATTCATCGATACTCACTTTGGGGTTGACAAATGCATACAATACATCTCCAACAAGCAAGAAAAGCGTCACTGCCAAACTTATGATTGCCAGAATAGAAAATACTACATTCCAATCTTGGGTTTGAATACTTTCATACATAAGTCTTCCGACACCAGGAATATTGAAGAGTACCTCGATGATCAATCCACCTGATAACCCAGCTGGAATTGCTGCAACTACGATCGTAACTAATGGAATTAGTACATTAGGTATCACATGTTTTACCAAAACTAGGGTTTGACTTAGACCTTTGGCTGCAGCAACTTTAGTATATCTTTTATTTAAATTCTCCCTTACATTATTTCGAACTACTCTTGATAGAAAAGCGATATCATTTGCTACCAAACAAATCACAGGCAAAATAAATTGATGACTATTCACTTTTAGAAAAGACCAAAATGTTTGATTTGGTTCTGTATGCCACAAACCCGGTACAGGAAAAATATCCATCCATGTGCCATATCTATCGGAAGTAAAGTACATGATCAACATTGAGGCAAGCCAAAATACGGGTGTCGCATACAGCATCATCCAAAATGATTGGGTTAATCTATCAAACCATGAGCCAGTCTTCAATCCTGACCAAATCCCAAATGGTATAGAAATGATGAGTGTAAAAATAAGATTCAAGCCCAACAAAATCAATGTCCATCGCATAGCATTCCAAATTTTTTGGGATACCTTTCTACCATCTTTTATGGATTTACCCATATTTCCATTTAACATATTGATACTCCAAAGATGCCATTGATTCTTAATGCCATGCCACACAAATGATGGACTTATAAAATGAACTTTTCGCTCTTCCATTTTTTGGATGGTTTTGTGAAACTTTCCATTCAAAGTTTGTGCTTGTTCACTTTCATAGTTCAACATGCTGGATATTGCTTGAAAATCATGGATAGACTCTGCAAAATTTAATGCTTGCAAAATAGAATCTGGAATTATTCTATAATTCAATGTGGAAAGCAGATTTTTTCTAACTTCCAATAATGTCAAAACATCCTCGCACCTGTATCCTTCCGATTGCAATGATGATAAAATTTTTCTATCTTGTCTATCTATAATAGAATTCAGATTAGGATGGTAATGAGCAGGAATTATAGAAAAATAAAATAAGGGCAAGTTCAGATTTTGCAGCTTATACTCTCTCTCGTATGCTTTATTTCCCTCTACACTATTGGGATCAATTCCATCATAAATCAGCCAGGATTCAGCCGTATCTACATCAAAAGTCTGCCTAGACAACAAGAAAGCAATCAATAAAATTGCAATTGTCGTAGGAATAAATAACACTACTCTATATCCAATGTACCGCCACATAGGTCGTCGTTACATTACTGTTTTGAAAGTTCCAAATGACTAAGTGTAAATGTATTTGCTAAATAACCCGGTCGTTTCAATGTAGCCGATCCGTCCCATATTTTACTGACTATGATGCGTTCTACTGGGCTATAGAGATAAATCATCGGCACATCTTCATAGGTGATTTGTTGAAATCTTTTATATAATTGCAATCTTTGAGAATCCTGAAGCGGTGATTCCAACGCTATCAAAATGCTATCTACCACGGGATTATGATACGATATATCATTGACACCTGTGGGCGTATCATTAGGTCCATAAAATTTTGACAAATCATCCCATCTTATGATATCTTGGGATACCACTGCAGGTACCATTTGATATTGTCTTGTTTTTAAATTTTCAGCTTTTATCATCTTAAACTCTTTCTCTGATATGTTTATTTTACATCCCACTTTTTTTGCATTCTCTTGCAGCATGAGTGCAATTTTCTTCCCAAGTTCATGGCCTGAAATCAAAATTTCAAGCTCAAAGCGTACACTTTTTCCTTTTATTTTTTTATCCAAAAATCCATCATTATCTATGTCCGTCCAACCCGCCTGTTTCAATAAGGAACTTGATTTATCTAAGTCAAACGCCACAGGTTTTAACGCTTTGTCATAAGTCTCCTTTTCAGGGTGTATATATCCTGTACTACGTCTGCCCATGCCTCTTTCCATCACTTCAATGATATTATCCACATCAATCATATGGCTCATAGCTTTTCTTACCAAAACATCTTGTAAGATTACATCATTATTATTCAAATTTATTACATATTGTTTGATAAGTGATGGGGTTAAAAAAGAGTAATTATCAGCATATTTTGAATCATTTTTCAAGGCAATAAAATTATCAGCAGACACTTCATTGATGACATCAATGTTACCAGCTTTTAATTGTGTAATAGCTAAGAGTTCATCAGGAATAATATGAAATCGCAAGATATCAGGTCCTTGTATAACTGAAGCATGATTTACATTCGATCCCCAAAAATTTTCTTTTTTATGAAGTGTAATATTTTGATTTGCGCTCCAAGAAGTAAGTTTATATGGTCCTGAACCAGAAATACTATCTCGAGAAAAAATTGCACTGTTAAAAGTTTCTGCAAAAGCAATTAATCTATCGTTTTGTTTTAAAATTGAGTCATCTTGCTCTAAATCTGCAAAAGATAATGTAGATAATGCGGAATTCTTATCATAGTATCCAGAAGGATATACTTCCACATTCAAGGCTACTTCAAGAAACTGTGTCTCATCCTTGTGAACTATGATGGTAAATTTTTTGGGATTTGATCTATCCACTTGAACATCTAATATTGAATGGGTAAACTGCCTGTAATTTTTAGCATTTGTAAGCGGTAAATTTATGGCTTTGATTGTAAATGCATAATCATGACCTGTTATCGGGCTACCATCATCCCATTTTGCTTCTTTCAAAATTTCAACATTCAATGCAGTATGTCCTGCATAATGTCCTGTGTCAATCCTGATTTTCTCAGGCATTTCTACGATCATCACGGGAGTGAAAACTAATGTGTTCGGGTCATAATCCGCTAGAGGCAAAAATATATATTGGTATACTTCCCTTGCCATAGGATTTGGAAAGATCAGTGGATTTATTCTTTCAGGATCATTTTTTAATCTTATATCCAGCACATTTTGGGGGTCGAGATTTGTTTTATCAGATTTACAACTAAGCAGAAGAAAACCTAATATTCCTATGAAAATCCACGGTTTTACTCTCATGGCATGGTGTTTTAATGGTATCTACAAAAGTACACAAAACAAAGAAAAATGGATACACTTTCCTAAAAAATAATATGCATAACATGGATTTGGAGCACAATCATACAAGCAGCATTAGTTTACCTTCATTTAGAGCTAGGATACGCAGTTTCTTATTTTACATTTACATATTTCCTGTATAATAGTTATAATCTCTTAAAATAGTTCTGAAAAATGCATAATGCCCCATTTCCGACTCTATACCACTGATTTCCTTTATTTTATGTCGTAATTTCAATAGTGTTTCATGATCATTAGCATCCATGGCCCTTTCAAAATTTTCTTTAATAATGCGCATATCATTATCAGAAAAACGAATGACATTTTGAAAAACGGGTTCATAAGTGTCATCAATTTCCATTAAAATAGTGTGAGAAATATTAGTCTTATTTCGTAGCTTTATTACACCAGTACCAGCTGCTATATCACCTACCCTTTGATGATATGTATTGTAATTAATGGATATAAACCCGATCAATCCAAAGGAAGAAATAATATCCAGTACCCTGAAAGCCCACCTGACAAAATAGTCATATGTCGTTGCCTGAAACCCATCAATTTTTACAACTTTAATTCCCAACAGTTTTTTACCTATTGTCTGACCTTCTAATAACGATTCTTGCAAGAAAGTATAACATATAAAAGGTAGCATACTAAGAATAAATATAGCATTGATACTCCAGGTATCATTTACCAAGTCTTTGAATGACATATCCGAAATATAATTTGATATGAATATTAGATACGCCCATTTGATGACAGAATCAGTCAGATAAGCCAAAATTCTATCGTTTATCTCAGCTGCCGTAAAATTTATTACAACATTTTGTGTGGTGATGATAGGAATTTCAGACATAAGTTTTACTTTTACACCTATGAAGGAGGTTGCATTTATTCGCAAAAATAAGGATAAATGGCAAGAGTACGAGCGTATTTTGTCAAATAATAATCATCATAACCCTGATGAACTGGCTGGACATTACATCAGACTCATTACAGACCTTGCTTTCGCACAAACTTTTTACCCTAAAAGCAAAACCGTAACTTATCTCAATCATCTAGCTTCAAAAGCTTATCAAAATATTTACAAGACTAGGAGAGCCGATAAAAATGCTTTTAAGGAATTTTTCAATTTCACGATTCCATTGTTGATGCTTCGTTATAGAGCGCACTTTTATTTTGCGCTTACATTTTTTTTATTATTTGTAGGTATCGGCGTTCTTTCTGCAGTATACGATGATAGTTTTGCCAGAATGGTGTTAGGCGATGACTATATAGAGACAACATTAGCCAATATCGCATCAGGAGATCCTGTGGCCATTTATAAATCAGGTTCCAACTGGGGAAGCTTTATAGGTATCACTGCAAATAATCTTTATGTAGGTTTAAAATGTTATGTTTTTGGCATTACTGGCGGATTGGGTACTGCCTATGTTGCCATGCAAAATGGTGTAATGCTAGGAACTTTTCAGACTTTCTTTGCTAAACATGGTGTACTTTGGGAAAGTATCCAAGGTATTTGGATTCATGGTGCCATGGAGATTTTTGCAATAATAATTGAGATCATGTGTGGATTCATCCTAGCGACAAGCATTCTTTTTCCCGATACGTACAGTAGAAAAGATAGCTTAATAATTGGACTGAAAGACAGCTTCAAAATTTGGGTAAGTACATTACCATTTACCATTTCTGCGGGATTTCTAGAAGGGTTTGTGACACGTTTTTCCAACGTATTTCCTGCCATAGTCAATGTTTGCATCATTGGCATCACTCTCGGAGTTATAGTGTGGTATTATGTTATATTTCCAAGATCATTTAAAATCATCGCAGAAAATGTATAGTGTTACAATTATGCGAATAGTTATTGCCAGCATATTATATTTTAGTATGCAAGAATTGGCGATTGCTGATAACCAGGATACTATAGATAGTAAAGAAAGGACATTTAAAACTGATTTTAAGTCTCAATATCAGGATGAAGTGTACCGATATACATTGGAAGATGAAAAAAACGAAGAAAAGATGCCTAAAATGGGAAGCCCATCTTTTGTACTATCATCATCATTAATGCAAACCATAGTTTTAATATTATTCATTTTCGCACTCGGATTCACAATATTTTTATATTTCCAAGGGCAAGGTAATTGGCGTATTTTTCAAAAAGAAAAATTGGTTTCAACCGAACAGTTTATAGAATCTGAAGAAGCATTTATGTCAAATCACGATGTAAGAATCAAGGATGCAGAAAAAAATCAGGATTATACATCAGCCACCAGATATCGATTTCTAAAATATTTATCCACTTTAGATAAAAAAAATATTATTCGATTTCATAAAGAAAAGACTAATCACGAATATGTTAAAGAAATAAATTCGATAACAGCAAAAAAGAAATTTCAACAATTGGTGTATATCTATGACAATGTTTGGTATGGAAAACATAGTTTGGATGGGGATATGTATCAAAAAGTGGCTGTAATATTTGATCGCGCCCAAAATGACATCACACCATGAGATCAAGTTTCAGTATTCCTTGGGTCTTACTTGTATTGTTAGCAATTACTGGATGTGATAAAAAGCGGAAGACAGATTGGAGACCAAGTTTTGACATTACCTCAAAGGAGCCTTTTGGACTGTACATCTTATCAAAAGAATTGAAAAATTATGATGGAATTCAAGAAGTAAAATTTTGGAAAAAGGAAATCTATGGACATTTAAGAAAAGAAATTTTAAATGAAGACACCAGTATAAATCAAACTTCGATCCTAGCTATACACCCAAAAATGATTTGGGATTATAATTCCAATTGGATGATAGATGAATATGTCAAAATAGGGAATACCGCCATCATTGCAGCTATTGATTTACCAGATTTCTTCCTTGACTCGCTCGGAATTAAAATAGTAAAGTATCTTCCTAAAACAAAGCAAACTGCTACGTCAACTAAAATTCAACTCTGCAATTCTTTGAGATCAGACTATAAAAAAATATGTGTGGAATCAAATATAGGGATTACTGGATCTTACTTTTATGATTTTGACAAAGATAGTTATTCAGTACTTGGAGAAGTAAAATATGAGGGAGACATACTTCAACCTAATATTGTTTCTGTTCATCGTGGTAGTGGTCGATTTGTTCTAGTGGCAGAGCCTATGATATTTACCAATTATTTCATGCTAAATGATAGCTTACGGCCATATACGGAAAGTGTTTTATCATTGATTCCTAAAGATACTAAGGTTTTTTGGAAAGTAGGAGAAATCTTGGGAAAGAGCCATGATCCTTCAATACTAAGTTTTATTTTGTCACACCAACCATTGAAGATTGCCTTCTATTTGCTCCTAACAGCATTATTAATATTTGTCTTTTTTACTGCGAAAAGGAGACAAAGAATAGTGCCGATACAGGAAAAAAATACAAATACGACTCTCGATTTTGTTCGCACATTAGGTAATTTATACTTACAAAGCAATGATTTCAATTTTATTGTTCAAAACAAAATTAAATTTGCATTATATAAAGTGCGAATCGAGCTTCATATTTCAACAGATACTCTCAATGAAGTTTTTGTAGACAAATTGGCTTATAAAACACAAAAAGATATAAGCAAAGTCAACCATTTAATACAACTCATTCATCAGTACGCCCATAGCAGTAAGGAATGCGATGAAAATGATGTCATCAAAATCTCAAAAGCTATCGAAGCAGTGCTTGACTGAGTTTAGCCTGCTACCCTTTTGGATTCTTCTTCAATTCCAGTTTTTCTCTTTCTAGATTTTACATTTTTGTTGCCAAAATCATAAGTTAAAGTGACAGCGGCCCTTCTACTATCCCAGTTGCCATATCCATAACCTATTTGGCCGTTATATGTAGAAACACCACTCCAACCAGATTGAAATGTAATATCATTGATGCTTAATTTGACATTCAGCTTATCACTAATAAACTTTCTTTGTAGCCCAATATTGAGGCTATAACTAGGATCATAAAGGAAAACGCCACCCCAGACTCCCGGACCAGAATACCAACCAGAAATCTCTCCTTTCCATTTCTTTCCCATATCAAAAGTGTGCTGTTGATAGATATTGTAAGAAGTAGCTTGTACATCCACCACCTTACCATCTCCATAGTCTGCTTGATTGTCCGTATAGGATAAGGATAAATTCATGAAGGCATTCCACCATTTCATAATATCAAATGGTAGTGCCGCATTAGCGCTATATATTTTTTGGTTGGCAAGATTGTCCCAACTAATAAACCCAGCACGTGGATCAATCTCATCAGGACCAATCAATCTAGTGATCTGATTTTGTGTGTTGCTATATGCAAGTGTAAAAGAAAATCTATACTTCAATGTATAACCCAATTCGATATTATTGACTATTTCGGGTTGTAAGAATGCATTTCCTTTAGAGAATGACAATTCACTCAGTTGTTCCTTGAATGGATTAAGAACATTATAATCAGGCCTATTGATTCTTCGACCATAATTAAGTGATAGTACGTGTTCTGGATTTGCTGTATAAGTGATTCCTGCAGATGGGAAAAAACTGGTATAATCGAATACAACCGGGTCTTCTTCTAATTCAGGCAGGTAAGCTTTCAAATCCCCTTGTGCAGTGGTGTGCTCTACGCGTAATCCAGCAGACGCATTCCATTTTGAACTTATTTTTCTTGCAAAATTTACATAAGCCGCATATACTTTTTCATCATAATTAAATTGGTTAGACCTATTATTATTTTGTACCTCTTGATTATCAATGATATTATAAAATAGAAAGGTATTGAAAGTTTTTACTTTGCTAACCTTGGTTCCTGCGCCAAGATTTCCACCTAAAATTTCTGTTTCATAATCCGCTTTTGCAGTGGCAATATCTATTTCTACAGGCGTATCATAAGTATTGATTCTTTGACTTAATGTATCTGATTTTGATGCATTAAGATAATAGTTCGGTTGAAAATTGTCTGCCATATTGCGAAATCTACCATAATCTCCATCGATATTAATTTTGTGTTTTCCGGAAACAAATGTATAGTTCACATTAAAGGTAGCTTGTCTTCTCATAATGTCAGAATTATTTGGCGCTTGTAAAATGCTATCAATATTGGAAGATGTTTTTTCATCAGATATCTCGGTATAATTTAAGTTGGACATATCCGTTTTTGTTTCCATTCCACTTATCAGAAAACCAAGTGTGTGGTTTTTATGTATAAAGAAATCAGTGCCAAACCTAGCATTTAAACCATTATATGCATGTTTCATAGTATTAGTTTCATCTAATCTAAAACCATTCTGATAAGTATCAAACACAATTTTATTCCATCTTGTGCCTCTATTTAAGCCAGCACCACCGAATGCATTCAATGTCTTATTCCGATAGTTACCATTAGCATTTATATTTCCTTGGGCATATCGACCATGACCATATGTACCACTTAAAGAGGCATTTGAACCCAAATTCTTATCCTTTTTCAACCTTATATCTATTATTCCGGCATTTCCCTGAGCTTCATATTTGGCTCCAGGATTTGTGATTATTTCTATTTTATCTATCTGTTCAGAAGTAAGATTCTGTAGATAATTACTTAATTCTTCTCCAGAAAATGGAATTCTTTTTCCGTCTACATACACTAATACACCAGCTCTCCCCAATACCGATATCCCATTATTATTGTCCACCAATACTCCGGGTGCTTTGCGCAAAAGATTGAGGCCATTTTCTCCAGCAGCATTGATAGTGCCCTGTACATTAAAAACCTTTCTGTCAGATTTCACCTCAATTATAGCTCTCTGGGTGGTGACCACAATTTCTTCTAAGAGTGCGGATTCAGGCTTCAAAGTTATTACAGGCAATGTTAGTGGGCTTATCAAATCAAAAGTTGGAGTCTGAAACGTAGCAAGACCTACATATCCCGCTTCGGCAAAATATTTCCCTTTTGGCACCATTTCCAAAGTAAAGCTTCCATCATCTCCAGCCACATCAGCCTTCACCATAGTACTATCTATTGCTGACTTTAAAATAAATGTTGCAAATGGTATGGCTTCTCCACTTTCATCTTGTATCTGTCCCGAAACTGAAAATTGTTGGCCATGTAAAAGATAAGTAGTCAATAAAAAAAATAGAGTTAATAATCTTGATATCATTATCAAAAAATTTGTTGAGAAAATTGTTTGACTTTATGACAACAAAAATTAATGTTATGTTGCCTTCAGAACTTATATTTCGGACGAAAGTGGCTTTTTCATCGGTAAAGTGAATATAAAAAACAATTATTTATATGATATTTGACATATGAAGATGCATTCATACTCAATGCAATCATTGTGTTTTAAGTTATTGGTTGAATAATCAACCCCAAGAGGATAACTTACTAGATTGTTTCAATTTTGACTAATATAAAATTTGAATCCAATCTACCGTATCACAGAAAAATTCTTGTACTTAGTATTTTCTTTACCCTGACACAGATACACCACTCTACAAATATACATTCCCAATGGTACAGGAACCCCGTTTATCGAGCCATCCCAACCTTCTTCTAAATTACGTGTCTCCCAGATTTTTGCGCCCCATCTATCATAGACTTCAAATGATGTCAACGCATCTACTATAAAAGAATTGCTGATTCCATATGTATCATTAAGGCCGTCATTATTCGGAGTGAAGGCGTTGGGAAGTAAAAGTCCATCGCATCTGAGATCTTCTTCTTGGGCAACATATATGATAACACTATCTTGACTAATGCAATCTTGATGAGCAACTGAAATTTTGTATGTTGTAGTAAGTTCTGGAAATGCAAGAACTTCACTGACAGAATTTTCTGAAAGTGATCCATCCGGAGACCAGACAAAATTGGTAGCACACGTAGACCCAAGAGATAATGAAATGGTATCTCCTTTAAAAATAGTTGTGTTCGGTTGCTGTATTCTATCAGGGTATGCATAACTCCTTAATATCTCCAATTCTGATAATGCTCTGGTTGTTATTGAAATATTATCTATCCAACCACTGTAAGCATTCACACCAAGATTTGGGCAAGATTCCGCACCAAAGACAAATGGGTTTATTCTACTCATTTCTGCATTTTCTCTCGCTATAAATCTCTCTATTTCTTC
This sequence comes from Saprospiraceae bacterium, assembly GCA_041392785.1. Lineage (GTDB taxonomy): Bacteria > Bacteroidota > Bacteroidia > Chitinophagales > Saprospiraceae > OLB9. The sequence continues at coordinate 199,249 of JAWKLK010000009.1, forward strand.
ATTGTCAAGATAAGAAGTATATTCTGTTTTAAATTTCACAAGCGTGAAACGATGCCAGCACTTATCCTCGTCCAAAGTCTTGCGCACTGATCGATAATTTGATATATTACTTCCTATTTCAAAAAGAATTTGATTTTTTTTCCTGTCATAAGTCAAAGCCAAAAGGCTGTCCACTGAATTACAATTGGCACGTTGAGAAAAAATTCTTGATATATCGCTAAATCTATCTGGTTTAAAGTAAAAATCAATTGTAAAATTACCTGAGAATAATTCCGAAGTTGCTATTGGCAAAACCATACCATCACCATTGCCATCAAAATAATAACCATCATTTTCCATGGCACATCCACATTTTGGGTTACCTATAAGAGTCAAAGGTGCCAAACTGCCATTGAATTCTTCTAGTGCGCAGTCATCAAGATCATACAAGTACAGTGTTTGGGAATGAGCAGAAGTGCAATAAATAAAAATAAAAACAATATATATTATACGCATTATAAGCTATTTAAATAAATTTCCGAAGCCTGGTGGCAACATACTTTCCATAAATTTTTGAGACTCCTCAGTTTCCACTGACATTTGTTTTTCAATGAATTTATTCAAAGCGTCTAAGATTAAATCTTGTACCATTTCTTTATCACCTGACGAGAAAATGTCATCTGTCAACTTTATATCAGTTATTTGCCGAGCTGCATTTCCAATTATTGTGACGCCATTTGCATCATATTGCACTGTGATAGCACTCAATTTTTCTTGCATTTCTTTTTGGTGCTCCCCGATATTGCCTAATAAATCATCAAACATATTTTTTATTTTTAAAACACAAAAGTAGTGCTTGTTATTTTGATTCTAGTTATATTTTTTTCTCTAAAGCGATTTCTGATGTGTGTTTTTTCAAAATGATGAATATTTCATTCGCCGCTCTAGGGGTTATGGAGTTGTAACATGGCTCCATGGTATGTATGTGGAAATGATCACTAAATAATGAAAGATATTCATTCAATGTTCCACCATGTGGAGGACCAGGTTTCTCAAATTCAGATGCAAAAAGCACACCAGCTAATGTGCCTGCATCATTCAATAATGAGGCCATTTTCTGTACATAGTTTGGACGTTCGTTTCTGTTCAAAGCACAAAAAAATGTCTGCTCTAAGATCAAATCATATTTGCCACCGAAATCAAAAAAATCAGCACAAACGTACTTGATTTGAGTTGGTTCACCCAACCTTCTCTTAAGTGTTGCAATGGCCGTTTCTGAAATATCCAGAATAGTAATATCAGTAAATCCATTTTCAAATAAATATTGTGCCTCGCCTCCTATACCTGCTCCTGGAATCAAAATCTTAGACGATCTATTTTGTAATTGATCAATGTAAGTAATGATAGGTGGACTCGCTACATTAAGCGTCCATGGCATATCGCCATATCTATATCTCTCTTCCCAAAAATTATACATACCAAAACAATAATCGAAAAAAAAATTAAATTCTATAGCAAACTGCATTGATATGCATACCAGCACCTACAGATGCAAACACCACCACATCTCCCTGATTAACAGTATGTTCTGGCAACTGTCCCTTTAGAATAAGGTCATATAATGTAGGAATTGTGGCCACAGAACTATTGCCCAGTTTGTGGATGCTCATAGGCATGATGCCTTCAGGAATCGGCAGATTATACATCTTAAATAAGACTTTAATAATGGCCTCATCCATTTTTTCATTAGCTTGATGGATCAATATTTTTTTTACTTCATGAATATTAACACCTGCCTTCTCGATGCAAGATTTCATAGCAGGAGCTACGTTTTTCATGGCGTATTCGTAGACTTTTCGGCCTTTCATTTTAATATATCGTATGCGTGGATCTGAGAAAGGAAAATTGGATTTACCAAAATTGATATAATCTACTTCCTCCTCACAGTGGGAGACTGCTGCTGTGGATAAAATACCATTTGAAACACCTTCTTGCCATTCTAAAATAGTAGCACCAGCCCCATCGCTGAATATCATACTATCTCGATCATAAGGGTCAATCACTCTAGAAAGTGTCTCAGATCCTATTATAAGTATCCGTTTGGCTACACCTGCTTTAAAAAAAGCATCTGTATGGATGACACCTTGCAACCAACCAGGACAACCAAATAATATATCATATGCGGTACAGTTTGGATTTTTAATACCTAGATTTCTCTTCAATCTTGCCGCTAATGAAGGAACAGCATCTGTTTGGATATTGTGTTTTGTCACGTCACCATAATTATGAGCAAAGATGATTTGGTCCACAGTTTCTGGGTCAATACCTGCATCTGATATTGCAGACTTGGCTGCTTTATACGCTAGGTCTGATGATGTTTGGCTTTCTTCAGCATATCTGCGCTCTTCTATCCCTGTAATTTCTTGAAATTTTTGCGTAACAACTTCAGGGGGTGTAGTGATTCTATTTTGATTTTCATCATAGAAATCATGCATCGTAAAATCACGATTTGTAATGATTTGTGTTGGAATATAACATCCTGACCCAATGATGACGCTTCTGCCCGACATACCCTTAATATCTATTATTTTTGAAAACATCAAAGGTAGTAAAAGTCAAGGCGATCATGATGCTTTATTGACAAAAACTCAATTAAATGTTTAAAAATATTGGGAAACTTCCATTTATAAGGTGCAAAATATTTGGTATAAATTTCTTTAATACATTTAAATGTATGATATAATTTGAATTTGGATTCCGTCTATTTTCGTACTTTTACGGCATCAAAAAATACTTTTGTATGCTTATTGAATGTGTCCCCAATTTTAGTGAAGGAAGAAATCTAGCAATTATAAAGGAAATCACCGACGAAATAGAAAAAGTAGATGGCATAAAATTGCTGAATGTAGATCCTGGCAAAGCGACTAATAGAACCGTTGTAACTTTTGTAGGTCACCCAGATGCTGTTGTAAAAGCAGCTTTCTTAGCCATAAAAAAAGCAGGTGAAGTGATAGATATGTCCACACACCAAGGTGAACATCCACGTATGGGCGCTACCGATGTGTGCCCTCTTGTACCAATCTCTGGAATAACCCTTGAAGAAACTGCGAGATATGCACATATCCTTGGAAAAAAAGTAGGTGATGAACTAGGCATCCCTGTATTTATGTATGAGGCCGCAGCAGTATCGACTGAAAGAAAAAATTTGGCCACCATACGCGCAGGTGAGTACGAAGGGCTTGAGAAAAAGCTATCAGATCCCGTTTGGAAACCTGATTATGGTACTGCTACTTTTAATAGTCGCTCAGGTGCTACAGTGATTGGTGCAAGGGATTTTTTAGTGGCTTACAATGTGAATATTAATTCTACTTCTACTCGTAAGGCCAATGCTATAGCTTTTGACGTCAGAGAACAAGGCAGAATTAAGACTGATGCAAAAGGAAAACCGATAAAAGATGCTACAGGGGAGGCTATCAGAATACCTGGCACTTGCAAAGCTGTAAAAGCCATTGGATGGTTTATCGAAGAATATGGCGTAGCGCAAATATCCATGAATCTTACGGATATCAAAACCACACCATTACACATTGCCTTCGATGAAGTATGCAAAAGTGCTGACAAAAGGGGCATGAGGGTTACAGGGTCAGAGTTGGTAGGATTGGTACCAAAATCTGTTTTGATAGAAGCTGGAAAGTATTTTTTGAAAAAGCAACAGCGCTCCACAGGTATATCAGAAGGAGAAATTATACATATTGCAATAAAAAGTCTTGGATTGGATGAATTGACGCCATTTGATCCAAAACAACGAGTGATTGAATATCTTTTGGAAAGTGATGCAAATCAAAATCTTATCAAGAAAACTCTAATTGGATTTGCAGATGCGACCGCTTCTGAAAGTCCTGCTCCCGGTGGTGGATCCATTTCAGCTTATGTAGGTGCACTCGGTGCAGCATTAGGGACAATGGTTGCAAATCTCAGTGCTGGAAAAAAAGGATGGGATGATAAAATCTCCTATTTCTCTGACTTTGCTGAAGAAGGTCAACAAATTAAAGACACTCTGATGTATTTAGTTGATGAAGACACCAATGCATTTAACAAAATACTGGAAGCCTTCAAACTGCCCAAAAATACGCCTGAAGATGTTGCACTCAGAAAAAGTGCCATTGACGAAGCCACACGCGGAGCAATAGATGTACCACTCCAAGTCATGAAAGCGAGTCTTGATTCAATGAATATCCTAAGAGAAATGGCAAAAAATGGCCTCCCTAATTCTGTCTCTGATGCAGGTGTTGGCGCTTTATGTGCTCGTACAGCGGTAGAAGGTGCAGCACTCAATGTCAGGATCAATTGTAGTGGATTTGATGACAGAGAAATTGTAGCAAATGCCTTGGGTCAAGCTGAAGCAATGCTACTACAGGCAAAGGAAATGGAAAGAGAAATCATAAGCATAGTGGAAAAATTGGTCGTGTAGGAAGAGAAACTTAAATATATGTAAAATGGGTTTTCTAGATGATCGGTGTGCATCCTACCACTTATACCCTAGCCCTACCTGAAGATAATAGGCATTATTGTTAGAATTTTGATAATTATTATCATCGTCAAATGTGCTTATGGTTTGTTTAATCGGATATTTAAGACCAAGGCCCACCGAGAAATCAAGGCTTTTATTTATATTTTGAAGGTATTTAATTTCACCCATCACATCGCTAAATCCGCTATGTTTTTCTATATTCAAATGTTGTAGTTTATGATAAGGAACGATGGTCTCGTCCGTGTCGTAGGTATAGCCTGATAAACTTTGTGCGAGTGTATATTGAATTCCCGCCATGATCATCAATGAACGTTTTTGACCATATAGCATATAACCGATTTGGATAGGAATTGATAAGATCGATCTTGTATTATGCACATTAAAGTGTTCATTTTTGATGACGGTTTTAGTTAAAAGACCTGAGTAATAATACTTTATATTATCTATAATTTGCACCTTTGCTGAGTCACTTTCAAAAGTTTCTATGGACTGGATTTTATGACTGCCTATCAAATTTGAATTGCTTCTTACATAGTGCAATCCCATATTGACAATCAAATTATTTTTCAATGTTTTGGTAACAGAAATACTATGAAATGAGCTTAGAGTATTAGTAATATTATTATTTGATAGATTTTGCCATGGAATATCGGGTTTATATTCATTTTTTAAATAACTATACCCAATACCATTTTCAAAAAACAGATAAAAACTTGGGATTCTTCTATCTGATGATGCATTGTCCACAAATATATTTTTCTCCATCTTTTCACTCATCATGGGCGATATAGGCCTAATGTCACGACTGCTTAAATAATCTATATTTTTATTAAAAGCACGGGAATCCTGATTATCAGCGATGCTTGTTTGTTCATTCATTACCATAGAATTATCAGCCGAGTTGAATTGATCCGTCATGTTAAAATCACCATTTGAATGATCAACGATGACTGGTTTGGAATTGTTAATTGTTTGTTTTTTACTATTTGATATTTTGGTATTTTTATTATTATTAAAATTCGAATTATGCTTTGAATTATTTAAAATCGTTGTTTGTTCATTGGCGGTAACCACAGCATCTTCCTTCACTTGTGAATTATATTCTGAATATTTTCGTGTGCCAATCTGAGAATTTGCGATGATCGTCGTTGGTTTTATTTCTGGATTACTAGGAATTTCTGGATTATTAAAATAAGTCAAATACACAATCAAACAAGATGATATGGCTCCAAAACCCATCAAAAAAATCCAAGGCAAAAGCCGTCTCTTCTTTCTATTCTCAAGTTCAGTGTTTATATTTTCCCAGACTTCTGTGTCGCTCCATCCTTCCCATGATGGGTCTGCAGATTGCTTATGATGATTGTCTTTCATATTAATATATTTGAAGTATTAGAAAAAATGGCCCATTGATTTTCAAATGCTTTTTTGGCCCGCGTGAGATTGCCTCGTACGCTTGATTCTTTAATATTTAACAGTGCAGCCAACTCTTTGTATTCATATTGTTCAAAAAAATAAAGATTGAGCAGTAAGGCATGTGATTCACTCAATTTGCTGATGACATGTTTCACTTCTATGATGGTAAATCTGGACCAGTCAAACGATTGACTTTCGCCATCTTCGATGTATGTTTCTGGCAATGAGATTATTTTCTTTCTTTTTCTCAATAATTGAAAATATTCATTGATCAATATCCTCCTTGTCCATGCATCAAAGTCTCCTTTATTAGCATCAAATTGTCCGATCTTTTCAAAAATATTTAAGTACGTGGATTGCATGATATCTTTGGCGTCATTGATATCATCACAATATCGTTGTAGAACGCTTTTCATACGCGCGATGGTAAGGAAATAGAGACTCTTCTGAGAATCTCTATTTCTTGCCTTACAGCCATCGATGATATGTAGTAATTCTGAATTCAAGGAAGGCTATTTGTTGTATATTTTGAATGTAATATTGATTGTTTTCAAGCCTGTGGTTGTCTCTACAGCGCCATCTATTGTGCCATACACATAGTGATCTTCTATTTTAGTAATGTTCAGGACGACATCTTCGGGTTTAGCTATGAATGGTTTTTCATAAACTAGCCACGAATTTTCTGACTGCCTTTTTTTAAGCCACATCTCCAATCTTTTTATAGGTTGTATACCAAGAGCGATACTTTCAGTAATGAAATAAACGTCTTCACCATATTGACCATCATCGATTCCAAATCCTGTCCACAACTTATCAATACCTGATGTCGGATTATCTCCACCTTCAGTATATATTTTCACTTGGTCGTCTCCTAGTTTCATGCTAAATTCATCTGGAAAATCTCGATTATCATAGCAAAGATTTACGTTTCCAAAGTTTTCAGTATCAATTAAATCAAATTTTAAAGTTCGCCCTTCAAATTCATTTGATTTAATTATTATTCCTATACCATAGTTAGCATTTTGCCTTTTACATCCTTCCAAATAAAATTCAAATTCTCCATTTGGGCCAAATACATAATTGGAATCACGAAATGAATTCCCTGGCAGGATAATTCCTGAAGGGGAACTACCCAAAGTTTCACCAAGAAATCCCCACAAATTGCCTGAGACTAATGGTGTTCCATCACAGTTCAAAGCTCGGCCTTTTATAACGACCATATTCAGCTCAATTGTAATGTCGTTACGTAGAAAAATTTCCTGATCACTGCTAAAAGCCCCCAACTGATTATATCTCCATTTCTCCAAAGGATTGCTTTCTATGTTTTGAAATTGAATATTGCATTGGTCGAATAATGCATCCGGATACCTTATATAAAATGTATTAAAATAAATTTCTTTTCCTTTAGGAACTAATAATTCAAAATATCCATTTTCATCAGAAAAATCTGAAATGCCTTCTCTTTTCCAAAGACCATGATCACCAATAATTAGAAATTCCCACACCGCACTACAACTTACTCCTCTAACCGGTGTCCCATCTGCCAACTTAGTATATCCATATATTTTGACATAATTGGTGTCTGATGGATTTGCTAATGCCACGTCTTCTTGTGTCACATTTGCGATTTCGGTTTTACCTAGCAATGGATTGGAAACTATTTTTTCAGAATTTTCAATGGTAAACCTCCTGTATTTCAATGAAAGGTCGTCTTTTTTATACTGGAGGGTCACATCTAAATCTGGGTCTATAGGCAATGTTTTGGTGGTATAAAAACCATCTTGGTTGCTGGTAACTGTGCCTAGCTTCTTGTTATCTTGATAGACGGCAACTTCCGTATTCCGAAGTATCACGCCATTTATATCTTTTATAATTCCCTCAATATTTACCGTGCCTATCTGAGTAGGCGGATTGATCACCTCGGTGACATCGCTTGTAATGCTATCTTTTTGACAGCCAATAATTAAATTGACCAACGATATCCAAATTATAAATTTAATAGTACGCATGGTTTTGTTTTTGCTTTTTGTAATGAATAATTAAATGAATGTTTCAAGCGCTTACAAATACTATTATGCACAACTTACGTAATTGCTGCAAAAAAATCTACATTATTAAAAATATAGAATTAGGCATTTAAGCAATTAGTGTTTTATATGGAACAGGTTTGTGCTTTATCATTCGCAGTAGTAGATTATCAAAAATACCCTCCTTCATCTTGTTTCGATTGTATCTGTAACAATATTCATCTAGATAGTATTGCAGATGTTTAGCGTGACCATGTATGCCTCTCAACCAAGATTTAAATCCCATAATTATTCGATGCATTACTGTAAAATTACTTCCTTTCTTCTTCGATTTCTCCGTTTTGAGATTTGGCATTTCTTTCTCTAAACTTCGATATGACGACCAAGCATCGGTTTTTATTTCTGCTGACTTTGAAATGGTTTTATCCATGAAAGTTTTCAAATTATTCTTTGTCGATCTATCAATTTGTTTAGCATATATGCGGCCAGCTCCTTTCCCACCTTTTTCTATGGCTATGACTATCAATCTTTTATTCTTATTTTTCCTCCCAACTACGCCTTCCTCTTGCTGACCGATCACGAACTCATCAACTTCTACTTTGCCAGTCAAAAGATTATCTCCACTACTAGCCATGGCTTGCATGACTTTTTGCTTAAACATCCAACATGTCTTTTGTCTTAAATCAAGTTTTCGACTTAGTTCAGTAGATGCAATTCCTTTTTTACTCGTTGAAACATAATACACAATCCAAAACGCTTTAAGGATTGAAAATTTTACTTTATGAAACAGAGAACCAGCCGTTGGACTCTCTAGATATCCACATTTAGTACATTGCCGATCGTATTTGTTGATGCCTTTGCAATGCTTTTTATGTTTGCATTTGGGACATTCATAACCACCTTTCCACTTTAATTCTGATAAATAAGCATAACAAGAATCTTCATCAGGAAATTTGCTCTGAAACTCAAATATTGATAGGCTTTTAAATTTTGCTTCCATTATATTAACTATATTTGTAGCAAATATAGGGGTTAAATTCATTTATAATATGCCTAATTCAATAAAAATATTTACAAAATGAAGAGCCAAAAGCCTTTAATTTTCTAGGATTAGGAAAGGATATTGAAGATAAATAGTCACTAGAAATTGTAGCTTACAAGTCTTAAATATGCATTCACTTATTTTTAAGTGCTTTTTTATCGTCCGTGTTTATTGCGCAGTATGCGGGTACTGCGACGTGGGCCGAAACTTAGGAGAATTAGGAATTTTTCAAGCATCTAAAATTATAAAATATTCCCTTTATTTCCATTCAAGCGATCTATGTTATTCGTTCGTGCTTATATTCATAGCACAGCCACGATGCCACACAGACGTAGTAAACATCGATACCTTTCTAATTTTACTACCTTAGATTTATAAAAGGACTGGTAGAAAAAAATAAATTGATAATTTACACTATTTCCTTACAATTATTAATTATCTTCACCCAACATAAGTTGGTCAATTAAAATAAAGATGAAATACTCATTTTTTATATAAAAAATGGACCATAGGATGGTAACGATTTTTAATTTTTTGATACTCTATAATGAGGGAAAATAATCTTTTACAAATCAATTTTGATGAACTGAGGCGGTCAGCCAATTACAGGGAAGAGGTGTGTAAAAAAATATACAAAAACCAAGCATTAAAAGATTCTATATTTTCCTTTGTAATGAAAAATTCGGGTCAGGAATATGATGCTAATGAGATATTTCAAGATGCGATTGTAATATTTTTCAAAAAAGCTATGGAACCTGATTTTGCTATTACCCATACAGCAAATAGTTATATTCTTGGCATTGCAAAAAATATTTTTTATAAACAATTCAAAACAAAAATGTTGCATCTAAAACCTGAGAATGAATTTGACATTGTTGAGATAGAAGAACATGACGATAAGGATATTTTGGATATCGTTAAAAAAATATTGAATCATACCACTGAAACATGTAGACAGGTCTTAATATATTGGTCTCAAAATTATAAAATGGCAGAAATTGCAAGTTTGATGTCTTACAAAAGCGAGATGATGGCTCGCAAAAAGAAACACGAATGTATCCAAAAACTGAGTAAATTTCTAAAAGATAATCCTAAGATCACACTTAAAATTATAGGCAATGACTGAAAGGATATTGAGATATTTAGACGATGAAATGTCAGCAGATGATCGCTCAGCATTCGAAGAAGATTTGGAAAATGATCCAGCGCTAAGTGAAGAGTATAAAATTCTTTTAGCTTCCAAAAAAGTATCGAGTAAGTTATTAGAAGCTGAAATTAGAGATTATTTTACAAAATTTGATTCTGAAAGTCCTGCCATATCTAAATCAAGTAAAACTAAAATAATCATCACAGGAATAGTTCTGGCTGCACTTTGTGTGCTTGGATATTTTATAATATCGAATATAAAAAAGAGACCAACGCACCAGCCACAAGTTTACGCATTGGCCTATGAAGCACCTATTTGGCCAATAGTTCGTGGTGAGTCAGATACGCTACATAAAGCAATCGTATTGCATTTAGAAGGCAAAACTGACATGGCCATTGAATTGTTAAATAAAGATAGAAAGCTCACAGAAGAAGAAAAATATTGGATAGCAGAGATGTTTGTGGATGATGATAGGTGTAAGGAAGCTATAGCCATGATAAATATGATTGATGAAAAGTCGATGTATGCAGAAAGAATTAAATATCTGACGATGTATTGTGAAAAAAGGTAAAGATGAAACGATTAGTAATTGTGACTATTTTTCTACTACTCATAAACGTGGATCTTTTAGCACAAAATCAACTCCATGATCTATACCCTACATTAATCACCCAATATGAGAATATCATCGACCAATCAAGTAATGATTTATCAGAAGTGCCAAGTGTGTTGCGTAAAATACAAGATACCCTGATTAACTCAAAACAGTCTTATTTGCTGCTATCTTTATTCCCTTTATATGAAAAATTAGAATCTCATCCCTCTGCCAATTTTATATTGGTTGCAAAGGAATATACCAAATTGGGTTATGTGTTGAAAAGTTTAGAATCTTTTATTGATCCTGCTATATCTATATACCACAAAGCATTGCACTTTTCTGCAAAAAATCCTAAACGAGATGATTATTGGTTTATTGAAAATGTTTTAGGTAACTTGTACAATATGAAAGGTGATCTCGAACGATCCATATTTTATTACCAAAGTGCCAAAGATGGACTTGAAAAATTAATAAGTCAAAATAATGAAAAAAAAGATACTTATCGCGATTATCGAATAAGGCTCAATAATAATATAGCTTATCTTCATTATTGGAATAAAGAATACAACAAGTCTATACATTTATTGAAAGAAAATATTATATCTGCTAATACATACAAAAATGAAATTGCAGTAGCACTTGGCCTAAGGTATTTGATAGAAACCTACACCTCCTTAGATAGTCTAGATGAAGCAATTACCCAACTAGAACAATACCAAAAAAATATACAAAATTTGCCTGAAAATAAACGAAACTTCGAACAAAGAATGTACCATGTTTTGAGTGGCAATATTAGTATGAAAAAGAAACAATATCATGATGCAATTATTGCTTATACCAAGGCCACAGAAAATTTTAAATTTGATCATAGAGATAGATTTGTAGCAAAAATTTTCGATAAATTAGCTCAAGCTGACTTACTCGATAATCAATTGCAAAATGCACAAATAGCGCTGCATAAGGGATACAAATCACTAAACGTGACGTATCCTGACTTACTTGCAAAACAAGAAAATGTACTTGAAGAAAACGCAGTAGCTGAACTATTGGAGACACAAACTAGACTCTATTTAGCCAACTATAAGATATCCAACGATCATGTTCTATTAGATTCAGCTATCAATTCATCACAGCATGCTTTAGAAATATACCAAGGTATGCGAGTAAAATATGCATTAGAAGGTTCGAAGATACAGATCGCTGCAGACCAAAGGAGATTGGTAGAATTGGTAATAAGCACAATAGTTTTAAAACATCCCAGCCATTCTCACCAATTAATCAATGAAATAAAACCGTACTTGGCATTATTGAAGAATACACTTCAATCCGACCTTGAATATGAAAGATTTATAATAAAAAATGCAGAAACGCCCAAGATCACTCAACTGTTGGAAGAGATACGTATACTTACGTCTATCAATGAAAGTAATCCTGATGCAGAAGTCATCCTGAAAAACGATAAAACTATACTTGAAAATCGACAACAAATCCAAGCATTTCTCCCAAAAAACAAACTAACCCAAAAAAACAAACCAAGGAAATCACCTTATGTAGAATTTGCTATCGTTGATGACCTAATATGGCGTTTGGACAATCTTGGTGGAACCGAATCTCTAACCATCATCGGCGGAAAAGATAGTATCGAATATTTGTTCAATAGGATTCAGATAGAGCTACATAAAAAATCAGAACTTATTTATCCACTTTTGTATCAAATGCACCAACGTCTTTTTGTAGGAATATCCTCGTGGCCTGAAAAAACGGGTATTCTTTCAGATGGGTTTTTACTGGATCTGCCATTTGCGGCACTTATAGTTACAGAAAGTCCACGTACCTATCTTGTACAAAAAACAAGTCTTTACCACCTAATTGAGCGTAGTTTTCCGAATAAAAGCCAGCGAACCAACGCACAGTTTGCTATCCTGTCACCTAAATATAGCGGTAGTGGTGCATTATTGCCCTTACCGTTTGCAGCTCAAGAAGAAAAACTCATACAGTCCATATTTTCACAAAGCATAGTGTATAAAGACATTCAGAAAAGTCAGTTTTTCGATATATTGTCACAATATGGAACAGTGCACTACAGTGGACATGCACTATTAAAAGAAACTAAACCTTACATAGCCATCGGGGACAATATCAAGGATTGGGTAAGTATCGAAGAGATCATTAGAGCACCCATCAATACCAAAACCATTGTGCTGGCCGCTTGCGAAACTGCCCAAGGCATTTATAAAGCTGGTGAAGGAGCTTATAGTCTCTCCAAAGCTTTCATAAATAGCGGCAGTGCCTCTGTAGTATCTACATTATGGCCTGTCAATGATCAAGTGACAACTCAGATGATGAAGGAAATGTATAGTGTTTTTAGTAAAGAAAAAGATATGACTGTTTCAGTCAATGCTGCACAAAGAAGCTACCTTTCTTCTGCGAAAGGTGTAGCACTACATCCATACTACTGGGCAGGTATTACCGTATCGGAAGAAGATCCCATCAGCCAAAATCCTCTATGGATCTATATGATAACAAGTATTATAGTATTAACTTTTATTTTTTTAATCATCAAAATCAAAACAAAATGAAAGATCGAATGAAGAACGTATTCATGCTAAGTGTAGTGTTAATTATGGGTATAGGAAATTTGGGGTATGGGCAAACCATTCAAGATGACCCACAATGGTATGTAAAGGGAGGTAGATTTTGGAATTCGAATAACACAACACAAGGAAATGTTGAGATGAACTTTAAAATTACAGGCGTCGCAGGTAATGCTTCAAGAATTCAATCAAGAAATGACCTTTTTGTCATATATCAAGATGGAACTTGTTATACCAACAGATTACATCCCAGAATAAATAATGGCTTATCAGAACGCACTAATTCTTCTACTTTTACCGATAGTAGTTTACAAATAAATAGTCCTAAAAACATAAGGTACCTTTATTGGACAAATGTATATGACGATGACGACCCAAGAAATCAAGTTGGATTTGTCTCCGGTGGAAGTGGTAATAATGGCGAAACACTGGGTGTATTGAATGTTACTTCCATGTTTGCACACCAAGACATAGTACCAAACAGTGATGTGGTACTTGTATTGCCACCGAGTAATACATTGCGAAAACTAAAATTCAATCTTGTGAATGATACAAATGTTAATGTTTTATCACCACAGGCTTTCTTCAATAATGGCAACATTTGTTTAAATAGTAGTTGCAGGCGTAATAATAATAATAATAATAATAATTTAAATGAAATCATAATAAAGGCTGATACACTCCCAGTTTACATTGTATTTAAATCAAATGAACCTAACTTGCCTAATCTTTTTGGCTCCTTCCATACGTGGGAATTATATAATATTGATGGAGACCAAGAAACTCTTATAGATACATATAAAGAAAAAATCCTTACATCACACGATCCTAATTATATCCAATTGTTAGGATTGTGCGAAGAGAATAATTCTAAATTTGCTTTGTACCGAGCTCATTTTGAAAACGATGGTGATGTGCCCGAAGATAAAATTTCTTTTTCATTTGAGTCCCCATGGACTGGATATATGAGTCGCAGTGGTAAAGTGTGTTCTAAGGGTGGTGTATTGGGAGGAAGTAAAAACAAAGAAAACCTTCAACAATTGAGAAGTACTTTTTATAAACCACAACGAAGTATCGGTTTCGGCACATTTTTTAAAAGGAGAGTTAGACATCAATTTATTAGTACTGATTATTTTGTTGATCCATTGAAATACGGGAATCCGTTAAAAGCTACAGGTTATTTTGAGTTTTGTGTGCAAATCAAGGATGAAATAGGAACCTCTTTAGATTATAAATTGATCAATCCAACTATATATTTTAATGGTAGCCCGTTGGCTATTAAAAAGTTTGTTCCAGATTCTAAGGTAGTACCAAGAATAAATAATTGTAACTGCTGCGAATAGTACGAATATTTTACACGCCAAAGGACAGTCACAAAAAGATTGTCCTTTGGGTTTTTAATTTATATGCAGTAGCTGTATATTTTTTGGGGATTATGCCAAATTAAACGAATAATTTTTCAAGTCTTATTTGATTGGTGACATTTGGCTGAAATAAAAACATACATACAGTATTACCCAAAGTTGTTTTCAGAAGTAAATTGTGTTACGACAAATTACATATTATTTCTTTGTATATGGGCTCTCCTAGGCTATTCCAATAATAGGCGATATAGTAGAACTCAAGTTTTCCATTAACTTCTTTAATATGAGACTTGATATAAGATGTAACATATGGATCTATATTTCCAGGGTCTCTGTCTTGAAAGTAGGTAAAATTACCATCTTCAAAAGTAACAAATTCTTTAGGCAATTTTACATCCAAAAATTCGTCAAGTTTTATATTTAGACATTACAAATTACATATTATTTCTTTGTACTTAGGCTCTCCTAGGCTGTTCCAATAATAGTTTATATAGTAGAACTCACGTTTTCCATTTACATCTGTAATATGTGACTTGATGTAAGACGTAACATAAGGATCTATATTTCCAGGGTCTCTGTCTTGAAAGTAGGTATAATTGCCATCTTCAAAAGTAACAAATTCTTTAGGCAATTTTACATCCAAAAATTCGTCAAGTTTTATATTTAAATTCAAGGAATCAAAGGAAACAAATAAGTTTTTTCTCACAATATTTATAGTGTCGATTTTATAGTAGAAATCTGTGGAACTAGTGTAAATCTTCTCTACACCTGAGTGCAAAACACCACTTACAGTATTTTGATGGGAAGCTGCAAGTTCTTTGATAAAAGTTGTTTCAAAGAAATTTGGGTTACTAGACAAGTACCAAGCTGTGGTACTGCTAGGTCCAGTTGAGTAAATTGTACTTGAACCTGAACCATAAATATTGGTATCCTCATCGATTATGATACTAGTTTCGGATTGTAAATACCCGGACACACCGTATTTATATTCATAGGGTCTCGAAGTATTAATAATAGCAACACTATCTTCACCTGTATCAATGGATGAAAAAATGGAATCTTTTAAATCTAGTACATATTCACCATTTTCTTTATTCACTTTTACATCCTGTGATTTGAAGTAATGATTAGAGTATAGTTTTAGATATCTAACTGGCTGAGGAGTACCTGATGTAGTATCCGTATAATAACCATCAGTACCACCTGTAGATCGGCTAAACAAATAAAAGGTTTTATCTAAAATCTCACCTGTATCTTTTTCATTAGACATATCTTTGGTGCAGGAAGAAAGTGATAGGATGAGAAGGATTACCACATTATATGACAAAATAAATTTCATATTTTTACGGTTAAAAGAGTAAAAAAACATCCACTAAGCCATGAAAGAAAACTGACTTAGTGGATGTGATAAAAGACAAATTATTTATCTGATGAATTTTCTGATGAAGATGCAGTCGCACCAGCATTTGAAGCATCTACAGTTGACTTTAATGCTACGATGGTTTTGGCCATATCTGCTTGAGCCGAAGCCACAGAAGTCAAAAGATTCTTGAGTGCATCTATTTCTTTTGCTTGGGTGTCGATGATGGCTTGTTGTTCTTGTATAGCTTTAATGGACATATAAATCAAAGGAGAATAATTTAATGTTAACATATCTACTTTGTCTCCCCTTTCATTTTTAGTGGATTGCATGTCAACCAGCTCAGGGAAAACTTCTTGAACTTCTTGTGCAATTAAGCCAATAGATGGTTCAGAAGAAGTTATATATTTATACCTTGAAACCTTTAATTGTAGTATTTTTTGTAATATACTTTCAAGTGGAAAGATATCTTCTTTTAGTCTTCTATCTGAAGAAACCCCCCAAGTATAACTACTTCCGCTGAGAAATGCATAACTAGAGCTGCCTAATCTTCCCATTCTAAATGATGTTGCACCTGCTGGTGCGCCCATATGCCATTGATTAGAGCCGTTTATTAAATCTATTTGATAGTCTCCCCCACTATTTTCAACAATATCCAATTCATTTGAAGGGTTTGAGTTATTAATACCTACATAATTATTAGCAACTGAGAGAGTTGCGTTTGTACCATTTTGCAAATATATTTTATTCGAAGAACCCGTCGAAAGTGTTAAAGAACTACTAACGGTGGAAATACTGTGGCCACCACTTCCTTGCAAAAGTAACATTGGATTAGTTCCATTAATTCTTATTTGATTCTCAACTGCAAGTTGGCCACCAACTTTCAATTTAGTGCCAGGTAATGGACTTACACCGATACCAATATCTCCATTTGATTCTCTAATGACAGAATTTGTTAGACTATTAGAAGCTGAGAACTTAGGAAGATAACCTGTTGTACCGCTTCCTCCTATCCCTCCAGCAGTTAGTGACCTCCAAGTATTGCCGACATATCCTTCTATATCATTGTTTTGGTACCTAATTGTTCCATTTAATCCTGTTCCTGATCCAACTTTAATTCTACTTGGAAATAAGACAGTAGGGTCTATTCCTCCTGATGGAAATGAAACCCCATTGATATTAAGAGGAAAATTTAGTTGTGTACTTATTGATTGATCTTTGAGTATAGTAGATGAACCAATTTTTAAATCACCATTAGCTTCAAGGGTCATTTTATTTTGTCCTCCAGTAATGAAGTTCAAAGGATGACTTGTTTGAGTACCTATAAGACCGCCGTTGGTATTAGAAGCAAAGGTGTTATTTACCGTATTTGTTTGAGCAAATATTGATGCTGCCCCTGAATTATTGACATCTCTAACTTCAAAATCTGCTTGAGGCGATGATGTTCCAATACCTACAGTTCCAGAATTATAATATATGGAAGCCCCATTTTGGCTCCAAGGGCTACTATTGCCACTTCCACCAGACGATGAAATGGTAAAATTGGGATAACTACCACTCACTGTGGTGTTGCCAGCTCCAGTAAGTGTAACCATCTGATCAGGGGCAGTATTAATTATGGTAAAATCACTACCAGATGTAGGATTTACATTAATACCGTTGCCAGCGTTTATTGTGATATTGCCTGTACCGCCACCTCCTTGTTCGTCATTGGCTGGCCCCCAAGTACTGCCGTTGTATTTGAGTACTTGCCCATTTTGAGCACCCATGGGACTTAAATGAGTAGCATTGATACTATTGTTTAGTAAAGAAATAGGAGTATTGCCCGTACCGTTACCAGTCAATGGTGCATTAACTACAGCAGTTTGAGTACCCCAGCCATCACTGCCAGTACCTCCTTGTCCTTGCTCGTCATTTGCTGGAGCCCAGGCACTTCCATTCCATTTGAGTACCTGGTTATTTTGGGCATTCATACTGGATAAATCAGAACCCATTATGGACTGATCCTGTATATGCATAGAATTAATACTATTATTGGTCAATGTCAACGGATTGCTATTAGTACCATTTCCAGATAGAGGAGCAATCGCTACAGCAGTTTGTGTACCCCAGCCATCACCGCCAGTTCCACCTTGCCCTTGTTCGTCATTTGCTGGAGCCCAAGCACTTCCATTCCATTTGAGCACTTGGTTATTTTGGGCATTCATACTGGATAAATCTGTCCCCGATATTGATCCATCCTGGATGTCTATCCCAGTAATAGTTTGATCTTGTATATGTGTAGTGTTTATACTGTTATCTGAAATAGTTAATGGGTTGCTCGCAGTACCATTTCCCGATAACGGTGCATTAGAAACCGTCGTTTGTGTTCCCCAATTATCACCACCTTGCCCTCGTTCGTCATCGGCAGGACCCCAAGCACTACCGTTCCATTTGAGTACCTGCCCATTCTGGGCATTCATGTTGGATAAATCTGAACCCATAATAGATCCATTATTGATTTCGTCTGTACCGATTGTATTAGGCTTGATCTGAAGATTGCTAAATGTACCGGAAATATCACCGTCAGCTTGATCAGTTTTTGTGACGTCATCTGACTTGTTTTCATCTACATTTGTCCCCAAAGAGATGACGTAGTTGGCACCATTTGGAGATACCACTACACCGTTTTGACCCGTGATGTTGACGCTTCCGCCACCACCTCCTCCATTAAATGCATACTGAGCATAAGGCACAGACAATAATTCTGACCTACCAGCATCTTGCCAGTTATTGCCATTGCCAGATAGATCTATGCGTGTTCGCAGGGAAAGTTCTTTAGTGCCCCATGAGATGTCTTCAAATTTTTTTGGTATAATAGTGTCACCTTTACCAATGACAACATTAAATACGCCCAAATCAGATGTCTGCGTGTAATGTATCTCTCGATATTCAATACCTGTACCATTGGTTTCTTGTATGGTTAGTTCTAAGGCTATGGCTTGGTTGATATATGGCTGATTATTTTGATCACGAGCGACTCCTTGATAATTAAATCCTTGCGCCACTTGTGCAGTGAGTAAATTGCTTATGAATAAGAATGCAATTGTTGTAATAACTATATTTTTCATTATTGATAAATTTTTTGGTGATTAAATTTTAATAAATTTTTTGGATTGATATTTTCCATCATCATTGATAAATTTGATAATATATGTTCCCGTCTGCAATCCAGACAAATCCAAGTTTGTTTGAGATAAAATTTCATGATGAACGAGTAAATTTCTGCCAATTATATCATAAATACTCAAAGAGATGGCATTAGGATAATCATGTTCAATCATCAAATAGTTGGATACAGGATTGGGATAAAAACTCACGGTGTGTCCATCATCATATTCAAATGTTTCCGTTTTGTAATTGTAAGCTTGATAAAATCCTTGCGTCACATTGATACCATTTTTTAGTTCAGTAACAGCGATCTCGCCTATAGCCCAATGAACGGTATAATCTTCGAAGTAAATGTCCCCGCCACTCGATATCAAGTATGGAGATACGGATTGACCATGTCCTTTATTGTAAATTAACAGAATAAGAACAAACTGTGTAAAAATGATTTTCAAATTCATAATAGAGAAATTTTATAAAATGGTTAAAGAAGCGATATATTTTTTTATGTCTAATCGGATAGTTTGATAGTTTATGAAAACGGTATATACACCAGGTGTTGCCTTTTGTCCAGAAAAAATACCATCCCAAAGCACCTGTTCTGGCAATATATCTTGCTGCTTAAAGACTACATTTCCGAATCTGTCAAAAATAGACATCTCTTTTATGAGTGTAACATCTGGATCAAAACCAAGCATAAAAGCATCATTAATGCCATCATCATTGGGTGTAAAAATATTAGGTGCCACTATACCAAACTTTTTTAACAGCTTTAGATTTGATTCTACTTTGGTTTGACAGCCATCCATATCTGTGAAAGTACCGACAACCTTAACATTGTCTGCTACTTCTGATGCTTTTAAGGAAAGACTTTCTCCGGCTTCAATTATATCACAATTTTCGCATTGCCATTCGTTATTGACAATTGTGTGGGATGAATTGCTTTGGATAATAATCTCTTCTCCTTGCCGGTATTCATTTTTGTCTGTGTCCAAGTTTACAATAAATGTTGTTTCAGGTTGGTCGATTTGAATGATCGAATCAATTACACATTTTTGTGCATCCTGGATTTTTAAACTATAAAAGCCGGCATTAAGTCCATTGATAGTATAATCTTCAGTTAAAAGGTTATCGTCAAACCATACTTGATATGGCTCCACGCCTCCGTCTATATAATTTAAATCTACAATACCCATCGCTTCATCTTTACAAGATATATTGACAATATCAAGATCTAATACAAAATCAGAAGCTGTGATTTGATCTTTCATATTCAAAACACATCCTTCACTGTCTGTTATAGTCACAGCATATATTCCAGGGAATGCGACCTCTATCGTTTTTGATTGCGCTCCAGTACTCCAGCGTATATTATTGTAATTACCTACTGAAAGCACAGTTTTCTCACCTTCGCAAAGATGCTTATTGCCCATTATCGAATCTATATTAAATGCTCTGACATTAATTTCTATGGAGATTATACTATCACATCCGTAAATAGTCTTATATGTTTCGGTTAGTACAGTATCCTGTGTATAAATTTGACCATTAAAAGTGTCTCCTTTACAAACCTGTAGAGCACTTGCAAAATAGTATATAGGCCTATCCACTATTTGTACAAATACATTAGAATCCAAGCCATTCATATCTTTATATTTTATCAAATAGCTACCGGGCTGGCTATACGTAACATCATTGATTATGATATTCTCACCTTGACATTTGTAGAGAATAGGCTGACATATACAATGTACACAGTTGAAAAGTACTAAAATTGCTAAGATTGGTTTTTTCATTTTATATTTAAATTCAATTATGTTTTGGATATTTTCAATTATTTTATGTCATAAGAGCAGGTTTATGTATAAAATCTTCTTACAAAGATGTAAAATGGATTTTTTGGCACTTATTTATATTGGTATTCAGTAAAAGAATCGATGAAAAAAGAATATTTTTTAGATGCATTTGATTTGGTTTTAGAAAGTGGTAATAAATAATTTAGATTTTAATAAATCCATGGTGGCATTGTTTTAAATGTTGATTTTGACCCATTTCCACAATTAAATCCAGGTTTTAGTACAATTTTATCCATAGATTCGTGATTAGTTATTTTGTTATTTATGATAGAACTAGTGTTTATCACACTTGTATTGCAATAATTTCCATCTTCAATTTCTATATTTGTTTGAGTATCCACAACATTGCACGTACCAATATAATTAAGTCCTGAGAGAATCAAAGAATAGTCTTGAGTGCCATTTGCAATTGTACCTTCATGCTCTATAGTCAAAATATGTATTGGTTGAACTTGAATAAATCCCAATTGCTCCACGTTATCTAAATCATTATCCCCTGTTGTAGCATTTGCTGCAGGATTATTTGGATTTAATACAAAAGGCATCGTTGAACCAACTCTTATATCTAAATCATTGACCAAATTCGGGGTGGTATTATCTAAAGTCGTTTGTGCCACACCTGCTGGATCCGTGTAACACAGAGTAATTTTAGGTGAAGCTCCATAATTAAATCTTAATCCGATATTTTGTGTTGAACCATTATATGTGTTTTCAACAATAGTGGCACCGTTATTATTGCTTGCATCTGTTAAAAGATTTACAGCAGCTAATGTGTTCATTAATCCCCATCCAAACTGGTAATCAGGACCTGGATTGCCCAGATCTGTAGCTGTATGAATTATCAGTCCTTTAAGCGTGGCACTGAGCATAAAACTACCTGTGCCGAAAAGATCCTCGTAGTGTTCTTGGAGGAGTAAGGCCGAGCCAGCGATGTTTGGTGTAGCCATTGATGTCCCATTATTTGATTGATGTTCAGTATTAGAACCACTTGTACTACTTAATACAGTCAATCCATTTCCAACAATGTCAGGTTTTATTCTTCCATCATCAGTTGGGCCTGTGCCAGAAAAATTTGCAATTGAAACACCATCGTCTTGCACTGCACCTACTGTTATGATATTCTTAGCTGTACCAAATGTTGGTATAATATCATAGCCATTGTTATGACTGCCATCTGCGTTTGGGTGAATAGTCGCATTATATGTTACATAGCTTGAAGTTCCAGAATTCCTAACTTGGTCTCCATTGCTTGGTACATCACCATTGTCATTTCCAGCTGATTTAAAAATTGAATAAAAAGGAGCATTAAAAGCTATTTCATCCCAATCTCTTGCAGTTTCATTATATTGACCAAAATTCCTAGACTCACCAATATTATTAAAAGTGGCACCTCCTCCAAACCACGTAAAATTTGAACATGGTGGACCGTTATCACAACGCCAACCTGAAGCTGTACCATAAGAATGATTAGATATCAAGAGACCAGCGGAGGCAGCGGTTGCCATTTCATCCACGTCATTATCAGCACCATAAGCTAATATTTGAGCTTGACTAGCCATACCTTTTGCGGATGAATTAGAAGACCCATCACCTATCAAAGTGCCTGCTACATGAGTAGCATGGTCAGCAACAGAAGAGGTTCCATCTTGTACAATGACTCTTTGGGTACCAGCTGTTACCAAATTAAAATGTGTGACTAGAGGAACGTCAGGACCTGCTTCCCACAATCCAACATTAAAGCCATTCCCATCCAAACTTAAGCCTGAGCTTCCTCCATTATTTACATCATCAGTATTGGTAATTGATGCAGCAGTTGTATTCGTATGATCGATATATATCGGATTACCATATTTGTCTATACCAAATAAATTCTTTATTGTCCATTCTTTCTCTTTTGCAACCTTTAATGCTTCATTGTAATTTTCATAATATTCAGCACTTTTTCTATTAGCAAAATCTAATAAAAAAGCTCTATTTGTTTTTGAGAATATTTTTGATTTATCAATTTGAGAAAAGCAGAGATTGGGCAATATCAGACCAATTAATAAGATTATCTGTTTCATAAGATTACTTATTTTCAAGATTTGATAATCTACGCTTCATTTCATTGTTTTCTTCTTCCATCCTTATTAAATGCAGCGTAAGTTCCTCTACTTTTTCCATAAGGATTTTGTTCATTTGCCCTAATGAGATTCCATCTGCTTCAACTTCTGATGCGCTTGGCACATTAGGTAAATGACCATTTTCTTCAATAAAAGTTTTTACTTCATCTAAAGGCTTTAAATCATAATCCTTCTTAAAAACATAATCTGGCCAATCTCCACTAACATCTATTACTATTTCTTCAAAAATTCCTTTTCCGTCCACTGAAAGCATATAGCCAGATGGCAAAGCTGCTGTCCCTACTCTCAATGCTCCATTGCTTTGAACAGAAAATACATGATTGGTGCCATTGTTACATTCAATGATTTGAGAATTTAATACGGAGCCTGCACCAACTGCTAAATTGAGTAAATCCCCATTTAAACTTAAATCCCCAGTTGTAAAATCAACCGTTTCGGTTAACGAGCCATCTCCTACTAAATGCAAACGAGAAGTAGGATTTATTGTTCCAACCCCGAGATTTCCACCACTATTTTGAAATAATGAGCTAGAGCCCAAAACCGATCCCGTATTTGAATTACTAGCATGGAACGTAAGATAGCCTTCTGATGAATTCATAAGAATATTAGGTGATGTAATGTCTTTCCAAGAACCACCAACGTATGCATTAATTGATGCTGGATACTCAGAAGTTCCTGGAGAATATGAAATTGTTCCTTCTGTCCCGCTTGAAGCAGTTCCGACTTTAATACCACCACTTACATCTAATTTTTGACTTGGAGACGTAGTCCCAATTCCTACATTATTGCCAGAATTGCCATTAAGGTAAATATGATCGTTTGAATTTATATAAATGTCTCCTCCTATCTCACTATTGCTTAGAACGGTATTTATTCCATTGTAATACAAACTGGATTTTGTGACTCCACTTTCTTGGAACTTAATTTCAGAAGCACCACTTGCTGTTACGTTATTCATAACTACATCATTGTTAGTAATGACATCACCGCTTGCCTGGATATTGCCACTGACGTCTAATTTCTGACTAGGGCTTGTCGTCCCTACTCCCACATTGCCCGCATTATAATATATATCCTGACTTCCATTGTCCGTCCAAAGTGATGAGCCACCACCGCCACTAGTAGGTATGGTTACGGAACCTCCACCATTAGTTAGAGAGAGAATATTACCATTGATTCCAAGTTGTTGGATTTCGTTAGTATCATCAGTATCTCCATCAAGATTATTGGTCAGACTTTTCCATGCAGTGCCATCATATCCTTCGAGGTCATTGTTATTGTATCGGATCGTTCCTTCTTGATGTGTACCTAGTACAGAATTACCAATTTCTATGCCTCTGTTAGCCCTTAATCGCCCATTAAAATATCCCGCAAAAATATTAGACCTTGATGGAGCAGAAGAATACATACCATATACTGTTGCTGTCGAAGATGCTAATAATGTATCAGGAATTTCAACATAATTTCCATAAAGTGTACCCCCTGCAAGATTTTCAAGACTAGGTATTCTAAAGTAGTATCCATAATGATCTCCCTGTTTAGCATTAGCAAAATTGATTTCATTTTTAATGCCATATATTGTGCTAGTTCCTCCATTTGAAAACAAGACATTTGAAATCCCCAACACAGGAAATGCGGCTTGTTTCGCTATATTTTCTTGTAGTAAAAAATTCCTAATACCGTATACATAGTCGTTGGTACTATTATCAACCACTGCATTATCTAAACCAAATACTTCACGATTAAGGCCTGTATTATTGTGCGTAATGCTTGACCTAATCCCAGTTTTTCCGTTAGTGCCTGTTGTGTTGAAGTTTGACTGAATACCATATACCATTGTTCCGGTAGTATTTTGCATATCCACTTTCAGTCCATTTGTCTGTGTTGTGCCGACCACTTCCATTTTATTAAAGAAATTGACATCCATTTGTCCAGAAGATATTAGCACATTTTTGTCATATCGAATGCCATCGTTTCCATTGGTATCATCATACCATTTACTACTGCCTCCAAAGGGTACCCAACTCAACCCATTGTAACCCATAAATAAACTGTCTTGTGTAAACTTAATAGCTCCTAGTGTATTTGTGGTTGTATTTCCCAATACTGCGGCACCGTTGATATGAAGTCGTTCTGTCAGGCCTAATGTCAGCCCCAATCCTATTCTGCCATTATTGCTTATATAAATGTTAGAACTTCCATTGGTAATAAAGTGCATTGGATGGTTAGTAGTAGTACCAAAAAATACCTGATCTCCATTTGCCCATGCTTCTAAGATAGAAAGACCACCTGCTCTCTGTATTTTTAGACCTTGACCTGTAGTACCGAAAATGGTCAATGGTCGATCAGGTGTGGCAGTATTTATGCCCACATTTTGCCCAAATAAATATATAGGCGCTACTAGGAATAAAATTAAGATGGTCAATTGTTTCATAATGAATTGATTATTAAGGTAAATTAATTAATGAATAAGGTCTTTTTTATAATTGCCATTTTCCTTCTGGCTATTGGCATAAAAATTTCATCACCTAAAGCCATAGTTTTATTACAGTAGTCTATGTGAACAATTTTTGATGTATTTATAAGATACTTATGGTGGCATCTCATGAAGACTGGATTAGATATCTTTTCTTCCCAATATTTTAGAGTTTTAGATGTCCATATTTCACACTTTCCATGTACTATGACCGTGTAATTGGATTCTGCTTTTAGATAAGATATTTCGCTTAAATGGATCAGTTTGGATATTTTTCCATTTTTTACTGCGATAAACTCAGGTGCATAAACATTCATAATTTTTTATTTTATTATTGCTGACTTAATACCCATTCCATTCTCAAATATCATTATCATATACCTTCACCTTTATTGCTTTTTGATGACGGCTACCATATTTTTGATAACCATATTGATTTTTGATTTAAATGATTTTATAGTATAGTATCCTGTGCTTATTAAATGTTACCCCCTTATCTGATTTTAAATGATTATTTTTTTACCATCTCGGCAAAAAGTAGTTTGCCAGTTTTAGATAGTGGATATTTGATTCCATTTTCCATTTCGACATTATTTCCCTCTCCTTGTTGATATTTGTGAATTTTGGATATATTGATGAGAAATTGTCTGTGGATTCTGCAAAATCCATAATCACTCAAACGATCAGTGAGTTCTCTGAGTGAATTGGTCACAAATTGCTTTTCTTTATTTGCATAAACTACGTAGGCATGATTACCATAAGACTCTATACAATAGATATCCGAAATGCTCAGAAATATTTTTCCATCTGCAGATGTACAGGCTATTTTTAAGGGTTTATCCATACATTAATTTTATATCCATGTTTTTCAATGATTCAAATGTAAAATCATCATGATGATTTTCATTAGATTTTTGATAAATGAAAATAGACATTTTGATAACCATAAGACAATTCTTGATTAAAGCGCATGAATGCACATTTCTTTTGGTAACCTATCCTAGTGTATCATTTGAAGCAAATGTTACCCTTCATTTTAATTTTTTTTCTATACTACTTCTCATTGATTTTGTGAGCATTGTCTATATGGTCAAGCCATGGACACATATGTAGTGGATAAAGATGGTAGCACCACAAAATCAATCTAAAAAATTTTACATACTTTATAGTTTTACTCCGTCTAATCTTGAAAGAAGATAATATTGGTTCATAGATTCTCCCATAACTTCATTACTTTATAGGTAGTGTAGATGCGATAATCTTTACATTAGTGCCAAGGATGCCAACTATCAAGATTAATACTAATAGAAAACCTATACAAGTGATACCTGTGAATATCTGCTTTGGACTAGGTTGATTTTGAAACAATGCTGTCAGCAGTAGTAATTGCCCCTATTAAAATCAGCTAAGGTGTATTGTTGTTAACAAGTAGAATCTTTCTATTTTAGAGATAATGTATGCCTTTGAAAAATGCATTGACCAAGAATTTTTGTATCCACAACATGAAAAATGCTTGGTAGAGCATATTTGTAAAATGTATTAATTTCTTATAGTTATTTTTGATTTTATTTTAAATTAAAAGCTAATCAATCGTGCAAATTTTATTACTCATCTATTTTTTAATATCACCTCTTAATCACTTAGAAATTAAATGCGAATATTCTACCGCAAGAGTTAGAAATTTAGTCCATAATGAATGGCGCTCTATACAAAAAAATGCGAAATTTACTGTATCTGATAAAAAGGACTTTGAAGTAACGGGATATAGGCAAGATGGCAATGATTTAGAGGTAGATGTTTTGAGTAAGGGGTTTTGGTATGATATAAGATTTACGGTAAGTTTTGATGATTGGTTTGATACGGATTGTGAGCTGCAAGGAAGTGTAATATCAGTTTATAATTATAAGAAATTGAAATAAAATGGCAAAACCAAGTTGCAAGGATTGCGGAGTCAATCTTATGGGACATCTATTGGCAGGAGCTCATCAAAGAAGGTGTACATCTTGTCATAAAAAGTGGAAGGCCTCATTTGGAAAGATAACATGTATAAACTGTGGTAGAGATATTGAACAAGGATGTATGTGTAATTCTTGTAGTAAAAACAATTACAGTCAAAGAGTTTTAACTTCTTCCAATATCAATGAAATGCTTTGGTATGAGGGTAAAAAGGCATGGGAATAATTCAATAATCAATATAATATAAAAACAAAATGGCAAAAGATAAAAATGACCTTACTACTGCACAGAATCTGGAATATGTATCAGAAAAGGCAGAAAAATCAAAAAGAGGAGGAGTCCAAGATGACACAAAAGAACAATTAAAGAGAAATCTAAAGGATAAGAATTTAGGTAAAAAATAATGGCGTTTAAATAATGAAGGATAATTCTTTAGATGCACTATATTCTCTTTTACAATTAAAAAAGATAGCCCCACATTGTTTAAAAGCGGCTTTGACACATGAAAGTTTTGACAATGTCAATGAAAAAAATACAAACTCCAAATACACATTTCTGGGAATGTTTGCTGTAAAAGGGATAGTAGCCCAAATTTTATTCGACTATAAGGCAGGAAATGGCAAGCAAATGCAGCATACTTTGGGCAATATATTTACTAATGCAAGAATGAATACTCTTTTCGAAGGATGGCAATTAGATAAATTTGTGAGATTTGGATTGGATTTTGAAAAAGAAAAGCACAAACATATTTTTGTATTTTCTATATTAGGCTTTGTCCTTAAACAATATGAGGAAGAAGTTTACAAGAAGTTTTTTATTACATTTTTACTCAGGGATGACGATTTGGTGGAGCATAATTCTCAAAGATTTAATGCTAAAGCTGTTTTGGCACAACTTATGCTTAAATCAGGATTACCTAGGCCACAGTTTATATTTGATTGCGCTGATGACCTTTATACTTGCAGCATTATGGCGGGTCATAAAGTCATATCTACCTACATCAGTAAAAGTAAGCACTACGCATTGAAAGCTGCTCAAAAGAAAGCTATTAAATCATTTACATTCAAAATGGAGAATGGGCAAGCGCAGAAAGAGGATAAGTCACAAAAACACCAAGAATGGTTAAACCAACAAGATAAAAAGAAAAATATTCGAGATGAAAAGGCTATCAAAAGACTAGAAGAAGCTAAACAAAGAGATATACAAAGACGAAAAGCAAAACAGCTAAAAAATGAAAAAAAGAAAGAGACGAAAACAGTAGATTTGAGTACCATGAATAGTAGAAAACGAAGATTTTTTGAAGATAAAATGAAATGACATAAAGATGTCATAAATAACAATATACGGGCATGGTGTAATGGTGGCACACAGGCTTTCGGTGCCTGACAGGGGCTTCCACCCCCTCTGCGTCGGTTCGATTCCGGCTGCCCGTGCTATATCAGCGGCAGTAGTGTAATGGCAGCACACAAGATTTCAGATCTTGCGGGAGAATTCCAATCTCCAGGTGCCGGTTCGAATCCGGTCTGCCGCTCTCTTTCCCTAATGGCGTTTCCCAATGGCGTTTCAAAGTGGCGTTTCAAAGTGGTGTTCCCTAATGGCGTTTCAAATTTATTTGAAACCGTACTAAGCTTCTTGCAAATAAATTTGCAAGGCCATTTTTGCAAGGGCATTAAACAAGAAAAACACTCATTTCGACAAGAATAGTGCCTGCTACCACATGAAGTAGATAATATGTCAAAAGGAAGAAGTATCTTAGCAGCGACGAAAATATTTTTTTAATTAACAAAGGTTAATCACAGATAAGTATATCAGAAGGCAATGAAGCAGGGCATTAGTGTTTATCCGCATTCAATAGACCCTGTGTAAAGGAGATCAGATCAATAAAAAAAAATACAAAGCCATGATGCAGCCCATCAGGTGGTATTAAGGTATCTTAGGGATAAGATGCGTATAGATGCCATCGAGATAGCTACAAGGATACCATAATCGAGTAGCTTTTGTGTTTTTTATCTAAGCTGAGCCAAATAGGCCATCGCTATATCTCATGTGCAGTGTATGATATATCATAAGTGATACAAACCATATAAACCAAAATATTCTATTATGTGAATAATGAATAAAAAGGATTCAGTCACAGACCAGTGAAATGGTCTGTTAAAAGTAGTACTTTTGTGTGGAGGAGTATTGTTTTCTACATTGATTTCATCAGAAAAACTCAGTGCACAGTGTGGTATAACCGGTATGCAACCACAAATTGCTTTGGATTCAAGTTTTCCTATATCAAATACGAGTTGAACCTCAGCTGCAGTTCAAATTTTAAATTGAAATTATCCTACAACTATTTGAGTCGAAAGAAATTGATCAACATGAAATGCTAAATCATTTTGAGCCTGAGAAAATTGAAGTATTGTTTCAGAGCTGACAACAAACCTATGAACATATCAAGTGAGAATTAGTAATTCTGCAATATGATGTGTAGATACTGTTGATGTAGAGGTAGTAACGACACTTCCTCTACAGTTACTTGATCAGTCAGCTAAGTGGGAAGATGAGGATATCCATATTACCTTTACTACTGCATCTAGAGTAAATACTGATAAAACCTATGCACAACTTTCTGAGGATGGTATTAAGTTTACTACGGTTGATAGTCTTGAATATGCTCAAGCAGATGCTTCACATATTGAAAACCATGAAATAGTTGTGGAGAGAGAAGAAATAGAAACAATTTTCGGAAGATTACAACCAGGGCAATCTGTATACATTAGATTACAAAATAGAGATCTCGATGGATCACAGCAGAAAGGCACATTGATGGTCGTAAAAGTGGAGGGCAAGCTATCTGTCAGCACAGCTATGCTCTATCCCAATCCTGCCTATGACCAGATATACATAGAGATGTCAGGCAGTACAAAGGTACTTGTCACGCTACTATCAAATACTGGCGAAGTGATGTTGGTGGATATACCCGTAGAGTCAGGCAATAGCCTAGATATATCGGGCATAGCATCAGGAATCTATACAGTCATCATATCAGATACAGAGAGCAGCAGGACAGAATCGATAAGATTGGTGAAGTAGTGATAATGGATATCGCCCTTTCATAGATGTACTCGATCTATGAAAGGGCGATTTTCCTAATGGCGTTTCAAATTTATTTGAAACAGATAAGTTCGCTTGCAAATGAATTTGCAAGGCCTTATATCACTCCTTCAAAGCGATACCCATCACCAAATTCATGACTATATCTACCTTTGAGTTGATCGAAAAGGTCTTTGATAAGATTCATACCTTGTGATGGTTCTTTTAGCTTATGATCATCCGATATTAGTCCATTGTCTTTATAAAGGATAGTAAGTCCTTCACTAGGATTTTTTACAATATCAATGTCAATGAGAAGTTTGTCTTCTCTCGGGTGAGCATGCTTGAAAGAGTTGACAATTAGCTCGTTGATAATCAAGCCAAGGTAGAGACTCTTGTCTGAATCTAGAATAACATCTTCTATTTTTGCTTTGATTAAAGAGTTTTTTTGTTTTATTTGGTTGAAACTAAATTCTAAATCGTCAATTAATTCTAACAGATACTCTTTGATGGGTATGTCGGTTTTCTCTTCAGCAGAAGAAAGTTTGTTATTGATCATAGAGAGTACCCTGAGTCGTTTTTCATTTTCTTCAAGCGTTTGGGCGGTATTTGGGTCAGAGGCGATGGCTTTATCTTTGGTGATGAGAGCAGTGGCCAAATGGAGATAGTTTTTAGTACGATGGATGGTTTCACGATTGAGGGCTTCGATTTTACGATTTTTGGCAGCTAGTTCTACTATGTGAGATTGGCGTTCTTTGCTACGCTTATGGAGCATGAATAGGCCGAAGATGAGTCCAGTAAGACCAAGCCCTAAGCCAGCTATCATCATTTGCTGCTTCCTGATGGTAGCGGTTTGGATTTTTTTTTCGGCTGTGAGAAGTTTGTTTGCTGCCTCTTTTTGTACGGTTTGGTATTTGGTTTCTAGTTCTAGTAATTGATCATGAATATTGCCTGCACGTATAGAATCTCTTTCTGCTATGATATTATCTACAATTTTAGCTATATGGGGTTTTTTCTCAAGGTGCAGTAAATTATCTGACTGATAGTATTGTAAAGTGTTCCCGAGAGCTAATTTGTGATACATATCAATACATGATGATATCCTATCAAAAAGCTGCTTAGATTCTTTGTATTTTCCTAGTTTATTTAATATTCCACATCTTTGATATTCACAAGCACATTGCTCTTTTTCGCTCATTAATTGTTTTGCAATGAATATGCAAGAATCTGCATAAAGCAAACCTTTATCATAATCACCTTTCGTATTAGAAATATTTGCAAGATATTGATAGCTATACATTTTTGTAGTGATAGGTGGATTACCCTTTTGAACTTTTCCAAAGAAATATGATGCAGAATCAAGTTCATTTAATGACATATATGCAGCACCAATAGTGTTCATAATTGAATATTGAAATTTATTGTCCTTTTCAAAATGTTCACTTAATTTCTTATTATACTCTATTACTTTTTGCCAATTTTTTAGCAATGCATAGGTTTGAGATAGAATATTATATATGTATCTGTCATCGTTATGGTAATTCAATTTTTCAGCAATTTCAATTGCCTCATTTAAATATTTTAAAGCATTCTCCAAATTTTGAATTCTTAATTGCAGTGATGCATACTCAGAATAAAGTTTAATTTTTCCTTGAGGTTTAACTTTATAATAGTTATGAAATATGAGTGATTGGTAAACACTGTCAGATTTAGAAAATTCATTCATCTCTTTATAAGCTATGGCTAATTCTCTTTTGATGTCAACTTCATCTTCTACCTTGTTGAATTTTTCAGCATTTCTTAAAGCAAGTTTAAAGTAGTATAAGCTGCTGTCTTTATTTATAGCTGACAAGTAATTGCCTTTCATCTTACATGCTTTAATGTAAGCTAATGTATCTTTCTCAGATATTTCATTAAAAAAGCTGTTTAACTCAATTAATGCCTTTTGTGGGTTAGACTTACCTAAAGTATGGATTGATTTTAATTGCGGGATTAGATCTTTGCTTTGAGAATTAATGCACTCCGTGAAAATAAGGTATATAATAATACACAACAATAACTGTTTTAAGCCACTTTTATATCTAAACACAATTAATCCGATTTTAATTTTAAAAAGTGATCTTTAAACTCGTTGATGTATGATCCTCCACATGGCAGCGCAGCAGGAATGTCTTTGTGCTCTATTATTACTTCTTTGTCATTGATGGCAGTCACTCTGTTTTTATTAATGATATGACTTTTATGTATCCTTATTAAATTACGATGCTGTACTTGACGTTCAAAACTAGCTAAGGTAGTTGTTATCATGTATTTACCGAATATGGAATGGATATAGATGCCTCCCCTTGTCGATTCAATCCAAAGAATGTCGTCAATATTCACTCTTTCGTAATGACTATTTTTCTTCGCATAGAAATGATTTTGACCACTAAACAATGGACAGGAAGGCTCTTGGATAGAATGATTTGTTGGTTTATAAGTGTAAAAACTATTCAATGCATTTTCAATGGAAACAAAAAGTTGCCTGGTGGAACAGGGCTTAACCAAATAAGCCATGTGTGTCACTTCCTTAGCCCTACTGAGTGTATGCTCATCCGAAAAGGCACTCAAGAAGATAAGTGGTACTTTTTTTATTTGCAATAGCTTATGAGCCAATGAAATTCCATCCATATGACTACCCGAAAGACCAATATCCATGATTACAAAGTCTGCGGCATCTGGGTAATAATTTTGCAATACATCATTAGCATTGTGTCTTGTGGTCAAGTGATGATAACCTAATTCTGTTAATTGGTTACGAAGCTCCCCAGCGATCATATGATCATCTTCAACAATAAGTATATGCACATTTATTATTTAATTACAAAAGAATTAATTCTTACAATAAGAATTCACCAATTATCATCAAAGATAAAAAAAATATTTATGAATAAAGTTATCGTAATATAAATAATAGTTAGTCCATTTAAAATTTGAATTTTAAATGGATATGACTGTAAAGAACATAATATTCTTTATTGGTCATACCAAATTCAATATTGGCATTTGGTATGATTTCCAACCCACACTCCAATAGATAGTAGCTAAAATACACACCGTTAAATATTGATTGTAGAGAATAAATAATTGGTTCTTAGATTCTCCCATAACTTCATTACTTTTGTACCAAAATTGAGAACATATTTTTCGAATCACATATTCTAACCATACCAAATGAATACATCTTTTTTAAAAAAATTGGATCTTCACAAAAAAAATGAAGGCACATGGACGGGACAAAAGTCTTTCAAATCTGATACCTATATCGATTCATATTCTCCTGTAGATGGCGAATTGATCGGTAGTGTATCGGTTACTTCCAAAAAAGATTATGAGAAAGTCATTAAAACAGCACAAAAAGCTTTTGTCGAATGGCGTGAAATACCAGCACCAAAACGTGGAGAAATAGTGCGTCAATACGGCGAACAGCTTCGCAAATACAAAGAGCCATTAGGCCAATTGGTATCTTATGAGATGGGAAAATCGCTCCAAGAAGGCTTGGGCGAGGTGCAGGAAATGATCGATATTTGTGACTTTGCCGTTGGATTGTCTCGCCAATTGTACGGGCTGACCATGCACTCTGAGCGTCCCTACCACCGTATGTACGAACAATGGCATCCGCTAGGGATTGTGGGTATTATTTCCGCATTCAATTTTCCAGTAGCAGTTTGGTCTTGGAATGCGATGATAGCTATGGTGTGCGGTGATGTATGTGTGTGGAAAGCAAGCGAAAAAGCACCACTTTGTGCGGTAGCTTGTCAAAATATCCTGCATAAAGTCTTAAAAAACAATAAAGTATCCGAAGGTGTAAGTTGTATTATCACTGGAGACTATAAAGTAGGCGAATGGATGACTCAGGACAAAAGAGTACCATTAGTATCCGCAACAGGTAGTACCAGAATGGGTAAAATCGTCGGAGCAGCTGTAGCTGAAAGATTGGGAAAGAGCCTGCTCGAATTGGGTGGTAATAATGCTATCATCGTGACAGAGTCTGCTGACCTTAATCTTGTATTGACAGGTGCACTATTCGGAGCTGTAGGTACTTGCGGACAGAGATGTACTTCTACTAGGAGACTCATCGTACATGAAAGTATTTATAATGAAGTCAAAACAAAACTGACAAAAGCATACACTCAGCTTAAGATTGGAAATCCATTGGATAGTAAAAACCATGTTGGTCCGTTGATAGATAAAATGGCTGTAGATGCATATCTGAATGCACTTAAAGCTGCAGAAGAACAAGGCGCAACGATCCTTGTAGATGGCGGCGTACTCAAAGGAAAACATTACGAAAGTGGATGCTATGTCAAACCTTGTATCGTAGAGGCGGAAAATAGTATGCCAATCGTCCAACATGAGACTTTTGCTCCAATCCTATACTTGCTAAAATACACTGGTAGTGTAGAAAACGCCATAGCCATCCAAAATGATGTGCCACAAGGATTGTCATCTGCCATCATGACCACCAATCTTCGCGAAGCTGAAAGATTTTTGTCATGTGCTGGATCAGACTGTGGTATTGCCAATGTAAACATAGGTACAAGTGGCGCTGAAATCGGTGGCGCATTCGGTGGAGAAAAGGAAACTGGTGGTGGACGAGAATCTGGATCGGACAGCTGGAAAGCATATATGCGCCGACAAACCAATACGATCAATTATAGCACTACATTGCCATTGGCTCAGGGGATAAAGTTTGATTTGTAGGGAAGGAAAAATACTTTTATCGGTGGAACGCTGTCTTCCGCCTTTTTGTCTTAAACTTAAAAGTCACTGGAGACGGTACAAACAAAAAACTGTTTGAGCCAATAGGACTATTTATCAAAGCACAAATCTAAAATAACATGTAAATATCTATAAAGAGCGGCTTTAAAAGGCGAGTTTTTTTTGTTTCCGTCGAGAAGATGACTATTAAGTGTTAAGAAGACAAAACAGCGGCGGCATTTTTTGTTTACTTTTTTTTGCTGCTGAAAAAAAGTAAAAGCCTTGCCGGTTTGAGGCAATTGTATAATCAGAGTTCAAACAACCATCAAAATAGGGTTAAAAAATGCCTCAAATTTGGACAAATTGATTACTAAATTATTTCCACCTCACTAAAAGATAGAAGTCAGGTGTAAAACTAGGTACACTCAAAGTAACAACCGTAAAATCTTTGTTTAAAGATTTTTCACCCATTTTCCAATCCAAAATCTGCCAAAGTCATCTGTCAAGATAAAGATATAAATGCCAGGATTCAAATGCGCCGTAGGTATTTCGTTTGTTTGGCTCACATCACCATAAAATAGCTTCACTCCTTGAAGATTATAGGTAGTAAATCGGACATTTCCATGCATGGAGTCAGGTTGGATAAATGCCACAGCATCGCTACCCGGATTAGGATAAAATGTTATATCATTTTCCGTAATTTCTGATGTAAAATTCAAAACATTACATTCTTCATTTATAAATGTCATAGTCAAATTACTATCAGAATAACAGCGTAAAGATGGGAAAGTACTTAGGCATTCGGGCGGAATAAAATAACCATTACTACCAAACAACTTATTTTTAGAGCCCACGTATTGAATGATTGTGTCCATGACATGCCCGGTTAAATTAAACAAAGTCTCAGTTGCATATCTCTTTAAAGGTTTACCTTCGTCTGAATACACCGTATCAACATGGGTTATTACCAATTGGTATGACTGCTCTACTATCAAAAGTGAATCATACGTTTGAGGCACATTAAAAACTCCATAATACCAGAAATTTTTTGAAATACTATACTGTATTGTATCTCCCAACTTTGCCGTAAAATCATAGATAAGCTTCCAATCATTATCCTCAAAAAAATACATTTTGTCATCTGAGTCATAAACAATGATTTCGCTTTCAGGTATGTAAACCCCATCGGAAAAGACGCCAATAATATGACAAAGTCTATTTTGAATCATTGTATCACCTACCACCTTTGTGACATCGATTTTCAAGCGACAATCGCCATCAACAAAATTATCGATATAGCTACTTGAATACCATGTACTTGCAGAGTCCAAGAATCGCTGTCCAAACGCATATAGACTAAGAAGAAGAAAAAAATTGACCAATACTACATTTTTCATAAGAATTAATTTTCTATAAATAAAATAATTTCGTTCTCGAGATATTGACTATAAAATGTTGATAGTCATACAACCGCGATGCTAAATTATACTTTTCATCATTACAGTATAGCAAGATAGAAGCATTTTTACAATATTATTACAATTATCCTACCCAAATTTATCAGTTGCTATACTCGCATAACTCAATGTCTATTGGTATTACATTAAAGAAATTTTCCTTATTGCATTCATAGCTGTATCTTTGAGCCACAAAAGATGTAACATGACATTGATCAAATCCATTTCTGGAATAAGGGGAACAATAGGCGGAAAAGTTGGAGACAATTTTACGCCTATGGACATTGTAGAATGCACAGCGGCCTTTGCTACATGGGTCAAAAGACAACATCCTAAAGCTAAGATTATAACAGGTAGAGATGGCAGGATGAGTGGCAATGTTGTGAGTCAATTAGCTATCAATACTCTGCTTGCTATGGGTATTGATGTCATAGACTTGGGTTACTCCACTACTCCTACAGTAGAAATGGCAGTACCCTTCTTACATGCTCAAGCTGGTATAATTTTTACTGCCAGTCATAACCCAAAGCAATGGAACGCCTTAAAATTTCTTAATCATAAGGGCGAATTTATTTCTGCTGAAGATGGAGATGCCATTTTATCCATTATTGATCATAAGGACACTATTTTTGCTGATGTAGATCATTTTGGTCGTTTAGAAACCAGAGATGACATGATCAGCATGCACATTGACCGAATACTTCAAAGCGAGTTTGTAGATGTAAATTCTGTAAAACAAGCGAGCTTACGAGTTGTAGTAGATTGTATCAATTCAACTGGAGCCATTGCTATTCCACCACTTTTGGAGGCCTTGGGAGTGGAATTTACCTTACTGTATGATGATGATTTTGGAAATTTTGCACACAATCCTGAGCCTCTTCCTGCACATTTAGCAGAGCTATCACAAAAAGTCATATCGACAAATGCCCACATGGGTATCAGCATTGATCCTGATGTGGATCGATTGGCTTTTGTTTGTGAAGATGGGTCTATGTTCGGTGAAGAATATACCTTAGTAGCTGTGGCGGATTATATTCTTAGTATCAAAGGCGGTAATACTGTCAGCAACTTATCTTCTACAAGGGCGCTTGCAGATGTGACCCGAAGACATGGTGGTCAGTATTTTGCTTCCGCTGTCGGCGAAGTCAATGTGGTAAATACCATGAAATCACATCAGGCGGTAATAGGTGGAGAAGGAAATGGAGGTGTCATCGTGCCAGAATTGCATTATGGTAGAGATGCTATGGCGGGCATTGCAATCTTTTTAACTTTGGTAGCAAAGCAAAAAAAATCGCTGACACAACTCAAGGCTTCATATCCCTCCTATGTGATATTAAAGGATAAAATAGACTTGAATAACAATGACCAGTACCAGCATATCCTGAATAATCTCAAAGCGGCATTTGCCAATGAAAAAACCAATGACATCGATGGACTTAAGATAGATTTTGATGCTGGTTGGGTACATTTCAGAAAATCTAATACCGAACCTATAATCAGAATTTATGCTGAAGCTAATGATGAAGCCACAGCCAAAGCATTGATTGACAAGGTCAAAAATAAAATGTGATGCAATTAGAACAATACTTTTCTCAATTTAGAGACGACATTATCGGGATAGATCAAACTTTTGAATCACCCTATGGCGTGCAAAAAATTGTTTATGCTGACTGGACTGCCAGTGGCAGATTGTTCAGACCCATTGAAGATTTTTTATGTCAAAAGGTAGGGCCGTTTGTTGCCAACACACATACAGAAACCAACCTGACAGGCTCAACCATGACCATTGCATACAAGGAAGCAAGAAAAATCATAAAACGACATGTCCACGCTGATGAAACAGATATTCTCATCTCGTCAAATTCGGGGATGACAGGTGTGGTGAATAAATTACAACGCATCATTGGCATTAAACTTCATGAAAAATTCAAGCAACATTTTCAGATTCCACTAGAAGAGAAACCTATTATTTTCGTCACTCATATGGAGCATCACTCCAACCAAACTTCTTGGATAGAAACCATTGGCGATGTAATGGTAATACCAAATGATGATAATGGGTTAATAGATTTAGACGGATTCAGAAAATTGGTAAACAATTACAGTGAAAGAAAAATAAAAATTGCCGCTATCACATCATGTTCTAATGTCACTGGAATTTCAACACCATATCATGACATAGCAAAAATCATGCATCAACATGGTGGTTATTGTTTTGTGGATTTTGCCTGCTCAGCACCATACATTGATATCAATATGCATCCCGATGATCCAGAAATGTATCTAGATGCTATTTACTTTTCTCCACATAAGTTTCTTGGTGGTCCAGCTAGCAGTGGAATCCTGATCTTCAACCAAAAATTGTACAACAATAAAATACCTGATAATCCAGGTGGAGGTACTGTAGATTGGACGAATCCTTGGGGTGAGCATAAGTATCACGATGCAATAGAAGAAAGAGAAGACGGAGGCACTCCTAGTTTTATTCAGACCATTAGAGTAGCACTTTGCATCAAACTTAAGGAAAAAATGGGCGTAAACAATATTCTTGAGCGCGAGCATGAAATCCTTGACAGAGTATGGCCAAAACTCAAAGCTATACCCAATTTAAAAGTATTAGCCGATCAGCACGAAAATAGACTAGCAGTGATTTCATTCTACATAGAAGGGCTCCACTTTAATCTCGCAGTGCGACTTTTAAATGACAGATATGGAATCCAAGTACGAGGCGGATGTTCTTGTGCAGGGACATATGGACATTACCTGTTGAAGGTGTCACAAGAGCAGTCAAAATTATTGACGGATGAGATTTCGATGGGCGTATTTTGTAACAAGCCAGGGTGGATCCGCATGTCATTTCATCCTACTAACACTGACGCTGAAATTGATTATGTTTTGAAAGCAATAAGAGAAGTCAGTGAAAATCATAAAGCTTGGTCAGATGATTATTTATATAGATTAGAAACTAATGAATATGTACATAAACATAATGGAAGCAAGGCAGTAGATATCCAAAATTGGTTTAATAATTTTCTAGAACTTTAAACTTTTTTAATAGAAAAAGCATTTATGTAGATGATTATTGATAGTAAGCATTATGTCTAATTTCACACAAAAATTCCAGCCGATTGTTGAGAAGTACAGTTTTGGTGTGTGTGGTTATATAGCTGAAAAACTGCACATGAACACTTCCAGAGTAAGAATGTACTTTATATATTCCAGCTTTCTCACTTTGGGATCACCTATCATACTTTATCTAATTACCGCTTTTTGGCTCAGCATCAGAAAAGTTTTTAGGTCTACGGAGCGCATTTTACGATAAAAGCTCGGGCGAAATCCCCCCCTTCTTTCTTGGTAATTTTAGACTGGATAAATATTGGTTTACATAGTAAACTTTTGTTTTAAGCTTGTATTGCATGATATATCGTGGATGTTCCAATGGAATCACATCAGTGAATAGTTTGTATTTCTGATTTAATCTTAACACATATTGAAAATTTTTACCTGTCCCTAGAATAAAAACTTTCTTATAACTTTGAGCAATCGCTTGCTGCTCCTTGATATGTGCTACAATATAATTTTCTAGATTTTTGGCAAATTTTGCATCATCATAGTAATTAAAATTAGTCTGTTTACCCGTTTTTACATCAGTTTTTACAAATCCAACCGGACACACAGAATTGATGTACACTTCTTTAAAAAATAAATCTGGGCCACCAGCCGCGTCTATGACATCATATACAAAAACAGAAGACGGTTCATGAGTCTGAAAACCTTCAAAATCTATTTCACAAATGTTCTTTAATCTTTTAGTATCAGTAAATGGGATACCTGTAGAACCAGCCCCTAATCTACCTGGATTGATTCCTAGCACCAGATGTCTAGGATTGTGGTCGTCATAATATTTTTTGTAAAATTGCGACACAGTATTCAATACTCCTACGTTGTCATGCAATGGATCGAGTATCGATACGCCTAACGGCAATGGCACATCAAACTTTATCTGTGATAGACTTTCTAAAATAGCAACACAAACATTCAATAGACTGCTATTTCAAATATTGAAGGGAATTGATATCAGATTCTAAAGAACGAAGTCTATCCGAATCATCTTTAAAAAACCAAAGCCAGCCTATAGTACTCACAACTAATGCAATCAATAGTGATACCCACCAAGGAACAAAATAGTCGCCATGCAAAAAATTTACCAATAGAAAAAAAGCAATAAAAGGAAAGAAAACAAGATAGCCCAATTTTACAGCATTATACCTCATCTCCTTCAGTGAATATCCTTCATGTAAATATTGATCAAAATTGTGCTTAAATTCTTGCAATCTATATGCATAATCCCTCAAGCGACTTTTTACAAATGCCGTGTATCCAATTCCT
Source organism: Saprospiraceae bacterium (assembly GCA_041392785.1). Lineage (GTDB taxonomy): Bacteria > Bacteroidota > Bacteroidia > Chitinophagales > Saprospiraceae > OLB9. The sequence continues at coordinate 240,529 of JAWKLK010000009.1, forward strand.
AATACAATAGGTAAAATAGCTAAATAATTTTGTGTAGTGACCATGTACCAGACTCCTAATAACAATAAAATACCCATAAGAAATTGTAACATTAAAATGTATTCCACTTTATCAGTATCACTTTTCATATACCTCATCAACTCAATGCGTTTTAGTTCGCCTTCACTTAGGGAAGGTGGTTGCGTGATAGCACCTTCATACTTATCAACGATATCCATAAGGTACTGGGATGCATTTTCTTTGACATAAGGTTTTTCGAAATCAGACATGGCTAAATATTTGACGCAAATATACTAATATATTATTTTAATTCATAATATTTAAATAACATATTGCATTTACATCCAATTTAATCATTAGAATTTAGCGTTTCATTACACTTTTTTTAGATGATATCTCAAGCTCACTTTTCACTGCCCTACCATTGAGACATCGACTAATCTCAATTTATGGTCATCGACAACATCGTATACTCTATGGGCCAAAATATTGCCAAATAGAAAGCCCAACACTCCTGATGTAGTACCTATAATAATATCTTCTTTTGAAATCTTATAATTTCTAGCTACAGAAGCAATACCTCCAAATACTATCCAACCGGCTGCAAATCCTTTAAATATGTGACCTACGAGAGTAGTTGATTGTTGTCTTACTTTGACATGGGTAATGTCGCCGACAGCGTATAAAGCATCTTCAAATACTATTGTACCTTCGTTAACTAAAATTCGTTCAATCTTTTTTTTCTGCCATTCGTTTGGAAAGTCTTTTGTCTTTATAATCATATTTTCACCAACATAAAATTTAATCGGATTTATCTCATGTTTGACTTCGAGATTCACAGTCACTTGACTGAAGGTCAACTGTGTGAAACATATTCCAATAAGTATAAGGATAAATTTCATAGAATGGATTAAAATTGAATATGTGTAGTTTCAACGGAGAGCTTACCCTCATCCATTCTCGTCCAGATGGGCATCACATGCCCTTTTACTGCTGAAATATCATTATAATCACCAAAAAAAACGCCTGCAGTAGGTATAAAAGGTGACTTAGAAACTTTATAGTTTGAAATGGTATTTCCTCCATCATTGGTTTTTGCTATAAAAACATCCGTAGAAGTATCTACATAGTCTCTTCTATCATAAAAAACCCAATAAATTGCACCGGTGGATTGATCCAAATCCATCCAAGAAAAGAACTGTTGCTTGCCTTTACCATCTGTATTTACTCTGATGGGATCGGACCAAGTGCTACCATGATCCCTAGACCTTATGACCCATACATCAGTATCATCTTCACCATGCCTTTGATCACTCCAAGAAACGTATAAATTGCCACGATTTGCGTGTCTGCTATGATCTACAGCCATTACAGGCATCCCATTGGCTCGGCCTATACCATCTATGTCAAATGCCCAACCTCCAGGCTGTGTAGCAATAACTATGTCCTTTGATTGCCATGTTTTACCATTATCTTTTGAAAAATCAAGATATATTTTATTATCGAATGACCACGTAATATAATAGGTGCCGTCTATGCCTATAACTGGATGCGCACCCTCTGTGGTATTATCACCATCTAAACAATCTCCTTCCAACTCTGAAATTTGAATGGCTTCAGACCAAGTGTAACCTCCATCTTGTGATTTTGAAAACAAAATTCTTGACCTATCATTAGGATTATCACTCCCATACTTATCAAATTCTGTCCATGACATCAATACAATATTTTTATCAATTGGACTACAATATAACCATTGTTTATCTTGGTCTTTGTGATGATCTACCCTAGGAAATGTTCCATCGGTCCAAGTATCACCATTGTCCTTGGATGATTGTACCACAATCCTATCCAAAAATTCAACACTGGCATAGGCTTGATTTTTTGGATTTGACAAGTGACTATAAAGTACTGTACCATCTAAAGTAACCCTTATAACAGGATCACCAAAAACACCATACTTTGATGTCAATTTTTTTATACTCCAACTACGACCTCCATCCGGACTAAAATAAAAATTGTCCAGTACAGATCCTGCATATACTTCATTTACATTGAGAGGATTTATACATATGGTTGGTTCACACGGACCAATGAAACTTCCACTGGAATGGATCGAAATCACTTCAAAATCGGGAAGAGACAATGATTGAGATGTCTTTCTCGTACAACTTACCAATAACATTAATGCTATAAAGAGAGTTGAGCTATTGCGCATTCCCATTAGCTGCTCCATTATGATATTTATTTATTGACTCCATGATTTTTTCCCTTCTATTTTCCGGACTTGGGTGTGTGCTTTGAAATTCAGGAACACTTTGACCACCAGACGCTTGCTCAAGAATGTCCATGACCCCGACCAAAGCTTTCGGGTCATATCCTGCTTCAATCATAAGACGAACACCAAAATCATCTGATTCCAATTCTTGGTCTCTCCCGTACTTCATGTTAACTAAATTTCCAACCATTTGAGCAAATTGTGCGCTTTGATAATCACCCGCTGCTATTACCGCAGCTCCTGTGAGGCCTTCTGTCAGCTCCATCTTGGCTATCCTTTCTGCACCATGTCTATGGATAACATGTCCTATTTCGTGACCAATGACACCAGCCAATTGATCCTCATTCTGCAAGCGGCCTAATAACGCTTCGGTAATAAAAACTTGACCACCTGGAAGTGCAAACGCATTCACTACATTGGGGTCAGCCAATAAATGGAATTCATAAGGATACTGTGATTTTGCCGCTATAGTGGAAGCCACCAATTTGTTGCCAACTTCTTTGACAAGTGCTTGCCCCCTTTGATCAGGATGTAAACCTCCATGCTGTTGAATCATTGCAGGAGCACTCTGTAATCCAAGTGCTACTTCTTGCTCTGCACTTATCGAGATGTGTTGTTTTTCACCTGTTATAGGATTGATTTGTTCGGTACTATAATATTTTAAAAGTGCAAAACCTGCCATAACAAGCCCAATAATAAGCGTAATCTTCAGATTACTCCTTCTTCCTTGTTGGGGATATTGCTCATATTCTTGATTTGTTCTTCTTCCAAACATTTGATAAAAATTTTAATTCTAGGAAACAAAGTTAGATAAAACTGTGATTAATTTTTAATAATATTTTGGTGATAATTTCTTCCAACTATTTTCTTGTTTTGAATGAAACGTCTAGATCGACAGCTTTTTGTAATAAGTCAGCGAGAATGTCAGGATTAACTTCATATGGATTCTTGAATATTTTATAGAAAATCTTAGTATTTGTGCCTCGAGTCAGATAATGCCCATCATCCAATAAATAACCTTGCCAAAATCCGAAAAGGACACCTTGAGAAAAACCACCTCTTGGAATGGAAGCCGGCCAGATGATGCAAATGCCTTTATTGCCATAAAAGTAGGGAACGTTATAGGATATTTTTTCTTTGCAATATTCTGGCAGATTCTCCAAAACTATTTGACGCAATAGATCAGTTAAAATCCATTCTTCTTCCGGAAGAACTTGTGCTAACTCAGAAATATTTCTGATTTTCAAAGTATAATAGTGGACATTTTGTTGGAATGAGGTTGGTTTTTAATCACTCAATTTGTCGATATCATTGTCCGTCAGATTTTGAATATTCCTTGTAATTCTTTCAATGTCCCAATTCCACCATTTGAGTTCTAATAACTTTGATATTGTCGCTTCAGAAAATCGCTTCTTAATTTCCTTTGCAGGATTACCTCCTACAACTGAATAAGGTTCAACGTTTTTTATCACTGTTGAATTTGTTGCAATTATTGCTCCATCTCCGATTGTTACTCCTGCCATGATGGTCGCATTATAGCCAATCCAAACGTCATTTCCAATAAAAATATCCCCTTTGTTTGGGTAAGATTTATTGTCCATTGCTGCTTCCCAACCATTTCCAAATATTGCAAAAGGGTAAGAAGTCAAAGCATCTGTCAAATGATTTGCTCCATTCATTATGAATTTTACATCAGAAGCAATCATACAAAACTTCCCAATTACTAATTTATCTCCTATGAAATCAAAGTGATATTTTACATTTTTTTCAAAATTTTCAATATTTTCAAAATCGTCATAATAGGTATAATCACCTACAATGATATTTGGATTTTTTACAGCATTCTTTAAAAAACACAATCTGTTATAATTTTCGAGTGGAAATTTAATATCTTTATTTGGTCCTGTCATAATAATTTTGGTGTTAGAATTGTTTGGTTTGAAATGAGCCACAAATTTACTTGATTACAACATGCATCTTGAACAAAGTTAAGGAAATGAATCTCAATACTACAGTTTATAGATAGTTAAGTTGTATGTAACAGAAATTAAGGTTTCCATCTGTTGTGTTTATTCATACTCTGATGATATTCAGATCTTTATTCAAATATCAATATAAATTTTTAATCCACCAACTCCATATCCGTCCGCTTGGTATCAGGGTCTGCAGAAATAATTTTGACTTTGATCATTTGCCCTATGGTGATGACATCACCGGAATATCGATTTACCGCTTTTAATCTAGATGTTACCACGTCATAACCACCACCCATAGCATCAAAATGGATCAATCCTTCAACTTTATTTTCTATAATCTCAACAAAAAATCCCTTTTCAATAATTCCTGAGATGATACCATCAAATGTCTTTCCGATGAATTGTGCTATGTAGATGGTTTGCATATACTTAATGGATTCTCTTTCGGCATCATTGGCACGCCTTTCCATTTCAGAAATATGTTTGCACTGCGCTTCGAGCAATCCTGCATCCCTTTTTGTTAGACTCTTAAGATTTTCAAACAAAATTCTATGAACTAAAACATCTGCATACCTTCGTATTGGAGATGTAAAATGACAATAAAAATCAAATCCCAATCCATAATGCCCTATATTTTCAGTGGTATATTCAGCCTTAGCCATTGTACGAATGGCAAGTGGTTCAAGCAACTTCAATTGAGGATTTTCAGTAACAGCATGGCCCAATCGATTAAAAGAATCTGCGATATGATCTGGTGTATCAGTTTTAAAACTATAACCCAATTCGCTTGCAAAGCGAGCAAAATCTTCTAGTTTCTCAGGATTAGGCAAATCGTGTACTCTATAAACAAACGGTATTTTTGGCTTTGCCTTTTTTGCTATAAATGTCGCCACATACTTATTCGCCAATAACATAAACTCTTCTATCAATTTATGGGCATCTTTACGTTCTTTGACATACATACCCACAGGCATCAGATTATCATCTAATATAAATTGTACTTCTTCGGATTCAAAACTAATGGCACCATCATCAAACCTTGCATCCCTCAAATGATACGCTATCTTATTGAGTTGGCTTAATTCATTGGAGAAAACTCCTTCTGCACCATCCAGAATTTCTTGCGCCTCTTCGTATGTAAAACGCTTGTCTGAATGAATAATAGTTTTGCCATACCATTCACCAATGATGTCCATTTCTTGATCAAAAGTAAAGACAGCCGAAAAAGTAAACTTGTCTTCATTTGGATTTAATGAACAAAGATCATTACTCAGTTTTTCGGGAAGCATTGGGCAAACTCTATCCACTAAATAGACGGAAGTAGTTCGTGAAGCTGCCTCTTTATCCAATTTGGAATTTTCAGAAAGAAAATGGGTAACATCAGCTATATGAACTCCAACTTCTATGCCACCATTTGGTAAATATTTAATTGAAATGGCATCATCAAAATCTTTGGCTGTAGCAGGATCTATAGTAAATGTAGTCACGTCTCTGAAGTCTCTCCTCCGTGCCACCTCATCATGGGACATATCACCATTATAATTAGCTACGTCGGATAAAATTTCATCCGAAAATGTAGGGTCGAATCCATTTGAAAAAAGGATGCTTTGCATCGTCATCTCATGGTGTGTAAGATTTTCTAATATCTTTAAAACAGTACCCCAAACACGGCGAGAATTTGGTTTGCCATAATCTGTTATTTCTACAATAACCCGATCGCTGTGTTTTGCATCAAGAGCGTGTTCAAACCGCACATATACATCAGGAAAAATTTTGTCATTATCAGGCCGAACTATGGCATAATTGTCATAAAACTGAATCACACCGATGATTCTTTTCAAATCTCTCTTGTCAATACTGACAATGACTCCTTCAGGCCTTCGACTTCTTTTGCTCAAGGGCACAGCTACCGTTACTGTATCTTTGTGCAAGGCGCCTTTTAGATTTTTCGCATGAACATAGATGTCTACCACGCTCTCTGTATTGATGATGTATGCGGCCCCTGATCGAGTCATATCTACTACTCCAGAATATAAAATATTTTCTTCTTTCCGTGATTTCTTGATTTTTTCTGCCAGTTCACCAGCCTTAGTCTCCCATTTATATCTATCTCCTTGAAATTTTACAATCTTGCCCTTAGTCTGTAGAAAATCCAATAATTTTACAACCTGCTCAGAAGGATTACTGATATTGAGTTTTCTATAAATTTGGTGAAGGTTAAACCTAGAATTAGGATTTTTACTGAGTAGTTTTACAATTTGCTGCTCTAAATATTCAGGTTTCAAGTTGCGTGGGCGCCTTTGCATGAAAGATACTTTTGTTTCAGAAATTACAAAAATAACTCTTAACAAACAATAAGTAGCACACATAAGATAAAATAATTGACAATTCACATGAAATTAATACCATGTATACATTTCGAATTTGTGATAAATACCTACATTTGCTTTAATATTGGGATGTATTATGCAATCATTACATGAGACCTTAGGATTAGTAATAAAGGATTATTCAGGCAAACCAGCTGATTACCCTATTCCTGCATCAAGTGAATTAATGCTTTTTTACATTCAAAGAAATAACACTTTCAATTCCGTTATTTTTGAAATAAATCTGGATCAAGGAGGCATCATAAATCTGCATGATCCAATGGATATTTTTTGGTTATATTACCATGAAAATGGAGTAATAGAAACCTTACCTATCAATGCAATACAGCGCAATCTTGCTTATGGCTATGTGTTCGAAGTGATACAAAATGACTTAATCCGTTTTCATTTTAAAGTGTATCCTGACATTTCATTCTTTATCTCGAAAATTGATGGTCAATTTAAGGTAACAACCAAACTCAAAAACGATAGAATGATAGTCACAAACCTGTATGTTCATACTGAAGATTTAGGTATTTTCCCCCAAGTCATTTTTGTTGAATTTTTTGGTAAAAATCTAGAAAACAACTCGGATCAGTATTTTAAACTTACAATTCAAAAGTAATGCATTTTTTAAAATTTTGGAATGTTGCCCTAATTCTTTTTATGGCAAACATCATCATTAGTCAAGACAGTCTCCGAGTATTTACAAAGGATAATGTCTATGGATTCAGCGTAGGTTTCGGTACTCAGATCCCAGGAGGAGATATGGCAGACAGATATGGTTCTACATTGGGATTTTCTTGGTCATTAGATTATATGTCATCATCAAACTGGTGCTTTAGTCCTGAATTTTTATATTTTTTTGGCGAAAACATCAAGGAAGATGTATTAGCGCCTTACAGAAGTAGCAATGGCACTATACCAGGTGATGATGCGCAGATTGCGGATATATTTTCTAGAGAAAGAGGACTTTGGCTGGGTTTAATGGCGGGAAAACATTTTCCTTTTACGCATAAGTCTCGATCTGGTCTAAAATGCATGATAGGTGGTGGAATTTTTCAACACAAAATAGATTTTAATGATCTGCGAAATTCTGTTGGTCAAGTGAGAGCTGGAAGATACGTTGGTTATGATAGACTTACTAGAGGTTTTTCACTCAAAGAAACAGTATCATTCAAGTATATGTCTGGAAGTAAAAAACTGAATCTGGAGTTTGCATTAGACGCTGTACAAGGTTTTACATCAGAAGTGAGAGCCATAAATTTTGATACTGGGTTACCTACCAACAAAGGAAGATTGGACTTATTGGTTGGGGCACGTATCATTTGGAATATTTCCTTTTTTTATAGCAAGAATACACAGACAATCTACTATTGATGAGTAAAAGATTGTGGTTTTTTATCTACGACATCCTAATCAGATGCTCGCAATTATTTATTTTTATTGGTCAATTTTTCAACCCAAAACTTAAATTACTTTTTCAAGGTAGAAAAAACACCTTAACAGCCAAACAAACTCAATGCACCGAACCAATATGGTTACACTGTGCATCATTAGGTGAATTCGAACAAGGGAGACCATTGATAGAAGCCATTAAAAAACGGTACCCGACTACAAAAATTCTATTAACTTTCTTTTCACCATCAGGATATGAAATACAAAAAAATTATACTCTTGCCGATGAAATTCAATATTTACCATCAGATACAGTAAAAAATGCTCAATACTTAATAGAAAAATTCAGGCCCAAAACCATTATTTTAGTGAAATATGAATTCTGGTGGAGGCTTTTAGACACCTGTGCCAATAATCAAATCCCAATATATTCTATCGCTTCACTTTTCAGGAAAAACCAATATTTCTTCTCCCAAATCAATCGTCCGTGTGTAAACATCTTGTCAAAATTTCATCTACATTTTGTGCAGGATGAAATGTCATCTAACATACTTTCAAAACACAATATTCAGAGATGTACCATAGTGGGTGATCCAAGAATAGATCGGGTAATACAACGTTCAAAAGAAATTCTATTGGATTTAAAGCTTACTAATTGGATAGATAATACTAAGAATGTTGTAGTGTATGGAAGTGTTTGGCTTGAGGATTTGCCCATTGTCATCAAAATCATTGATTCCTTGCCAGAATTTAAGCACATTATTGCTCCGCATGACATACATCACGATAATATAGATAAAATATCCTCTTATTTAAACCCCAGAAAAACATTTCTATACTCAGATGAACATTATGAAAATAGTATTTGCTTGGTGAACAATATTGGTAAGTTGAATAGTATCTATTCCGTAGCCAAATTCGCGTATATAGGTGGCGGCTTTGGAGGAGGGATTCATAATACTTTAGAAGCTGCTATATTTGAAATACCTATCATTTTTGGGCCAAAGTATAAGAAATTCAATGAAGCAAATTATTTCATTTCTCACAACATTGCATTTGCAATCAATGATCCCCAACATCTTCCCGCTATCCTGAACACTATTATAAGTGATACAAATTATTTAGAAAAGTGTAAGTGGGAAATACAAAATTTTTTCAATGAGAATGCAGGAGCGACACAAAAAATCATAAACTATTTTGAATCAATCTCACTTTTATCTAAAGAATATTAGGATATATCTAAAATTCAGGTCAAGACAGAACTAATCAAAGCCATCATTCCGTTACAGTCATAAAAATATAATTCATGTCCAATAATACATCAAACAGAGGCGATCATGCTGATACCATTATAAAAAATCATATGATATGGTCTATGGGAGCTGGATTTATTCCTGTACCTATAGCAGATTTATTTGCTGTCAGTGCCATTCAGCTTGATATGATACGCCAAATGTGTAAGGTCTATGATATAGATTTTAAACAGACAGAAGGTAAGGCGATCATTTCTGCGCTGACTGGATCAGGTTTAGCCAGATTAGGTGCTAGAGCGATAAAATTCATACCAGGTGTAGGCTCCATCATGGGAGGCATAACCCTTGCGATATTATCAGGAGCTTCTACTTTTGCATTGGGAGAAGTCTTTAAAAAACATTTTGAAACAGGTGGTACTTTTTTAGAATTTGATCCTGAAAGACTTAAAAAGTTCTATAATGAAAAATTTGAAAAAGGAAAACAAGTAGCCGAAGAGTTGCAAAAGAAACAGACCCAACACAGTGAAACAACGCACAACAATGATGTATTAGACCAACTAAAAAAATTGGCTGACTTAAAAGATAGTGGCGCTATTAGTGAGGATGAATTTGCAGTGCTTAAAAAGAAAATCATAGAGAATTGAAGTAATAGAAGTGGGTTTAATAGACTTTTTTTGATCGATTTTTAGGAAAAAATGATATGTCAAACTTATGTTAAAACACCTATCTCATAATTCCATCGTCAAAAAGAAATTGTTGTAGCACCAAATACTATAACCCATGTTTTATCCCATATTCCATTATTTCCTTTTGGTGGCTAATGTGTTTTTGTTTTCTACAAAACCAAAAATTGTTGAGCCAACCACATTTAAGCATTTCTTCGTCTACGACACTGAGTCCATACCGTCAAAAGATCATTATCAATATGGCGAATCTGTACTTACTTCCGACAACCTTGAAATAGGCAGAAATATGGATACGGAGTCACAATGGCTTGATTGCATCAAAGAAGCTTATGATGCATTGCCTGAAAATAAAAAAGGTATCATCTTTTATATCCATGGCTATCAAGCAGACAAACAGTTTTTTGTGAGAAGTAGTGGTCAAATTATTCAAAAGGAAATTTTTGATGTCCCATCACATGAGTATGGAATGGCAGTTTCTTTAATTTGGAAATCGGTTCTTGGATATGATGACGCTGTGGCCAATGCCTATAAAAAAGGTCAGTATTTTGCAGAGATAGTTGAAAGAATCCAAAAAATCCAACAAAACAACTGCCCTCAAGCAAAAATTTCTGTTATGGCCCACTCTATGGGCAATAGAGTTTGGGAAGGATTATTTCAAAATTGGGTTACAGCACAACCCACATTAAAACTTTCAACAGTTATGCTTTTGGCTGCAGATCTTGAAGATACAGTATTTAATAACACCTTATCGACCCTACCGGACCATGCTGCCAGAATCATAGTATATCACAATCATGACGATGTGACTTTATCATTTGCCAATAAGTTTAGGGAACATAGAAGACTTGGCATCTACGGGCCTGAAAACCCAATAAGTTTACCAAAAAATATTATTGTCAAAGATGTCACTGGAATTGCTGATGAAGATATAAAAAATGGGACTTTCACAAAACATAGATATTATTACACTAGTCCAAGCGTCAGGAAAGCTTTGGTTGGATTTTTAAGTATGTGACTCTTAAGTATCGTATTTGAAGTACTAGAACTTTTTTGTCCCATAGGTTGTTGAATTCTTTTTGAATTGGCTATCTGATTCAATACAAATATTAAGGATCTCATGCCTACTTTTTTATCATTATTTATTGTTTCGAAATGCCATCAAATCAAGATCATTGGGATCATGTGTATGCCACCAAGCGCTTAGAAGATGTCAGTTGGTACCAGCCAATCCCACGCCAATCACTTGAATATATAGATGCATGTGGTCTGGATCGACACGCCACTATTATCGATATAGGTGGCGGCGATAGTTTTTTGGTAGACCACCTTTTAATAAAATCATATGATAATATTACAGTCTTGGACATTTCTGAAAACGCCATCCAAAGAGCGAAAGACCGCTTGGCTGAAAAGCAAGATAAAGTCCAATGGCTCATCACAAATATTTTAGATTTTACATCGCCAACAAAGTATCAAATCTGGCATGATAGAGCAGCATTTCACTTTTTGACAGATGAGGATGACATCTCGGCGTACGTCGATATCGCAACCAAAGCCATTGTTCCAAATGGTTACCTAATCATTGCAACGTTTTCTACAAACGGTCCAAAAAAATGTAGTGGTCTTGATATTTGTCAGTATGATAGTGCGAAGATGAAAACCTTATGGGCAAAAGATTTCCTTTTTGAAGGATGTTCAGAGAGTGAGCACCCTACTCCTTCAGGCGGACTCCAAAATTTCATTTTTTGTAAATTTAGAAAAAAATCCTGATATTTGATTCAGTTACTAAATATGAGTTAATTGGACATTATTATCATTTCTATTACTGCATTTTGTGCAGCTCTTTTGACTTTCTTTTCAGGTTTTGGATTAGGTACCATCCTGACACCTGTATTTGTATTGTTTTTTCCTATTGAGGAGGCGATCGCTTTAACTGCTATTGTCCATTTTTTTAATAATATTTTCAAACTGTTCTTGGTTGGTAAAAATGCAGATAGACAAGTGCTTATAAGATTCGGTATTCCAGCTGTGATTGCTGCATTATTTGGGTCTTGGCTTTTAATACATCTTTCTGGTTTAGAGCCTCTATATACTTATTCGCTATGGAACAACCTATATATTGTGTATCCTGTAAAATTTATCATAGCTATCATTCTCATCATTTTTGCTTTTATGGATTTAATACCGTATTTTGGCAAAATACAATTTGGGAAAGAGAAATTGCCAATCGGCGGATTATTAAGTGGATTTTTTGGAGGATTGTCCGGTAATCAAGGGGCACTTCGGAGCGCATTTCTCATAAAAGCCGGCTTAACCAAAGACACATTCATAGGTACCACGGTAGTCGTCTCCACTTTTGTAGATATGACTAGACTAAGTGTATATGCCACTAAAATTTTAAATTCAAACATCCTAGATAACCGTCATATCATACTTGCTGCAACTTTGGCCGGCATTGCTGGTTCGTATCTGGGTAATTTTCTATTGAAAAAAGTAACGCTACAATTTCTACAATGGTCGGTGGCTGTTTTATTGATAGCTATTTCCATTGCGATGGGATTAGGCTGGATATAGGATAGGAGTTACTCCAAAATAGCCTTTCTAATTTTTACTAGAGATTGTAATAGCAATTCTAAATTTTCAAGGGGCAACATATTTGCACCATCAGATTTTGCAATGGAAGGGTCAGGATGTGTCTCAATGAATAGACCATCTGCACCCACTGCAATAGCTGCTCTGGCAATAGTGCCTATCAACGCAGGTTTTCCTCCTGTGACACCTGATGGTTGGTTAGGTTGCTGTAAAGAATGTGTACAGTCCATAACCACTGGTACACCAAAAGATTGCATTTCAGGAATCCCCCATGTTGGCGCAAGTTTGCATCTTGTGCCTATTTATTAAACTACGAAAGCCATACGGCAGATAAAAAGTTGTATGGCTTTTACTTATTTAAAGTGTACCTACATTTTTCAAAAAGAAACCTTCAATCCTGGTTATAGCTTGCCATGAAAGGCAAAATAGGCTCAAGCACATTTTTGACCTATCACAATGGTCACCCTTATCAATTTTTTGTATATTTGCCTTTCGGTGAACGAGCCTGTTCGAGACATACAGATGTCTCGTGGGCGAAGTGAAACGGAACTATCGCCCTGCAGTGCGACCCCGTCGGGCAAGGAGCGAGTAGTGGAGTCATCACACTTCATCCTGATGATGACGTGCTTATACGGAGAGACCATGACAGAGCAAAACATAGCGGGGTGGGCTACCCCATATCAGTTTAATGCTAAGGAGCTGGATGATAATACAGGACTGTATTATTATGGGGCTAGGTATTATGATCCACGGATTAGTTTGTGGCATGGTGTTGACCCGCTGGCTGACGCACCGCTTAATATTGGATGGTCGCCTTATACTTATGTATTTAATAACCCTATCCGAATGAACGACCCCGACGGCAGAGCCGCCATAGATGCTGTAGATGGTGACCCGATCAAGGGATTCTTTTTAGCTACTGGAGCCTATTTATCTGGAGTAACCAATGCTGTAGGATCAAATTCTTTACTCGGAGCGGGAAGGCAAGACCCGGCATCATTTGGCGAGTATGCGAGTTGGGCACAAGCAGGTCAAACATCAGGTGATGTGCTTTCTGTTATTCAGGGCGGTATAGAAATGGCAATAGGAGGTGGAGGTACTGCCGTTGCTACTGCTACAGGTGTAGGTGTGGTAGCAACTCCTGCAACTGTAGCGTTAGGTGTACATGGTGCGACGACTACTGGAACAGCAATGTCTAATTTGCTCAATCCAAGTAAAGTTCAGGCTAATTCTGATGTACCTAAAAGCCAATTAGGTCCAAGTGGAAAACCTAAAATACATACAGTAAGTAAACCTACTTTAAAGGAAGCTAAAGACGCAGCAAGAAATAATCCTAAATCAAACTCTCAGCCTGTGAAACATTCGAGTGATAAAGGGCAAAAGACACACTTCCATTCAACTAAGGATGGAAAAAAACTTTCAGGTAAAGACAATGTACATTACGAAAACAGATCATCTAAAAAGAACCCAAATGAGTAAAATAAATTATGAAATAGTATGGTTAGCCTTTGTAAATATAACAGCAAAACAAAATCATAAATTTAATGAATTGATTGATTTGGAAGACGGTAGTAGTGATGTCTCATTTGATGGGGCATGGGCTAATATTTTAGTTAAAGAGCCTGACATCAAGAAGGCTATTGATATAATTCACCAAGGACTAGATGAATTATATTTTAAAGTCATTTTTATTGAAAAAATAGAAAATGTAAGCTCTTTAATAGAATATGATGAGATAAGTGATGATGTGTTATCGGAAGTTAATTGGTTGTACGACAGTGATTTTGTATTTAAGATTAGCGATAGATTATTTCCTTACGAAAACCCCGATTGTCGCAGTTTGTAACTGAGATGCTATACATTAAGAATTTGTAATTCGATTTTTAAGAAAGCCATACAACAACAAGGAAGGTTGTATGGCTTTCGTGTATTTAGACATAATGCCCCTTAGCAGAAAGAATCAAAACAACATCATCAGAAATCTCATAGACAAGTCTATGCTCTCTATTGATTCTGCGAGACCAGGCACCAGAGAGCTTGTGTTTGAGTGGCTCAGGCTTGCCAAGTCCGGAGTAAGGATGAATGTTTATATCATCGATAAGTTGAGCAATCTTTTTTAGAATCGATTTATTGCCAATAGAAATCCAATATTGAAGATCATCTTCAGCATCAGGAAGAAAAATTATTTCCATAAGGCATTAAGCTGATCAGTAGTATATACTTTACCTTTACCGTCTTTGTAATCTTTCCTTGCCTTTTCAATTTTTTCTACAAACTCAGGGTTATAGTTTTCTTCCTTAGAAATCTCAAACTTGATTTTAAGAGCTTGCATAAAAGCCTTTAAGGCAGATACTTGTTCTTTTGTCTGCGGATGAGCAATAAATATATCTTGTGTTTTCATAATACAGCCACATTTTTATTAAAGAAATCTTTAAATTTTTTCTTGGTAAGCATTGTATCAATGATTTTATAAACCGTCTGTTTATCGTCCTCGTCCAATTGATTAATAAGGCTTACTTGCTCAAATCCTGCCTTATCTTCTACTTTTACCTCAGTAGGGATAGTTCCCTCAAAATTGAGAATATCGTCCACAGACATATTAAACAACTTGGCTAATTGCTTGAGTTCGTTTACAGATGGTTCACGATTATCGTTCTCCATTTTATTGTAGTTGGTATATCCAATGCCCAAATATGCAGCTACTTGCTTCTGCAACAAGCCTTTCTGCTCTCTAATCTTTTTAATGGTATTCCCTAAGCCCATAAGTTAAATGATTTTATCAAAGTACAAAAGTAGCGATAAAGTGGATTTAATGCAACAAATTAACGAATATAGAAATTTATAGTTGCGATAAAGTGAATTATAATTTATCTTTTTGCTCTCCTGTTGGCGCAAGTTTGCCTTTGCTACCAATAGCCAAACGTATTGTTATAGCAATTGTTACCGATGAAAGTACCGACTTCGGGACTTTCTGTAAGATCTGCAATCAGTTCGGAAAACTCATTTTTGAGCGAAGGAAATTTTTTAGCCAGTCGTTTGAGTTCTTTCTCAAAGCGATGAGTAGGGATAATGCTATAACTCATTGAGTAAATCTTGAGCCGTTTTTAGTTTTATTTTCCCTTGTTTGTGTAAGCGTACTTCATTAGCAGCTTCTTTTAGGTCTTCCCACAAATCCACCGTAGCACACTCATAGGCTTTACTTTTTTTTACAAAAGAAAGGCTTTTTAAAACTTTCATTGCGAAAGTGGCTTCATTATCAGGTATATCTACTAATACTTTCATAGTCTAATATTTTAAACCCGCATTATGCGTTAGAACTTCGTAATGAAGGTCGAAAGGCCAATAAAATAAGAATTTTCACGAGCGAATCATAGTCACCACTATGGTGAGTGAGAGAAAATAAGTGGAGCGCCTTATTTTGCAGGTATTTCGGCATGTAATAGATTTTCTAATACATAATGCGGGTTAAATGGTTATACTCATTGCATTGCTCAGCGCTTCTTTTAGGCCTTTGTTGGCAATAGCGATATCAATCATATTACAAATAGAATTTTTCCGTACTTATCCAACTCTTCAAATAAACGCACCTTTTGTAAAAGAAGTGTACTGAACTACTCCAAAATTGCCTTTCTAATTTTTACAAGAGATTGTAATAGCAATTCTAAATTTTCAAGAGGCAACATATTTGCACCATCAGATTTTGCAATGGAAGGGTCAGGATGTGTCTCAATGAATAGACCATCTGCACCCACTGCAATAGCTGCTCTGGCAATAGTGCCTATCAACGCAGGTTTTCCTCCTGTGACACCTGATGGTTGGTTAGGTTGCTGTAAAGAATGTGTACAGTCCATAACCACTGGTACACCAAAAGATTGCATTTCAGGAATCCCTCTGTAGTCCACAACCAAATCTTGATATCCGAAGGTTGTTCCCCTTTCTGTGAGCAATACTTTTTCATTGCCTGAATCTGTCACTTTCTGCAATGCGTGTATCATTGACCCTGCACTTAGAAACTGCCCTTTTTTAATATTGACCACTTTACCTGTTTGGGCAGCTGCAATCAATAAATCTGTTTGCCTGCACAAAAAAGCAGGAATTTGTAGTATATCCACATATTGTGCTGCTATAGCAGCTTCTGATTCAGAATGAATATCCGTCACAACTGGCACACCATACTTATCACGTACTTTTGCCAAAATTTCTAGTGCTTTTTCATCACCAATACCCGTAAAAGATTGAATAGATGATCTGTTAGCCTTTCTATACGATCCTTTAAAAATAAATGGAATGTCTAATGGCTCTGTGATAGATAGGATTTTCTCTGCAATTTCACAAGCCATAGCTTCATCTTCAATAACACATGGACCCGCCATTAGAAAAAACATCTTTGATAATGAGGATCTGAGATTTGTTAATCCCATCTGGTCGATCTGCATAAAATTTAAGATTAATGTTCGAAAGCGTATTGTAAAAGGTTTGCTCCCATTTTGAGGGCTTTGATATGGACTTCTTCTGGATCTTTATGTACTTCAGGATCTTCCCATCCATCACCAAGATCGCTCTCAAAGGAATAAAAAACAACCAATCTACCTTCCCACGTCAAGCCAAATCCTTGGGCAGGTTTGTCATCATGTTTATGGATTTTTGGCAATCCATTTTCAAATACAAACTTTTGTCTATAAATTGGATGATTTGTAGGTAATTCAATAAAATCTAATTCAGGAAAAACTTTTTTCATGGCAACCCTAACATATGGATCAAGTCCATAATTATCATCTATATGCAAGAACCCACCTGCTAAAAGATAATTTCTTAAATTTACAGCTTCTGCATCAGAAAAAACCACATTTCCATGTCCAGTCATGTGTACAAAAGCATAATCATATAATTCTACGGATCCCACTTCTACAACACCATAATCCAAACTTATATTGGTGTTTAAATAGGTGTTGGAAAACGACGCCAAATTGGGTAAAGAAGTCGGATTGGCATACCAGTCACCACCACCATTGTACTTGAGTAAGCCTAATTTTAAGGTTGGTGGTATATGGCTAAATCCCGAAACGAACCAAAGTGCTACTATCCCAAATACTATTAAATATTTTTGTAAAAATATTTTATTTGAAGTTACTCGCAATTTGACAATTATTTGATGTACATTAATCATTGATCATCTTAATTTTACCAATTCTACTTTTTTCAACATAAGATATACGAAATCACTTTCCTTCTATCCATGCAATAATTTTTTCATCATCAGGTAGTGTAGTTGGGATGAAATAATCCACAACTTTACCAGACTCATCCACTAAAATTTTTTGAAAATTCCAGACAATGGTGACATTCTTTGTTCCATTCAACTTTTTGGAAGTGAGCCATTTATAAATGGGAGCTTTCTTTCTACCTATAACATCTATCTTTGACATCATTGGAAATGTGACCCCATAATTTTTTCTACAAAATTGGGCAATATCATCATCATTCCCTGGTTCCTGATTTAAAAAATTACTCGAAGGGAAACCTATTATTATAAAGTTTTTGTCTTTATATTTTTCATATAATGCCTGAAGTTTTTCGTATTGTGGTGTCAAACCACATTCCGATGCAGTATTAACAATCATGATTTTTTTACCTCGCAATGTTCCAAAATCAAAAATGTCACCTTTTATATCTTGTACTTTAAATTCATAGATGTTCGATTGGCTATTCAAAACTGGGGAAGAAAATAAAACCATCATGATGATTGAAAATAAATAAATACGCATAAAAATCTGAAGAACTTAATTAAATACTTCTACTATTTATCCTTCACTTCAGCTTTATATCCTTGATCCTTGATCACAGCTATAATTTCGTCCACCGAAATCTGCGAAGGATTAAAAGTAATTTTACTTTCGCCAGTGCTTAATAATGTCTTACTCCTAACTATTCCTTTGGTATTTTTGAGTCTTTTGTCAATACCATCAGCACATCCTTTCTGGCATGTCATGCCTGTCACTGCAAGTACCACTTTCTTTTCACTGGTTTGCTCAGTAGATTTAGTGGTCTGTTGGCTAAAAGCAATATTACAATTCCCGAATAGAAAAGCGAATAATAAAAAAATGAAAACTCTCATACATCATCTATTAAGTCATTAAAACATTGTTATTTAAGGTAATGTTTTACCCCAGATGTTAAACTTTAGACAAACACAGATTGATTATTTGCCTTGATCCATCAAACTATCTAGGAAGTGACGCTCAGCTTTCACCTCAGCAAATTTTTTGAAATTGTACTGTTTAGATTGATTTTTAGGGATAGTCAATGTCTGCCAATCTTCACCCTTCAAAAACTTACATATATGAACTATTTGCCCTACATGATAGGAATAATGACACAATTGTCTGATAATGGCATCTTCGACGGTCATTCCTTCATTTCTTATATAAATAATTTTGGACAAATCTTCCTTTGAAAGACTGTCTAGGGTGTCAAATAATTTCTGCCAACCTTCGGCCCACAATTTTAAGATAGCATCTTTCTCCATAATATCTGATTCAAACTCTCCATCTCTATCTCTCCAAGTTTTTTCTCCATCCTCAGTAAAAATATTTGTCCATCTAGACAACATATTTCCATGCAAATGCTTGACTATCACCTGGATAGAGTTATCATACATGTGCGCTGATTGGAGAAAATCAACGTCAGATATCTGCGCCATCGCTTTCTCACCTAATTGTTTATAATAGGCAAATTGTTTTTTAGAAGAAGTCAACATGCGTTCTTTTATTTTTATATACAACAATAATCTTTTCATTAAAGTTGGATAAAAACTTATAGTATAAAGAAAAATAATTTCGCAATATATTATAAAATAATTTAATATGTATTATCTTTGTTGAATGGATACATTAGATCAATTTTATAAATATCTTACTTTCGAAAAACGATATTCACCTAGAACAGTCGAAGCTTATATCAGCGATTTGACCCAGCTTATGGAATTTTGTAAAACAGAATATGAGTTGGACGAAATTTTGCACCTGCATCACACTATGATCCGCACTTGGATCGTATCAATGATGGCTGAACAAATCAAAGCAGAGTCTGTCAATCGAAAGGTTACAGCCCTTCGTACCTTTTACAAATGGGCGATAAGAAATGATAAGGTTACCAAAAACCCAATGATAAAGATTCAGGCACCAAAAAAATCCAAACGACTCCCAGTTACAATTCAAGACAGTAGCATGTCACGACTACTAGAGTTTGATGCCATTACTGTAGAAAATGGTATCACTTTTGAAAGTGTGAGAGATGTATTCATCATGCATTTATTGTATCAGACGGGAATGCGAAGGGCAGAATTGATAGGATTAAATGTATCAGATATTCATTTATCAAGAATGGAAATTAAAGTTTTGGGAAAAGGAAATAAAATCAGATTGATCCCAATAACAGAAAGCTTAAAAACAGCAATAGATACTTATTTAGGTCAGCGTTCAAAAATAGAGATCATTGATTATGAAGCTCTTATCCTTACAAATAAGGGTAAGAGGATATATCCAAGACTAGTCCATGATATTGTGCATAGACAACTGCAAGGTGTCACCACTTTAACAAAAAAATCACCACACGTGTTGAGACATTCCTTTGCGACACATTTATTGGATGGCGGTGCAGATTTGAATGCAATAAAAGAATTATTAGGTCATGCAAATTTAGCTGCCACCCAAATCTATACACATAGCAGCATTGCAAAACTAAAAGATGTGTATACAAAAAGTCATCCAAGATCATCAAATTAAAAAACAAAAATCAACGAACTTTTGTTAATAAATTTTAAATTAGATTATAATCACATTTTTTAATACATCAAAATTATAAAATATGCAAGTAACATTTCAAACGGTACATTTTACCGCAGATCAAAAACTAAAAAATTATATTGATGAGAAACTTCAAAAACTTGAAAAATTTTATCCAAAAATTATTCAATCCACCGTTTTTTTAAAATTAGAGAATACAGGCAAAATAAAAGATAAAGTTGTTGAAATAAAAATGAGTGTTCCTGGCAGTGTATTAATGGCATCAAATTCAGATAGAACATTTGAATCATCTTTTGATTTGGCAATTGACAATTTAAAAAGACAATTGACAAAACTGAATGAAAAAGTTCAGAATTCTGCCAGATAATTGTTTCACAAAAAGAACATAAAAGCCTCCAAAGTCCTTTTGGGGGCTTTTTTATATCTGTAATGCAAATTATTAATTTTGATCAAAAAACATGCTTAAGAAAGTTTTTTTTTAATAACGCTCTAAAAGAATTTGAATTTATCAAACTTGTTCAATAAAAAATTTACTTTGCCTTGATAGTTTCTGTCTGAAATTTGCTTTGTACATTTTAAAAAAAATAGCCTAGAAAATCTTCTAGGCTATTTTTTGTTTACTCAATCTACTTATTCACACACCGATTACTCGATGATGATCATTTTCTTACTAG